>CAVWTB010000048.1:0-355702 GCA_963757845.1 uncultured Alphaproteobacteria bacterium
GGTTCAGGATCAAGGCACCGGATGCTCCCGACGACGCAATGGTACGTGTAGGCGACGAGCGAGTCTCGCAGCTGTAAGGGAAAAGCTCATGAGTGAAAGGCTGCGCGACCGAACGACTGGCCCTACCGTGAGAGACCGCGGTCGGCGGCGGGATGTCGGAGGGCGGGTGACGCGCAGGCAGGGCCGAGGCGGCGTGGGCCAAGGTTCAGACCGACAGGTGAGCGGCCATTGTTGACAGACATGTGCCGCTCATCATTTCTGATTTTCAGAAAAAATAGTTGGTCGATGTTCGCTTTTTGTTCTTGACGCTCGCCATGGGACTAATATCATCGCCGCCATCCCGCTCCGGTGAGGGGCGCGTCGCGATCGTCTTCGATACGTGGCAGCGGGATGTGGGTGGCCGCTACGATGCCGGACCCTGGACGCAGTGAGGATCGCCGATCCTTAGAAAGCGGACGGGGACAGACGCCGGCAACACGGGCGGACGGTCCAAGTGCATGTCCGGGCGACAGCTCGCACGAACGGGGGCGCGTCGGCGCCAGTGACAACCCCTGGGACATGCAGCAAGCCGCAAAGTCCATCCGCGTGCGGAACGCAGGCGAAGATCTGCTTCCGAGGCCCGGTTCAGCTCAACGATCTTCGGCGTTGGGCTGGGCCACTGCCCGTGTGCCGTCGCGAAAACGGCATGCGGGCTGCCCGCATCCAAACCATGCGGGCGCCGCGGGCGCGGTGAAACGCCCTGTCGTTCCGCACGCCCCTACGGGGAAAGGGACGAAGAGAAGACCGGCGAGCCCTGCGCCGGCTCAAAGCAGGGGCCGATTTCGCACGTCTGTAGCCGGCGCAGATTTTTGTTTGGCGCGAACCGGGCAAGCCCGGCGCGCGCTGCCGGACCACACACGGGGCGATGACGCGTGTCTGTAGCCCGGATAAGCGAAGCGCCATCCGGGGGCTAAGTCAGCCCCGCATATCGCTTCGCTCATGCGGGCTACGGGCCCGGGCTGTTTGACAATTAAATCCGTTACGAACGACGGCCGTCGCGCACGAACGGCGATCGGCACTCATGAAGCCGGCGCCTCGATCGCGCCCTTTCGCAGCAGCACGTTGCCGTAAAACCTCGGGTCACCGCACTGGATCACGCCGAAGGAACCGCGCGCGGCCTCATAGAACGCAAAGCGCTCCAGCATGCTGAAGGCGCCGGCAAAGCCGCCGTCGCGCGCGGCCCGCTGCATGTCGCGGATGGCTTCGGGCAGTGTGTCGCCGGCGTCAACGGGCTGCATGAAGCGGACCGGATCATCCGTGAACGTGTCCAGAGGGAACACCGTCAGGGCCGCCGCCAGCATCGCCTCCACGCGAACTCCTGGCGCGCGGATCAGCACCCCGCTCGTGGTCGCGGCGGCCACGGTTTCAGCCGGATGGTTCAGGTCGACGATGGCGAGATCGTCGCCATGGCCCATGCGGGCGAGAAGATAGAGGATGTCCGCCGAGAGAAGCGGGTGCAGGCCTTTCAGCATCAGATGCGACCTCTCTTGCCCAGATAGATCCGGCGCGCGTTGGCGCCCATGACGGCCGCGATCTCGTTCGGCTGCAGATGCGAGATCGCGCGCTCCACGATCGCAAGCCAAGTCGCGTATTCGCCCGCAAGAGTGAGCACCGGCCAGTCCGAGCCGAAGAGGACGCGCGCCGGCTCCGAAGGTCGCGAGGATATGCTCGATGTAGCGCCGCAGGTCGGCCTCGCGCCAGCTGGGTCCCGCTTCCGTCACGAGGCCCGAGAGCTTGGCAACGGTGTTCGCCCGTTCGGCGAGCCGAGCCATGTCTTCCGCCCATGGCGAAAAGGCATCGCGGGCGATGTCCGGCTTGGCGCCATGGTCGATGACGATGGAAAGTTGCGGGTGGCGCTCGGCCAGCGTCAGCAGCGGCCGAAGGTGGACGGGTTTCACCAGCGCATCGAAGACCAGGCCGTGGCTCAGCATGGACTCGATCGCGATGCCGACGGTCGGGCGCAGCATCCAGGCCGGATCGGGGATATCCTGCATCATCGGCCGCAGGGCGACGAGCAGCCTGTCGTCGGCCAGCGCGGCGATGCGCTGCGTGACATCCGAGCCGTCGAAATCCACCCATCCGACGACGCCCGCGACCGTGGGCTCTGTCCGTGCGAGATCGAGCAGATAGTGCGTCTCGGCCTGCTGTCGGCGCGGCCTGCACGAGGATCGTGCGGTCGATGTTGGCTTTGGCGAGCAGCGGCTTCAGATCGTCAGGGCCAAAGTCGCGGTAGATCGGCGCAAGCTCCGGCGTGAGCCAGCCATAGTCGCCGCGCGCAAGGCTCCAGTAGTGCTGGTGCGAGTCGATCCTCATCGCAGGACACCAGACGTCGGCGTGTCGTCAGGGATCAGCCGTTCGCGCTTGAGGTCCTGCCAGAGATCAGGCGGCGGCGGCGCGTGCCAGCTTGCCAGATTGCGCTCGACCTCGGCCGGCGACACCGCCCCCAGCACCACGCTCGATACCGCCGGATGCAGTCGGGCGAAATGGATCGCCGCCGTCGGCAGCTCCACGCCATGCCGCGCGCAGATGGCGCCGAGCTTCGCCGTGCGCTCGAGGATCTCCGGCGGCGCGGCGGCGTAGTCGTACTTTGCTCCGGGGACCGGACCCGTCGCCAGCACGCCCGAGTTGAAGACGCCGCCGGCCATCACGCCAATGCCGCGGTTCAGGGACAGCGGCAGGAATGCATCGGCCGCGCTCTGGTCGAGCAGGGTGTAGCGGCCGGCGAGCAGCACGCAATCAATGTCGCAGCGCTCGGCGAAGCGGACGCAGACATCGGCCTCGTTCACGCCGATGCCGGCCGCCCGGATGACGCCTTCGCCCCGGAGCTTCGCAAGGGCGCGCCAGGCGCCGGTGACAGCTTCCTCGATCCTCTCATCAACTGCGTCGCCATGATTGCGCCGGTCGACGTCATGGATCAGCGCGATCTCCACATGGCTGACGCCGAGGCGCAGCAGCGACTGCTCGATCGAGCGCATCGCGCCGTCATAGCTGTAGTCGAGTGTCGCGGCGAAGGGCAGCCCGCCGGCGTATCCGCTGGTCGCGTGGGCGCCCCGCGCAGGCGACATCCAGCGCCCGACCTTCGTGGACAGAACGATCGCGTTGCGGTCGACGCGGCGGAGCGCAGTCCCCAGGCGGTGCTCGGCGAGACCGTGGCCGTAGAGCGGCGACGTATCGAACAGCGAGATGCCGCCGACGGCCGCGGCCACGGCTGCGTCAACGGCCTGCCGCTCGTCCAGACGAGCATACAAATCGCCGAGCGGCGCCGATCCAAAACCCAGCGCCGACACCGTGAGGCCTGTCCTGCCGAGAGGGCGATGTTCGATTCCACCGGCCATGTGGTCAATCCTTCAGTCCACCGGCGGAGAGGCCGGCGACGATCTCGCGCTGGGCGATGATCGTCAGCAGGATCACCGGCAGGGTCACGAGAAGCGCCGCTGCCGCCAGCGGCCCCCAGGAAATCTGCTCGAAGGTCAGCGAATTGTAGACGGCGGAGGGCAGCGTCCTGCTGCTCTTGCCGCCGAGCACGACAGAGAACACGAAGTTGTTCCAGGAGAAGATGAAGGCGAGGATGGTCGCTACGACGATGCCCGGCCGGGCGAGCGGCAGCGCGATGTAGCGGAAGCTCTGCCAGGGCGTGCATCCGTCGATCAGCGCGGCGTCCTCGAGTTCGACGGGGATGCCCTCGAAATAGCCGATCATGACCCAGACGATGATCGGCACCGTGATCACCAGATGGGTGATGACGAGCGCGCGTGATCGTGCCGATGATGCCGAGCCACTGGAAGACGATGAACAGCGGGATCAGGTAGGACAGCGCCGGCGTCATCCGCGCGATCAGGATCAGAACGGCGGCGCGCGCCCACCTTGCCCGTGCGATGCCGTATCCGGCCGGCACGCCGACGATCAGCCCGATGACGACCGCGCCCCCCGTCACCAGCACGGAGTTCCAGAAATAGAGGAGGAAGTTGTTCTTCTCGAACACGTCGACGAAGTTCTTGAGCGTCGGTGGATTGGGGATGAACACGGGCGGAAACGCGGTGTTGTCGACCTCGTTCTTGAAGGCGAGGGACAGCATCCAGAGGAAGACCAGGATCGCCGGCGAGACGAGCAGAAAGACGGCGAAGGCGAAGCCCACGCGCGAGAGCGGTGTCGAGACGCCGACCGGACCTGAATCGCTCATCAGCGGTCCCACTTCGTCTTCTGCCTGATGTGCAAGAGCACCAGGGACAGCGCGATGATCAGCACGAAGAAAATCACCACGACCGCCGAGGCGTAGCCCATGTGGTAGTACTGGAAGGCCTGGTTGTAGAGAAAGATGTTCAGCGTCTCCGACGCCGTTCCCGGCCCGCCCTGGGTGATCACGAAGATGGTGTCGAAGACCTTGAGCGCATCGATCGAGCGGATCACCAGCACGATCATGATGTAGGGCATCAGCAGCGGCAGCGTGATGTAGCGGAACATCTGCCACGATGTGGCGCCGTCGACCAGCGCCGAGTCGTATGGGTCCGTGGGCAAGGCTGCCAGCCCGCCGAGCACGATCAGCATCACCAGCGGCGTCCAGTGCCAGACCTCCACCATGACGAGCGTCAGGATCACGGTCGACGGGTCATAGACCCAGAGCGAGGGCGGCAAGCCGACGAGCGAGAGCAGATAATTCAGGACGCCGAGCTGGGGGTGGAACATCATGGTCCAGACGAGCGCGATGGCGACCGGCGTCGCCATCATCGGCATGACGAAGATCGTGCGCAGCGCGCCGCGCCAGGGAAACTGGCGGTGGAAGACGATGGCCGCCGGCACGCCGAGCACGATCGGGATGACGACCGCCAGCAGCGTGAACCAGAGCGTGCGCGGCACCAACTCGAGAAACCGATCGTCGGTCGTAAGCTTCAGGTAGTTCGCAAGGCCCGCGAACGAGGTGCCGCCCGTGGGCCTCCAGTCCTGCACGGACATCCACAACGTGAACGCCCAGGGAAAGACGATCACGGCGGCGACGACCACCACGGCGGGTATCGCGAACAGCCAGTACTTGCGCGAGAAGTCGTAGTGGGCGGTGGATGGGGCGGTCACAGCGGCGTTCAAGGCTGTCAGTGCTGGATGGAGAGGGCCGTACCACGGCCCTCTCGCGCGGGCGGGAGGGCCGGACTGAAGATCCGTGGCTTGCTGGCGTTCAGCCCTGCTCGCTCTTCTCGAGAACGGGCTTGAAGGTTTCGGTGGCCTTGGCGAGCTCGGTCTTCGGATCAGCGCCGGTGATCATGTTGCTCAGCGCCACGCCGAAGACGTCGCGGAACTCCGTCACCGGAATGATGACGGGCAGGCCCGGGCGGCCGATCTTGGCGGATTCGAGCACGCAGTCGAACCACTGCTTGCCGAACTTGGAGGTCCGGACGACATCCTGGTCGGCGAAGGCGGAATTCCGGGCGGGCGAACCGGCCCCGTTCTTCAGGATGTTCAGCTGGTTGGCCCGGCTGGTGATGAACTGGATGTAGAGCCAGGATGCGCCCTTCTTGCGCGAGCTGCTGGCGATCCCGAGGCCGTCGCCGAAGATCGCCGAATGCTGGGCTTTCGGGCCGGCGGGCACGACGCCGTAGCCGACCTTGCCGACGATGCGCGACTTCGTCGGATCCTCGAGCGGCGTCGCGAAACCGATGCCGTCGAGCCACATCGCGGCCCGGCCTTGCGCGAAGCTGGTCTGGCATTCGTTCCAGTTGAAGCCGACCGTGCCGGGCGGGGCGAAATCGCGATTGAGCTTCTTGTAGAGCTCGGCGGCCCAGATCGCCTCCGCCGTATCGGTCAGCAGCTTGCCGTCCTTGGAGACCGTGTCCATGCCCTGGCCCAGCATCCAGCTCGTCCATACGGGCACGTTGGCGTTCTTCAGTCCGCGGGAGACGAAGCCCGCGACGCCGTTGGAGCGGTCGGTGAGCTTCTCCGCCGCCGTCACGATCTCGTCCATCGTCTTCGGATAGGCGACGCCTTTCTGGTCGAAGAGCTCCTTGTTGTAGTAAAGGATCCAGTAGTCGACGAACGTCGGTATCGCGTTCTGCTTGCCGTCGGCGGCGGTGCAGAAGTCGAGGCCCGCCTTGCCGAAATCATTGAAGGCGAAGTCCGGGCTGGTCATCGAGCCATCGGCCAGCATCGGCCTGAGATCGGCCATCCAGTTGCCTTTCTCCGACAGCCGCTTCTGCACATGCATCGACAGGTGCGCGACGTCGAAGGTCGGACGGCCCGACGTGAACTCGATCATCGCCTTCTGCCGCTGCTGCTGCTCCGGGATCTGCTCGGAGGAGACCTTGATGCCGGTCACCTCGGTGAACTCTTTCTCGGCCGCCTGCATCAGGTCCGAGCGTGGATTCTTGACCAGCAGGACGTCGATCGTCTCGCCCGAGAAGCGCTTCCAGTTGAAGCCCGACTGGCCGAGCGCCTCGCGGCGCAGGACGAATGGACTAGCCACGAGGGCGGCGGCGCCACCCATGAAGTGGCGGCGTGATGGGCTGTTCGCGAATTGGCTCACGTCTCTCCCCCCTGTTTGGACTGCCGCTCGAGGGGCGGTCCTTGTCGATCGTCGGATCGTCGTAGCTTGCGGCGGCAAGCTGTCGTCGGCCGATCTCTGTGTGTTGAACTAACATGTTAGCCTTGACGCAGTTGCGCGGACAAAGCAAGTGTCCTCCTGCAACGGGGGATTCCATGGCTGCAAAGGCAAGGGCGGGCAGGATCGGGCTGAACTGCGCGCTGTCCACTCCATTCTCGAAGGACGGCTCGATCGACCTGCGGCGCATGGCGGCCCATGCCGGCGACGTGATGGCGCGGGGGTGCGACGGCGTCACCGTCTTCGGCACCACGGGCGAGGGGGCTTCGATTTCCGTGCCGGAACGTTATCAGGTGCTGGCGGGACTCGCCGCCGCAGGCATCGACCTCAGGCAGAAGGTCATCGCCGGCGTCGCGGCTGCGACCGTCGACGATACGGTCGCGCAGGCGCGAGCCGGCTACGAGATGGGTTGCCGCGCGCTGCTGCTGGCGCCGCCGTTCTACTTCGGCGAGTCGAGCGACGAGGGGCTGTTCCGCTTCTTCGCCCGCGTGTTCGAGAAGCTGGGAGCGGAGCTGCGCGACGTGATCCTCTACCACATCCCCGGCATGACGAGGAACGGGGTGTCCGTGGAGCTGACGCAGCGCCTGGCGAAGGAATTTCCTGGTGCAGTCATCGGCGTCAAGGATTCGAACGGCGACTGGACAGGCGACCGAGCGTCGGCTGAAGGAGCTCAAGGGCCTGCAGATCCTCGTCGGCGACGAGCGTCAGCTGGCCGGTGCCGTGCGCCACGGTGGAGCAGGATCGATCTGCGGCCTCGCCAATGTGGCGCCGGACCTGCTGCGCCCGCTGGCGCATGACGGCAAGGAGGACCGGCGCGTCAACGCCATGGTCGAGCTGCTGCTCGGTTACTCCGTCATGTCCGCCATCAAGGCGCTTGTCGGCGAAGCGCTTGGCGATCCGGCCTGGCGCGTGATGCGCCCGCCGCTGGACGCGCTTTCCGCCGCCGACGCCCGCAAGCTTGCCGGCAAGCTGGCTGCCATCCGCGCATCGAAGGCGGCGGCGAAACCATCGGCGAAGGACGCCTGACGCCATGACCGCAAGCCGGCTGAAGCTCAGGGACAAGGCGTACGACAGCTTCACCGAGCGGCTGCTCAACCGCGAGATCAAGCCCGGCCAGTTCGTGTCGCAACGGGAGCTCGTCGAGATGACGGGCATTACGCTCGGCGCCATCCGTGAATTGATCCCGCGGCTCGAGGCAGAAGGGCTGATCACCACGGTGCCGCAACGCGGCATGCAGGTGGCCCATGTCGATCTGAGCCTGATCCGCAACGCCTTCCAGTTCCGTCTGTTCCTGGAAACGCAGGCAACCGCGATCTTCGCGACGACACGCAGCGACGCGGACGCGGCCAAACTCCGGCGCACGCACGAGGCGATCATCCACCGTGCGGAGGCCGGCGAGACGACGACGCTGATCGCCGATGCGCAAGCGACCGACCAGGCGCTGCACGAGACGATCATCGATGCGCTCGACAACGACATCATCTCCAAGGCGTTCCGGGTGAACTGGATCAAGATCAAGCTCATCCGCCAGAATGAATCCCGGCTTTATTCCGATCTCGTCATCCCGGTGATGCGCGATCATCTGCGGGTGATCGAGGCCATCGAGCGCAAGGACGCCGATGCCGCCGTGGCTGCGATGACTTTTCATATCGGGCAGGCCCGCAACCGGGCGATCAATATGGGCTGAAGACGGCAAACCAACGAGCGGCGAAGCCGCCGAAACAGACAAGAGGGAGGAGATGGACATGACAGCCAACAGACGGCGATTCCTCGCGGGTGCAACCGCGGCAGGGGCCACCATCGCGATGCCTGCGGTCTTGCGAGCGCAGGCGACCGTCATCCGCTGGGCGGACGTGATGGCGCCGACGCACCCGGCGATCATGATGATGAACCGCGCCGCCGAGGATATGAAGCAGAAGACCTCCGGCCGGATCCAGATCCAGGTGTTTCCGAGCGGGCAGCTCGGCGCCGGCAAGGATGTTTTGGAAGCCGTGTCGGCGGGAGCAGTCCATCTGACCCTGGACGGCGCCGGACAGCTCAGCTCGTTCCTGCCGCAGCTGTCGCTCATCGAGGCGCCGTACATGTGGCGCGATGCCGCCCATCTGGCCAAGGTCGCGTCGTCGCCGCTCTTCGCCAAGCTGAACGAGGAGCTGGCGGCCAGGCGCGGCATGCGCATGCTGAACGTCACCTACTACGGCAAGCGCCACCTCACGACCGGCAACAAGCAGGTGCGTACCCCTGCCGATATGGCGGGCTTCAAGTTGCGCGTGCCGCCGGTGGACGTGTTCCAGGCCATGGCGGACGCCTGGGGCGCACGCGCCACGCCCATCGCCTTTCCGGAGCTCTATCTGGCGCTCAGCCAGGGCGCGGTGGACGGGCAGGAGAATCCGCTGCCGACAATCCAGTCCGCCAAGTTCTACGAGGTGCAGAAGTTCCTCGTGTTGACCGAGCACATCATTACGCCGCGCATGATCATCGTGAACGATGCCTTCTGGAAGGGGCTGCCTGCCGCCGACCGCACGCTGCTGCAGGCGGCGTTCGACGACGCCGTGGCCTGGCAGGACAAGGAGCTTCTCGCGCAGGAGGCGAGCCTCGTTGCCACGCTCAAGGGGGCGGGCATGACGGTGATCGAGCCGAACCTCGACGATTGGCGAAAGCCCGTGCTCGCCGCCGTGCCTGCGAAGTTCGAGGCGCGCTGGGGCAAGGGAAACTTCGACGCACTGCGCGCGCTGTGAGAGCATGAGACCAAGGCGCTGAATGTCTGCACTTGTCGTGCTCGCCGATCGCCTGCTCCGCATTGCTGCGGTGGCGCTGCTGCTCGGGCTGCTGGCCAGCGTGATGACCGGCGTCGTCTCCCGCCAGATCGGCCGCCCCGTGCCGTGGTCGGATGAGATGGCGCAGTACCTTCTGGTGTGGACCGGGATTATCGGCTGGATGATTGCCGCGCGGCGCGGCAACCACATCCGCATCAACGTGTTCATCGACCTGCTGCCGCGCGGCCTTCGCCTTCTCGTGGAGATCGCGATCCAGCTCGCCGTGATTGTGTTCGCCGTCCTGCTGATCCGTTGGGGCTGGCCGCTGATCGACCGCAACTGGGATATCGACTGGGTCAGCCTGCCGCTGCCGGCAGGGCTGCTCTACGTGCCGGCCCCGATCGCCGCGGCGGCGCTGATCGTGCAGGCCGCCGCCGCGATATTCGACGCCATCAGGGGCCGCCTTCCGGATGAGCCCGCGCCGGGGGCGCAGCCGCTGTGATCGCGACAATGGGCTACATCCTCGCCGTCTGGTTCGGTGCGCTGCTCGTCGGCGTGCCGCTCTTCGCGTCCATGGGGCTCGCGGCCTTCGCCTTCGTCTGGTTCGCGGGCATCCCCGCCGGGATCATTCCGCAGAAGGTGGCGCAGGCTGCAAATTCGTTTCCGCTGCTCGCCGCGCCGCTCTTCATCCTGATGGGCAACATCATGAACGCGGCCGGCATCACCGACCGCATCTTCGCGTTCGCAACGGCCTGTGTCGGCTGGCTCAGGGGCGGACTGTGCCACGCCAACATCCTGGCGAGCGTCATCTTCGCGGGAATGTCGGGCTCGGCTGTGGCGGACGCGGGCGGCGTCGGCACGCTTGAGATCAAGGCGATGAAGGACGAGGGCTACGACGCCGAGACCGCGGCCGCGATCACCGCGGCCTCCGCCACGATCGGACCCATCATCCCGCCCTCGCTGCCCATGGTGATCTATGGCGTCTCGGCGGATGTCTCGATCGGCGGCCTTTTCCTGGCGGGCGTGATCCCCGGCCTGCTGATGGCGGGCGCACTGATGCTGATGGTCGTGGAGGTCGCCCGCCGCAGGAAGCTGCCGCGTCATCCCTTTCCCGGCCTTCGCGATCTCTGGATCGCCTACAAGCGGGCGCATTGGGCGCTGATGACGCCGGTGATCCTGTTTGGCGGCATGATCGGCGGGCTGTTCACGCCGACGGAGGCGGCGGCGGTCGCCACCTGCTATGCGCTGATCCTCGGGCTCTTCGTCTATGGCGACTTCGACCTGAAGACGCTGCCGCAGCTCGTCGTCGATACGGTCGAGACGACGGGCGTCGTGCTCGCGCTGGTGATGACCGCTGGCGCTCTCGGCTGGTGTCTTTCCATCTCGCAGCTTCCGCAGACGGTCGGCCCGTTGATCGTCAATCTCGTCGGCAATCCGCTGATGTTCCTGCTGGCGGTGAACGTTCTGCTGCTCGTCGTCGGCTGCTTCATGGAGGCGCTCGCCGCCATGCTCATCCTGATCCCGATCCTGACCCCGGCCGCGGCGCAATTCGGCATCGATCCGATCCAGTTCGGTCTGATCTTCGTGCTGAATTTGATGATCGGGACGATCACGCCGCCCGTGGGCGTGGTGCTGTTCGTGACGTCCAGGATCGCCGCCATTTCCTTCGAGGCGATGTCGCGCGCGATCCTGCCTTGGCTCATGCCGCTGATCGCTGTGCTCGTCGCCATCACACTGTGGCCTCCGCTGACGACCTGGCTGCCGAAGCTCGTGATGGGCCGATGAGGCCGGACGGCGCGCTCTGTCAACACTGGAGCGACATGATTTCAATCGCGTCGAGCCTCTCGCAGGCGCCATGTTCGCAACGGTCCAGCCGGCCGATGCTAAACCTAAGTATACCCCTCCCAACCAATGTGATGCTCAAGGCAACCTCCGTGCAATGGCCCGGTCCATCGTCTGGTGATTAGGCTTGGGATGTAAACAACCGAACGGCAGCTTTTGGAATCGCCGGACGGGAAAACATCTGACAGGCGAGGGACGGAAGTCATGGGTTGGATGTTCGATATGATCGGGCATTTGATTGCGCGGTTACAGGGGCCGGCCGAAGCCTCAGAGCCGTTCACTCCTGATGATCCGACCGGCTTGCGCGACGCCCTTCGACCGGGTGATGTTCTGCTGGTCGACGGCAAAGGCCGTATCTCCGGCAGCATCAAATATCTTACTCAATCGAGCTGGTCGCATTCGGCTTTGTATGTCGGGCCAATCGCCGGTGCCGCAACCGACGGCGAGCCGCACGTCCTGATCGAAGCAAATCTCGG
The DNA here is from genome assembly GCA_963757845.1 of uncultured Alphaproteobacteria bacterium. Taxonomy (GTDB): domain Bacteria; phylum Pseudomonadota; class Alphaproteobacteria; order Rhizobiales; family Xanthobacteraceae; genus P52-10. Next base: position 11,694 of record CAVWTB010000048.1, read on the forward strand.
CGAAGGTGTCGTATCGGCGCCGCTGTCGAAATATCTGCCTCGCAAGACGCGCATCTGTCGCCCGGTGGGCCTGAGCGAAGCGGACTGCGAAAAGGTTTGCCGCTACGCCCGCGAACGCGTTGGTCTCACCTACGATTTCAAGAACGCCTTCGATCTGATGCGCGTCTCTGTTGCCGTCGCCGATGATGCAGAGCAGGCGATGCCGAACGATCGCGCTCGGCTCCGGCGATGCCAGCCGCATGATCTGCTCGTCGCTGATCGCGCAAGCCTTCGGCGTCGTGCGTTATCCGATCCTTCCCAGGATCACGCGCGTTGAGAGCCGGACGGCGGCGTGCGAAGTCGCCGAACTCCGTCACGCATCGCTTTATGCGCCGCGCGACTTCGATATTTCGCCCTACTTCATGGTGGTGAAGCCCATGCTCGCGCGCGGCTTCAACTACAAAGACATGCAATGGGTCGATCTTTGCGAGGCTCACGCCGCATAGATTGCGCTTGCTGAGGAGATTGATATGCCAAAACCGCGCCTGCAATTGGTCCATTCGTCGAACGGCACCCGACTGGGAGCAGTGCAACGGCCGAGCCAGCGCAGCTTTCGACCTTCGGTCATTCAAGGGAGCCTGCGAGCGAAATCCGCGCCGATAGAGAGCTCATGGGAAGCTGCGCTTGATCCTGATCAACCTCGGCTTCATGGCTTCCTGTCGCAACTACGCGGCGTTCGTGCAGGCAAGCATGGCGGTTATCGAGGCTTGCAATCGGGCCAAGCTTGAAAAGCCTGACCGGTGACATCGTGCACTCGACGCATGTGTGCGGTCGGGTGGATCAGAAGAACACCGCGCTCGTTTCGCCGAATTGCTGACCGCGTTGGACGCCGTTTCGCACCCGGCATGTTCGGCACCTGTGCGGGAAATTGGTAGCGCTCCCCCGCTACCAATCCTGCGAAAAGTCCACGAAGAACTCGGGTTGAAGTCAGTGTGCGGGTGCCGGCGCCCGTACGATACAGGCGACCGCCGAGCCGGAGGCCGACGGCCGCGGCGTCGGCCTCACCCTGGCGCAGGCCTCGATGCGGATCGGGCAGCGTGCAATGAACGGGCAGCCGGGCGGGGGATCGATCGGGCTCGGCAGCTCACCGCTCAAGATGATCTTCTGCCGGCTGCGTTGCGCGAGCGGATCGGGCAGCGGGATCGCCGACAGCAGCGCCGCCGTATAGGGATGCTGCGGTTTGCCGAAGATCGCGTCGATCGGCCCCTGCTCCGCGATGGTGCCGAGATAGAGCACCGCAGCGTCATCGGCGATGTGACGCACCACCGACAGGTCGTGCGAAATGAACAAATAGGTCAGGCGCAGATCGCGCTGCAGCTCCATCAGGAGATTGAGAATCTGCGAGCGGATCGAAACGTCGAGCGACGACACCGGCTCGTCCAGGATGAGCAGCCGCGGCGATAGCGCGAGCGCGCGCGCAATGACGACGCGCTGGCGCTGGCCGCCGGACAGCGCCGACGGCAGCCGCCGTGCGAAGGCCGACGGCAGGCCGACGCGGTCGATCAGTTCGGCCACCCGCTTGCGCTGCTCGTTGCGCGACCGTCCCGCGATCGCCATCGGCTCGGCGATGCTTTGCCCAATGCTCAGTCGCGGATTGAGCGCGGCGCTCGGATCCTGAAACACGATCTGCATATCGCCGGTGAGCGCGCGGCGCTCCTTCAGCGTGAGACGCGTGATATCGCGGCCGTCGAACACGACCTGCCCGCCAGTCGCCGCAACGAGGCCGAGGATCGCGTAGGCCGTCGTCGATTTGCCGCACCCGGATTCGCCGACCAGCGCCAGCGTGCGGCCGGCCTCGACCGCGAACGAGACCCCGTCGACCGCCTTCACCATTGCGCCGGGGCGATCGCTCCGCTGCAGCGGGAAATGCACCTTGAGATCGCGAACTTCCAGCAGGGCCGACATGTCAGGCGATCCCACCGACGCGATCGGCGTGCCAGCACGCGCTGAAGTGGTTGTCACCGACCGATTTGAGCGGCGGCGTTTCCTCGCAGGCGCGATCGGCGAGCGGACAGCGCGAACGGAACCTGCAACCGCTCGGCCAGTCACCGGCTGACGGGACTGAGCCTTCGATCGCCTTCAGCTGGGTTTTGCGCACGCCGTCGAGGCGCGGGATCGTCGCCAGCAGCAGCCGCGTATAGGGATGCCGAGGTTCGGCGAAGATCGCGTGCACCGGGCCGCTCTCGGCAATGCGGCCGCCGTACATGACGTAAACCTCGTCGGCAATATCGGCGACGACGCCCATGTCGTGGGTGATCAGCATGATCGCAGTGCCGGCGTCGTCGCGCAGCGTGCGCATCAACTCGAGGATTTGCGCCTGGATGGTGACATCGAGCGCCGTCGTTGGCTCGTCGGCAATCAGCAGCGCCGGGCGGCAGATCAGTGCCGCAGCGATCATGATGCGTTGGCACATGCCACCGGACAGCTCGAACGGAAACTGCCTGGCCCGCCGCGGAGCATCGGAAATACCGACCTTGGCCATCATCGCGATGGCCTCGCGTCGCGCGGCCTCCGGCGAGACGCGGCGATGCAGGCGCAACGTCTCCTCGATCTGGGCGCCGACATGCATCAGCGGATTGAGCGAAGCAATCGGCTCCTGGAAGATAATGGCGACATCGTTGCCGCGCACGGCGGCAAGAGCCGCATCCGACAGTGCCGTCAGGTTGACGCCGTTCAGACTAACGCAGCCGCCGGCGATCCGCGCGACATTCGGCAGCAGCTTCACAATCGACAATGCCGTGAGGCTTTTGCCCGATCCGCTCTCACCCACCAGAGCGACGATCTGACGCGATCCGATCGCCATCGACACGCAATCGACGATCGCGTTGTTCGTAAATCTGGATCGAAAGATCGGCGATCTCGAGGACCGGGCTTGACGTCATGATGTCGAGCTCGACGCGCTCGCCGCCATCACCGCCGACCACGGGTTCGACGGATGCGTCATGCCGACGAAGCCGCCCTCCGGATGACGCATGACCGCCGAAGGCACCGAAAAGTTGACGGGATAAAGCGTGTCTTCGACAATCTCTACCGGGAATTTGCGCCCGACCATCGCGGCGACATCGGCAGCGGCCCGCGCGTTGACCTTGATGGTCGGCGTCGAGGCGTCGATGCGCGGCTGGTGGAATGCGGCTTCGAGCGTGAGACCGAAATCGGCCAGATACGACACGAGCTGCAGCACGGTCGGGAAGATCGTGCGGCCGCCGGCGGCGCCGATCGCGAGCGCTGGCTTGCCGTCGCGAGTGAGCACCAGCGGACACATGTTGGCGAGTGGTTGCGCGTCCGGGGCGATGCTGTTCGGCTGACCCGGACGCGGGTCGAACCACATCATGCCGTTGTTCATCAGGATGCCGGCGTTTGGCAGCGCCACGTGCGAGCCGAACCGCGACAGCAGCGTGTTGGTCAGCGCGACCATCGTGCCATGGCGATCGACCACGCTCAAATGCGAGGTGCAACCGGCGTCTTTCATGGCGGCATGTCCAAGCTTCGTCAGTCGGACCTCGTAGGCCTCCCGGATGGCGGTGGCGTAGGCCAGCGCCGCTTCGCCCGACGTCAATTTCGCATTGATGCCGCTCTTCGACAGCCGCTGCGCCGCGTCCAGAAAGCTGGGCCCGCCGCTCAAGCCCGGCACCGCGTTGATTTCGAAGTGTCGATAGCTGCCTTTCAACGGCGCCTGCCACCGCGGCTGGAATTTTGCGAGATCGCGCTTGCGGATCTTTGAGCCGCCAGCTTCCAGATCGCCGGCGATCATGGCCGCGACTTCACCCTCATAGAAGTCGCGATAGCCAGCCTGCGCCAGCCGCTTGAGCATTCTCGCCTTGGCCGGCATCGGCTTGTAGCGCGGCGCGCTCGGATCGGACGCCTTTGGCGCGCGACCGTCGTCCAGCAAGAGCGCGCTGCTGGCAGGATATTTGGCCAGGGAGGCAGCGTCGATCGAGATACACAGAGCGGCGTACCAGTCGAGTTCCACACCGCGCTCGGCATGCGCGATCGCCGGCTGCAGCGCCTCGGCAAAGGAGATGGTGCCGTACTTTTCGAGCGCCGCAGCGTAGCCCGCGATCGCCCCGGGCACGCAGATCGAGCCGTAGCCGGAAACATTGCGCTCGCCGACCACAGCCGGCCAGTTGAACCAGCTGCCGCCGTCGCCGGTCGTTAGCGGATAGTCTTTTGGGTCGACGGCTTCCGCCGCACGCACGTTGAATTCGAGCGTATCGACCGCGCCGGTCGTGCCGTCGGCGCGGACCAGAAAGCCGCCACCGCCGACGCCTGAGAGCCAGGGCTCGACAACACTCAGCACCATCGAGGTGACGATCGCCGCATCGATGGCGTTACCGCCGCGCGACAACACTGCAGCGCCGGCTTCGGCCGCATGGCGATTCTGGGCCGCGACCAGGCCGTATCCGGAGCGAACCGCAGCCTTGTGAATCGTAAAGGTTTGCATCAGCGGGGCCCCGTTGAAGCGGCGCGACGCGATCGGCGCCGGCGTCCGCGACTGCACAACATAACGGCCGGCATTGGCCGAGGCGGCGTGATGCGCCGCCACTTCGCCGACCGTTGCGATCCAGACTCCCGGCGTCTTGGTCACGACATCGAGCATCTTCTCCAGCATGCGGATGCGTGCGGCACGCCCCGAGATCCAGTCGTGTACGGTCAGCATGAACAGGTCGCTGTCGCGGCTGATCACGGTCCATTCGTCGATCCAGGTGTTGAGGATGCCGTCCTGCGCCGAAGGCGGCCACTTGTCGTTGCCGGCGCCGTCGAACTTGAAGTAGATGGCATCATCGACCATCCATTGCACGGGAATTTCGGTGACGCCGTCGATCGTATACGGGTGATCGAAACCCATCAGCGAGGTGTCATAGAGGCCGCGCCGTTTCAGTTCGGCCAGCATGAATGCCGTCATCTCCCATGATGGTGAGCGAAAGCCTTTTGGCACGATGCCGATCTGTTTCTTGAACACGGCAATGGACGCTTCGAGCGCGCCGGCAAACTCGTCGTCATCGACGTGGGACGCGTGCTCATGAAAGAAGCCGTGCAGCCCGACCTCGTGGCCGCGCCCGACGAACGCCGGCAGCAGGTCGGGATAAGTCTCGGCGACATAGCCCGGCACGAAGAAAGTGCCTTTGATGCCGTAGCGGTCGAGCAGGTCAAGCAGCCGCCAGCTGCCGGTGCGCGGGCCGAAGATGCGGCGCTCCATCGGCCCGAGAATCCGCTCGGACTGGTCGTTCCTCAGATTCCAGAGATGCACGGACTCGGCGTCGACATCGACCGTGAAGCAGAAGCCGCACGACTTGCCGGCCGGCCATTCATAGCGGGGAAACGGTGACTGGTGCGATGGCATGGCGGATCTCCTACAACGGCTTCTTCTTGGCCTGATGCACGGCGGTCGAGCCGATCGAGTTGCCGCCGTCGATCGTCAGCGTGGCGCCGGTCACATAGGACGAGGCGTCGCTGGCAAGATAAAGGATCCCGTTGCCGACATCCTGGTGTGTCGATTGCCGACCCATCGGGATCGCCGCGACCGTATTCTTTATGTGGTCGTCGGTCAGCTCGCTCACCGTCGAGCCCGGCGCAAAGCCCGGCTCCAGCGCGTTGACACGAATGCCGAACTCGGCAAGCTCGACGGCAAAGCCCTTGGTCAGGCGATCGAGCGCCGTCTTCGAGGTGCAATAGGGCACCACGGTGGACCGCATCTTGCGCGAGGCGCCCGAGGAGATGTTGATGATCGAGCCCTTGACCTTCTTCTCAATCATTTGCGTGGCGACCCGCCGGGTCAGGATGAACGGCGCGCGCAGGTTGATGTCGAAGATGCGGTCGAACTCCTCGACCGGAATGTCGAGCAGGAAGCCGGACGGATAGACGCCGGCATTGTTGACGAGAATGTCGGCGGCGCCCCAGCGCTTGCCGATCTCGGCGCCAAGCTCCTCGATCGATGCGGCGCTGGTCAGGTCGGCGGCCTTGGCAAAGCTGTCGCCGGACAGCTTGAAGGCATCGAGCGGCCCTTGCGCGACGTCGGTCAGGCAGAGATGGCAGCCGGCGCTCTTGAGCGTCTCGACGATGCCGCGGCCGACCACGCCGCACGCGCCGGTGATGACGGCGCGCTTGCCCTTGAGATCATCGAAGAACTGCATCGCCAAAACTCCTCTTGTTGTCATTGCGCGCGCGGATCGAGCCGGTCACGCACCGTATCTCCAATCAGGTTGACAGACAGCACCAGCAGGAACAGCGACAATCCGGGGAATATCCCGACCCACCAGGCATTGGAGATGTAATTGCGTCCCACCGACAGCATCGCGCCCCAGCTCGCGGTCGGCGGTTGCACTCCAAGGCCCAGGAACGACAGCCCCGCTTCGAACAGCACCATCAAGCCGAATTCAAGTGTCGCGACCACGCTGATCGCGCCGATGATATTCGGCAGCACATGGATGCCGAGCACGCGGAACACGCTGGCCCCCATCAGCGCCGACAGCCGAACATAAGGCATATTGGCAATCGCGAGGGTCTGGCCGTAGGCGACGCGGGCGTAACGCGGCCAGCGCGTCAAAGCCAGCACGACGATGACGTTGATGAGACTCGGGCCAAGCACCGCAACCGTGATGATCGCAAGCAGAATCGCCGGGATCGAGAGGAAGACGTCGACGATGCGCATGATGATCAGCTCGGCGAGGCCGCGCTTGTAGCCCGCGATCATGCCGGCAACGACGCCGAATGTTCCGGACAGCAGCACCGAGGCGAACGCGACCAGCAGCGATGCACGCGCGCCAAAAATGATGCGGCTCAAGAGGTCGCGGCCGAGCTCGTCGCTGCCGAGCAGATAATGGAAGGTGCGCGACGTGGTGCCGGGCGGCTTCAGCCGGCCGAGCAGGTTCTGGCTGTTGGGATCGTAGGGCGCGATCAGCGGCGCGAGGATTGCGGCGGCTACGAACACCGCAATCAGTGCGACCGGCCACCAGCGCAACAACTTGCGCAGCTGTCGTCGGCGGATGGCCGGCGTCGTTGCCGCAACCGCCGTCATTGCGCCGCCTCCAGCCGGATCCGCGGGTCGACGATGCTGTAGAGAATGTCGGCCGCGAGATTGAGCGCCACGGTGACGAATGAGCCGAGCAGCACCACGCCCTGCACGATCAGGAAGTCGCGCGCCAAAATCGATTGCACGGTGACCTGTCCGAGCCCCGGCCAGGCGAACACGGTCTCGACGATCACGGCGCCAGCCAGCAAGTTCGAGATTTCCAGCGCCGACACCGTGATCACCGGGATCGAGGCGTTGCGCGCGATGTGGCGGAACAGCAGCCGCATCGTGCGCACGCCGCGCCCGCGCGCGGTGCGCACGTAGTCTTTCGACAGCTCGTCGAGCAGCGCGGTCCGCGTGATCCGCGCAAATGTCGCCATGCTGAGCAGACCGAGCGCCACCGACGGCATCACGAGGTTGGAAAATCCGCCGGTCGAGGATGGCGGCAGCCAGCCGAGATGAACTGCAAAGACCATGATCAGGAGAATGCCGCTCCAGAATGTCGGCATGCTTTGCGCCGCCAGCACGAAGCCGGCGCAGATTTTTGCGATCGCGCGATCACGAAACATCGCGAGCAGCACGCCGGCGGGGATGCCGAGCCCCGCCGCGATCACCAAAGCGCCCGCGGCAAGCTGCAGCGTATACGGCAAGCGCGATGCAATGATGTCGATCACAGGCACGCGCTGCACGACCGACTGGCCGAGATCGAAGTGAGCGAGGTCGCGCAGAAAATCGAGATACTGCACAATGAGCGGCCGGTCGAAGCCAAGCGCGTGGCGCAACGCGTCGATATCGGCCTTGGTTGCGGTCTCGGGAACCAGCAGATAGGTCGGATCGCCGGTCAGCCGCTGCACGAAGAACACCAGCGTCGCCACGCCCAGGATCGTGACGAGCGCCTGTCCGCACCGGCGCAGAAGGAAATGCAACACGGCAAATGTCCGCTAGGTTTTTGAGAGGACCTCTCCGTCTGTCATCGCCCGGCTTGACCGGGTGATCCAGTACTCCGTGACTGCTGCAGCATGAATGAACATGCGGCACGGATTACTGGATGCCCCGCTTCAAGCAGGTCATGACAGCTGAAAGGCAATTCCAATCGAAGCACTGCCTCAATCGGCCCAGCCCATCCGGTTGAGAAACATGCTCTCGTTCGGCGTCGGTTGCCACTTCAGGTTCTTCGAACCGCCATAGATGATCGCGGCCTGGTACAGCGGGATCAGCGGCACGTCCTGGAGCACGATCTCGTGGATCTGCTTGTAGGCGGCGAGCCGCTTCCCGGTATCCAGCGTCTGGCGCGCGTCTTCGAGCAGCGCGTCGGTTTTCGCATTGCGATAGGCCGACCAGCCGCTGCTCTTGTGCAGCAGCGGGAACATGATGCCGTCGGCGTCCTGGCAGGCGCACGACCAGCGGCCGAAGCTGATCAAGGCCGTGGTCTCCGGTCCCGACTGCAGGCGCTTCAGATACGTCGCCATATCGGACATGCTGATCTTGACGTTGAAGCCGACTTCGGTGAGCTGGTGCTGCAGCGCCTGCACGACGCGCTGGTCGTAGACCGGCGCGCTGGCGAGTTCGACTTCCGCCTTCGCGGCGGGACCTGCTGCCGCGACGATCGCCTTGGCCTTCGCCGGATCGTACGGCGTGTCGGCAATGCCATCGACCCAACCGAACACGGCCGGCGTCAGCAATTCCGGCATCGGCTTGTCGTAGCCGCCGAGGATGCCCTCGGTGATGCCTTTCTTGTCGATCGCCATCGCGGCCGCCTGGCGCACCTTGACGTCGTCGAACGGCGGCTTCGTGGTGTTGAAGCGAAGGAAGGCGACGCGCTCGGTCAGCGCGATCAGCGGCTGTGCCTTGCCGGTGGTTTTCAACTGCGCCGCCTGGTCACTGTCGAGCGACACCGCGAGATCGGCGGTGCCGGTCTGCAGATCGGCAACGCGTGTCGCAGCGTCAGGCACGGCGCGGAAAATCACCGAGGCGAACGGCCCCTTGGTGCCCCAGTAAGCGTCGTTGCGCGTCAGCGTCACCGCGACGCCGCGCTGCCAGTTGTCGAACTTGTACGGACCGCTGCCGACCGGCTTCAGGTTGAAGGCGTCCTTGCCGACCGCTTCGACATGTTTCTTTGGCACGATCGAGAGCTTGACGAGCTGCGCCAGCAGCGCCGGATACGCGCTCTTGGTCGTCAGCGTTACCGTGTCTGGGCCAGTGACCTCGCCCTTGACGATCTGGTCGAACTGGCTGAGCTGCGGGCTTGCGAATTTCGGATCGATGATGCGCTGGACGCTATAGGCGACATCCTCCGCCGTCAGCTTCGAGCCGTCGTGAAACTTCACGTCATTGCGCAGCTGGAACTCGATCTGCGTGTCCGCCAGATATTTCCAGGAAGTGGCGATCTGCGGGATGATCTTGCCGGCGTCATCGCGCGTGACGAGATTGTCGAACACATTGCGATAGACGTAGTAGCTGTCCGGATTCCACTGCACATGCGGATCGAGCGAGGACGGCTCGTTGACGAGATCGACTGCGAGGCGATCCTTGCCCGCTGCCTGTGCACTCACCGCGCTACATAGAACCGCAAGTCCAAGGGCCGTTGCTGCAAATAGTCTTTTCGACAGAGCCAGCATTGCGATTACTCCTGCCTTTGATGATTGACCGCGGATTTAAGTATTTTGACGCCGCGCGGCCGGCGCCGGCGCGCCGAGCGTCCTGCCGGCGTTGACGCGAGCACGTTGGTGCGCTCGACCGCCGCCGCGATCAGTCTTTCTTCGCGCGCAAGATCGCGTTTCAGCCAGTTGGCCGCAGCTCGGCGGTTGCCCGCGGCCAGCGCCGCGATCAGCGGCGTGCGATCGGCGGTCGGTATCGTTACCCCCGCATGCTCCAGGGCGGTGACGATGCGATCGCGATGATCCCACAGCTCGGCGAGCCAGCGGCGCGTGAATTCATCGGTGCTCGCAGCCAGTACGTCGCGGATTTGGCGATCGGCGGGACGGACCGTCAGCACCGCCTGGCGGTCGGAGCGATCGCCGAGTGCGGCGACAATGCCGACCGGCTGGTCGAGCCGCGAGCGATCGGCGGCGGAAAGGCGGATCTCCGCGAGCGCAAGTTCGAGCCGCAGCCTTCCCGCAGCAACCGCGCGCAACAGGTTGTCGGTGATCGGCTCGGCGCGCCAGCCCTGGCGCGGGCGCCGAGTGACAAGGCCGGCGACTTCGAGCGCGGTCAGCGCGACGCGCACCGCGGCACGGCCGAGACCAAAGCGCTCGGCAATCTCCTGCTCGGCGACGAACTGGCCGGGCTCGATTTCGCAGCGGACCAGCGCGGTGCGCAGCCGGCGAATGGCTTGCGCAATCTGCGGGTCAGCGCCCGGTAGCCGCTGCTGTGGATTGAGGAGGCCAGCGTCAAGCATGCCTCATGATGTGACAGTTTGTGACATCTCACAAGGTGATTTTCGTGACGCCAAAGGGCAGATTGTCGGCGAAGCACTAACAGCCGAGGCCTATTTCACGACTGCTCGATCAAGCGGGTAGCTCCGTCCGAAATCGCGTCCCGGCTGGCTGCGCGACCGATGAGCCGATCGCGACGCAGCCGACGGTGCTGGCACTTCGGCTCTTGTTCACGACAAGCTGGAAGGCTATTGATGTATCGGCGGAGGTTTCGCCAGAAGTCGCCGTCAGTTCCCGCGATCGACATCCCCACGGGCGATCTGCCTATCGCGGATCGATCGGCTTCGCGCGCATGATTAAGGCAATAAACAAACTTGACGCGGCGGCCCGAATTTCTGGTTTTCAGAAAAAATAGTTGGTCGATGTTCGCTTTTTGTTCTTGACCTTCGCCGTAGGACTAATATCATCGCCGCCATCCCGCTCCGGTGAGGGGCGCGTCGCGATCGTCTTCGATACGTGGCAGCGGGATGCGGTGGCCGCTACGATGCCGGGCCCTGGACGCAGTGAGGATCGCCGATCCTTAGAGAGCGGACGGGGACAGACGCCGGCAACGACGGGCGGACGGTCCAAGTGCATGTCCGGGCGACAGCTCGCACGAACGGGGGCGCGTCGGCGCCAGTGACAACCCCTGGGACATGCAGCAAGCCGACAAAATCCATCCGCGTGCGGAACGCAGGCGAAGATCTGCTTCCGAGGCCCGGTTCAGCTCAACGATCTTCGGCGTTGGGCTGGGCCACTGCTCGTGTGCCGCGCGAAAGCGGCATGCGGGCTGCCCGCATCCAAACCATGCGGGCGCCGCGGGCGCGGTGTTTTCGCCCAGTCGTTCCGCACGCCCCTACGGGGAAAGGGACGAAGAGAAGACCGGCGAGCCCTGCGCCGGCTCAAAGCGGGGGCCGATTTCGCACGTCTGTGAGCCGGCGCAGATTTTTTGTTTGGCGCGAACCGGGCAAGCCCGGCGCGCGCTGCCGGACAACACACGGGGCGATGACGCGTGTCTGTAGCCCGGATAAGCGAAGCGCCATCCGGGGGCTGAGTCAGCCCCGCATATCGCTTCGCTCATGCGGGCTACGGGCCCGGGCTGTTTGACAATTGAATTGGTTACCAACGACGGCGTCCCCGCGCAGTCGGGTTCTAATCGTTGGCTTCGGGTGGCAGAAAATCGACTTCGTGCTCCGCCGAAAGCCGGACGACTTCCGCAACGTCGGTCAGGTTGTGGAGCTGATTGAACAGCGCCTCCAGCTTTTGCATCGGCGACACCCAGAACAGCGCGCGTGCCGGCTTGTCGGATTTGTTGAAGTAGCCGTGCGGAATGCCACGCGGCATTCGCACGAGGTCGCCTGCCTTGGCTTGCACCCAGACGCCGTCGAGCTTGAGATCAAGCACCCCTTCCTGCACCAGGATGAATTCGTCCTGCGTCGGATGAACGTGCACCGGCACGAACTGACCGGGCTCGCTGTTGGTCTCGAAGGCGAAGGTGGAGTCGGTCACCGCCTTCGGGAAATAGACCTGGCCGAGGATATTCCAGGTCTTGCCGCCGTAGCCGGTGCCGTTGCGGGTAATGCCTTTTTCCAGGGTCGTCATGATTGCCGTTCCTCCTGCGTCAAGTGATGCCAAACATGCCGTCGCGTCCTCAAGGCGTGCAGGCTCTCGCGATCGTCATCGATCGTCTAGCCGGAAAACAAATCGGCAATCTGTTGGGTGAAACCTTTGAGCGGGACCAGGCGATGTTGCGGCGCAAGAGCGCCTGTCGGCGCCACGGGCCGACATCTGCGGCTCCAAGATATAAAGCACGAACCATCTGCGAGCCGCCATGAGCGCTGAAGCTAGAACGCGCAGCGGAACTGCATGGGAACTCGGAAATGCTGCTGGCGGTAAAATGACTGTTTCGGCAGGATGCCGATCGAGTTGTGCGCAAACGCGTGGAGCGGAGCGATGAAGGCGATCATTGTCGGCGGCGGCATCGGGGGATTGACGACGGCGTTGATGCTGCGCGCCCGCGGCCTCGATTGCGAACTGTTCGAGCAATCGGACACGATCCGCGAGCTCGGCGTCGGCATCAACACGCTGCCGCATGCGATCCGCGAGCTCACCCAGCTCGGTTTGCTGGACAGGCTCGACGACGCCGCCATCCGCACCGAGGAGCTGTTCTATCTCACCCGGCATGGCCAGCAGGTCTGGCACGAGAAGCGCGGAATGGATGCCGGCCACGACGTGCCGCAGTTCTCGATCCACCGTGGGCGGCTGCAGAGCGTGATCCACAAGGCGGTGATCGAGCGGCTGGGGGCAGATGCGATCCACACGGGCTGCCGGCTCGGCGCCTTCACCCAGGACGAAGGCGGCGTGAACGCCTACTTCTTCGATCGCACCGGCGCCCACGTCGCAACCGCGCGAGGCGACGTCCTGATCGGCGCCGACGGCATTCATTCCGCCGTGCGTCAGACGTTGTTTCCCGACGAAGGTCCGCCGTGCTGGAACGGATTGATGCTGTGGCGCGGCGCCACCGACTGGCCGGCGTTCCTGACCGGCCGCTCCATGCTCATCGCCGGCGGACTGAATGCCAAGGCGGTGGTCTATCCCATCGCGGAGGGCTCGGGCCCGGCCAATCGGCTGACAAACTGGGCCGTGATGGTGCGGATCGGCGACGGTTCGACGCCGCCGCCGCGCCGCGAGGATTGGTCGCGCCTCGGCAAGCGCGAGGAGCTGATGCCGCACGTGTCGGGCTTCTTCATTCCCTATGTCGACTTCGCCGCGTTGATCGGGGCCACGCCCGAGTTCTGGGAGTATCCGTGCTGCGACCGCGATCCGCTGCCGCGCTGGTCGCACGGGCGCGTGACGCTGCTCGGCGACGCCGCGCATCCGATGTATCCGGTCGGCTCCAACGGAGCGTCGCAGGCCATTCTGGACGCGCGCTGCCTGGCGGATGCGCTGGCGCGCGCCGAGCATCCGCGCCACGCGCTGGTGGCCTATGAAAAACAACGCCTGCCGATGACCGCGGACATCGTCGCATCGAACCGCCGCGGCGGGCCGGAGGGCGTGATCGACGCCGTCGAGGAACTGGCGCCGCAGGGTTTCAACGACATCGACGCGGTGATGAGCTACGAGGCCCGCGAGGCGATCGTGCGCGGCTATGCCGTCAAGGCAGGATTTGCGGCGCGGCTGGTGGCGAAGCAGTAGAGCGGAAAAGCTTTCGGGATCGCATCGCACGCTCTTCGCGACGCGCCTCACGCCGGCGGGGGCGGCAGGAAGTGGATGTTGTGCTCGGCGGCAAGCGCCACCACATCCTCGGGCTTCTGCTCCTTCATGTTGTGGATGCCCCAGAACAGGTCATAGAGCTTGCGGGTCGGCGACACCCAGAACAGCACCTTGGCGAGCTGCTGCGACTTGTTGAAGATGCCGTGCGGTTTGCCCATCGGCAGCCGGACCAGGTCGCCCGGCGTGGCGAACTCGTCGGCACCGTCGAGCATGAAGTCGAGCCGGCCTTCCAGGATATAGAGATACTCGTCCTGGTCGGGATGGACGTGCGGCGGCACGAAGGTGCCGGGCGGGAACGTCGCATGCCACGAGAACGAGTGCTCGGTACGGGACTTCGGCACGTAGGTCTGGCCGAGAATGTTCCAGCTGATACCCTGCAGGCCTTCGCCGGCGCGCGTAATGCCGGCGGTCTCCAAAGGTGTCGCCATGGTGTATGTCCTCTCGCTGGATAGCTTTGCGTGCGACGATGATTGCGCCCCGAAGCTGACGGTCAGCTGCACCGCGGATAGTAGCGATACAACTCCGCGCCGCGCAACGTGATCATTCGTTTGGTCAAACCGCCACGCCGCGCGATCCAGTGCTGGACCGGCTTCGGATAGATCTCGGCGACTGTCGTATTGAGGGACCTCGGCACGGCGTATTCGTTGCCGTCGCGATCAAACAGCCGGGCACCGTGAAAGCCGAGCACGGCGCGGCGGGTGACGCAGATGCGCTCCTTTGGGATCGTGCTCAGGACGAGCGTGCAGGCGGACAAGCAGGGACCGTCGATGACGATCCGTTCGCCGGATTCGCGCAGCACCTCGAACAGCCTCAAGAAGCTTCCGACCTCGCCACCCGGACTGGCAAGGATGCGGACCTCCGCAGACGCTGGCGCCGCAGCGCCGAACGCTAGAACACCACAAAGCGGCAGGACGGCGAAGAATGCTTTCGGTCGCATTGGGCACCTCCAACGCAGGACCATCGATGCACATAGACGCGCGATGACGGGATTCAAGAGGTCCTGGCTCGTCGCATGGACTTGCGCACTCTCGCAAGGACTTCTTGTGGGGCAGAATTGAAGGCCTAGTATTCCGCGGCACTCGGCCGGCCCCCGGACAAGGACGACTCGCATGGCACAGCAACGACCGTTGTCTTACGCACAGAACATGGAGGACTATCACTTGTCGCTGGCGTTCGCGGGCAAGGAACGCGGAACCTACGTGGATGTGGGAGGAGGGCACCCCGTCGCGGGAAGTGTGACGTTCTGGTTTTACAAACGCGGCTGGAGCGGGGTCGTCGTTGAACCTCAAGGCGATCTGGCGCGCTTGCATCGCGCGCTGCGGCCGCGCGATACGGTCGCGCAGTGTTTGATCGGCGCCGATAGCAGCGAGAAGGACTTCTATGTGTTTGATCGTCTGCACGGGCTGTCGACGACGGTCAGTGCGTATGCAAGCGCTGCGAGCGCGCAATTCCGAACAGAGCGCCTTCCGTCGATGTCATTGGCGGATCTGTGTCGCTCCCACCGTCTGGACGCAATCGACTTCCTGAAAATCGATGTCGAGGGCGCCGAAGCAGAGGTTATCGCAGGCGCGGACTGGAATCGCGTTCGCCCCGGCATCGTTCTGGTCGAGTCGATTGCGCCGATATCAGGCGAACCGACGTGGCATCAGTGGGAGGAGTTGCTCCTGGCAAACGGCTATCGTTTCGCATTGTTCGACACGCTCAATCGATTCTATGTGGCCGAAGAGCGCGCGGACTTGCTCGCCAGGATGCCAACCGAACGGGCCCCTTGGGATGCCGTGCTGCATATGTATGAAATTGGTCGTGCGAGCGAAAATGTAGCCCATCCTGATCACACGCTGGCGCGATATCTCGAACGTGGGTTCTGGGCCAGCCTGCCGTTCCTCGAAGAGGATGTTCTGGAGATGATCCTGCGCCGCGGCCTCGAACTGAACGGGACGCAGCCCAAGAAGGCTGACCTGGAGGTCACGAGCGAGGCGTTTCGTGCGTCCCTTGGATTGATCGCGTCCGCTTATGACGGAGGTTTTGTGGACGAGTGAAAGTATGTCGGCCCCGACGTCCATTCGGATGCGGGGATTGACACATCGTGGGAGCGGGATAGTTTAAGTTTAAAATAATTCGGAAGCGTGTAGTGAGTGGACACGTGTGCGGAGTGGACGATCACGCGATCGGTCCGGAAACGGCACCCGCGCGGTGATGGAGGGAGAAGCATGGGCAAACTTGTCGCACTGACGGCACTGACGATCATCGGGCTCACGGGTGTCGCAGCAGCGCAGGACGTGACGCTGCGCGCCGTGACATCTTTCGCCGAGAAGACAACCTATTCGCGCGGCTTCGAGCGCTTCATCGAACGCGTGAACGAGGCGGGCAAGGGAAGCGTTCGCATCAATTACATCGGCGGGCCGAAGGCCATGCCGCCGTTCGAAGTCGGCAACGCACTCAAGAACGGCGTCGTCGATATCGCCAACGTCACCGGCGCCTTCTACACAAATCTGATGCCGGAGGCTGACGCGTGGAAGCTGCGGCAGATGCCGATGGCCGAATTGCGCAAGAACGGCGGCTTCGATTACATGGCCGGCATCTACGCGCAGAAGATGAATGCGATCTTCCTGGCGAACCTGGTCGGCGACAATCCGTTTCATCTCTATCTGAACAAGAAGATCACCGCGCCCCGATCTGACCGGTCTCAAGCTTCGCATCACGCCGGTTTACCGCGACTTCTTCCAGGCGATGGGCGCGACCGTTGTGCAGACCGCGCCGGGCGAAGTCTACACCTCGCTCGAGCGGGGCGTGGTCGATGGCTATGGCTGGCCGATCACGGGCATCTTCGATCTCGGCTGGCATGAGAAGACCAAGTTTCGCGTCGATCCCGGCTTCTACACCGCGGAAGTCTCGGTGCTGATCAACAAGGCGAGCTGGGACAAGCTCACGCCGCAGCAGAAAGCAATCCTGCAGAAGGCGGCCGAAGAGGGCGAGAAGGAAGCGATTGCTGATTTTGCCAAGGCGAATGCGGAGGATACCGAGCGGCAGACCAAGGCCGGCGTCGAGGCGCTGACCTTCGATACCGCCGGCAACAAGCGCTATCTCGACCAGGCCTACGAGGCGGGCTGGGCAGGCATCGTCCGCCAGAGCCCGGAGCATGGGCCAAAGCTGCGCGGTTTCTTCGCCAAATCCAACTAAAGAAGCAACGGGCGTTGGCCGCGGCAGAGCGGGAGACGGGGATGCAGCGGATCTCGGACTGGTATGGCCGGATACTCGACGGCATGCTGGCGATCGCCTGCGCGCTGCTTTTGGTCATGACCTTTCTGACCGGCTTCGATGTGCTGTTGCGCAATGTGGGCGCCGGCGGAGTCCCGCCGAGCAACGAGTTGTCCGAATACGGACTCTATCTCACCACGATCCTCGCGGCGCCCTCGCTGCTGCGGCGCGGTCAGCACATCCGCGTCGACATCCTGCTGCGTGTGATTCCGCCGCGGCTCGCATGGTGCTTCGAATGGATCGGCGACATCGTCGGTGTGGTGTGCTGCGTCTATTTCGTATGGTACGGCGCGCGCGTGACGCTGGCGAGTTACGCGGCCGGCGCAGTGTCGATCAAGACTCTCGTCCTGCCGGAATGGTGGATCTTCGCGCCGATGCCTGTGTGCTTCCTGATGCTGGCGATCGAGTTCATCTTCCGCATGAGGTCGCTGGCGCTGGCGGAGCGAGCGCCGCGCGCCGACGCCGTGTCGGCGTCGTGACGGCGGTCATACGACGATGATGTCGTGGCAGTTTGCGGCGCTGTTGCTGCTTGGAGGCTCCACCGTCCTCCTGTTCATGGGCGTTCCGGTCGCCTTCACGTTCCTCGCGGTCAACCTGATCGGCGCCGCGCTCTATCTCGGCGGCGCCGTCGGCATCGAGCAGATCGTGCGCAACAGCGTAGCTGCGGTGTCCAACTTCTCGCTCACGCCGATCCCCCTGTTCGTGCTGATGGGCGAGATCCTGTTTCACACCGGGCTCGCGCTGAAGGTTATCGAGGGCATCGAACGGCTGATCCGCCAGGTTCCAGGCCGGCTCGCGGTCGTTGCGGTCGTCGCCGGCACGGTCTTTTCCGCTATTTCCGGCTCGACCATCGCGACCACGGCCATGCTTGGCTCGCTGATGCTGCCCGTGATGCTTTCGCGCGGTTACAACCCGGTGATGGCAACCGGGCCGATCATGGCGATCGGCGCAGTCGATATGTTGATCCCACCGTCTGCCTTGACGGTGCTCCTCGGTAGCCTGTCCGGCATCTCCATCTCCAAACTCCTGATTGGCGGCGTGGTGCCCGGACTGATCCTGAGCGTCGCTTTCGTCGGCTATATCGTGGTGCGCGTGCTGATCGACCCGAAGCTCGCGCCGGCGGCGAAGATCGAGGACCGCGCGGGCTGGGCCAAGTACAGGTTGCTGGTGCTCTATGTGATTCCGCTGATCTCGATCTTTGCGGTCGTTGTCGGCGCCATGTCGGGCGGGCTCGCGACGCCGACGGAGTCCGCAGCGCTGGGTGCGATCGCCACCATGGCGCTCGCGGCCTGCTACAGGGTCCTTACTCTGCAGGCGCTTGCGGCGGCGTTGAAGGGCACCATGACGATTTCGGCCATGATCCTCTTCATCATCCTTGGCGCCACCACGTTCTCCCAGATCCTGAGCTTCTCCGGGGCGACCGATGGCATCGTTTCCGGCATTCTCGGCCAGGGTCTGTCGCCAGGTGCGATCCTCGCCGGCATGCTGCTGCTGCTGATCTTCCTCGGTATTTTCGTCGATCAGGTGAGCATGATGCTGATCACATTGCCGGTGTTCATGCCGATCGTGCAGCGGCTGGACATCGACCTCATCTGGTTCGGGGTGCTCTATCTCATCTGCATGCAGCTGGGACTCTTGCTGCCGCCGCATGGTCTTCTGTTGATGACCATGCGCGGTGTCGCCCCGCCGCAGGTCACGATGGGCGATATTTTCCGGGCGGTCGTGCCTTACGTCATCATGAGCCTGCTGTTGCTGGCCCTGGTGCTGTCCGTGCCGGCGGTGGCTACCTGGTTGCCGGCCCTGCTCGGGTGAGAGCACCTTTCAAGGTTGCGCTTGCTTCGTCTGCAGCGGCCGGGTAGGCGCGATAATCACGGGGCGTCACGCCGAACACAGCCTTGAACGTCCGCGTGGCGTGAGCCGCATCGGCGAAGCCGCACTGGATCGCGAGGCTCGCGATCGAAAGCTTCGACAGAGACGTCTGGCACAGCAGCTTTCGAAACTGCTGGACCCTGAGATGGAGGATATGCCGTTCGAAGGTCGTCCCGCGGTCCGCGAAGATCCGATGCAAGGTCCTTTCCGAAATGCTGAACTCGCGCGCAATGACCGGCGCTGATCGCAACGTCCCAGTGTTCGCCTTCAGATAGATGTCGAGCAGGCCGAACAGGTTGGAGCGGCCAAGCTGGTGGCTTGCGCCGGACGCAAGCCGCAGCAAGGCAGCCAGATATTCGACGATGTCCGCTTCGTCCTGTTCGGGCGTGGCGTCCGGCAGCTCGATCGCGGTACGAACGTAGGCCGAGATCGCGCGTGCGACCGCACCCGATAGCGGCACGGGCTTCGCGCATAACCGTTCGGCGTCTGGAAGTGCGCGCAGCAGCGACGTAGCCGGCACCGTGACGATCAGGACTTCAGAGCGCTGCTCGGGTCCATACAGCCGGTCCTCGAACGGGCGGCGCGCATCATAGAGCACGCCATATCCCGGCTGGATCGTGCCCTCGTTCGCGGCCTGCACAAGCGAGCTTCTCCCGCGCCGCTGGAAATCGAACATGAACTCGTCCGCCCCGGCGCGACTCACGAGTCGCGCGTTGCGGCTGTAGCACTGCGGACTGCTGTCGAAGCGTACGAGCTTTGCGTCGCCGATCTCCACAAACTCGAAATGACCGCTGACCATCGCCGAGCCGAGCGGCCTGGTCTCGACGTTGGCGAAGGACCGGCAGATCGCCTCGGTCCAGAACGCGCGGCGCTCGGCCGGATGGATCGGGTCGGTTGAGACGCTGATCGGCATCGGGGTAACCCGTTTTGTAGCGGCACGGTCGCCCAGGATGGGTTGGGCTGGCAAGGGCCTTGGCAGGCTCATTCAAGACACCGCGTCCCATGCGGTCCTAAGCTGCGCAGGACGTTGCAAGAATTGGTCCGATCATGGCTCCTGTCGAACAATCCGTCCGGGCGAGCATTGCCCATCCCCTCGATCCGCTCAACGAGGCGGAGGTCGCGCTGGCCTCCGACATCTTGAAGACAGAAAAGCAGCTGGGGCCCGACACCCGCTTCACGCACATCCAGCTCGAAGAGCCCGCAAAGTCCGACGTGCTTGGCGCAGCAGCCGAATGCAAACCTGTCGCGCCGCGCAGCCGCAACCCTGTTCGATTGCAAGACCGGAGCGACGCACATCGCGACCGTCGACCTTGGCGTCGCGACAGATTACGGCCTGGCGCGAGCACCTCACCAAAGTCCATCCCTACGGCCAGCCGCCGGTCACGCTCGAGGAGGTGTTCAAGGTCGGAGAGATCGTCAAGGCCGATTCCGGATGGCGCGGCGCCATGAAGCGGCGCGGACTGAGCGATGCAGACATCGAACTGGTCCAGGTCGACCCGTTCTCCGCGGGCTATTTCGATCGCGAGGTGGAGAAAGGGCGTCGGCTCGTCAGCGCGGTTTCCTACTGGCGCAAGGACGCCAAGGATAACGGCTACGCCCATCCGATCGAAGGCGTGGTCGCGCTGGTCGATCTGATCGAGAACAAAGTCGTTCAGCTCGTCGACGAGCCGCAGATCGTGCCGATCCCCAAACGATCGCGCAACTACGACCGGGCCTCGATCCCGCGAACGCGCGACGGACATCAAGCCGCTCGACATCGTGCAAAAGGAGGGCCCGAGCTTCGCTGTCGACGGCTGGAAGGTGAGCTGGCAGAATTTTTCCTTCCGCGTCGGCTGGACGGCGCGCGAAGGGCTGGTGCTGCATCAGATCGCCTTTCGCGACGGTGGACGCGAGCGGCCGATCATCTATCGCGCCAGCGTCACCGACATGATCGTGCCGTACGCCGATCCGACCGCAAATCATTTCTGGAAGAGCGCGTTCGATGCCGGCGAATATGGCCTGGGCAAGCTCGCGAACGCGCTCGAGCTCGGCTGCGATTGCCTCGGCCACATTCACTATTTCGATGTTCCGGTTGCCGACGATTACGGCAAGCCAGCGATCATGAAGAACGCCATCTGCCTGCACGAGGAAGACTACGGCATCCTCTGGAAACACTACGAATTCCGCAACGACACGTTCGAGGTGCGCCGCTCCCGCAGGCTGGTCATCTCCTTCTTCACGACGGTCGGAAATTACGACTACGGGTTCTACTGGTATTTCTATCAGGACGGCTCGATCCAGCTCGAGGTCAAGCTGACCGGCATCATTCAGACCGCGGCGATCGCGCCGGGCAGCTCCTATCCGTGGGGCGGCATGGTGGCCGAAGGTCTCGGCGGCCCGACGCATCAGCACTTCTTCAACGCCCGCCTGCACATGATGGTCGACGGTGAGCGCAACACCGTCACCGAGCACGAGTTCAAGCCGCGGCCCTTCGGGGCGGACAATCCCTACGGCAACGTGTTCGATACCACGTCGCGGGTGCTGTCGTGCGAGAGTGATGCAGCGCGGGAGGCCGATGGGCGTACCGGGCGCTACTGGAAGATCATCAATCCAAACGAGAAGAACAGCGTCGGCGGGCCGACGGGATACAAGCTCATCGTTCATGCCGCGCCCGTGATGCTGGCGCAGGAAGCTTGCTTCATGTGCGTGCGCGGCGGATTTGCGACCAAGCATGTCTGGGTGACGCGCTATTCGCCGGATGAGCGCTACGCCAGCGGCGAATTCCCCAATCAGCATGCGGGCGGCGACGGCCTGCCGAAATACATCGCGCAGAACCGGAGCATCGAGAACGAGGACCTCGTCGTCTGGCACACTTTTGGTGCGACGCACGTCTGCCGGCCGGAGGATTTCCCGGTGATGCCGGTCGAATATATCGGCTTCACGCTGAAGCCGAACGGCTTCTTCGCGGAGAATCCGGCGATGGATCTCCCCCTTGATCGCAACGCCGCAAGCCGCGACAATCGGGAGCAACACTCATGCTGCCACTAAAGTGCTTGCGTTCCGCAACGAGCAGTATCAGTGGACACAGGTCTGCGAGGCGACCTACGACAATTACATGATCCGCAGGCTCCGCGGATGACCAGCGTGGCGCCCGTTCGCCAGAAGTAGGGGGCAGTTTGGAAATTCGTACCGGGCGACCTGTCACGCTTGCGCCGCACGGCATGGTGACCTCGCCGCATTCCCTGGCGTCGGCAGCCGGCGTAGATGTGTTGCGCGCGGGCGGCTCCGCCATCGATGCGGCGATCGCCACGAGTGCGGTGCTGGCGGTCGTCTACCCGCATATGACCGGGGTGGGCGGCGATGCGTTCTGGCTCATTCACGATGGCCGGACCGGCGAGGTCAAATATCTCAACGGCGGCGGCAAGGCCGCATCCAGCGCCTCGCTGCGGCGATGCGAGA
Source organism: uncultured Alphaproteobacteria bacterium (assembly GCA_963757845.1). Lineage (GTDB taxonomy): Bacteria > Pseudomonadota > Alphaproteobacteria > Rhizobiales > Xanthobacteraceae > P52-10. The sequence continues at coordinate 33,993 of CAVWTB010000048.1, forward strand.
ACGCGGGCTCAGCGAAATCCCGCTTCGAGGAGTCGTGCCGGCGACGGTGACGGTGCCGGGCGCCGTCGCAAGCTGGATCGAGGCGCACGATCGTTACGGAAGCCTGAAGCTTTCCCGCGTCCTCGACGCCGCGATGTCCTACGCACGCGATGGATTTCCGGTCACGGCGCGGCTCGCGAGCCTGATCGAGAAGATGCGCGAGGAACTGGTGAAGCAGCGCGAGGCCGCCGCGTTGTTCTTCCCCGATGGCGTACCCCGCCGCCCGGAGCAATTCTCAGAAATCCCGGTCTCGCCGAGACGATGCAGGCGATCGCGGACCATGGCTGGTCAGGCTTCTACGCGGGGCCTGTCGCTGCCGAGATGGCGCGTTTTTCCGAAAGCGCGGGAGGCTTGTTCCGGCTCGGCGATTTCGAACGCCAGAAAGCCACCTGGGGCAAGCCGCTGGTCGGCCGCTACCGCGACGTTGAGATCTACAACACGCCGCCGCCGACCCAGGGCTTTACGGTGCTCGAGATGCTCAACCTGCTGGAGCCGCCAGGAGCTGCACAGGGTGAACCTGCTCGGACCTGACCGCATCCACCTTTTGGTGCAAGCCAAACAGATCGCCTATCACGATCGCGACCAGCTGCTGGCCGATCCCGCTTTTGCCGATGTGCCGGTCGAGCAGGCTGATCTCCAAAGACTATGCGCGCGAGCGAAGCCGGTTGATCGATCCCGGTTCGGCGCTGAGCTGGGACAAGGTGCCGTCATATGGCAGCCTCGCGGGAGATACCGTCTATGTCGCAGCGGTCGACCGCGACGGCAACGCGGCGTCGCTGATCCAGAGTCTCTATGGCGGGTTCGGCGCATGCATGGTGGCGGGACGCACGGGCGTGATCCTGCAAAATCGCGGCGCGTACTTCTCGCTGGATCCTTCGCATCCCAATCGTCTCGAACCCGGAAAGATCCCGCTGCACACGCTGATCGCCTCGATTGCCAAACGGAATGGTCGGCTCTGGAGCGTGCTCGGCTGCATGGGGGCGGACGGACAGCCGCAGATCCAGCTGCAGCTTTATTCTGCGTTGATCGATTTCGGCCTTGATATCCAGGAGGCCATCGAGGCGCCGCGCTTCCTGTCGGGTCGCTTTTCACTCGGTGAGGCGCGTGACACCTTGAATATCGAGGGCCGCTTCCCCGCCGACACCATCAGCGCGCTCGAGCGGCGGGGCCACATCATCAATCGCTGGGAGCCCTGGAACGAGAGGGCCGGCCACGCCCACGGCATCACGGTCGACCCGCGGAGCGGCGTCCTGAGCGGCGGCTCGGATCCGCGGAGCGACGGTGCGGCTATCGGGTATTGAAGCATGCGCGCAGGGATCAACTGGCGCGCTTGACCCAGTCCTCCAGGGCGATCGCCGGCATCTCGAACCGATCCCTCGTCTTGGTGTACCAGCCGCCTTCCATGCGGCCGATCAGATCGAGTTTGCTCGTATCGATGTACTGCCGTTGCGGATCGACGACGGCCTCGTCGTGAACATGGACGAGCAGGATTTGCCCCAGCACCAGGCTGAAGCCCCCTAGCGCAATCTCCTGCATGAAAGTGCATTCCATCGAGACGGGTGCCTGGGCGATGCGCGGAACGTCGACACGCTCGCATGACGTGAGCTCAAGCCTGGCCTCCCTCGGGCTCCTCCACGCCTTTCGGAAACGCGATGGACGTGATCCGCATCTCTTCGGCGAGGGCGAAAGGCACGAGATTGACGACGAACTGTTCGGTTGCGCGAATGTTGGCGCGCGTGTCCTTCGGCTCTCGCGGCGCCTTGCTGCCGATGCCGATCCCGACGGTCGCAGGGTCCGAACCGAAAACGTTGAAGAACGAGAACGGCGCCAGGTTCACGGCTCCGTCCATATCCTTGGTCGTGATCCATGCGATCGGACGCGGCACGACCGTCGCCAGCAGAAGCTTGTAGCGTTCAGCGGGCGAGAGCTTCTTGAAATCAAATTGCATGCGCAGTCTCCCGACCATTCACGAGTTCATATAAGTTCTATTTTAGAACTGAATGTTCAGGGAGGCAATAACGGAAACTCGGGTAGGCGATATGTCACGCAACATTGACAAGTTCTATAAAAGAACTAAAGATCGCGGCCAAAGGGCGGGATGAACTCGGGAGGGAGCCATAAATCGAGGCGCATTGCTCGTGCTGCTGGGGTGGTTGTGTGGTGGTGCGGCATCCGCCGCGGAGATGCCCGGCGTGACGGCGACCGAAATTCGGATCGGCGGCGTGTTTCCGTTCAGCGGCCCTGCGTCGTCGATCGGGACGGTCGGCAAGGCCGTCCTCGCCTACGTTCAGATGATCAACGACCACGGCGGCATCAACGGCCGCAACGTTCGATACATCGCGCTCGACGACGCCTACAGTCCGCCCAAGGCCGTCGAGCAGGTGCGCAGGCTCGTCGAGGGTGATGAGGTTTCATTCGTGTTCGGCCAATTGGGAACGCCAGGCGTGTCGGCCACTGCGAAATATCTGCGGTCGAAAGGCGTGCCGGCGATCGCGGTGATGAGCGGGTCGAGCAAGTTCACGAGCGTCGAGGATTTTCCTCTGATGACGACCGGGCTCGTGAGCTACGACACCGAGGGCAAGATCTACGCGAAGTTCCTGATGAAGGAGCTACCGGGCGAGAAATACGCGATCCTCTATCAGAACGACGATCTCGGTAAGGACTACGTCAACGCCTTCAAGTCCGTGCTGAAGGAAAAGTTCGACAGGCAGGTCGTCACCATGCCTTACGAAGTCACGCAGCCGACGGTGGAGTCGCAGATCGTGAGCCTGAAGGCGAGCGGAGCGCGGGCCTTGCTGGTGGCGGGCACGCCGAAGTTTGCCGCGCAGGCCATCCGACGCGCCGCCGAGATCGGCTGGAAGCCGACCTTGATCATCAATTTCCCATCGTCATCGGTCGCCTCGACGCTGCAGCCGGCAGGTCTCGAGAACTCGATCGGCGTGATCGTCGGCACGACCAACAAGGATCCGAACGACCCCAAATGGGGCAACGACGAGGGCATCAAGCAGTACCGCGTGTTCTTCGAGAAGTATTTGCCGGGATCGGATATTGGCAACTCGTCCTATCTGGCCGGCTACCAGCAGGGGATGATCCTCGAGCAGATCCTCAGGCAGTGCGGCAATGATCTGTCGCGCGAAAACATCCTCAAGCAGGCAAAGCGACTGACCAATCTCCGGCTGCCGACAGCCATGCCGGGCATCGCAATCAACACCACCGATCAAGTCAACATGGTGTGGACGCAGATGCGGCTGCAGCGCTGGACAGGCAGCAGCTGGGAGCAGTTCGGAGACGTGCTGGACAGCCTTTCCGACTGAGCGTGCGAAGCGGGCGGCAAGACCTGCGCGTATCACGATTGATCGGCCAGCAGCATGCCAAGTCTTCGACCTGGAGGAGGTGTCGATGCGCGGGGAGGGCGATCAGGAATGCCGGCGAGAAGATGCGTCTCGGCAAGTCAGACCTGGACGCGTTGGATCGGGAAACACGATGGCAACTGGTGGGATGCATCATCCTGCTGGTGATCGCTGTGCTGATGGCGGCTGCCGTCAATTTTTATGTCCCCTGACGCGGGGCTTGCGTCGCAAAGTCGACAGGAGGAGGATGCTATGCCAAGCAGCGTCAAAGCAGCGCAGGATGGTCCAGCAAATCGAAACTGGCACGATGAATTGCTCTGCTCGCTGCGCGATCGCGTGGCGACGATCACGTTCAATCGTCCGGAAGCGCGCAACTCGCTCTCGGACCACCTGACACCGGCATTGCGCAGAATGGTCAGGCAAATGGGCGAGGATCCAGCGGTCGGTGCAATTCTGCTCACAGGCACGGGACCGTCGTTCTGCTCCGGCGGCGACGTCAAGGGAATGGGGACGAACGCTTCCGCGCCGGAACTGACCTTCGAGGGCAAGGTCGAGCGGCTGCGCGAGCGTCAGCGGACACTCACGGGCGTTCTGGTCGCCGTGCCCAAGCCGACGATTGCCGCGCTGCCCGGGCCGGCCGCCGGCGCGGGGCTTGCCATCGCGCTCGCCTGCGACATCCGCATCGCCGCGCAATCTGCGTTCGTGTCCACGGGCTACGCGCGGATCGCGCTGACCGGCGACTACGGCATTTCCTGGCTGCTCACGCGGATCGTCGGCACCGCACGCGCGCGCGAATTGATGTTTCTTGCCGATCGCGTCGATGCGCAACGCGGCGAGGCGCTCGGGCTGTTCAACCGCGTGGTGCCGGACGCCGATCTTCAAACCGAGGCTTTCGCGCTCGCCAAACGGCTGGCGAACGGGCCAGGCCAGGCCTTTGCAGCGATCAAGGACAACCTCGACCGCGCGCTCACCTCCGACTTCCTCACATCGCTCGATCATGAAGCCGAAAACATGGTGCGCGCCGCCGCGACCTCGCAGCACAAGGAAGCGGTCCGCGCGTTCGTCGAAAAGCGCCCGCCGAACTTCACGCGGCCATAGCCGCTACGTCTGACTGCTCAGAGTCGGCTCGCGACCTCACGCCGGGCGCCAGACCGTGGCGCCCTCGCGTGCCTTGTTGGCCTCCGAAGCTGCTCTTGTAGGCCGGTCGCGACAGCATCCGCTCCAGATAGGGCTGCGCGCTGTCGCAGATGCCGACGCCATAGTCGATCGCCCAGGTCAGGCACGTCGTCAGCAGAATGTCGGCGCTGGTGAACTGATCCTGCATGAGGAACTGGCGGCCGTCGCCGAGCGCCTTGTCCACATGCTGCAGTTGCCCGCGAAAATATTCGCCGGCCCTGGCCACCACATCCGGGGCGTCGCCATAGATGTGCTTCAGCGCCCGATGCCTGCGCATCACATAGAGGCTCGTCGCATCCAGCTCCGCGACGATGAAGAAACACCATTCGAGCCAGGCGGCATATTCGCGTGGTTCTTCCGGGATCAGCGATCGTTCGGGCGTCGAATAGGTGCGCGACAGATAGGCGACGATGGCGGCGCTTTCGCCGATCGTGAAATCGTCGTCCTGCAGCAGCGGGATCTTCTGCCGCGGATTGAGCGCGGTGTATTCGGCGGTCTTGGTCTCGCCGGTCCGCGGCTGGATCGGACGCAACTCGTAAGTGAGCCCAAGCTCGTGCAGAGCCCAATGGGCGCGAATGGTGCGCGAGGTGGTGACGCCCCAGAGGATCAACGGTCCCTTCTCGCGCCATGTCACCATTTCTCCACGCCAGGCCGGAGGTCGAGCTCGTGCGTCCAGCCGTCCTTGCTCTGCTGATGCGCGAACCAGTAGGCCTCGGCGATCGATGAGGTCTTGGTCAGGCTGTCCTCGGGAATGTCCGCAGCATCGAGGCCTCGGTTCGCCTTGTAGCGGCGGCGAATTTCCTCGCTGTCGACGCCGGCATCGATCAGCAGATGGACGACATGAATGTTCTTCGGCCCGAGCTCGCGCGCCATCGCCTGCGCGACCGCACGCAGGCCGAACTTGGCCGAGGAAAAGGCGGCAAAACCCTTGCCGCCCCGAACGCTTGCCGTTGCGCCGGTAAACAGGATCGTGCCGCGTTCGCGCGGCAGCATGTGACGGGCCGCCTCGCGGCCGACGAGGAAGCCGGCGTAGCAGGCGAGCTCCCAGGCCTTGAAGAACAGCTTTTCCGTCGTGTCGAGCAGCGGCTTGTTGACGTTCGAGCCCGCATTGAACAGGCAGACCTCGATCGGGCCAACGGTCTGCTCGACGTCGGCGAAGAGTTCTGAACGTCCTCTTCCTGTCGCGCATCGACGCTGTAGGCGCGAACGTCGGCGCCTGCCTTGTTCAGTTCGTCAACCAATGCCTGCGATTTGGCCGCATCGCGACGCGCAATGCAGACCTTGAAGCCACCCGCCGCAAAGCGCCGGGCCACGGCGGCGCCGATCGCATCGCCCGCGCCAACCAGCAGGGCCACACCGGATGTTTGCGCCACGGGTGTCTCCCTTCTTTCTCTTCTTGTCGGGACTTGCGGCCCGCGATGCGCAGGAGTGCGGACAAGGCGGCGCGGCCTAGCTGCGGCAGTCTGCAGGAACGGCGGCGCAAAGTCAATTCTAAAAAAGAACTTATGGTGATCCTTTGCCGCCGCTGGGGGCTGCAAGGACGCGAGCAGTCCGTGGGCGACGATCTTAAAATGGCAGGGATCGCCGCCCGATGCGGACTGACTGCGGCGGGGCTCATGGCGACCGGCCGCAAATCATGGGCGATGCCGCTGGAGTGAGGCTCAGGCCGTCCAGCGATACCGCACGGAAAGATCACGATGCGCGCGCGGCCTTCCTGGCCGGCGTCTTGCGGCCCGAAGCCTTGGCCTTGCGGAAGCTGAGGCAGATCTCGCGCCGGGGCCTGGATGCGTATGCACTTCCTTGGCATTCAGCGGCTTGCCGCACTCCGAGCAGATCATCACGGGGTCGAAGAACTTGCCGCAGAGCTTGTGCTGGTGCAGCAGCGGGCGGCCGCGTTCATCCACCATGTGGACGTCGCCCCAGTGAACGATCGCCATCAGGATCGGATAAAGTTCGAGACCCTTCTGCGTGAGGATGTACTCGTGCCGCTTGGGGCTCATTTGATAGGGTGCCCGCCGCAGCACGCCGAACCTGACGAGCTTCTTCAGCCGGTCGGCGAGCAGATGCCGCGTGATGCCGAGTTTCGATTGGAACTCCTCGAAGCGCCTGACGCGAAGGAAACAATCGCGAAGGATCAGCAGGCTCCAGCGATCGCCGATGACGGCGAGGGTGCGCGCGATGGAGCAGGATTCCTCCTCAAGCGAGTGCCATTTCATCCGATCTCCTCCAGTGGCCCTCCAAGCCGCGCGAGTCAGGCGGCCGCTGCATTGTACATCTCGCTAAGCAAAAATCGGGCAAAGTTGCCATTCCAAAAACGCATCGATGCGACGGCGCCGGACCAATCGATGCTGCCAAACCATCAAGATTTATCGCTACGACGCCGGCATAATTTGACAGTTCTAATTTAGAACTATAGACTGCTGAAAAGATCGTCCCGGCACGAGGAGCGGACAGACCGATCGCATCAGCGAACTGGAGGGCGCTTCAACATGAATCCGAGGGTGGAATTTCTTTTTGATTTCGGCAGCCCAAACGCCTATCTCGCCGAACGGGTCATTCCAGCGATCGAGAAACGAACCGGGGTGAAATTCGAATACGTGCCGGTGCTGCTCGGCGGCATCTACAAGCTAACCGGCAACAGCTCCCCGGCCGATTATCTGCGCGGGATCAAGAACAAGCCGGAGTATACGCGCCGTGAAACGGAGCGGTTTATCCGGCGACACAACATCACGACGTTCAAGTCGAATCCGTATTTCCCGGTGATCACACTGATGTTGATGCGCGGCGCGATTGCCGCGCAACTCGAAGGGGTCTTCGAGCCTTACTTCCGCGCGGCCTACCATCATATGTGGGAAGAGCCGAAGAAGATGGATGATCCAAAGGTGCTTCGCGAGGCGTTGATTTCGTCGGGGCTCGATGCCGACCGGCTAATCGCCCGCTCACAGGAGGCGGACGTAAAGAACCGGCTGATCGAATTGACGCAGAGCGCGGTCGATCGCGGCGCATTCGGTTCGCCGACGTTTTTCGTCGGCGACGAGATGTTCTTCGGCAAGGACCAGTTGCGCGATGTCGAGGAAGAGATCTCGTCGCAGCAGGGAAAGGCGAAACGCTTGCCGATCCGGCCTTGTCTGGGCATAGACAAGGTACGCGGCGGTTGCGAGCCGGAAGCAAAACACAACAAACAATAGCGGGAGAATGACGATGGCAGGACCACTGAATGGCGTGAAGGTCATCGACCTGACCGGCGTGGTGTCGGGCCGCTGGCCACCATGTTCCTCGCCGATCAGGGCGCCGATGTCCTGAAGGTCGAGCCGCTCGCCGGTGACATCACGCGCCGCAGCCGCCAGGCGATCGACAAGGCGGGGAATTTTTCGTCGCTGTTCATTTCGACGAACCGCGGCAAGCGTTCGCTCGCGATCGACGTCAAGACCGAGGCCGGGCGCGAGGTGCTGACAAAGTTGATCGGCAGTGCGGACGTGCTGGTGCAGAATTTCCGTCCCGGCACCATGGAGCGGCTCGGGCTGGGCGTCGACGAGGTGCGCAAGCGATTTCCGCGGTTGATCTACGTCTCGATCAGCGGCGTGGGCGACAGCGGTCCTTATGTGAAGAAGCGGGTCTATGACCCGATCATCCAGGGCCTTTCGGGCTTTGCCGACATCCAGTCGCAGCCGGTGACCCAGCGTCCGCAGATGATCAGGACCATCGTCGCCGACAAGACCACGGCGATCTTCGCGGCCCAGGCGATCTGTGCTGCGCTTTATGCGCGCGAGCGAACGGGGCAAGGCCAGCATATCCAGATCGCGATGCTGGATACGATGATTTCGTATCTCTGGCCGGAAGGCATGATGCAGTACACGGTCGTCGGCGCCGAGGCGACCGCCGCCGATCCCAACGATCGGCCCGATCTCGTGTTCAAGACGTCCGACGGCTACATCACCGTCGGCACCATCTCGGATTCCGAATGGCAGGGTTTCTGTCAGGCCACCGGCGACGCCAAGCTGCAGCGAAGATCCGCGCTTTGCGACGCCGTCGGCGCGATCGATGAATGCCAAGGCGCGCATCAACCTGATGGCCGAATACATCGAGCAGCACACGACGGCGGAATGGCTGCGGCGGCTGGACGCGGCCGACGTGCCCTGCGCGCCGATCCTGCGGCGCGGCGAGGTCATGCATAACGAACAGGTCGTCGCGCGCGGGCTGATGGCCGAGTTCGACCAGCCGACGGTCGGCAAGGTGCGACAGCCGCGGCCGGCGGCGCGTTTTGACGTCACCGAAGCGAACACGCCGAGCGCTGCCCCGGCATCGGCGAACACACGCGCGAGGTGCTGCTCGATCTCGGTTATCCGCTCGCAGAGTCGAGGCGTTCGCTGCGCAAGGCGCGGTCAAGGCTTGCGGCTGATCCGCCGAAACGTGCGGCGTCCTGACGTGTTCGCGAGACCTGTATCGTAAATGATGACTCAGTGCGTCACGTCTGCACGCTTGAGTGCAGCACGTTGACACCGATGCGCTCTGGACAAACCAGACAGTCAGATCCGCAAATATGTCTGCGCGCGGTGACCACCTGCCTGAGCAGCGGTTGCCAAGGCCGAGCTGAATCTCGCGCTCAACAATCTTCCGTCGTGCGTATGACGTCTTCGTCGTTGACAAGTTCTAAAAAAGAACGTTGAATTCGTCACGCACGCAGAGACTGTCCGGTGTTCCTTGCAAGGAGAGACGAATTGGCCTCGATCCATGGAATTGAAGTCAGTTGCTCAGGTTTGCAGAGAGAGCTGCCGCGGCGCGTCCACGAGATTCATCAGCCCTTCGTCCGTGAGACGCCCGATCACGCTGCGTTCGTCGAGGGCGATCGAACCTGGACGTATCGCTGAATTCTCTGACGCTGTCGACCTGGTTGCGCAGGAGCTGGTCGGGCTCAGGAATCCGGCCCGGTGACCGGATCATGATTGCAAGCGAGAACAGCGTTGCGCTTTCCGCGTTCCTGTTTGCGGCAAGCAAGCTCGACGCGTGGATTTTTTTTTTTTTTTTTTTTTTTTTTTTTTTTTTTTTTTTTTTTTTTTTTTTTTTTTTTTTTTTTTTTTTTTTTTTTTTTTTTTTTTTTTTTTTTTTTTTTTTTTTTTTTTTTTTTTTTTTTTTTTTTTTTTTTTTTTTTTTTTTTTTTTTTTTTTTTTTTTTTTTTTTTTTTTTTTTTTTTTTTTTTTTTTTTTTTTTTTTTTTTTTTTTTTTTTTTTTTTTTTTTTTTTTTTTTTTTTTTTTTTTTTTTTTTTTTTTTTTTTTTTTTTTTTTTTTTTTTTTTTTTTTTTTTTTTTTTTTTTTTTTTTTTTTTTTTTTTTTTTTTTTTTTTTTTTTTTTTTTTTTTTTTTTTTTTTTTTTTTTTTTTTTTTTTTTTTTTTTTTTTTTTTTTTTTTTTTTTTTTTTTTTTTTTTTTTTTTTTTTTTTTTTTTTTTTTTTTTTTTTTTTTTTTTTTTTTTTTTTTTTTTTTTTTTTTTTTTTTTTTTTTTTTTTTTTTTTTTTTTTTTTTAAAAAAATGTGCCGGCGACTTATCAGCGTCTTCTGGAATACAAACAGATGGCAAAAGGGCATTGCCGAAACTGGAGCGGGGTGCGTCTGCGGCTGATGAGTGTCGCGGGTGCGCCACTCGATCTCGAACTCAAGGCGCGCGTGGAGAAGGAACTCGGACTATCTCCTCTGTCTAATGCGTTCGGCATCACGGAATGCTCGCCCGGGCATTGCCGCGGTGCGGTCGGATGATCCCCGCAAACCGACAAATCGGTGGGCGACTCTTCTACCCGAGTATCGAGGCGAGGATCAGTAAAGGATTGACGGCGCGCCTGCAGCATGGGGCGAGGTGGGCGAATTGCATGTGCGCGGTCCCAATGTCATGCTCGGCTACTACAAGGCGCCCGACCTCACGGCAAAAGTCATCGATCGGGATGGCTGGTTCAACACGGGCGATCTGGCGAGCTTCGACGGTTCGCATCTGTTCATCGTTGGCCGTACCAAGGAGATGATCATTCGGTCAGGCTTCAATGTGTATCCGGCGGAAGTTGAGGCCGTGCTCAATTCCCATGAACGCGTCGTTCAGTCGGCGGTGGTCGGCCGTGCCGTCGACGGCAATGAGGAAGTGGTCGCATTCGTGCAGTTGCTGCCCGGCGCCCGCGTCACGCCCGCGGAGCTGATGGCGCATGCAGGCGAGCAGCTCACCTCATACAAGCGGCCTCGCGAAATCATCCTGCTCGACGCGCTGCCGGCAACCTCGACGGGCAAGATCCTGAAGCATCGACTGTGGGAAGTCGCGCGCGGCGCGTAACGGGCGCGATCCGCAACCAACCTGATCTGCCTGGGAGACCAACTTGCAGAAGAGAAACGCGACCGTGGCCGTGATCGGCGCCGGCGACTTCATCGGCTGGGAGATCGCCAAGAAGTTCGCCGGCGAAGGCTTTACGATCTTCGCCGGCCGGCGCAACGGCGACAAGCTCGCGCCGCTGGTCAAGGAGATCGAGAAGGCCGGCGGCAAAATCGACGCCCGCTCGCTCGATGCGCGCAAGGAAGAGGAGATCATCTCCTTCCTCTACGATGCCGACAAGCACGCGCCGCTGGAGGTCTGCATCTTCAATATCGGCGCCAACGTCAATTTCCCGATCCTCGATACCACCGAGCGGGTGTTCCGCAAGGTCTGGGAGATGGCCTGCTATTCCGGCTTCCTCGCCGGCCGCGAGGCGGCGCGGCTGATGCTGCCGCGCGGGCAGGGCAACATCTTCTTCACCGGCGCGACCGCCAGCCTGCGCGGCGGCGTGGCTATGCGGCGTTCGCCAGCGCCAAGTTCGGCCTTCGCGCCGTCGCGCAGGCGATGGCGCGTGAACTCTGGCCCAAGAACATCCATGTCGCGCATCTCATCATCGACTCCGGCGTCAACACCGAATGGGTGCGCGAGCGGCTGAAGGCGCGGGAAGGGCAGGAATGCGCTCGACAATCTGGATCCGCACCGCTTGATGCCGCCGGCCTCGGTCGCCGAAGCCTACTGGCAACTCTACCAGCAGCCGAGCAGCGCCTGGATGTTCGAGCAGGAGATTCGTCCGTTCGGCGAGAAGTGGTAGCGGGCCTCAGAAGTCGGCTAGGTCGAGAGCGGGGCACTGAACGACGCAGAAGGCGATAGTCGGCTCTGCCAGGAACCGGCGTGGGCAGAGGAAGCGACATGAAAACGCGGATCACTGAACTGTTCGGCATCGAGCATCCGATCATTCAGGGCGGCATGCATTTTGTCGGCTTCGCCGAGCTCGCGGCAGCGGTCTCGAACGCCGGCGGGCTCGGCATCATCACCGGCCTGACCCAGAAGACGCCGGAGCTGCTGGCGTAAGGAGATCGCGCGCTGCCGCGAGATGACCGACAAGCCGTTCGGCGTGAACCTGACGTTTCTGCCTGCATTCACGGCGCCGCCCTACACGAATACATCGCCGCCATCCGCGAAGGCGGCGTCAAGATCGTGGAGACCGCAGGCCGCAGTCCGGAGCAGTACATGCCGGCGCTGAAAGCGGCCGGCATCAAGGTCATTCACAAATGCACGTCGGTGCGCCATTCGCTGAAAGCCGAGCGCATCGGCTGCGACGCGGTCAGCGTCGACGGGTTCGAATGCGGCGGACATCCCGGCGAGGACGACATCCCGAACATGATCCTGCTGCCGCGCGCCGCGGAGGAACTGAAGCATGCCGTTCGTCGCATCCGGCGGCATGGCGGACGGGCGCAGCCTGGTCGCGTCGCTCGCGCTCGGCGCCGACGGCATGAACATGGGCACGCGCTTCATCGCCACCAGGAAGCGCCGGTGCATGAGAATGTGAAGCAGGCGCTGGTTGCCGCCACCGAGCTCGACACGCGACTGATCATGCGCGCGTTGCGAAACACCGAACGCGTGCTGAAGAATTCCACGGTCGATCGCCTGATCGAGATCGAGCGCGAGAAGGGAAGCGCGCTCAAGATCAGCCGATATTCATGATCAGGTCGCGGGCGTCTATCCGAAGGTGATGATCGACGGCGACATGGATGCCGGCGCCTGGAGCTGCGGCATGGTGGCCGGGCTGATCCACGACATCCCGACCGTCAAGGAACTGATCGATCGGATCATGGCGGAAGCCGAACAGCTGATCCGCGCCCGGCTGGAGGGTTTTCTCAACGGTTCAGTCCAGCAAAAGCCGGCGAAGACAATCGCGGCGGCCGGCTGAAGGTCTTTCACGCGCTGCGCGGCGCTGAAGCGACGCGCTGCTTTGTTGCGCCGGTTTCGACTTCCGTCGGCCGCGCGCCGGGACCTTTGTGGGTCACGACCTCCTTCGCGCGAAGCGGCTCGCCGCATTCGGAACAGACCATGACGGGGTCGAAGAATTTTCCGCACGTCTTGTGCTGATGCAGCAGCGGCCGGCCGCGCTCGTCGACCATATGGACATCGCCCCAGTGAACGATCGCCATGATGATCGGGTACAGGTCGAGGCCCTTCTGCGTCAGGATGTATTCGTGCCGCTTCGGCGCTTCCTGGTACGGCACCCGGCGAAGCACGCCAAACTGCACGAGCTTCTTCAGTCGCGCCGCGAGAAGATGGCGCGTGATCCCCAGCCGCGACTGAAACGCCTCGAAGCGTCGCACGCGGAGGAAACACTCACGCAGCACGAGCAGCGTCCAGCGATCGCCGATCACTGCGACGGTTCTCGACAAGGAGCAGTTCTGCTCCTCAAGAGAATCCCATTTCATGTCCAGTTCCTCATCCTGTCCGCAAGTGCGCGACAACTCGTGCAATAGGTTCCAGTATACGCATTTAGGCGTCTGATGCGTTGCGGCTTCAGAATAGCCAAATATCTACTTGAAAATAAGGGTATTTGTCGATACGCGCAAGTCGGTCAACCTGCGTCAGTTCAAAAAACGAACGTTAGCCGTCGGCAGCAAGCAGTTGCCCCGCCCACACCGCCCGCTCGACCTGGTCGCTGACGATGGCTGTGATCGTCTCGCCAGCGAACCTTGCGAGGCGCGAGACCGGACGGTCCGCAGGATAGGAGAGCACCAATCGGCGCATCGGCACGGGATCGATCAGCGCTGCCGCCGTCAATCGGCGGGCGACAATGTCATCGTGGATCGGCGCCAGCGGCAGGATCGTCCATCCATGTCCGCGGCGCACGAGATCCTTCAGCGTCGCATAGGAGTCGGCTTCGACCGCGACGTCGAGTGAGATGCCTGCTTCCGTGGCGCAGCGCTCGACAATGGTTCTCAGGCCGTGCCTGACGCTCGGCAACAGCAGGCGTTTGCCGTCAAGCTGCTTGAACGGAATGGCGCGTGCGGTCGAGAAGCCCGCTTTCTTCGGGCCGATCAGGAAGAGATTTTCCAACAAAAGCGGCTGGGAGCGTACCGAGCGCGCGGCGCGCGGATCATACAGGATTGCGACGTCGATCTCGCCTCGATGCAGCCAGTCGAGCAGGTATCCGGTGTAGGCGCTGACCAGCCGCAACATGACCTTCGGATGAGCTTTGCCGAAAGCGGTGACGAGCGGCACCGAAATGATGTCGGCGACGGTCGGCGGCATGCCGATGGCGATCTGCCCGGTCAGGGGCGCGTTGGCATCCGACGTGCGTGCCCTGATCTCGTCCAGCTCCGTCATGACCCGCACAGCGTGAGCCAGCACGTCTCGGCCCTGCTCGGTGATCACCATGCCGCGGCCGTGACGGACGAAGAGGCGGACGCCAAGCTCTTCCTCCAGCAGGCGCATCTGGCGGCTGAGGGCAGGTTGCGCGATGTGCATCCGGTCAGCCGCCTTGCTGAGGCTGCCGAGCTCGGCCACGTGAATCAGGGTGCGAAGCTGCGAAATATCCATAAGCTATACAATATCAATATAGCTGCTCACGCAAAAGGGACGAAGAATTAGCGGATCGAGATAGCTAGGCTGCATGAGGTTTGAACCCAATCGGAGATCAGCGGTGCGAAGCGTTGAACAGGCCCTGGAGCCGAAGCCTCGAGCGGAAGACGCGAAGTCGTCCGCGGACATGGGCGAGCAGTGGCCCACGGATATCTATCGGATCTTGAAGGCCGCCAATGTACGCCAGATGGCTTACGTTCCCGACGCGGGCCATAGCAAGCTCATCAGCCTGTTCGCCGCGGATCCCGAGGTGGTTTCGAACGTTCTCACCACGGAGGAAGAGGGCGTCGCCATCGCTGCCGGCGCGTGGCTCGGTGGTCAGCGCAGCGTTCTCTTGATGCAGTCGAGCGGCGTCGGCAATTGCATCAACATGCTGTCGCTTCCGCGATCGGCCGCTTTCCGCTGCTGATGCTGGTGACGATGCGAGGCGAATGGGCCGAATTCAATCCCTGGCAGGTCCCGATGAGCCGGGCGACACAGCCCTCGCTCGAGGCCATCGGCGTGCGCGTGATGCGCGGGGAGAGCCCGGGCGATCTCGTCGAAACGGTCGAAGCGGCGGCCGCGCTGGCGTACGAAGGCGATCAGCAGATTGCCGTGCTGATCGGCCAGCGCCTGATCGGAAAGAAGAAGTGGTGAACGCCATGATCAACTCGGCCAATCCTCAGGGCACGCTGGCTCGTCGCGATGCGATCGCCGCACTTCTCAAGGACAGAAAGGACACGCTTGTCGTTGCCGGTCTTGGTTCGTCAACTTATGACCTGCACTTCGTCGGCGATCGGGACGACAACTTCTATCTCTGGGGCGCGATGGGCGGAGCTGCTCTGATCGGGCTCGGCCTTGCCCAGGCCCAGCCGTCAAAGCGGGTTCTCGTCGTCACCGGCGATGGCGAACAGTTGATGGCGCTGGGTGGTCTTGCCACCATCGCGGCCGCCAATCCGCGCAATCTCGACATCGTGGTTCTCGATAACCACCATTTCGGCGAAACCGGCATGCAGACCAGCCACACCGGACGCGGAATAGATCTCGCCGCGATCGCGCTCGGCTGCGGCTTCGTTTCGACCCGCACGATCCGCATGCTTGACGAGGTGCAGGACATCGCAAAACGGATCCGCGAGGCGGCCGAAGGCCCGCGCCTTTTCGTCATCAAGATCGCGGCCGAAAATCCGCCGCGCTCGCTGCCATCGCGCGACGCCGTCTTTCTCAAGAACCGGTTTCGCGCGCATCTCGGCTTTGCGCCGGCCTAGGAGATCGCGCAGTCGATGACGCGATGCGTCGTTGGCCTGCGTCAGCCGCGAAAGCCGATGGCCTGAGAGATGCGTCGCGCCGCATCCTTCACCTGCTCGCCGATTTCGGCTTGGCGCGATTCGGGTGCGCGATTTGCCGGCGCCGCGACGTTCAAGGTGGCGGCGATGCGACCATCCGCGCCGAAGACGGGCGCGGTGATCGAAATCAAGTCTTCGGTGACCTCGCCGCGGCTGACCTGCATCCCCGTGCGCTTGATCTGCTCGACTTTTTGCCGCAGCTTCTTCGGATCGACGATGGTATTCGGCGTGAACCTTTCGAGCGGACCGCGCAGAAACGCCTCACGCTCCGTCTCATCGAGATACGCAAGCAACACCTTGCTGGAGCCGACATGCAGCGGCCTGCGACGGCCGATCACCGCATTGACCTGGATGTCGCGGCCGGGCTCCCATTTGGCGACGCAGATGCTCTCGAAACCTTCGCGCACGCGGAGCTGAACGGTTTCGCGCGTCTTCTCGCCAAGCTCCGCGAGCACCGGGCGCGACAGTCGCACGATGTCGAGATGCTCCGTTGCCGCGTTGCCGAGCGCCAGCGCGGCGAAGCCGAGTCGATAGCCGACACCATCGTCGGAGCGTGTCAGGAATCCGCGCGCTTCGAGCGTGTGCAGCAGTCGGAAGGCGCGCGCCTTGCTGTCGCCGGAGCGTCGCGCAATCTCCGACACGCCGAGATCGGCCTGCTGTGACACCGTCAGCAACAGGTTGAGCGCGCGATCGACCGCTTCGACGAAATAGGGGGAACGGGTGGCGGGTTCGATCGACATGGGTCTGTCAGCTCTTCTGCCTCTGGATGCCGCATCCTCGGCTTCTGGATAGCGCACCCTTGGCGTTTCGTCCAGTGATACGTCGGTTTAACAGTATTGACACATAAGGCCAGGTCCGGCTTTATGTCCGCCCATCAGCGAAAACATCTGATGGGAGCAATCGTGACACTGGAGTTGACGACAGCTCGCCCGCACGAACCGCAGCCGCCTGTGTCGGCTGTATCGGCGGCGCGGATGATGGCGGACCTGCAGCGCCTGGCGCAGTGGACAAAGGTCGCCACAACCCCCTCGGAAGCCGAAAGCCTGGAATTCGTCCGCTCGCGCTTCGCTGACGCCGGCTTCAAGACCGAGATCATCTGGCACGACGCCTACATCAGTATTCCCGGCGATGCGCATGTGATGGATGGGGCGACGCGGCTGACCGCGATCACCCACTCAATGGGCCAATCCTCGCCGCCTTCGGGCCTGACCGGCGAAGTCGTCGATCTCGGCAACGGTGACGAGGCCGATTTCGCCGGGAAAAATCTTGCCGGACGAATTGTGCTGGTCGACGGCATCGCGATGCCGGCAGCCGCACTGCGCGCATCGCGCGCAGGTGCTGCGGGCGTCGTGCATGTCAGCCCGCATCATCTGCTGCATGAGATGTGTGTTTCGCCGATCTGGGGCAGCCCGTCGTGCGAGACGCGTCGCGATCTGCCTTCCGTCGTCGTCGTGACGATTTCAGAGGAGGACGGCCGTGCCTTGCGCGAGCGGATGGGGAAGGGCGCTCTTCAGCTGACATTGCATGCCGTGGTCGACACCGGCTGGCGCAAGACCCCACTGCTGGTCGCCGAGCTGCCGCCACCGGATGATGCGCCGGATGCACCCTTCGTGCTTCTCTCCGGCCATCACGACACCTGGTACCACGGCGTCATGGACAACGGCGCGGCGAACGTCGCGACGATCGAGGTTGCGCGGATTTGCGCCGAACAGCGCCTTCGATGGCGGCGCGGCTTGCGGGTTTGCGTTTGGTCCGGACATTCGCAGGGCCGCTATTCCGGCTCGGCCTGGTATGCGGACACGCATTGGAGCGAGCTCAATCGCCGCTGCGTGGCGCATGTCAATGTCGATAGCCTTGGCGCGGTCGGCGCCAATATCCTGACAAATACCGGCTCGGCCGGTGGACTGTTCGACATCGCCGCGGCCGCGATCAAGGCGGAGAGCGGTCAGGCTCTCGCGGGGCGGAGAAAAGCTCGATCATCCGATGACTCCTTTCCGGGCATCGGCATTCCTTCCGTGTTCGGCAGCCTGAGCAATCAGCCTCCTTCGCAGAAGAAGATGCGCAACGATCTCGGATGGTGGTGGCACACCCCGCTCGATCTCATCGACAGGATCGACGGCGACAATCTTGCCCGCGACACGCGGATCGTGCTGCGCGTGGTCATGGATCTGCTGGTCGAGCGCATTCTGCCGATCGACTACCGCAGACAGATCGACGATCTCGGCCGCGAGCTGGCGGCGCTCGATGGCAAGCTCGCCGGACGGTTTGCCGTTGCGCCGTTGCGTGAAGCCGTTCAGCGCCTGTCCGTCACGCTGACAAAATTGCGCGACGGGGCGTCCTCGCTGCCTGAGCGCGAGGCCAATAGCGCGATCCAGCGCCTGTCGCGTGCGATCGTTCCGCTCGACTACACCCGGGGTGACCGCTTCACGCACGATGCGGCGCTGGCGCTGTCGGCATGGCCTGCGCTCGGCGCGCTGCGACGTCTCGCCGAGACGGCGCCTGACACCGATGAAGCCCGCTTCGCCGAGGTCGACGCTGTTCGCGCCGGCAACCGCGTGCTGTTCGCGTTGATGGACGCGGAAGACGCCGCCCGGTCGGCGTTCGCGCGTACGCCGGGAGCCGTCTGATGCGTATACGCCGGAGTTCTCGGACGATGCCGGGCGCCCTTCACCGCGCGATCCGGGCGGTCGCAGCGCTGGTCGCGATCGCGCTCATGCCGCTCGCTTCGCAGGCGCAGGAGTTGCGCATCGCCATGAAGGCCGCGGTCGACAGCGCCGATCCGCATCTGCTCTTCACGCCAAACCGCAATGTCCAGCAGCATGTGTTCGAGCCCCTGATCTTCCAGGATGCGCATCTGAAGCCTCTGCCGGGGCTTGCGGAAAGCTGGCGGGTGATCAATCCGACCACCTGGGAATTCAAGCTGCGCCGCAACGTGAATTTCCACGACGGCACGCCCTTCACCGCGCGCGACGTCGTCTTCTCGATCAAGCGTGCGCAAGCGACGACCGGCATCCGGACCTATCGCCACTACCTGAAGGACATTGTCGGCATCGACATTGTCGACGATCACACGGTGCAGATCCGCACCGCCGGGCCTTCCGCACTTCTTCTCTCGAATTTGTCGACGCTCGGCATGGTGTCGTCGAAGCTGGTCGACGGCGCGCCCGCCGAAGGCTTCAATTCCGGCGCGCTGACTATCGGCACCGGTCCCTACCGCTGGGTTCGCTTCGTTCCGAACCAGGAGATCGTGCTGGAGCGCAACGAGAGCTACTGGAGCGGCGTTGAGCCATGGGCAAAGGTCGTCATCCGCTTCATCGGCAACGACAGCGCACGCGTCGCAGCTCTGCTGTCGAATGAGGTCGATGTCATCGATGCTGTCCCGGGCAACCTGTATGCACGCGTGCGTGACTCGGCATCGGCGAGCCTCGTGTCTGATACGTCGATCTTCCTGCTCTACATGCATCTCGATCGGTTCCGCGACAACTCGCCCTTTGTCCGTGATGCCGACGGCAAGCCACTTGCGACAAATCCTCTAAAGGACAAGCGCGTGCTCGAAGCGATGAGCCGCGCCGTCAATCGGCAGGCATTGACCGATCGGGTGATGGACGGCGGCGCCGAGCCCGCGGGTCAGTTCGCGCCGTCCGGTTTTGCCGGTCATGATCCCAGCTTGAAGCCGCTCAGCTATGATCCCGCGAAGGCGAAGCAGATGCTGGCTGATGCGGGCTGGCCACGCGGCTTCGAGCTCACGCTGCACTGCCTCAATGACCGCTTTTCCGGCGACATCCAGACCTGTCAGGCCATCGGCTCCATGCTCAGCGCGGTCGGTGTGCGCAGCAAGGTCGAAGGCCTGCCGAGCGCGACGTTCTTCCGCCGCGCCAACGGCGGCGGGGCGAACGGCGAACCGGAATTCTCGGCCTCGATGTCGATCTTCGGCGCTTCGAGCGGCGAGCCGATCCAGTCGCTGGTCACGCTGGTGGAGACGTTCGATGCCGCAAAGGGCCATGGCGGCAACAATCGCGGACGCTACTCCAATCCGGACGTGGACCGCCTGACGGAGCAGGCGCAGCAGACGCTCGACGATGCGGCGCGGGAGAAGCTCGTCTTCGAGGCGACACGGATCGCGATGGCGGAGAACGGCGTTTTCCCGATCTATTTCCTGAAGTCGTCCTGGGGCATCAGCCGCAAACTGTCGCTGCAGCCGCGCGGCGATCAATACACGCTCGCGACCCGCATCCGGACCGCGCAATAGATCGCCCCGGCAAACGGGCATCGCATACTTTGATCGAGAGGAAGCATCGATGAGATTGTCGCGTCGAACTCTGCTCAATGGACTTCTCGGCGGCCTGGCCGCCTCGCAAGCCGACCGCTGGATCGGCATCGCAGCCGCTCAGGAGCGGGCGACGCTCCGTGTCGGGCTGTCGGCTCCGAACACCACACTTGATCCGCATCTGTTGAGCAACGCACCCAACAACGCGGTGGCGACGCATGTCTTCGACGCGCTCGTCGCCAACGACTTTCAGTCGCGCTCGCAGCCGGGACTCGCCGCGTCGTGGAAGGTGCTCGATGATACGCACTGGGAGTTCACTCTGCGCCCGAACGCGCTGTTCTCCGACGGTTCGCCTTTGACCCTTGAGGACATCCGGGTCTCCATCGATCGCGCCACCACGATTCCCAGCGCCGCCTCGTTCCGTACCTACACGCGAAGCATCGAGCGGATCACGGAGCCCAGCCCCGGCAAATTGCTCATCGAAACCAAGACGCCGGATCCGTTGCTGCCGAATTCGCTCGGCCGCATTCGCATCATCAGCGCGAAGTTCAAGGACGCGCCGAGCTCCGAGTTCAACGCCGGACGCGCCTCGATCGGCACGGGCCCCTACGTGTTCAAGGAGTATGTCCCCGGATCGCGGGTCGTTCTCGCGCCCAATCCGCATTACTGGGGAACGCCGTCGCCATGGTCGGAGGTGACGCTGCGGATCGTGACGGACGCGGGCGCACGCCTTGCGGCGCTTCTTTCGGGCGATCTCGACATCATCGAACAAGCGCCCTACGAGGGGCTCGAAAAAATCAAGAGCGACTCGCGTTTGCAGATCATCCGCGGCGTGTCGAGCCGCGTCGTCTATCTTACGCTCGACAGCGATCATGACGTCTCGCCCTATATCACCGGCGCCGACGGCAAGCCGTTGCCCAGGAACCCGCTCAAGGACGTCCGGGTGCGGCAGGCTCTATCGATGGCGATCAACCGCCAGGCGATCGTCGAGCGGGTGATGGAAGGCAACGCCCTCGTCGCCTCGCAATTCCTGCCGCCGGGCGGCGCCGGCACGTCGGCGAACGTGAAGCCAACGCCGTATGATCCGGCGAAGGCGAAGGCGCTGCTCGCCGAGGCCGGCTATCCCAACGGCTTTCGCCTGACCGTCCACGGTCCGAACGACCGCATCGTCAATGATGCGAAAATCGTCCAGGTGCTTGCGCAGATGTTCGCGCGCATCGGCGTGGAGACCAAGGTCGAAGTCATGCCCTGGTCGGTCTATTCGACGAAAAGCAATGCGCACGAATTCGCGGTGGCGCTGAATTCCTGGGGCGTCAACACGGGCGAAACCTCGAACCCGTTGCTGGCGCTGACCGCGACCTACAATCCGAATGCCGGGGCCGGCGCCAGCAATTCCGGGCGCTATTCCAATCCGGCACTCGATGCCAAAGCTTCGGACCGCCATGAAGATCCTCGACGACCGCGAGCGCGAGAAGCTTCTCGGCGAGGCGTGCGACATCGTCTTCGACGATGTTGCGCTCATCCCGCTGCACCATGAAGTCGCTGGTGCTCGGTGCGCGCAAGGACATCGCGTTCACGCCGCGCGCCGATCAATACACGCTCGCCATGGACGTGAAGCGCAAGGCCTGACGGCCGGCGCAAAGGAAAGAGACAAACAGATGAATGTGGCAGTGCAAGCAGCGCCGGTCGATCGGGCGAGGGCGATGTACGACCTCGGCCCGACCGCGATGTTCGCCTCGAAGGCCGATCCGAGATTCCACTATTGCCTCTACGTGCCGCCTGTCGTCGGCGACGGCGCCAAGGTCGACCTGCTCGTCGCCGTCCATGGCACGGGCCGCACCTCGTTCATGGATTTCCGCGACGGTTTTGCCGCGTTCGGGCGCTGGAATAACTGCGCCATCCTCTGCCCGATCTTTCCGATCGGTGTGCGCGGCGACGATGCGCGCAGCGGCTACAAATACATGATCGAGGGCGACATCCGCTACGACCGGATCCTGCTCGCAATGGTCGAGGAGGCGGCCGCGAAATACCAACAGGATTGGAGCCGGTTTTCGATCTTCGGCTTTTCCGGCGGCGGGCACTTTTCGCACCGCTTCGCGATCCTGCATCCGCGCAAGCTATGGGCTGCCTCGATCGGCGCCCCGGGCTCGGTCACCCTGCTTGATCCCACGCGCGACTGGTGGGTCGGCGTGCGCAACCTCAAGGAGACCTTCGGCGTCGATTTTGATCCGGCGGCGATGGCTGAAATTCCGGTGCAGATGATCGTCGGAGAAGCCGATCTCGAAACCTGGGAGATCACTCACCGCGAAGGTGGAACCTACTGGATGCCTGGCGCCAATGATGCCGGCCGCACGCGGCCCGAACGGCTGGGCGCTTTGCGCGATTCATTCAAGAAGGCCGGCGTGAACGTGCGCTTCGATCTGCTGCCGGGCGTCTCGCACGACCGGATGAAGACGCTGGGCAAGGTGCAGGACTTTCTCGCCGGCGTGCTGGCGCAGCGCAGGAGCGCCGCGCGATGACGGCGATGATCGTCGCCCCGCAGCCTGAAGCGGTGGAGGCCGGCGCGCTGGTCCTCAAACGCGGCGGCAACGCGGTCGATGCGGCGATCGCCTGCGCTTTCATGCAGGGCGTCGTCGATCCGCAAATGGCGGGCATCGGCGGCTTCGGCTCGATGCACGTTTACATGTCGGGCGGCGCGCACGAGATACTGGAGTTCTATGCGCGCGCCCCGCTCGCGGCGACGCCCGACATGTGGCGCGATCTGCTTGTCGGCCAGTCGCGCGACGGCTTTGCCTTTCTCTTGAAGGGCGGCGCCAGCGAGATCGGTTATCTCGCGGCCTGCACGCCGGGAAGCGTGAAGGGCTATGCGACTGCGCTCGAACGCTATGGCACATTCGAATGGGCGGATGTGATCAAGCCGGCGATCGCCATGGCGAAACGCGGTTTCATGGTGCGGCCGCATGTGCACTGGTTCTGGACGCAGGACCAGAGCGCCACCGGCCAGGTCAACACCATCGACAAGCTGCGCTTCAGCAAGACCGGACGCGACATCTATTTCAGACCCGACGGCGCGGTGAAGCGTCCGGGAGACATCGTCGTCAACGCCGATCTCGCGCGCACGCTGGAGCGACTGGCGAGCTGCTGGTCCTGACAGCTTCTATCGCGGCGAGATTGCCGATGAGATCGCCGCCGACATGGCCGCGCATGGCGGGCTCATCGGCAAGGACGATCTGGCGAAGTATGAATTGTCCGTCGCCCGCCCGCTGTGGGGCGAGTATCGCGGCTACCGCATCGCCACCAGCCCGCCGCCGGGAAGCGGGCTGTCGATGCTCCAGCTGCTGCACATTCTCGATCATTTCGATGTCGGCGCCATGGAGCACGGCAGCGCCGACCATATCGTGCTGCTTGCCGAGGCGATGAAGCGCATGACGATCGACAAGGATCGTCATCTTGGCGATCCGGCCTATGTCGACGTGCCCGTGAAGCGGCTCCTGTCGCTCGACTATTGCGATACGCTGGCGCAGCAGATCAAGCGCGGCGAGCGTGCCGAGGTCGCGAGACTGGGCGACAGCAGCTCGCGCGACACGACCCATGTGTCCGTGATCGACGGCCAGGGCAATGCGGTCGCGCTGACGCACACGCTCGGCAGCCCGTCAGGCGCGATCACCGAGGGCCTCGGCTTCATGTACAACGGCACGATGAGCCGCTTCGATCCGCGGCCCGGACGCGCCGGCTCGATCGCGCCCGGCAAGCGACGCGCGAGCTCGGCTGCACCGACCATCGTCTTCAAGGACGATCGCCCGTCGATCGTCATGGGCGCGCCGGGCGGCAGCTATATCGCGCCCTCGATGGCGCAGGGCCTGATGAATGTGATCGATTTCGGCATGAGCATGTCGGACGCGGTGGCGGCGCCGCGCATCGTCGCGGTCTCGAACACGATCGACGTTTCCAACCGTATTCCATACTTCGTCACCGACGCGATCGCGGGTCGAGGGTATCAGGTCAAGCGTTCGCCGCAGAGCTACGCCTTCGCCGCGTTGCACGGAATTCGCGTCGCAGGCTCGCGTCTCGAAGGCGGCGCGGATCCCCAGCGTGACGGCATGGCGTTGGCGGTGAGGGCATGATGCGCGCGGCGACTGATCTTCGCGGCGAGAGGAGGACACCATGACCGCCTGGCTGCTCCGCCGCGTGATTCAGGCGCTGTTCGTCATGTTCGTCATGACGGTGCTGGTGTTTTTCGCGGTCAACGTCATCGGCAATCCGGTCGATATCCTCATCCCGCCCGAAGCCAATCAGGCGGAGCGCGCGCGCATCATCGCCGAGCTCGGCCTCGATCAGCCGCTCTGGGCGCAATATCTGCAGTTCGTGAAGGGCGCGCTGCAGGGCAATCTCGGCAAGAGCTATGTCTATCAACGAGTCCGCACTGCGCGTCATCCTGCACCGGATGCCGGCGACGCTGGAGCTCGCTTTCTGCTCGGTGATCCTCGCGATCCTGATCGGCATTCCGCTTGGGCTCTATGCGGGTCTTCGGCCGGACGGACTCCTGTCCAAGATCATCATGGCAGGCAGCATCCTCGGCTTCTCGCTGCCGACATTCTGGGTCGGGCTGATGCTGATCATGATCTTCGCCGTCCAGCTCGGCTGGCTGCCGAGCGGCGGCCGCGGCGCGACCGGCGAACTGTTCGGCGTGCAATGGTCGTTCCTGACGCGCGACGGCCTGATCCATCTGATCCTGCCGGCGCTCAACCTGTCGCTGTTCAAGGTCTCGCTCGTGCTGCAGATTGACGCGCGCGGGCGTGCTGGAAGTGATGCCGCTCGACTACGTCAAGTTTGCGCGCGCCAAGGGACTGACCGAATTCCGCGTGATCGGCGTCCATGTGCTCAAGAACATCATGATTCCGGTGGTGACCGTCATCGGCCTCGAGTTCGGGTCGGTGATCGCCTTCTCGGTCGTCACCGAAAGCATCTTCAGCTGGCCCGGCATGGGCAAGCTGATCATCGACAGCATCAACGTGCTCGATCGCCCGATCATCGTCGCCTATCTCATGATGATCGTCGTCGTGTTCGTGTCGATCAATCTGATCGTCGATCTCATCTACACCGCGCTCGATCCGCGCGTGCGCCTCGAAGCACAGGAGGCGTGAGATGACCGTTGAAGCCGCGCCATCCAGCGTCGTCGTCGCGCCATTTCGATCCTCAGACGAGGAGACGCCGTTCCGTCGCGCCGCGCGAGCCTATTTCCGTTCGTATACCGCGATCTTCGGCCTCGCCCTGTTGCTTGCGATCGTCGCGATCGCGCTGCTCGCCCCCTTCATCGCGCCGCAGAACCCCTACGATCTCATGCAGCTGGACGTGATGAACAGCCGCATGCCGCCCGGATCGGTATCGCCGACGGGCGAGACCTTCTGGCTCGGAACCGACGATCAGGGCCGCGACATGCTGTCGGGCATCATGTACGGCCTGCGCATCTCGCTCGGCGTCGGCGTGAGCTCAGCGCTCATCGCGGCGCTGTTCGGCGCCTCGCTCGGTCTGCTCGCGGCCTATGCCGGCGGCCGCACCGAAACCGTGATCATGCGGCTCGTCGATCTGCAGCTCTCCTTCCCGTCGATTCTGGTCGCGCTGATGATCCTCGCCTTCCTCGGCAAGGGCGTGCTCAATGTCGTGCTCGCGCTCGTGATCGTGGAATGGGCGGTCTATGCCCGCACGGCGCGCGGCGCAGCGCTGGTCGAGCGCCGCAAGGAATATATCGAAGCGGCCGAAGCGCTGGCGGTGCCGCGCTGGCGCGTCCTCTTCGTGCATCTGCTTCCGAACTGCCTGCCGCCGCTGATCGTCATCGCCACGGTGCAGGTGGCGCGCGCGATCGCGCTCGAAGCCACGCTGTCGTTCCTCGGCCTCGGCGTTCCGGTGACCGAGCCGAGCCTCGGCCTGCTGGTCGCCAACGGTTACCAATACATGCTCTCCGGCAAGAACTGGATCAGTCTCTATCCCGGCATCGCGCTGCTTGTGACGATCGTCGCAATCAATCTCGTGGGCGATCGCCTGCGCGACGTGCTCAATCCGCGGAACCGCACATGAACATGCACTCCGCCATGACCGAACCGCGTGCGAAAGATACGACGATCGTCTCGGTCGAGGACCTGCGCACGCATTTCCTCACCGAGGCGGGCCCCGTGAAGGCGGTCGACGGCGTCTCCTTCACCATTCAACGCGGCAAGGTGCTTGGCCTGGTCGGCGAAAGCGGGTCGGGAAAATCCGTGACCGGATTCTCGATCATCGGTCTTGTCGAACCGCCGGGGCGGATCGTCGGCGGGCGCGTCCTGTTCGACGGCATCGATCTCGCGCGTTTGCCGCATCAGGAGCTGCGCCGGCTTCGCGGCCGCCGCATCGCGATGATCTTCCAGGATCCGATGATGACGCTCAACCCCGTGCTGCGTATCGATACGCAGATGATCGAGGCGGTGCAGGCGCATGATCCTGTCTCGCGCGCCGAGGCGCGCATCCGTGCCCGCGACGCGCTCGGGATGGTCGGGATTCCGAGCCCGGACGAACGCCTGAAGGCCTATCCGCATCAATTCTCCGGCGGCATGCGCCAGCGCGTCGCGATTGCGATCGCGCTGCTGCACCGCCCCGACTTCATCATCGCCGATGAGCCGACGACCGCGCTCGACGTGACGATCCAGGCGCAGATCCTGGCCGAGGTGCAGAAGCTCGCGGCCGAACGCGATACGGCCCTGATCTGGATCACGCATGACCTTGCCGTCGTCTCCCGCCTCGCCGACGACATCGCCGTGATGTACGCCGGCCGGATCGTGGAGACCGGCCGCGCCGGTGACGTGCTGGGAGAGCCGCGGCATCCGTACACGGCCGGATTGATCGGCTCGGTGCCGAGCCGCAATCGCCGCGGCATGCGGCTGCAGCAGATCCCCGGGATGACGCCGAGCCTCTCGAACCTGCCGAAAGGCTGCGCCTTTCGCAGTCGCTGCGCGCGCGCCGATGCAACTTGCGAGGAAGAGCCGCCGCTGACTGAAGCGGCAGGGCGCTCGCATCGCTGTTTCCATCCGCTGGAAGGAGGCGCGCCGTGAGCGTCGCAGCGGATCAGCCGCCGCTCATCGAGCTGAAGGGGGTGTCGCGGCGTTTCGGCAAGCGCGCGGATTTCGCTGCGCGCCTGGCGCAGAAGCTGGGTCTTGCGAAGCCATATCCGGTCGTGCGCGCGGTCGACAACGTCGATCTCAGCGTGCGCAAGGGGGAAGTGCTCGGCCTCGTCGGAGAATCCGGGTGCGGCAAGTCCACGCTGGGGCGCATCGTCGCCGGCATCATCCCGCCTTCCTCGGGCGCCGTGACGTGGCGCGGACGCGATCGCTCCGGCATGTCGACGCCGGAGCTGCGCGAAGCGCGGCTCAAGGTGCAGATGGTGTTTCAGAATCCTTATGCGTCGCTCAACCCGCGCCGATCGGTCAGCGATATCGTCAGCGAGGCGCCGCGGATTCACGGGCTGGTCACCGGGGACAAGGATGCGTTCGTCGATGAGCAGCTCACGCGGGCCGGCCTCGATCCCGTGCTGAAGCGCCGCTATCCCCATCAATTCTCCGGCGGCCAGCGCCAGCGCATCGGCATCGCGCGCGCACTGGCCGTCAATCCGGAATTCATCGTCTGCGACGAAGCGGTGGCGGCGCTCGACGTGTCGATCCAGGCGCAGATCATCAATCTGTTCATGGATCTGCGCGACACGCTGAACCTCACCTATCTCTTCATCAGCCACGATCTCGGCGTCGTCGAGCATATCTCCGATCGCGTGGCGATCATGTATCTCGGCCGCATCGTCGAGGAGGCGCCGACCGAAGAGGTGTTTGCGCGTCCCAATCATCCCTACACGCAGGCGCTGCTGGCCGAGGCGCCGCGCATCGAAACGACGAAGCGGAGCTTTACGCCGATGACCGGCGAGCTGCCAAGCCCGCTGGCGCCGCCGCCGGGATGCCATTTCCATCCGCGCTGCCCGCACGCCATGCCGCGCTGCCGCGTCGAGGCGCCGGCCCTGAAGGAGATCGCGCCGCGCGCACAGGAGCGCCTGCCATCTCAACGATGGAGCCGTGGCATGAGTGGCGACGCGCTGCCCGCGCCTGCGCAAATCGAGCCGGGCGTCGTCGTTCACCGCGATGTCGTCGTTCGCACGCGCGACGGCGTGCGTCTTGCGACCGACATCTATCGGCCGGCGCGCGACGGCGTTCCACTTGATCGGCCGGCGCCGGTCATTCTCGAGCGCACGCCCTACGGCAAGTCGATCACGTCGCGCAGGGAGATCGAAGTCGGCATGGCCGAGCCGTTCACGCGCGCGCAAGTCGCGGCGCATTTCGTCCGTCACGGCTATGTCGTGATCTTTCAGGATTGCCGCGGACGTCACGGCTCGGAAGGCGAATTCGTCAAATATCTTTCGGAGGGGGCGGACGGCTTCGACACGATGGCGTGGATCGCGCGGCAGCCCTGGTGCGACGGCCGCATCGGCACGATGGGGTTGTCCTACGCCGCGCATACGCAGCTTGCCGCGGCCTGCCTCAATCCGCCGGGCCTTGCCACGATGATCCTCGACTGCGGTGGCTTCGCGAACGCCTTCACCTGCGGCATCAGGCAAGGCGGCGCGTTCGAATTGAAGCAGGCGACATGGGCCTACAATCAGGCGCTCGAGGCCGCGATCGCCGGCGGCGACAAGGCGACGGCGCGCGCGCTGGAGGCCGAAAACCTGCACGACTGGTTCGCGCATATGCCCTGGTCGGAGGGCCGCTCTCCGGTGCGGTGGAGTGGCGAATACGAGGCCTATCTGCTGGAGCAATGGCGCCAGCGAGACGTTCGACGATTTCTGGAAGCAGGTCGGGATCTACGCCGCCGGCTTCTATGACGCGATCCCCGACATCCCGATCGCGCTGATGTCGAGCTGGTACGACGCCTATGTCCGCAGCACGTTCGAGAACTATCACGGGCCTCGACGCGCTCGGGGACGCGCCCGCTGCGGCTCATCATGGGCGCCGGCCTGCATGGCGAGCGCAACACGCGATTCGCCGGCGATGTGGATTTCGGTCCGCGTGCGCCGATCGGCGGCAACGTCGCCGCGAGCTGGCTGGAATTCCGCCGCCGCTGGTTCGATCGCTGGCTGAAGGGCGCAGCCGATAACGCGACAGGCGAGCCGCGCGTGCGCCTGTTCCTGATGGGCGGCGGTTCGGGCAACAAGAATGCGGAAGGACGGCTCGATCACGGCGGCGAATGGATTTCGCTTCCCGACTGGCCGTCGCCCGATAGCGTCGAACGAAGCCTTTACCTGCACGAGGCGGGAACGGCTGTCGGAAGCTCCGCCAGACGCGCAGACGCTCGCGACTGACTTATGATTTCGATCCCTCCGATCCCGTGCCGACGATCGGCGGCGCGCTGACCAGCGGCGAGCCGGTCTTTTCCGGCGGCGCGTTCGACCAGCGCGAGGACGATCGCTTCCTTGGGTGCAAGCGGCCGGGTCTGCCGCTCGCGGCGCGGCGCGACGTGCTGTCGTTCGAAAGCGAACCGCTCAAGGAGGATATGGCCGTCGTCGGTCCGGTCGAGGTCGAGCTTTGGGTGTCGACCGATGCGCCGGACACCGATTTCACGGCCAAGCTGGTCGACGTCTATCCGCCGAGCCGGGATTATCCCGCGGGCTTTGCGATGATTGTCACGGACGGAATTTTTCGCTGCAAGTTCCGTCGTTCGTTCGAGACGCCCGAACTTGTGGCGAACGGCGAAGTCATGCGCATCAGGATCGAGCCCTTCGCCACCGCCAACCTGTTCAAGGCAGGGCATCGCCTGAGGCTCGACATTTCGTCGAGCAACTTCCCGAAATACGACGTCAATCCGAACACGGGTGAACCAGCCGGAATTGGCCGCGCGCGGAAAATCGCGCGCAACACCGTCTATCTCGATCGCGATCGCCCCTCGCGCCTGATCATCCGCACGATGCGGTGAAAGTGGACGTCCCGCGGCGCAAGAGTCGAGCGGTTCTAGGAATGCGACGACTTGATCGTCTCGCGTTCGCGCATGAGCATCGCTTTTATGTCCAGCAGGTCCTTCTTGATCAGCTCTTGCTCATCGTGCGTGAATTGATGGGCATCGGCCATGATCTTGCTGAGAAGCCGGCCAATGATGATCGGCGCGACGAGCAACACGACGCTGTGCATGAGCACCACCGCAACGATGCGGCCGCCCGTCGTCACCGGATAGATGTCGCCATAGCCGACGGTGAGCGCTGTGACGAAGGCCCACCAAAGCGAGTCGTCGAATGGCTTGTGCTCGAAGAATGAGAACAGCAGCGCGCATAGGACAACTGTTCCGAAGTACCAGAACATCAGTTCCTTGAAGGTGTCCGTCGTCTTGATGAAGCGTTCCATAGGTTTGAATCCCCCCGCCGATCTTCAGCCGTCCAGGTGAAGTGAACGACTCGATCCGAACATACTCGCGGACGGATTCTTCGGAAAGCGGGCGATTGCGCGCTTACGTCCCGATCTCGCGATCTTCGCGCGCGCTGGTGACCGCGCGCGTGGCGCTGACGTGCTTCTCCATGCGGCGGAAGGCGAGGTCGGCGTTCTGCGCCTCGATCGCGTCGGCAATCCGGGTGTGGACGTTGATGGCGGCCTTGCGCACCTCCATGGTGTCGTATTCGTCGGCCATGGTCGACATTGCGACCCCAAAAGACATCGAGAACAGGAAGGCTGCGAGCAGGTCGTTGCGGCTGGCCGCGGCGACGGCGTTGTGCCACTCGATATTGACCGCGGCGAACTGGGCGCGGTCCGACACGGCATTTGCGAGATCGTCGTTCAGCGCCCGTAGCTTCTTGATGTCATCCGGGCTGCGCCGCTCCGCCGCGTAACGGGCAAGCGTCGGCTCGATGGTTTCCCGGCTTTCCTGCACGGTCCTGAGCGAGAGCCTGCGGCCGACGACGAACTGATTGATGAAGTGCGCCATCAATTCCTTGCCGGGCAGGGTGACGATGTTGCCGCCGAGACGGCCATGGCGCGGCCGCACCAGCCCTTCCACCGCCAGCATCCGCAAGGCCTCCCGCACCGAGCCGCGGCTCAGGCCGGTCTGGCTGACGAGCTCGCGCTCGGTCGGCAGGCTCTCGCCCTCCCGGATATCGCCCTTGAGGATGGTCTCCCGCAGCTTGTCGGCGAGCACGTCATAGGACTTCGGCACCGAGACCCGGGGCAGGCGAAGGTCCGTGTTGCCGCTGGATTTTCGCATCGGTCATTCCCTCGCAGGCAGTTCCACTTTTCAACGATAATGATAAATGGTAGGAGCAAATGACAATTTGTGCCATGTTCTGAATAATAGACTCGCCTCCGCGGCGCAATGGCGGACACCGCGGGGACGCAAAACCAAGGCCTTAAGGGAGGCAACCGTGACAAGAACCCGCGTCTTTCTGGCGAACTGTCTGATGATCCTCGTGCTCTGGGGCTGGGCTTCAGTCCGGCTGCGCTGGCGCAGTCCTACCCCTCGCGGCAGATCACGCTGGTGGTGCCGTTTCCCGCCGGCAGCGCAACCGACGGCGTCGCGCGGCGGCTGGCCGACAGCGTGAAGGAAGCGACCGGCGCGATGGTGATCGTCGAGAACAAGCCCGGCGCGGACGGCAACCTCGCTGCGCTCTCGGTGCTGCGCGCGGAGCCCGACGGCTACACCGTGTTCGTCACCACCAACTCCACGCATGCGGCGAACGTCAATCTGTTCAATTCGATGCCGTATGATCCGAAGGCGGATTTCGCCGCCGTCGCCGGCATCATGACGATTCCGATGATGCTGACGGTGAAGCCGGATTTCCCGGCAAAGACGGTGAGCGAGTTCATCGCCGTGGCCAAAGCCAAAGAGAAGCCGCTGGCGTTCGCAAGCGGCAACACCTCGAGCCGCGGCGCCGCCGAACTGTTCAAGTCGCGCGCCGGCATTCCGGTGCAGCACGTGCCCTATCGCGGCATGCCGCAGGCCATCACCGACGTGCTCGCCGGCCAGGTCGAGTTCATCTTCGCCGACACCTCCACGGGCCTCGGGCCGGTACGCGATGGGGCGCTCCGCGCGATCGCGGTGACCTCGCCGAAGCGGCTGGCGTCGTTGCCGGATGTCCCCACGATCGCCGAGAGCGGCGTGGCAGGATACGAGTTTGCCGCATGGGTTGGCGTGTTCGTCCACGCGAAGACGCCGCGCGAGATCGTGACGAAGCTGAACCAACTCGTCACTGCGTTCGTCAACAATCCGGCAACGACGAGCTATCTGGCGACCATCGGCGCGACACCGTTTCCGTCGACCCCCGAAGAGCTGGCGGCATTCGCCGAGGCCGACACCAAGCGCTGGGCGGAAATCGTCGACGTCGCCAAGATGGAGAAGAAATAGAGGTCCAAAGGTTCGATCAGGCTCGTTTGCCCGAGCGAGCCTGAATTACTGGTCTCAGAGCGCACCAGCTGTTTGCCGAAATTCTGGCCCGCCATCATGCGCAGGAACGCTTCCGGCACGCGCTCGAACCCGTCCAGGAT
The DNA here is from genome assembly GCA_963757845.1 of uncultured Alphaproteobacteria bacterium. GTDB lineage: Bacteria > Pseudomonadota > Alphaproteobacteria > Rhizobiales > Xanthobacteraceae > P52-10. The sequence goes on from CAVWTB010000048.1 coordinate 66,560, forward strand.
GTCTTCCCTGGTCTGAATGGCGCCGCTCTTGTGCCAGGCGGCAAGCCGGCCGAGCGCTTCATCGCGGCGGTGCCACCAGTCGAACACGACCAGCCCCTGGATCATCGCGCGGGTGACGATCAGGCGTGAGCTTGCGCGCAGGCCGATATCCTCCTGATCAAAATTGTCGGCGAGCGCGATGCGCCCGCAGATCACCACGCGCGCCGCGACCGCGAGATTCTTCATCACCGCGTCGTGGATCGGCCCGCCGGTATTGTCGAAGAAGACGTTCACGCCGGACGGGCATTGCGCCGCGATCGCAGCCGTCATGTCGTCGGCCGTCTTGTAGTTGATCGTCGCATCGAAGCCGATGCTCTTGCACCAGGCGAGCTTGTCGTCGGAGCCGGCAATGCCGACCACGCGGCAGCCGGCGAGCTTTGCGATCTGGCCGACGAGCTGTCCGACGGCGCCCGAAGCGGCCGAGACGACCACCGTGTCGCCCGGACGCGGCCGGCCGATCTCGAGCAGGCCGATGTAGGCGGTCAGTCCCGTCATGCCGAGCCACGAGAGCGACGCCTGCGGCGGGGCGAGCGCGGTGTCGACCTTGTTGACGCGCGATGCGCCGGGCAGATCCGGCGTCAGCACCGACCATTCCTGCCAGCCGACATCCATCGAGTCGGCAATGTCGCCGACCTTCCAGTCCGGGTGGTTGCTCTCCACGACTTCTCCCACGCCGCCGCCCTGCATGACCTCGCCGATCTGCACGCCCTTGGCGTAGTTCGCCGACGAACTGATGCGGCCGCGCATATAGGGATCGACCGAGAGCCACTGCGTCTTGATGAGGATCTGACCCGGTCCGGGTTTCGGGCGCGGCGCCTCGGTCAGTCTCCAGGTGTTCGCGTCGGCCGCGCCCTTTCGGATGTGACGCGAGAACCCATTGGCGGTTGGTCATGGACGGCTCCTCGAGATGGCTTGGCAGCAGCATACCACGTCAGCTTCTATAAATGGTCAAACCATTTGACAAATATGGTCGGAAGGCCCAGTAAACCCGGCAATCGTCAAAAAGGCGGTGGTCCGGGATGAAACGCATCGACAAGGTCATCATCAGCTGCGCCATCACCGGCTCGATCCACACCCCGACCATGTCGGAGGCGCTGCCGGTTTCGGCCGCGCAGATTGCCGAGCAGGCGATCGATGCGGCGCGGGCAGGGGCCGCGATCCTGCATTTGCACGCGCGCAAGGAAGAAGACGGCTCGCCGACCCAGGATCCGGCGGCCTTTCGCAGGTTCCTGCCGACCGTCAAGCAGAGTTGCGACGCCGTGGTGAACATCACGACCGGCGGCGGTCTCGGCATGAGCCTGGACGACCGGCTGGCGGCCGCAAAGGCGCTGAAGCCTGAACTCGCCTCGATGAACATGGGCTCGCTGAATTTCGGGTTGTTTCCGGCGGTGGGCAAGTTCCACGAGTTCAAGCACGCCTGGGAGCGTCCCTACCTCGAAATGACGCGGGACTTCATCCTGTCGAACACGTTTGCGCAGATCGAGCGCGGCATCACCGAGCTCGGCGCAGCCGGCACGCGCTTCGAGTTCGAATGCTACGATGTCGGCCACCTCTACAATCTCGCGCACTTCGTCGACCGGAAGATGGTCGAACCGCCGTTCCTGGTGCAGTGCATCTTCGGAATCCTCGGCGGCATCGGCACCGATCCGGAAAACCTGATGCACATGAAGCGCGTCGCCGACTCCCTGTTCGGCCGCGACTACATCCTCTCGGTGCTGGGCGCCGGGACGGCATCAGATGGGGCTCGTCACCATGGGCGCCATTCTCGGCGGCTGCGTGCGCGTCGGCCTGGAGGACAGCCTCTATATCGGCAAGGGCAAGATGGCGCGCTCGAACGCCGAGCAGGTCATGAAGATCCGGCGCATCCTGGAAGACCTGTCCCTCGAGATCGCGACGCCCGACGAAGCGCGCCAAATGCTCAATCTCAAGGGCGCAGGCAGCGTTGGCTTCTGACCCAATCGAGGCGATCGACATGCGTGGATTTTCCGAAGAGCAACGCGCGATCCGTGACGGCGTCGCCGCCGTCTGCAAACGGTTCAACGACGAGTACTGGTCGAGCTGCGACAACGACGCGCGCTTTCCGTTCGAGTTCCACAAGGCGATGGCGGCCGATGGCTGGCTCGGGGTAACGATGCCGGAAGCATATGGCGGCGCGGGCCTCGGTGTCACCGAAGCCGCGATCGTGATGCACACGGTCTCGTCCCATGGCGGCGCCATGGCAGCGGCGTCGTCGATCCACATCAACATGTTCGGTCCGCATGCGATGGTCGTGCATGGCAGCGACGAACAGAAGTCACGCTGGATCCCGCGGCTGGTCAAGGGCGAGGATCAGGTCTGCTTCGGCGTCACCGAGCCGGACGCGGGGCTCGACACCACCAGCATCAAGACCTTCGCGAAGAAGGTGGACGGCGGCTACCGCGTCTCGGGGCGCAAGGTCTGGACCTCGACCGCGCAGGTCGCAAACAAGATCCTGCTGCTGACGCGCACCACCGCGAAAACCGATGCCCGCCGCTCGACCGACGGCATGACCATCTTCTACACCGACCTCGACCGCACCAAGGTCGAGGTGAAGCGCATTCCAAAGCACGGCCGCGCCGCGGTCGATTCGAACGCGGTGTTCATCGACGATCTGTTCATTCCGGAATCCGACCGGGTCGGCGAGGAGGGGAAGGGCTTCTACTATCTGCTCGACAGCCTCAATCCGGAGCGCATTCTGGTCGCGGTGGAGGCGATCGGCATCGGCCAGGATGCGCTCGCGCGCGGGGCGCGCTACGCGCGTGAGCGCATAGTGTTCAACCGGCAGATCGGCCAGAACCAGGCGATCCAGCATCCGCTCGCGGAATGCTGGCTGCAGCTCGAAGCCGCGTATCTGATGGCGATGAAGGCGGCGGAGCTCTACGACGCCGGCGAGCCGTGCGGCGCCGAAGCCAACGGCGCGAAATTTCTCGGCGCCCGCGCCGGGACACCAGGCCTGCCTGCAAGCGGTGCTCACCCATGGCGGCATGGGCTACGCGAAGGAATATCAGGTCGAGCGGCTGCTGCGCGAGGTGCTGGTGACGCGCATCGCGCCGGTGAGCGAGCAGATGATCCTGTCCTTCATCGCCGAAAAGGTCCTCGACCAGCCGAAGTCGTACTGAGCAATTCGCGGAGATCAAGAGCAGGACCGCCATGGCAGGTTTGTATTACGAGGAGTTCAAGGTCGGGCAGGTGTTCGAGCACGCCATCCGCAGGACGGTGACCGAGATGGACAACGTGCTGTTCACCGCGATGACGCACAATCCGGCGGCGCTGCATCTCGATGAGGAATATTGCCGCACCGAAAGCGAGTTCGGCACGCGCATCGTCAACAGCGCCTTCACGCTCGGGCTGATGGTCGGCATTTCCGTGGGCGACACCACGCTCGGCACCACCGTCGCCAATCTCGGCTGGGACGAGGTGCGCTTCCCGAAGCCGGTGTTCCATGGCGATACGATCCGCGTGCGATCGACGGTTGCGGAATTGCGCGAGAGCCGCTCGCGGCCTGACGCAGGCATCACGATCTTCCTGCACGAAGCGTTCAACCAGCGGAGCGAGCTGGTCGCGACCTGCAAGCGCTCCGCGCTGATGAAGAAGAAGCCGAAGCAATCCTGAGACGAGGAAGGCGCGCGCCTGGCGCGGAAGACCCACATGAAACCGTTGACCGGCATCAAGGTGCTGGATTTCTCAAAAGTGCTCGCGGGGCCGCTGTGCGCGCAGTATCTCGGCGATCTCGGTGCCGATATCATCAAGGTCGAGCCGGTCGGGCTCGGCGACGAGACCCGCGGCTGGCCGCCGTTCAAGGCGGCGGGCCTCGGCACGGTCTTTCTCAGCGCCAACAGGAACAAGCGCAGCATCGCGCTCGACCTGAAGACTGACGAAGGCCGGCGAATTGCGCATGACCTTGCCGCGCGCGCGGACGTGGCGATCGAAAGCTTCGGCACCGGCGTGGCCGAGCGTCTCGGCATCGACGCAGCCACGCTGCTGCCGATGAACGAGCGGCTCGTCCATTGCAGCATTTCGGGCTTCGGACGGTCGGGTCCCCTGAAGAACTCGCCCGGCTATGACGTGATCCTGCAGGCGTTCTGCGGCGTGATGGCGATGACCGGCGATGAAGGCGGCGGCTACGTCCGCAGCCCGATTTCGCCGATCGACCAGATGACCGGCTCGCACGCGCTGAGCGGTATTCTGGCGGCGCTCATGGAGCGGGAGCGAACGGGCAAGGGCGGCACCGTCAAAGTCTCGCTGTTCGAAACCGCGCTCGGCCTGCTCGGCTACAACCTGCAGACCTACTGGGAGCGCGGTGTGCAGCCGGCGAAATGCGGCTCGAGCCACGAGTCGCTCTGCCCCTATCAGGCGTTCGAGGCGTCCGACGGACCGATCATGATCGGCGTCGCCAACGACAACCTGTGGCGGAAATTCTGCAGCGTCGCCGGGCTCGAAGCGATCGTCGCCGATCCGAAGTTCAAGACCAACGCCGATCGCGTCGCGCATCGCGCCGAGACGCTGGGCCATGTTCAGACTGCGCTTGCCAAACGAACCGTCGCGCATTGGAACGACGAGCTCGCAAGGATCGGCGTGCCGTGCTCGCCGATCAATTCACTTGGACAGCTGCTTGCGCACCCGCACACCGCGGCCAGCGGCATGATCCTCGAGTACCAGCATCCCGTGGCGGGGCCGACAAAGGGCGTCGGGCAACCGATCCTGCTTGAACGACGTTCCGCGCAGCGCGGGCAAGCCGCCACCGACACTCGGCCAGCATACGGACGAGATCCTTGCCGAGCTCGGACTGACGAACGCCAGGATCGACGAACTAAGAAAATCAAACGTCGTCGCGTGAACGCCACAAAAATGAAAGGGGAGGAAAATGAAAATCAGTCGGCGAACGGCCCTGAAGGGCGCCGCGGCAGTTTCGTTCGCGGGGATTGCAGGAGCGCACGCACAGACACAGTGGCCCACCAAGCCTGTCCGCGTCATCTCGGGCGGTTCAGCGGGAGGCGGCAGCGATATTTCCTTCCGTCTGGTTGAAGCGCAGCTGCGCGAAAAGTTCGGCCAGCCGTTTGTCATCGAGAATTTGACCGGGGCCGGCGGGACGACCGGCGCCGCCGCAGCAGCCAAAGCAACGGATCATCACACCTTGTTCATCGCCAACGTCGCGTCGAATGCCATCGGCGTGTCGCTGTTCAAGAAGTTTCCATTCGACCCGAAGACGGAGCTGCCGGGAGTGGCACGCCTGTGCACCGTGACGAACGCACTGGTGGTGCCGGCCAATACCGGAATCACAGATATCAAGCAGTTCTTCGATCGGGTGAAGGCCGAGCCTGCCAAAGCCTTCTTTGGTTCGGCCGGGCCTGGAACGACGTCCCATCTCAGCGGACTGTTGTTGGGTCAGAAGCTCGGCGTCGAATTGACCCATGTCCCGTACAAGGGCACGGCGGCCAATCTGACGGCCTTGCTCAGAAATGACGTGATGTTCTCCGTCGAGAACCTGCCGGTGGTCATCAGCAACGTTCAGGCCGGAAACCTCAAGATCCTCGCGGTGTCGCAGGCGCGCCGGTCGCCGCTTTTTCCCGACATCCCGACGCTGCAGGAAGCCGGCCTTCCGGAGTTCGATATGTTCAGCTGGTACGGCGTTTCGGCGGCGACCGCCACACCGCGGGAGGTGATCAATCGGGTTTCAGAGGAGATCAATGCGGTTCTAAGGACGGAGAACGTCGTCGCACGCTTCCGCGACATTGGTTCGGACGCCGCCCCGCTCAATGCGTGGGATTTCGACCGGTTCATCGCCGCCGAAATCGAAAAGTGGGGAGCTCTGGTCAAAAGTTCAGGGGCGACATCAGACTGATAAGAGGCCCGACATCGCAACGATGTCTCTCACGCGAGGAAACAAACATGAAGAACAAACTTATTCGCGCGCTTGCCCTGGCTTTGTTGATGATCGTCGCCGCTGGCAGCGAGCGCCCAGACACCTGAGCAAAACTATCCGACCCGTGTCGTGCGCTTCATCGTGCCTGCCAGCGCCGGAGGCCCGAGCGATATCGTCGCGCGGCTGGTCGCCGACAAGCTCGGCCAGGCGCTCGGCCAGCCTGTCATCGTCGAGAACCGGCCCGGCGGTTCGCTGATGATCGGCACCAGCGCCGTGGCGAAGAGCGAGCCGGACGGCTACACGCTTCTTGTGACGACCAGCACACCGATCGTCACGGTGCCGTTCACGATGAAGAATGTGCCGTACGACGTGCAGCAGGATTTGATCACGGTCTCGCATCTCGGCTCGACGCCGCTCGTGCTCTATGTGGCGAGTGCCAGCCCGGCCAACAATCTCAAGGATGTGCTGGAGATCGCGAAGGCGAAGCCGGAGCAGGCGAACTATGGTTCGTACGGCACCGGATCGAGCGCGCATATCCTGAACGAGCACGTCGTCCGCCAGACCGGCGTGAAGATGGTCCACGTGCCCTACAAGGGCGTCGCGCCCGAATTGCAGGATCTCGTCGGCGGCCAGATCCTCACCGCGGTCGCGGATATCGGATCGGCCGCGCCGCTGGTGAAGGGCGGACAGATCCGGCCGGTCGCGGTGACGGGTTCGACGCGCTCGACATTGCTGGCTGATGTTCCAACCTTCGCCGAACAGGGCGTCACCGGGCTGGAGCCGTTCTCGCCGTGGTGGGGCGTGTTCGCACCGAGGAAGACGCCGAAGCCAATCGTCGACAAGCTCTCGACCGAGATCCAGAAGATCGTCAAGTCACCGGAGTTCAACGCCAGGATGGCGAGCCTCGGCATCGAGCCGACCGGCATGCTGTCCGAAGAGGCAGACCGCACCACGCGGAACGAGATGGACCGCTGGAAGGGGATCATCGCCAACCTGTCCGACGTCAAGTTCGAATAGTCGGGAATGGCGATGAAGGCGCTGCTTTGCGAGCGGTGGGCTCACTACAGCGAGCTCAAGCTTGCGGACGTACCTCGACCGGCATTGAAGCCGGGACAGGTTCGCATCGCAGTTCACTATGCGACCGCGGGATTTGGCCAGACGCTTGTGGTGTCCGGCAAGTATCAGCGCAGGCCGCCGCTACCGTTCGTTCCGGGCACGGAAATCTCCGGCCGTGTGCTCGAGGTCGCGAGCGACGTGACGGCGTTTCGGCCCGGCGATCGGGTGGTCGCAGCCCTCGATTGGGGCGGTTACGCGGAGGAAGCGGTTGCGACCGCATTGACGACCTGGCCGGTGCCGGACGGGATCGATCTCGCCGACGCCGTCAACGTGCCATTGAGCTACGGCACGTCCTATGCAGCACTGCATTGGCGTGCACGGATGCAGCACGGAGAAAACCTTGTCGTGTTTGGCGCCGCCGGCGGCGTTGGTCTCGCCGCTGTTGCGCTCGGTAAGGCTGCCGGCGCACGCGTCATCGCCGTCGCGGGCAGCAAGGAGCGCGTCGATCTGGCGATCAGCCACGGCGCCGCCGCGGGGCTGGTTCACGGTAGCGACGATCTCGGCCGGCAGCTGAAAGATCTCTGCGGCGGTCGCGGCGCCGATATCGTGTTCGATCCCGTCGGCGGAGATCTGTTCGATCAGGCGTTGAAGTGCGCGGCTCCGGAAGGACGCATCCTCGTCATCGGGTTTGCCAGCGGCGCCGTCCCGCAGATCCCGGCCAATCTCCTGCTGGTGAAAAATGTCGATGTGATCGGATTCAATCTCGGTCTCTACATCGGCTGGACGCCGGTCGATGAGCGCGCCCGCCATGCCGGGAAAATGGCGGAGATGGTCGAGACGCTCTTTTCGCTCATTCAGCGCGGAGAGTTGCCGCCGCTCCATGCCGATCAATATCCGCTGGAGGATTTCGTGCAGGCATTCGATTCGATCGTCGCGCGCCGGTCGACCGGGCGCGTGGTGCTGCGCATAGCCTGACTTGCCAACCTGAAAGGATCGCACCCATGAATCTCCGTTCCTGGCTTTTCATTCCTGGTGACAGCGACAAGAAGCTCGCCAAGGCGGACGCCACAGGCGCCGATGCGCTGATCCTCGATCTGGAGGACTCAGTTGCGCCCGCCAACAAGCCGTTGGCGCGGCAAAAAGTCCGTGCCTTTCTCGATGAGCGGCCCGCCGCTCGACGCGCGTCGCAGCTTTGGGTCCGCATCAATCCGCTCGATGATGCGGCGTTGGTCGATCTTGCAGCGGTCGTTGGCGGCGCGCCGGATGGCATCATGCTGCCGAAGATCGACGGTCCGACCGATGTCCTGCGTCTCAGCCATCATCTGGAAGCGCTCGAGGCGCGGGATGGCGTACCTGCAGGCCACATTCGCATTCTGCCGGTCGCGACCGAGACGCCGGTGGCGCCGCTTCGCCTTGCAGAGTTTGCCTCTGCCAGGTTGCCGCGCCTGATCGGGCTGACCTGGGGGGCGGAGGATCTGAGCGCGGCGATCGGCGCATCCACCAATCTCGACGAGAAAGGCGAATGGGCGCTCACCTATCGCTTCGCGCGATCGTCCATGCTGCTCGCCGCCAAGGCTGCCGGCGTGCAGGCGATCGATACGCTTTACGTGAACTTCAAGGATGCGGTGGGTCTGCGATCATCCTGCAGGGCTGCGGCGCGAGAGGGGTTTACGGGGCGCATCGCCATCCATCCCGATCAGGTAGCGGTTATCAATGAGGCGTTCGCGCCGTCGGAAGAGGACGTCAACTTCGCGCGCCGAGTGGTCGCGGCGTTCGAGGCGCAGTCAGGAACCGGCACCGTGGGGCTGGACGGCAAGATGCTGGACATCCCGCACCTCAAGCAGGCGCAGCAGGTGCTGGCAATGCATGAACAGTATCAGCGAAAAGCAAGATGAGGATCCGTCCGAGCGTTCGCGAGCGCATCGCCGCGGGTGATCGTGGTGAGGAAACAGGCCGGGTGTGAAGTCCATTGACGCGGATGCCTATCGGGCGCCCACTCGACGGCGAGGGTTTCGTGAGGTTCACGCGAACAGCCGGCTTTCCTTGGCTACCTCGGACGCGATGAAGTCGCTGACGACGCGGACGCGGGCGAGGTTGCGGATGTCGGCGTGGACCACAAGCCAGAACGTGCGCGTGAGCTCGACGTCGTTCGCCAGCACGCATTTCAGTTCCGGGTGCTGGCGCGCCAGAAAGTTCGGCAGGATGCAGATGCCCGCACCGGCCAGCGTCATTTCCAGCTGCGCGACCAGCGTCGAGCTCTTCAGCGAGGCGCGGATATCCTTGGCTGCCAGGCGCAGGTAGTCGAGCTCGGGCGCGTAGATCAGGTCGTCGACATAGCCGATGAAGCTGTGCTCGGCGAGGGCTGCCGTTGAGCGGATCGGCGGGTGCTTCGCGAGATAGGACGGCGCGGCATACATCTTCAGCCGATAGTCGATCAGCTTGTCACCGCGCAGGCGCTTTTCTTTCGGCCGGCTGAGACCGATCGCGACGTCGGCCTCGCGCTTGGTCAGATTGAAGATACGCGGCAGCGCGATCAGCTGGATTTCGAGGTCGGGATGCAACTCCGCCATGCGAGCTATCCGGGGTGCGAGGAAGTGCGAGCCAAAGCCGTCGGGCGCACCGATCCGCACGGTGCCCGAAACGCTCTTGTTCGAGTCGGCGAGATGGCTTTGTGAGGCGAGTGCAATCGCTTCCATGCTCTCCGCGGACGGCAGCAGCTTCTCGCCATCCGCCGTGAGCTTGTAGCCGTCGGGCTCCTTGTCGAACAGCCGTGCACCGAGTGCGGTCTCGAGCGCGGCCAGCCTGCGGCTGACGGTCGAATGTTCGACCTTAAGCCGCCGCGCGGCAGCCGTGAGCTTTCCGCTCCGCGCCACGGCCAGGAAATAGCGCAGATCGGACCACTCGAAGGGAGGTCTTGCCATGTGAAATCTCGCACAATCAGTGTGCAATTATACCGATTGTTGTGCAAAAACAAACGAGGGATAATCAGACTCAAAGCGGCAAACCGGGTGGAAACCATGCGTGAGATCGGTCATTTCATTGGCGGCAAGCAGGTCAAGGGCACCGGCCGCACAGCGGATGTGTTCAACCCCGACACCGGCGAAGTCCGCGCGAAGGTAGCGCTGGCCTCGAAAGCCGACGTCGAGCAGGCGATCGCGAATGCGCAAGCCGCGCAGCCGGAATGGGCCGCCACCAACCCGCAGCGGCGTGCGCGGGTGATGTTCAAGTTCCTCGAGCTGGTCGCCAAGGAAAACAACTCGCTCGCGGCGATGCTGTCGTCGGAGCACGGCAAGACCATCCCCGATGCCAAGGGCGACATCCAGCGCGGCGTCGAGGTGGTCGAGTTCGCCTGCGGCATCCCGCATCTGCTGAAGGGCGAGTTCACCGAAGGCGCGGGGCCCGCGATCGACCTCTACTCGATGCGGCAGCCGCTCGGCGTCGTCGCCGGCATCACCCCGTTCAACTTCCCGGCGATGATCCCGATGTGGAAGTTCGCGCCCGCCATCGCCTGCGGCAACGCGTTCATCTTAAAGCCATCCGAGCGCGATCCGTCCGTGCCGATGCGGCTGGCCGAACTGATGCTGGAGGCCGGCCTGCCGCCGGGCATCCTCAACGTCGTCAACGGCGACAAGGAAGCGGTCGACACGCTGCTGATCGACCCGCGGGTGAAGGCGATCGGGTTCGTCGGCTCGACGGCAATCGCCTCGTACATCTATTCGACCGGCTGCGCGCATGGAAAGCGCGTGCAGTGCTTTGGCGGCGCCAAGAACCACATGATCGTGATGCCGGATGCCGACATGGACCAGGCGGTCGATGCGCTGGTCGGCGCCGGCTACGGCTCGGCGGGCGAGCGCTGCATGGCGATCTCGGTGGCCGTTCCGGTCGGCAAGGCGACCGCCGACAGGCTGGTGGAAAAACTGATTCCGCGCGTGGAGGGACTGAAGGTCGGGCTCTCGACCGACAGCAGTGCCGACTACGGGCCGATGGTGACGCGCGAGGCGGTCCAGCGGGCAAAGAACTATGTCGACATCGGCCTCAAGGAAGGCGCCAAGCTGAGGGTCGACGGCCGCGGCTTCAAGATGCAGGGCTATGAGAACGGCTTCTTCATGGGCGGCTGCCTGTTCGACGAGGTGACGCCGGACATGCGCATCTACAAGGAAGAGATTTTCGGCCCCGTGCTGCGCGGTGGTGCGCGCGAAGAACTACGAGGAAGCGGTGCGGCTGCCGTCCGAGCACGAATACGGCAACGGCGTCTCGATCTTCACCCGCGACGGCGACACCGCGCGCGACTTCACCAACCGCGTGCAGGTCGGCATGGTCGGCGTGAATTTTGCGATCCCGGTGCCGCTCGCCTACCACACCTTCGGCGGCTGGAAGGCGTCCGGCTTCGGCGACCTCAACCAGCACGGCCCGGACTCGGTCCGCTTCTACACCAAGACCAAGACCGTCACCTCGCGCTGGCCCTCCGGCACCAAGGACGGCGCGGAGTTCACGATCCCGACGATGAAATAGCGTCTGCGCCGTCTCATGGACTTCCGTCTCACCGAGGACCAGCGCGCGTTTCAGGACAGCGCCCGCGCCTTTGCGCGGGACGAGATGATGCCGCATGCAAGGGAGTGGGACGCGGAGTCGATCTTTCCGGTCGAGACGCTGCGCCGTGCGGCTGCGCTCGGCTTCGGCGGCATCTATGTGCAGGACGATGTCGGCGGTTCGGCGCTGACGCGGCTCGATGCGACACTCATCTTCGAGGAGCTGGCGCAAGGCTGTACGTCGACGGCGGCCTACATCTCGATCCACAACATGGCCGCGTGGATGATCGACCGGTTCGGCAGCGACGTGTTGCGGCACCAATTCCTGCCAAAACTGTGCACGATGGAGCATTTCGCAAGCTACTGCCTGACCGAGCCAGGTGCCGGCTCTGACGCGGCCAGCCTCGCGACGCGCGCCGACCGCGACGGCGATCACTACGTCGTCAACGGCGCAAAAGCCTTTATCTCGGGCGGCGGGCGGTCCGACGTCTATGTGGTGATGGTGCGAACCGGTGCAGCGGGACCGAAAGGCATCTCGTGCCTGGTGATCGAGAACGGAACGCCCGGTTTCAGTTTCGGCGCGCAGGAAAAGAAGCTCGGCTGGAAATCCCAGCCGACCGCAGCGTTGCTGTTCGATAACTGCCGGGTGCCGGTTGCGAACCTGGTCGGGCAGGAAGGCGAGGGCTTCAAGATCGCGATGGCCGGATTGGACGGAGGGCGATTGAACATTGCCGCCTGTTCGCTTGGCGGTGCGCAATTCTGCCTCGACCGCACCGTCGACTACATGCGCGAGCGCAAGCAGTTCGGCACGCGGCTCGCCGATTTCCAGGCGCTGCAATTCCGCCTTGCTGATTACGCGACCGAACTCGAAGCTGCGCGGCTGATGCTGCGCCGCGCGGCGACCGCCGTGGATGAGCGCGAAGCGTCCGCAACCACGCTTGCTGCGATGGCGAAACGCTTTGCCACAGATGCCGGCTTCGAGATCGTCAACGGCTGCCTGCAACTGCACGGTGGCTACGGCTACCTGCAGGATCATCCGATCGAACGGGTGCTGCGCGACGTTCGCGTGCACCAGATCCTTGAAGGCACCAACGAGATCATGCGGCTCATTATCAGCCGCAGCATGCTGGCTGCGTGACGGACAACAACGAGAGGGGAGTAACAGATCATGGCGCGGATCGGATTTATCGGGCTCGGCAATATGGGCCTGCCGATGGCCCTGAATCTCGTCAAGGCGGGACATCAGGTGACCGGCTTCGACCTCGCGCCATCGGCGATTGAGAAGCTTGTAACTGGTGGCGGCAAGGCGGCTGCTGAAGCAATCGGCGCGGCGGTTGATGTCGAGGTCGTCATCACGATGCTGCCGTCAGGCAAGGAAGCGCGCGCGATCTACCTCGGACCTGATGGTCTGGTCGCGAAGGCTGCAGCGGACACGCTGCTGATCGATTGTTCGACCATCGACGTTGCGACCGCGCGCGAGATCGGCGCGGCAGCTGCGGCGCGCGGCTTGCCGATGCTGGATGCTCCGGTCTCGGGCGGCGTCGGCGGCGCGCAGGGCGGAACGTTGACATTCATGGTCGGCGGCAGCGAAGCGGCGTTTGCGAGAGCTGCGCCCTACCTTGAAGCCATGGGCAAGACCATCGTTCACGCCGGCGGATCCGGAAACGGACAGGCCGCCAAAATTTGCAACAACATGGTGCTCGGCGTGTCGATGATTGCGATCTCGGAAGCATTCGTGCTCGCCGAGAAGCTCGGACTCGATCATCAGAAGCTGTTCGACATCGCCTCGAAATCGTCTGGCCAGTGCTGGTCGCTCACGACCTATTGTCCGGTGCCTGGCCCGGTGCCGACGTCGCCCGCCAATCGCGACTACCAGGCGGGCTTCACCGCTGCGATGATGCTGAAGGATCTGAAGCTCGCGCAGGATGCAGCGCTTCATGCGCAGGCGCCGACGCCGCTCGGCGCGGAAGCGCGCGCGACTGTTCAACCGGTTTGTCGGCGAAGGTGCCGGGCCTAAGGATTTCTCCGGCATCATCAACTTCGTTCGCGGCGGCCAGTTCTGACGTCAATCGGCCTTTTGATTTCGGCGATCGTCGCCGTCCAGGAACCTCGGCGAGACTTTCGCCGTGGTGATGCCCGCACAGGGCGTTCCTCCCAGACTGGCCCGGCTACCCTTTAATAGATTGGAATAGCCGGGCCCTTTTGGTCGAAGGCGAACGCAATTTGCCCGACAGGTCAACCAAAGACGCGCGGGCGCAGCCCGGCGTGAAACCAGGTGATCATCGAATAGATGTCGTAGACGGGAAGGCGAACGGCCGCCTGCAACGCCGCAGCATAAGGCGGCATGTTGGTGCACTCGAGCACGATGGCGCCGACGTCCGGATTTCTGGCCACGAGCTCTTTGCCGGCCTCGACCACGTCCTGTTCGGCAAGCGCAATGTCCATGTCCTCCTTCTCGGCCTTGATCAGCACGCGGAAGAATTCCTTGCCGTTCTCGGTGCCGATCAGTGGCGTGTCGAGCGGAACGCCGGCGCCTTCAAGATGCGCAGGACTTAATGTCGAACCGGACACGGTGACGAGGCCGACGCGCTTGCCGGGCGGCAGTGTCGCCTGCACCCAGGGCACCTGCATCAGCGCGGAGGTGGCGACCGGAACGTTGACCGCAGCCGCGATCTCCTTCTGAAACAGCGAAAGGAACCCGCAATTGGTGGTGATCGCCTCGGCGCCGAGCCGCACCAGCTCTTTTGCGGCATCGATGAAATCGGGCAGCAGACCGGCAGCGCCGTTGAGCACGACCCTTTCGGGCGTGGCGCCGCTCACGACGCGATAGAGCACCGGGAACGGCCAGGTGGTGGCGTTGCCCATGTCGCCCGGGATGCGCGGAAATCTCGCTTCAAGCATCAGGATGCCGAGCGGCGCGCCGTAGATGGCTTTGCCGCCGCGGGCGATGCGAGGGGAGGAGGGGATGGGCTGCGCGATCATGGACGAAGCTCTTCTCATCTACGTTGAAGCCGGCCCTCCTTGCGAAAAGGCGTCAATTCGATCGGTGCGGTGCAGCCTTCCGCAAAGGAGGCGACGAACGAAGCACATGTGGCAGGGCATGCCAACCGGCTCTGCATGAGACGCTGACTGAAAATCCTCGAGCCGGTCTTCCGGGGGCCGCGCTTCCCACGTAGGATCAAAGAAAAATGACAGGGAGGCGCGCATGGATTTCAATATCCCAAAGGACATCGCCGACTATCTGGGCGAACTCGACCGTTTCATCGAGCGCGAGATCAAGCCGCTCGAGAACCGGGACGACAACATCCGCTTCTTTGATCACCGGCGCGAGGCCGCCCGCACGGACTGGGACCGGGGCGGCCTGCCGAATGAAGAATGGGAGGCGCTGCTGCGGCAGGCGCGCCGCGCAGCGGACAAGGCCGGCCACTACCGCTATCCGTTGCCGGCGCAGCACGGCGGCAAGAACGGCAGCAATCTCGCGATGGCGATCATCCGCGAGCACCTCGCGGCCAAAGGGCTCGGCCTGCACAACGATCTGCAGACCGAGCACTCCATCGTCGCCAACAATGTCGGTGTGCTGTTGATGCTGGCCTACGGCACGGACGAGCAGAAGACGCAGTGGGTTGACGGTCTGCTCGAAGGCAGCATGGGCTTCGCGTTCGGCATCACCGAGCCGGAGCACGGGTCCGATGCCACGCATATGGAGACGACAGCGGTCCGCGACGGCGGCGGCTGGCGCATCAACGGCACAAAAACCTGGAACACCGGCATCCACAAGGCCAAACACGACCTGATCTTCGCCCGCACCAGCGGCAAGGCGGGCGACGGCGGCGGCATTACCGCCTTCCTGGTGCCGACCACGTCCGAAGGCTTCAAGGTCGAGGAGATGCTGTGGACCTTCAACATGCCGACCGATCACGGACAAATCTCGCTGACCAATGTGTTTGTACCGGACAGCGCCATCTTCGGCGGTGAAGGCCGCGGGCTGCAGGTGGTGCAGCATTTCTTCAATGAGAACCGCATTCGTCAGGCTGCCTCGAGCCTTGGTGCGGCGCAATTCTGCATCGATGAATCGGTCAAATACGCCAACATCCGAAAACCCTTCGGCAAGCTGCTGTCGAGCAACCAGGGCATCCAGTTTCCGCTCGTCGAGCTGCAGACCCAGTGCGAAATGCTGCGCGCGCTGATCCACAAGACCGCATGGGGCATGGACACCACGGGCAACTTCTCGGTGTCGGACAAGGTTTCCATGTGCAACTACTGGGCCAATCGTCTCTGCTGCGAGGCGGCGGACCGCGCGATGCAGGTGCATGGCGGCCTTGGCTACTCGCGCCACAAGCCGTTCGAGCACATCTATCGGCACCATCGACGTTATCGCATCACGGAAGGCGCCGAAGAGATTCAGATGCGCCGCATCGCCGGCTACATGTTCGGCTTCATGAAGCAGCGTGCCCCCAAAGGCGTGCAGGACGACTGACTTGACGGCGGATTTCGAACGCACCCTGGCCTCAATCCTCGTCGCGCGCATCGACGGATGCCGCGGCCTTGTGTCGTACGAACGCCTTTCGGGCGGCGCGAGCCAGGAAACCTACCGCATCGTCATCCGCACCGACGAGGGCGAGCGGAAGCTTGCGATGCGGCGTGCGCCTGGCGATACCGCGCCGAAGCTCGGCGCCTATCCGGGCCTCGCTACCGAAGCGGCGTTGATGCGCGCCGCGCGCGCGGCCGGCGTGCCGGAGCCCGACATCTTCTGGGTGCTGACGCCGCAGGACGGTCTTGGCGACGGCTTCATCATGGAGTGGCTTGAAGGTGAGACGCTGGGGGCGCGCATCGTGCGCGATCCTGCGCTCGATGCGATCAGGCCGAAGCTTGCGGAACAATGCGGCGAGATCCTCGCGCGGATCCATGCGATCGATCTGGAAACCACCGGCCTCGGCCCTCGCCTGAGCCGCCTCAGCCCCGAGCAGTATGTGCGCCAGACCTGGGAGCGCTATCAGGCCCTCGACACGCCGCAGCCGATGATCGACTTCACCGCGCGCTGGCTGCTCGATCGCCTGCCGCAGACATATGTGCCGACGCTCGTTCACAACGATTTTCGCAACGGCAACATCATGGTGTCGCCCGCAGGCGTCGTCGCGGTGCTCGACTGGGAGATCGCCCACATCGGCGATCCGATGCGCGACCTCGGCTGGATCTGCACCAGCTCGTGGCGCTTCGGACGCAGCGAACTGCCGGTCGGCGGCTTCGGCGGCTATGCCGACCTGTTCCGCGGCTATGAGCGCGTGTCCGGAAGGGCAGTTGACCCGGCGCACGTCAAATTCTGGGAGGTGTTCGGCTCGTTCTGGTGGGCGTGCTCGAGCCTCACCATGGCGCAGCACTACCGCACCGGTCCGGACAGAACAGTAGAGCGTCCGGCGATCGGCCGGCGGTCGTCCGAGTGCCAGGTCGATTGCGTGAACCTTTTGATCCCCGGACCGGTCGAGTTGCTCGCATCCGATGCAGCGACGTCCGCCTTCGACATGCCGAGGATCGACGAACTCGTCACGAGCGTGCGCGACTTTCTGCGCGAGGACGTGATGAAGGAAACTCACGGCCGCACGCAATTTCTTGCGCGTGTCGCCGGCAATTCGCTCGACATCGTGTTGCGTGATCTCGCAGTCGGCGACAGTCACCGCAAACGCCAGGTGGCGCGCCTGCGAACCCTCCTCGATGAGGACGGCGACCTCGACGCGCTGCGCCGTTCGCTGGTCGGACGGCTACGCGCCAACCGCATGCCGCTGGATCATCCCGGCCTCGCCGACTATTTGCGCGAAGCGGTCGTCAATCAGGTGGCGATCGATCAGCCGACGTACAGTGGATTGAAGATTGCGAGAGGCAAGCCGGGTTGATCGGCGCGGCGGGCCCGGCGCAGCTTATCCGGGACTATCACGCCAATCAAAAACGATGCCGTATTCCGATTACATTTGCGTTGTTCCCCTCCTTCAAGCCGCCGAGCGTGCCGTAGGCACCGGAGCGGTGCTGGATGCGGAAAACCAATTCGGTGTTGGGAAGGGTAGCCAAGGCAAACGCAAGATCAAAGCCCAAGTAAAAAAGAACCTTGGCGCTGCCATGATGGTCGATCTGATGCAGGCCCTCTTGGCCAATCGGACTCGATATGGCGCTCAATCCAAACACAAAGCCCGGCGAAATCCGAACCACATCAAACAATGCGACGCCTTGGTGTCGAAGAGAGACGCCGCCCCACACCTCTGCCGAGTGCATCATGCCGTTTGAATAAGTAATGGTATCACAACAAACCCTGTAATTGCCGAACCGATCAGCAAGTCCGATCTCCGCGCCAATCAGGATCCCACTGTTGAATTGAAAAAAGTCCCGTTGATAGGCTCCGCCTGCGATGTAGTTGTCGTAAAATACCCTCTGTGGCGCGCCAACGCCGAAGGCAAATGTATCCCCGAGATTTCCGGAGTTTGTGCGACCTGCAAACCCAAATACCGACTGCTTGAGATTGGGTTGAGACGCCAACTTGAACGGAGTGAGAAGATAGGAATAGTCGGCTTCCGGGTTTCCGGCAACGCGGCTTCCGGCTGCTGCAAGATCGGGGAGAGCCGGCTGGTCGGCAACGATATCCGCGGCTCGGCCTGACGCGGGGATCATCAATCCGCATGCCAGCGCGCAAATTCCTAGTGCAAGAACAGATCGCAACAAGCATCTCCGTACAAACGCATCCGAAGTCGAACTCTCGCTCGGAGTAGCGTGAAGTACTGGGCGTCGATCCTCGACTAGATGGTAGCCAACATGCTCGATCCTGAAATCGCCGTGTCTTAATGGCAACATTCCATCTTAAATGACGTCAAAATGGCAAGTTGTGCCAATTGGTCGCATTTCTTTAGAGCCTGCTGAGCTTCGCAAGTACACGCTTACCATTCGCAATCCGCGCTCCGATAGTTGCCGCGCCGAGTGCGTAGACCTCGGAGTCGAAGTTCGCGAGGAGAAGGATAATCGTTGCGAGTCGCGACTGTTTGCGACGGCCAACACGGTGCTGATCACGCTCGTCGCAACATCGCGCCTGGCTTTCTCGCTGGCGTGGGACAACGAAATTCCGGCGATCTTTGCCCGCATGTCACGCAAGGAGAGGTCACCGTGTGGGTCAGCGCCATTTTGGACGACGCATCTGAGGAAGCGCGTACTGCGCCCGAACAGCCGTCGACCAGGTCCGACTTGTGCCGGGACTGCGCTGCTTGGCGCCCTGTTGGCATCGTCCTACAAATGCGGGATGATCGACAGCCTGACCCCGCTGATTGCGATCGATGCGATCGCTTTCGATAGCGAGACGACCGGTCTCGACGTGCGCAAGGCGTCGGTGATCGAGATCGCTGCGGTGCGCATCGTCAGCGGCATTCTTCGGCCTGACGAGAGTTATCGAAGCCTGGTCCGGCCGGAGGGGCCGATCGATCCTGCGTCCGTGCGCGTCCATGGCATCGACGAGGCGCGGCTTCGCGACGCGCCCGGCTTTGCCGAGGTGTGGCCGCGGTTCGCGGCGTTTGCCGGCGAAAGCGTGTTGATCGGCCATACCATCGGCTTCGATCTGGCAATTCTCGAACGCCAACTCGCAGGTTGCGGGTTGAGATGGCGCCGCCCACGCACGCTGGATACGCAGTTGCTGGCGCAGCTTGCCAGTCCGGAGCTCGGCAAGTGCTCGCTGGATATCCTGGCGGAGCGGTTCGAGATCGAGCCCGAAGGCCGGCATTCCGCCGAAGGCGATGCGGTGCTTGCGGCGCAGATCTTTCTCGCTTTGGTGCCGGCACTGCAACGGATCAACGTCCGGACGCTGGGCCAGGCCGAGAGGGCCTGTCGCGCGCTGATCAAGTCGCTTGACGACTATCGGCGTGCGAACTGGGTGGAGCCGATTGCGAAGCCGGCCCCCGTTCGCGGCAGCGCGGGCGCTCGACGGGACCTATATTCCTACAGGCATCGCGTCGCCGATGTCATGAGCTCGCCCCCGCGGTTCGTGCGACCGGACCTGTCGCTCGGCGACACGCTTTCGCACATGCTGGAAAGGCAAATCTCGTCCGTGTTTGTCGCCGTCGATGGCGATGCGCCGCATGCCGACCACACGGGCATCGTGACCGAGCGCGATCTCCTGCGCGCATGCTCCGTTCACCAGGCGCAGGCTTTCGATCTGCAGGTGGGCGGATTGATGAGCCGGCCGTTGATGACGGTTCCGGTGGATGCCTTCGCCTATCTCGCGATCGCGCGCATGCGCCGACTGCGCATCCGCCATCTCGGCGTCGTCGACAATCGAAACGCCGTTGTGGGTGCGGTTTCGGCACGGGATCTGCTGCGGTTGCATGGCGAACCGGCGATCCTCGTCGGCGACGAAGTCGAGCAGGCCGAAAGCGTCCAGGAGTTGAGCAAGGCCTGGGCCAAGCTGCATCTCGCGGTGGCGTCGATGATTTCGGACGTGCCGGCGCGCGAGCTCGCCGGCCTGATCTCGCAGGTGCTGGGCGAGGTCACCGCGCGTGCGGCGGTGCTTGCGCAGCGGGCGCTGCGCGAGCGCGGTCGCGGTGAGCCGCCCTGTCCTTACGCGATCCTCGTTCTCGGTTCAGCGGGGCGGGGGGAGAGCCTGCTGGCTGCCGACCAGGACAATGCGCTGGTGTTCCTGCATGGCGACGCGGAGGGGCCGGAAGATCGCTGGTTTGCTGCGTTCGGCAGCGAGATGGCGGACATCCTGCATGCCGTCGGCATTCCCTATTGCCCGGGCGGCGTGATGGCGAAGAACGCGGCATGGCGCGGCTCGGTTGCAACATGGGAGCGCCGGATCGATGGCTGGATCGGTCGCTCGTCGTCGCAGGATCTCCTGTCCGTGGACATTTTCTTCGACCTGAAGCCGGTGCATGGCGACGCGGCGCTTGCGCTCTCGCTTTGGGAGAGGGCCTTCGATCGCGCCCATGACAATGCAGGCTTTGCCAAGCTGCTGGTCGAAGCCGCGGCCGCGCACACGGCGAAGGGGCTGAACTGGTTCGGCGGACTGAAGGCCGTGGACGGCCGCATCGATCTGAAGCGCACGGGAACGTTCGCCCTGGTCACGGCCGCCAGGGCGTTGGCGATCCGGCATCACGTCGTCGAGCGATCGACGTTCGCCCGCCTTGCCACCCTCGACGCACGCGAGCTCGGCCATGCGATCGATTTCGGCCGCTTCGAGCAGGCCCTTGATTTGTTTCTGGCGCTGATGCTGAATCAGCAGATCAGAGACGTTGGACACGGCCGGCAGCCAGGCAACAGCGTCGAGGTGCAGGCGTTGTCGCGCTACGAACGCGAACGCTTGCGCGAAGCGTTCGGCTCTGTCGAGCACATCGGTGAGTTCGTCCGGGATCTCTTGTTTTGAAGCAGTTCGAGCTGTGCCGGCGCACATCGAACGCGTGGGAGCTGATCGCCGTGGCGCACGAATGGTTTTATGCCGAGGATGAAAGGTCGGTCGGACCGCTTTCACTCGACGCTCTGACCGACGCGCTTCGTCGCATGGCGGAGCCCGGCAAGACCCTCGTCTGGCATGCCGGCCTCGAGGACTGGAGGCCTGCGCGGGATGTTTCTGAACTGGCCGGACGGATCGACCAAGGGCCGCCTGCCGTTGCGGCTCCCGACCCCAAAATCGACCGATGGACGGCGCGCGAGGCAGACGCGGACGTCTGGGACGATGACGATCCACTTCCGATATGGAAACGCCGTTGGCCTTACCTCGCGGCGCTCGCGGCCCTGACTGTGATCGTTGTTGCCGGCATGGTCTATGGGTCCCGCACGATTCGAACGGTTGCCGAGCCGGAAAGCCGCGTCGTCCTCCCGGCGGCCCCGACGCCGGAGCAGCCGAAGCAGGAGGCCGCCAGGCAGGATCCGGCAATCGTGCTGTCGCAGCTGGCCGAGAAGGCAGCGCAAGCGGCCGCCGCGACCGATGCGCTTGCCCTGAAGCTTTGGGCCGCGATCGAGCCGCCTTCGATGCAGACGCCGAATTATGCGACCGCTTCGCGCAGCGACCTTGAGGGCTATTTCCTCGATCTGGAAACGGCCGAAGCCAACGCGGCCGCCGCCCAGCCGCAATACGCTGCGCTGTTGAAGGCAGAACGCGAGCTGATCGATGAGGCCGCGCGGTCCTCCGGGCTTGCGGAAAGCGACTGGAGCGGCCTGCTCGCGAGTGTCGACGAGCGTCACAGGGCGGCCCTCGAGCTCGCGAGCCGGATGCTGCAGGCGCGCGGGGATTTCTATCGCGCCTTGCAGCGCATGCTGGCGGTGGTGATCGACCAATTCGGAAAGTACAAGGTCGGCGCTGACGGCCAGATCCAACTTTCGAGCAAAGTGGCGACCGATCGCATGGTCGCGGCCGCCGAACAGGTCAGTGCTGCGGACAAGGCGCTCGAACGGATCGAAGAGCAGATGATGAAAGCGCGGCAAGCCCCGCAGCAGACGCTGGAGCCGGCCTGGAAGGACATGATCATCAATGAGCGTACAGGCACGCCGCAGTAATATAGGCGAGGCAGCGCTGAGATATTTGGCGGTGACGAAAAAGCGCGATAGCCTTTGCCCCGACACCGGAGATCAAGCCATGCCGGAAAATCCCGCCGCGCGACCCATCAACGAGATCACGAGCTATCACGCGCATGTCTACTACGATCCCGCGGCGACGCGGGCCGAGGCCGAACGGCTGCGCACATGGATCGGCGAACGCTTTTCGGTCACGCTGGGCCGCTGGCATGACGTGAAGGTGGGCCCACACGATCAGGCCATGTATCAAGTCGCCTTCGCCAACGAGGTGTTTCCCACACTCGTCCCGTGGCTGATGCTGAACCACGGCTCGTTGAGCGTTCTGGTTCACCCCAACACGACGAATCCACGGCGGGATCATCTCGCCGATCCACTCTGGATCGGCAAACCGATCGACGTGCACGGCGACAAGCTGCCGGAGGAGACCGAGAGCGAGCACGCGCCCGCACCGAACACCACTCCGACGTTGCAGCCGTAAATCCCTCTATTGCAAGGGAACAACCTTCACCGGCAGGCTTGCGAACGATCGCAGCGTGTTGTTGCGGCGGCGGATCGGCCGGCCTGCGAACTCGAAGCGGGCGACGCGTCTGGCGAACGCTGCAAACAGCACTTCCGCCTCGAGCCGTGCGATCATCATCCCGACGCAGACGTGGATGCCGTTGCCGAAGGCGACGTGACCGAGGCTGCTGCGCTTCAGCTCCAGCCGGTCCGGATCGGCCCACTGGCGCGGATCGCGATTGGCAGACGCGAGCAGCAGCAGGACTTTCCGGTCTGCCGGGATCCGCGCGTCGTCGATCTCGACATCGCGCGACGTCGTCCGGAAGAACGTCTGCACGGGCGATTCCCAGCGGATGATCTCATCGAACGCCGAACGTTGCAGGGCAGGGTCCGCCCGCAGCAGCGTCCATTGCTCCGGATTGGCCGCAAACGCGTAGATGGCGTTGCCAAGGCCGGCCACCGTCGTATCGAAGCCGGCGGACAGAATCGAGCGAACCAGCGTCGGTGCCTGCTCCTGCGTGATCCTTCCCTCATCGGCTGCTTGATAGATTTGCGCGCCGAATCCGTCCGGTGAAAGGGACGAGCGCTCGCACTGTGCGAACAGCTCCTTGAGCACGTGCTCGGATTCGGTCACCGATCGACGGAAGATCTCGTTCTCCGGCCCGAACGAATTGAACAGCATGTTGCTGAACGGCAGGAGGCACTCGCGACGCCCGGCCGGCACGCCGACGGCGTCTCCCATCACCTTCAGCGGAAACGGCACCGCAAGGTCGGTGACGGCATCGAAGCTTCCGCGCGCCACCAGCCGATCGGTGAGCCGTGCGGCTTCGGTTTCGAAATCTGCGCGCAGCTTGCGAATTGCTGCGGGCGAGAGCACGCGGCTGAGCACGGCACGCGTCACATCGTGCAGCGGTGGGTCAACTTCAAGAACGATGCTGCGCGGCCGCCACGCCTTGCCTGTCCGCAGATCCTGGATGCCGGCGCCGGCGCCCGAGATGTATGTCTCCCAGTCGTTCAGCGCCGCATGCACCTGGGCATGCCGTGCCATGGCAAAGATTCCGTATCGCGCTAGCCAGACCACCGGACCCGCATCGCGCAGCTCGGCGTGAAAGCGGTAAGGATCGTCGCTGAATTCATCGGAGAAGGGATCGGCGTCGCTGATGGGCACATCGACCGTGTCGGTTGCTTGCATCGTCTCCTCCACGAAAAGTAACGTCTTGCGATGATCACCCGGTCATGTCGTGGTCGCCAATAGCTGGAAACGCGGCGCCTCAACGGCCGGTAAAGCGTGCCTGCCTTTTCTCGAGGAACGCGGCGCGGCCTTCGAGCGCGTCCGGGCTCTTGCGGATGTCGGCCTGCACCTCGATCTCGCGGCGGAACTGCTCGGCGTAGCTTGCGTCCTCGCTCTGTTCGATCAGTTGCCGTGTCGCGACCAGCGCGCGTGTCGGCCCGTCCGCGAGGCGGCGCGCAAGCTTTATCGCTTCGTCAAGCAAGGCGGCGTCATCGACCACCTCGCGCACGAGACCCCATTCCTTTGCGCGCTCCGCCGATAGCGGCTCGTTGAGCATCATCAGCTCGAGCGCACGCTGGCGGCCGATCAGGCGCGGCAGCAGCCAGGTCGAACCGAGGTCGGGGACGAGCGCGATGCGGCTGAACACCTGGATGAAGCTCGCCGAGCGCGCCGCGACGATGACGTCTCCGGACATGGCGAGGCTGAAGCCGCCGCCGGCGGCAACGCCGTTGACCGCAACCACCACGGGCACGCGGCACGTGCGCAAGGCTTCAAGCGCAGGCCAGTAGTTGCGCATGACGCCGGCGACGATGTCGTCTCCGAGCGCGTTGAACGCCTTGAGGTTCTGCCCCGAGCAGAAGCCGCGGCCGGCGCCCGTCAGGACCAGCGCGCGAATGTCAGGATCGGCCGATATCTCGCGGATGGCGGCGGCGAGGTCGCCCAGCAAATCGGGCGTCATGGCGTTCAAGGTCGCCGGTTCGTCCAGGGTGAGGAGTGCGACGGCACCGTCGCGAGCGCGTTTGACGCCTGCCATTGTATTTCTCTCCCTGCAGCGACGGCTGGTTTTGCTGGACCGCTGGACCATGATGGCGTGAGCTTTGCCGTTCCGCAATGGAGACCGGCGCTAGTGTCGTGGTTCAGAAATTCGCCAACCTGCGGCGATCGTCGAGCGAATTTCTGAACCAAGAACGACACTAAATTGAATTTGCTAGTGTCCTTATCAAATCCGAAGTTCGCTCCGAGGGTGCTGCGAAGTAGGCGAACTTCGGATCGACCTGCGGCGTCTGGCCCCTGCACCGTGTGGCCAATATCACCTCCCCAATGTACACTCAGGCCAATACGAACAACGTTTGGGATAGGAAATGAAGGCGCCGTTTTCGGGGGCGATCGACTGCGATATCCACCCGAGTCCGCCCGATATGCGGGCCCTGCTGCCGTATATGAGCGAGTACTGGCGCGACCAGATCACCAATCGCTTCATTCACAAGACGCCGTTTATCCTGACCAGCCACAAGCCCGGGGTACCGATCAACGGCCGTCCGGATTGGCGGCCGGCGTCGGGGCTGCCCGGCAGCAGCCTCGACATGATCCGCAAGCAGGCGCTCGATGCCTTCGGCGCGCGGTTTGCGATCTGCAACGTCATTCACGGCGCGATCGCGCTGTTCAATCATGACATGGCGCAGGCCATCGTCAGCGCGCTGAACGATTGGGTCGCAGCCGAACTGCTCGACGCAGAACCGAGGCTCAGGGGATCGATCCTGGTGCTCGCCGACGATCCGACGCACGCCGTTGCCGAGATCGAGCGGCTTGCCGACGACAAGCGCTTCGTCCAGGTCCTGCTGCTCGTGATGGGAGACCGTCCGCTCGGCCAGCGCATCTGCTGGCCGATCTATCATGCGGCGGAGAAGAACCAGCTCACCGTCTGCATTCATGCCGGCAGCACCTATCGCCATGCCCCGACCGGGGTCGGCTACCCGTCCTACTTCGTCGAGGACTATGTGGCGCAATCGGCAGCCTTCGAGACCGTGCTGTTGAGCCTGCTCGCCGAAGGCGTCTTCCAGAAGTTTCCGGAGCTGAAGGTGGTGCTGGCCGAATCCGGCGTGACCTGGCTGCCGCAGTTCCTGTGGCGGAACGACAAGATCTGGCGCGGCGTGCGCCCGGAGGTGCCGTGGATCGACCGCGTCCCGCGCGAAATCGTTCACGATCATGTCAGGTTGACGCTGCAGCCGTTCGATGCCCCGGCCGACGCCGAAATCGTGTCGCGCGTCATCGAACATCTCGGCTCCGACGACATTTTGCTCTTTTCAACCGACTACCCGCACTGGCATTTTGACGGACATGACGTCCTGCCGGAGGGACTGCCTGAGGACACGGTTCGCAAGCTCATGATCGAAAACCCGCTCGCAACCTACGCGCGCCTCTCGTAAAACGCGCGCGAGGAGCGAAATCGAAGGATACCGGCGATGAACGTGGCCACTTTGGACGATGCACGTCAGCGCGAGAACGCGCAGCGGCTGGCAGTGATCGATTGCGATATTCACCCGGCGCCCCGATCGCCTGCGGACTTTCTGCCTTATCTGACGCAGCGCTGGCAGGATCACATGAAGACCTTTGGCGCGCACGTGCGCCAGGGATTGACGGGTCAGGAGGTCCATCCGCGCATGATGGCGCGCGGCATGCGCGCCGACGCGTTTCCGAAGGATGGGCCCGCCGGTTCCGACCTCGAGCTGATGCGCCGCCAGCACCTCGATCTCAACGGCGTCGAGTACGCGATGATGATCCCGCTCGGGGCGAGCGTCATCGAGGAGCGCAATCCGCACTATGCCGCCGCATTGTCGCACGCAGCGAACGAATGGCAGATCGCGACCTGGATCGAGAACGATCAAAGGCTGAAGGGCGCCGTGATCATCCCGCAAGAGGATGTCGAGACCTCGGTGCGCGAGATCGACAAGCGCGCCTCCGACAGCCGCTTCCGGCAGATCATCATGTCGCCGAAGCCGGTCGAGCCGCTCGGTCGCAAGCGGTACTGGCCGATCTACGAGGCGGCGTGCCGCGCAGGCTTCCCGATCGCGTTTCATCCGGTGCTCGCCGGCGGCGGCCATCCGTCGAGCGGCATCGGCTGGCCGACCTACTACATCCAGGATCACTACACGTTTGGTGGTCTGATGCAGAACATCGTCGCCAGCATGGTGTTCGAAGGCGTGTTCGAAGCAGTTCCCCGACCTGAAGATCGTCTCGGTGGAGAACGGGTTTGCCTGGGTGCCAAATCTTTGCTGGCGCATGGACAAGCATTTCGAACGCATGCGGGCCGAAGTGCTGCATCTGAAGAGCAAGCCGTCGGAGTATGTCCGGCGCAATCTCTGGTTCACCACGCAGCCGATGGAAGAGACGGAACCCCCGGACCACCTGCGCGACATCATGGGCTGGATCGGCTGGGACCGGCTCTTGTTCTCGAGCGACTATCCGCACTGGGATTTCGACGACCCGCGCTATGCCTTCCGCATGCACCTGACGAAGGAAGAACGGGCGATGATCTTCCGCGAAAATGCAAGGGCGCTTTACCGGCTATGACGACGCTCACCCGACACGTTGTCGCCACCGTCGACGAAATCGCGCCCGGCACCAGCAAGGTGGTGGACGTCAACGGCCGGGCGATCGGCATCTTCAACGTCAACGGCGAGTACTTTGCCTTGCTCAACCGCTGTCCGCACGCGGGAGCCGAGCTTTGCAAGGGCAGGATCGTCGGCCTCGTGCAGTCCAATGGCGTCGGCGACTATCAGCTTCAGCGCCACGACGAGTTTCTGCGCTGTCCGTGGCATGGCTGGGAATTCGAGATCCGCACCGGCCAGTCCTACTGCGATCCGCGCAAGACGCGCATTCGCAAGTTCGACGTGAAGGTCGAGCCCGGCGAGACGCTGGTCAAGGGACCGTATCGCGCGGAGACGTTCGCGGTGTCGGTGGAGCAGAACTATCTCGTGATCGAGGCGTAGCGCAAAGCACGCTCGCGACCAGCGACGAACCCACCTTCAATCCCTCATCCTGAGGAGCCCTGCGTAGCTCGAGCGCGAGAGCGAAGCAGGGCGTCTCGAAGGATGCAGGCCCCGGCGCTAACCCGGGGAAGCGCCCGGGCCTACCGATCGGTTACGAGATCGTAATCATATCGCAAGTCGCGATAGATCCTCACCATGAGGTGTCAGAGGTGAGCTTCGCGGCACTCCTCACCATGAGGGTCAAAGGTGAGCGCAACGCGCACGCGTCACTACCGCCGCTTCATCGTCGGATCGAGCGCGATGCGCATCGACTCGCCGAGCCCGTTGAAGGCAAGCGCCGTGAGCAGGATCGCAAGGCCCGGCGCGTACATCTGCGCCGGCGCGATCTCGATGTAGTTGTAGGCGCGCGCCAGCATGCCGCCCCAGCTCGCCTGCGGCGGCTGCACGCCGAGCGCCAGGAAGCTGAGGCTGGCTTCGGCCAGAAGCGCGATCGCCAGCATCAGCGTGACCTGGACGATGATCGGCTGGATCGCGTTCGGCACGATGTGGCGGATGATGATCTGCGAAGTCGATGCGCCGAACGCGCGCGCGGCGTCGACATAGACGGCCTGCTTGACGATCAGCGTCTGCGCGCGAACGAGGCGCGCCAGCACCGGCGCGAACACGATGCCGACCGACAGCATCGCGTTGGTGAGCCCGATGCCGAGCACGCCGGTGACGGCGATGGCGAGCACGATCGGCGGAAACGACAGCAGCGCATCGATGAAGCGGCTGACGATCTCGTCGAGCCAGCCGCCGACGAAGCCGATCACGAGACCGACCGGCACGCCGAGCGCAATGCGCCACGCCGACGGCAAATGTCGATGCATAGAGCGAGTTGGGCGCGCCCGAGATCAGCCGGCTCAGCACGTCGCGTCCGAGATCGTCGGTGCCGAGCCAGTGCGCGGCGCTCGGCGGCATCAAGCAGCTCCGCGACGTTCTGGTCGACCGGCGAGTAGGGCGCGATCTGCGCTGCAAAGATCGAGACGACAAGCAGCAAGCCGAGATAGCCGATGCTCAGCACGGCGCGGACGTCGCGAAGCATGAGCTGCCACAGGCTGCGGCGAGAGCGGAACCGCGCGCGGCGTTGCGATGATGGCCTCGATGCTCATTCCTGCACCACCCTTGGATCGAGCAACGCGCCGAGGATGTCGACGAGGAGGTTGATGACGATGATCATGATGACGAAGACGAGCACGACGCCCTGGACGACCGGAAAGTCCTTGTTGATCGCCGAGTAGGCGACGAGGCTGCCGGCGCCGGGAATGGCGAACACCGCCTCGATCACCACCGCGCCCGACAGCAGCCGGTTGACCAGCAGGCCGACCAGCGTGAGCAGGGTGACGCTGATATTGCGCAATCCGTGCTTCCACAGGATCGCGATCGGGCCAAGGCCTTTTGCGCGCAATGTGCGAACGTATTGGGAGTTCGAGCACCTCGATCAGCGCGCTGCGGACCTGGCGGGCGAGTTCGGCGATCACGGCGGTGGAGAGCGCAATCGCCGGCAGGGTCGCATGCCGGATGGCGCCGACGGGATCGACGCTGAACGGGCGCGCTCCGGTCGCCGGGAACAGATGCAGGTTCAGCGACAGGGCGACGACCAGCAGGATCGCGAGCCAGAAGCTCGGCAAGCGCGACGCCGAGCGATGCGATGCTGGTGATTGCCGCATCGAGGCGCGAGCCGACGCGCGTTGCGGCCAGCACGCCGAGCGACACGCCGACGACCGTGGCGATGACAAGCGCGTAGGCCGCGATCAGGATGGTATTCGGCATGCGCTGCAGGATCAGGTCGAGCACCTTGCGAGCTCGACAGCAGCGAGACGCCGAGATCGCCGTTGACGACGTGCCAGAGCCACACGCCGTACTGGACGATGAGCGGGCGATCGAAGCCGTAAAGCTTGTTGATCTCCTCGATGCGCTCGCGCGTGGCGTAGTCGCCCGCCAACGCCAGCGCCGGATCGCCGGGCACGAAATGCAGCAGCGAAAACACCACGAACGTCGCGAACACGACGATCGGCACGACCTGCAACAGCCTCCGGCCAATCAGGGTGCGAAAGCCCATTCCATCACCACTTGTCGGATTGTTCATGCCTTGAGCCAGACCTCGGTCAGCTTCGGCACCGAGATCATGCTTTCCCTGAAATTCTGCACCTTCGGGCTGAAGACGGCCACCGCAGGCGAAATGTACTGCACGAGCTGCATCGCCTGCTCGACGACGAAGCGCTGCAGCTTGACGAAGGCGTCTTTGCGCGCGGCCTGGTCCTGCGACGCCATGGTTGCGTCGAGCAGCTCGCGGAAGCCCGGCAGCTCGATGCCGCTGGCATTGCGCAACGCGGTAGCGCCGAACAGGACCTCGTAGGCCTGGCTGGGATCGGGGTAGGAGGAGGCGGGACTGAGGAACATCGCCGCCTTCTTCTCCATCATGAAGGCCTGCATCGCCTGCTGCGGCGCAAGCGCCACCAGCTTGACGCGGATGCCGATCTTCGCGAGCTGGGAGATAATGATCTCCTGGCGCTGCATGGCGAGCTGATCGGCCCAGCCGATCGTCTCGATTTCCAGCCCGTTCGGATGGCCCGCCTCGGCGAGCAGCTTCTTCGCCTTCTCCGGATCGTAAGTATAGAAATTCTGCGTCGCCGGATCGCAGGCCCAGTGCTCCCTGCGGCAGGATTGCGCTCGACACCTGGCCGAGGCCGGCGCCGGCGATCTTGTTGATCTCGTCGCGATTGATCGCGTAGTTCAGCGCCTGCCGCACGCGCACGTCATCGAGCGGCGGGCGGCCGTAATTCAGGAAGGCGCCGTAGAGCACGAGCGACGGTTTCGCGGTGGCGATGACGTTCGGCGAGCGGTCGGCGATCACCTTCTGCGGCGCCTGCAGGTTGATCGCGAGGTCCGCTTCGCCGGCGACGACGGCGCGCACGGCGGTGTTCAACTCGTTGATGATCCTCATATCGATGCCGTCGAGGTAGGGCAGGCCTTCTCGCCAGTAGTTCTCATTCCGGTTGAGCACGATGCTGCTGTTGTCCTGCCAGCTCACGAACTTGAAGGGACCGGTGCCGACCGGCGTGCGATCGACGTTGCCGCCCTTGTCCTGGATCGATTTGGGCGAAACGATCAGGCCGATGCGGTTCGTGAGAATGGCCGGCAGGCCCGCATTCGGCCGGTTGAGCTTCAGCGTGACCTGGCTCTTGCCGGTGACCTCGATGCTTTCGACCGTGCCCATGTCGGCTTTCACATTGGAGCGCGGGTCGTTCTTGTAGCGATCGAGGTTGAATTTCACCGCCTCGGCGTTGAAGGGCGTGCCGTCATGAAAACTGACGCCATCGACGAGCTCCAGCACCAGCGTCTTCGGATCGGTGAACGACCAGGACTTCGCAAGCCCGGGCTTGAGCTCCAGCGTTTCCGGCACGAAATCGATCAGTGCGTCGAACACCGCATAGAGCGTATCGAGGTCCGGCAGGTTCCTCCCCGTCATCGGGTCGAGCGCAGCGGGATTGTAGGGAATGGCGAGCCGCAGCCGGCCGCCCTTGCGCGGGCCCTCCTGGGCCAGTGTCGCCGCGGGCAGGGCGAGCGCGCCGGCGCCGGCGATCGCGCCCTTGATCAGCTCACGACGGTCGAACCACACGGTCGAGTCCAAATCCTTCATGACGTCGTCCTTCATGACGTGCTCCCAACTTCAGCGAGATGCGCTTCTTCGTCGCGTCGTCGCTCCCCGGCGCCGGCAACTTCCGGACCGATGACCTATGCCTTGAGCCAGACCTCGGTGAGCTTCGGTACGGCCAGCAGGCTGTCCTGATAGTTCATCACCTTCGGGTTGGCCACGTGCACGGCGGGCGCGATGTACTGGACCAGCTGCAGCGCCTGCTCGGTGACGAAGCGCTGCAGCTTCACAAAGGCCTCCTTGCGGGCGGCCTGGTCCTGCGCCGCCATGGTCGCGTCCAGCAGCTCGCGAAAACCCGGAAGCTCGATGCCGCTGGCGTTGCGCAACGCCGTCTTGCCGAACAGCGCTTCGTAAACCTGGCTCGGGTCCGGGAAGGCGGAGGAGGGGCTGATGGACATCGCGCCTTTCTTCTCGATCAGGAAGGCCTGCACCGCCTGCTGCGGGGCGAGCGCCGTCAGCTTGACGCGGATGCCGACGCTGGCAAGCTGGGAGATGATGATCTCCTGGCGCTGCATGGCGAGCTGGTCGGCCCAGCCGAACGTCTCGAGCTCGAGGCCGTTCGGATGTCCAGCTTCGGCGAGCAGCTTCTTCGCCTTCTCCGGATCGTAGGTGTAGAAATTCTGCGTCGCGGGGTCACAGGCCCAGTGCTCCTTCGGCAGGACGGCGCTCGACACCTGGCCGAGGCCGACCGCGGCGATCTTGTTGATCTCGTCACGGTTGATCGCGTAGTTCAGCGCCTGACGCACGCGCACGTCGTTCAGCGGCGGGCGGCCGTAGTTCAGGAAGGCGCCAAACAGGACCAGCGACGGCGCCGCGCGCGAGACGACGTTCGACGAGCGGTCGGCAATCGCCTTTTGCGGCGCCTGCAGGTTGATCGCAAGGTCCGCTTCGCCGGCGACGACGGCGCGCACCGCGGTGTTCAATTCGTTGATGATCCGCATGTCGATGCCGTCGAGATAGGGCAGGCCCGGCTTCCAGTAGTTCTCGTTGCGGTTGAGGACGATGCTGTCGTTGTCCTGCCAGCTGACGAACTTGAAGGGGCCGGTGCCCACCGGCGTGCGGTCGACGTTGCCGTTCTTGTCCTGGATCGACTTCGGCGAGACGATCAGGCCGATCCGGTTGGTCAGGATGTTCGGCAGGCCGGCGTTCGGCCGGTTGAGCTTCAGCGTGACCTGGTTCTTGCCGGTGACCTCGATGCTGTCGACCGAGGCGATATCGGCCTTCACGTTCGACCGCGGGTCGTTCTTGTAGCGCTCGAGGTTGAACTTCACGGCTTCGGCATTGAATGGCGTGCCGTCGTGGAAATTGACGTTCTCGACCAGTTCGAGCACCAGCGTCTGCGGGTCGGTGAAGGTCCAGGATTTCGCAAGCCCTGGCTTCAGCTCCAGCGTCTGCGGCACGAAATCGATCAGCGCGTCGAACACCGCATAAAGCGTGTCGAAGTCGGGCAGGTTCCGTCCCGTCATCGGATCGAGCGCGGCGGGATTGTAGGGGATGGCCAGGCGCAGCCTGCCGCCCTTGCGCGGCGCGTCCTGTGCGAACGCCGTGCCGGGCAGGGCAAGCGCTCCGGCGCCCGCGATCGCGGTCTTGATCAGTTCACGACGGTCGAGCCATGCGGCCGATTGCAGATCTTTATCCTTCATAACTATCCTCCCAGGGTTCGTTGACCCGCCAGTTCTTGTTGCGGCGGTATCTCAATTTGTCGGCGTGCCGTTTCGTCCCTTTGCTGGCAGCGGCGTTCCGGCGAAGTGGCATGCGACGAAACGGCCCGGCGCAAACTCCTGCCACGGTGGCTCGATCGTGGCGCATTTGGCGACCGCGATCGGACAGCGCGTATGAAAGCGGCATCCGGGCGGCGGCGCAAGCGGACTTGGGATCTCACCTTTCAGGATAATGCGCTTGCTGCCGGAGGCGTCCGGTACTTTCGGCTCGGGCTCGGCCGACAGCAACGCCTGCGTGTAGGGATGCAGCGGCGCGGCCATGAGCTGTTCGGCCGGCGCGAGCTCGACCAGCTTCCCGGCATACATGACGGCGACGCGATCGCTGATGTGGGCGACGACGCGCAGGTCATGGCTGATGAACAGGTAGGTCAGGCCGAAATCGCGCTGCAGGTCGGCGAACAGGTTGAGCATGTCCGCCTGAATGGAGACGTCAAGCGCGGCGACGACCTCGTCGCAGACGATCAGTTTGGGCTCGAGCACCAGCGCGCGGGCGATATTCACCCGCTGCTTCTGGCCGCCCGAGATTTCGTGCGGATAGCGCTGCGCGAACTCCTCCGAAAGCGCAACGCGGTCGAGCATCGCGAGCGCCTTCCGCCGCCGCTCCGCCGGTTTGCCGAGACCTGCGACATCGAGCGGTTCGCACACGCTGTCGAGGATCGTCATGCGCGGATCGAGCGCGGCGTGTGGGTCCTGGAACACGATCTGGAAGGAACGCCGGTGACGGCGCAGCTCGTTCGGGCTGAGCTGGAACGGATCCTCGTCGAAATGCAGGATCTGTCCGGCGCTCGGCTGCAGCAGGCAGACCACGGCGCGTCCGAGCGTCGATTTGCCTGAGCCCGAATTCGCCGATCACGCCGAAGGTTTCGCCCTTGGCGACCTTGAAGCTGACGTCGACGACCGCCTTGATCTGCTGCCTGCGCCGCCCCCTGAACGTCACGTCGAGCCGGTCGACGGTCAGGATCGTTTCGCTGGATGGCGCGCCGCTCATGCTGCCGCTCCCTCCAGCACGAATTCGGCCGAGCGGCAGCAACGCACGTGCCGCGCATCGCGGCTTTCAATCAGCTCCTGCGGCTCGCGGCAGCGCAGCTCGGCATGCGCGCAGCGTGGCGCGAAGCGGCAACCGTCCGGCATCTCGTAGATCGAGGGAACGCGCCCGGGAATGGCCGAGAGCCTGGTCTTGCGCAGCGCAGCGCGCGGGATCGAGCCCAGCAGGCCTGCCGTGTAAGGATGCAACGGGCGGCTGAGGATGTCGCGCACGCGGCCGTCCTCGACCACCTGGCCGGCATACATGGTCAGCATGCGCCTGCAGCTTTCGGCGACGAGGCCGAGATTGTGAGTGATGAACAGGATCGCGGTGCCGGTGCGCTGGCCGAGCTCCAGCAGCAGATCCATGATCTGCGCCTGAATGGTGACGTCGAGCGCGGTGGTCGGCTCGTCCGCGATCAACAGCCGCGGTTCGCACACCAGCGCCATCGCGATCAGCACGCGCTGGCGCATGCCGCCCGAGAGGCTCGCCGGATACATCTTGACGGCCTGCTGCGGCGACGCGATCCCGACCGCGGCGAGCGCTTCGACGGCGCGCTCGTTCGCTTCCCGTCCGTTCACGCGGAAATGCCGGCGCACGGTCTCGGCGATCTGCTCGCCGATCGGGAAGACCGGATCGAGCGCACTCATCGGCTCCTGAAACACCATGCCGATGCGGCGGCCGCGCACGTCGCGCATCTGGCGTTCGGAGAGTTTTGCAAGATCGCGTCCTTCGAAGTGCATCTCGCCGGTCAGCCTTGCGCCGTGGCGCGGCAGCAGGCCGAGGATCGACAAGGCCGTGAGCGATTTGCCGCAGCCGCTTTCGCCGACGATGCCGACGACCTCGCCGGGCTCGACCGCAAACGAGACGTCCTTCAGCGTCTCACGCCAGACCTCGCCGTCGTAAAAGGAAACGCAAAGATTGCGGACATCGAGCAGATGTCCACGCGCCTCTGCCGGCGTCACCGAATTCACCAACATTCCTCCCGTTCCGGCAACTTTGCCCCGGACGGCGGCAAAAGTCATCACGTTTGCGTTTTCTGCAGTGCGCGCAGTGAAAACCGCTCGCTATACTTTTTGTGCAGGCGCGCACACACTCGAGTGGGCGCTGCCCACACAGAGCAAGAAGCCGGAAGGGGAGACCGAATGTCACACGCCAACGAAGCTGCAGCCCCGCTCGGCAACATCACTGTGCTGGATTTCGGGCAGGTGTTCCAGGGGCCCTACGCCAGCTTCCTTTTGGCGCAGGCGGGCGCCAACGTCATCAAGATCGAACCGCCGAACGGCGAGCCGCTGCGTCATCGCGCGCCGCCGGGCGTGCCCGTCACCTTGCCGTTCGCCATGCTCAACGCCAACAAGCGGGCGATCACGCTGAACCTGAAATCCGCGGAAGGCCGCGAGCTGCTGTTCGAACTGGTCCGGCGGGCCGACGTGCTGCTGGAAAATTTCGCGCCCGGAACCATGGATGATCTCGGCGTCGGCTGGGACGTCGTTCGTGCGATCAACCCGCGCCTGATCTATGCCACCGGCACCGGCTTCGGCATCACCGGGCCGGACCGCGACACGCTCGCGATGGACCTGACCGTCCAGGCGGCGTCCGGGATCATGAGCGTGACCGGCTATCCGGACGCGCCGCCGGTCAGGGCCGGCGTCACGCTGGTCGACTTCATGGGCGGCATCCACCTCTACGCGGCCATCGTCACCGCGATCTACGATCGCGAACGCACCGGCAAGGGACAGCGCGTGGAGATCGCCATGCAGGAGGCGGTCTATTTCACGCTGTCCTCCGGATTGGATTATTACAGCCGCACCGGCAAGACGCCGCAGCGGACCGGCAACCAGCAGAGCGCGAACAGCGTCTCACCTTATAATGTGTACAAGACCAGCGACGGGTACGTCGCGATCCACACCGTGTCCGAACAGCACTGGCTCAACATCCTCGCCGCCGCCGGCCGCGAGGACGTGAAGGACGATCCGCGCTTCAAGACCAACCACGACCGCTGCCAGAACCGCGCCGCGGTCGATGCGATCGTCGGTGCGTGGCTGGCGACGATCACCAAGGCTGAAGCCGTTGCCGCATCGAAGACGTTTCCCTTTCCGCTCGCACCCGTGCGCGAAATCCCCGAGGTCATGAACGATCCGCACATGCATGCGCGAGGCGCCCTCAACTGGGTCGAGCACCCGCAGCTCGGCCGCGTCGTGCTGCCGTCATCGCCTTTGCGATTGCACGGCGTGGCCCCGGTCGAACGCAAGCCGAGCCCGCGCCTTGGCGAGCACAACGACGAGATTCTCGATTGGCTCGGCAAGGATGCCGCAACCGTGGAGCGGCTGCGGCGTGACAAGGTGATTTGAGAGGTGAGCGTGCCCGCTATGCTGCGTCAGGTGTCAACGGTACCGGACGTATTCCCGCGGCTGACCTAAGTTGCGCGTTGCTCTTTCGGAACTGTCCGGGAGGGACGCCGAACTCGCGCTTGAAGGCGCGGTTGAAGGCGGCCTCCGAGTCGTAGCCGACTTCGGACGCCACCTGCAGCACGCTCTGCTGTGTCGTCTGCAGAAGCCGTGCGGCAAGCTGCAATCGCCAGCGCGCCAGATAGCTCAGCGGCAACTCGCCGAGGTAGCGCGAAAATCGCTCGGCGAGAACGGAGCGTGAGGTGCCGGCGCCGGCGGCAAGCTCATCGAGCGTCCAACCGTGAAATGGTTTGCTGTGCATCAGTGCGAGCGCGCCGCCGACCACCGCGTCGCGCGCGCCGGCGAGCCATCCGGTCTGCTCGGCCGGCATCTGCTCCATGTAGCGGCGCAATGTTTCGATGAAAAGCGCTTCCGCCATCTTCGACAGCAGCACCGATTGCCCAGGACGTCCTTGGCCCGCCTCGGAAACCAGGTGGCGGATCGAGTTCTCCAGCCATTCGCCCGCAGGGTCGCCGCGGACGTTGATCTGGATCATCAGCGGCAGGCCGGCGAGGAACAGCTTGTCGGCATGCCGCTCGCATCCGAAATAACCGCAAACGAACCGGGTGACCTCACCACCGCCACCCAGTTGCATGCTGGTCAGTTCTCCGGCGAGAAAATCGGCAAGCAGGGCCCCGCTGTCGACGTACGACGACGGCGAACCATGCGAGACGGTATGGGCGTCGCCGTGCGGGATGATCAGGACGTCGCCGGCTCTGATCGGCACGGTCGCGTCCGCAATACGAACGATCGCTTCGCCCTCGGTCATCAGATGATAGCTGACCAGCCGCTCGGTTCCAGGAGCGAGCACATGCGCGGCGGTGCGAAGATGAGGCACCTTGAAGCCCCAGGGCGACGTGCATTCAGCATGAAAGAAGATCGCGCCCGTCATGCGGACCGATTTCAGCGCTTCCGACAGAGCGTCCATCGTTCACTCCATTGCGAGACCAGCGCCTTCCGAAGCTGGCTGCAAAGAAACACGGAATTCCGGCAAAGGTTGGGTTCCTGCGCTTCCCTACATTGAGCCCGCCAAAGCTCTTCACCAGGGAGATCTGCGATGTCCAAGGCATACGATGTCATTGTCGTCGGCGCACGCTGTGCCGGTTCCCCGACGGCAATGCTGCTGGCAAGAAAGGGATATCGTGTTCTTGTCGTCGACCGCGCGACCTTCCCGAGCGATACGGTGTCCACCCACATCGTGCATCCGCTGGCCATCAAGGCGCTGTCGCGATGGGGGCTGCTCGACCGCCTGACGGCGACGAACTGCCCGCCGATCGACACCTATGCCTTCGACTTCGGCCCCTTCACAATCGCCGGCGCGCCCGGCACCGCGGATGCGCCGGTGGCGTACTGCCCGCGGCGGACGGTTCTCGACAAGCTGCTGGTCGATGCCGCGTCGGAGGCCGGCGCTGAGGTGCGCGAGCATTTCACCGTCGAGGAGATTGTTGTCGAAGACGGCCGCGCGCTCGGCATCAAGGGGCGCACGAAGCAGGGCGCGTTCATCGAACGCGCCGCTGTCGTCGTCGGCGCCGACGGCCGGAATTCGGCCGTGGCCGAAACTGTCCGGCCTGAACAGTATGACGAGAAGCCGCCGCTGCTCGCGGCCTACTACACCTATTGGAGCGGCCTGCCGATGGATGGCCGCTTTGAAAGCTACATCCGCGACAAACGCGGCTTTGCAGCCGCTCCGACCCACGATGGTCTGACACTGATCATCGCCGGCTGGCCGTATGCCGAGTTCGCGGAAAACAGGAAGGATATCGAAGGAAACTACATGAAGACGATCGCAACGGCGCCGGCGTTCGCTGATCGCCTTCGCGGCGCGAGGAGGGAGGCGGGCTTCGCCGGCGCTGCCGTGCCGAACTATTTCCGCAAGCCCTATGGCCCCGGCTGGGTGCTTGCGGGTGATGCCGGCTACAATCGCGATTTCATCACCGCGCAGGGAATCATGGATGCATTTCTCGACGCAGAGCTCTGCGTGAACGCGCTCGACGAATCCTTTTCCGGCAAACGGGCGTTTGACAGCGCGATGGCCGACTACCAGCGCACACGCGACACGCGGGTCAAGGCCATGTTCGACTTCACCTGCCAGCTGGCGACGCTGGAGCCGCCGCCGCCCGAGCTGCAGCAGCTGCTGGGCGCGATCCACGGAAACCAGGCCGCGATGGACGGCTTTGCGCGGATGAACGCGGGGACGATTTCGCCAGCGGAGTTCTTCGCACCGGAGAACGTCAATGCGATAGCAGCGGCTGCCGCACGCAGCGGATAGAGACCGTCTCTCGCTTGCGAAATGCAGCGCGACGGTCGGCTAACCGGCCGACGCTACGGCAGACGTCACTTCAGCGTCTGATACAGCCGATGCAGCAGGCGCACGCGCGGGACGATCGAAGAGATGTACATCTGCTCGTAATGCGTATGCGCGCCCTGGCCATCGACGCCGAGGCCGTCGAGCGTCGCGGTGTGGGGCGCCGTGAAATTGCCATCCGAGCCGCCGCCCGTAAAAGTGTCGACGAGATCGAAGCCGATCTCATCCGCAAGTGCCTTTGCGTGCTCATAGAGCGCTGCGCCGGCATTGCCCTTTTCATAAGGCGGGCGATTGAGGTCACCGGTGATCTTGACGCTGACGCCCTCGGTCTTCGGCTGGATGGTCAGAATCTTCGCAATCAGCTCCTCGGCGTCGGCCGCGGTCTTCACGCGCAGGTCGACTTCCGCGTAGGCGTCTTCCGCAACGACGTTCGGCTTGGTGCCGCCGCGGATCACGCCCACATTGACGCTGACGCCGCGCTGCGGATCGTTCAGCGCATCGAGCGCGAGAATGATGTGGCCGAGCTCGCGGACGGCGCTGCGTCCGTCTTCAGGCCGTGAGCCGGAATGGGCCGGTACGCCCTTGACGAACACCTCGAAGCGGCCGACGCCCTTGCGTCCGGTGACGATCTTGCCGCCGTCGCGCGCGGGCTCGGTCACGAGCACATATTTTGCCTTCTGCCCCTCGGCCTCGATCAGCGCGCGCGAGGTCGGGCTGCCGATCTCCTCGTCGGAGACATACATCTGCGTGATGCCGAGCGGCGTCTGCTGCTTGTCGAGACAAAGCTGCCGGAACGCGCGTATAGGCGAGGTAGGCGCCGCCCTTCATGTCGTAGATGCCGGGCCCGAACGACAGCATCGCCGTCAATGCGAAACGGCAGACCGCTTGATGAAACCCATCGGATGCACGGTGTCGATATGGCTGAGCACCAGGATGCCTGGCTTGTCCTGCCCCCAGCTGGAGCGGGCGATCAGGTGATCGCCGCGTCCGTCCTTGCCGGGCACGCGCTCGATCGTCGCGGGCAGTCCGCGGTAGCCGTCGGCAACCACGGTGGCCAGCTTGTTGATTTGTTCGGGAGCTTCTGTCGGGCTTTCGATTTCGACCCAGCTGCGGATGCCATCGAGAATTGCGTCCGCATCGAAGGGGTGTGTCTGGCTGGACAACGTCATTCCTTTTTTCTTGCACTTGCTTCGAGCGGCGAGCCTAGCCAATTACCGCCACTGACGCCAGCGCAGGCGGCTCAATTTGCGCGCCTCGCCAGGAGGCACATTGCCTGGATTGGGATCACCGCCCGGAACGAACGTCGGCTTCGGAACGCATTCGTGTCTCACGGAAGCGCGGCATTCGAAGCTGGCCGAGTCCTCAATATCGCCGCTTCCTTTGTAGGCCGCGTAGCGCGGATACGCACAGAATGGCCGCTTGCGAACGACACGGCCATCGGCGCGCTTGACGGCCTCGATCTGCTCGGGCGCCTTGCCCGTGTCGAGCCACTTCTCCATTTCCGCGCTCGAATTCCAGACGTCGGTCGCGCCCGCGCCGCCGCCGCAATGCGTCATGCCGGGCGCCAGGAAGAGGCGAATGGCATCGGCCTTGCCGGAGCCGAGCCGTTTCCTCGCAGCCTCGACATAGTCGATCGTATTGAGCGGGTTGAGCGCCGGATCGGCCCAGCCATGCCAGAACAGGAATTTTGCGCCCTTGGCGATCGCCGGCGAAAGGTCGGTGTCGCTCGCGGCCATCATGCCCTCGATCTGTGCGGTGATGCCGAGATCGGTCTCGATGTCGAACTTGCGCACATCGTAGCTCGGGTTCAGGTAGACCATGTCGCCCAGCACTGCATTGATCACGGAGAAACCTGCGTTCTGCGTCGACACGATCAGCGGCTTGCCTTCCGCATCGAGCGGCGCGGGTTTTGGGCCGATCTGATAGGCGGTGGTGCCGGTGGGCTCGCCTTCGGCGCCGGTGAACGGCCAGCGATGCGTCACGAAATCGCCCGCGGAGCGTCCGATGTCGGAATTCCACAAGGCGAAGGCGTCGGCCTGCTCCTTGGTCAGGCAATCGGCGCCGTCCTCGCCTTTGCATTGCAGCACCCGCGGATCGAATTTGCAGGCCAATGGATTGGCGACGACGCCGTCTTCGACGCCGTCCTTCGCATCACATGCGGCGCGGACCGCATCGCCAACCAGCTTCAGCTTGTCGGCGGTCGGGAAGGCGCGCGGCGAGGAGAAGAAGCCGTCTTTCGCGCGCAGCAGCCAGTCGAGCGAGGTCCGGGTCGGGCTGATGAAAGGCGCGCCGACGATGTAGCCGTCGAACTGGCCCGGGTAGCGCTGTGCGTTGATCATGGCCGCGCGCCCGCCGTTCGAGCAGGCGCTGAAGATCGAGCGCTTCGCGGCCGATCCGTAATAGGCGCGGATCAGCGTCTTGGCGCCGTCGGCCGCGACGTAGTTGGCGCGATGCGCGTAGTCGATCAGCTTGTTGACGTCCGCGATGAAGGTCGTGTCGCGCGCCGGACCGCCCGGAAAGTCCTTGCGCCCCTTGTGGCCGGTATCCGTGACGCCGACGGCATAACCCGCCTTCATCGAGACGTCGGTCTCATAGTGCCGGCTTTGCCGGGGTGATGAGATCCATGGGGAGGCCGGCGAAGCCGCCTTGCGCGTTCCACATGAACTTTCCATTCCAGTCCGTCGGCAGGCCGACCACGAACTCGACCTCGTTGCCCACCGTCGGCAGCGACGCCAGCACGCGGCAGTGCTCCGGCGCCTTCGGCCCTTCGGCAACGAGGTCGGCTGATTTGATCGTCAGCGGGGCATTCACAGCCGCAGCGAGCACAGCAGTGGCGCATCGCGACTTGTCGGTGGCCGCGACCGCAGACGTGCTGGCGGCGAAGGCAGTAAAGGCAAGCAGCAGCGATCCCGCCTTTGTCATGTCTCTCTCCCTTTTTTGTGGTTGCACCTGGCCAGGTACAGGCAGGCCTAGCAATTCATCTTCTTCCGCCAGGCCGCGAAATCGACATTCGTTTGCGGGTCGGTCGGCGGATAAAGGCCCAGGATCGAACGCCCCTCGTGGACTTTCTCCGTGACGAAATCCTCGAACGCCGTCATCTCGAAACCTTCGTCGGCAATCTCGTCGGCGAGATGCGCGGGGATGACGACCACGCCGTCGGCATCGCCGACGATCACGTCGCCCGGCCAAACCGGCGCATCGCCACAGGCGATCGGCACATTGATGTCGACCGCCTGGTGGCGGGTGAGATTGGTCGGCGCCGACGGACGCACATGGAACGACGGCATGTCGAGCCCGGCGATCTCGGCGGCATCGCGAAAGCCGCCGTCTGTCACCAGCCCCGCAACGCCGCGCTTCATCAAGCGCGTCGCGAGAATCGAGCCGGCCGACGCGGCGCGCGGATCACGCCGGCTGTCGATGACGAAGACGGCACCGGGAGGACACAGCTCGATCGCCTTGCGCTGCGGATGCTCGCGATCCTGAAAGACGGAAAGTTGATTGAGGTCCTCGCGCGCCGGAATGTAGCGCAGCGTGAACGCTTCGCCGACCATGGTCGGCTTTCCCGGATCGAGCGGCAGCACGTCCTGGATCATCTGGTTGCGGAATCCGCGCTTGAACAGCGCGGTGCAGATCGTTGCGGTGGAGACCGTCTTGAGCTTGTCGCGCGTTTGCGGTTTCAACGGCATGGCAATCCCTTCATTGTCTGCGCTGCTTCAGTTGATCGCGGGTTCGCTCACCGGCGCGCCGAACGCCGTTTCGAGGAAATCGAAATCGCAACCTTCGTTGGCTTGCTTGATGTGGCGGGAGAACATCCAGCCATAACCTCGCTCATAGCGCGGGGAGGGCGGCTTCAGCGCGGCGCGGCGTCGCGCCAGCTC
The DNA here is from genome assembly GCA_963757845.1 of uncultured Alphaproteobacteria bacterium. Lineage (GTDB taxonomy): Bacteria > Pseudomonadota > Alphaproteobacteria > Rhizobiales > Xanthobacteraceae > P52-10. The sequence continues at coordinate 109,169 of CAVWTB010000048.1, forward strand.
GGCATCCGGAACGTCAAGCGTGATCGTGCGTGCCGCAACGTCGACGCTGATCAAGTCACCGGTCTGCACGAGACCGAGCGGACCGCCGACGTAGGATTCCGGCGCCACGTGCAGGATGCAGGCGCCGTAGCTCGTGCCTGACATGCGTGCATCGGAAATGCGCACCATGTCGCGCACGCCTTGCTTCACGAGTTTCGTCGGGATCGGCAGCATGCCCCATTCGGGCATCCCGGGGCCGCCCTGCGGGCCGGCGTTGCGCAGCACCAGCACGTGATCGGCGGTGACGTCGAGGTCTTCGCGATTGATGTTGCTCTTCAGCTCGTCATACGTATCGAACACCAGTGCGGGTCCGGTGTGCTTGAGAAACCGCGGCTCGCAGGCACTCGGCTTGATGACGCAGCCGTCGGGCGCGAGGTTGCCCTTCAACAGCGCCAGTGCGCCTTCGTTGTAGATCGGCGTTGTCGAGCGGGCGAATGACATCATCGTCGTAGACGACCGCGCCCTCGAGGCTCTTCGCCCAGGTCTCGCCCGTGACGTTGATCTGCGACAGGTCGAGGTGGTCGACCAGGCGCGACATCAAGCCCAGCATGCCGCCCGCGTAGTAGAAATCCTCCATGAGGTACTTGTCGCCGGACGGCCTGATATTGGCGATCACCGGCACCTTGCGGCTGGCGGCGTCGAAATCTTCGAGGCCGATCGCGTGCCCCGCGCGTCGTGCCATGGCGAGAATGTGCACGACGGCATTGGTGGAGCATCCCATCGCCATCGCCACGGCGATCGCGTTCTTGAATGCCTGATGCGTCATGATGTTGTTGTGGGGTGAGGTCCTCCCAGACCATCTCGACCGCGCGCCGGCCGGCGGCGGAGCACATGCGGACATGGTTGCTGTCGGCTGCGGGAATTGACGACGCACCCGGCAGGCACAGGCCCAGCACGTCGGCAAGGCCGGTCATGGTCGAGGCGGTGCCCATGGTCATGCAGACGCCGAACGACCGTGCGATGCCTGTTTCCATCTCGGTCCAGTCCCTGGTCGAGATGTTGCCGGCGCGGCGTTCGTCCCAGTACTTGAAGGCGTCGGATCCTGAGCCCAGCACCTTGCCGTGCCAGTTGCCGCGCAGCATCGGTCCGGCCGGCATGAAGATCGCAGGCACACCGGCGCTGGTCGCGCCGAGGACGAGGCCGGGCGTGGTCTTGTCGCAGCCGCCCATCAGCACGACACCGTCGACGGGCTGCGAGCGGATCAGCTCTTCGGTCTCCATCGCAAGAAAGTTTCGATAGAGCATCGTGGTCGGCTTCACGGTGCTTTCCGAAAGCGAGATCGCCGGCAGCTCGACCGGGAAACCGCCCGCCTGCAGCACGCCGCGCTTGACGTCGTCGACGCGGGTCTTGAAGTGCGCATGGCACTGGGCGAAATCCGACCAGGTGTTGATGATGCCGATGATCGGCTTGCCTTTGAACTCTTCGGCCGCGTAGCCGATCTGGTTCATGCGCGAACGATGTCCGAACGACCGAAAGTCGTCGGGCGCAAACCAGCGCGATGAGCGGAGCTGATCGGGAGTTTTTGTCGTCTTGGCCAAGGTAGCCTCGGATGTGTGAGTGTTCGAAGTGGGAGCGCGTCAGCTCTGCGTTCCCCACCTTAACACGGTGCGTTGTTCCACCATCCGGGTGTTTTCAACCAATGACAACGACGCCCATGACCGGCAAGCGCGGCGTATGTCGAGCACGCTTCGATCTTGTGAGGATGAACCAGCCGAGTTGCGTTGTACGTCCCGGCGCCGGGTCAATTCGTGCGTCGCCCGCGCGCCGAGCGATGTCGGCGCGCAATCACGCGACAGCTGCCCTAGAACGAGTAATCCAGCCCCTTGTAGAACGTGTTCTGATAGAGCATGTGCGGCCGCACGCCTTTCAGCTTCTTGTTGCTGGTGGTGTACATCGCGACGTTCATCACCGGCATCCACAGATGCTGCTGCGGTGACGTGCTTCTGCGTCAGGCCGTAGTACTTGGTGCGGTCCGCATCGTTCAGCGCGGCGCGGCCGAGCTTCAGCCACTCGTCCGTCTGCGCGTCCTTCCAGTTCATCCGGTTCGGCGCCGGAATGTTCGCCGAGTCGAAGTAGTAGTTCAGAAGATCGCCCGAGGAGACGTAGGGGAACGTCACCGTCCAGAGCTCGTAGTCCTGCTCCGACATCTTGGAGAAAGCGATCGTCGAGTCGTAGCCGATGATGTTCCAGTCGACGCCGATCTTGCGCATGTAGCCCTGGATCGCTTCCGACACGCGGCCGAAATACGAGACCTGCGTGAACAGCACCTTCGGGGCGAGCTTGACGCCGTCCTTGTAGCGGAAGCTGTCGGCGCCGACCGTCCAGCCGGCCTCGTCGAGCAGCTTCTTCGCCCGTTCGACGTCCTCCTTGATGATGGTCTTGGTCTCGGGATTGAAGTCCAGCGCCGCCGGATCGATGAAGGTGTAGGCCGGTGTCGCGTTGCCCAGCATGATGCCCTTGACGATCTCGGCGCGGTTGATGGCGATGTTCATCGCCTCGCGCACCCGCGGATCGGAGACCATCGGCCGGTTGCTCTTGAAGCCGTAGTACATCAGCTGGAAGTTCGGCTTCGCTTCCTGCACCTGCAGCATCGGCGCCCGCTGGACCTGGTCGATGAACTGCAGCGGGATCTGGTGGGTGACGTCGAACTGGCCGCCCATCATCGCCGCGACCCGCGCCGAATCCTCCGGCACGATCTTGATCGAGAGCTTCTCGAACTTCACCGGGCCCTTGTTCTGATACATCGACGGCCCCCACTTGTAGGCGTCGTGCCGCTTCAGCACGATCTCCGTGCGCGGCTGCCACGACTCGAAGCACCATGGACCGGTGCCGTCGACCGCCTGCGTGCCGTAGTCCTTGCCGTGTTTCTCCACGCTCTCCTTGTTGTGGATCGCCATCGTGAAGCTGACGAGGTTCATCATCAGGTCGGCGAACGGCTCGTTCAGCTCGTATTCGACGGTGGTGGGATCCGGCGCGCGCAGCTCCTTGATGTTGCCGGCGCGCCACTTCAGCGGCGCCTTGGTGTCGGGGTCGAGCAGGCGCTTGAAGCTGTAGAGCACGTCGGCGGAGGTGAACTTCTTGCCGCTGCAGAACTGCACGTCGTCGCGCAGCTTGAAGGTGTAGGTCTTGCCGTCCTCGCTGATCTGCCAGGATTTGGCCAGATACGGGATCACCGTCTTGCCGTCCCAGTCCAGCGCCACCAGCGTGTCCTGGATCATGTTGACGATGTCGGAGGAGGGCGACCAGGTGGTGCGCTGGCCGTCATAATGCGGCGCGTCGAGCGACTTCATCATCCGCAGCGTCTGCCCTTGCGCGGCTGAAGCTGCACACACGGCCGCCGCCACCGCCAACCCTTGCACGATCCTGCGCATCGTCCTCTCCTGTTGTTTTGTTTGTCTTCTCCGTATCTGCCGCCGAGATTCCTCGGCCGTGTTGTTATTGGAGCCGTTCGCATGGCCGGACGTTTGCCCGGTGCGGTCGGCTCGATGGTTTGCTGGAATCGGCAAGAACAAGCCTTGCACAGGCTTTGAGGTCGATCAGGCGATGGACCACGAAACTGCCCACGCGTCGCTCCCGACACGGTCGGGTCAAAGGCCATTCGCGTCGTTGCGTGGCGTTTGCCGTCCCGTATCGGCCGCTGCCCGGAAAACCGTGCGGCCATTGTTGTTCTTCTGCGCTGCTTCTGCGGATCCGGCCCAGAGCTGTTCCCTGAGCCGGTCCGAGAAATGAAGCTTGCAGCCTTGCATTTTGGCCGTCAAGCGGCGCCATTTCCAATTGAGTTGGTGCGGCGCGAAATTGCGATTAAGTTGCCATCGGCGCAACGGAATTGGCGGCCTTGCGGCAGGCTTGGCGCTGCAGCGCCGCGGTTTCAGGGTCGTGATTTACGAACGCGCGGCGGAGGTCCGGGAGATCGGCGCCGGCCTGATCATCGCCCCGAACGCGCGCCGTGCACTGCGGGACCTCGGCGTGGACGAAGCACTGGAGGCCATCTCCAGCTGCGTGCCCGTGCGCCACACCTGCAACTACGCCACAGGCGCAGTCGTCGAGGCAACCCCGAACCAGCGGATCGTCGAGCAACACGGCATGGGCATGCTGCAGGTTCATCGCGGGGACTTGCACAGGCTGTTGATGGAAGCGGTACGCGCCAACGATCGGCCAGGCGCTGCGGCCGGGCCACGCGTTTGTACGGCGCTTGAGCAGGATGCGGGCGGTGTCTCGGTCACCTTCGCCAACGGCGCCTCCGATCGGGCCGACGTGGTGATCGGCGCGGACGGGAATGCGTCGGCCGTGCGCTCGCTGCTGTTCCCGGGCGAAGCGCCGAAGTTCAACGGCCAGGTCGCCTTCCGGGCGCCTCGTTCCCGACGAACTGGTGCCGCCGAGCGTTCGGCGAGCTGCAAATGGCGATGCATCCGGCACCGAAGCGCTATCTGTTGCACTATCCTCTGCGCGGCGGCCGCATCATGAATCTGATCGGCTGCGGCCAATCGGCCTCATGGGAAGAGGAGGGCTGGGCGATCCCGGCGACGAATGAGGAGTTTGCGAACGCCTATTCCGATCTTCGCTCCGGACATCCTGACCTTGATCCGCAACGTTCCGCCCGGCGCATTGTTCAAGTGGGGCTTGCGTGATCGCGAGCCCTTGAAGACGTGGACGCTTGGGCGCGTCACGATGCTTGGCGACGCCGCGCATCCGATGACGCCGTTCCTCGGCCAGGGCGCCTGCATGGCGATCGAGGATGCGCTGCTGCTGGGTCGCGCATTCGCTGCATCGGAAACCGTGCGACGAAGCGTTGCGGCGCTATGAAGCGGCGCGCAAGACGCGCGGCACCAACGTTAATTCGAGGAGCAAGAGCATGACGGTTATCGCAGTCGTCGCCATGGGCGAGATGGGAGCAGGGTTTGCGCAGCGGCTGGTCGAGCGCGGCGCCCGTGTGCTGACCTCGCTGGCAGGCCGGAGCGAGGCGAGCGCCAAGCGCGCAAATGCCGCAGGCGCCACGGTGACGGACGACGCCACCCTGATTGCCGAGGCCGACATGTTTCTCTCGATCGTGCCGCCGTCGGTCGCCGGCGCAACGGCCGAACGGTTCCTGCCGTTCATCGAGAAGGCCGCGCGAAAGCCGGTCTACATCGACTGCAACGCGATCGCGCCGCAAACGCTGGCAGGCATCGCGAAGATGTTCGGCGACAAGGGATTGCCGTTCCTCGACGGATCGATCATTGGTGCCGCGCCGCGGCCCGACGGGTCGAGCCCGCGTCTCTATATGTCGGGCCCGATCAAGGGGGAGGCCGAGACGCTGAAGCAGCTCGGCATCGACACGCGCGTGCTGTCGAGCAACGCTCGGCGACGCGTCGACGCTGAAGATGTCCTACGCCGGCATCACCAAGGGCTTTCAGGCGCTGGGCGCGTCGATGGCGCTTGGCGCAGGCCGCAACGGGGCGCAGGAAAGCCTCGTCGCGGAGTTGAAGTTCAGCCAGCCGCAGCTTTATGGCTGGCTGTCGAAGGCGATGCCGAGCATGTACGACAAGGCTTATCGCTGGGATGGCGAGATGCGCGAGATCGCAAAGTTCCTTTTGCCCGAGCAGGGTGCGTCGACCATGCTGACCGGCGCCGCCGATCTCTACGTGCATATCGCCGAGGACAACCGCGCCGGGCCAAAGTCGGAGATCATCTCCACCCTCGATCGGTTTATCGGACGGTAGAACCCCGTCATTGCGAGGCATAGCCGTTCGAAGAACGGCGTCGCTTCGCTCGCCGATGGCGACGAAGCAATCCAGCGCGCGCCAAAGAAAAACGCGGATCTTGCTACGAATTCCGCGGTTTTCTGTTTGCGCGCTTTGCGCGCAGCTGGATTGCTTCGCTTCGCTCGCAATGACGCGTGCCTACCCCTTGCTCTTCAAGCTCATCTCCAGCACGCGGGCGACGTGCAGCGCCTCGCGCGCGGCGCCGTCGGCGATCTGGTGGCGGCATGAGAAGCCGTCGGCGACGATGAGGTCTTCGGCCTCGGCTTGCCTGCACCGCCGGCAGCAGCGACAGTTCGGCCATCTGCATCGACGCTTCGAATGTCTCCGCGCCGTAGCCGAACGCGCCGGCCATGCCGCAGCAGCTCGACTCGATCGTCTGCACCTCAAGATCGGGAACCAGCCGCAGCACTTTTTCGACCGGCTTGAACGCGCCGAACGATTTCTGATGGCAGTGGCCGTGCAGCAGCGCCTTCTTCTTCAGCGCCTGCAGCGGCAGTTTCAGCCGGCCGCTTTCCGCTTCGCGCACCAGGAACTCCTCGAACAGCACGGCTTGTGCGGCGACCGACTTCGCGGCGTCGTCGTTGCGAAGCGACAGCAACTCGTCGCGCAGCGTCAGCAGGCAGCTCGGCTCCAGTCCGATGATCGGCACGCCGCGTGCGGCGAAAGGAGCGAAGGCTGCGACCGTGCGTTCGAGCTCCGCGCGTGCGTGATCGACAAGGCCGGCGGCAAGGAACGTGCGGCCGCAGCACAGCGCGCGCTTGCCCTGAATCGGGACGCGGCAGATGCACGCGAAAACCGGCTTCGGTCAGCACGTTCAGCGCCGCCTCGAGATTCTCCCGCTCGTAGGCGCGATTGAAAGTGTCGGCGAACAGCACCACCTCGGCGCCGTCGGCCGGGCCGAAGGCTTCGGCCGCAGGATCGAACACGTCGCTCCGCCATTCCGGCAGGTCGCGCGCGGCGCTGATCCCGCCATAGGTTTCGAACAGCTTTCGCAACTGCTGGCTCGCGTTGCGCAGGTTGGCGAGCGGCGCAACGTGCGCGGCATATCGATGCATAGCGCGGCAGGAAGGCGACCAGCCGGTCGCGCAGCGACAGCCCGAATTTTTCCGCGCGCGCCGCCAGAACCTCGATCTTCATCTTCGCCATGTCGACGCCGGTCGGGCATTCGTTGCGGCAGGCTTTGCAGGAGACGCAGAGTTTCAGCGCGTCCATCACCTCGTCGGAAGTCGAGCGCATCGCCACCGAGCTGGCCGGTCATCGCCAGCCGCAGCGTGTTGGCGCGTCCGCGCGTCACGTCCTTCTCGTCGCGGGTGGCGCGGTAAGACGGGCACATCACGCCGCCTTCGAGCTTTCGGCAGGCGCCGTTGTTGTTGCACATCTCGATCGCGCCCTGGAAACCGCCGGACGCGCCGGACTAGGCCGACCAGTCGAGCGCGGTCTTGATCTCCGATCGGGCGATAGTCCGGCGGGTAGCGAAACAGGCTGCGATCGTCCATGCGCGGCGCATGCACGATCTTGCCGGGATTGAGCGTGCCGGCCGGATCGAACCGCTGCTTCACCTCCTCGAACGCGCGCGTCAGCCGCGAGCCGAACATCGCCTCGTGGAATTCGGAGCGGACGATGCCGTCGCCGTGCTCGCCGGAATGCGAGCCTTTATATTCGCGCACCATGGCGAAGGCTTCCTCGCCGATGGCGCGCATCGCCTTCACGTCCTTCTCCAGCTTGAGGTTGAGCACCGGCCGCACGTGCAGGCAGCCCTCGGAGGCATGCGCATACATGGTGCCGTGGGTGCCGTGCTTTTCAAAGATGCGGTTCAGCCGCTCGGTGTAGTCGGCAAGATGTTTTAGCGGCACCGCGCAGTCTTCGATGAAGGAGACCGGCTTTCCCTCCTGCTTCATCGACATCATGACGTTGAGGCCGGCCGCTCTGAAATCGGCGATGCTGGTCTGCAGCGCCGGATCGGTGATCTCGACCACGCCGCCCCAGCGCTTCTTCGGCTGGTCCCAGCCAAACCCGAGATCGGCCATCATCTCGCCGAGTTGCTTCAGGCGGCGCAGATTTTCGTCCTGGTCCTCTTCGGCGAATTCCACCAGCAGCAGTGCGTCCGGGTCGCCGCGCACCGCGGTCTCGATGGTCGAGCGGAACATCGCAATGTCGCGGCCGAGCGCGATCATCGTGCGGTCGACCAGCTCGACCGCGATCGGCTTCAGCGTCACGAGGTGCTGCGTCGCGTCCATCGCCTCGTAGAAGCTGCCGAAGTGGCAGACCCCGAGCACGCGATTGCGGATGACCGGCCAGAGTTTCAGCTCGACCTCGGTGGTGAAGGCGAGGGTGCCCTCGGAGCCGACCAGCAGGTGCGCCAGGTTGTTCGCTCGCGCACCGGGCACCAGCGCATCGAGATTGTAGCCGCCGACCCGCCGCTGCACCTTCGGGAAGCGTTTGGCGATTTCGCCCGCCTCGCGCTCACCGAGTGCGAACATGTCGCGGAACAGATCGCGCCCCGGCGCATCGACATTGAGCAGCGCCGCTTCGCGCGAAAGCTTGCCGAAGGAGAGCAGCGTGCCGTCGGCGAGCGCGGCCTTCATGGCGATGGTGTTGTCGCGCATGGTGCCGTAGCGCAGCGAACGGCCGCCGCAGGAATTGTTGCCGGCCATGCCGCCGATGGTCGCCCGCGAGGCGGTCGAGACATCCACCGGAAACCACAGGCCGTGCCGGCGCAGCTGCCGGTTGAGGTCATCGAGCACGATGCCGGGCTCGACCACGCACGTTCTCTTCTCGACGTCCAGCGACAGGATGCGGTTCAGGTGTTTGGAAAAGTCGACGACGATGCCGCTGTTGACGGCCTGGCCGCATTGCGAGGTGCCGCCGCCGCGCGGCGTGACGATGAAGCCTTCGTCGCGCGCGACGCTCAGCGTCCGCAGCGCCTCGTCCGTCGTCTTCGGGACGACGACGCCGGCCGGCATGATCTGATAGAACGAGGCGTCGGTCGCATAGCGCCCGCGCGTGGCGCGGTCGAACAGCACGTCGCCGGTCACCTCGGCGGCAAGCCGCCGGGCGACCTTGTCCGTGTCCTGGGATGTCGGTGCCGGCTGCGCCATCGTGCCTCAAGAGATCAGGTTCCGCCGCATTGTCCCCGCTCGGGGCGGCGAATGCAATTCGACGCTTGGCGGCGTGTGCTATGTTGCGGCACGAGATGATGTGATCGTTCGTCTGCTTGTCGCGAGCCTCGCCATGACTACAATCGGCGCGAACAACAGTTCTCGAGGGAGGCGGCAGCCATGGCCACGCATACAGGACGGCATTTCCTGCAGATACCCGGTCCGACCAACGTTCCGGATCGCGTGCTGCGCGCGATCGACATGCCGACCATCGATCATCGCGGGCCGGAATTCGCCGAGCTCGGCCTGCACGTGCTCGAGGCCTGCAAGACCATCTTCCGCACGAAAAATCCGGTGATCATCTATCCCTCGTCCGGCACCGGCGCGTGGGAGGCGGCGATCGTCAATGCGCTGTCGCCGGGAGACACGGTGCTGATGGCCGAGACCGGCCACTTCGCCAGCCAGTGGCGCGCGCTCGCCGAGCGCTTCAAGCTCGAGGTCGACATGATCCCCGGCGACTGGCGGCGCGGCGCCAGCCCTGAGCAGATCGAGGCAAAACTGACCGAAGATCGCGCGCATCGCATCAAGGCGGTGATGGTCGTGCACAACGAGACGTCCACCGGCGCGACCAGCCGCGTGGCCGATATCCGCAAAGCCATCGACCGTGCAAAACATCCGGCGCTGTTCATGGTCGACACCATCTCCTCGCTCGGCTCGGTCGCCTACGAGCACGATGCCTGGGGCGTCGACGTCACGGTGGGCGGCTCGCAGAAGGGCCTCATGCTGCCGCCGGGCCTCGGCTTCAACGCCGTCTCCGACAAGGCGCTGGCTGCGGCGAAGGCCAATACGTCGACCCGCTCGTACTGGGACTGGCACGAGATCATCGCCGCCAACAAGAGCGGCGGCTGGCCGTACACGCCCGCGACCAACATGCTCTACGGGCTGAAGGAAGCGATCGCGATGCTGCACGAGGAGGGGCTGGACAACGTCTTCGCCCGGCATCAGCGCCATGCCGCGGCGACGCGCGCCGCCGTCCGCGCCTGGAACCTGGAAGTGCTGTGCGTCGAGCCGCGCGAGCAATCGCCGGTCCTGACCGGCGTGGTGATGCCGGACGGCCATGACGCCGACCGCTTCCGCAAGGTGACGCTGGAGCATTTCGACATGTCGCTCGGCGCGGGGCTGTCGAAGCTGAAGGGCAAGATCTTCCGCATCGGCCATCTCGGCCACTTCAACGACCTGATGCTGATGGGCACGCTCGCGGGCGTCGAGATGGGGCTGCACCTGGCCGGCGTGCCGCACCGGGCCGGCGGCGTTCAGGCGGCGATGGACGTGCTGAAGGACAAGGGGACGCAGGCGACGCCGCTGCGCGCGGCGTCGGCGTGAGGCTGGGCTGAAAAATATTTTCGCTGCCGCCGAACCCTTTCTCGCTTTCGCGCGCCTCTAGGCCTCTGTCGAACACAAAGGCGGAGGCACGGATGCTTTACTTGAAGAGAAATGTCCCGGGATGGGAGCGGTTCATCAGGATCGCCGGCGGGCTCGCGGCGGCGGGGCTGGCGTTTGCCTACGCGCAGGCCCCGATCGGCATGTGGATCGGCATCGCCGGCGGCGTGATGTTCGCCGTGACCGGGCTTGTCGGCTACTGTCCGATGTGCGCCATGGTCGGGCGCAAGTCCGTTGAGCTGCAGAAATGATGCGCGCCGAGCCCGTTCTGGTGGAAGCCGCCTGCAACGGTGATTCCGCGGCGGTCGAACGGCTGCTCGCCGTATGCCAGCCCGATCTCAGGCGCTTTGCAAGGCGCGACCTGCTCGACGCACGAGGACGCCGAAGACGCGGTGCAGTTCGCGCTGTGGCAGCTCTATCGCAAGGTCGGCGCGCTGCGCACGGCCGCGACCTTCGCCACCTGGCTGTTCCGGATCGTCGAGCGCGAGTGCTCCAGGCTCTTGCGCCGCCGCTCGCGGACGCAAGGCTGGGACGATGCGTTCGACGACCTGCTGCGCCAGGAGCCGCTGCCGCACGAACTGCGCAGCGATCTCGTGTCCGCCATCGCCGACGCTGCCGGAGCCTTATCGGGAGGTTCTGGTCCTGCGCGATGTCGACGAACTGACCGCGCCGGAGACGGCCGAGCGGCTGAACATCTCGATCGATGCGGTGAAGAGCCGGCTGCATCGGGCGCGCACGATGGTGCGCGAGCGGCTGTTGTCGAGCGGCTATCTTGCGTCGGAGCAAGCGTAGCCCTGCGCGTTACGAACTGCGGCCGCTGACCTCCGCGCCGGCGTCGCGCGGCAGGCGCAGGACCATGGCGGTGGCGAGCAGCGCGACAACGCCGAACACGAAGAAGGCCACGTGGAAATCGGCGAGACCAACGTCGGCCGCGCCGCGCGCGGCGCGTGACCAGTCGAGCACGAGCGCCGCGGAGGCCACGCCAAAGCCGAGCGCCAGCTGCTGGAACATGTTGAAGATCGTCGACGACGAGCTGCGCTGCTCGGGGGCGATGTCGGCGAACGCCAGCGTCGAGAACGTGGTGAACTGCATCGAGCGCGTGAGACCGGCGGCGAACAGCACGACCGAAATCAGGAGCCACGGCGTCTCCGGCGTCAGCACGCCGCAGGCGGCGACCGTTGCGGCCACCGCGAGCCCGTTGCCGATCATGACATTGCGAAAACCAAACCGGCGCAGCGTCGGCGTCGTCACCGATTTCATCGCCAGATTGCCGGCGAAGTAGACCAGAAGATAGAGGCCCGCCTGCCACGGGTTGAGGCCGAAGCCGACCTGCAGCATCAAGGGAAGCAGGAACGGCGTGGCGTTGATGGCAAGGCGAAAGGTGAGTGCCGGCATCGAGCGTCGCGACGCGAAACGTCAGCGTCCTGAACGTCGTCAGGTCGAGCAGCGGCGTTTTGTGCCGCCGAAAATGAATGACGCTGAGCACGCCCAGCACAAGGCCCGCACCGATCAGGCTTGTGGCCAGCAGCCGGTCCTGGCCGCCGAGCGACAGCCGCTCGAGACCATAGAGCAGCAGCATCAGCGCAGCCGCCGAGAGCAGAAAGCCCAGGACGTCGAACGGCGTGCGCGCGCTTTCCTTGTGGTTCGGGATGAACAGCAGCACGAGGACGAGCTCGATGGCGCCGAGCGGGATGTTGATCAGGAAGTTCACCCGCCAGTCGACATAGGTGGTGATCAGGCCGCCGATCAGGGGGCCGATCACCGGCGCGATCAGCGCCGGCCAGACCGTCAGCGCGATCGCATCGATCAGCGAGGATTTCTCGGTGTTGCGCAGCACGACGATGCGGCCGACCGGCGCCATCAGCGCTGCGCCCGCGCCCTGCACGATCCGCGCGGCCGCGAACTGCCAGAGCGTTTGCGAGAGGCCACAGGCGATCGAGGCGACGACGAAGATCACGATCGCGCTGGCAAAGACGTGTTTTGCGCCAAAACGGTCGGCGATCCAGCCGCCGAGCGGCACGAACGCCGCCATCGACAGCAGATAGGCGGTGATGCCGATGTTGATGTCCACCGGCTGCACGGCAAACGAGGCCGCCATCTGCGGCAGCGAGGTGTTGATGATCGCGCCATCGATGTGCTGGATGAAGAAGGCGCTCGCGACGATCAGCGCGATCCGCCGTGCGTTCGGGTCGAGCGCGACGCGCTCGCTGGCGGCTGCCTCTGCCATGTGCATGCGTGCTATCGCTCGCTAGCGCGCCTCGCCTGCGAATCGACCCACTGGATCGCCTGCGCGATGCCGCATCAGCGCTCGCCAGGGGCAGGGGGCCCTTCTCGACCGCGGCGATGGCCTGCTCGAGCTGATCCAGCGTGGCGAGGCCCATCAGCGCCGTGCCCATCGCCGGCGTCGAGATCGACGAAGCGCGTGGCGAGCTCGGCGAGGCTCGCCGGCAAATCCTTCCTCGATCATCGGCAGGAAGCGGCGCGCGCGCGCAAGGTCGCCGTCGAAGCTCGTTCGCGGAGCCGATCGGTTCCGGCGGCGGGCTCGCATTCGGCTCGCGCGCGGCGCTGCCGGAGAGCGCGCCGCCGGCCAGCGTGCGAATGCCGATCACGCCGGCGCCGTTGGCCTTCGTGTGCTCGAACATCCGTCCGTAGTCCTGCGCCGGATAGTTGTCCGGCAGCGTCGTTGCCGCCGACGGGTTCAGCATGTTGTAGCTCACCTGCGCGCTCGCAAACGCGCCGCTGTCGATCGACCTTCAGCACCTCGCTGGTGTCGCCGGTTGCGGTGAGGCCCAGCACGCCGATCTTGCCCTGGTCGCGCAGCGCCTCGAACGTGGGGATCACCTCCTGCAATCACCTGGTCCGCGGTCAGGAAGTTACCGGCGCCGTCCTTGGTGATCGGATTGTGCAGATGCAGGATGTCGGTGCGCTCCAGGCCGAGCCGCTTCAGGCTCGCCTCGACCGAGGCGACGATCGCCGCGCGAATGTTGCTCTTCTGCGCGCTCAGCACGCGCACCTTCGTTCCGTAGATGAAGTTGCGCGGCTTCAGCCGTCGCACCACCTTGCCGAGCGTCTGTTCGGAGACGCCGTCGCCATAGATCGCCGCCGTATCGAAGTAGGTGATGCCCGCGTCGATCGCGCGCGCGAACGCGCGCTCCTGCTCGGCCTCCGTGCCGCGCACCATCAGTCCGCCGACCGCGCCACAACCGAAGCCGAGCACGGAGACGTTCAGGCCGCTTCGACCGAACGATCGCGTTTCCATGTGCAAGTCCTTTCGTATTCAACCGGGGCAGGCGAGCAAGGTCCGCCTGACGGAATGAAAAAGCCTCACCTCTGCTTGCCATGAATGCAGATGTCGCAAGCCGCAGAGTTGCGCGAAGTCGGGCCGAATGTTATCATGTCTTCGAGCTTCGACAGTCGCTCGATCGGCCGTGCGTTCGGGCGTTTTTCGTGCAGCGAAAAACGTGAGGAACGGTTCGATTGCGATAGAACAAGTGCTCTATCGTATGTTTGTTCGGGCGGTCCGCCACCCGGAACGAAACAACAAGCAAGAAACGCCAAGAAAACTCTCAAGGAAAATCTTCATGAGCACGACGCCGACCAGCAACATGCCGACCTATGTGGCGCTGGCCCATGCCTTCGCGGCCGAGGGAGTCGATCACCACTTCACGCTGATGGGCGACGGCAACATGCACTGGGTGACGGCGATGAAGGACATCGACGGCATGAACACCTATCACGCGCGCCATGAGCACTGCGCCTGCGCGATGGCGATGGGCTACACCAGCGCCACCGGCAAGGTCGGCGTCGCCTCGGTGACCTGCGGTCCGGGCTTCACGCAGATCATGACGGCGCTGACGTCGGCGGCGCGCAGCCAGGTGCCGATGGTGGTGTTCGCCGGCGAGACGCCGGTCGGCGCAAAGTGGTACGGCCAGATGATCGAGCAGCAGCCGCTCGCAGCCGCCTGCGGCGCGCACTACATCTCCGCGCACAGCCCGCAGCGCATGTATCAGTATGTGCGCGAGGCGTTTCACATCGCCCGCCACGAGCGCAAGCCGGTCGTGCTCGGCATCCCGTACGATCTGCAGCTGCAGCCGCTGCCGAACATCGGCGAGTACAAGCCGGCCGCGCAGATCACGCCGGTGGTCGCGCCGATTCCGCCGAACCCCGATCAGCTCGGCGAGGTCGCCGAAAAGCTTGCCAAGGCGAAATGCCCGATCATCATCGCCGGCCGCGGCGTCGTCTGGGCCGGCGGCCGCAAGGACGTCGAGGAGCTGGCGGAAGCGAGCGGCGCGCTGTTGTCGACACGCTGCTCGGCCGCGGCATGTACGATCACAATCCGTTCTCGCTCGGCGTCGCCGGCGGCTTCGCCCGCGCCATCGCGCGCGAAGTGTTCCGGCAGGCCGATCTCGTCATCGCGTTCGGCGCGCGCCTGACCTACTACACCGTCGACGGCGACACGCTTTGCCCGCAGGCCGAGATGGTGCAGGTCGACCTCAATCCGCATGGGCCTCGTGCACGGCAACCAGGCCGCCGACATCTACATGAAGGCGGACGCGAAGCTGACCGCGGTCGAACTGCTCAAGAAGATCAAGGCCGGCGGCAAGACCGCAGCCAGCATCCGTTCGCCGGAGCTCGCCAAGCGCATCAAGGAAGAGCCGGCCGACGCGACGTCCTATGAGGTCGCGCCGGGCGAGCTCGATCCGCGCACGGGTGTTCGAGGAAATGGAGAACGTGCTGCCGAAGGACTACGACGTCGTCTCCGGCTCGGGCCATCATTCCTATTTCCACACCGTGATGCGCGGCGGCGATCCGACGAAGTATCACGCGATGCGCGACTTCGGCGCGATCGGCAATTCGATCTCCTATGCCATCGGCGTGGCCGCTGCGCGCAAGACCGGCCGCGTGGTGCTGTTCGAGGGCGACGGCAGCCTGTTGATGCACATCCAGGAGCTGGAGGCGGTGCGCCGGCACGGCATCAAGGTGCTGATGGTGATCGCCAACGACGGCGCCTACGGCGCCGAGATCCACAAGCTGCGCCACGAAGGCATCGACGAGACCGGCGCGATCTTCGGCCGGCCCGAACTTCAAGGCGATCGCCGAAGGCTTCGGCCTGCGCGGCGCGACCGTCACCGACGTCAAGCAGCTCAAGGGGCTGATGGACGAGTACGAGAAGGGCGACACCGCCATGGTCTGGGACGTCATCACCTCCGACAAGGTGGTGACGCCGAAGATGGTCGCCGGCGTGAAGGCCGGCCACGGGGTGCGGTAAGCGCATCCGCGAATCGTATCCGCGAAAGCGGTGCGAAGCGGCGCACGTCAAACCAGTCGCTGCATCCCTCGAGACGCGCTTCGCGCTTCGCACGCGACGCGTCTCAGTGCGTGCTGCCTTAAAACGAATGCACCCACGCTTCCGGATACAGCCGGTACGCCGTTGCCGTCCCTCGCCAGCCGCGCGAAGGCCGGGAAGTGCAGGTGCATGCCGGCGATCAGCACGCCGTCGGTGGCGACGCGGTCGAACATGCGCTTGCGCGAGGCGGCGGCTGCGGCGAGATCGGTGTCGAACGCCATGCCGGCGTCGGGAAACGCGGTCTGCACCTCCGGCACATGCACCGTGTCGCCCCAGATCATCAGCTGCTCGCCGCCTGAACTCGATCAGGTAGGCGGTGTGGCCCGGCGTGTGGCCGTGGCTCGGCACGGCGGTGACGCCCGGGAAACACCTCGCCCTGCTTGAACAGCCGCGTCTGCTTCTTGTAGGGGCCGACCTGCTCGCGGCCGGCGAGGAAGTACATCTTCTGCGACCGCTCGTCGACCTTCGTCATCGCCGCGTCGTCATACCAGTGCGGCAGCTCGTTCTCGTGCATCACGAGTTCGGCGTTCGGAAAGTACAGCCGGCCGCTCGGCATCTCGGTCAGGCCCGCGGAATGATCCGGATGCATGTGCGTCAGCAGCACGGTGTCGATCGACTTCGGATCGATGCCGGCGGCGGCGAGATTGGCCTGCACCTTGCCGGCGCTCTTCTGCAGGTAGTCGCCGGAGCCGGTGTCGACCAGCGCGCTGCGTCCCTTCGACTGGATCAGGAACGTGTTGACGCTGGTGCGCCGCGCCGGGCGGAACGCGTCCTTCAAGACCTTGTGCGCCTTGTCGAGATCGACGTTGCGCATCACCTCGAGGTTGCCGTCGAGATAGCCGTCGCTGATGACGGTGACGACGATGTCGCCGATCTTGCGATGATACACGCCGGGGATTTGCTGGGCGGGCGGCTGGGTCATGACGATGTCTCCGGCAGGATTTTCAAGTCGGCGCGTCAGGCGCCGACGGATTTCAGGAAGTCGCCGATTGTATCGGCGATCAGTTCGGGTGTCGCCGCCGCCATGAAATGCGTGGTCGGCAATTCCACATAGCGCGCGGTCGGGAATGGTCTCGGCGACGGCCTTCGGCCATCGGCGGCGGACGCACGCGATCGAAGGTGGCGCCGATCACCAGCACCGGGCAGGCGAGGGTCCTGCAGCTCCTCCTGCATCTCCGTGCTCGGCCAGCATGCGATAGATCGTGGCGAAACTTCCCGGATCGTTGCCGAGCCAGCGCGCACGGAACCGGGCAAAGCGTTCGGCGTTGCCGCGCAGCTCGACGGCATAGCCGGTCGCCATCGAATCCTCGACCGCGCCGCTCACGCCATCGCGTTCCATCTTCGCCGCGCGCTCGAGGCCGGCCGCGCGACGGTCCGGCGCAAGGCCGGTGGCGGGGCTTCCCGCGACGACCGCGCTGGTGCGCTCAGGATAGCGCGCGGCGAAATGCAGCGCGGTCGCGCCGCCGACCGCGACGCCGGCAAGCGCAACCTTGCCCTTGATGCCGAGCGCATCGAGCAGGGCGGCGATGTCGTCGGCCATCGTGTCGACGTGCAGTTCGCCGCGGATCTTCTGCGACATGCCGGCGCCGCGCGTGTCGTAGCGCAGCACGCGGCGCGAGGCGGTCAGGCGCGGCACGACCTCGTCCCAGCTTTCCAGCGTGCCGCCCATCTCGTGCACGAGCACCAGCGTGTCATTGCCTGCGCCTGAAAGCTCGTAGCGCAGGCCGACGCCGTTCACCTCGATGTAGTTCATGCCGCTTCCTTGCCTGTCCGTTCCGGGCGAACGGCTTGTTCTTGCTTCTTGCCGCACAAAGTTATGTGAGTTGCGCTGAGGTTGAGCAAGCTGCTGTCATGCATGCGGGGTAGCGGGAATGTGACGCGCATGCGACAGAAATTGTTGTTGGCCGCCACCGTGATCGGTGTCGGTCTGCTCCTCTCCGATGCCCGTGCCGAGACGCTCAGCGAACTGGTCAAGAAGGAAGAGGGCGTCGAGTTTGGCGCATGCGCCCTCACGCCGCGGCCGAACGTCACCGGCAAGGAGGTCTACGTCGTCATTCCGGCACGCTTCGCAGACCCGGCCGTCTGGGTGACGCGCTCGATCCTGTTCGTGGGCGTGGACGAGGCAAAGAACGTTCAGGGCATGCTCGAAGTAAAAACGCCCGACGAGTGCCGCCGCGCGAAGTGATCTCCGTCATCTGCGACAAGAATGCGATGACGATCACGATCGAGCTTCAAGCACTATTCTACACTGGACGGCAAGGAATTGAAGCGGCGCGTCAGTGAGCCAACCGCTCGTGCGCGAAGCGGACCATAGCCGTGTCGCTGAAGTGGGAAGCGCCTTCACGGCTCGGACGGCATGCGCGAGGACGACGCGGAATTGGCAAGCTACGGCCTACTCGCCGTCCGAGTAGCGCTGCTCCGTCCACGGGTCGCCGCGGTTGTGATAGCCGCGCACCTCCCAGTAGCCCGGCGCATCCTTCGGCACAAACTCGATCGCCTGCAGCCACTTTGCGCTCTTCCAGAAATAGAGATGCGGCACGACCAGCCGCACCGGGCCGCCGTGCTCGGCTTCGAGCGGCTTGCCCGACCAGGTGTGCACCAGCAGCGCATCCTCGGCGGCAAAATCCTCGAGCGTGAGATTGGTGGTGTAGCCGTCGTAGGAGTGCAGCACCACGAAGCCGGCGTCGCTCTTCGGCTGCGCGAGGGCGAGCAGGTCGCGCGTCGCAACGCCTTTCCACGCGTTGTCGTAGCGCGACCAGGTGGTGACGCAGTGGATGTCGGAGGTGATCTCGGTCTGCGGCTGGCGCATGAACTCGGCCCAATCCCAGAACAGCGGATTGTCGACCGCGCCGTAGACGTCGAGGCGCCAGCGCTGCTGCGGGATGTCCGGCGTGACGCCGAGATCGAGCACCGGCCAGTCGTTGGTGAGATGCTGGCCCGGCGGCAGCCGCTCAGCCTCCGGCCGCGCGATGCGTCCGGTGAGGAAGCGGCCCTCGCGCGCCCACTTCTCTTTCGTGCGCGTGAGTTTGGTTTCGGGCGGCGGCTTGTCGTCGCTCATGCGGTCCCTGCAAAAAAGGTAAACGCGCCATCCGTTGCCGATGGCGCGCTCGGACCTTAGCGTCTGCGGAAAGCCTTCCGCAACGCTCTGCAATCAGTGGAACGTGAGAGTCGTTCCGGGCGCGTTCCCGTGCCCGATCGGCGAGCAGGTGCGTCGGATCGGCGTCGAGCGGCAGCGCCTGCGCGGACTGGACGTCGTAGGGCGTCAGGCCGATGTCGCGAAGCTCGCGGGCATTCATGCGCGACAGCTGGTGCAGGGTCTGGCGGGCGCGGTAGACGCGGACCGGCCAGAGCAGGGACTGGCCCAAGGACTGGCCAATGGCCTGCAGGAGCGACGCAAGGTACGCGGTCCGGCTGTGCCGAACCCATTCAAGTCTGTGTAAGTCTATGTTTGTAGATGACATTTTCTTCTTCCTGGATTGACTTCGGCGCGGTGGGCTGTCGCCGAAGTTCATTTCCGGGAACAATATGGCACTGCACTATTGATCGGTCCAACGAATGTTTCTAATATCATCCATCGCATTTTGGAGATGAATTGCCATGCTCGATACCGACCAGCTCCGCTCCTTTATGGCCATCGTCGACACCGGTTCGTTCACCCGTGCCGCCGAGCGCGTCCACAAAACCCAGTCGGCGGTGTCGATGCACATCCGCCGCCTCGAAGAGCAGCTCGGCCGGCCGCTGTTCGTGAAGAGCGGCCGCGGCGTCAAACTCTCCGGCGACGGCGAGCGGCTGGTCGATTTCGCGCGCGAGATGCTGCGGATCGAAGCCGAGGCCATGATGCATGTGGGCCAGAAGGGGCTCGCCGGCCAGGTGCGGCTCGGCATTCCGGACGACTACGCCGAAGTGTTCATGCCGGCGATCATGGAAGGTTTTGCGCGCAAGCATCCGTTCGTCGAGGTGTCGGTCATCTGCGAAGGCTCGCTCGCGCTCGCCGAGCGCGTTCGCAGCCACGAACTCGATATCGCGCTGGTCACCGACTGCGCGGCATTCCACGACGTCGAGATCGTGCGCGAGGAGCCGCTGGTGTGGGTGGCGCATCCGCGCTTCAACATCGTGCCCGGCGAGCCGCTGCGGCTCGCGCTCGGCGCGGTGACGTGCCAGTGGCGGCACATGGCGGAGGCGGCGCTGGAGGCGGCCAACCGCGATTTCCGCATTCTGCTCACGTCCAACAATTACTCGGCGATCGAGCCGATGATCAGGACGCGGCTTGCGATGACCGTGTTGCCGCGCGGCGCTGTGCGCGAGGGCATGAAGGTGTTGGGCGCCGCTGACGGCCTGCCCGAACTGCCGACTTCGCGCATGGGCCTGCTGTTCGCGCCGCCGCCCTCGACCGAGGCGCTGGCGCTCGCCGAAATGATACGGCTGAGCGTTCGGATCGACGCGACGCAAAATGGCGGCCTGATCTGCCGGCGCTACTCCGCCGGAGCAGCGCTGGCGGCGGGCGCCGTCACCGGCTTCGCGCTGCCCAGCGCAAACAGCCCGGCGGCGACGATGGCGTAGGCGATGGCGACCGACGGCGTGACCGCGATGCCGACCTGCTCGCCGTGCATGAAGCCGAAGAAGGTGAGCGCGCTACCTGCCGCAGCAAACGCAGACGCCTTCACGAACTCGCGCTCGATCACGAACACGCCGATCGCCGCCAGCACGAGCCCCGACAGGATCGCGCCGCCGCCCAGAACCTCGAGCCCGTGATAGAGCACGCCGACGGCGCCGAGCTTCTCCATGCCGATCGCAGCGGCGGTCGTGCCCGCCGCGCCCAGCGCGCCGTCCATCAGCGTCTTGCACCAGGCGGCCAGATGCGGCGTCAGCGCCAGCACGATCGCCGGCGCATGCGACTGCGGCGTCGTCTGGAACGCCTGCGCGCCGATCAGCATGCCGATGTAGAGCAGGATCGGCGAGATCGCGACCACGGGGATCAGCGCCAGCATCAGCGAGATGATGCCGAACCAGCGAGAGCACGATCACCATCAGCCCGGTCGCCGCCGAGTAGCCGATCCGTCCGCCCATCGCCTTCCAGCCGGGATGGCCGATATAGACCGCGTTGATGAAGGGGTTGCCCATCAGGCAGCCGATCAGGCTGACGACGCCGTCGGCGGTGAGCACGCGCGTCGTCGGATAGTGGTCGCCGGCGGCTTCCGCGCTCTCGACATTGTCCATCGCCTCGACCAGGTCGTAGATGCCGAACGGAATGGCGGTGACGAGGATGATGCCCAGGAACTCGAAGCCGGAGAACACGTGGCCGATCGCAGGCAGCGGCACCGAGAAACCGAAGCTCGAGAAGGCCGCGCCGACCTTTGCGAAGCTCATGCCGCCGATGCCGAGCCCGAACAGGTTCGAGCCCCAGGCGATCAGCATGCCGGCGGCGATCGCGACGAGACCTGCGGGGATGCCTTTCGGATACCGCACGCCGCCGAACCAGCTCACCAGGATGATGGCGAAGCAGGTCAGCCCGATCACCGGCGTCATGAACATTTCCAGCGCCGGCCGCATCGAGATGAAGGTGACGGAGACGCCGGCGAGCGTGCCGAGCAGCGCCGCGCGCGGCGTGATTTTGCGGATGTAGGGCGCGACGAACGCGCCGATCATCAGGATGAAACTCTGGAAGAACACCCAGACAAGGCCGGCCTCCCAGCCCTTGATCGGATCGTTGGTCTTCAGCGTGATCGGCAGCATGATCACGAAGGTGACGATGAACATGTGCGGCACGCTGACGCCGGACGGCAGCGCGCAGACGTCGCTTGCGTCCGGTCTTGCGCGCAAGGTCGTAGGCGAGCCACGCGTAGTACATCGTCGACAGGCACATCATCAGGCCGAGCGCCGGCAGGATGCGGCCGAACACCAGCGAGTCCGGCATCTTCAGGACGAAGCGCAACAGGCCGGTCAGCACCAGCATGTTGACGAGGATGTTGGTGCCGAAGCCGAAGAACGCGTTCCAGTCGCCGCTCGTCCAGAGGGCGGGCCTTGTCGCCGAGGGTGCAGTTGCGTTCATCGCCGGCCTCCCATCGCCTGACGTGCCACGGAACCCTGCTGCAGCGCTGCGATGACGTCTGCCGACGTGCTCACCCAGCCGAATATTCCACCCTGTGCCTTGATCATCTTCAGCCCCATGTCGTGAAATTCCGGAAAGTAGGATGCGCAGCAGTCGGCCAGCACGACGCAGCGAAAACCGCGATCGTTCGCTTCGCGCACGGTGGTGTTGACGCAGACTTCCGTGGTGACGCCGCACACGAGCAGGTTCTCGATCGTGTGCTTGCGCAGCGTCGCATCGAGATCGGTGTTGTAGAACGCGCCCTTGCCGGACTTGTCGATGACGATCTCGCCTGCGGCCGGATAGAGCGCGGCGACGATGTCGTGCCCGGCTTCGCCGCGAATGAGGATCCGTCCCATCGGACCCGGGTCGCCGATGCGCAGGCTCGGCGCGCCGCGTTCGATCTTGGCCGGCGGCGCGTCCGACAGATCGGGCAGGTGACCTTCGCGCGTATGGATCACGCAGAGGCCGGCATCGCGTGCCGCGGCGAGCATGGCCTGGCAGGGCGCGATCGCCCGCTGAAGCTGCGAGACGTCGTTGCCGAGCGTTTCGCCGAAGCCGCCCGGCTCCAGAAAATCGCGCTGCATGTCGATGATGAGAAGCGCCGTGTGATCGAAGGCGAGTTCGATCGCGGCCGGCTCTGCAGCAACAAGGCTCCTGGCTGGCGGCATCACTCAAGACCCTTCGCCGGATGCGGAGCGCGCGTTGCGGCTCCCTCAGGCGAGCATTCAAGCAAGCCCCATGCCATTGTATGCAATTGCCGCTCGCGTCCGGGCCGCCGTCAATTCGCCGGAATAATCAGCAGGATAAGTTCAAGCGCGGGTCTTGATGGGCTGCCCGCGCGCTGCAACGATGGCGTCTCGCTGCACAAGATTTGCGCATGCGCACTAGTGCGCGTGCGATCCGGCAGGGCTTCGAGCGGATGGGCAACAATGAAGTCCAAGGATAACGACGGCGGCGACGAGCAACGGATCGAGGCGGTCATGCACCTCGCCGAGCAGCTCGCGGCCGATGATGTCCGCGACGGCTACACCCAACTCCGCCCCGCGTCGTCGGGCGCCGTCCGCTTCAAGTGGACGGCGCGGCTGCAAAGCGACGGGCGCTTCATTGTCGAGGAGACGGTCGGCAGCGGCCGCGTCGCCGTGAAATCGAGACCGATCGCGAGGGACGAGGTGCTGTCCTACATCGAGGCTCGCCAGCGCCACATCCAGGCCAAGGTCGACGAGGTCAAGCGCCAGCTCGCCGAGATCCAGGGCATCACCGAAGAAGAACAGCCGCCCGAAGCCGAGCGCGACCCGCAGCAGATGTACGACGAGATCAGGCGGCTGCTGAAGGAGAGCAAGTAGGGGCGGGGCGGTTCCACAGCCGCCGCATTTACTCCTCATCCTGAGGAGGCCTGCGCAGCTCGAAGAGCGAAGCAGGGCGTCTCGAAGGATCGAGGCCCGGACGCTTCACCGGGTCGCGCCACACGGGCCTTCATCCTTCGAGACGCCCGGCTTCGCTGCGCTTCGCCGGGCTCCTCAGGATGAGGAGTCGAGGGTGAGGCTTGACGCCTCAGCCCGCCTTGCCGCGCTCCAGGTTTTCCTTGATGCGGCGCTTAGCTTCCTCGTCGATCGCGCCCGCGAGTTCGGGATGCCGCGCCGCCAGCGTGCGGAAATCCAGCAGATCGAGCACCAGTAGCGCCGTGTCCGTCTTCGTCACCACGGTCGCGGTTCTGACCGAGTTGCTGAGCAGCGCGAGCTCGCCGAAGAAGCTGCCTTGCGGCAAGGGGACTTTCCGGTCCGGCAGTTCGACCTCGACTTCGCCGGATGCGATGAAATACATGCAGTCGCCGACCGCGCCCTTCTTCACGACGATGGCGCGCGGCGGCAATTCGAGCCGCCGCAGCATGTTGGTCACGTCGACGATCGCGCCGTGCGCGAGATTTGCGAAGAACGGCACCTTGCTCACCAGCTCCCAGGTGCGGATGAAATGGGCGCGGCGCGCTTCGGCCGCATAGCCCGTCGCCAGCACGCCGACCAGCATGCCCAGCACGCCGATGCCGCAGATCATCACGAAGGCGGCGACGATCCGTCCGAGCTGCGTGACCGGCACCGCGTCGCCGTAGCCGGTGGTCGTCAGCGTCGTGATCGCCCACCACAGCGTTCCGTGGATGGTGCCGAACTTGTCCGGTTGCGCGTCGCGCTCGAGCACGTGGACGATCACCGAGGCCGCATAGAGCACCAGCGCGAAGATGATCATCACGCTGCCGAGCTGCTCTTTTTCATTCACCAGCACGCGCCGCAGCTGCTTGAAGCCCGAGATGTCGGGCGCAATCTTCAAAAGCCAGATGATGCCGAGCAGGAACGCCGTGCGTGGTGGGACGCCCGCCAGGATCGCCACAGGAATTGCAATGGAGCTGATCCCATCGACCATGCCGCTGACCGACAAGAGATAGGATCGAAGTTCGCGCTGTTGCGCGGCGTGGCGCACGCGCACGGCCCACTCCCAGATGAAGTAGGCGATGTTGATCCAGATGATCCCACCGATGATCTGATCGGCCAGGGGGTAGGAGTGCTCGATTGTCAGAAACAGCAGTATCCCGGTACCGGAGATGACCGAAACATAGCTGGGAAGCGTGACCTTCCCCGCGGCGACGGCCGAGCGGTAGTCACGAAGGGCGGCGGTCAGGCGGGTTTTCGACATTCGTCAGCCGTGCATTGCCTGGCGCAAAATTAGCCAAAAGAAGTCCCCGATTTCGTCATCAGCCGGCGCGCCGGTGAAGGGGCACCGCCATGGCAACGCCCGGTTGAAATGATTCAAACTGAGTGTGGCGAATCAGTAACGTCCGGCCGCTAAGTCCCCCACAAACTCTTAATATTCCTTTCCTTTTGGCGCTGCCGAAATATCATTTCCGGCAGTCAGGTGTCGAGTCTGCGGTTTTTGCGCGGCGTCACCACACCTGATCGCATTGTCAGGGGCAATTCGGGTGAGTTTTTTCAGGACGATTATCGCGGCCGCGTTTTTACTGGCCGCGCCTTTGACCGTGGAACTCGGTCGCGCGTTTGCGCAGCCGCCGCCTGTTCCGACACCCGCATCCGTCGTCGCCAACGACTACGATGCGCTGTTCAAGCAGATGTTCCAGAATCCCTCGAACCTGGAAATCAGCTTCAAGTTCGCCGAGCAGGCGGCCGCGCGCGGCGACTACGAAGCCGCGATCGGCGCGCTCGAGCGCATGCTGTTCTTCAACCCGAACCTGCCGCGGGTGAAGCTCGAGCTCGGCGTGCTGTACTTCAAGCTCGGCTCGTGGGATCTCGCGCGCGGCTATTTCCAGGATGCGATCAAGGGCGGCGACGTTCCGGAGGATGTTCGCGCCCAGGTCAACGCCTACCTCGCCGAGATCGCGCGCCGTCAGGCGCCGTATGAGTTCTCCGCGCTGCTGCATGCCGGCTGCGCGCTGGCAGAGCAACGCGAACGTCGGGCCGGACAGCACCCTCGTTCGTGCGATCGGCCAGGATGCGATCCTCAATAACCAGTTCGCGAAGGCGCCCGACTGGAACTGGTTCCAGCTCGTGGCGATGCAGTACAATCACAAGATCAACAAGCGCGGCGACTCGATCGAGGCGATCTTCACCGGCTATTCCTCGCAGCAGCACAAGTTCACCCAGTTCGACCTGAGCCTCGCCGAGTTGACGCTCGGTCCGCGCATCGCGATCAACCAGGATTCGTCGTTCAAGCTCTACGGCATCGGCACCGGCGTGATGCTCGCCCATCACAAGTACATCGAATTGTGCGGCGCCGGTTTCTCCATCCGCGGACCGCTCGCGAGCTGGGCCCTCGCCGAAGCCTATGTCGAGCACCGCGCTCGCCGCTTCTTCGATTCGGACGAATTTCCGACCGCCAGCGACCAGACCGGCACACTGACGACCGCCGCCATCAACACCGAGCTGCGCTTCGGCATCGTGCGGCTGAACACGCGCCTCGGCTACGACCGCAACAACGCACGCGCGGGCTTCGACCCCTTCCGTCAAGCCTTCCTCGACTCCAACAGCTACAACCGCTGGTCCGTCGATGTCGGCGTGCCGATCGAATTCGGCGTGCCCGGCTTCGACGGCACCACGCGGCAGGTGATCGTCACGCCGACCGCGGGCTACAGCGACGTGCGCTACGACGAGCCGAATTTCATCGTCGATCCGTTCGTCGACACGGCACGATCGCGAGACGCGGGTCGGCGGCGTGATCGACGTGCAGCTCTATCAGAACTGGGGCCTGCGGACGACGATCACCCAAACCTGGATCAATTCGAATCTGCCGAACTACGACATGAAGAATTTCACCGTGGCCTTCGGGCCCACAGCGCGGTTCTAGGGGCCTCAGCCGATGGTCGCGTCGAGGACAATGAAGCGATCGTCGGCAGTCGGCACCCTCGTCGTTCTGGCAACCGCTTCGCTCTTGATCGACGCGGCGCGGGCGCAGCAGGTCGGCACCGCGGCCGCGGTCAATCCGGCCGCGCAGGCGCGCGGCGGCGGCGGTTCGCGCACCATCATCATCGGCCAGTCGATCGCCCATCGCGAGCGGATCCAGACGACGTCTGCGGGCTCGGTGCAGCTCCTGTTCCTCGACAAGACGTCGATGACGATCGGCCCGAACAGCGATCTCGCGATCGATGAATACGTCTACGATCCGAATACGAACACCGGCAAACTGGCGGCGACGCTGGGCAAGGGTGTGATGCGCTTCGTCGGCGGGCAGATCAGTCACGCGGGTAATGCGCAGGTCACGACGCCGAACGCCGTGGTTGGCATCCGCGGCGGCATCGCCATCATTGGCACGCAGCAGGTCTTTGTCGGTTACGGTGAAGGCAGTGTCAGTTCGGGCTCGTCGTCGGTCACGCTGGGCGCCGGCGACTACACGCGCACGCAGGGTAACAACATCCCGCCGAGCCCTCCCGCGCCGCCGCCGGCCGGCTTGATCGCTTCGCTGGTGTCGACCTTCCAGAGCCAGGGTGGTCAGGGTGGCGGCGCGCCCGCATCGAGCACCCGCGTCAGTGAAGCGCGAACCACCGCGACAGGCTCCTCGGGTGGTGCGATCGCGACCGCGTCGGCGGCAGCCTCCGTCGCCCAAGCCGCGCAAAGCTGGACGCAGGCCGCCGCATCGACCTCGTCGATCACCCAGACCGTTACCAACACGGTGCAAACGTCCAACGCGCAGAGTGCGGCCGACCAGGTGATTCAGCGGCAGTTCGCGGCCACTGCGTTCATGTTCAATATGGGCCGGTGCTGCGCGACCGGCTCTGCGACGTCGAATGCGCCTTACCTGCCGGCGGCGTTCGCCACCGGCAGCGACAGGATCATCTCGCCCGTCATGGGCTACCGCGTTGCCAGCGTCGATGTCGCCAATCGCGCGCCTTACTTCCAGTGGGGCATCGACATTTCCGGCGATGGCGCAAACCAGACCTCATGGTTCTTCGTCATGACCGGCGCGCTGGTGGAGGACAACAATGACGGCTTCGCCTTGTCGAGCGGTTTTGGCGCGACGCGACGCGGTGCGGCCAATCAATCGATGGGGCGCGCGAGCGGCGCCGTCTCGTCACAGCCGAATACGGTCACGCTCGACACAGCGCGCCTGCCTCTGTCCGGCGAGGTCTGGCAAAACGACTTCGTCGCCACCACGCGGCAGTATCGCGAGATCCAGGCCTTCTATTTCCCGGGCGGCGGCGGCGCGAACGTCAACTATAACTTCACGCAGCAATTCACGCGCCTTCCGACGTCGGCCGGCCTCGGCAGCAACCGTCCGGCCGAAGTGCTGACCGGCTGGACCGGCGGCCTGATGCGGACCATCAATTTCCCCGCCAACGGCTCGCAGGGCACGTTCATCGCGCCCACCTTCGCGACGGTGGGCGTTGCGACGGTCCAGCTCGATCCGTCATTGAACAGGATGCAGGCGAACTTCAACGTCGCCAATGTGACGCCATCGGAGAACGATACGTTCCAGTTCGGCCAGTTCCAGATGGGATCGCTCAACACGTCGCTGCGCGCCCGCAGCGCCTATGTCGACTACGAGAACTTCGCCGCGCGGGAGGCCGTGGTCGTCAACAATGCCGGCACGGAGCAACAGCAGATCTCCACAGTCAACGGCCAGAGCCTGAACAACTCGACCACCTTCATGGTCAATGTGCCCCGCGCCGTGGCCCAGCAGTTCAAGCCGGAGACGACGTTCTGCGAATGCGACTACACGCGCTGGGGATTCTGGTCGACCGACTCCAATCGCAATGCATCGAACGGCGCGACTCAGTCCGATCGGGGACACCTGATGACGTGGGTCGCGGGACGGATGCCGAGCGTCAGCGAGGTGCCGTCGACAGGGTCTGCCACATATACCGGCCATGTCGTGGCGAATGTCAGAAACGCCGGCAACGAATATGTGGTGGGCGGAAACCTGTCCAATACCGTGAACTTCGCGACGCGGACCGGTACCGCGAGCGTAGCCAACTTCGACGGCGTCAACTATTCCGGCTACGCTTCAGCTGGACAGCAGCGATCCTCGCTTCCTCGGCGCCGCGTTGACCGGCGGCGGGCGCAACATGATCATGATCGGAAACCTCTTCCGCGGCGCCAACAGTCCGGTTGGCGAAATGGGGGGTAACGTTTTCGTCTCGGGCTCCAGCTATCTTGCCAGCGGCATCTTTGCGGGCCGCGCGCGCTAGATCCCCGCCGATTCTGCCGCAGGAAATCTTGAAGTCTGGAATGCAGCGCGTTCGAACAAGGTCACGACTGTCGACCTGCAGTGGGCGCTCGCCGGGTGCGCAGCCCCTTCGGCCGGAGGCCGGCAGGTCGTTGCGGCCCCAGTCAGCACCGCCGCTGACCGGCAAAAGTGTTGCCGCGTGACCATGACCACTGGAAATCTGATCCACGACAACAATCCTGTCGGCCACATTGGCGGTACCGTGATAGTCTCGCGCAGCCGCGGTCGTGGCGGCAGCGGCGTTTTCGCCGCCGGATGCATTCGCCGCGAATGCTGGGAAGTCTGGAATACTGGAATGCAACGCATTGGAATGAAGGCCGCGACCGCCGCTCTGCTCACGGTCGCTACCTTGGGGGGCGCCTTCGGCCGAAGCCCAGCAGGTCGGCACCGCGGCCGCGGTCAATCCGGCCGCGCAGGCGCGCGGCGGCGGCGGCTCCCGCACCATCGTCATCGGCCAGTCGATCGCCCATCGCGAGCGCATCCAGACGACGTCGGCCGGTTCGGTGCAGCTGCTGTTTCTCGACAAGACGTCGATGACGATCGGTCCGAACAGCGATCTCGCCATCGACGAATACGTCTATGATCCCGGCTCCAACACCGGCAAGCTTGCCGCCACGCTCAGCAAGGGCGTCATGCGCTTCGTCGGCGGACAGATCAGCCACGCCGGCAACGCGCAGATCACCACGCCGAATGCGGTGGTCGGCATCCGCGGCGGCGTCGGCATCTTCCAGCCCAACAGCGTCTTCATCGGCTATGGCCAGGGCGAAGTGCGCTCCGGCTCGAACACCGTGACGCTGGGCGCAGGCGAATACACGCAGACGCTGGGTGGCGGCACGCCGCCGACAAACCCCGGTGCGCCGCCGGCGAACTTCCTGCAGACGGTGCTGGCGACGCTTGCAGAGCCAGGCGGGGCAGGGCGGCGGCGCACGAGCGACCGCCGGCCAGGTCAACAATGCGCGCACCGCCGCAAGCGGTACGCCGAACGGCACGATCGCGACCAACGTCCAGAACCTGGTCAACCAGACCGTCAACACGAACAATCAGATCAACGCGGTTTCGTCGCTGAACCAGACGATTCAGACGACGACCAATCAGACGCGCATCGAGCAGCAGTCACGCACGGGGCCGAGCTCGCCGCAGGAGCCGCAAACGCTGGTGGGCTTCACCGGCGGCCTCGTGTTCTCGCGCAACAATTATGGTCCGTTCGGGCCGGTGATTGCCGCCATTGGCGCCGCGCTGGTCGAAACCAATGCGCAGAATGGAAACGATCTTGCGGCGTTCGGGACGTATGCTGCCGGGCACATTGGAAGCGGGTCCTACAACCCCTATGCCAGCTAGCGCGGATGAGTTCAGCAACGCCTATCACCAGTTCGGACCGAACAGCGCCAACGCGACCATCGACGATCTGGCGATCGGCGCCAGTGTGTTGCTGCCGTCGACGGGCTCAAACGGATCGCCGGCAGCGGTCGTCAACAATCAGGTGATCAGTCAATTCGACGGCGGCGTTGTCGAATTCAAGCCCGGCTCCGCGCTTTCGCAGGCGGCGTCACAAGCCGTCGGTGTCGCACTTCTGCAATGCGAGTACACCAAGTGGGGCCTGTGGGCCGCCGAGACGTCGCGCCCGGGCCAGAACATCAGCGGCGGGCCGGTCAGGGATCGGCGCGAGATGTTCTGGGTTGCGGGCAGGCTGCCGGCCAACGCGCAGCGACGTGCCGGCGACGGGCAGCGCGACATATACTGGTCACGCGATCGCGAACATCCAGAACGGCGGCTCGTCATATGTGTCTGCAGCGCCGTTTCAGAACACGGTCAATTTCGGGCGCGCACCGGCAACGTCACCATCAACGGCCTCGACGGCGCGCAACTATGCGGGGCAGGTCATATTCCCCGGCGATCCGCGTTACTTCGGCGGCTATCTGACGGCGCAGAACGTGAACCGCTCGATGATGCTCTTCGGAAATTTCTTCCAGAGCAGGACGTCGTCCGGTCGGAGAGATGGGCGGCGCGCTGCAGATCACGGGCGCAGCAACTATGGCGGCGCCGGCATCTTCATCGCGCGCAGGCAATAGAGCCGATGCGCTCGCACGATCCCGGCGGCTGGCCGATTGTGACGATCAGCCGCGCGTGCGCTTCTTGATGACGGCGTCTGCCGTCTGTCCCGGCGACACGGCCGAGCCCGGCGGCACGTAACGTGCGGTGGCGGTGAAGGCCGGCCCGCGGCCGGTGCTATTGGTCGTCAGCGCGACCGACATCTTCATTTCATCGATTGACGGCGAGACGATCGGCACGATCTCGCTGCGCGACGCGAGCGCCTTGCGAACGGCGGCGTTGGCGGCTTCGATCCGTTTTGCATCGGTCTGACCTTCGGTCGCGGCCAGCGCGCTCACGCCGGCGAGCGCGGCCTCGTCGGCCAGCTCCTGCAGCCTGGCGTCGGCGGCGGCAGTCCTCTGCTGTGCGACTGCGAAGCTTGTCGCGCCCGCGAGCAGCATCGCGGCGATGGCGATGATGCTCACACGGTGCTTCCGAAACGTCGTCCCGGTCATGTTTGCCAGCCCTGTTGCTGTTCTGTGGCTACCCTCGAGTATTCGGTTCAAATTGCAGCGGCTGGTTAATCGGCACTCAGCAACCTGTGATGTTTCGTCGGACGGTAAAGAAAGCGCTGGGTGGGATCGTTAAAGCCTTCTGCATTCCGGTAACAACGCGGCAGCAAAGGCCGCGTTCCGGGCGCGTTTTTCGAAGCCAGATGAAGGGTTTGCGGCGATGGTGCAGGGACCGCCGCAAGGCCGGTCGCGGCCCGCCGCCGTGGCGCGGCGAACGGACAATGGGCCTCGCCCGGCAGCTCCCGAAGAAGCCTTCTGGAAACGAAAGGGCAACGCGGCCGAAACCGTTTTCCCGACCGGCGAAACCCGTTTCCTCTCAAGCCATTGCGCGCTAATGAACGCTTGGTGCACCGATTTGGTCCGCAAGATGATGCGACCGTTGGAACCGGGTCACTAGACGGGGATTCAGCGATGGCATCTTCCGGGCGGTTCAGGTTGGCTCGTGCGACGCGGAAGCCTTGCTTTCGCCGCGCGCCTGCGCCGCTTCGCCCGCAGCAAGCACGGACGCGCCACGGGGGCCGCACTGGTCGTGCTTGCGGCGCTGACCTGGCTGCGCGCCGAAAGCCCATGGATCGTCACCGAATTGCAGGAGCGCACATTTGACGCCTATCAGCGTCTGCAGCCGCGCGCCTATGCGGATTTTCCGGTTCGGGTCGTCGAGATCGACGAAGCTTCGATCGCGACTTATGGCCAATGGCCGTGGCCGCGCACGCGCCTTGCGGCGCTGACAAATCGTCTCACCGAGCTCGGCGCCGGTGCCATAGCCTTTGCCGTGATCTTCCCCGAGCCCGACCGCACCGCGCCCAGGCAGCTGCTGGGCGATCTGCAGAAGGCCGAGGGGCCGGATCGCGACCGGGCCGTGGCGCTGCTCGAAAGCCTGCCGGATCACGACCGGCTGTTTGCGGACGCGATGAAGCAAGACCAATGCGGTGCTCGGCTTTGCGGCCAGCTCCGCGCAGAACGATGCGCGGCCTGGGGCGAAAGCGGGTCTCGCCTTCGTCGGCGTCAAGCCGACTGACGTGCTGACGCCGTTCACCGGCGCGGTGGCGAACCTCCCGGTGCTGGACGAGGCCGCGGCCGGCGTCGGCGGCATCAATCTCTCATCGCGCGACAGATCCGGGGTCATCCGCCGCATCCCGATGCTGTTCTCCGACGGCGAGCGGATTTATCCGGGGCTTGCCGGCGAGGCGCTGCGCGTAGCGCAGGGTCAGAAGGGGATCGTCGTGCGCGGCACCGGCGCGAGCGGCGAGACCGACAGCGGCCACGCGGCGTTGCTCGACATGCGGATCGGCGACTTCAAGGTGCCGCTCACCGACGACGGCGAGGCATGGCTCTACTATGATCGCAACAGGCCGGAGCGCTACGTCTCCGTCAAGGACGTGCTCGATCCGGCAAAAGAGGCGCAGGTGCGGCCGCGCATCGAAGGATCGATCGTGCTGGTCGGCACCTCCGCTGCAGGCCTTGCCGAAATGCGCGCCACGCCGCTCGGACAACTCATGCCCGGCGTTGCGGTGCATGCGCAGCTGATCGAGCAGATTCTGGCGCAGGATTTCATCAGCCGTCCCGACTGGGCGAACGGGCTCGAGATCATCGTCACGGTGCTGCTGGCGGCCCTGGTCGCGGTGATGCTGCTCTCGTTCGGCGCGCAGTTTTCGTTGATTGCGGGCGTGATCGCATTGGTGCTGGCAATCGCCGGCTCGTGGTTCGCGTTCTCGCATTTCCGCCTGCTGCTGGATCCGATCTATCCGTCGCTCGCCGCGATCACGATGTATATCGCGATCGAGCGCACGCTGCGTGTTGCGTCCGACAAGGAGAAGAAGTTCGTCCGGCAGGCGTTCGGACAATATCTCGCCCCGGAATTGCTGGCCCGGCTGGAGAGCTCGCCCAAGGCGATGGAGCTCGGCGGCGAGGCGCGCGAGATCACCGTGATGTTCATGGACGTGCGCGGCTTCACGCCGATCTCCGAAAAGCTGTCGGCGACCGAGCTCGTCGACTTCATCAACACGCTGCTGGGGCCGCTGACGCGAGGCGATCCAGAGCGAGCTCGGCACCATCGACAAATACATCGGCGATTCGATCATGGCGTTCTGGAACGCGCCGCTCGACATTGCCGACCACCCGATGCACGCATGCCGCGCCGCGCTGAAGATGCGCGAGGCCGTGCGGCAGCTGAACGAGGACGATGCCTTCGGTTTCGAAGGGCGCGGCATCTCCGGCGCCGAGGTCAAGATCGGCGTCGGCCTCAACTTCGGCGTCGCCGCCGTCGGCAACATGGGTTCCGAAATCCGCTTCAACTACTCGGCAATGGGCGACGTCGTGAACGTGGCGGCCCGGATCGAGTCGACGACCAAGGAAATGGGCGTCGATCTTCTGGTCTCGGAGGAGATCGCGAACGTGGCCAAGGGCGCAGCGCTGCTCGAGGCTGGCGAGATCCTGCTGAAAGGCAAATCGCGGCCGTCCAAGCTGTTTGCCCTGGTCGGCGACGAGACCGTTTCGGCAACACCGGAGTTTGCCGAGCTTTCGCGCCTGCACAGCCGGCTGCTGCGGTCGCTCGCCGGGGGCGATGCCGATGAGGCGACCGCAGCGCTTGCCGCCTGCCGCGCGATCGCGCCCGAGGTGCTGTCGGGATTGTATGATCGTTTCCATGATAGGATCGGCGAACTGACCGCACCCGCGCCGCAGAAGCGCGCACAGGTTCAGGCCGGTTAGCCGGAAAATCTAAAGCCTCCCTTCAGCATCGGGTTCATTCGCCATGGATATGTCTCAGGTCGCAGCCAACGCCGGCGGTATCTTTTCGTCGATCTTCCTGATCGCCTCCTACACCATGACGACGATGATCCCGTTGCGCATCTTCGGGATACTTACGAACCTGGTGCTGATCACCTTCTCGTTCACCACCGGCAACTATGCCACCATGATCCTGCACATGGTGCTGCTGCCGCTGAATTCCTACCGGCTGCACCAGATGCTGACGCTGGTGCGCGACGTGAAGAAGTCGGTGAACAGCGACCTGTCGATGGCCTGGCTGAAGCCGTTCATGACGGAGCGTCAGTGCCAGGCGGGCGAGGTGCTGTTCTACAAGGACGAGAAGGCCGAGGAGATGTTCTACGTCGTCAGCGGCCGCTATCGGCTGGTGGAGATGGGGATGGAGTTGCCTGTCGGCACGCTGGTCGGCGAAATGGGTATGCTGTCGCCGAACAACAAGCGCACCGGCACGCTCGAATGCATCGAGAGCGGCCTGATTCTCGGCGTTACCTATCGCCAGGTCGAGGAGCTGTATGTGCAGAACCCCGCGTTCGGCTTCTATTTCCTGCGGCTTGTGAGCGCGCGGCTGTTTGAGAATCTCCATCGCGCGGAGGCGCGGGTCGCGGAGCTCACCGCTGCGCGCGCAGGTGCAGGCCGCGAACAAGCCGGCTTGAGTGCATGGCCGCCAATTTGCTCAAACCGTTTCGGGCGCTGGCCAACTGGCTGCTTGGCGAGGATGACCATCACATTCCGCCGGTGCCGCAGGGTTTGCCGGCCGATTTTGCGCAGGCGCTCGACCAGCATGTGCGGATGCTGGTCGAATTCCAGAACACCGAATATGCGGTTCTGTATCTCGATCGGCTCGGCCGCTTTCACGAGCGTCGAGGCATCGGCTCCGAGCTGTTTCGCGAAATCGCCGATCTGCTGGCCGCGCGGATGAGCTTCAACGATCCGATCAGGGTCGCGCAGATCGTGCTCGGCCGGGCGCCGCTGGCCGATCCAGAGACGAGCACGATCGCGCCGCCCAACAATCTCTACCGGCCCGAGATGCAGGAATTCGTCGCGATGTTTCCCCGCGACCAGGCCGAGATGATCGCCGACGGGCTGGCAGCGATGAAGATGCTGCGGGGCCGGATGCGCATCCACATCGATCGCGCCTGGGGACGGGCGAGGCTTGCGCATGTTCCTGCGTTTCAGGCGCATTCGTCCGAGCTCGCTCCGCTATGCGAAGGAAAGCTCCGTCCACCGAACGCTGGCTGCACATGATCGATCGGGCGCTGACAAAGCAGCCGGACGCGGTCCTGGAAGTGGTGCGCTCGATCCGTCTCGTTTCCGGCTACGGCGCCAGCTACCGCCTTTCGCTGGACAACTGGAATCTGATCGTCAACCGGCTCGCCAAACCGGTGTTCGATGGCGAGTTGGCGCTGCCGCAACTTCCCGAAGCGCTTTCGCGCGCACGCAGCGCAGCAATTGCGGACGCCTCCGGCGAGGAATTGCGTCGAACCATTGCCGACATCCGAGCGACTGCAAGTTCGACGGTTGCGCCGGCATGACCCTGTCCTTATCGCAAGCGGCGGTCGCTTGCACTATGATGGAGCGAGTTGTGATTTCGTTGATTGAGTGCAAGCGAGGGATATCAGAATGACTTTGCCTGATATGTCGTCGCAGATCGCAGTCGGTGCGCTCACATTCTGGATGATCATTCTTGCGATCAAGCATGTGATCGCGGATTTCGTCCTGCAGACATCCTGGATGGCGATGGGAAAGGACGCCAAGAAAGGCTGGGCGTTGCCGTTGCTCGTGCACTGCGCGATCCATGGCGCGCTGGCCATCGCCATCCTGCTCGTGCTGGCGCCGCGGCTCTGGTTGCTTGGGCTGGTCGACTTCGTGGTGCATCTGATCATCGATCGCGCCAAGGGGTTCTGCGTGGCGACCTTCAATGTCACGCAGGAATCGCAGTGGTTCTGGTGGCTGATCGGCATCGACCAGGCGCTGCACCATCTCACCAACTTCGGTCTTGCGGTCGTGCTCGCGGCGAATTGAACGGCTGGAAAAGCCGGTCGCCGGCACCAGGCGACCCCTTGGTGCACTGCGGTCAGCACGATTGTGAGGGGCGTCACAGAAGCTGGGGCAGATGGGCGCTAAACGCGCCCCATGACAAACAACCGACCACCACCTCTGCTGCCACCGCTCACGGCCAGGACCGCGATCGACTACGTGCTTATCGCCGCAAGCATCGCGGTTGCGATAGGCGTCGTCTACGTCCGCGTTCTGGCCTGATCAGTAGGCCGCGGACAATCACATACGCTCGACCGCCGTATCGCATCTGCCGCTCGTTGCCGCTCTTGCTTGCATTGCAGCATGCGCTTAGCTTGCCGCGCAATGCCAACAAGAACGAAAGCAAGGCAATGAGCGGTTCTGAGCACGGCCATCACCACCACCCGCATCATCACGACGATGATCACGCCCATGATCCGGATCGGTGGAAGCACGACGGCGTGCGCGTGATCCCGGGCAACCAGCTCGATCCCAACGTGCCGTCGACCAAGGGCATGGACCGCAAGGCGGCGATCAACTTCGCGCGCACCGGCGCGCAGAAATTGTGGGCCGGCACCGTCACCATCCACGCCAACGCCAAGACCGGCGCCCATCACCACGGTCACCTGGAGAGCGTGATCTATGTGGTGAAGGGCAAGGCGCGCATGCGCTGGGGCGAGCGCTTGCAGTTCACCGCCGAGGCCGGGCCCGGCGACTTCATCTTCGTGCCGCCCTACGTGCCGCATCAGGAAATCAACGCGTCGCCCGACGAAGTGCTGGAGTGCGTGCTGGTGCGCAGCGACGGCGAGGCGGTGGCGATCAATCTCGATATCGAGCCGGTGGAAAAGCCGGAAAGCGTGCCCTGGATCGACCCGATCCACCGGGGCTAGGCGTCATTGCGAGGAGCGAAGCGACGAAGCAATCCAGCGCGCGCGAAGCGCGCCAAACAAAAGCCCTGCACTCGCGGCAATCTCAGCGCTTATTTTGCGCGCCTGCCGGCGCGCTGCTGGATTGCTTCGCTTCGCTCGCAATCGCGACCTCGACCGCTCGCACGGCTAGCCGGCTCCATGTCGAAGTTTCGCGTGGCGTGATCGAAGCGCGCCTCGGACCGCAGGGCGCAACAATCCGGAATGCTGCACGCGCCACTTGCAGCTCTGCATTGCTGCAGCATTTCACGCTGCGAAATGACGCTGCCGCGCCAGAGTGCTAGAACTCCGCACACGTTTCCAACCGGTTGAGGACTTTTCGATGAATGTGGCTGTTTCGACGCGCGTGACCGATGTGCACACCTACGAGCCTGCCAAGGGGCACGGGCTGAAACACGATCCGCTCACCGCGATCATCGCGCCGCGTCCGATCGGCTGGGTCGCGTCGATGGGCGCCAAGGGCAACGTCAATCTCGCGCCCTACAGCTTCTTCAACATCTTCAACTACAAGCCGCCGATCCTCGCCTTTTCCTCGAACGGCTGGAAGGACACGGTGCGCAACATCGAGGAGACGGGCGAGTTCACCTGGAATCTGGTGACGATGCCGCTTGCCGCAGCAGATGAACACGACGTCGGCAAGCGTGCCGCCGGACGTCAGCGAGTTCACGACGTCCGGGCTCACGCCGGTGCCGTCGAAATTCGTCAAGGTGCCGCGCGTCGGCGAGGCGCGCGCCGCCATGGAATTGAAGCTGATCGAGGTCAAGCAGCTGCAGACCAAGGAAGGCGACAAGCTCGACGTGCTGGATGGTCTTTGGCGAGGTCGTTGCCGTACACGTCGACAAGACGCTGATCGTCGACGGCGTCTACCAGACCGCGCATGGCGCATCCGATTTCGCGCGGCGGCCGGCGCGGCGACTATTTCGAAATCTCGCCCGCGACGATGTTCGACATGCCGCGGCCGGATTGACGTTTCGAAGATCACGCCTGCATTCCGGGCCAACGTGCGTCCGGCGACCGTGCGCGTGCCCGAATCCGGAACGGACGTTTCCCGCACAAGGTTAAGCAAACGGCCGCTGCGGGTGCTAGAATCCGTTTGATTCCCGCAATGCGGTTGTAAACCTCTGTCGCGGAGCATAGGTCTGGTGGAGTTGCGTGCGCTGCTCCTCGCGATTTTTGATCGACCAGAAGGACCTCGACACATGGGCTCTTTCCGCCGGGACTACATCAGCAAGCCGATCTTTGCCTGGGCAAAGAAGGCGATGCCCGCGATGTCGGACACCGAGCGCGAGGCGCTGGAGGCCGGCGACGTCTGGTGGGACGCGGATCTGTTCACCGGCAACCCGGACTGGGCAAAGCTTCTGGCGATACCGCCGGCGGCGCTGACCGCCGAAGAGCAGGCGTTCCTGGAAGGCCCGGTCAACGAGCTGTGCGCCATGCTCGACGACTGGAAGATCAGCTGGGAGCTGCGCGATCTTCCGCCGGAGGTCTGGGACTTCATCAAGACGCATCGCTTCTTCGGCATGATCATCCCGAAGGAATTCGGCGGGCTCGGCTTCTCGCCCTATGCGCATTCGGAAGTCGTGCGGAAGATTTCAAGCCGCTCGCTCGCGGCCGCCGTGACCGTCATGGTGCCGAACTCGCTCGGCCCCGGCGAACTGCTGATGCGTTTCGGCACGAAGGAGCAGCAGCAGCAATGGCTGCCGCGCCTCGCCGAAGGCAGCGAAATTCCCTGCTTCGGCCTGACCAGCCCTGAAGCAGGCTCCGATGCGGCGTCGATGATCGACACCGGCATCGTCTGCAAGGGCAACTTCGAGGGCCGCGAAGTC
Source organism: uncultured Alphaproteobacteria bacterium (assembly GCA_963757845.1). Classification (GTDB taxonomy): domain Bacteria; phylum Pseudomonadota; class Alphaproteobacteria; order Rhizobiales; family Xanthobacteraceae; genus P52-10. The sequence continues at coordinate 147,779 of CAVWTB010000048.1, forward strand.
CTCGGGCCTGAAGCTCAACTGGCACAAGCGCTACATCACGCTCGGCCCGGTCGCCACCGTGCTCGGGCTCGCCTTCAAGGCCTGCGATCCGGATCATCTGCTTGGTGCGGAAGAGGAGCTCGGCATCACCGTCGCGCTGATCCCGACCCATCTGCCGGGCGTCGACATCGGCCGGCGCCATCTGCCGTCGATGCAGGTGTTCCAGAACGGCCCGAACTGGGGGCGCGACGTGTTCATCCCGCTCGACCTTATTATTGGCGGCCAGCGAGCGGATCGGTCAGGGCTGGAAGATGCTGATGAGCGCGCTGGCCGCAGGCCGCGGCATCTCGCTGCCGTCGCTGTCGGCGGCGGGCGCTGCGTATTGCGCGCGCACCACCGGCGCCTATGCGCGCATCCGCGAGCAGTTCGGCATTCCGATCGGCAAGTTCGAAGGCATCGAGGAGCCGCTCGCGCGCATTGCCGGCACCGCCTACCTGATCGACGGCGCGCGGCGGCTGACCTGCGCCGCGCTCAACCAGGGACATCATCCGGCCGTCATCTCCGGCATCATGAAGCTGCATGCGACCGAACGCATGCGCATCGCCGTCAATGACGCCTTCGACATTCACAGCGGCAAGGCGATCATCGACGGGCCGCAGAATTATCTGGGCGCGCTCTATCGCGCGGTGCCGATCGGCATCACGGTGGAGGGCGCGAACATCCTGACCCGCAACCTGATCGTGTTCGGGCAGGGGGCGATCCGCGCGCATCCCTTCATGCTGGACGAGATGACGGCGATCGCCGACCCGAACGGGCTCGACAAGTTCGACGAGACGTTCTGGAAGCACGTCGCGCCACAGCTTCAAGACCATGCTGCGCGCGTGGGGCCGCAGCTGGACCGGCGGCCTGTTCGCGCCGGCGCCGGATGCGGGCAGGGCAAAACCGTTCTACCGGCAGCTGTCGCGCTTTGCCGCCGCGTTCGCGCTCGCAGCCGACATGGCGCTGCTGACCATGGGCGGCGCCTTGAAGCGTCGCGAGATGCTGTCGGCGCGCTTCGGCGACATCCTCTCCGAGCTTTATCTGCTCTGCGGCGCGCTGAAGCGCTGGGAGGACGAGGGCCGGCAGGATGCGGATTTCCCGGCGCTCGAGTGGTGCATGGAGACCGGCTGCAAGACCATCCAGACCCGCTTTGCCGAGATTTTCGCCAACCTGCCCAATCGCTTCGTGGCGACGCTGCTGCGGCTGATCCTGCAGCCGTTCGGCGCGCGCGACACCGGGCCGACCGATCGTGAACGTGCATCACTGCGCGCAGATGATCCTCGAGCCGTCGGCGGCGCGTGAGCGGCTGACCTCGGGGCTCTTTCATATCGACGACGATCGCGGCCTCGCCCGGCTGGAAAAAGCCTTTGCGCTGGTGGCGGCGGCCGACAGCATCGACCGGCGCATGCGCGCGGCGCGGATCAAGGACTGGCGCGAGGCGGTCAAGCGCGGCGTCATCACCGCGTCGGAAGGCGAGCGTATCCGCGAGGCCGAGGAGGCGGTTGCAAAAGTCGTCGAGGTGGACGACTTTGCGCCGGAGGAGCTTTCGAAGGTGAATTTGAAGTCGATCTCCCGTGAAGAATTGTTCGCGCGAGAGGTGCGGGCGGCAAGCTGATGGCGCGACCTGTCTTTATTACTCGATGGCAGCCGTACGCCTTTTCTGAAGGCGCGCAGCGGCCCCGGACCCTTCACCCCGGTCGATCTCGCCGTGCAGTGCGGCCGGCCGCTGCTGGCGCGCCAGCCGTTCGCGCCCGACGCCTTCGATCAGGTGATCCTCGGCTGCGTCAACGTCATCGCCGACGAGATGAACCCGGCGCGGGTGGCAGCGCTTCGCCTCGGCATGGGCGAGCGCATGGTGGCGTTCACCGAGCAGGTCAACTGCGGCTCCGGCATGCAGTCGATCGATACCGCGTTCCGCTATATCCGCGAGGGCCGCTGCGAAATGATCCTGGCCGGCGGCACCGAGGCCTTGAGCCACGCGCCGCTGGTGTGGCCGCAGCAGGGCGTGCGCTGGTTCGCAGGGCTTGCGACGGCGAAGGGCATGCTGGGCAAGATTGCGGCGGCGCTGAAGGTGCGGCCGAGCTATCTCAAGCCGATCATCGGCCTCGAGCGCGGCCTGACCGATCCGGTCGTCGAGATGAACATGGGCCAGACCGCCGAAATGGTCGCGCAGCTGTTCGGCATCACCCGCGAGCAGTGCGATGCCTTCGCGGTCGAAAGCCACAAGCGGCTTGCGGCCGCGCAGGCCGAAGGCTTCCTGAAAGGCGAGGTCGAGACGGCGTTCGCGCGCGACGGCAAATTCTACGATCACGACGATGGCGTGCGTCCGGATTCGTCGGTCGACAAGCTGGCGCAGCTGAAGCCGGCCTTCGAGCGGCCCTGGGGCAAGGTGACGCCCGGCAATTCCTCGCAGATCACCGACGGCGCGTCGTGGGTGATCGTGGCGTCGGAGGAGGCGATCAGGAAGCACGGCCTGACGCCGAAGGCGCAGATCGTCGACAGCCACTGGTCGGCGCTCGATCCGAGCATCATGGGGCTTGGTCCCGTGCTGGCCGTGACCGAATTGATGAAGCGCAACAACATGCGTCTCGACGACATCGAGCTGCTGGAGCTGAACGAGGCGTTCGCGGCGCAAGTGCTCGGCTGCCTTGCCGCGTGGGAGAGCGAAAAGTTCTGCCGCGAGATCCTCGGCCTCGAGGGCGCTGCAGGCAGCTTCGATCGCTCGAAGCTCAATGTCGATGGCGGAGCGATCGCGCTCGGTCATCCGGTCGGCGCGAGCGGCAACCGCATCACGCTGCATCTGGTCAATGCGATGAAGCGGCTCGGCAAGCGTCGCGGCATCGCCACGCAATGCGTCGGCGGCGGGCTCGGCGGCGCCGTGCTGCTCGAGGCGGTGTGAGGAAAGTGATGGAAAGCCGTGTCCTCGACCTCTTCAAGGATCGCCTGATCGAGCTCGGGCCGCATGCCTCGATGCAGCCGGGCCAGGGCCCGTGGAAGCATTTTCGCCTGGCGAAGGATGCGGACGGCGTCGCATGGCTGCTGTTCGATCGCGAAGGCGCCAGCGCCAACACGCTCTCCGCCGATGTGATCGAGGAGCTCGACGGCGTGCTTGCCGCGATCGAGCAGGACCGGCCGCAGGCGCTGGTCATCCGTTCGGCAAAACCGTCCGGCTTCATCGCCGGCGCCGACGTCAATGCGTTTCGCGGCGCGACCGATCCGCGGCAGGTGGAGATGGAGATCGGCCGTGCGCATCGCGTCACGGACCGGCTCGAGAATCTCGGCATGCCGACGATCGCCGTCGTGCACGGCTTCTGCCTCGGCGGCGGCTTCGAGATCGCGCTCGCCTGCAAATATCGCATCGCCATCGACGACGCGCGCTTCGGCTTCCCGGAGGTGATGCTCGGCCTGCATCCGGGGCTCGGCGGCACTGTCCGCTTCACGCGCCTGATCAATCCGATGGAAGCGATGACGCTGATGCTGACCGGCCGCACCATCGATGCGCGGCGCGCCAAATCGCTCGGCGCCGTCGATGCGGTGACGCAGGAGCGCCACGTCCGCAACGCGGTGAAGGATGCCGTCAGCGGCAAGCTTGCGCGCGCAAAGCCCGGGCTGCTGTCGAAGGTCCTGTCGGCCGGGCCGGTGCGCAGCTTCCTTGCGACGCGGATGCGGAAAGAGGCGGCCAAGGCCGCGCCGGCCGAGCATTATCCCGCGCCCTACGCCCTGATCGACCTCTGGGAAGAGCACGGCGACGACCGCCAGGCGATGCTGTCGGCGGAGCAGGCGTCGTTCGCCCGGCTGATGGTGACGCCGACGGCGCAAAACCTGATCCGCGTCTTCTTCCTGCGCGAGCAGATGAAGAAGCTCGCCGACGGGACAAGCGGCATCAAGCATGTGCATGTGATCGGCGCGGGCGCCATGGGCGGCGACATCGCGGCCTGGTGCGCGCGCGAAGGACTTCGCGCGACGCTTGTCGGACATGAAGGCGGAGCCGATCGCCGGCGCCGTGAAGCGGGCGGCCGAGCTTTACGGCAAGATCATCCGCAAGCGCATCGAGCAGCGCGACGCGCTGGATCGGCTGATCCCGGACATGGACGGCGAGGGCGTGCGCAACGCCGATCTCATCATCGAGGCGGTGCCGGAGAAGCTCGAGCTGAAGCAGAAGGTCTATGCCGGCATCGAGCCGCGCATGAAGGCAGGCGCGATCCTTGCGACCAACACCTCCAGCATTCCGTTGCAGGATCTGCGGACCACGCTGAAGTCGCCCGAGCGGCTGGTCGGCATCCACTTCTTCAATCCGGTCTCGCGCATGCAGCTCGTCGAGGTGGTCAGCCACGACGGCAGCGACGGTGAGGTGCTCGCCGCCACGCGCGCCTTCGTCGGCCAGATCGATCGCCTGCCGCTGCCGGTGAAGAGTGCGCCGGGCTTTCTCGTCAACCGGGCGTTGACGCCCTACATGCTCGAAGCGATGGTGATGCTGGACGAGAAGGTTCCGAAGGAGACCATCGACGCGGCGGCGGAAAAGTTCGGCATGCCGATGGGTCCGATCGAGCTCGCCGACACCGTCGGCCTCGATATTTGTCTCGCCGTCGGCGACTCGCTGCGCGCAAAACTCGGCGATGCGTTGCCGCCCGCGCCGGACTGGCTGCGGCAGAAGGTCGAGGCGGGCGAACTTGGCCGCAAGACCGGCAAGGGCTTTTATGTCTGGAAGAACGGCAAGGCGCAGAAGGCGAAAGCCGGCCGCGGACGCCATGCTCAACAGCGCGGCGGGCGCGAAGCAGGCCGCGCGGGACGATCTCGCCGACCGCCTGATTTTGCCGATGGTTAATGTCTGCGTTGCATGCCTGCGCGAGGGCATCGTCGACAACGCCGATGTGGTCGACGGCGCGATGATCTTCGGCACCGGCTTCGCGCCGTTCCGCGGCGGGCCGTTGAATTACGCGCGAACGCGGGGGGCGGCCGATGTTGTTGCGGTGCTTCGCGGTTTTTCGCAGAAGTACGGCGAGCGCTTTGCGCCCGACGCCGGCTGGGAACGTTTCAGCTAGCGGGACGCGCGCGTTTCGCATCGTGAAATTGCATTCGTTTATGCTGCTTTCTGCTTGAGCATTTTCGGCCTGCGCGTTGTGTCGCAGGAACCCGCTTAAGAATCTCAATTCATTTGACAACCGGCGCTTTGACACGTTCTAGTCGGCAAAACGAAAAAGGTATCGGCGGCCGAACAAGGCCCCGGAGGAACAGCTTGAAAAGCGGTCGTGACGAGCGGCGTTTTCCGTCGCTGCCTTTGATTGGCAGCGATGCTGACACATTTTCCTTTTGCGATGCGACACGGGCTTGCCGGCGTGACGATGTCCGCCGCGCACGGCGCGTCGTTCGCATCACGCGCTGAGTAGGGGTTCAGGGGATCATGCAGGGTTACATCATACGTCGATTCCTCGCGCTGATCCCCACGCTGATCTTTGCCTCGTTCATTGTGTTCCTCACCGTCCGGCTGATCCCGGGCAACATCATCGATTTGATGCTGTCGCAGAACGACGTCAGCGCGTCGAAGCAGACGCGCGAGCAGCTCGAAGCCGTGCTCGGACTCGATACGCCGATCTACATCCAGTACTTCAAGTGGATCGGCGCGCTGCTGTTCAAGGGAAGTCTCGGCAACTCGCTCTGGACCAACACGCCGGTGATGGAGGAGATCCTCTACCGCCTGCCGATCACCTTCGAGCTCGGCTTCCTGGCGCTGATCGTCGCGTTGATCGTCGGCATCCCGATCGGCGTCTATGCCGCGCTGAAGCAGGACACCATCGGCGACTACGTTCTGCGAACCATGTCGATCCTGGCGCTCGCCATACCCGGCCTTCTGGACCGGAACGCTGGTGATGGTGTTCCCGTCGATCTGGTGGGGATGGTCGCCCTCGGTGAGATACATAACGTTCGCGCAGGACCCGATGGGCCATCTGGCGCTGATGATCATTCCGGCGCTGATCCTCGGCAAGGCGTTCTCGGCCATCATCATGCGGCTGACGCGGACGCTGATGCTGGAGGTGCTGCGCCAGGACTACATCCGTACCGCGAAGGCGAAGGGTCTCGCCACCGGCACGATCGTCATGCGCCATGCCTTGCGCAACGCGCTGATCCCGGTCGTCACGCTGATCGGCCTGCAGGCGCCGGTGCTGTTCGGCGGCGCCGTCATTCTCGAGCAGATCTTCGTCATTCCCGGAATGGGCTTGCTGCTGCTGGAGGCCGTGAACTCGCGCGACTATCCGACCATCACCGGCGTCTTCCTCATCATTGGCGTTGCCGTCGTGTTCATCAATCTCCTTGTCGATCTGAGTTACGGCTGGCTCGATCCAAAGGTTCGGAGCCGCTGACATGGTAGAAATCACCCAGCCGACTGCCGACCGTCGCGCCCGTCGGCAGGCGTGCCGCCCGGCGCGCTCGCCTCCTTCACGATCCGGCTGTTCCGCGAAAAGCCGCTTGGCGCCTTCGGCGCGGTCTTCTGCCTGATCTTCCTGTTCGCCGGCATCTTCGCCGACATCCTTGCGCCCTACGGCTACAACCAGATCATGCCGATCAACCGGATGAAGCCGCCGAGCTGGCAATTCTGGTTCGGCACCGACAACCTCGGCCGCGACATCTTCTCCCGCGTCCTCTACGGCGCACGGCTCTCGGTCATCATCGGTCTCTCGGCCGCCGCGCATCGCAACCTTCATCTCGCTCGTGATCGGCATCGTCTCCGGCTACATCGGCGGCAAGCTCGACATGATCGTGCAGCGTTTCGTCGACGCCTGGCTGAGCTTCCCGGGCCTCGTCATCCTCATCGTGGTGGTCGCGGTGGTCGGCCCCGGCATGCCCCAGGTCATCGGCATCCTCGGCGTTCAGGGCGGCATCGGCGGCTCGCGCATCATCCGCAGCGCCGTGCTGTCGGTGCGCGAGCAGAGCTACGTGCATGCGGCGCAGTCGATCGGCGGCACCTCGTCCCGCGTCATGCTGCGCCACGTTCTGCCGAACGTGATGGCGCCGGTGATCGTGCTGTTCACCGTCGGCGTCGGCAACGTCATCCTCGCCGAATCCGCACTGTCGTTCCTCGGCCTCGGCGTGCCGCCGCCCGCGCCGACCTGGGGCGGCATGCTGACCGGCTAGCGCGCGCAACTACATGTATCTCGCGCCATGGATGGCGCTGGCGCCCGGCATCTGCCTGACGCTCGTCGTGTTCAGCATCAACATGTTTGGCGACGCACTGCGCGATCTGCTCGATCCGCGCATGCGCAATCGCTGACAATCAAGAGGGAGAAACAAGATGTACAACAAGACCCTGCGCGTCCTCGCCGGCGCAAGCGCGTTGAGCCTTGCGCTCGCGGCTAGCTCGGCCTGGGCCCAGACCAAGCTGGAGATGCCGAAGTACGGCGGCAGCCTGGAAATCTCGACGGTCTATGCGACGATCTCGGCGCTGTCGTTCGACAGCTACGACTGGCCGTGGAAGCACAACCACGACACCGGCGGCGTCTACGAGCAGCTGTTCGCCGCCGACCTGTCCAAGGCCAAGTCGCGCGGCGGCAAGTTCAGGCCTCATATCCGACGCCTATATCCCGTCGCACCTCATCCGCGGCGAGCTCGCCGAGAAATGGGAGTGGCAGGAGAACCCGCTGCGCCTCGTAGATCACGCTGCGCAAGGGCGTGATGTTCCCGGAGAAGCCCGGCGTGATGAAGGCGCGCGAGCTCGTCGCCGACGACGTGGTGTTCAGCTTCAAGCGGCTGGCAGGCCAGCCCGAAGGCGAACAGAGACCTACTTCGATTACGTCAAGGACGTGACCGCGCCGGACAAGTACACGGTCGTCTTCGAGATGAACGAAGTTCAACGCCGAATGGGACTACCGCTTCGGCTACGGCTACTACTCCGGCATCATGCCCGAAGGAAGTGGTCGATGCGGGCGCCGCGAACTGGAAGAACGTCAACGGCACCGGTCCGTTCAAGCTGACCGACTACGTGCAGGGCAACTCCAACACCTATGAGAAGAACCCCGACTACTGGGACAAGGAGACGATCAACGAGAAGGAGTTCAAGCTCCCTTACGTCGACAAGATCATCTACCGCATCATCAAGGACGAGGCGACGCGCGTCACCGCGCTGCGCACCGGCAAGCTCGACATCATGGAGTGCATGCGCTGGCAGGACGCCGAGCAGCTGAAGAAGAGCACGCCGGACCTGAAGTGGAACAAGTGGCTCGCCACCAGCGGCACGTTCCTGTCGATGCGCGTCGATCAGAAGCCGTTCGACGACATCCGCGTCCGCCGCGCCATGAACCTGGCGGTGAACAAGGACGAGATCATCAAGGCCTACTACAACGGCAATGCGGAGCTGTTCGCCTATCCGCAGCATCCCGAATACGGCGGCTACTTCCAGCCGCTGAACGAGCAGCCGGCGAGCGTGCAGGAGCTGTTCAAGTTCGATCCGGCCAAGGCGAAGAAGCTGCTGGCCGAAGCCGGCTATCCGAACGGCTTCACGTTCAAGACCCAGGTCTGCTCGTGCAGCCCCGACCACATGGATCTGCATTCCGCTGGTCTCGGCCTATCTCGAGCAGGTCGGCATCAAGATGGAAATCCAGCCGATGGAGTATGCGGCGTTCCTGTCGGCGATGACGACGCAGACCAATGCGGCCGGTTATTTCATGAACAACGGCCACACCAACCCGACGACGACGATCCGCAAGAGCTTTCGTCCCGCGGCAGGTGTGGAATCCGTCGCAGTGGAACGATCCGAAGCTCACTGCGCGCATGGAAGCGGTCTACAGGAGAGGACGAAGCCAAGCGCCAGGCCGAGCTGCGGGCGATGACGACCGAGATGCTCGACAACGCGCCGTACGTCTGGCTGCCGACGCCCTATAACTTCACCGCCTGGTGGCCGTGGGTGAAAGGGCTATGAAGGCGAGCTGCGTGCCGGCTCCGTGCGTCCGGGGCCGATCTATGCCCGCATCTGGGTCGACCAGGACCTGAAGAAGAAGATGGGTTACTGAGCGGAGGCCTCAAACAAACGTCTGCAAAGCGAGCGGCGGCGCGAAAAGCGCCGCTTCCATTTCTGCCGCCAGACGATCGGAGTGAATGTTAGGTGAGTAAGCCCCTTCTGCAGGTCAGGAATCTGACCACGAAATTCGGCGACGGACCCGGCGCGGTGACGGCGGTCAACAACATCTCCTTCGACGTCAATGCGGGAGAGACCGTCGCCATCGTCGGCGAGAGCGGCTCGGGCAAGAGCGTGACCGCGCTGTCGATCCTGCGTCTCATACCCGAACCGCCGGGCCGCATCACCGCCGGGGAGATCATCTTCGACGGGATCGAGCTGACGAAGCTGAAGGAAGAGGAGATGCGGGCGATCCGCGGCAACCGGATCGCGATGATTTTCCAGGAGCCGATGACGTCGCTCAATCCGTCGCTGACCATCGGCTTGCAGATCAGCGAGCCGATCAACCTGCACAAGCGTCTGTCCTGGGCGAAGGCCTACGACAAGGCGAAGGAACTGCTCGATCGCGTGCGGATGCCCGACGCGCGCAGCCGGCTCGAGACGCACCCGCACCAGTTCTCGGGCGGCATGCGCCAGCGCATCATGATCGCGATGGCGCTCGCCTGCCAGCCGAAGCTGATCATTGCCGATGAGCCGACGACCGCGCTCGACGTGACGGTGCAGGCGCAGATCCTGGAGCTGTTGAAGGAGCTGACGCGCGAAACCGGCTCGGCGCTGATGCTGATCACGCACGACCTCGGCGTGGTCGCCCGCTATGCGGATCGCGTATGCGTGATGTATGGCGGCAAGGTCATCGAAACGGCGAGCGCGGTCGATCTCTATGCCAAGCCGATGCACCCCTATACGCGCGGACTGATGGCCTCGATCCCGCGGCTCGACGAGCCGACCGGCCGGCGGCTGGTGCCGATCAAGGGGCAGCCGCCGAACCTTGCGCAGCTGCCGCCCGGCTGTTCGTTCAATCCGCGCTGCGGCGAGGTGGTGGACCGTTGCCGGCGCGACGTTCCCGAACTGATGAAAGCGACCGACAAGCACTCGCACGCCTGCTGGGTGGCCCCTCATGTCTGACGTGTTGACCCGAGAACAGAAGCCGCAAAGCGCGGCCGCGCAGAATGTCATTCTCGACGTTCAGGACCTGAAGATTCACTTTCCGGTCTATGGCGGCCTGCTTCAGCGCGAGGTCGGCACGGTCAAGGCGGTCGACGGCGTTTCGTTCCAGGTGCATGAGGGCGAGACGCTCGGTCTCGTCGGCGAGAGCGGCTGCGGCAAGTCGACCACCGGCCTTGCGGTGCTGCGCATGCTGCCGATCACGTCCGGAAAGGTCGTGTTCGAAGGCGTCGATATCACCAACCACAGCCAGAGCCAGATGCGGCCGATCCGCCGGCGCATCCAGATGGTCTATCAGGATCCGTTCGGATCGCTCGATCCGCGCATGACGATCGGCGACATCATCGGCGAGCCGCTGGAGATCCACAAGCTGCACGGCAACAAGGCCGAGCGCCGCGCGCGCGTGATGGACCTGCTCGAGATGGTCGGGTTGCGGCAGGACATGATCGACCGCTATCCGCATCAGTTTTCCGGCGGCCAGCGGCAGCGCATCAGCATCGCGCGGGCGCTTGCGGTCGAGCCGCGCCTGTTGATCTGCGATGAGCCGGTGTCGGCGCTCGACGTGTCGATCCAGGCGCAGGTGGTCAACCTGTTTCAGGAGCTGCAGGAGAAGCTCGGCATCTCCTCGATCTTCGTCGCGCACGATCTCGCGGTCGTGCGGCACGTCAGCCAGCGCATCGCGGTGATGTATCTCGGCACGATCGTCGAGATTTCCTCGCGCGACGAGCTCTATGCGAACCCGAAGCATCCCTATACCAAGGCGCTGATGGCCGCGATTCCGGTGCCCAATCCCGTCGTCGAGGCCGGGCGCTCGCACCAGACCATCCAGGGCGAGGTGCCGAGCGCACAGCGTCCGCCGCCGGGCTGCCGGTTTCATCCGCGTTGTGCGCACGCGATGCCCGTCTGCAAGGAAAAGACGCCGCAGCTGCTGCCGGAGGGGCACGGAATGGTCGCGTGTCACCTGTTCACATGACGGCTAGTGTCGTGGTTCAGAAATTCGCTCCATCCGTATGCCGCGAGGTTCCGTCGAGCGAATTTCTGAACCATAAACGACACTAGAATCATAAGTTTGCTAGTGTCCTTATCGAATCCGAAGTTCGCTCCCGAGCGTGCTGCGAAGTAGGGCGAACTTCGGATTTGGGACACAGCGCGGCTTGAGGCGACTCTTCCGCTCGCCTAAAGTCACTGCGGGAGACCGCAATGGCCAACGACGCGCAACCGCATCATGCCGACGTTCCAACCGCTCCGCAGGGCGAGCTGTCGCTGCGCACGCTGGCGATGCCCGCGGACACCAACGCGAACGGCGATATCTTCGGCGGCTGGCTGCTCGGCCAGATGGATATCGCCGGCGGCATCTTCGTCGGCAAATCCTTCCGCCTGCGCAGCGTCACCGTCGCCATCGAGGCGATGACCTTCCGCAAGCCCGTGTATGTCGGCGATGTCGTCTCGGTCTTCACCGACACCGTGCGCGTCGGCCGCACCTCGGTCGCGGTGCGGGTGGAAGCCTGGGTGACGCGCAGCAATGAGTTGCAGATGATTCTGGTGACGGATGGCACCTTCACCTATGTGGCGATCGACGAGCACGGAAAGCCCACGCCTGTGAAAGCCGGCGGTTGACCAGAGCATGATAAGCCGGAACGGTGGGTACCCGTTTTCCGACAAGATCATGCTCAATCAAAAAGCTGAGCCACAGATGTGACCGGGCGGTCGAACTTACTCCATCGAAGCGTCCGCCAATCGTCACAGCTTTGTTGTGCGAAGCGCCTACTTAGCCCTCGAATCGTGTTGAAAAAGAACGACGATTCCGGTGAACCTTTTCGATGCATCGGCGTTGATGCAGCCGGAAAACGGCTCAAGTGGAGTGCCATGTCGGATTCGTACATCATCGAGGTCCGGTCGGAGCCGGCCGGCATCATCGTTCGCGACCGCGGCGGTTTCCGGTTCTTCGCAGCCTCTGAAGAGTTCCAGCGCATGGAAGGCCAGTACTTCCGCTCTGCGCGCGAGGCGGAGCGGGAAGCGCTCGCACAATCAAAATCGCGCGGCGGAAGCGACGCCACCAGCTAGCGCGTGCAGCGCCTGCACCTGCCCTTGCGCTAGGTGGCTGCGGTGTCAGGCGTTGTAGCTTCGCTAAAGCAAAGACGGTGACACGTTCAGGCATCGACCCGCCAACGATGTTCAGGCACCACAGAGAGACGATCGAGATGTGTCCAGTCGCCATCTTTCGATCTCTTGGTGGAACCCCGATTCGTTCAGCGAGCAACCTGAAGAAACCATTGCTCGAGACGACCAATACGGCTGCGTCCGCGCCGGACCTTAACGTTGCTTCCCATTCGTTCAGCAGATTTTGAACGTTTTGGAGAACCACGTCCTTCTCCGGTCTCCATCCCGCACCTCCGGGCCAGACGCTTTCAGTCTCCCAGGACTTAATCTCAAGACGGCCATAGAGTTCGACAATTTCTTGAGTGGGAAGGCCCTCCCATAGCCCGTAGTCCAGTTCGCGCAGCCGCTCGTGGATCTGTAGCCTGGGAGGCGAGAGTGCAGCTGCGGTCTCCGCAACGATTGATGCGGTGTCGACCGTTCGTTTGAGAGGACCGCAATATATTGCGGCCAACTGAACCCTTTCGCGCAGAAGAAAGTCACCGACTTGCTCGGCTTGAACGCGCCCCTTGGCAGCCAGTGAAAGATCGGTCCGAGCACCAACCGACACCGCCTGCGTGCCTGGCTCGAAGGTATTTCCATGTCGCACGAGGATGAGACGCATTATAATCTAGCGTGAAAAGCTCGCCCTCGGCCCTGATGATGGTTTCCGCGAAAGGCACATCGTCCGGATTGTCGATGGAGGCGTGAGTCCGCCTGCGGTAGTCGACCTCGACAACGCGCACCTTCAGCCCGTTCTCCAGGAATTGAAGCTGCTCCAGGCCCTCTGTCAATTCCAGCGCCGACGGCGGCAGCGAACAATACAGACTCAGTGCTTCCTTGCGGTAGCCGTACAGGCCGACATGGCGGTAGATGTCTGCGGAACCTGGAGTTCTGAGAAATGGCAGGATCTGCTTGGAAAAATACAGAGCGTCCGCATTCGGTCGAAAACCACGGTCGTACCGCTCGATTGATTGGTGCGTTTGTGCGCTTCGAATTCCCGCAATTGCTTCTCATTCAGTCGCATTGCAGGTGTGACCACATGCGATTGATGATTTGACTCCCAGCGCACCGATCAAGGTTTCCAAGACCCAGGGTGGAGTAAGCAGGGCATCTCCCTGGAGATTAACGAGGCATTCCTCGCGAATATTCGCCGCAGCAATGGCTGCAAAGACGCGCTCGGTGCCGTTCCTGCAGGTCTCGGGTGTCAACACCGCTTCGGCACCAAACGTCTTCGCGAAGTCGGCGACCCGAGTGTCCTCGGTTGCGATCAGAACGCGAGCCGCTCCTCTGACCTGCTTGGCGATTTGCCATACTCTCTCAAGCATGGGAATGCCAAGCACAGGGTGCATAGGCTTTCCGGGAAAGCGCTGAGAAGCACCTCTCGCAGGTATGACGATCGCACTGCTCATGTTCTGACCTGCTTCACCCAGGGCGCTCGTTGCATTGACGCGCCCGAGACACTTAACCATGCCGAGGAAGTCGCGCTTGCCGATCTCGACGCCGTTGTGCCGCAGGATGTCGTAGGCGGTGGTCGCGTGGAAGAAGAAGTTGGGCAGCGCGAAGCTCGCGAGGAAACTCGCGCCGTTGAAGTTGAAGGTGCGTGAACCGGCTGGAACGACGATCTCCCGGGTTGCTGCGCCTTCGAACTGCTGCTCGGTGAATCCCTTGACGTAGTTGGTCGCGGTCTCGATGCGCTGCTTGAGCTCCGCGAAGGATTTCTCCTCGTCGGGATAGGTCGGGACATCCACGCCGGCAAGTCGCGCGCAGGATTTCGCGGCAAAATCGCTTGCGCTCTGCACCTGCCGTGTCAGCGGAAACATGTCGGGAAAGAGCCGCGCGGTCAGCAGCGCGTCCTGCGGAATCTTCTTCGCTTCGCAATGCGCTTCCGCCTTGCTGAGCACACCTGAAAGGCCCTTCAGCGTTTGCAGGAAAGTGGGAACGACGACAGCGTGCAACGACATGGCGAAACCTCCGGAAAAGACCCGTGATGCAAATGGGTCGACGGCTTGTGGCGAGGAAGGACCTCGGAACGGGCCGCAGAGATAGTCGAGCGTTCGCGCAAGCGGTAGCGCGAAATGCGCAGCTCGAGCGGACTTGAAATTCACGCGAGCGAGCTTACGAACGTCGCGACTGCTGGCGAGGCTCCGGCTCCGTTCGGCGCGCATCCGCGTCAGCAGCTCGGCGGTCGGCCAGGCGTCGGCGGGCAGGCCGTATTTCGTCTGCATGGTCTTCACCGCGATGCGGCTTTGCTGGCCGAGAATGCCGTCGATCTTGCCGACGTTGAAACCGGCGCGCGCGAGCAGCTGCTGCAATTCCTTGATCTCGTTGAACGACAGCTGCGCGACCTGGCCTTGCGGCCTTCGCATCGGCGGCGCGCCGGCGATGCGGGTGGCGAGATAGCCCGCGGTCGTCGAATAGATCAGCGAGTTATTCCATTCGGTGTAGGCGGCGAAGTTGGCATAGGCGAGGAACGCCGGCCCGTCCTTGCCCATCGGCAGCAGCACCGAGGCCGGCATGTTGTCGTTCGGCAGCGGCCGTCCGTCCGGATAGGTCACGCCCCACTGCGCCCATTTCGAGCGCGGATGCTTGACCGCGAGATCGGTCTGGTCCCACGGCAGGTTGGACGGCACACGGACTTCCTGCAGCCACGGCTCGCCGCGCCGCCACTTCAGCCCCGCGGAGATGTAGTGCGCGGTCGAGCCGATCGCGTCGGCGGCGCTGTGGATCAGGTCGCGGCGGCCGTCGCCGTCGAAGTCGACCGCATAGTCGTAGTAGTGCTTCGGCAGAAACTGCATCTGGCCGAGTTCGCCGGCCCACGAGCCGATCATCTCCTCAGGCGACAGGTCGCCGCGCTCGACGATCTTCAGGGCTGCGATCAGCTCCTCGTGGAAGCGGTCGGGGCGACGGCAGTCATAGGCGAGCGTCGCAAGCGATTTGAGGATCGGCAGCTTGCCGGAGTTGCCGCCGAAATCGGTCTCAAGGCCCCAGAACGCGGCGATCACCGCGCGGCGGCACGCCATACTCGCGCTCGGCGCGCGCGAAGGCGTTGGCATATTGCTTGAGCTTCTGCTGCCCGCCCTGCACGCGGTGGGCCGCCGCCATCCGGTCCGAGAACGTCGTGAAGATCTGGCCGAACACGCGCTGGCCACGGTCGCGGTTGACGGTGCCCTGATCGAACACGAGGTAAGGCGAAGTCGATCGCGATCGCCCGCTGCGACACGCCGGCCTTCACCGCATCCTGCTTGAACTGCGCAAGCCAGCGCTCAAAATTCGTGCCGGCCCGGCACGCGCCGACATTCTGGGCGAGGGCGGGGGAGAGGGACACGGTGCCAACGGCCACAGCAGCGATACCGGCAATCATCATGTGCCGCGCGCAGCGCGGCAAATTGTGTCGGCATCGCTCTCGGACCCCCAGCCTTGTGTCGTTCAGATGCAGGCGAATGTTCTTGGGTTGGTTTGCCGGGTCAAGCCCGGCAATGCAGAAATCGAGGCAGCGCTCACAATTCCCTCGCGCTCGAGAACGAAAACGACGACAGCCGCCGCGTGTTCTCGTCCAGGATCAGCGTGCGCGTCAGCGGCGGCTCGGCGCGCTGGGTGCAGTCTTCGCGTTCGCACAGGCGGCAGTTGACGCCGATCGGCGTGCCTTCGGTCTTCTCCAGATCGAAGCCCGCCGCGTAGACCAGCCGCGAGGCGTGGCGCAGTTCGCAGCCAAGGCCGATGGCGAAGCGCGGCTGCGACTTGCGGATGCGGCGCCACCGGCCGGCGCACCGTCTGCGCGATCGAGAAATACTTGCTGCCGTCGGGCAGTTCGACGATCTGGCTCAGCAGCCGGTCCGGCGTGTCGAAGGTCGAGTGCACGTTCCAGAGCGGGCAGGTGCCGCCGAATTTCGAGAACGCGAAGGTGCCGGACGAAAACCGCTTCGACACGTTGCCGGCATTGTCGACGCGCAGCATGAAGAACGGCACGCCGCGCGCCGTCGGCCGCTGCAGCGTGGTCAGGCGATGGCACACCTGCTCGAAGCTTGCGCTGAAGCGCTGCCCCAGCACGTGGACGTCGTAGCCGAGGCTTTCGGCGGCCGCGTGAAACGGCTGATAGGGCATCATCACGGCGGCGGCAAAATAGTTCGCAAGCGTGATGCGGTAGAGGCGGCGGCTGGTGTCGTCGAGCGCGCCGGTGCGCGCGACGATCGCGTCGAGCAGTTGTCCGCATTCGGCAAGCGCGATCTGGAAGGCGAGCTGGAACGCGCGGCCCGGCGGATCGACCAGCTCGGAGATGAGGATCTGCCGGCGATGCCGGTCCCATCTGCCGCAGCGTCTCGCGCATCACGTCGACCGGCATGATGCGCACGGTTGCCGAATGCTTTTCGCGCAGGCGCGTCGCCGAGCGCCGCGAACAGGTCCTGCGTCGTCACGTTGATCTCGTCGCGCAGCGCTTCCGCCGCCTGCTCGAGATCGGGAAAATAGTTGCGGTTGGCCTCGACCAGATCGCGCACCCGCTCGATCGGATTGGCCTCGAAGCGCGCCCCATCGGTGCGGTCGGCGATCTGGGCTGCCACCATGGTCTCGCCGCGCCGCGCCTCGGTGTAGGCGGCGTAGAGCCGCTGCAGCGCATGGGTGACGCCGGGCGCGAGTTCGGCGAGGTCCCGCAGCTCCTGCTTCGGCAGGTCGATCTGGCGGAACAGCGGATCGGAGAAGATCTCGTTCAGCTCGGCGAAGAACCGGTCCTCGTCGGCGGTCGCAAGATCGCGCAGGTCGAGGTCGTAGGTCTCGGCCAGCCGCAGCAGCAGCTGCGCGGTCACCGGGCGCTGGTTCCGCTCGATCAGGTTGATATAGCTCGGCGACATGCCGAGCCCCTCGGCGATCTGGGTCTGTGACAGGCCGAGCTGCTGGCGGATTCGCCGGAATCGCGGTCCGACGAACAGTTTCTTGCCCGTGTCGGTGGCTTTAGGCCGTGTTGCCATCAGGTCCGCTCCTGCTTCGGCGGCAGCTGATTTTACTATTTTACAAAATGACATTTATTACAAGTATGAATGTTACAAGAATTCACGTTTGCGGTCCATTGATATCTATCGCAGATGGCCGCCTTGGCGTTATGTCTGGGGTGCTTCGCAACGACAGTGTCACGAATGTCTGGTGACATTGCGATGTGAAGCGGTGAAGCGTCGGACCAAAGGACGGCGCGTCATCAGCGCGTTGCGTGACTCAGCGGAAGCTGCTCAGTTCACTCTTACAAGGCTCAAGCGGAATAACGGAGGCGGGAATGCACGGCACACATTATTGGGTTGTTGGCGGCGAATTTCGCTCGCTGAACTTCCACCAGCTCGTGCATGGAACGGCGCAGGTCGAAGGTCCATTCCCGACGCGCAAGGAGGCGGAGAACGCCTGGCGCTCGCTGTCGGAGAAGAACCGTCATCGCTGCAACGTGCGCTTCTCGATCGTCGAGGAGCCGCGCAAGGCGATGGTCTGACCGGTCATCGGCGCGGCAGTCACGTCGCGCCACAGGAATTCGAAGCGGCCCTGCCCGGCGCAAGACCGGGCGGGGCCGCTTGCGTTTTGGGCGCGCACCCGGCGGGCCCGAACCCTTGTCTCAGCGTTGGTTACTGCTAGGTTAACGGCTGGAATCGCAAGGGAAATCCAAGGGAATCCATGAGCGACAGCGGGGCGAGCGGGGCTCAAGACAACACCGGCGAGGCGCGGCGGCGCCGGTTGAGCGATGCCTTGCGTCAGGCCCGCATCGAGGCAGCGGACCGTACCGGCGTGGTGGTCGACCTGCGTGATGCCGAAGTGGCGCGGCTGGAGATTCTCTCCGAGGCGCTCGATCCGCTGTTTTCCGAGATCCCCAATAGCGTCGATCTGTTCGATCGCGGCATCAGCCGGGGCGATCCGCCGCGGCTCTGGATCGATGTGGTCGCGCACATCGTGATGGGGCGCGACAAGCGCACCTATCGCTTCGTGCAGGACACGCGGCATGGCCGCATCGTGCTCGCTGAATCCAACGAGGTGCCGCCGATCGTCGACGCCGTGACCGACTATGTCGCGCGGCGCATCATCGAGCGTGAACATGCGCTCGCAGTCCCGGTCGAGATCAACTCGACCGAGCCGGTGCCGCGCCGGCGCTCGCGCATCTGGCCGTTCGTGATCGGCGCGCTGGTCGGCGCTGCGGCGTTGTTCGCCGCCGCCATGATCGCCGCCGTGCGCTAGCCGCGACTGCCGTCATCACGCAGCACAATCCAAAAAGCGGCCCGCTTGCGCGGGCCAAAGTTTCTGGAAGCTGACGGTGTCGCCTAGCGCGTGACGATGTCCTTGCGCATCGGCAGCAGCACCGAGGCGATTTCGTTCTGCTCGGCCTTCGGCACCTTGAACTTGTTGAGCGACTTGACGAGATCCTGCACCAGCGCGTCGAAATCCTTGTTGCGGACGCCCATGCCGGCGTGCGCGGTCTTCATGTCGGCGCCCGGATAGTAGCACGGCCCGCCGCTCGCCTGGCAGAGCTGGTCGACGAGGCGCGACTTCAGCCGCGGAATGTTGGCCTTGGCGAAGAACTTGTTGATGCGCTTGTCGGCGGCGACGTTGGCGACGAAGTCGTCGACGACGGCGGTGATCGCCGGATAGCCGCCGAGGCGGTCGTAAAGCGAACGCTTCCCCATCATCTGCGCCGAGGCGCTTCCGAACGAGCCGAGCGTGATGGCCGCGGCGACGGCGATCACGGGTGCAAGACGTAAACTCTGCATGACAATCCCTCCTGATGTGAAGGTGCCCGCCCTGCGCCCCAAAAGGGCAGGCGACGGACACACCGAGCGGATCGAGATACGGAGCGCGTTTAGAGAGGTTTCAAAAAAGGACGCGAAGGATCAGGAATTAGGCAATTCCTGCTGCCGCAGCTCGACGACGGTGGCCGGCGAGGTGCCAAAGCCGCGCACAGTCCAGTGGCAGCGCCATGCACCACCCTGATTTTCGATGCGAAACAGATTGTAGGCGGCGGCATCGTGCTTGCCGTCGACGGCGGCAGATGCAGACGGTACGCCGACCGCCGGAATTTTCCTGGAAGGGCCGTCGAACCACATCAGCGAATGCTTGTGATCGTGCCCGTGCAGGATCAGCTGCACGCCATGGCTGCGCAGCACGTCGAGCAGCGCAGGCGCATCGATCAGCCGCTTGTGGCGGCGCGAAGCCGGCGAGCGCAGCGGATGATGGATCAGCAGCACGCGAAAGCAGTCGTCCGATGCGTGCTGCGCAAGCAGCGCCGCGAGATCGGCGATCTGCTTTTGCCCGAGCCGGCCGGTGGCCATGAACGGCGCGGTCGGCACCGCGGTCGACACGCCGATCAGCAGCAGCGGTCCGCGCCGGCGCAGATACGGAAACTGCGCGTGCGCCGCATCCGTTGCGTCGTCGCCGCGCATGTAGTCGAGCCACTGGTCCGCGCAGCGCGGCCAGGTCGAGGCGACATAGGCGTCGTGATTGCCGGGCACCAGCGTCACGTCGTGCGGCGCGCCGATCGTCTTCAGCCAGTCGCAGGCCGGTCCGAACTCCGCTTCCAGCGCGATGTTCACGAGGTCGCCGGTCACGGCGATGTGGTCCGGATGCTGCGCGCGCAAGTCGGCGGTCAGCTTGTCGAGCATCGGACGCGAATGGATGAGATGGCGATTTCGCACCCAGTTGAAGTAGCCGGTCGCGCGTTTGCCCATCAGTTCGCTCAAGCGCGGTTTTGGCAAGGGCGCGAGATGCGGATCGGACAGATGCGCCAGCGTGAACGCGTCCACGGTCACGGGTCCATCCAGCCAAGTGTTGCGCGCAAGAAACATTGCCTGTTTTGACAAGGGCGGCAAATCCATGCAAGCGGGAACGGCGCCGGTGAGCCCCGTAGGCGGTTCAACGCCCAACCTCAAAATCCGGGAAGCGACGATGATCACCTGCTATCTGCGCTATGAGATCGATCCGTTCAAGGTCAAGGAATTCGAAACCTACGCGAAAATGTGGATTCCGCTGGTCAACAAGCTCGGCGGCACGCACCACGGCTATTTTCTGCCGCACGAAAGCTCGGACTACGTCGCCGTTGCGATGTTCTCGTTTCCCGTCGCTCGCCGCCTACGAAGCCTATCGCGCGAAAGCCGCCAGCGATCCCGAGTGCCAGAAGGCGGCTGCCTATTATCGGGAGACGCAGATGCTTCCTGAAGTATGAAAGGTCGTTCCTCAGGCCGGTCTTTCAGTGATCCATGACGCAGCCGCGATGACCCAGTCCCGCATCCGCATCCTGCTCGAGCCGCTGCTCCGGCGCTGCTTTCACTGTCTATTGGCGATTTGCCCGCGGCATGACGTTGGGCGTGCGCGCGCTGGTGTTCGATGCGGAAGGCCGCGTCTTTCTGGTGAAGCACAGCTATGTCGACGGGCTGGCACCTGCCGGGCGGCGGCGTCGAGGTCGGCGAGACGGCGCTCGATGCCATGCGACGCGAACTCGAGGAGGAGGGCAACATCGTCTTCGACGGCGAGCCCGTGCTGCACGGCATCTTCTTCAATCGCCACGTCTCCCGCCGCGATCATGTCGTCGTCTACATCGTGCGGAAATTTCACCAGGCCTCCAAACCGGTCCCCAATCGCGAGATTGTCGATTGCGGCTTCTTCGAGGTGAAATCCCTGCCCGACGGCACGACGAAAGGGACGCGGCGCAGGATCGAGGAAGCGGTCGGCAGCGTGCCGATTTCGCTCGACTGGATTGGACGTCGGCTGAGCCCGTGGACCTTGCGCGCGTCAGATGCTAAGCCGCGCTGCCGATGCCTGAGCTTTCGATCACGATTCTGACCCGAGGCCGCCTCCGACGCGCAGCCGATCGAGCGGCTGCACGAGCGCACGTTCGGCCCAGGCCGCTTCGTGCTCTCGGCCCATCGCCTGCGCGAGCATGTCGATCACCGGCTGGACCTGTCGTTCACCGCGCGCATCGGCACGCTGCTGGTCGGCTCGGTGCGTCAGCTGCCGATCTGCATCGGCGACACCAAGGCGCTGATGCTGGGCCCGCTGACGGTCGAGCCGCCGTTTCGCGGCCACGGCATCGGCCGCATGCTGCTCGAGCGCTGCCTGTCGGAAGCAAAGGCGAAGGGGCATCGGCTGGTGCTGCTGGTCGGCGACGAGCCTTACTACAGCCGCGTCGGCTTCAAGCGCGTGCCGCGCGGCTGCGCCGTCATGCCGGGCCCCGTCGACGCCGCGCGCGTGCTGGTCGCGGAACTGGAAGCGGGCGCCTTCGAAGGCGTGTCCGGACGCGTCCGTCCGGACTGGGATTTTGCGCGGGCACCTGCCTGAAGCGCGCTAAAACTTCGCGCTGGCGAAGAAACGCACCGAACGGCCCGGCAACAGCACTTCGTCCTTGCGGAACGAGACGCTGTTGCGCACGTCGTCGTCGAGCAGGTTCGTGCCGACGACACCGAAGCGCGCTTCCTTCACGTTGAACAGGTTCGGCGCGACCTTCAGCGTGTAGGTGAGCTCGGCCCTCAGGAGATTATAGCCGGCTGTCGGCGTTTCGTTCAGCGCGACATTGTTCTGCGCGAACGCGTGCAGCAGGCCGACGCGCGCGAACCATTCCGTGCTCTTCAGATAAGCGCCGCCGCCGAGCCGATGCGGCGGAATGCGCGGCACGAAGCTGCCGTCGGTGAAGCGGGCATCGACAAAATCGTATTGTCCGTCGACGCCGAAGGTGAATTCGCCGATCTGCGTGAGATCGACCTGCGTCGCAAGCTCCGCGCCCCAGAAGCGCGCGTCGCGCTGGCGGAACACCACCTGCCGCAGCTCCGTGCCGCCGCCTGTGCCGCAGCTTTCGAAATCGTCGTCGCAGAGCAGCCCCGTCTCCTGGCGGAAGATGAAGTTGTGGTAGCGCGTGTGGAAGACGGTCGCGTCGAAGCGCCAGCTTCCTTGCGGCTTGCGCAGGCTTGCCTCGATGCTGGTCGCGGCTTCCTTCTTCAGGTTCGGATCGCCGATCTCGAAGGTGCCGGAGGCGTCGTGCGGCCCTTTCGCGAACAGTTCCAGCGCGCGCGGCGCGCGCTCGACATACTGCGCCGAGACGCCGGCGACGAGCCCGTAAGGCAGCGCCTGCAGCGCGCCAAAGCTTGCGCTCAAGCGGCGTGAAATCGCGCTTCGCGCCGAACTCGGTCGGCGCGCCGCTCAGGCCGTCGAGATCGGCCGGAAAGGTCGCGGCCGTGCCGTCGACATGCGCGCGATCGACGCGGCCCGCCGCCTGCAGCTTCAGCGTCGGCGAAACGCGCAGCTCGTTGAACAGGTAGAATGCGCCGGCGGTGGTTTCGCTCGGCGCGATCAGCGAGCCTGCCTCGCCTGCGGTGCCGAGGTTCTGATGATTGAACTGGATGCCGGGCGCGGCGGTCCAGACGCCGAACGGCGTGGTCGACGGGCTGCAACTGCGTTTCGACGCGCGCTTCCTGCTCGCGATTGCGGAACGTCGCCTGCGTGCCGTCGATACCGTCCTCGCCAATGCTCTTCTCGAAATGGCGATAGTCGGTCGCGCCGAACCACAGGCGCACGGCGTCGACGACGGCGGAGTCGGGTCGAAACTCGCCCTTGCCGAGCAGCTTCGTCTGTTCGAGATCGATGCGCGTGTTGTTCGCCGCCGACTCGGTGCCGGGGATGTGGTAGAGCGAGCGCGTGTTGGTCAAAGCCAGCCCGAAGAAGCCGCCGTTGAAGAACGTGCTGCCGCCGACGGCGCCGCCTTCGGCGCTCACGCTCGAATTCGCCTGCACGCCGCCCGGAATGCGATAGTCGCCCGAGCGCCGCGCGAAGGCGTCGAGATGCATGGCGCACGTCCTTGCCGCGGCCGTCGAAGGCGACCGAGCCTTCGCCGCCGCGATCCACCGAGGTGAACGCACTGCCGATGCGACCCGAGAAGCCAAATGGCGTCGACGGCATCGGAATGCGGTTGTTGTCGATGCTGACCACGCCGCCGATCGCCTGCGAGCCATAACGCAGCGTCGCGGGTCCCCGCACGACTTCGACGCGATCGGCCGACATCGTATCGACCGGGACGGCGTGATCCTCGCCGATCTCGGAGACGTCGAGCGTCGACGTGCCGTTCTCCTGCACGCGCACGCGGAAATTATCGAGGCCGCGAATGACCGGCCGGCTTGATCCGGGCGAGAAGGTCGAGCCGGTGATGCCGGGCTTGTCGAACAGGAGATTGCCGAGCGATCCGCCGTTGCCGAGCGCGCCGCCGCGCTCGCGTTCGATCTGCTCGGTGGTCATCGTCGTGACGGCGGAGAAGGATTCATCCAGGAGGTCCGACAGGTTCTGTCCGGCATCACCTGGCGCAGCGGTCGATCTGCGCGTCACGATCGGGCTTTGAGTGACCGTGATCTCCGGGAGCACGTTGGAATTCGCGGCTTGCGCGTGGGCATCGCTGCCGGCGAAAGCCGCAACAACGAGGGTGGAGCTGCACGCAAGCAATGCGCGCCTGAGACCTGAAGGCATTTCGATGTGTCCTGATCGGACCGGCATGCGTCGCAACGCGAGCGCGCCGCTTGCCGCTTGTCCGTTGGATGATTTGTGAACGCCGTACCGCCCGCTCGCGCGGCGGCAGCGTGGTTCTGTGGTGCTGTTCAGCAGTCAGGCGTGCGGCGGCGCGCGGGCTTCGAAGCTTGTGCGCTCGCTCCGCCGCAGGCCGAGAGCCATCGCCGTCGCAATGTCGGCAGTGCGCGTCCAGGCTGGTGCGGGAAGGGCAGGGGGGCTCGCGGCAACGGCCGCAGCCGACACGACGGTGCAGATGAAGCAGGGATGGGCGGCCGTCGACCCATGATGGTCATCGTCGCCGTCGTCCGTGTGCCCGGCGACGCCCGAGTGGTGGCTTGCGGCGAGGCCGCGCGCGTCGTCGAAGTGATGGTGGCCGAACGCAAAGGCGAGGTTCAGCGCAAGCGCTGCAAGCGCAAGCACGCCGCAAACCTCATCCTCGGCCGAAACCACCCCATCCCGCGCACGTCCCCAAGATCGCTGCCTGCGATCTGTAATGTTATAATATAACATCAGGCGCGACGGCGCGAGTGTCAATGGGCAAGGCTACGCAGGGCAGGTCGAACCAAGGAGAGTGTGCGCGAAGGTATCAGCGGCCTTCGCGCAGCCAGGTCGCAGCGAACGCGCCGATCAGCAGCAACAGGCCGATGATGCCGGCAAAGATCGGCAGCACGCCGATGCCCTTGACGACGCTCGCCTCGCGCATCTTCAGGCCCAGCCAGCTGTCGCCGCGAAAGAC
The DNA here is from genome assembly GCA_963757845.1 of uncultured Alphaproteobacteria bacterium. Lineage (GTDB taxonomy): Bacteria > Pseudomonadota > Alphaproteobacteria > Rhizobiales > Xanthobacteraceae > P52-10. Next base: position 172,282 of record CAVWTB010000048.1, read on the forward strand.
GCTGGAAGCCCGCACCGGCAGGATGCGCGGCAGGTCGAGCGATGAGCCGTTCATCACCCGCCGCGTATCGCCGCCGGTCGCCTGCGTCAGCGGCGTCAGCAGCTCGGTGGTGGAGGTGACTTCGGAGAATTCCTTCGGGTTGGTCGGGCCGACATTGATCAGCGTCGTCAGCTTGCCGTCGGTCGCCTGCCACAGGCCGAGCTCGTCGGCGGCGAGCGTCGCGCGCCAGGCTCCGGGCTCCGTCATCGCAAGATTGAGCTCGCGCTTGACGCCGGACGGCGAGGTCACCGTCACCGGCGGGATTTCGTCGGTCATGGTCTGGCGGGTGACGACGAGGTCGCGGCCCGACACGGACAGCCGCAGCGCCTCTTCCTCCAGATCCGGCTGCTTCATCAGCCAGTGCGACAGCCGCCGCAGCAGGTCGAGGTGCGGCCCGCCGCCCTCATAGGAGCGCGCCCACAGCCAGATGTGATCGGAGAGCAGCAGCGCGACGCGTCCTTCGCCCTGCCGCGACAGCACCAGCAGCGGCTTGCCGTCGGCGCCATCCATGATCGTCGAGCCGGTGATGTTGCGGGTGTCGATCTGGCGGAAGAAGCGGCTCCATTTCGGCGGATCGCTGGCGCTGCCTTCGAGCCCGCGCGTCACCGGATGCCGCTTGCCGGCATCGTTCACCCGCGCAAAGTAGCCGCGCTCGGAGACGCCGACCGGTTCGGCCGGCAGCACGCTGTCCAGCGGCGTGCGCCAGATGCTGGTGTTGCTGGCGTAGTCGGGACCGGCCGCGACCAGCACCGCGCCGCCGTTGCGCACATAGCGGGCGATGTTCTCGAAGTAGCCGATCGGCAGCACGCCCTGGCGGGCGTAGCGGTCGAAGATGATCAACTGGAATTCGTGGATCTTCTGCAGGAACAGCTCGCGCGTCGGGAATGCGATCAGCGACAGCTCGTTGATCGGCGTGCCGTCCTGTTTCTCCGGCGGACGCAGGATCGTGAAGTGCACCAGGTCGACGCTGGCGTCGGACTTCAAGAGGTTGCGCCAGGTGCGTTCGCCCGAATGCGGCTCGCCCGAGACCAGCAGCACGCGCAGCTTGTCGCGCACGCCGTCGATGGACACCACCGCGCGGTTGTTCACCGGCGTCAGCTCGCCTGCGAGCGGCGAGGCTTCGATCTCGACGATGTTCGGTCCCGCGTGCGGCACGTCGATATCGACGGTGACGGTCTGGCCGCTCAGCACGGTGCGCTGATTGATCGTCTGGCCGTCGCGGCGGACGACGACCTGTGCGCGCTCGCCGCTGACGCCCTGATCGTCGAGGCGATAGGTGATCTTCTGCTGCTGCCCGACGATGCCGAAGCGAGGCGCTGCGACGATGGCGATGCGGCGGTCGCGCTCGTCCTTGCGTCCGGTGATCAGCGCGTGCACCGGCGCGCTGAAGCCGAGCGCCGAAGCATTGGCCGGGATGTCGTGCACCCGTCCGTCGGTGATCATGAACGCGCCGGCGACGCGATCGGTCGGCACATCCGACAGCGCCGAGCTCAGCGCCGTAAACAGCCGCGTGCCATCGGTCTCGCCGTCGGCCTGGCCGGCCTCGACCACGCGGACTTCGAGCCCCTTGATCTGCTTCAGCCGGTCGAGCAGCGCTTCGCGCGCGGCTTCGGTCTCCTTCGTGCGGTCGCCGAAATTCTGGCTCGGGCTCTTGTCGATCACGACGGCTGCGACCGACGACAGCGGCTCGCGATCCTCGCGGGTGAACGAGGGATTGGCGAGCGCGAGCAGAATCAGCGCAAGCGCTGCGACGCGGATCGCAGCGCCGCGCGCGCGCGCCAGCGTCAGGATCGCCGCGATGACGACGATCGCGCCGAGGCGCGATCCAGAGCACCAGCGCGGGAACGAGCGGTGCGAAGGCGAGGCCGTATTGCATGGCGTCTCTATTGTCCGAGCCGCTCGATCAGCGCCGGCACATGAACCTGATCGGCCTTGTAGTTGCCGGTCAGCAGATACATCACGATATTGACGCCGGCGCGGAAGGCGAACTCGCGCTGGCGCGGCTCGCCGGGCGTCAGCGGCAGCATCGGCTGGCCGTCCGGGCGCAGCGCCCACGCGCCCGCGAGATCGTTCGAGGTGATGATGATCGGCGAGACGCCATCGCCGCCGCGCGCCGGACGCGATGCCGACTTCCTCGCCTTCATCGTTGTCGCGCGGCAGGGTCTCGACCCAGGTCTGCCCGCTGGTGAAGCGGCCGGGGAAGTCGCGCAGCAGATAGAATGTCTTCGTCAGCACATGCTCGCGCGGCACCGGCTCGAGCTCGGGGATATCGAGCGAGCCGAGAATGTTGCGCAGCGTCAGCATGCCCGGCGTCTCGGATTCGCCGCCCGGCGTCGCCGGCGCTTCGATCGCATCGCGCGTGTCGAACAGCACGGTGCCGCCCTGCTTCATGTAGGCGTCGAGCTTGTTCAGCGTGTCCTGCGGCGGCCGCGGCGCGCCCGGGATCACCGGCCAGTAGATCATCGGGTAGAACGACAGCTCATCGCGCCCCGGATCGACGCCCACCGGATCGCCGCCTTCGAATGCGGTGCGTTGCGCCAGGAACAGCGTCAGTCCGGCAAGGCCGGCCTGCACGATCGAATCCACGTCGGCATTGCCGGTGACGACATAGGCAAGCCGCGTCTGCGACACCGCCTTGATGTTCGCCTCGTCGTTCTGCGCGGACGCGGGCAGGCTCGACAGCAGCTGTCGCGGCCACGAACATCACGTGCGACGGCCGCCGCGGCCGCGCGCCGCCGCCGCAACAGGCCGTAAAGGCCTGCGCCCAGGACGGCGACGACCAGCGCATCGAGCAGGAACAGGCCAAGCGCGCCGGACAGCAGCCAGCCGCGCAGGTCGCGCGGCTCGGCGCTGCGATAGGCGGCATGGCGCGCGCGCAGGCTCGAGGTGTCGAGCGCGGCGATACGATCGGCTGCGGCCAGCGTGTTGACCGCGAGCGGTCCATCGGGCGGGCCGTAGAAGCCCGGCGGATGATCCAGCGTTGCGCGATCGCGGTAGTCGGCCTTGAGCGGCTTTGCGGTCGACGGCGGCGGTCCGAACGCGCCAAAGCCATCGAGAATGCGCGTCGGCGCTACGGTCTCGGTGGTCGCTTCGCCTGCGGGACCGGCACCCGCAGTCTGGGTGTAGCCCGATATATCGACGATGCGTCTGAGCATTTCCACGAATGTACCCGAAATCGGCAAGTCCGACCAGCGTGTGTCGGCGCTGACATGGAAGAGGGCGACGATACCTTTGCCGCGCTGCTCGCCTGTCACGAGCGGCGTGCCGTCGCCCAGCGTCGCCCAGCTCTTGGCCGTCAGCGATGCGTCCGGCTCGGCCAGCACCTGCCGGGTGACGGTAACGTCCTTGGCGACGGCGAGGCCCGCAAACGGGCCATCGGCGGCAAAGCCGGCGAGATTTTGCGGCTTCTCCCAGGTCAATGCGCCGCCGAGGCTGCGTCCGCCCCGCCGCAGCCGGACGGGAACCAGATCGTCGTCGGCGGCCGCAAGCCGCGGGCCTGCGAAGCGGACGAGCACGCCGCCTTGCGCGATCCATGCATTCAGCCGTTCGCGAATCTCGGGCCCCAGCGTGCCGACGTCCGCCAGCACGATCATCGGCAGCTTCTGATCGAGGAAGCGACGCGATGGCGGTTGCCGGCGCGCCACGTTCGCCGAGCCGCACATCGGCGAACGGCCCAAGCGCGCGCGAAAGGTAGAACGTGGATGCAAGCAGGGGCTGCGCCGTGTCGGAGGTCGCGCCGGTGATCACGCCGACGGCGCGGCGGCGCCAGCGCTTGTCGAGCAACTGCACCGCACCGGCCGAGCGCTCGCCGGCGACTTCCAGCCGCGTGATGTCGTTGCGCAGCTCGACCGGCAGGTCGAACGCAGCTTCGGTCTCGGTCTCTTGCACGTTGAAGACGAAGCGCGCATCGCCGATCGGCGAACCCTTCGAATCCAGCCCGCGCACGATGCCGGTCTCCGGCGCGCCGGTCGCCGGCGCGAAGCACCTTCACCACCATGCGCGCGGCGGCGTTCTCCGCCGCGGTCAGCGCATGCGGCTGGCGCGACGCCGCTGTCGTAGATCGTCAGCTGGCGCTCGCCGATCGCCGCCGGAAGGCCGGCGACGAACTCAGGCCCGCGGCCGGTATCGACGCCGTCGGCAATCCAGACGATCTCGGCGTCACCGGTCGCATTCAGGAAACGGGTGATGGCCGGCAGCATGTCGACGCGCTCGACCGCAAACGGCTTCGGCGACAGCTGACGCAGCGCAATGCGCGCATTGCCCGCCGGCATCAGCGTGATGTCGCGTTGCAGGCTCCGACATCGGGATCAGCGCCACGCCGCGGCTGTCGGACTCCGCGGCCGCGATCAGTTCATCCGCCGACTTGATGCGGGTCTCCCAGCTTGCCGCGGCGCTCCAGCCGTCATCGATCAGCATGACGAGCGGCGCGCTCGAGCGCGTTGCGCCCGCGATCGGATTGTAGATCGGGCCGGCCGCAGCGAAGATCACCAGGGCCGCGGCGAGCAGGCGGATCAGCGTCAGCCACCACGGCGTGCGCGCCGGCGTCTCTTCCTTCGGCGCGATATCGAACAACAGCCGCGTCGGCGGAAAATCGATCCGGCGCGGGCGCGGCGGCATCAGCCGCAGCAGCCACCACAGCACCGGCAGGCTGACCAGCCCGATCAGCATCAGCGGCTGCGCAAAGGCGATGGGAAGGCTGCCGATCATGCGTGGCGTCCGATCTGGCTGCCTTTGCTGACCGTCATGCCGCCGTGCAGGAACAACAGCAGCTCCGCCGCCGAGCGATCGGTGTTGTGCACGGAGAACAGCCAGCCGAGACGGCGGGTCTCGGCCCGAATCTCTTCGCTGATGCCGCGCCACGCGCGCGATGTAGTCGGCGGCCCAGGTCTCGGCGCGTCCCGCGGTAATGGTGCCGAAACCTTCCGGTTCGACGAAGTCGATACGGCCGGAATAGGGAAACGTCTCCTCGGCCGGATCGACCACCTGCACCAGCGTGCCGTGCGCGCCGGTCGACGACAGGCCCGCGAGTGTCGCGTGCACTTCGCCGATCGGCGACCAGAAGTCCGACAGCACGACGATTTCGGACAGCGACGACGGCACGAAGGAGGGCGGCAGGCTCGCGCGCTGCGCCGTGTCGTGCAGCATCGCCTGCGCCATCTTGTCGATCACGTTGCGGCTGCCGGTCGGGTGCATGATGCCCGGAATGCCGACGCGCTCGCCGCCTTCGACCAGCAGTTCGGCCAGCGCGAAGGCGACGATCAGCGCGCGCTCGAGCTTGCTGTCGCGGGATTTCTTCGAGGCGAACGCCATCGATGCCGAGCGGTCCGGCCACAGCCACACGGTGTGCGCGGCCTCCCATTCCTGCTCGCGGACATAGAGATGATCGTCGCGGCCCGAGCGCCGCCAGTCGATGTTCTGCGCCGGTTCGCCGGTGGTGAAGCGGCGATACTGCCAGAAGCTTTCGCCGGCGCCGGCGCGGCGGCGGCCATGCAGTCCGTGAATGACGTTGTTGGCGATGCGGCGCGCTTCCAGCACGAGGCGCGGCAGCGACGGCGGCAAGCGACCGGCTTTCGCCGTCGGCCCGTCGGACTGCTTCGAGTCTCTCCTGCCGTGTGAACCGCCGCCTCTGCCATCAACCGATCCGCGACTTGAGCTGGCCGATCACCTCGGTGATCGTGCGCCCCTCCGCGCGTGCCGAGAAGGTCAGTGCCATGCGGTGCTTGAGGACCGGTTCTGCAAGATCGAGCACGTCGTCGATCGACGGCGCAAGCCGTCCGTCGAGCAGCGCGCGGGCGCGGACCGCAAGCATCAGCGCCTGGCTGGCGCGCGGGCCCGGGCCCCAGGCGATGTGCTTCGCGCTTTCGCCGCCATCCGGTCCCGGACGCGCCGAGCGCACCAGCGACAGGATCGCCTCGACAACCGAATCGCCGACCGGGAGACGGCGCACCAGCCGCTGCGCCGTCATCAGCGCTTCCGGCGTCATCGCCGCCTTGGCGTGCGTTTCCTCCGATCCCGTCGTTTCGAACAGGATGCGCCGCTCGGCCTCGCGATCCGGATAGTCGACGTCGATTTCCATCAGGAAGCGGTCGAGCTGGGCTTCGGGCAGGGGATAGGTGCCTTCCTGCTCGAGCGGATTTTGCGTCGCGAGCACGTGGAACGGCCTCGGCAGATCATGTCGCGCGCCGGCGATCGTCACGTGCTGCTCCTGCATCGCCTGCAGCAGCGCGGACTGCGTGCGCGGGCTGGCGCGGTTGATCTCGTCGGCCATCAACAGCTGCGCGAACACCGGGCCGGTGATGAAGCGGAACGAGCGCTTGCCGCTGGCGCTCTCGTCCAGCACCTCGGCGCCGAGGATGTCGGACGGCATCAGGTCCGGGCGTGAACTGGATGCGTTTTGCGTCGAGCCCGAGCGTGATGCCGAGCGTTTCCACGAGTTTGGTCTTGGCGAGGCCCGGAACGCCGATCAGCAGCGCATGGCCGCCGGACAGGATGGTTACCAGCGCGTTTTCGACCACCCGATCCTGGCCGAAGATGATGGTGCCGACCGCCTCCTTGGCGGTCTTGATGCTGGCGGCGACCTGCTCCGCCGACCGTACGATCACGTCTTCCAGCTTCTCGACACCTTCCGCAGCCATTCCGATCTCCTGTTTCAGGCTCCTCAGCCGGAACCGCCGCATCCCCGTTGCGCTGCAAGCTTCGTGCCTGACTTGCGCCGCCTGTTTGTATGCTAGACTGAACCTAAGCTGATGTATTCCCTTGAATTCCGATATTCCCGCATTATCGGGGGTAGGGGCTGCACCAGCCAATCACGATCCGGCGAGTGCGAACCGGTCGTTAACGTCGGGACAAACCATGGCGAACCAAGGGCAAACTTCCTCGCAAGCGGGCTGGACGGACCCTCACGTCCGCGGCGCGCACCGCGGCCAAGAAAGGTTTGCCGCCGGTGCATCTGTGGAACCCGGATTTTTGCGGCGATATCGACATGCGAATCGGCTCCGACGGCACCTGGTTCTACATGGGCACGCCGATCGGCCGGCCGGCGCTGGTGCGCCTGTTCTCAACGATCCTGAAGCGCGAAGGCGATAAGCACTTTCTCGTGACACCGGTCGAGAAGGTCGGCATTCGCGTCGATGATGCCCCTTTCATGGCGGTCGAGATGCAGAAGGATGGTTCCGGCGACGAGCAGCGGCTGCATTTTCGCACCAATGTCGACGACTGGGTGGAATGCGACAGCGAACATGAACTGCGCTTCAAGCAAGCAAGCGACGGCGGGTTGATGCCATACCTGCACGTGCGCCGCGATCTCTGGGCCAAGGTGACGCGGCCGATCTATTACGACCTGGTCGAGCTCGGCGAGGAGCGCTCGGTGAACGGACGCGACATGTTCGGCGTCAGTTCGGGAGGCGTGTTCTTTGCGATGGCCGGCGCCGAACAGGTGAGGGAAAACGTTTGAGCGATTCCGTCACCACTGCCGGCGACGAACCGAAGCCGGGCCTCGAGAGCGTCACCATCACCTCGGATGAATTCTTCCGGAGAGCGCGCGAGCTCTTCACCTTCGACGTCCCGCCCGGACTGACCGATCCGGCCATCATTCCGCCGACCGACGACGAGGGCATGCGCAGCGTGCTGGAGATCATCGCGCAGGAGAAGCCGATCCGTCCAGCGGCGGTCCTCGTGCCCGTCGTCGAGCGCGAAGAACCGATGGTGCTGCTGACGCAACGCGCCGCACACCTCAACGATCACGCCGGGCAGGTCGCGTTTCCGGGCGGCAAGATCGATGCGTCGGACCCCTCGCCGATGTACGCCGCGCTGCGCGAGGCGGAAGAGGAGATCGGTCTCGATTCCGACTTCGTCGAGCCGATCGGCTATATGGATCTCTACGGCACGCCGTTCGGCTATCGCATCCTGCCGACGGTCGCGCGCGTCAGCCCCGGCTTCGAGCTGCGCGTCAACAAGTGCGAGGTCGACGACGTGTTCGAGGTGCCGCTCGCGTTCCTGATGAACCCGGCCAATCATTTCCTGAAGACGCGGGAGTTTCGCGACATCACGCGCAGCTACTATGAGATGCCGTACGGCGACCGCTATGTCTGGGGCGTGACCGCCGGAATCCTGCGCGTGCTGTACCAGCGGATGTTCGCCAAATGATCCGTCCGGTTCTCACCGAGGTCGGGCTCTTTCTCATCCCCTTCGCGGTCTATGCAATTTATTTGGTCGTGACGCGCACGCACATCTTCGACAAGACCGCCTGGCCGCTGCCGATCATCGGCTGGCTGACCACGGCTGCCCTCGTGCTGGTCATTGGGAGCTTTGCCTACCTCGCGCATTTCTCGGGCGCGCCGCCGGGATCGACCTACGTGCCGGCGCATATGGAGAACGGCAGGCTGGTGCCGGGAGTCGACAAGTGAGCGGCAGCTGGTACAGGCGGTCGATCGTTTGCGCGGCGCGCGCTTTCTCGCGAGCGGAGGCGTTGCGACGGCGCTGCAGCTTGCTCGACAGCGACGGTGAGGAAGCGCGCGTGGTCGGCGGGGCCGTGCGCAATGCGCTGATGGGACGTTCGGTCGCGGAGATCGACATCGCGACCACCGCGGTTCCCGACGAGGTCATGCGCCGCGCCAATGCCGCGCATATCAAATTTGCGCCGACCGGCGTCGAGCACGGAACGGTGACGCTGATCATCGATGGGCGCCCCTACGAAGTCACGACGCTGCGCGAAGACGTCGAGACCTTCGGTCGAAAGGCGAAGGTGGCATTCGGGCGCGACTGGTCGCGCGACGCCGCACGGCGTGACTTCACGATCAACGCACTGTCCGTCTCGGCGGACGGCACGGTCTATGATTACACCGGCGGCCTCGACGATCTTGCGCACCGACGCGTGCGCTTCATCGGCGAGGCCGAGCGGCGGATTGCGGAAGATTATCTGCGCATCCTGCGCTTCTTCCGGATTCATGCGGCTTATGGCGCGGGGCCGCTCGATCCTGAAGGCCTGCACGCCTGTATCGCGGGCCGCGCCGGCCTCAAGCATCTGTCGGCCGAGCGCATTCGCAGCGAAATGCTGAAGCTGCTGGATGCCGATGGTGCATCGGCCGCGTTGCGCGCGATGGGCGACGGCGGCTTGCTGCTGGAATTGCTGGGCGGCGTCACCTATCACGCAGCCTTCGATGCGATGGTCGCGGCCGAGCAGCAGCTCGCGCTGCCGCCCGAGCCGATCCGCCGTCTTGCGGCGCTCGCGGTCGCCGTTGTCGAGGATGCCGAGCGCCTGACCGAGCGGCTCCGCCTGTCGAATGCGGAAAGCGCGGAACTGGTCTCCATGGCGCATCGCTGGTGGCGGCTGGTCTCCATCGATGAGGCGCAGGCGCGCGTTGCGATCTACAAGCTCGGGCCTGAGCGCTATCGTCGATCGCCTGATGCTGGCCTGGGCGCAAACCGGCGACGATGCGGGGCGCTGGCAGCAGCTCGCGACGCTTCCCTCGCGGTGGACCGCGCCGGTGTTTCCATTGAAGGCGGCCGACTTCATGGCGCGCGGTCTGCAGCCCGGACCGAAGCTTGGCGCGGCGCTCGCCCGCGCCGAGCAGCTCTGGATCGATGCGGGATTTCCGTCCGGGGACGCAGAGTTGGTGACGATCGCCGCTCGCGCGATGGAGGAATGACCGCGTAACAGGCGCGGTGGCTGCGGCGTATAGTCTGCACAAGACCAATGGTCCGGCAGCTCGAAGTCATGAAATCGTTCTGGAAGAGCGTTTCGATTTTTCTCCTTGGCGGCGTGCTCGGCACCGCCTTCGGCATTGCCGTGGGCTTCTTCATCTTTCCCGTATCGTGTTTCCGCCGCCGCCCGCGGCGGAAAGCCTGACCGAGGCCGACCGCTCGCGGCTGGTCGCCAGTGGCACGTTCATCCATGCAAATCCCGCCGATCCGGTTCACTGGGGACGCGGCAAGGTCAGCGTCTATGAGCGCACCGTGTTCCTCGAAGGCGATTTCAAGGTCGGACCCGGGCCGAAGTATCACGTCTATCTGGTGCCGAAGGCGCAGGTCCGCAGCGAGGCCGACGTCAAGAGCGCGACGCGCGGTCGATCTCGGACGGCTGCGGTCGTTCGAGGGCAGCCAGCGCTATCCGATACCCGAATTCTGTGAAGCTCGACGACTACAAGAGCGTGGTGATCTGGTGCGAGCAGTTCAGTGTGCTAATTTCGCCCGCCGACCTCACGCGCTCCGGATCCTGACCAAGTGCTCACTGACGTTCTTTCCGGCTTTGCGAACATCTCGCTCGCACAGCTCGCGATCGTGGCTTGCGTGACGCTGGTCGCATCCGTGATCGGCGGCGTCGCAGGTTACGGCACCGGTGCGTTGATGCCGCTGGTGCTGGTGCCGATGCTCGGCGCGGAACCGGTGGTGCCGATCATCGCGATCTCGGCGCTGTTCACCAATCTGGGCCGCGTCGCTGCGTTCTTTCGCCATGTCGACGGCAGGCGCGCTCTGATCATCATCGCTTGCGCCGCGCTCACCTGCGTGCTCGGCGCCTGGGGCTACTCACGGCTGTCCGGCGTCGGCGCGGCGCTCGTGATCGGCGCAATGCTGATCCTGAGCGTGCCGCTGCGCCGCATTGCGCGCAAGCGCGCGCTGACGCTCGGCGACGGCGGTCTTGCGATCGGCGCGGTCGGCTTCGGTCTCGTGGTCGGCGGCACGTCGGGTTCGGGCGCGATCCTGCTGTCGCTGTTGATGGCGGCCGGCCTCGAAGGCGCGGCCGTCGTCGCGACCGATGCGGTGGTCACCATCGCGGTCGGCATCGTCAAGGTCGCAACCTTCGGCGTCACCGGCGTGATGACGGCGCAGGTGATCGCCTTCGGTCTGTTGATCGGGATGATCGCGTTTCCCGGCGGCTTTCTCGCCAAGATGCTGGTCGAGCGGCTGCCGATCCGCGTTCACACCGCGATGCTCGACGCCGTCATTATCCTTGGCGGCGTCGTGATGATCGGTCGCGGCGCTGAAGTAGCGCCGCACCGTGCTCACGGTCTCGAGCGTGCAAGCAGGCGCAGGAAACTGGCGGTCGAATTCAGATAGAACGCTGTGACGAGCATCCAGCCGCCAAGGAAACCGGGGGCTATTCAGGCGACGGCGCGCGGGTCTTCCTCGTCTTCGTCGTCTTTCCTCTTCTTCGTCGTCGCCGTTCTCTTCTTCGTCGTCTTCCTCTTCCTCGACTGCGGCGAGTTCGAGGGTGACGGCCGGAAGGGTTTCGCGGAACAGTTCGCCTTCTTCGCCGATCCAGATGCATTCAATGTTTTCGTCGTTGACTTCCGCCACGGTCAGCGCCTGACCGCCCGATTTCAACACAACCACATCGCCTGCTTTCAATTTCATGATCGGCTCCATCAGCACCCGCGTGAAGATCGCGAGCACGATAGGCCGGCGTCGTGACAGAAGAATGTCGCAATGCCGGCTTTTGCCGGACCTGTCGATCAATCGTCATCGTCGTCTTGCGCAGAAGCTTCCGCCGAGCTTCAATCCCTCGATCCAGGTTTCGCCGCTTTCGCTTGATGACCGTGCGCGGCGCGATGCCGCCGACGGATGCGAATGCGTCGGCCAGGCGTTCGGAATGAGTCACGACCCACACCTGCGTGCGCTCGGCGGCGCGAACGATCAGCCGTGCCAGCGGTTCCAGGAGGTCCGGATGCAGGCTCGCCTCGGGCTCGTTCAGCGCGATGAAGCCGGGCAGGCGATAGCCGAGCAATGCGCCGGCAAGCGCCAGATAGCGCAGCGTGCCGTCGGACAGCTCGTTCGCCTCGAACACGCGCTTCGGGTGAAATTCCGCCTGGGTCAGGCCGAACGAGGCCGTCCGACTCGCCGGCGGAACGACGAGCCGCGCGCCCGGAAATGCGTCGTCGATGGCCTGATAGAGCTCGCTCGCGTCTTGCCGGATACGCCATCAGCGTCGCGAACACGGCGGCGAGGTCCGAGCCGTCGGATGCGAGCGTCGGCGTGGTCACGGCAAGGCATGGCTGGCGCAGCGGCGAATCCTTGTCGCTGCGGAAATCGTGATAGAAGCGCCAGTCCAGCAGGGTCCGGCGCACAAGATCGATGTCGCCGAAGCGCCCGGGATCGCGCAGCGCGCCAAGCGCGGTTTCCGTGGCGAGCAGATCGGCGCCGAGCGCGTGCTTGCGGCCCTCGTCGTCGATCAGCGGTCGCACGCCGACCCTTGCGTTCGAGGACCGTAAGCGGCCGCGCGGCGCCGATGATAGATGAGTGTCTCTTCCTTGACTTGCGGCTCCAGGCCCAGCGCTGCCGCGCCGTGGCATGGGCAGACCCGACCTCGATGGCGTAGGAATGCGCGACGCCGGCTTCGACGTCGTAGTCGAAGCTCGATTGTCCCGCTCTTGTCCGTATCCGCTCCCAGGCCGACATAGAGCTTGATCCGCACCGGCTTGTTGACCTTCCGCTTGCCCGCCCACACTGCGGAGTCCATTCCGCCTTCGGACGCAAGCTCGCGCGCGAGCGTGCCCGCCGCCGAGGCCTGCAGCAGCTGCAATGCGCGATAGAGGTTGGTCTTGCCGACGCCGTTGGCGCCGACGAAGACGGTGAGCTGGCCGACGGGAAAGCGGATGGCGCGCAGCGAGCGATATCCGGCAATGCTCACCTCGCGGATTTTCATGGGCCCGTCCGTTCTAGTCCGGCAGCAGTTCTGAGAGAGAACGGATGATCCGGTCCGGCTTGATGGTGGAGCCTTCCGGCAGGCCGTCGCCGTGCGCGTCCATCCAGATCGCGTAGATGCCGAGCCGCTGCGGCGTGACGACCTCCCATTCGAGATTGTCGCCGACCATCCAGGTGTCGCGCGCGGTGACGCCGAGCGCCTCCATCGCATGGGTGTAGGCGCGCTCTTCCGGCTTGCCAAAACCGTGCTCGCCTTCGATCTGGATGTGGTCGAACCGGTGCTCGAGCGCAAAGCGCACGATCTTTGCGCGCTGGGTTTCGGCCGCGCCGTTCGTCACCAGCGCGAGCTTCACGCCAAGCCCTTTCAGCGCGTCGATCGCATCGTGCGCGCCTGGAAACAGCTCCATCTGCTCTTCGCGGTAGACGCTGTAGCGGTCCGCCATGCGGACGCAGAACTCCTGCGGCATCGCGGCCTTGCCTGCGGCGGCAAGCGACGCGAAGCCGTTCGTGACCACCACATGCCGCGCCTCGTTCAGCTTCAGCCGCCAGTGCGCTTCGCGCGCTCGCCCAGAATTGCCGCCCCGACGGCAGCGATCGCAGCGGCCGCCTCCGTCGGCAACAGCGGCGCAAGCTCGGCCGCAAATTCATGCGCGACCGCGAGCCACGCGGCGTCGGGCTTTGCGTAGGCCGACAGGATCGTGTCATCCATGTCGATCAGCATGGCGCGGGGCAGGGCAGGCGTCACGGCCATTTCACCTCCGGCGGCAGCGACGACAGGATCGAGTTCACGTTGCCGCCGGTCTTCAGGCCGAACACCGTGCCGCGGTCGTACAGCAGGTTGAACTCCACATAGCGGCCGCGGCGGATCAGTTGCTCCTCGCGCTCGGCCGCGGTCCACGGCGTCGCGAAATTCCGGCGCACCAGCTCGGGATAGATCTTTGCGAACGCGCGGCCGACCTCCTGCGTGAAGGCGAAGTCGGCATTCCAGTCGCCGGAATTGTGGTGGTCGTAGAAGATGCCGCCGATCCCGCGCGGCTCCTTGCGATGCGGCAGATAGAAATATTCGTCGCACCAGGCCTTGTACTTGTCGTAGTCGGCGACGCCGTTGTGTCCGCCGCAGGCCGCCTTCATCGCCGCATGGAAGGCGATCGTATCGGGGTCGTCCTGGGTGCGGCGGCGGTCCAGCACCGGCGTCAGGTCCGCGCCGCCGCCGAACCACGGCTTTGGTCGTCACGACGAAGCGCGTGTTCATGTGCACCGCCGGCACATGCGGATTGCGCATGTGCGCGATGATGGAAATGCCGGACGCCCAGAAGCGCGGGTCTTCGGCTGCGCCCGGCATCTGCGCGCGAAATTCCGGCGCGAACTCGCCGTGCACCGTCGAGCAGTGCACGCCGACCTTCTCGAACAGCCGTCCGTGCATCATCGACATGACGCCGCCGCCGCCCTTGGCGCCGGTGTGATCGGTGCGCTCCCATGGCGTGCGCTCGAACCGGCCTGCCTCGCCGGGATAGAGAGCGGCTGGCGCCTCGCGTTCGAGCGCCTCGAACGCCGCGCAGATCTGGTCGCGCAGGGATTCGAACCACGCCCGGGCGCGGGATCTTGCGGTCCTCGATATCGGCGGCAAGCGTCATGACGGTCTGCATCTCGTTTGCCGCCCCTGTTTGCCTCAATGCTTCGCCGAGCGCCATCGCCGCCGCCATGGCGACATTGAGCGAGCGCATCCCGCCCTGCATCGGGATCACCAGCCGTTCATCGGCGGCGGCGAACACCTCGTCCGGAACGCCGGCGGATTCGCGCCCCAGCAACAGAATGTCTGCCCGGCCGTAGCGGCAGTCCAGATAGGACCTGCCGCCCCTGGTCGTCAGCAACAGCAGCCGGACGCCGGCACCGCGCCGCCAGTTTTCGAAGGCGTGCCAGGCCACATGGCGGACGATTTTCACCTGGTCGAGGTAGTCCATTCCGGCGCGGCGGAAGTGCCGGTCGGTGACCGGAAAACCCGCCGGCTCGATGATATGCGCCTCGACATTCAGGCACGCGCAGAGGCGGAGAATCGTTCCGGTGTTCTGCGGAATGTCCGGCTGGAAAAGAGCTATGCGCATGGCGTTTGCAGGCATTCCTTCCAGGGCCGCGTTTTTGGGGAAAAGTCACACGTGCCGAAGGATTTGCGTGCGGCCGTCGCCGCAGTGCGAAGGCGGGCTTGCGCTACCCTCGCAAGGGTGTCAATAGAACCGTTCGAAAGGCCCTGTTTCGCCTCAATTTGGCGGGGCCGTTCACCTTCGACCTACCGCCGCGGGGGCGCGGCGCCGGTAGCCATTCTCGGGTGCCGCATGTCGTGCATGCGGACGTCATCGGGGCGGTTCAGCCGGCCATGACCGGAAAGGGTTTGGAATCGTGACGACGACGGCTTCGGCGCACGCGACGCGCCGTGATTTTCTCTACGTGGCAACCGGGGCGGTTGCAGCAGCGGGTGCCGCAGCGGCGGTCTGGCCGCTGATCTCGCAGATGAACCCGGACGCCTCGACCATCGCCGCAGGCGCCCCCATCGAAGTCGATCTCGCCCCGATCGCCGACGGACAGATGATCAAGGTGTTCTGGCGCGGCAAGCCGATCTTCGTCCGTCACCGGACGCAGAAGGAAATCAAGGAAGCCGAGGACGTCCAGATGTCCGCGCTCCGCGATCCGCAGCCCGACTCGGCGCGCGTCAAGTCGGGCCATGCCGACTGGCTGATCGTCTACGGCAACTGCACCCATCTCGGCTGCATCCCGCTCGGCAACCAGGGCCCCTACGGCGGCTGGTTCTGCCCGTGCCACGGCTCGGTGTTCGACACCTCGGGCCGCATCCGGCAGGGGCCCGCTCCGACCAACCTTCCGATTCCCCCTTACGCCTTCCTCTCCGACACCAAGATCAAGATCGGCTGATCGTCAGCCCGTCTCGATGAACGTCGTGCGAAATTTCTATCCTCTTAAGGTTGCATCATGAGCGGACCGTCCACCTTCCAGCCGCAGAACCCCGTCCTGAAATGGTTCGAGCAGCGTCTGCCCATCATGGGCCTCGTGCATTCCTCGTTCGTCGCCTACCCGACGCCGCGTAACCTGAACTACTGGTGGACCTTCGGCGGCATCCTCTCCTTCATGCTGGCCGCGCAGATCGTCACCGGCGTCATCCTGGTGATGCACTACACGCCGCACGCGACGATGGCGTTCTCGTCGATCGAGCACATCATGCGCGACGTGAACTACGGCTGGCTGATCCGCTACCTGCACGCCAACGGCGCGTCGATGTTCTTCATCGCCGTCTACATCCACATGTTCCGCGGCATGTATTACGGCTCCTACAAGGAGCCGCGCGAGGTGCTGTGGATCCTCGGCGTGATCATCTACCTGTTGATGATGGCGACCGGCTTCATGGGCTACGTGCTGCCGTGGGGCCAGATGAGCTTCTGGGGCGCGACCGTCATCACCAACCTGTTCTCGGCGTTCCCGTTCGTCGGCGAGTCGATCGTCACCTTCCTGTGGGGCGGCTACTCGGTCGACAACCCGACGCTGAACCGCTTCTTCTCGCTGCACTACCTGCTGCCGTTCATGATCCTCGGCGTGGTGATCCTGCACGTCTGGGCGCTGCATGTGGCGGGCCAGGGCAATCCGGCCGGCGTCGAGCCGAAGACCGACAAGGACACGGTGCCGTTCACGCCTTACGCGACCATCAAGGACGCGTTCGGCCTCGCATGCTTCATGCTGCTCTATATGTGGTTCGTGTTCTACACGCCGAACTACCTCGGCCACGCCGACAACTACATCCCCGCCAACCCGGGCGTGACGCCGTCGCACATCGTGCCGGAGTGGTACTACCTGCCGTTCTACGCGATCCTGCGCGCGATCCCGAACAAGCTCGGCGGCGTGCTGGCGATGTTCGGCGCGATCGTCGTGCTCGCCTTCCTGCCCTGGCTCGACACGGCGAAGACCCGCTCGGCGCGCTATCGTCCGCTGTTCAAGCAGTTCTTCTGGATCTTCGCAGGCGTCTGCCTCGTGCTCGGCTGGCTCGGCTCGAAGCCTGCTGAAGGCGCCTATGTGATCATCGCGCGCATCCTGACGATCTACTACTTCGCGCACTTCATCATCATCCTGCCGCTGCTCAGCCGGATCGAGACGCCGCGCAAGCGACGCCGAACTCGATCGCCGACGACGTGCTCGGCAAGAAGGCGATCGCATCGGTGGCCGTCGCCGCTGGTCGCGGGCGCGGTGCTGTTCGCGAAGCGTCGGCAGCGCCAGCGCTGCGGAAGCCGAGCAGCCGCCGCGGCAGAAGTGGTCGTTCGCCGGTCCGTTCGGCAAGTTCGATCGCGGCGAGCTGCAGCGCGGCTTCAAGGTCTACAAGGAGGTCTGCGCGACCTGCCACGGCCTGTCCTATGTCGCGTTCCGCAACCTCGCCGAGCCGGGCGGTCCGGGTTACTCGGCTGCGCAGGCCGCAGCCGTCGCCGCCGAATACAAGATCAAGGACGGCCCGAACGACCAGGGCGAGATGTTCGAGCGCCCGGGCCGGCCCGCCGACCGCTTCCCGTCGCCGTTCCCGAATGATCAGGCGGCGCGTGTGGCGAACGGCGGCGCGCTGCCGCCGGACCTGTCGCTGATGGCCAAGGCGCGCACCTATGAGCGCGGCTTTCCCTGGTTCGTGTTCGACATCTTCACGCAATATCAGGAGCAGGGACCGGACTACCTCGTGGCGCTGATGACCGGCTATGAGGAGGCGCCGCAGGGTTTCACGCTGCCGGCGGGCTCCAACTACAACAAGTATTTCCCGGGCCATGCCATCGGCATGCCGAAGCCGCTGAACGACGGCCAGGTCACCTATGAGGACGGATCGCCGCAGACGGTCGCCCAGTATTCGAAGGACGTGACCGCGTTCCTGATGTGGGCCGCGGAACCGCACATGGAAGTGCGCAAGCGCATCGGCTTCCAGGTGTTCATCTTCCTGATCGTGCTGTCCGGATTGCTCTACTTCACCAAGAAGAAGGTTTGGGCCGCGGCGCACTGACGCCCGGCTCAGCCGAACGACGAAGGGCCCCGCAAGGGGCCCTTTTCGTTTGCGCTGCTGTCATAGGAAGCGGCCGTCCTGCGGCATTGCGGATTGCCGGTGCTGCCGCCAGAATGGCGGCAATACGATCAAGCAAAGCGTGAGTGGAGGATCGAATGGGCACCAGCATCAGCTACAAGCGTCCTGACGGCAAGGAGAACGGCGGCTATCTCGCGCTGGCCGAACGCGGCAACGCGCCCGGCGTCGTCGTCATTCAGGAATGGTGGGGCTTGCAGGAGCAGATCAAGGGCATCTGCGACCGCTTCGCGCTCGCCGGCTTCGATGCGCTGGCGCCCGATCTCTACAAGGGCGTGGTGGTGCCCTATCACGACACGCGATGCGGCCGGCAAAGAGATGAACTCGCTGAACTTCGCCGACGCGGTCGACCAGAACGTGCGCGGCGCGGCGCAGTTCCTGAAGCGCAACGGCGCAAAGGCCGGCATCACCGGCTTCTGCCTCGGCGGCGTGGTCTCGATCATCGCCGCGGCGAAGATCCCGGAGCTCGCCTGCGTCGGCGCCGTTCTACGGCATTCCGCCGGAGAACGTCTGCAAGCCCGGCGACGTGAAGATTCCGCTGCAGGGGCACTTCGCGCTGAAGGACACCTGGATCCTCCGCCGAAATGGTCGACAGGTTTCGAAGCCGGCCTGAAGGCGACGGGCAAGACCTTCGAGATCTATCGCTACGACGCCGACCATGCCTTCGTGAACGAGCAGCGCGCGCCGGTGCATGACCGTCAGGCAGCAGAGCAGGCCTGGGATCGCGCGGTCGCGTTCTTCAAGAAGCATCTTGCGTGACGTTCCAGATTTCCGATCTGCGGCAGCAGCCGGCATTCTTCGACACTGTCGCAGATCGGATCTGGCGGGCGTGGTGGAAGCCGAGCGGCTATTCGCTCGAGCAGATCTCGAACGGCCTTGCCGAGATGATGAAGGGCGAACCGATTCCGTTCGCGATCGTCGCCCATGACGGCAACGAATTTCTCGGCTCGACGCTCGGCATTGCGTCCGATATGTCCGACCGGCCGCAGTATTCGCCATGGGTCGCCGCAGTCTGGGTCGAGCCGCAGCACCGGCTGAAGCAGGTCGGCCGGTCGCTGGTCGGACACGCCGCGCAAACCCTTTTCGCGCGCGGCTTTGCGCGCATCTATCTTTGCTCGTCGCCGAAGCGGCGGAATTTCTACACGCGGCAGGGCTGGGTGCCGATCGAGGAGAATGTCGGCGAGCATCTGCAGACGGTCTACATCATGGACGCGGCAAAGCCGCCTGCATGAGGAGACTTAGGCGCGCGCAAGCTGGGCGTTGTAGTAGCGCTTCTTGCCGGTGACCTCCTTGCCGAGCCATTCCGGCCGTTCGAAGATCGTGTGCCGCGACGGCAGTTCGATCTCGGCGATGACAAGGCCCTTGAGCTTGCGCGCGAACACGTCGACCTCGAAGCGCGACCGGCCCGCCTTGACGATATGCCGCCGCTTGACGATGAGGCGGCCGATGCGGAGCTTCATCAGGCTCCGCGCGTCCTCGACGGGAATTGCGTACTCGTATTCCTCGCGGGACAAGCCCGGCTGCGCCGTCTTGATCGTCAGATAGGCCTTGGTCTTGCCGATGGTGCGGACGCGGATCGAGAGGTTATCCGTGTGGGCCAGATAGGCTTGGCGTATCTTCTTGCCGCGATCGGCATCCTTGCGCCAGCCGCGGCCCGAGACCAGGAATTTCCGCTCGATCTCCATGGGCATGATCCCGAAAAAGCCTGCCCGGACTTGATCCGGGATCAAAGCCGATTTTCGGATTAGATCACGCCCAAAATAGGAAGCGATGAGTTGATCCAGCGAAACTGATTTCAGAACTCTATGCATCGTCAGGCCGCGAGCGCCGCCTCACGCGGTTCGTCGCTGCGCCAGGTCTGCCAATAGGATCGCCAGCGGCGGGTGAGGTTCTTTGGCGGCTCGGCAAGCAGGCGCGCGCCCATGACGAACGCCTCGTCCGCAAGCGCTTCCTGGCGCCGCTTCGCCAGCCCGATCAGGACCTCGAGATCGGCGGCGTCCGCGAGCTCACCCTCGACCAGCCGCTCCTGGAAAACGTCGAGATCATGATGCTGTCCAAGCAACTCGCCGAGGTCTCTCGCAACGACGCCGGAGGTCTTCATCTGCTTCCGCCAGATCGGGGTCAAAAGGCGCGTATGATACCAATGATCCTTCACCCGCTTGCGCCATTCGTGAACCGCCTCGACGCTCATCTCCTCCGACGCCGCCGCCATCGCACGCCTCGCGGCTTTGTAGGATTTGGCGATGCCCGGCTCGATCGCGTCAAATCCATCCTCGCTCAGGCGCCAGCGCCGCGCGCGTCCGCGCGCACCAGCCATCCCCTGGCCAAATTCCTCCAGCCTTCGACCGGCCTCGCTATGCCCGGCCGATTGCTTTTGTTGCAGTGTCAGACGCCGGCGGATGGGCGCAAATCGCGCGCGGTCGACCTGATCGTCATAGGCGTCGAGCAGGGTGTCGTAGGTCTGGATCAGCACGGCCGTATCGCGCAGGTACGACAGCTTGCGGCTCGCGTCTCGAAACGCGGCGTTCTCGGTGTGATAGTCGGCAAACACGGGGCGCACCAGGCGAATGAGGCCGCGCAGCCTTTTGCAGGTCTTGCGCAGCTCGTGCACCGTCTGTTCGGGGCTTCGTCGCTGCTTCGCCGCGTCGATTGCCTTGTCGATCAGGTCGGTCGCGATTTTCCGCACGCCATCCTGAACCGTCTCCTGGCTCTTTGCGAAACGATAAGCCATGGCACCTTCCGTCAGTTCGATGAAACCGGGTGCAAAACGGGTGGCGTCCCGACTGCTCGTTGCCGGGTCGGTCGCCCCAGAGGCTTCGGGAGACGCCGGCAACTCTAGCAAACAAGGTCGGTCGATGGCAGGGGGCTGCTCCGGATAAAGCCCCGGCCGGACGTGAAGGCGTTCCGGGCCTTGACAGGGGGCGTCCCAAAGTGGTGATTTGCCGGCCATGCGCACCGCGAGCAGCCAGACCCGTCTTTGGTGGCCCACCTTCTAACAGGTGGCCGGCGCGATTTTCCTACAAACAATCGTCAAATGGGCCGCCAACGCAGTGCGGCGGCCTTCTGTTCGTTTGCCCTGCGTGATAGCGAGGACACATGAACAGGACCGTTTTTTCACTGCCTCCGTCCACGGATTACACCACCGCTAGCGGTCTTGCCGTCACGCGCGCGACCGAAGGTTTCACGGGCGGGGCGGCGCTCGACGCGCTGATCGAGTTGCTCGACCGGCGGCGCGGCGTCGTGCTGTCGTCGGGCACGACGGTGCCGGGACGCTATGAAAGCTTCGACCTCGGCTTCGCCGACCCGCCGCTGCGGCTGGAGGCGACCGGCGTCAACTTCTTCATCGAGGCGCTGAACGCGCGCGGGCGCGTGCTGATCGCATTTCTCAGCGACGTGCTGCGCGAACCGTGCGTGGTCGTGACCGAGCGCACGGCCGATCGTATCGCCGGCCACATCGTGCGTGGTGAGGCGCCGGCGAACGAGGAGCAGCGCACCCGCCGCGCCTCGATCATGTCGCTGGTGCGCAACATCGTCGCCGCACTCGGTTTTGCCGAAGAGCCGCTGCTCGGGTTCTACGGCGCCTTCGCCTACGACCTCGTGTTTCAGATCGAGGATCTGGTGCAGAAGCGTGCGCGCGAAGCCGATCAGCGCGACATCGTGCTCTACATCCCCGATCGCCTGCTGGCCTACGACCGCGCCACCGGACGCGGCGTGACCATCTCCTACGATTTCGCCTGGAAGGGACAATCGACCAAAGGCCTTCCGCACGAGACGCCGGACAGCGTCTATGTGCAGACCGGCCGCCAGGGTTTTGCCGATCACGCGCCGGGCGTCTATCAGGCGACCGTGCAGAAGGCGCGCGAGGCTTTTGCGCGCGGCGATCTGTTCGAAGCGGTGCCCGGGCAACTGTTCGGCGAGCCGTGCGAGCGCTCGCCGGCGGAAGTGTTCCAGCGGCTGTGCAAGATCAATCCGTCGCCCTATGGCGGCCTGGTCAATCTCGGCGACGGCGAATTCCTCGTCTCCGCGTCGCCGGAAATGTTCGTCCGCTCCGACGGCCGCCGGGTCGAGACCTGTCCGATCTCCGGCACCATCGCCCGCGGCGCCGACGCCATCGGCGACGCCGAGCAGATCCGCGAGCTGTTGAACTCGGAGAAGGACGAGTTCGAGCTCAACATGTGCACCGACGTCGACCGCAACGACAAGGCGCGCATCTGCGTGCCGGGCTCGATCAAGGTGCTCGCGCGGCGGCAGATCGAAACCTATTCGAAGCTGTTTCACACGGTCGACCATGTCGAAGGCATGCTGCGGCCGGGTTTCGACTCGCTCGATGCCTTCCTGACCCACGCATGGGCGGTGACTGTGACCGGTGCGCCGAAACTCTGGGCCATGCAGTTCGTCGAGGATCACGAGCGTTCGCCGCGCCGCTGGTACGCCGGCGCGTTCGGCTTCGTCGGCTTCGACGGCAGCATCAACACCGGGCCTGACCATCCGCACCATCCGCATGAAGGACGGGCTGGCGGAGGTGCGTGTCGGCGCGACCTGTCTGTTCGAACTCGGACCCGGCGCTCGAAGACAAGGAATGCCAGATCAAGGCGGCGGCGCTGTTCCAGGCGCTGCGCGGCGATCCGCCGAAGCGGCTGTCGGACTTCCAGCCGGATGCGACCGGCTCCGGCAAGAAGGTGCTGCTGATCGACCACGAAGACAGTTTCGTGCACATGCTGGCGGATTATTTCCGCCAGGTCGGCGCGAGCGTCAGCGTCACGCGGCACAACCATGCGCTGCAGATGCTGGCGAAGGAGAAGTACGACCTGCTGGTCCTGTCGCCGGGACCCGGGCGGCCGGAGGATTTCAAGATCGACAAGACGATTGACGCTGCGATCGCAAGGAAGATGCCGGTGTTCGGCGTCTGTCTCGGCGTGCAGGCGATCGGCGAATATTTCGGCGGCAGGCTGGACCAGCTGGCGCAGCCTGCGCACGGCCGGCCCTCGCGCGTGCAGGTGCGCGGCGGCTGCCTGTTGAACAATCTGCCGAACGAGATCGTCATCGGCCGCTACCATTCCCTGCACGTGGCGAAGGATTCGATGCCGAAAGTGCTGCGTGCGACGGCGACCACCGAGGACGGCGTGGTGATGGCGCTGGAGCACGAGTCGCTGCCGATCGGCGGCGTGCAGTTTCACCCGGAGTCGCTGATGTCGCTCGGCGGCGAGGTCGGCCTGCGCATCGTCGAGAACGCGTTCCGGCTCGGCCAGCGGGCGCAAGACGAAGGAGCCCGCGTGAGCGAGATCAGGCCGATCGGTTTTGTCCGTGGCGGCCGGAAAGAACCGGTCGACGACGACTGGGGCAAGGTCGAAGCCGATATCGTGCTGGACGCGGCGCAGTTCTCCGCTGAATCCACCGCAGGCCTCGGCGATTTCAGCCACCTGACTGTGATCTATCAATTCCACCTCGTGCCGGACGAGGAAATCCAGAGCGGTTCGCGGCATCCGCGCGGCCGCACCGACTGGCCGAAAGTCGGCATCTTCGCCCAGCGCGGCAAGGGCCGGCCGAACCGCCTGGGCGTGACCACCTGCGACATCGTCGCCGTGAACGACTTGTCCGTGCGTGTCCGCGGGCTCGACGCCATCGATGGTACGCCGGTGCTCGACATCAAGCCGCACATGAGCGGGTTTGCGCCGCGCGGCGAGGTGAGGGAGCCGGCCTGGGTCAAAGAGATCATGAAAGAGTACTGGTAAGGATTGAAAGTGAGCCGATGAGCCTCGAAACCGATCTTCGTTCTGCGATCCGCAACATCCCCGACTACCCGAAGAAGGGGATCATGTTCCGCGACATCACCACGCTGCTCGGCGACGCGCGTGCGTTTCGCCGCGCGGTCGACGAAATGGTGCAGCCGTGGGCGGGCTCGAAGATCGACAAGGTCGCAGGGATCGAGGCGCGCGGCTTCATCCTCGGCGGCGCGGTCGCGCATCAGGTGTCTGCCGGTTTCGTGCCGATCCGCAAGAAGGGAAAGCTGCCGCACACCACCGTCCGCATCGCCTATTCGCTGGAATACGGCGTCGACGAGATGGAGATGCATGACGACGCGGTCAAAAAGGGCGAGCGGGTGATCCTGGTCGACGACCTGATCGCCACCGGCGGCACCGCCGAAGGCGCTATCAAGCTGCTGCGGCAGATGGGCGCCGAGGTGCTGGCGGCCTGCTTCGTCATCGACCTGCCGGAACTCGGCGGCGCCGACAAGCTGCGCAAGATGGACGTGCCGGTGCGGACACTGATTTCGTTCGAGGGGCATTGAAGTACCGAACGATGAGCCGTCGGCGTCAAGGCCGGGCTTGTCCCGGCCATCCACGGCCTTGCTCAGGGCTAAAGACGTGGATGCCCGGCACCATAGGCGAGCGAAGCGACGCCGTTCTTCGAACGGCTATGGCCGGGCATGACAGCGTAGGAAGCTGCGCAATGCCGTCCGATATTCTTGCCCTCTGCCGAGCTGATCGACCGCACGCTCAAAATCGAGAACAGCTACACCGTCTCCCGCTTGCAGGTGCTGGAAAGCCTGCCCGGAAATCCGGTCGGCATCGCCTTCCGTCCCATCGGCGGCACCGCCGTCGGGATGATGGCAAAACACTTTCCCAATCCGAACTTCAACAAGATCGTCGGGCTCGGGCGAGGGCAGGAGGGCGAAATCGCGCTCGCTGATCGCCTGGTGCCGCGACAACGGCGTGAAGCCGCGCTTCGAAATCCTGCCCCGCAGCGGCGATGCCGAGCTCTGCCGCGAGCTTGCCCGGCACGGCTTCTTCGCGTCCGAGTTCCATACCTCGCTGGTCCGCGACACGTCGCCGATGGCCACGAGCCGCACGCAGCGGCGACGTCGAGCAGGTGACGACGCCGCAGGTGCTGGAGGAGTTCCTCGACGCCTACTGCGCCGGCTGGGGCGTTCCCGACAGCGAAGGCTTCAAGCGCAACGTGCGGCCAGTGGCTCGGCCGCAAGGGCTGGTCGCTGTTTCTCGCCCGCGAGGGCGGCAAGGCCGGCCGCGACCGCCATCCTCTATGTCGAGGACAAGGTGGCCTACCTTGCCGACGCCTCATGCGACCCGGCCTTCCGGCGCCGCGGGCTGCAACTGGCGCTGCTCGAGCGGCGCATCAACGAGGCGATTGCGGCCGGCGTCGATTTCATCTGCAGCGGCGCGGCGTTCCAGTCCGGCAGCCATCGCAACATGGAGCGCTCCGGCATGCGCCTTCAGTTCGTCCGCTCGATCTGGACGGAGCGCGGCTAGCGCCTGGTGCCGCGTCAGCTTCACCCCGAGCTCACGAAAGCGGACGAAGCAGTTGAGGATCCACTGATAAAGCTCGGACGATTTATCGGTCGACGTCCTCAGGAAGGCGTGAAGGAGAAGTTCTGCGGTCGACATAGGTCTTCAGGAAGCCTGGAAGAGCCGCGATATCGAGCACGTCCGCCGGGCAGCCACGGCGGGATCTCACCGAGCAGAATCTGCTCGTTGTTGACCGGCACCAGCGTGGCACTGTTGAACTTGTCCTGCAGCATGCCCCATGCGCGTTGCGAGGTGCGATCGCGATCGGCAATGAACAGGATAGCGACCTCGACGCCGCGCCGCTCGGCTTCCTTGGCAAAGCCGATCTCCGTCGGCCATCTTGAAGAAGCTGTCGAAGGCGTGGAAGCCGAGGTCGACCACCTTCGGCGCACCGTCATTGGCGATCAGCCGGTCCATCAGCTGCATCTGGCCGAAGGTGTCGTCGATGCTGGCGGTCTCGGCCAGCTTCGGCAGGTAATCGATCAGCGACGGATCGTTCAGATTGATGTCGAACGCCGTGGTGTATCTGTTTTCGAGGTCGAGATATTCCGCGAGCAGCCGCGAAACGAGCGTCTTGCCGACGCGCGGGCGGGGCGAACAGACGATATAGACGGGCGTAGCGGTTCATCGGGCAGGTCGGCAGCGGTAGCTATGCCGTTGAATATCACGGCACAGCAACAGCTGTTCCGTAGAAATCACTCCGTCGTCTTGGTCGGCACGCCGCCCTTGTCCTTGCCGACGATGTCGGTGAGCTTGATGCGGTCGAACTCGCCCCAGACGTTGCCCAGCCAGTGCCGGACATAGCCGCGCAGCACGAACGAGTAGTTGGCGGCCTCGTCGCGCTGGCCCTTGTTCGCGACGAATTTCAGGAACGGCACCGAGGCGACCTCGACCTGCTCATAGGCCATCTCGTTCAGCTTCGGGATGGTGAGCTCGGTCGCGTCCTTGATCTTGTGGAAATAGGAATTGTAGGTCGCCTGGTCCCACTCGAAGAAGCTCGTGTTGTTGATGAAGTTCTTCACCAGGAAATACTTCGCGCCGGACATGAAGTTGGCGGTCTCGGCGATCTCGTCGAGCGAGGCGATCGAGGGCCCCAGGATATGGAAGACCGCGAAGGTGATCTGACCCGAGCGCGCCGCATCGAGAAAGCCGATATCGCGCAATGCGGCAAGGGTCGGTGACAGCAGGCCTGCGCGCACGTCGATCACGGTGACGCTGGCTTTCGCCGTGTTCAGCGTGTCGAAGATCTTCATCTGATCGGGCGTCGACGTCACATCGACGATCTCGGTGACGGCCGGATGAAAGCGCTTCAGCGTGCCGCGCGGCGACTCCGTGTCGAACGCCCTGGTCGGAACGTTGTTGGCGCTGAAATAATCGAGCACCGTGCGCGACACGGTTGTCTTGCCGACGCCACCCTTGTCCGCGCCCACAACGATAACTGCTGGTTTTGTTGCCATAAAGCCCCCATCCGGTCCCCAACTTGCGACGGATATGCCGGATTTCATCCGCAAAGTCTGCATTCGCGGCAGAAGTTGGCAGAAATATGGGAGAATTCAAAGCGTTAGTTGGAACAGCGTGGCAGTTTAACTGGGTTGGTAAACGCTCTTGATTTGAGCGCCTTAGCGGCCCCTGCGGCCGAACGGAATCGCGGGCTTCAGCGCGCCCCAGGGGCCGGCTTTCGGCTGCGGCGCCGGATCGCCTTGCGGCGGCGTGGCAGTATCCGTCGCCGGCTCCTCCGTCGCACCGGAGAGGTCGGTTTCCATGTCCTCAGGACGGGCGAGGCGGCCTGAATCATGGCCGCCGGCGAATTTCACCAGTGCGCGGATGCGGGCGTCGATCGAGGGGTGGGTCGCAAACAGGTCGGCGAAGCCTTCACGCGGATTGTCGATGCACATTTCCATCACCGCCGAGGTCGCGCCGTCCAGTTCGCCGCGGTTCTCGATCTTCCGCAGCGCGGAAATCATCGCGTCCGGGTTCTTGGTGAGTTCCACGGCGCCTGCATCGGCCAGGAACTCGCGCGAGCGGGAGAGCGCAAAGCGGACCACCAGCGACAGGAACCAGGCGAGGAAGATCAGCCGCCACCGCCACCAGGATCGCCAGGATGGCGCCGCCGCCGCCCTTCTTGTCGCCGTCCGACGATGAGGAGGACGACGACGAGGAGCGTCCGCTGCCGAAACTCCAGTTCGAGCTGGAGTTGAAGAACAAGCGGAAGAAGATCTCGGCGGCGAAGCCGACGACGCCGGCGATGATGACGGCGATCACCATCAGTTGCACGTCGCCGTTGCGGATGTGGGTCAGTTCATGCCCCAGCACCGCTTCCAGCTCTTCGTCGTTGAGACCTTTCAGCAATCCGCTCGTCACCGTCACCGAATACTGGCGCTGGTTGAGGCCGCTCGCGAACGCGTTCAGCGCGTCCGTCTCCATGATCTTCAGCTTCGGCATCGGGATGCCGCGCGAGATGCAGAGGTTCTCGAGCAGGTTGTAAAGCCGCGGCTGTTCCTTGCGGGTCACCTCGTGGCCGCCGGTCACCGCATCGATGATCGACTGGTTGAAGAAGTAGGCGATGACGATCCAGACGATCGAGGCGACCGGTCGCCCAGGGAAACGCCACCTTGAGATCGATCCAGGCCGCGCGCAGGTAATAGTCAACGGAGCGATCCTGGCGCAGGAACACCTCCAGGAAGATCGCGCCCGCGAACACGATCACGTAGATCAAGAGGAACAGCCCGAACAGCAGCAGGATCGAACGCGTCTTGTTCGATGCGATGTGGGTGTAGAGACCGTAGGCGGCCATCGAAGCTGTTCCTCTGGAGCATGATCCGGAAAAGTGGATACCGGTTTTCCGAAAAAGATCATGCTCAAACCAAGAAGGCCGGGCGCGATGGCGCTAACCCCATCGCGCTCCAGCGTCGGTCAGAACTTCACGCTGGGCACCTGTTCGACCTGGGCCCGCGTTTCGCCGAGGTCGAAGAACTCCTTGCGGCGGAAGCCGAGCGAGGCTGCGAACAGGGCGGCGGGGAGCTGCTCGATGCCGGTGTTGTACTCCTGCACCGAGTTGTTGAAGAAGCGGCGCGCCGCGGCGAGCTTGTTCTCGATGTCGGAGAGCTCGGTCTGCAGCTGCTGGAAGTTCGCGTTGGCCTTGAGGTCGGGATAGGCCTCGGACAGGGCGAGCAGGCCGCGCAGCGCCTGGGTCAGCTGGCCTTCGGCGGCGGCGACCTGCGCCGGCCCTTGCGCGGTAAGCGCCGCGTTGCGCGCCTTCACCACGTCTTCGAGGGTGCCGCGCTCGTGTCTGGCGTAGCCTTTGACCGTCTCGACCAGGTTCGGGATCAGGTCGTGCCGCTGCTTCAGTTGCACGTCGATATCGGCAAACGACTGGTCGACCCGCTGCCGCATGGCGACGAGGCCGTTGTAGACGCTGAAAATCCAGAAGGCGAGGACGACAAGGACACCGAGGACGATCCAGCCGGTCGACATGAGTTAAAAGCTCCTGATGAAACGACGAGGACGGCACCGTAGACGAGAATCGGGCCGTGCGGCAGGGCGGGCGGGGCGGGGCCTGCCTTCCTTGGTCACGACGTGCCGCCGGTCCGGTTCAAGGGTGTCAGGGGATGTCAGCAGTCGAAGCAATTTGAACGGAAAGGTGACGGACCTGTTGATCTGGATCGGCTTTCAAGCCTTTTCCCGTTTGCGGTTTTAGAGCTATCTCACGGCTATGAGCGAAACAGAGGCCCTGTTCGACGTCCTGCGGCACTCCGCCGACCCCAAGGCGGCGCAGGCAATCGAGCGGCTGGTGGCGGAAGGCAGCGACCGCTCGCTGTGCCGGCTCAATGTGCTCGACTTCGCCAAAACCAACGACCTCGACGAGGAGCACGCCATCGCCGCGTTCCTGCATGCGGCACGGCTCGGCATCTTCGACATGTCCTGGAACATGCTGTGTCCCGGCTGCGGCGGCGTGCTGGAAGCCGGCACGACGCTGAAGGCGCTCAACCACGATGAATACGACTGCGCGCTGTGCGCTTGCGGCTACGAGCCGACGCTGGACGAGATGGTCGAGGTGGTGTTCACCGTAAGCCCGCGCGTGCGCAGGATCGCGGGGCACGATCCGGATTCGCTGCCCTACATCGAATACGCCCGCCAGCATTTCTGGGGCACCGGCATCGACTTGCCGGACGATCTCGAGGCGCGTTTCGATGACTTCACCATCGAGGCGATCGAGCTGCCGCCGGGCGAGAAGGCGCTGCTTGTCGATCCAGCTGCCGGTCGAGTTCTGCATGGTGTTCGACCCGGTGACGCACATGACCCAGTTCATCGACGTGCAGGGCGAGCCGACCAGGGAGCGGCAGGCGCTGAACGTTGTGTTCAACAAGGAGAAGGCGAAGACCGAGACCGTCGTCATGCGGCCGGGTCCGCTGCGCCTCACCTTCGAGAACAAGACCGACCGGCGCGTGCTGCCGGGCGTGTGGATCGCCAATCATGCGCTGCACGACATGATGGGCAAGCGCAAGCCGTTCCTGACGGCCAAGCGGCTTCTGACCAACCAGACCTTCCGCGACATCTATCGCACCGACACGATGGACGTCGACCAGCGGCTGAAGATCACCAGCCTGACCTTCCTGTTCACCGACCTGAAGGGCTCGACCCAGCTCTACGAGCGCGTCGGCGACCTCGCCGCCTACGACCTGGTGCGGCATCATTTCCGCGTGCTGAACGAGATCGTGGCGTCGGAGGCGGGCGCCGTGGTCAAGACCATCGGCGACGCGGTGATGGCGACGTTCGAGACGCCGGATCATGCGCTTTCGGCGGCGCTGCGCATGCGCGAGGCGATGCAGAAGATCAATGCCGAGCGCGGCAACGAGGATCTCTTGCTGAAGATCGGCATTCACGAAGGGCCCGTGCCTCGCCGTGACGCTGAACGACCGGCAGGACTATTTCGGCCAGACGGTGAACATGGCGTCGCGGGTGCAACACCTGGCGTCGTCGCGGTCGATCTTTGCCACCTCGTCGATCGTCGAGGACGCGCAGTCGTCGAAGCTTCTTGCTTCGTCAGGCCTGCATCCGGTGCAGCAGCGCGCCGCGCTGCGCGGCATCACCGAAGAGATGCTGGTGTACGAGATTCCGTGAACGAGCGTCCCGCGTTCGATCAGGTCCCGCATCGCCCCAGCGCCAGCGGCGCGCCTGCGCGTAGGCCGCCTTGTCGCGGCGGGGGATCGTTGGCCTGGCATCACGCCCGTCGCCGTGCAGAGCTTTGCGTCGATGGCGGCCTTGCCGACATGCGGCGGCGCAAGCACGCGCGCGGCGCGCGTCTCGGCCGGGATCGCGCGACAGCGCGACGTAGGAAAACTTCTCGTCCTCGAACGGCACGTCGGCGTCCTTCATCAGCATGTGGTCGCGCGAGCGCGGCAGCCGTTGTGCGAAATGACACCAGTCGGGCGCGACGAGTGGGCAGGCTTTATCGTGCGGGCAGGGGGCGAGGACGTGCGCGCCGTTCGCGATCAGCTGCGCGCGCAGCGCGATGATGCGCGCATAGCCTGCGGGCGTGCCGGGCTCCACGACCAGCAGCGTATCGCGCGTCCGCTCCCACAGCGCTGCGGCAAGCTCGGCGCGCCCGCGTTCGTCGAGCTCGCCGATCAAGGTAGCTGGCGACGACAAAGTCTGCGCCAGGCGCATTGGCCAGCAACTGGCTTACCTGTCCCCATGCGAAAGCCGGCATCGGCCAGCCGTCTCGTTGCCGGCCATCAGCGTTTTTGCCAGGTCCATCAACGCGGCGTTCGCGTCGAGCAGGACGACGTCCGACAGCGAAGGAAACGCGCTGGCCGCGGCCCAGGCGGCCGTTCCGGGGCCTGCGCCGGCATCGATCATCGAGGCGGGCCGAAAGTCCGGCCGTGCCTCGCGCAGCGCAGTCAGGCACGCTGACGACTGCCGCATAAGTCGCAGGCATCCGCGCCAGCGCGTAGGCCAGCGCATCGCGGTTGTCTGCGATCGGCTTTGACGTGCCGCCGCTGCGATAGCCTTCCGAGATCGCGCGGGCGCGCTCGGCGAGCTCGCGCCGCGACAGCCCTTCGGTCAGCCGCGCCAGCGCGTCGCGCAAATCGTCGGGCAGGCCGTTCATGGCGTGCGAACCTCTTTTCGTCAGCGAAGACCCGATCCTGCTCGCGCGGCTGCGCGCGAAAGGCGTGACGATCAAGATTTACAGATGAGACGCTGCCATACTCTCCAGTCGTCCCGAGGGGACCCATACGCCGTGACGCAAACGAGATGGGAGGCGCGATTGCCTTTCACCAACAGCTCGGAGGCTATGGTCCCGCTTCGGGGGCGACGAGCTTGGCGAGGCTGACTGCGGTCAGGCGACCGCCGAATCCCTGATCTGCACCGCGCCTTCGAGGTCGACCGAGACGAGCTGCGACACGCCGCGCTCGGCCATGGTGACACCGTAGAGACGGCTCATCCGCGCCATGGTGATCGGGTTGTGCGTGATGATGATGAAGCGCGTCTCCGTCGACCTGGCCATCTCGTCAAGCAGGTTGCAGAACCGCTCCACGTTATGGTCGTCGAGCGGTGCGTCCACTTCGTCCAGCACGCAGATCGGCGAGGGGTTGGTGAGGAACACCGCGAAGATCAGCGCCGTCGCAGTGAGCGCCTGCTCGCCGCCCGACAGCAGCGACAGCGTCTGCGGCTTCTTGCCCGGTGGCTTGGCGACGATTTCGAGGCCGGCCTCCAGCGGGTCGTCGCTTTCGATCAGGTGCAATTCCGCCTGACCGCCGCCGAACAGTTCGGTGAACAGCCGCTTGAAGTGCGAGTTGACGACCTCGAACGAGGTCAAGAGCCGCTCGCGCGCCTCCTTGTTGAGGCTGCCGATGCCCTGGCGCAGGCGCTTGATCGCTTCGACCAGATCATCGCGCTCGGTCGTCAGCGAGGTGTGCTGGGTCTCGACCTCGCGCAATTCCTCTTCGGCGCGCAGGTTCACGGCGCCGAGCCGCTCGCGGTCACGCCGCAGCTTTTCGAGGTCCTGCTCGACCTGGTCGAGCAGCGGCAGTTCATGCACCCGGCTCGATTTCGGCGAGCGGCGCAACGCCCGCAGGCGCCACCTCGAGCATGTCGTGGATTTCGCGCTCGAGATCCTGCAGGCGGCGCTTGGTGCCTTCCATGCGCTCTTCGGCGCGCGCGGTCCCCTCGCGGGCCGACGACAGCGCTTCCAGCGAAGCGCGGGCGACGCGATCGGCTTCCGCCATCTGGTTCTCGGCTTCGGCGAGCTTGTCGGCGGCCTCGCGGCGGCCGGCTTCCGCCGCCTCGATCTCGGAGATCAGCGCGCGGCGCTTCTCGGCAAAGGCGGCCGGCGCGGCTTCGAGGTCCGCGCGTTCGATTTGCGCTTCACTGACGCGCGCTTCGATCGTGGCGATCTGCGACGTTGCGCCGTCCTTGCGCGCCTGCCACTCGTTGCGCTCGGCGGCGATCGACTGCAGGCGGCGGTCGGCAAGCTCGGCTTCGCGGGCGAGCGCCTGCGCCTCGGCGCGAACTTGCGCCGCGTTGGTGCGATGACCGGCGATTTCCTCGCGCACCGTC
Source organism: uncultured Alphaproteobacteria bacterium (assembly GCA_963757845.1). Taxonomy (GTDB): domain Bacteria; phylum Pseudomonadota; class Alphaproteobacteria; order Rhizobiales; family Xanthobacteraceae; genus P52-10. The sequence goes on from CAVWTB010000048.1 coordinate 204,931, forward strand.
GCAAGGCGCGTCTCGGTTTCCTCGCTGGGCGGCAGCTCGCGCAAGCGCCGCGACTGCGGTTTCGTGTGCGGTGCTGGCTTCGCCACGATCCGTCGTCAGCCGCGCGCGCGCTTCCGCGAGCGCCGAATTGCGCGCGGCATGGCGGTTGATCTCGCGCTCGGCGTCGGCGTGGCGCTCGCGCGCGGCGTCCGCCTCGCGCTGGGCGCTGCGCCAGCTCTCGCGCCCGGTCTGTTCGGCCGCCGCCGCAGCCTTCAATTCGGCTTCGGCGATTTCCTGATCCAGGCGACGGGCCTGCGCGTCGGTCCTGGCGTTCTCCAGCTCGGCCTCGATGTCGACCAGGCGCGCGCGCTCGGCCAGCCGTCGCGCCGCGCCGGTCGGCGCATGCGCTGCGGCGACAAAGCCGTCCCAGCGCCACAGGTCGCCTTCCGGCGAGACCAGCCGCTGGCCGCTCTTCAACTGCGCAGCGAGGTTCGGCCCTTGCTCGCGGCTGACCACGCCGATCTGGCGCAGGCGCCGCTGCAGTTCGGCCGGCGCCTCGACATGGTCGGCAAGCGACTCGACGCCCTGGGGCAGGGCAGGGTCGCCGTCGCTCGATCCCGCCTGCGACCAGCGCAACGGCGCGGACGGGTCGACCGGCGCGTCGAGATCGTCGCCGAGCGCTGCGCCCAAGGCCTTCTCATAGCCCTTCGCGACGTGCACGCCGTCGATGATCGGCGGCCAGAGGTTCTTCGTCTCGCCATTGACGATCTTGGAAATGGTACGCGCTTCGGTCTCCAGCCGCTGCACGCGGCGGTCCGCGTCCGCAAGCGGCGCGCGCGAGGCCTCGAGCTTCGCTCTCGCCGCGAGATGCGCCTCTTCACTGGCGCGCGCGGCAGCTTCGGCTTCCGTCAGCGACTGTTGTGCGACTTCCCGCGCCTCCGCCAGAGACTCCAGATCGCCGAAGCCCTGCGTCGCCTGCGCAAGCCGTGCGAGCCTCGGCCTCGACATTGGCGATCTCCTGGTCGAGCTTCGCCACGCGATTCGTGATGGGTGCGGACATTCGCTTCCAGCGAGTTGCGCTGGGCGGTCAGCGCCGCCAGCGCCGTCGTCAGCTCGGAGAACACCTTTTCGGCCTCGGCCAGCGTCGCTTCCGCCTCGGCGACGCGCGTATCGGCGCCGCTGCGCATCTCGACCTTCGCCTTGATCTCGTCCTTCAGCGCAGCGTCCTCGGCGTCGAGGCGCGTCAGCGCGACGTCGGCGTCCGACGACAACCGCTGCTCGCGCTCGACGTCGGCAGAGAACTGCGACAGGCGGCGATCGAGCTCGCCCATGCGCTCGCGCGCGCGGGCCTCCTCGCGGTCGAGCGTCTCGCGCGCATTGGTCAGGCGCTGCAGGCCTGCGGCCGCGCGCGCTTCGTTTTCGCGCAGGCCCGGAAGATCGGCGGCACGCAACGCCTGCAGGCGCGCGGTTTCGGCCTGCTCGCGCGTGCGTTCGGCAAGCTCGCGCACCGCGAGATCGTGCACGCGGCCGGCGTCGGCGACGTCCGCGTTGGCGGCGACCCAGCGCAGATGAAACAGCATGGCCTCGGCCTTGCGCACCTTGGCTGCGACCTCGCGATAGCGGATCGCCTGCCGCGCCTGCCGCTTCAACCCGTCGATCTGGCCGGCCAGCTGGCCGATCACGTCCTCGACGCGCGTGAGGTTGGTTTCCGCAGCCTTCAGCCGAAGCTCCGCCTCATGCCGGCGCGCATGCAGGCCGGCGACGCCCGCGGCATCTTCCAGCACGCGGCGGCGCTGCTCGGGTTTTGCCTGGATGATTTCGCCGATGCGGCCCTGGTGCACCAGCGCCGGCGAGCGCGCACCGGTCGCTGCGTCCGCAAACAGGATCTGCACGTCGCGCGCGCGCACCTCGCGCCCGTTGATGCGGTAGGCCGAGCCCGCCTCGCGTTCGATGCGGCGGGAGATTTCCAGGACATCGTCGTCATTGACCGACGACGGCGCCGTGCGCTCGCGGTTGTCGATGGTCATCGCCACTTCGGCGTGGTTGCGCGAGGGGCGGTTGCCGGAACCGGCGAAGATCACCGAATCCATGTCGGCCGCGCGCAGCGACTTGTGCGAGGTCTCGCCCATCACCCAGCGCAGCGCTTCCACGAGGTTCGACTTGCCGCAGCCGTTCGGGCCGACGACGCCGGTCAGCCCGGGCTCGATATGGAAATCCGTCGGCTCAACGAAGGACTTGAAGCCGTGCAGGCGGAGTCGCGTCAGTTTCATGGAGGACTGGTTCTTTCAACGGGCAAACCGATGCCTCGGTTCGCCGCGATCATGAGTTCGCCTGAATTTATACTCAACGCTTTGAGTCGCATACCTCGACGAAGTGGCGCGGACAATGGCCAGACCGCGCTTTCGCCGCAACCGTCTTTTGCAGCTTTTCCAGACATTTAGCCCTGTCGGGGACGCTCAAAAATAGCTGTTGATCTCGAAGCTCTTCCGGCTTCCAAAGCCTCAGCTTTTCAGCTTCGCCTCGATCAGCTTGCGGAACTCGTCGACCGACCAGGCGCCCTTCAACTGGGTACCGTTGACGAAGAACGTCGGCGTGGAGTTGACCTTCAGCTTCGGTATGGGCGTGTTCCATGCCGAGCTTGAGGCGCGTCGACCATCGCCTGGTTGCCGAGGCAGGTGTTGAACGCGCCGTCGTCCAGCCCGGACTTGTTCGCGATCCGGCGCAGTTGCGCTGCCGTGTCCGTCGCGAACCCACTGGTCCTGGGTGGCGAACAGCCTGCCGGCGGTCTCGTGGTACTTCTGCGGATCGCCGTTGCCGACGCAGCGCGCCACCATCGACGCGGCCGCAGCCTGCAGGTCGAGCGGATACTCGCGGAAGATGAAGCGCAGCTTGCCGGTATCGATGTATTCGGCCTTGATCGTCGGATAGATGCCGGTGTGAAACGCGGCGCAATGGCCGCAGCTCAGCGACGCGTACTCGATCATCGTCACCGGCGCGTTTGCCGATCCCAGCACGATGTCGCCGAGCGGAACCGGCTTGGCGAGTTCCGCAACGTCGACGTCTTGCGCCAAGGCTGCATGCTGGCCGATCAGCGACAAGGCGGCTGCGACGGCGATGAGGGCTGCATTGAACTTGCGTCGGGTGGTGGACAACGTCGAGCCTCAGCTCTCAGGTTCATTTCGATCTGGTTGATGAATTCCTCGAACGGCCGCGCGCCCACCATGCGCTTGCCGTTGACGAAGAAGGTCGGCGTGGCTTCCACCTTCAGCTTCGTAAAGGCGTGATCCCGGCACTGCTGGAGGCCCGTGAGCAGGCGCTGGTCCGTCATGCAGGCGTTGAAGGCGTCGTCGCTCGATACCGGCCTGCCTGGCAATACCCCGCAACTGATCCTTGGCGTCGTTCGCCATCCATTTGTCCTGGGTCGCAAACAGGCCGTCGATCGCGGCATGGTATCGCGTGGGGTCGTCCTTGCCGATGCAGCGCGCGAGCATCGAGCACGAAGCTGCGACTGGGATCGATCGGAAACTCCCGGAAGACGAAGCGCACCGTGCCTGTGTTGATGTATTGCGCCTTCAGTTCCGGAAAGACAGTCCGGTGAAACTCGGCACAATGCGGGCAGCGTCATCGAGGCGTATTCGATGATCGTGACCGGCGCGTTGGCCGAGCCCAGCGCCATGTCGCCGAGCGGCGAGGCCTTGGCGAGATCGGCCGGATCGATTTCCCGCGTTGCCGTGTCGCCGTCCCGGCTCAGCCACCAAAATCCCGCGCCCGCCGCAAGTGCAGTCACAGCAGCAGCGCCGGCAAAATGACGTCGTGTGAACGCCAAGGTGAACCGCTCAGCTCTTGAGGTTCGGGTCGATCAGCTTCTTGAAGTCCTCGTAGGTGGCGCCGCCCTTCAGCTTCGTGCCGTTGACGAAGAAGGTCGGCGTCGAGTCGACCTTGAACTTCTCATGCGCCTGATCCTGCCCCTGCTTGATGGCGTCGAGCATGCTTTGATTGCCGAGACAGGCGTTGAACGCCTCGTCGCTCATTCCCGTCTGCTTCGACAGTTTTCGCAGTTGCTCAGACGTGTCCTTCAGCACCCAGTCGTTCTGGGTCGCGAACAGGAGGTCGACGACCGCGTGATACTTGTTCGGGTCGTCCTTGCCGACGCAGCGCGCCAGCATCGCGCCGGCCGCGGCTTTGATGTCGAGCGGGAATTCGCGGAAGATGAAGCGGATCTTGTTGGTGTCGATGTAGTCCGCCTTCAGCTTCGGATAGATCGTCCGGTGGAACTCGGCGCAGTGGCCGCAGCTCATCGAGGCATATTCGATGATCGTCACCGGCGACTTCGGATCACCCAGCACCACATCGCCGAGCGGGACGGGCTTGGCGAGCTCCGCCGGATTGGCGTCCTGCGCCGCGGCGCTGCCGATCAGGCGGATGGGCGAGAGTCCCGCGGCGGCAACCAGCGCGGTGGTGGACAGGGCGAAGGTGAATTCGCGGCGGGTGAGGATCACAGGATGCTCCTGAAAGGCGCTTGAAATCGCGGGATTTTCGTTTCCTGCGAGGTGGCTAGCTTGAAACCATGATTGTGGCAATGCCGGGCCGGCAGAAGCAGGGCGGCTCCGACTCAAATTCACTTGATGGGTTTTGGCTGCGCCGACCGAGGCGCCAAGTCGCGCCAGGGCGTCCTTCAGGGCGTCGTCCTCGATCCGATCGAGCGTTTTGGCGACTTCCGACACCTTTTTCGCGTCAGGTCCCTTCCGCTCCGGGCGCTTTTGCGGCCGGCTCAGCGGCGCCTGCCGCAGCGCCAGCCGGCCGAAAGCCTGCCAGCCGAGGAAGCGGTTGACCCGCTCCAGGATGACGCCGGATTGATGCTGGATTTCCAGCGCCATCGGCCCCTCGACCCGCAGCACCAGGGTCGCGGGCTCCGGCGGCGCATCGCCGACGGGGCGCGGCCATTGCACCTTCATCGGCTGCGAATGCGCGGCGATCTCTGCGCCCGCGATCTCCGCCCAGCGCGTCACCAGTTCCCGCGAGGCAAATCCCTGCCGCGCAAAAACCTCGTCGATCGTCTTGCCGAGGATCGCGCTGAGCGGCTTTGCGAATAACGGGCCGGGTTTGGACATAGGCCCTTGTAACACATTCACGCCGTGCGGTGCGAAGCTGCGCGCTACGCAGCGCGGGGACGGATGGTCTTGAGGTCGCGCTCGATCTCGCGCCGCCGCTGCATCAGGTCGTAGTCCGTTTGCAGGCCAAGAAAGAAACCCTCCGACAACCCGAAATAGCGGGCGAGCCGCAGATCGGTATCGGCTGTTACGTCTCGTTTGCCGAGCACGATCTCGTTGATGCGGCGTGGCGGCACATGAACCGCACGCGCAAGCGCGTTCTGGCTGAGGCCCATCGGCTTGAGAAACTCCTCAAGCAGGATTTCGCCCGGATGGGGATTTGGCAGAAGGTTGCCTTTAGCCATGGTAGTCGACGATTTCGACAAGCGCCGGTCCTCCTTCAAGTCCACACAAAACAGATGCGCCATTGGTCGTTGATCCTGATCGAATGCTGACCGCTTCGGTCGGCCTTCAGTGCCTCGAGGCGATTGCCCGGCGGCACGCGGAGCTCGCCAAGGACACGCGCCTGATTTAGAAGACGAAGCTTTCTGAGCGCTACCGTCTGGATATCCGGCGGCAGTTTTCGACTACGCCGGCCTGACCAAATCAATTGCGTTTCCGGATCGGCAAAGCCTTGGATGCATGGAAGACTATAACGCATCGCGTTATAGATATCAATCCACAGCCGCCGCTAGTCTTCGCGCTGTCTGCAATCTAACCTGTCGCAATGCTGACGGTTTCCCCCATAAGACAAAGCAGGATCGTGCTGCTTCAGTCGTCGCCGATCGCGCGGCCCTGCTGCTCGCCTGGTACGACCGCCATCGCCGCGTGCTGCCCTGGCGCGCGCGTGCAGGGTGAGCGCAGCGATCCTTACCGGGTCTGGCTGTCGGAGATCATGCTGCAGCAGACGACGGTGAAGGCGGTCGGCCCGTATTTCGAGAAATTCGTCGCGCGCTGGCCGACAGTCGATGCGCTGGGCAAGGCCTCGCTCGACGACGTGCTGCGCATGTGGGCGGGGCTCGGCTACTACTCGCGTGCGCGCAACCTGCATGCCTGCGCCGCCGCGGTGATGCGCGAGCACGGCGGACGATTTCCAGACAGCGAAGACGGCCTGCGCGCGCTTCCCGGTGTCGGTCCCTATACGGCTGCGGCGATCGCGGCGATCGCGTTCGATCACCCGACCATGCCGGTGGACGGCAACATCGAGCGGGTGGTGTCGCGGCTGTTTGCGGTCGAGGACGAACTGCCGAAGGCAAAGCCGCGCATCCAGGCGCTGGCGCAAACGCTTCTGCCGGCCGACGCGAGCGGGCGACGCCGCGCAGGCGCTGATGGATCTCGGTGCAACGATCTGCACGCCGAAGAAGCCGGCCTGCGTGCTGTGTCCGTTCACCGACGGATGCACGGCGCGAGCGCGCGGCGACCAGGAGATATTCCCGCGCAAGGCGCCGAAGAAGTCCGGCGCGGTCCGTCGTGGCGCCGCGTTCGTCGTCACGCGCGGAGCCGAGGTGCTCGTTCGCACGCGTCCCGCAAAAGGCCTGCTCGGCGGCATGACGGAGGTGCCGACCTCGGACTGGATCGCCGGCCAGGACGATGCGCACGCGCGCAAGCAGGCGCCGAAGCTCGCGGTCTTGCGCCGTGGCGGCGCAAGCTCGGCGTCGTCACGCATGTGTTCACGCATTTTCCGCTGGAGCTTGTCGTCTACACGTCGCAGGTCCCGGCGCGAACGCGGGCGCCGGACGGTGCGCGGTGGGTTGCCGATCGCCACGCTGAAGGACGAGGCGCTGCCGAACGTGATGCGCAAGGTGATTGCGCATGCACTGGGCCTTTGACGAGGCCACCAATTGGCTTGATCTCGGCGGATGCCCGATGGTCAAAATGGCCACACGGTTGCTGATTTGCAATGATGGCACGCCGCACGCAGGAGATCCGGGGGACGACCGTGCGCAAAATCCGCACTATGCTTGCTGCAGTTCTCTTCGTCTGCGCTGGAGCGTTCCGAGGTCTCCGCCGAGAACGAGCCGAGCTGGGAAGACTTCAAAGCCGTCGACAGCATCGGTACGGCATGGGCCTATAGCGCTTTCCTGCAGCGTTACCCGACCAGCGACTACGCCGATCTTGCCAGGGACCGCATCGCCCGCCTCGCCGGGATAGCGGCCCGTGGCCGACCTTTCCCGGACGCGAACCGGCGTAGTTGGGGTGCACAGGGGCACCCGCAATCGATTCGCGCAGGGTGCGGGCAGCCGAACTATGGTGACGGCTATTTCATGCGCAGGCATCTGCCATTGCAGCATTGGCAGCGCTGACGGCATCCTCTACTGACAGAGTTTCGCAGGAGGTGCGCTATAAGCCGCAGCGCAGCAGATCAGGACATTGCGATGACCAAACCCGTTCCCCAAAGCATCTTCGACAACCTCAACATGCCGCCGATTTCAAAGCTGCTCGGCTGGCGGCTGATCGATTTGAAGCCCGAGGAGGGGATGATCAGGATCGGCTTCGAAGGCAGGCAAGAGTTCTGCAATCCGTCAGGCTTCATCCAGGGCGGCATTCTCTCGGCGATGCTCGACGACACGATGGGTCCCGCGGCCTTCATCATGAGCGGAGGCAAGCTCTACACGCCCACCATCACCATGACGGTGAACTTCATCTCGCCCGGCAAGGTCGGCGCGTTCGAATGCGAAGCAAAAGTCGTGCAGATGGGCAAGACCGTGGTCTTCGTCGAGGCGAGGCTGATGGATGAGGCCGGCACGCTGGTGGCGACCGCGACGTCGACGTCGCGGCTGGTGGAGACGGCGAAGGCGATCAAGTGACGCCGTCTTCGGCGTCATTGCGAGCGAAGCGAAGCAATCCAGCGCGCGCGAAGCGCGCCAACTAAAAGCGGCGGCAACCGCGGCAAGCTCAGTCGATTTTTGTGCGCCTGTCGGCGCGCGCTGGATTGCTTCGCTTCGCTCGCAATGACGATGTGGCTCAATCTCACACCTCATTCCTTCGCGTGCCATCGCTCCATGTGCGTCAGATGCGTGTGGCTGCACGCACCCGAGTGGAAATACTTCCCGTAGTAATCCAGGTCGAGGTGATGCGCCTGCATGAACCACATCATGTGCATGGTGTCGACGCTGGCCGGGAAGCGGCCATAGGTGTCGTAGATGTAGTTGCAGACGGCCTTGGTGCAGGCGATGCCGTCGTCGCTGATCTCGATGTTGCCGCGGCGGAAGTCGTCGACCGACATCTTGTGCGCTGTCGGCCCCGAGGGCGGCGGCAGGTCGCCACCTTCTCGCGCCATGCGCGCGGCGACGGCGTCGACCGCCGCGTCCATGGTCGGAAAATACGGCGGACAGCAGCCTTCGAGCACGCCGTCGAAGCCGACCGGGTTCGGATACGATGATGTGCCGGCCGGCTCGACCATGCGGAAACCCAGCGTCTGCATGATCTCGAGCGAGAGGAAGCCGCAATGCATCCAGCCGCCGAGGCCGATCGCCTCGGTCGCAAGGTGCATGTTGTGGCAGATGACGGCAGGCTCGCTGAACATGAAGTAACAGGCCTCCCGCTCCAGGATCGACAGCGGCAGGATCTTTGCCTTGTCGATGAGGCCGCTGTTGATCCAGCGCTCGGTGCCTGCCGGCCGACCGCCATGCCGGTCGTCCACGATGTTCATGCCGCCGCCGTGGCCGCGCACGTAGCGCCCGCGCTCGCCGTCGACCAGGCTGAGGATCAGCGAGATCAGCGCCGCGCTGACGTCGCAGACGGGCATGAACAGCGTCACGCCTTCCTTGTTGCAGTCCCACATGTTGTGACCGAACAGCGGCGGCGAACGCCGCGGGATCGGCAGCCGCTGATCGCTCAGCCGCTTTCGCTGCTGGTAAAGCTCCAGAACATTTGCGCGCTCATCCCGGTTCTCGACCGCGCGCAGCTTGCTCGCCGACGCGGCCGGGAGGTCCGATGACATGCGTGCCGGCGTCGTTGGTAAAGAACAGCGCCGTTCTGCGGCCGTGCACGGTTGAGCCGAAGGTCCGGCCATCGCCGCCGCGAAATGCGGGCGGCCGGCTGGCGTCCCACAGGGGAATCCCGGTCACGCCAAAACCTGCGGCGACCAGCAGCGCTTCCTCGAATTCGCTCAGTGGCAGCCGCCGGCTGTTCCGACTTGTAGCGGAACGGCCCTTCGGCGGCTTCAAAGCCGAGACCGAAGCGGCGCGAGCGGCGGCCGTAGATCGCCTCGATACAGCGGATAGTCCCACACACCCTGCAGCAGATCGTCGGTGTTCGTCATGATGTCTCGTCCCTTGAAGCCGCGCGCTTTCCGGCGCCGGCGACTGCAAAAAGACTAGCCTTTGACTGGTTCGCCGAGTTGGTCCAGTTTGGCTCACCACGACAGACCACTTTCCGCGAGGCGAGATGGCAAAGCAAGGATGGGCGGAGCTCTACGGCTGGCAGCTCGACAGGACGAACGGCACGCCACTGTCGCGCCAGCTCTACATGCAGGTGCGCTCCGGCGTGCTCGCGGGCGTGCTGGCGCCGGGCACGAAGCTGCCGTCGAGCCGCGCCATGTCGTCCCGCCTGAAGCTCGCGCGCGCATCGGTCGTCGCTGCGTACGAGCAGCTGCTGGCCGAAGGCTACATCGAGGGCCGTGCGGGATCGGGCACTTACGTATCGTCGGATCTCGCCGGGCTCGTTGCGCGTCCGGCGCGGCGCGCGACCGTGCGGAAGCCGCGACAGATTCCGGACGCGGCGCAGGCGTTCGCCGAGTTCGCGCAGTCGACCGCGCAAGCCGACACGCGGCCGTTCAACACCGGCCGCACGCTGGTCGACGCGCGCACGGTCGACGTCTGGCGCAAGCTGACCCATCGCGCCGTGCGCACGCTTGGGCCCCAGGACCTCGGCTACACGGATCCTTGCGGCTCGATCGACCTGCGCCGCAGCATCTGTGATTATTTGAGGACCGCGCGCGCCGTGCGTTGCGAGCCCGAGCAGATCGTGGTGACGGCCGGGACCCAGCACGCGATCGACATCGCCATCCGCGTGCTGCTTGCGCCCGGCGACGAGGTGTGGGTCGAGGACCCGGGCTATTTCATGACCCATCGGCAATTGCTGCTCGCCAGGATGCGCCTGCGCCCCGTGCCCGTCGATGCGCAAGGCATCAGGATCGATGCAGGTCTGCGCACAGCGCCGCGTGCGAAAGTCGCCTTCGTGACGCCGTCGCACCAGTTTCCGACCGGCGTGCAGCTGTCGATGGCGCGCCGTCTGGAATTGCTCGCGTGGGCGCGCGAGAGCGGCGCCTATATCGTCGAGGACGACTATGTCAGCGAGTTTCGCTATTCCGGCCCGCCGCTGGCATCACTGCAAGGCCTCGATGACGACGAGCGGGTGATCTATGTGGGAACGCTCAACAAGGCGCTGTTCCCCGGCCTGCGGCTCGGCTACGCGGTGGTGCCGCATGCGCTTGCTGCCGGCCTTCGTCAGCGCGCGCTACCTGATGGATCGGCAGCCGCCGAGCCTTTATCAAACCGTCGCCGCGGAATTCCTGCGCGAAGGCCATTTCGCCGCCCACATCCGCCGCATGCGCGCGCTCTATCGCGAGCAGCGCGATGCGCTGGCGGCAACGCTTGCCCGCCGCGCGGCGGATCATCTCGATGTCGATGTGCCGGATCAGGGCATGCACCTGATCGCCTACTTGCGGAACGGCGCCTCGGACACAGAGATCGAAGAGGACGCGATGCGCGCAGGCATCGTCGTCAGAGCCATGAGCCGCTTCTACCGGCGCGCGCAGCCCAGGCCGGCGTTGATGCTCGGCTTCAGCGGATTTCCCCGCACGTTGATCGTGCCGGCGGCGGCGCGGCTTGCGGCGATCGTTGCGGCGGCGGGCACGGAGCGCAGGCGCCGCGGCTGAATGTGGTGGCAAGCGGGCGGGGGTTCAGAGTTCGAACCCCCGCTACCAAGTCGCCTCAGATCTCAATTATCAAACAGCCCGGCCCGTAGCCCGCATGTCAAAGGCGGCCCGTTCGGCCGCCGTTCTGAAGAACGCCGATGCTTCGCATCGGCTATGGCGATATGCGGGTCTAACTCAGCCCCCGGATGGCGCTTCGCTTATCCCGGGCTACGAACAGACCCGCTCGCTCTCGAGCTCGCGGGCCCGCACGCGTCATCGCCCCGTGTGTTGTCCGGCAGTGCGCGCTGGGCTTGCCCGGTTCGCGCCGAACAAAAATCTGCGCCGGCTACAGACGTGCGAAATGGGGCCGCTTGAGCGCAGGCGCCCGGTCTTCTCTTTGTCCCATCCCCTCGAGGGGCGTGCGGAACGACACGAAAAGCCGCGCCGCGGCGGCATGGTTTGGATACGGGCAGCCCGCATGCCGCTTTCGCGGCACACGGGCAGTGGCCCAGCCCAACGCCGAAGATCGTTGAGCTGAACCGGGCCTCGGAAGCAGATCTTCGCCTGCGTTCCGCACGCGGATGGATTTTTCGGCTTGCTGCATGCCCCGGGGTTTGTCACTGGCGCCGACGCGCCCCCGTTCGTGCGAGCTGTCGCCCGGACATGCACTTGGGCCGTCCGCCCGTTGCGCCGGCGTCTGCCCCGTCCGCCGCGAGGATCAGAAATCTTCGGCACGTGTCCGGGGCCCGGCATCGTTGCGGCCACCGCATCCCGCTGCCACGTATTCGAAGACGATCGCGACGCGCCCCTCACCGGAGCGGGATGGCGGCGATGATATGGATTCCTCGAGGGTCAAGAACAAAATGCGAACGACGGCGAATTATTTTTCTGAAAATCAGAAAGACGCTAGGTGCGTCCGAAGGCATCCCGCATTGAGATATTCTCCGCGGCATCAAGCTGCGACTTCGATGGCGATCCGCCCGCCGCTTCCATGCAGCGCGATGACATGGCCCTCCTGCCATCTTCTGTTCTACCGGCGCGCGCAGCCGAAGCCCGCCTCCCGATGGAGACATGAGGTTTTGACGAAAGCCTGATGTGAACCGCGCGTGGTCTCGGTCAGCCCGCGCGCTGGCTCACTTCATTTGGCACCTAGTGCGAGGGTCTGCCAGTGCACCCGCAAGACGGTTTTTCCACCTGCAGCCGGTATCTGAGATCTATCCCTCTCAACCACGCGGCCTCCGAGTCGCCTATAAAAGCGCAGCCCGGCCACATTCGCTTCGAATACCCACAAATGCAGCCCCAAGCTTGTCTTGTCGTCAGTTGAGCGACGACGGCACGAAGTAGTTGTTCACCCAAACCCTGGCCACGAGCCTGCGGAAGAACGTGAAGATTGTCGATGAGGCTTCCCCAGTGAGGGTCAAAATCACAATAGCAACAGACAAATGCAAGCGGTCGGCCGGTCAAGTCGCATGCAACGTCGACCAATTGAGATGCTGGACGTTCGCGGAGTCTCTGCGACCAGACGCTGAGCCGGTCCGCCTCGATCTCGCCGTCCAGAAAATCCGCCGCGAGAATGTGAGCGTAGGCGTCGCGCCAACTTGCAGTATGGATCGCAGCGACCGACGCTGCATCTTCCGCGGTAGCCGGTCGAATAGCCACACCAGCAAGTGATCTCATACCGAAGAAGCCTCGCCTGAAGTCTTCATTCTGCATTGCCAGTCGTTAGACTCTCAGACCTCGGTCGCACCAAGTGTATCGCAACGGGCGATCTCCGTTGCAGCCGGTTCCTGCTGCTCGCTGGCGTCTCTATTCCGCGTCAGTTGTCGTCAGAAGTTGCGCGACTTCCATCAATTTTCGGCGTAAGCGCTCATCAGAAATGCCAAAGTAGAGTTCGAGGAGCTGACGCGACTCTCGCTTCGTAACGAGTTCAGCCCAATCCTGCGCTTCGGAGGTTTGCTTCGAGTGGATGGACGGTTGTTTCTTGTCTTCCAACTCGTCGAAGAACCATGTGATCGGGACGGCGAGTTGCACGGCAATGCCGTAGAGTCTTGACGCGCTGATCCGGGTTTCCCCGACCTCATATTTTTGGATGAGCTGAGACGTCAGGCCAAGACGCTTTGCCAATTCGTCTTGGCTCAAGCCGAGGAGGTTGCGCCTAAGACGCAACCGCTTCCCCACGTGTTCGTCGACATGAGTCGGCTTCTTCGACGAGACCCTGATTTTGCCGCCGCGCCTGCTCGGCGAACGGGATTTCGATTTCTTCTCGGAAGGTTCAGAAGGCATCAAGCACCGCGGTTGAAGGCACGGCATATCAACTCCTAGGCGGGGACCATCAACTAGAATTATGTCACGCAGGTTACAAATTCGCGGATTATTAGACCTTAACCACAAGTTGTGAGGATGGCGGGACGTCTAATCCATGCAAGAGCCTCTTCCGACATCGGGGCGCCTGCCCGCTCATATCAGGATCAAATACGGGCCGGTGGGCCTGCTCGGGCGGTTCTTCCTCTGGGCCGACACCGCTGCAAGGGATCGCGGAGTGACGCTGTCTTTTGGCAGCCTGCAGGACCTCATCGAAGCCAATAGGGCCAACTCCGATAGCTGGCGCCCGCTTGTTCCGGTTTTTGACGAGGCTCTGGGCGGCATTACGCCGGAGAGAGGGTTTGTCCTGATCGGGCGGGACAAGGGTGGGCAGGTTGTCGCAACGCACGCGGCTCGTATCTACGATTGGTCGGAAACGTCTCTCAAGGAAGAAGCCGCGTCGCTGCGCATGTTCTACGCCGATCCTGATGCCGCTTTCGCGCGCGGGGATCGCTGCGAGATCACAGCGCCGGTTGCCAGGAAAATCACGGGGCGCGTCGTCTTTTCCGGTGCCGCCTGGTATCGGCGTGATTTCAGAGGCAAGGACCTTGCAACCATCCTGCCGCGCATTTCGCGGGCATACGCCTTCACACGCTGGAATAGCGATTTCACGATCGGCATGATGGACGATGCCGTCGTCGCCGGCGGCATGGCAGAGCGTGTGGGACACACGAATGTCGAGCATAGCTGCGTCGAACTCGTGGCGTCGCCGCTCGGCGAGATGCGTTGCGCGCTAGCCTGGATGCAGCCCGACGAACTCCTCGCCGATCTCGCTGCAATCATGGATCGGGTGCCTGCCCCTGTCATTGGGCCCCGTATTGCCGAGGACGCGAATCACTGATGTCGCAAGTCGCAGCGGGTATGAACATCCGAACCTTTCATCCCGAGGATCCAGAAGGACTTGTCAAAGGGCTGTTCGGTTGCATTGATGGCCGGGACTGGGCAGGGCTTTCCGATTTTCTCCACGACGAAGCGATCTACGAACGACCGGGTTATGAGCCGTTCGTCGGAAAGCCGGCCATCCTGGACTTCTACCTGACGAAACGGATCATTTCGCTCGGCGAGCATCTCGTCGAAAAGGTGCTGAGCGACGGCGCAAACATTATGTGCTGGGGCAGCTTTTCCGGCGTTGCCAAGAACGGGCGTGATCTCAAAATGCGTTTTGCGGATGTATATCGCATCAGGGAAGGTCGGATTGATCTACGCCGGACATTCTTCGACAGCCCGGCGATCTAGGGCGGATTGTTGCTCCCTGAAGTCAACAACCGATGCGCCAAGAAGGCATGTCCCTCCGTGTCCTTTGCACGTGAACGGCAAGATGAGACGCCGATAACGAAAGTGAACGCGATCGTTCCTGTGTGGCCGTCTGACTGTGGCGTCCACCTCGTCCAGGCGCGGCAGTCGCGTCTCCATGACGCGGCGGTAAATGCCTTGCACCCATCGGCCGTAATCGTAATCCGGTTGTTCTTCCATCGGCAGCCCCCGCGCATTCTCCTGCCAGGTCTCGCCGAAAATCTCAAAGCCAGATCCGACATCGGTAATGGTCAGGCGGCCGTTCACGGGCTCGACAAGCATGAAGCGCGCACGAAGCGACTCAGGCAACACGTCGGCCAGCGTTGCTGAATTGTAGATCTGCTTCGAATCAGTCCATTGGGCGAAAAGGGATGAAAGTGTTCCGTCAGTGTTCGCAAGTATGTCGACCGGCCGCTCTCTGCTCGTGAACGCGGAGCAAGGTTGCTGATGGCTCGCAGCAATCTTCTCGGCAATGTAGGCGATCGTCTGCGCGAGGCTCGGGAACAGCCTCTCGGCGAACTGGTCCGGGTGCGAAATGATGGTGCGCTCGATCCCCATATCAGCGACGCAGTATAGAGCTGCTGCGATGCTCGTCTCGGACGCCGTTTCAGGCCGAAATCGGATGCGCGCCGCATCGGGAGCGATTTTCGTTACGGCTACAAATCCCAGATTTTTGATGAGGTAGGTCGGAAAATCGAAGTCAGGAAGTGAGCAGTGCAGCAAACTTCTCAAGGCTGGGGATCGAGCGTCCCATGCGCGACCATGGTCGTCCAGAATGATAGTTTGCATGCGACCCCTGCCAAGGAGCAAAGTCGTCCATCCAGCGCTCATTATTTGGCGCAGTTGCACTATCCTAGTCATACTCGCCTGGATAGACATCAAAATTCGATGGATGACTGGCTTCACGCTTTGGTGACGGCGTTCTTCCTGCGATTCCGCTTTGCTTCAGTCGTCGTCCAGATCCGGGTGCGCGAAGTCAGGGGCTGAATCATTTTATCGATTTCAATGAATTGGGCGCGTCGCGATCGTCTTCGATACGTGGCAGCGGGATGCGGTGGCCGCCACGATGCCGGGCCCCGGACACGTGCGAGGATTTCTGATCCTCGAGACGGACGGGGCAGACGCCGGCGCAACGGGACAGCCCGCACGAACGGGGTCGCGTCAGCGCAAGTGACGCGCCCCTACGGGGAAAAAGGAACATTGATTTGGCGCCAATGGGGTAAACCCCAAGCGCGCTACGACCGGCGAGCCCTGGAGCCGGACAAACCACAGGGCGATGATGCGTGTCTGCAGGCCAGATGCGCGCCGTGCCTGGCGTAGCTCGCAGAGCGAATTGCTCCCCTTCAGGCCGGCAGCGATGGAAAAGCAATCGGATTGATCTCGGCATAGCGCGCTGCGGCGCGCAGGACGAGCGCGTCGCGATAGTGGCCGGATGCAATCTGCAGGCCGATGGGGAGGCCTTCGCTGTTCAACCCGCACGGCACCGAGACGGCGGGGTGGCGGCTCAGGTTGAACTGGGGCGTGTAGGGCAACCACATCATGTTGGGCTTGCCGTCCTCGCCAAGCGGAACGTTCATGCCGGTCTCAAAGGGCGCCACCGCGATGGTCGGCGACAGCAGCAGGTCATACTTTGCAAAGAACAGGTTCCAGGCGATCGCCAGGTCGCGCCGCGTGACCTGCGCGTCGACCACATCCTGGACCGTGTAGCGCCTGCCGGTCTCGGCCGAGGCGAGCAGGTTGGGGTCGAACTCGCCGTGCCGCGCTTCCGGAAACAGCTGCAGCACGCGCTGCAAGGCGGAAAGCCAGTGCACGATGAAGGCGCGGCTGGCCTCGGCATAGGGAAAGGGGGCTTCTGCTTCCTCGACCTTGCAGCCGAGTTTTGCGAATTCCTTCGCCGCGCGGGTGACGAGGGCTGCGACCTCCGCATCGAGCGGATGATCGCCGAAGCGCAGCACGAAGCCGACCTTGAGCTTCTTCAGGTCGCCTGTGAGCGCACGCACGTAATTCGTCCCGTCGTCGGGCAGGGCGTAGGCATCGCGCGGATCGGGGCGGGCGATCACGTTCATCATCAACGCGCAATCGAGTGCGGTGCGAGCCATCGGTCCGGTGTTGGCGAGGTCGCCGGTCATCGACGGCGGCCAGGCGGGGACGCGGCCGAACGTCGCCTTGAGGCCGACAAGTCCGGTGAAGCTCGAGGGAATGCGCACCGAGCCGCCGCCGTCGGTGCCGATGGCGATCGGTCCAAGTCCGGCGGCGACCGCAGCTCCTGCACCGCCGGACGAGCCGCCCGGCGTGCGGTCGAGCTTCCACGGATTGCGCGTGATGCCGTTCAGGGGCGAGTCCGTGACGGCCTTGTGTCCGTATTCCGGGCTGGTGTTCTGGGCGAACACGATCGCGCCGGCTTCGCGCAGCCGCGCCACCGCAGGCGCGTCCTCCTCGACCGGCGCCGTGTCGGTGAGCTTGCTGCCCATGCTCGCGGCCCAGCCCTTCACGCGCACGAGCTCCTTGATCGAGACCGGCACGCCGTCCAGCGGCGACAGCGGCGCGCCCTTCTTCCATCGTCGCTCCGAAGCGCGCGCAGCCTTCAGCGCGCCGTCCTCGTCCACATGGCGGAAAGCGTTGATCTCGCCGTTGAGCCGCGCGGTCCTGGCAAGCACGGCCTTCATCGCCTCGACCGGCGAGGCCTTGCCCCTGCGATAGAGTGCGGACAATTTTGCAGCGGTTTGCTGCGTCAGATCATCGGCCATGCGGTGCTCCCCCGGCAGATCCGGGGCCGAATGCTTGCGCGCCGCCGGTTTCGAATGCCCCAGTATTGCGGGCCGCCGATGGCAGATCAATGCCGCGCGTTCGGATTGCGGGGTTGAATTTGTGCGCGATCCGGGATGCGCCCTGCCAGGCCTTGGGATCGCGGGGCGGGCGCAAGTCGCGCCGCCCGTGACCAAGGCGTTTCGCTCTCCGCGACGTCAATCCGCAGCAGGCGTCACAAGATCCTCGATCCTGATTGGAAAACGGCGCACCCGAATTCCCGTTGCGTGCCAGACCGCATTGGCGACGGCACCAGCCGAGCCGGTCACGCCGATTTCACCGACGCCCTTGATGCCGAGCGCGTTCACATGAGGATCGTGCTCGTCGACCGTCATGACATCGAGCGACGGCACGTCGGCATTTACCGGGACGTGGTACTCCGCAAGGTTCGCATTCAGTGAGCCGCCCCGAGCGGCGGTCCATCACGGCTTCCTCATGCAATGCAAACGAGATGCCCCAGATCATGCCGCCGAACAGCTGGCTGCGGACCAGGCGCGGATTGATGATCCGGCCCGCAGCAAACGCGCCGACCATCCGCGTCACGCGAACCTGGCCGAGATCGGGATCGACCTTGACCTCGGCGAAAACCGCGCCGTGCGCATGCATGGCGTAAGCGGCTTGCGCCGCGGCGTCCATGCCGCCCTTGCCGCGCGCTTCGATCTCCGCAAGGCCGGCACGCGCTCAGGATATCGGCATAGCTGTCGCTGCGGCTTTCATCGTCGCGGCGGAACAGGCGGCCGTCGCGCGCGATCACGCCGGCGTTGCCCGCACCGAACAGCGGTGAGCGCTCATCGCCGCGTCGCAAGGTCCGCGAGCTTGGCCGTGACCGCGGCGCCTGCATTGTGGATCGCCGTGCCGGCGGTGGCGGTGTGCGCCGAGCCGCCGGCGATGCCTGCGTCCGGCAGGTCGGATGTGCCCGCCCTGAACTCCACACGCTCGAGGTCAAGACCTAATCCGTCCGCGGCGATCTGCGCGAGCGCGGTCCAGGCGCCTTGGCCCATGTCGTGTGCGCCGGTTTCGACCAGTCCGGAGCCATCGCTGCGGATGACCGCGCGCGCCTCGGCCTGGAACATCAGCGCGGGGAAAGTCGCGGTGCCCACGCCCCAGCCGACGAGGAGGCCTGCCTCATCGCGCAGCTGGCGCGGTTTTAGCGGACGGCGCGCCCAGCCGAAGCGCTCGGCGCCTTGCGCATAGCATTCACGCAGCGCCTTCGACGAGAAGGGTTTGCCGGAAATCGGCTCGACTTCGGCATAGTTCTTCAGGCGAAAGGTCAGCGGATCCATCCCGCAGGCCCAGGCCGCCTCGTCGATCGCGCTTTCAAGCGCGAGCGATCCCGGCGCCTCTCCAGGCGCGCGCATGAACAGCGGTGTGCCGGTATCAAGGCGGACCCCCTCGTGCGACGTAGCGATTGCAGGGCTCGCGTAAAGCGAATGCGATGCGTCGGCCGCGGGCTCGAAGAAATCGTCGAAGGTGCTGCTTGCGGTCTTCGCATGATGGGCGATCGCCGTCAGTCGGCCGTCACCGTCCGTGCCGATCCGCAGGGTCTGGCGGGTCGGCGCGCGATGGCCGACCGGGCCGTACATCTGCTCGCGCCGCAGCACGAGCTTCACCGGCCTGCCGACCAGCCGAGCCGCCATGATGCCGAGAATCTGCGGTCCGGTTACGAAGCCCTTGGACCCGAATCCGCCGCCGAGAAACGGGCTGCGAATGTGGATGTTCTCTGCCGGGATGCCGAAGAAGCGCTGCAAGCCGCGCCTGCGCCATGACAAGCGCCTGGCTCGGCGTATCAATCGACAGCGTGTCGCCGTCCCACACGGCGACCATCGCGTGAGGCTCCATCGCGTTGTGATACTGGGCCGGCGTTTCATAGGTCGCCTCGATGCGGTGCGACGCAGTTGCGAGCGCGGCGTCGATATCGCCGTGCCGCACTTCGCTCGGGTTGCCGACGCCGACCGCGGGCGGGACAAAGCTCGCGTCGGCATCGAGACCGACCCGTGCGGGTTGCTCGTCATAGCGTGGCGACAACAGGGCTGCGCCTTCCGTTGCAGCCTCCAGCGTCTCGGCGATCACCACCGCGATCGGCTGATTTGCGTAGCGCACACTGTCGTTCTGCAGCACGTCGATGCGAAACATGAACGGGTGCGTCTTCGCGTCCGGATCGTACGCAAGCGGCGGCTTGTGCGCAGGCGTCATGACATCGACGACGCCCGGATGACGCTTCGCCGCGTCCACGTCCAGGAAGGTCACGCGGCCGCGCGCGATGCTGCTGACCGCGAGAACCGCATGCAGCATTCCGGGATGATGCTTGTCCGCGGCGTAGCGGGCCTCGCCCTTGACCTTCAGGATGCCGTCGCGGCGCGTCATCGGCTGACCGATGTTCGAGCCGTGCCGGACATGGGACGGGGCCTGGGTGAGTCGGATCTCAGACATGGTGGAGCGCTCCGGCAGCGGACGAGAACAGCGAGGCGGGAAGGGCAGGCGTTCGCTCAGGCGTTCCTGCTGCAGCCAGCGTCAAGGCGCGCACGATGATGCGTTGCGCGAGCTCGATCTTGAACGGAGTTGTCGCCGGAAGGTCTTGCGTCGGCCAGCGCCGCCAATCGCTGCCCGGCGGTAAGTGGCCGGGTCGGGAGAGGAATTCGCAAGGCATGGCCTCCGCCTCTCGCGCGCGCCACGGTTTTGCGGCGACGCCGCCGAGCGCGAGCCGTGCATCGCTTGATCACGCCGTGCTCGATCTTGAGGCATGCGGCGACCGAGACGACCGCGAACGCGTAGGAGGTGCGCTCGCGAAGTTTCAGGTAGCGCGCATGCGCCGCGAACGTGCGAGCCTCGCCCGGCAATCGCACCGCGACGATCAGATCACCCGGTTCGAGCACGCTGTCGCGCTCGGGCGTATCGCCGGGCAGACGGTGAAAGGTCTCGAGCGAAACCTCGCGGCGTCCGCCGCGGCCTTCGATCTCGACAACCGCGTCGAGCGCGATCAGCGGCACGCAGAAATCGGATGGATGCGTGGCGATGCAGGCGTCGCTCCAGCCGAGCACGGCATGGAGGCGGTTCTCGCCGTGCGCGCGCGTCGCAACCGGCGCCGGGCGTGCGCTTGTTGCAGGCGCTCGCGGCGTCATGGAAATAGCTGCAGCGCGTTCGCTGCATGAGGTTGCCGCCGACGGTCGCGGCATTGCGCAGCTGCGCCGACGCGCCCGAGAGCAGCGCCTCGGCGACCGCGGGATAGCTCCTGGCGAACGCGGTGTCGTGAGCGAGCTCGGCGTTGCGGACCAGCGCGCCGATGCGCATGCCGCCATCGGGCAGGGCTTCGATGCGATCGAGTCCCGCTCAGGTGCGTGACATCGACCAGGCGGTTCGGACTGGCGATGCCGCCCTTCATCAGGTCGAGCAGGTTGGTGCCGGCGGCGAGATAGGCGGCGCCGGGCGCCGCCGCGGCGGCGACGGCCTCAGTGATGGTCGTTGGCCTGACATAGTCGAAGGTTTTCATGCGGAACGCCTCCGGTCGGTCGTGGCCATTGCCATGCTTGCATCGAGCACGGCTTCCGTGATCCCGGCATAGGCGCCGCAGCGGCAGAGGTTTCCGCTCATGCCTTCGCGGATGCGCTCCGGATCGTCACCCGCATGCCCTTCCTGAATCAGGCCGATCGCGCTCATGATCTGCCCGGGCGTGCAGAAGCCGCATTGGAAGCCGTCGTGCGCAATGAAGGCCGCCTGCACCGGATGCAGCTGATCGCCGCGCGCGACGCCCTCGATCGTGAGAACGTCGGCGCCGTCGTGGCTGACGCGCGAGAGCCAGGCACGAATTGATGCGCCGGCCGTCGACGAGCACCGTGCATGCGCCGCACTGGCCGCGGTCGCATCCCTTCTTGGTTCCGGTCAGGTGGAGCCGCTCGCGCAGCAGATCGAGCAGCGTGACGCGCGGGTCATCCAGCTCGACGTCGCGCCGCGCGCCGTTGATGGTAAGGCTGATGGAAAAGCTCATGCAGTATTTCCGATCGGTGTGATGGACAGGTTGCGGCCGTCACGCCAGCCATGCGCAGGCGTGGCGTCTCAAGGTCGACGCTCGCGTTGTTTAGGGGACATGTGCGCGGCCACAGGTTTTGGTCCGCGGCCGCGTGCTTTAGGATTGTACGTGCATCATCTATTATACGGAGGCATCCTCCGTTTTCAAGAGAGGGACGATCAAAAGAATGCGAACGACGGATCGGCCCGCAGTGGCTCGACGACCCCGTACCGACGCGGTCCGCAATCGCGAGCGCGTCCTGGAAGCGGCGAAGGACGTGTTCAGCGCCGGCGGCGCCGACGCAAGCCTCGAAGCCGTCGCAAGGCGGGCTGGTGTCGGCATCGGCACGCTCTATCGCCACTTCCCGACGCGCGAGGCGTTGTTCGAAGCGGTCTATCGGCGCGAGGTCGAACAACTCGGCGACCTCGCAGAACAGCTGAAGAGCGAGGCCGAACCGGTCGACGCCTTGCGTCGCTGGCTGAGGTCCAATGTCGAGTTCGTCGCGACAAAGAAGGGTATGGTCACTGCGCTGGCGCTTGCGGCGTATCGCCCGACAGAACTTCATGCCTTCAGCTTCGATCGGCTGACAAAAGCGGTCGGCGCCTTGCTGGAGCGCGCCGTCGCGGCCGGCGAGATTCGCGCCGATATTCGCGCGGAAGACCTTCTGCGGGCGCTGGTCGGCATGTGCTACATGCACGACCAGCCCGGCTGGCAGCCGACGGTTGTTCGATTGGTCGATGTGTTCGTCGATGGCCTTCGCTTGCAGGGCGGAGCGGCGAAACCAGCCGCGTCGCAGCCGCGCCGCCCCGTTGCCGGCAAAGCGGCGAAGGCGAACCATCGGCGACGGCCGTCCGGAACGAGCCGCGAGCCGTGATCGCAATCTGGTGCGTGCTGCGACCTCGGAGAAGCGCCGCGTCACACATTTGACCAGCAAGGGTGGCTCTATCGCGCCACTGTCGTCATGGAAGCGGAGGCCTCGGGTGTCACGCTCGTTCTATCATTCCCATCCCGACACGCTCACGCTGGTCACAGAGATCGTCGACGCAGCACCAGGGCGCGTGCTGCTGGCCGAACAGCCGTTTTTTCCCGGCGGGGGCGGGCAGCTTGCCGATCGGGGACGGCTGCACTGGTCTGATGGCGAAGTCGATGTCGCCGGATTCGAGCGGCTCGATAACAACGTCTGGGTGCTGCTGAAGGAGCCGCTCGAGCTGCACGGCAAGGTCGAGGCGCTGGTCGATCCGAATTTCCGTCAGATGATGCGCGAGCTGCACACCGACACGCACTTGCTCAACGCGCTCGTGTTCCAGGCTTTTGACGGCGCGCTGGTGACGGGTGTCCAGCTGAACGAGGATGGCACCGCGCGCATGGATTTTGACTTGCCGGATGCGGAGAACGAGCGTCTGAAGGCGCTTGAGGGGCCGATCAACGAAGCGATCCGTGCCGACCTCCCGGTCGGCGACACCTACATTCCATTGGAGCAGGCGACGCAGGAGCGCGGGCTCATCCGCACCCGCTCGGTCATGCCGCCGCCGACGGCGGATGGCACCGTGCGCGTGGTCGAGATCGGCGCGCTCGATCGGCAGGTCTGCGGCGGCACGCATCTCGTCTCGACCGGTCGCTCACGTCCGATCCGCGTCCTGAAGATCGAAAACAAAGGCCGGCACAATCGCAGGGTCAGGATCGGCCTGGTCGACAGTTGAAGGGTCTTGATCGCCGGCCCGCGAAGGCGCGCGCCACCTGCGGTCGAGCGCATCCAATGTCGATCAAGCGACAGCGTTGCTTGATGAGGTGCGCGGCTCGATGATCTCAAAGACGTGCTCATATCTGTCCATGAGGTCGATCAGCTGCTGAAATGCAGATGCCTTGCCGACCGCGCGCGCCGTCTTGGCCTCGATCGCTTCGCCGATCGTGGTCGTCTGCAGGACAAGACTTTTCAAACGTCTGTCTGTCGAGGGTCAGCGTTGCGTCGGCATTCGCGTCCTGGCTGCCGCTGACATGTGTCAGCGCGCAATTTTCCAGATTCAGCACGAAGCGTTCACTGGTATCCTCAAACTGGAGATTGAGCACCAGCCGCTTTCCTTCTGCGGCGGGGCCGTTCAGCCGCACCGCGAGG
Organism: uncultured Alphaproteobacteria bacterium; assembly: GCA_963757845.1. Classification (GTDB taxonomy): domain Bacteria; phylum Pseudomonadota; class Alphaproteobacteria; order Rhizobiales; family Xanthobacteraceae; genus P52-10. Next base: position 228,435 of record CAVWTB010000048.1, read on the forward strand.
CAATCGAGCAATTGGCCCGTACGCAAAGATCGGGCGGTGGCGGGTGAAATGGGATCGCGGCTCCGCGCTTGTCCGGACCCCTGTCGCAGCTCCTGGGCGCCGAAGAGATAGGCGTTGCGCCACGTGGCGCTTTCGCTCGCGTAGCCGAGCTGTTCATATGTATCGGCAAGAAGAATTCGGGCGTCTTCGTTGCCGGGTTCGGCAAACACGAGATGGTTCAGCACTTCCGCGACGAAGCGGAATTCTCCGGCGGCAAAATCCTTCCGCGCTTTCGCAAGCACCTGGTCCGCGCCACCCATGTAGGCGACGAATTTCTTGCCCGAGGCAACAGGCGGCAGAGGGTCGAGATGCGCCGGATTTCCGTCATACCAGCCGAGCGCGCGCTGATAGATCGCTTTGACGTTGTGGCGGTAGTGTCCGTAGTAGCCGCGCGTGTGCCAGGCGCCTTCGAGGCTCTCGGGCATCTTGATCGTGTCGGCGATCTCCGACGGGGTGAGCCCGTGGTTGATCAGGCGCATGGTCTGATCGTGCAGGAACTTGTAGAGATCGCGCTGCTGCTTCAGGTAGGTCTGGACGTTTGCATTGCCCCAGACGGGCCAATGATGCTGCCCGAGGAGGACGTCGGCTTCGCTTCCCCACATCTGAAGGGCCTCGTTGATGTAGCCGGACCAGGCGGTCGCATTGCGCACCTCGGCGCCGCGGAAGGGCAGGAGATTGTGAAGATTGTGCGAGGCGTTCTCCGCGAGATTGAGGGCTTTGAACTGCGGCAGGTAGAAATGAAATTCAGCCGGTGCCTCGCTTTCCGGAGCCATCTGGAACACGAACTCCACGCCGTCGATCGTCGCGCTTTTCCCCGGTTGCCATGATGAAGTCGGTCGGCGCCAGCAACGAGGTCGTGCCGAACGCGACGGTCTTTCCGAGACCGCAATCGACTTGTCCGCGCACGCCGCGAGGCAGAAAGCGGCCGAACTGATACTGGGCTCGCCGGAGCATGGCGTATCCGGCGATGACGTTCTCGGAAACGGCGAACTCCATGAACAGGTTCGGCGCAATGATGGGGACGCGACCGTCGCGAACGTCTGCATCGCTGACGACGCCACGCGCGCCGCCCCAATGGTCACCATGGGTGTGCGTGTAAAGGACAGCTGTGACGGGCCGCGGTCCGCGATGCTCGCGGTAGAGCTCCAATCCCGCGCGAGCGCCTTCGATGGAGGTTAGCGTGTCGACCACGATCACGCCCGTCTCGCCCTCGATCAATGTCATGTTGGCGAGATCGAAACCGCGAATCTGGTAGATGCGATCGCAGACCTCGAACAGGCCGTGATGCATGTTCAGTTGCGCTTGCCGCCAGAGGCTGGGATTGACTGTGGGTGGAGCGCTTTCCGACGACAGGAAGCCGTAGGGCGCGAGCGTCCATGCATCGTTTCCCGCTGAACCGCGGATTGTCGCGTCGGGCAGCGTGGCGATGAATCCGCGTTGCGCATCTTCGAAGTCCTGGCGGTCGTGAAACGGCAAGGCCTTGAGCATCGCCGCATTCGACGCCGCGACAGCCGGGTGTGCGTCCTTTGCGAGCTTACGAGGGTCAGTGGGCGTGTCGGTCATGCAAGCTGCCTTTTTTGATCAAGCGTCGACCACGCCTTCATTCTCGCTGCGATTGTTGCGGCGCTCAAGCGACCGGACGTGACATGGCTGCCACGGGCTCCGGGTGCCCGCGGCAATCTTGACGTCGGAGGCTAGGGTTCACGCGGCGCGCGAGGCGACGCCGAGTTCGCGCCGGACCGCCGGAATGATGCGCTCGCCCCACACCTCGATCTGGCGCAGCATCGTCGCCTGGTCGAAATCGCCGAGCTGGGTCTGCAGCGCGATGTGGCTGGGTTTGAGGATGCTGATCTCCTCGAGCAACCGGTCGATCACCTGGTTGACGCTGCCGACCGGAAGATTGGCGCGCATGGTCTCGAGCGACATGTCGTTGGGACCGGCTTCTTCCTTGATCAGGTAGCCGTCGTCGCTCTGGGCGCGGCGGAATTTCAGGCTCTCGGAGAGGCGGCGCTGGAAACGCGCGTTGTCGAGGTAGGCGGCGATCTCGCTCTCGTTGTCGCTGGCGTAGCCGCAGCGCAGGAAGCCGAAGCGGACGGTATCGAGCGGACGGCCTTCCTTCGCCGCGATGCCTTCGAGTTTTTCGCGCAACGCCTTGATGGCGTCGTGGCCGTTCAACAGCGCGGTGACGAACAGGTTGTGATTGTCACGGATCCCGCGGCCGAGCGTTTCCGGATTTCCCGAGGTGACCCAGATCGGTGGCATCGGCTTCTGCAAGGCGCGGACGCTGATCGCGGTCGGCGGTATTTTGAAGTGCTTGCCTTCATACGAGAAGATGCGTTCGCGAAGGCCCGCGTGCAGGATGTCGTAGATTTCGGCGAACAGTGCGTGCGAATCCTTCAGGTCGACGCCGAAGCGATCGAATTCGAACTGCTGGTAACCCGAGCCGATTCCAAGATCGAGCCGGCCGTTGGAGACGACGTCGGCAAATCCGATCTCGGCCAGAAGCCTGGAGGGGTGGTAGAGCGGCAGGATGCAGACGGCCGTGCCGAGGCGGATGGTCTTCGTCAGGCCGGCGCAGTGCGCGACCATCATCAGCGGCGACGGGCTCAGACTGTAGTTGTTGAAGTGGTGCTCGGCGTACCAGGCCGTGTCGAAGCCGGCGGCTTCGGCGGCGACCGTCTGCTCGACCGCGTTGCGGATGACGTCCTGCGACGACTGATGATAGCCGCGCTGCTGCGCCAGAATGAAGACCCCGAATTCCATGAAGAAAGCTCCGCGGCGATTGATTGCAAAGGCCGGCCTGGGCCCGGCGCCAGGCAAAACTAGGGTCTTGTAAAATCCAAGACAATCGCCGTAGAACGAGCATGTCTTTTGCAGAAAATGAAAAGATCGCATGAGCCGGCTGCAGGCGATGGAATTGCTGGTCGCGACGGTGCGGGAGGGCAGCTTCTCGGCCGCCGGGCGGCGCGCCGGCCTGTCGCCGGCCTCGGTGTCGCGCCATATCGGCGAGCTCGAAGCGACGCTCGGCGTGCAGCTCCTCAATCGCACCACGCGGCACTTGTCACTGACCGAGGCGGGCAAGATCTACGCGCAGCGTGCGGAGCAAATCCTGCACAGCATCGAGGATGCCGCGGCGGCAGCCCTTGCCCTGCAGAAGACGCCGCGCGGCACGCTCAGGGTGCATTCGCGCACGCTGTTCGGCACGACGGTGCTGACGCCGCTGCTGCCGCGCTTCCAGAAGCTCTATCCTGACCTGAAGGTCGAGCTCTTCCTGTCCGAGCGGCGCGTGCAGCTGCGCGAGCAGGAGTTCGACGTCGACCTGCAGATCGCAGCGCCGCGCGATCCCAGCCTGATGCAGCGGCGCCTGCTGGCCAGCGAGCGCATTCTCGTCGCCGCGCCCGGCTATGTGGCGCGCATGCCGCCCCTGCGCGTGCCTGCCGATATCGCCCGCCACAACTGCCTCGCCTACTGGCTCGGCCCGGAGGAGGTGGTGTGGAAGTTCATGAGCAAGGGCAAACTCACCGAGCTGGTCGTGCCGTCGTCGTTCAGCAGCAACAACGGTCACGTCCTGATCCAGCTTGCGACCATGGGTCATGGCATCGCGCTGCTCGACGACTACACGGTCGCGAGCGAGCTTGCCCGCGGTCGGCTCGTGCGCCTTTTGCCCGGCTATCGGGTGACCAACTCCACGTTCGACGAAGGCATCTACGCGACCTTCCTGCAAACCAACTATCTCCCCGAGAAGATCAGGGTCTTTCTGGATTACCTGGCGGCAAGTGTTCCGGAGCAGATCCGGAAGCGCGGGGCGCGCACGTGACCTCCGATCATCGCCAGCTTCCGCAGTCCCCGCGCTTGACCGCTCGGTCAGTGAAAAATATGGTCTTTTTCAATCCTTTAATGTGGTCGGCGGTCGCTTCGATGCCACGTCCCCAGGCCGGTCCGGAGCGCACGCGATGACCTTTGCACCGCTGAAAGACGAAACGGCCGAGCGGCCCGAGGAATCCGAACGCGTCGTGCAGATCCTCACCGAGGCGGCGCAGATCTTCGCGCGCAAGGGCTACGAAGGCGCGTCGATGCGCGACATCGCGGAAGCCTGCGACATCTCGAAATCGCTGCTGTACCACCACTTCAGGAGCAAGGAAGAGATCTACTCGCGCGTCGCGGTCGGCGCGACGCAGGAACTCTACCTGTTCGTGTTCGAACGCGTTCCGAAGGATGCACCGCCGTCGGAGAAGATCCGCGCGTTCATGGTCGCCACCGCCGAGTACTTCCGCCGCCATCGCTGGGCCTGGATCGCCTCGACGACCGCATTCTGGAACGATCCCGCGCGGCATCGCCAGAAGGAGCGCATGACGCGGCGCGACCGCTATGAGGGGTATCTGCGAAGCCTGATCCAGGACGCCGTCGATGCCGGAGAATTGCGCGACGTGGACGTGGCGATGGCGGGCCGTCTCATCCTGTCGTCGCTGAACTGGATGCACCGCTGGTACAACCCGGCGAAATCCATGAAGCCGGAGCAGATCGCGGACCTCTATTACGACATGGTCTTCAACGGCCTTCACGCCGCAGCGAAGAACAACGTCAGGCGGCCGTGACGGAGCGCTTCGAAAGGACAAAGCCCGGCGCATGAACTGCGGCCGGGCTTTTGCGTTGGTGACGTCTGCTGCCGCTATTCGAGAACGATGTTCCGCGATTTGATCACCGGACCCCACAGCGCGACATCCTTGGCGAGCTGGCTGTCGAGCAGCGAAGGCGGTCCCGATTTCGACCTGCTGCATTTCGGTCTCCATCAGCTTGGCGATCTCCGGCGTCTTCAGCGCCTTGTTGGCGGCGTCGTTGAGTTTCGCGATGATGTCCGGCGGCGTTCCTGCCGGCGCATGCAGCGCGGTCCAGAACGATGCCGTCAGTTCCGGATAGCCGGACTCGGCGAACGTCGGGATGTCCGGCAGCTGCGGAATGCGCTGCTGCGAGGACAGCGCCAGGATCTTCAGCTTGCCGCCCTTGACATGCTCGATCACCGCGGACGGCGTCGCGAAACTCAGGTCGCATTCGCCGGACAGCATCTCCATGATGGACGCCGGGTTGTTGCGATAGGCGATGTCGGTCACGGCAAAGCCCATCGATTGCGACATGATGATCCCGTACAGGTGCGTGACGCTGCCGGGGCCGAGAGTGCCGTAGAACAGCGGCTTGGTGCGGCTCTTCGCGTGAGCGACGAACTCCTTGACGTCCTTGACCGGCGTCTTGTCGGCGTTGACCGTCAGCGTCAGCGGTCCGCTGAGGAGCAGCGCGACTGATGCGAAATCCTCGAGCTTGTAAGGCAGGTTCTTGCGCAGCATCACGTTGAGCGAGATCGGGCCTGTGCCACCGGCCAGAAGGACCGTGCCGTCCTTCGGCGCGCGCGCGACATACTGCGAGCCGACGATGCCGTTGCCGCCGGGCTTGTTGTCGACGAGCACGGGCTGCTGCAGCGTCTCCGACATGCTCTTCGCAACGGTGCGGATGAGGTTGTCGATCGTGCCTCCGCCGGCATAGGGCACGACGATGAAGATCGGTTGGGAGGAGGCGGCCCTCACGATCGACGGCGCTGCGAGAGGGGCCAGCAGTCCGCCTCCCAGCAAGGCGGTTACCTGACGTCTGTTGAACTTGGACATGCGCATTTCCTCGTTTTCTTTTGCGGGCAGGCCCGGAACAGCCATTCCTTTACGGCATGACCGACCGGTCGGTCAATGCTTGCCAGGCTGCGTCGCCGATGCTACTGGCTTGCAAAATTGGCTGACCGATCGGTCAGGCAGGACGAAATACTGCGAACAGGCGAGGAACCATGTCGGACGATATCGTCACACTGGAAGTTTCGGATTTCATTGCGGTGGTGACGCTGAACCGGCCGCCGGTGAATGCGCTGAACTGGGCCATGCGCGAGCGTATCGTCTCGGTATTCGACGAGATCTCGGAACGTTCCGACGTTCGCGTCGCGGTGCTGACGGGAGCGGGCAAGGTGTTCTGCAGCGGCGCCGACCTGAAGGACCGGCCGGATCCCTCCAAGCCGGGCTCGTTCCTCAGCCACAACCGCATCACGCGCGAGACCGGCAACAGCATCCGTGAATGCGCAAAGCCCGTCATCGCCGCCGTCAACGGCGCGGCGCTCGGCGCCGGCATGGGGCTGATGGCCTCCTGCGATATCTATCTCGCTTCGGAAGAGGCCACGTTCGGCATGCCGGAGATCAATGTCGGTCTCGCCGGCGGCGCGTCGATGCTGCGCACGCTGTTCGGCCGCTCGATCCTTCGGCGGATGTTCTACACCGGCATCCGCCTGTCGGCGGAGGAGCTCTATCGGCGCGGCATCATCGAAGCGTGCACCAGCCGCGAGGACCTCATGCCCCAAGCGATGACGATCGCGAGGGAAATCGCCGCGAAGAGTCCGATTGCCATCGGTTACGCCAAGCAGGCGACCAACATGGTCGACCTGATGCCGCAGCGGGACGCCTACCGCTTCGAGCAGAATTTCACGATGACGCTGTCGCGCACCGAAGATGCCCAGGAGGCGCGGCGCGCGTTCCTGGAGAAGCGCGAGCCCGTCTTCAAGGGCCGCTGAGCAGAGGAGAGGCCATGACCGCAGTGAACATTCAGGTGCAGGACGGCGCGGTCACCGCGTCGCTGTCCGGCGAGGCGTATCGGCAGGCGGCGCGAAGCTGGCTTGCCGCCAATCTGCCCGCGAGCTTCCGCAGCGACAGCACGGCTTTTGCGCCGCCGTCGCTCGCGCAGTCGATTGCCTGGGAAGCCGCGCTGCATCGGGCAGGCCTCGCAGGCATCACCTGGCCGACCGCTTACAGCGGACATGGCCGCACCTTGCGCGAACATCTCATCGCCAACCAGGAAATCGGCGCGCTGCCGATGCCTGAAAGCGTCAACTCCATCGGCAAGGAGCTTGCAGGTCCGATCATTCTTGCGATCGGCACAGAGGCGCAGAAGCTGCGCTTCCTGCCGCGCATCCTCGACATGAGCAACATCTGGTGCCAGGGATTCTCGGAGCCGGAAGCCGGCTCCGATCTCGCAGGTCTGCGCACGCGCGCGGTTCGCGACGGCGATGTCTGGCGTGTCAACGGCCAGAAGATCTGGACCAGCGGCGCTTATCGCGCGCAGCGCTGCCTGCTGCTGGCGCGCACCGGACCTGTCGAGGACCGCCATCGCGGGCTGGCGCTGTTCGCAGTGCCATTGGATGCGGCCGGCGTGCGCGTGCGGACCATCAAGTCGATCGACGGCAAGGAGAGTTTTTGCGAAGTGTTCTTCGACAACGTCGAAGTGGCGCAGGACGATGCATTGGGAGCGCCCGACGAGGGTTGGGCCGCCGCGATCCGCGTACTGGCGATCGAGCGCGCGACCAACCGCATGTACCGCGCCTGGCGCTTCGAGAATGAACTTCGCCACGTGATCGCTGCGTGCAAGTCCGATCCGGTCCTCACCGGCCTGCTGCAGGAGCGTCACTATGCGGCAAAGCTCGCCGAGACCATTGTCGACATCGACGTGCTGAAGGGGCATGTCGAGACGGCGGTGGATGCGCTGGTCGCGGGCGAACAGATCGGCGCGCGCGGCAGCCTTGCAAAACTGCACTGGAGCGAGGCGCATCAGCGTTTTGCCGCGCTGGCGATGGAATTGCTGTCGAAGGCATCGCTGCCGCTTCAGCCCGCGGTGGGCGTCGCGCAGCGGCGCTTCGAAGGGATTTATCTGCAATCGCGGGCCGAGACGATCTATGCCGGCACCACCGAAATTCAGCTCGGCATCATCGCCGATCGGATCCTCGAACTGGCGAGAGGCAAGTGAGATGGCGACAAGTGACACGGCGAACAGGACGAAGGATTGTCGCCTGCCGAGTTCGCAGCCACCGCTTCGCGTGCGGTCGCGGCCTGTACCGGCTTGAGCGTGGCGGAGCAGGGCGCGCACCTCGCCGGCGATGGCTTGCTCGGCGTGGTCGCCGCGGAAGATGTCGGCGGCCTTGATCTGCCGCTGTCGTTCGCGGTGCCGGTTGTTGCGGCCGCAAGCGCGGGCCTGCTGGCTTTTCCGCTTGCGGAAAACATGCTGCTCGCACGGTTGCTGCAACAGCGGTTGCCGCGGATCGCGACGGCGATCGTTGCCGGCACGAGCAGCGCGACGATCGCCTGGAACGGCGCCGTGACGGCCAGCAGGCAGGGCGATCGGGTTGTCCTCAATGGATGCGTCAGCCGCGCTCCGCGCGCGGCCGACGTCGGCCTGCTGCTGGTGCGCGTCGGGGATAGCGCCGCGGCGCTCGTGCCGACCGCCGGCATCGTTTCGGACACCTGCGACGGCCTCGATCTCGCGCAGCCGGAATACACCGCTGAAACTCGACGCGGTCAGCGTTCCGGCCGAAAACCTTCTTGCCGAAGGAACGTGGTCGAAGCTGCAATCCGACGCCTTTGTGCTGCGCGCGGCGGCGATCCTCGGCTCGGCCGAGACGTGCCTGGCGCTGGCGCAGGAGCACGTTTCGACGCGGCGTCAGTTCGGCCACGCGTTGTCCTACAATCAAGCCATCCGTCACACGCTCGCGCGGCACAAGCTCGCCCTCGAAGGCATCCGCCAGTCGATCGCACGCGCGCTGTTCGCGGACTCAGGCTTGCGCGAGCGGCGTTCGGCGTTTCTCGCCGCATCCTCGTATGGCGTCGCGATCAGCGAGGGCGCGCGTGCAGATGCACGGCGGCATGGGTTTCACCTGGGACGTGCCGGTGCACAGGCATGTGCGGCGCATTCGCGCTTTGCAGGCGCAGGGTGACGCGAGCGGCGTGCTCGCCGCGCTCGGGCATGATTACATCGCCGAGGTGAAGCCCGCGCGCGAGCATGCCGCGGCGTGACGAAGACCTAACAGCAAGAAGGACTGGTTCGACATGACCAAGGTTCTCGAAGGGCGGGCAGCGCTCATCACCGGCTCCGGAAACGGCATCGGCCGCGCGACCGCGCTGCGCATGGCGTCGATGGGCGCCACGGTCGGCGTCAACGACCTGAAGCCGGAGTTCGTCGAGAAGGTCGTCGGCGAGATCGAGGCGGCGGGCGGCAAGGCGGTCGCGGTGACGCAGAACGTGTCGACGCGGGACGGCATGCGCAACGCGGTGCTCGGCTTCGCCAAACAGCAAGGCCGGCTCGACATTCTCGTCAACAATGCCGCATGGGTGCGTTACCAGTCCGTGCCGGACATCGCGCCGGAGACGATGGATCGGATGCTCGACATCGGCTTCAAGGGCGGTGATCTGGGGCATTCAGGCGGCTGCGGAGGCGATGGATCCCGAGCGCGGCGGCGCCATCGTCAACATCGCGTCGGTCGCAGGCCTCGTTTCGGCGAAGAACAGCATCGTCTACAGCGGCATCAAGGCCGGCGTCATGGGCATTACGCGCGCCGCCGCGGCGGAGCTCGGTGCGCGCAAGATCAGGGTGAATGCGATCGCGCCCAGCGCCATCCCGACCGAAGGCACCGATGCGGAATCGCAACGTCGAGCTCGATGCACGGCGCATCGCGCGCACGCCGCTCGGGCGCCTCGGCACCGTCGACGACATCGCCAAGGCGATCTGCTTCCTCGCCAGCGACGAGAGCGGTTTCGTGACGGCGCAGATCATGACGGTCGACGGCGGCATCACGACGACCAACATCTGACAGGGGCGCGTACTGAACCTCACCGCAGCCGCAGCTTCAAACTCTCGACGGATCTCTTCTTCGTCGAGAAACTGCGCGACGTGGTCGGCCTTTATCTCAACGCACCTGACAAGGCAGTGGTGCTTTGCGTCGATGAGAAGAGCCAGATCCAAGCCCTCGAACGCACCCAACCCATGCTTCCCATGGGGTTCGGCTACATCGAAGGCGTCACTCACGACTACCAGCGCCACGGCACCACCACGCTGTTCGCCGCCCTCAACGTGCTTGACGGCGCAGTCATCGCCCAGTGCAAACCCCGCCATCGCCATCAGGAGTTCCTCGCTTTCCTGCGTCACATCGAGGCCAACGTGCCGGCCGGGCTCGACGTCCATCTCGTCGTCGACAACTACGCCACCCACAAGCATCGCAAGGTCAGAGCTTGGCTGGCAAGCGGTCAGCGTTGGCACATTCACTTCACGCCTACCTATGCTTCTTGGCTCAACCAGGTAGAACGGTTCTTCGCACTCATCACAAAACGTCTAGTGTCCCGAATCCGAAGTTCGCCCACTTCGCGGCAACCACTGAGCGAACTTCGGATTCGAAAGGACACTAGCAAACTTATGATTCTAGCGTCGTTTTGGTTCAGAAATGCGCTCCACGGACTCGCGGCGAAGTAAAGCGAATTTCTGAACCACGACACTAGGAGGAGATCGATCATGACCGACGCGGAGCAACGGCTGACGGGGCTGCTCGATCGCGAGGCGATCCGCGACTGCATGTATCGCTATTGCCGCGGCATCGATCGCGCCGATGAGGCCGCGCTGCGCAGCGCCTATTGGCCGGACGCGACGGACCAGCATGGCCGCTATTCGGGTCCGGTCGAAGGCTTCTTCGAACTGGTGAAGCAGGGCTATTCGGCCGACCCGCGCAACGTCCATCAGGTCAGCAACATCCTGATCGAGTTCGCGAGCGAGACGGTGGCTGTCGTCGAGACCTACTTCAACGCCCTGCAGCGAAGCCGTCGCAAGGACGGCAACCTCAATCAGGTGCTGCTGGCCGGCCGCTACTGCGACCGGTTCGAGAAACGTGGCGGCGAATGGCGCGTCGCCAAACGCGTCGTCATTTACGACTGGGTCGAGGAGCAGACCCCGCCCGAGCAGGCGGAAGATGTTCGTTTCGGTCTGCGCAAACCGATCGGTGGGAGCTGCCCACAAGATCCCATCTACGAGCTGCGCCGGACTGCCGGACTTGAAGGATTGCTGAATCGTTGATCGAACGTGCTGCGCGACCGCGGTGGTGCGGTCACGAGGCCCGTTGACGGGCGGCTCCGGTTGTAATCTGCTGCCGCGATAAAAAGCGCGACCGGAGGGAATGCCAATGACTATCGCCCGACTGCTTGTCGGCGGCCTTGCCGCGCTGCTGCTTGGCGTCGCGCCAGGTTTCGCGCAGCAGACCGTCAAGATTGGCCTCCTGGTGCCGCTGAGCGGCCCGTTCACCCCGACCGGCAAGCAGCTTGCGGCCGGCGCCCGGCTTTACATGCAACAGAACGGCGACACGGTTGCGGGCAAGAAGATCGAGCTGATCGTCAAGGACGACACCGGCAACGCCGACATGACCAAGCGCCTTGCCCAGGAGCTGGTCGTCAATGAGAAGGTGTCGCTGCTCGCCGGTTTTGCCCTGACGCCTGGCGCGATCGCCACGTCGGCGATCGCCAACGAGGCGAAAATCCCGCAGGTCGTGATGCTGGCTGCGACGTCGGTCGTCACCGAGCGTTCGCCCTATATCGTGCGCACGAGTTTTTCCGTGCCGCAGACGGTCGTGCCGTTGGCTGATTGGGCCGCGGAAAACGGCATCAAGACGGTGGTGACGCTCGTCTCCGACTATGCGCCCGGAATTGACGTCGAGACCGCCTTCAAGCAGCGCTTCGAGGCGAAGGGCGGCAAGGTGATGGAATCCCTGCGCGTGCCGCTCTCCAGCAACGATTTCGCGCCGCCGTTGCAACGGGTCGCCGACAGCAAGCCCGACGCCGTGATGGCGTTCGTCCCGGCCGGCGTCGGCACGATCTTCATTCGCCAGATGGTCGAGCGCGGGCTCAACAAGACGGGCATGAAGGTGATCGCCGAAGGCAGCCTCACCGAGGACGATATCGTCAACCAGATCGGCGACGCGGCGCTCGGCATCATCACCTCGCATCATTACTCGGCGGCGCACGACAGCGCCGAGAACAAGGCCTTTGTGACGGCGTTCGAGAAGGCCAATGACGGACAGCGGCCGAATTTCGCGGCGGTGCAGAGCTACGACGGCATGCGCCTGATCTACGAGGCCCTGAAGAAGACCAACGGGGCGACCGATGGCGAGGCGCTTGTCAATGCGATGAAAGGCATGAGCTGGACCAGTCCGCGCGGACCATTGACGATCGATCCGGCCACGCGGGAAGTGATCCAGAACATCTATATCCGCAAGGTCGAGCGGAAGGATGGCAAGCTGTACAACGTCGAGTTCGCGACCGTTCCCGACTTCAAGGATCCGTCCAAGGTCAAGAACTAGCAGGTAGTTACGCAATGCAACGCAAGACGCCACCCCACCGCGCCGACCACGTTGGCTCTCTGCTGCGGTCGCCGCGCCTGAAAGAAGCCCGCAGCCAGCATGCGGCCGGACAATTGTCGGCTGCTGCGCTGAAGGAGATCGAAGACGCCGAGATCAAGGCGATCATCGCCATGCAGGAGGAGGTCGGGCTGTCGTCGGTTACCGACGGCGAATTCCGGCGCGCCTACTGGCACTTCGATTTTCTGGCCGGGCTCGACGGGGTCGAGATGGTCGAGGCGGAGGGCATCAAATTCGCCGGCGTCACGTCCAAGGCCGAAGCGCCCTTCGTCAAGGGCAAGCTCGACTCTAGACATCATCCGCAGATCGCGCATTTCGAGTTTTTGAAAGCAAACACGAAGCGAACGCCGAAGATGACGATTCCGAGCCCCTCGATGCTGCACTATCGCGGCGGGCGGAAAATGATCGCTTCGGCCGCGTATCCGACGATGGAGGAATTCTATCACGATCTGGGGCAGGCCTATAAGCGCGTGATCCAGGATTTTTACGCCGCAGGCTGTCGTTACCTTCAGCTCGACGATTGCAGCTTCGCCTATCTGTGCGACCCGGCGCAGCGGCAGATGCTGACCGAGCGCGGCGACGATCCGGAGAAGCAGGGTGAGATCTACGCCGGCATGATCAACGCCGCGCTCGAGGGGCGGCCGAGCGACCTCGTGATCACCACGCATGTGTGCCGCGGAAATTTCCGTTCGACCTTCATCGCCTCCGGCGGGTACGAAAAGGTCGCCGATCTCCTGTTCAACAAAGTCAACGTCGACGGCTACTTCCTCGAATGGGATTCCGACCGCGCCGGCGGCTTCGAGCCGCTGCGCTTCCTGCCGAAAGGCAAGACGGTCGTGCTCGGCCTGATCACGTCGAAGACCGGAACGATCGAAAACAAGGAGTTCGTCAAACGGCGGATCGAGGAGGCGGGCAAGCACGCGCCGCTCGAACAGCTGTGCCTGTCGCCGCAATGCGGTTTCGCGTCGACGGAGGAAGGCAACGTGCTCGCCGAAGACGAGCAGTGGGCAAAACTGCGTTTGGTGACGGAGCTCGCCGACGAAGTCTGGGGACGCTAAGCGGGCGATCTCGCGCCTCGGGGCGATCCGTCAACCCGCCCGTCGCGCCGGCGCCTGCACGATCGGCGGCTTGGCGTTCAGCGCGTCGACCTGGAAGCCGGCCACCTTCTTGTAGGTGTTGGCGATGTCTTCCAGCTCCTGCTGCGACAGCACGTCGGTGACGACGCCAAAGCCGTCCGGTGCGCGCTCTTCCACCAGCTGCATGACCTGCTCGGGCCCGTTCTTGCGGTTGAGCATCACGAGCTCGGACGTCGCGGGCCTGCGTTCGGCCTCGTAGGCTTCGAGCGCAGCCATCGTCACGCCCTTGTCCATGAACTCGCGCGCGATCGTCCGCGCATCGAGGATCGCCTGCGAGGCGCCGTTCGAGCCGATCGGATACATCGGATGCGCCGCGTCGCCCATCAGCGTGATCGGACCAAACGTCCAGCGCGGCAGCGGGTCGCGATCGACCAGCGGATACTCGTAGGCCAGCGGGCAATTGCGGATCAGGCTCGGCACGTCGAGCCAGTCGAAGCGCCAGTCCTCGAACCAGGGCAGGAACTCCTCGAGTTTTGCCGTGCGGTTATAGTCCTCGCGCCGCCACTGATAGTCCGGATCGAGCGTGCGCTCGGCGATCCAGTTGATCTGCGGCCGTCCGCTCTCGGTGGCACTGATCGGATAGCAGACGAACTTCACGTGCTGATGGCCGGCCATGATCATGGTGCGGCCGGAAAGAAACGCATCGCCTTCGGTGATGCCGCGCCAGAGGATGCGTCCGTTCCAGATCGGCGGACCTTCGTCCGGATAGAGCTTTTCGCGCACGGCGGAATGGATGCCGTCGGCGGCGATCAGCACGTCGCCGTCATGGATGCCGGCATTCTTGCCTGTCGCCCGGTCGAGGAAGCTGGCGCGGACGCCCGATCCCGTCTCCTTGACGTGGGAGAGGTGGTGGCTGGTCAGGATGCTGTCGGGGCCGAGACGCTCGATCACGGCGTCGAGCAGGATCTGCTGCAGGATGCCGCGGTGGATCGAGAACTGCGGCCACTTGTAGCCGGCGTCGAGCCCGCGCGGCTCCGACCAGATCGGCTTGCCGTGTTTCGAGAAGTACGCGAGCTCCTTGGTGCGCACGCCCGCGGCCTCGAGCTTGTCGAGCAGGCCGAGCTCGATCAGCTCGCGGCACGCATGCGGCAGCACGTTGATACCGACGCCGAGCGGCTTCAGTTCCGGCACGCTCTCGAAGATGCGGCACGGCACGCCGATCTGATGCAGGCTGAGCGCCAGCGTCAGCCCGCCGATGCCGCCGCCGGCGATGAGTACCGTCATGACAGCTCCTGAACATGGTTGCGTCATGACACGGGACATGCGCTGGGCAACCGCGAAGGCCGTCGCCTCCGGCACGCCTAACTGCTCCCTCTCCCCGCTTGCGGGGAGAGGGTCGGGGTGAGGGGGCTGATGAGTGTCGGCAGATTCGGCGGTCGCGGTGTTGCCCCGTGCCTTGCCCCTCACCCGGATTGCTTGCGCAATCCGACCTCTCCCCGCTCTTGCGGGGAGAGGTGAAGAGGGCGCACGCCTACGCCGCCTTGCGCTTGACCTTGTCCATGCCGCGGCCGGTTTCCAGCACGAGGTTGCGCAGCCAGATCGATCCGGCGTCCACCTGCGCGCGGGTCGGATAGAACATGAACTGCTTGTCGATGCCGGGATCGATCGGTGGTTCCACCGGCAACAGCGACAACGGGCTCGACAGCGCCGTGATCAGGCGGCGCGGCACGAAGGCGACGAGGTCCGTCTGCGACACCACATGCAGTGCCTGGATATACCCCGGGACGGTGAGCGCCACCTGACGCGACGAGATTCTTGGCGCGCAGCCATGTGTCGATCATGTCTTCCGTCTGGCCCCGCTCGACGACGGCGATGTGCCGTGCCCTGAAGAAGGTGTCCGCATCCTTCAGTCGCTTGCCGATCGCGTGGTCCTTTCGCACCGCCAGCGCGTCGCTGTCTTCATAGAGCAGCTGCCGGTGAAAACCCGGATAGGCGTCGCCGAGACATGAAATGATCAGGTCGAGCGAGCGCGCAAACTCCGCGGTCATCGTCGCCGGCCCGCGCCAGGGCACGACCTCGAGGCGGACGCCGGGCGCCTGCTCGCCCACGCGCGTCGCCAGCAGCGGCAGAAACAGCTCGGCGATGATGTCCGGCATCATCAGGCGGAAGCGTCGCTGGCTGCGCGCTGCGTCGAACGTGTCGGTCGTGAGCAGCTCGCGCACCTGGTCGAGCGTCTGCGTCAGCGGCGCGCGCAGCGATTGGGCGCGGGGCGTCAACTCCATCCGCGCGCCGACGCGGACCAGCAGCGGATCGTCCAGCATCGTCCGCAGCCGCTGCAAGGCATGGCTTGTCGCCGGCTGCGACAGGCCGATGCGCAGCGCGGCGCGGCTGACATTGGCTTCGGTCAGCAGCGCATCGAGGGCGACGAGGAGGTTCAGATCAAGCGAGCTCAAATTCATGGCTTGAATATATATCATACTACCTATCGATTGGAAGAATAATCCACGGCGCGCGATAGTCCGCAAGACACTTTTGCAGGAGACTCATTGTGAGCGCAGCCGAAAACAAGAAACTTGTTCAGCAGATCTATGCGGATTCCGCGAGCCGCAGCGGCACGACCTTCCTCGACAATCTCGCCGACGATGCGCGCTGGGTCGTCACCGGCCAGTACTCCTGGTCGCACAGTTTCAATGGGAAGGACGCGATCCTGAACGGCGTGCAGGGCCACTTCCGTTCGCTGATCGAAGGTCGTCCGCGCACGGTGGCGTTCAACTTCATCGCCGAGGGCGACTATGTCGTCGTCGAGACCAAGGGCGACAACCTCACCAAGACCGGCGTTCGCTACGACAACGACTACTGCATGATCTGGCGGATCGAGGGCGGCAAGATCAAGGAAATCAAGGAGTACTGCGACTCCACGCTGGTCGAGCGCGTGCTCGGGCCGTTCCCGGCGTCGAAGCTGCCGAAGGCGGTGTGAGGGATGCCGGGGCAGTACATCTTGCGAACAAGCAGCTCGTGCAGCATATGTTCAACGAACTTGCGAACAACAATCCGCGGCCGCTGCTCGACGGCATGGCCGACGACTTTCGCTTCGTGATCATCGGCTCGACGAAATGGTCGCGTGCGTATGAGGGCAAGCAGGTCGTGCTCGATGAGCTGTTCGCGCCGCTGATGGCGGCGATCGACGGGCGGCTGAGAAACACTCCAGTTCGCTTCATCGCCGATGGCGATTTCGTCGTGGTCGAGACGCGCGGCAGCAATCGCACCAAGCGCGGAATGGACTACAACAACACCTACTGCAACGTGCTGCGGCTGGAGGGCGGCAAGCTGAAGGAGTGGACCGAGTATTCGGACACGCAGCTCGTTGCGGCTGTGCTGGGCGACCCCGCCGAATGGCGCCGCGAAACCGTCCGCGCCCAATGACCGTCCATCTTCAAGGAGCCTGCCGATGACCAGTCCCGAATTCCTGACACCTAAAACCCTGATGCCGCCGGTCGGCTATTCGCACATCGCGAAGACCAATGGCCTGCCGCTCGCGTTCATCGCCGGCCAGGTGTCGTGCGATGCGGCCGGTGCCCTTGTCGGCGAAGGAAATTTTCGCGCGCAGGTGGAGCAGACGTTCGCGAACCTCAAGATCGCGGTCGAGGCCGCCGGCGGTTCGATGAGCAGCGTGCTCAAGCTGAACTACTATTGCGTCGACAGCGTCGATCCGAAGGAGCAGGTCGCCATCAGGGACGTTCGCGACAAGTATGTGAACGTCGGCAATCCGCCGGCGAGCACGTTCCTCGTGGTCCGGCGCCTTGCGCGTCCTGGCTGGCTGATCGAGATCGAGGCCGTCGTCGCGCTTGCGGACTGAAACGAAAAGGCCCGTGCCTGCGGGACTGCAGCGGGCGCGGGCCTCTGTTGCTCTGGACGATCAGGCGACCTTCACCGCGAGGTGCTTGAACATGTTGCTGCGCGCTTCGTCGTCCATTTCCGCCTTCCACTTGAACTTGTCCTTCAGCGCGACGGCCTTGGCCGCTGCCGGCCGGGCGGAGATCTCGTCCGTCAGGCGTTTCACGTTCGGAAATTTCGCGAACCCGCCTCGCCGAGGACGAAGCGGGATCAGCCGTGTCCAACCCCAGACGCCCATGTCGACGATGGTGTAGGTGTCGCCGAGCATGTAACGGCGCTGAGGCCAGCCGCTGGTCGAGGATCGTCAGATGACGCTGCGCCTCGTACTGATAGCGGTTGTTGGCATAGTCGACCTTTTCCGGAGCGAAATGCTTGAAGTGAACGGCCTGGCCGAAGAACGGACCGACGCCGCTGGCAACGAACATCAGCCATGACAGCAGCTCGGCGCGGCTCTTCGGCGTGTTGTCGGGGAGGAATTTTCCGGTCTTCTCGGCGAGATAGAGCAGGATGGCGTTGCTGTCGAAGACGGTCACGCCGTCATCGTCGATCGCCGGCACCTTGGCGTTCGGATTGACCGCGAGAAATTCCGGCTTGAACTGGTCTCCCATGCGGGCATCGACCGGCACCGGCTCGTAAGGGATGCCGGCCTCTTCCAGGAAGAGCGCGACCTTGGTCGGGTTCGGCGATCCGTTGAAATAGAATTTCAGCATGGGGGCTCCGTTCATGCGGGATTGAGTGCGGCCGGCTGCGCGAAGGCGCGTGGCGCGGCCGCTCGCATGCGTCAAAACCGCCGGCGGGACAAGCTAACTGTTCGTGAACGGACCTTGGTCGCTGGTATGGCGACGATCGGCTTGCTGCCATCTCAGAGGCGAGCTTGGCGCGCAACTGATCGATCAGCGAGGCCTGCGGCGATGCGGGGACGGTTTGCCTATTTCACAAATGCGCGGGCAATCTCAAGAATTTCGTCCCAGTTTGCCACGGGGTCGTTCTCATTCCAGGCGAGGCCCAGGCTGATCCGCATGTCGATGCCCCTCACTTTCTTCAGGCAGAAATTCTGCTTCGGCATGAATTCGACCCATTCCGGAAGAAAGGCGACGCCAACCCCGGCCGCGACCAGCGAGATCATGGAAAGGGTATCGTTGCAGGTGTAGGCGATGTTCTCCAGAAGGCCATGCTCGACAAAGACATCGTGAAAGTATTTTTCAGTGTAGGTCAGACTGGACCGCTCGAACGAGATGATCTTCTGTGAGCGCAGGTCCTTGATGGAAATGACCTTGTTTGAAGCGATGGGATTGTCGTTCGAAATTGCAAGAAAGTAGTCTTCCCTGGAAATGGTGAGATACTTCAGATTGCCGACATGGCCCACCAGCCTGACGAAGCCGATATTCGTGTTCCCCGTTCAAGATCCTTGATGATGTTGTCGGTGGTGTCGCTTTTGATGTTGATGCGCATGTTGGGAAATTTACGACCCAGCTTCTGAATGAATTTTGGCAGGATGCCGAATGTCGCGGGATAGATCGTGCTGATCGTGATCTTGCTGAGCTCCCTGCCGGCTGTGAACTTGGCCAGGGCGGCGGAGGCTTCGACTGCATTCAGGATCGATACCGCGCGCTCGTAAAAGACCGATCCCGCTTCTGTCAGTTCGACCTTTCTGGTGCTGCGCACGAGCAGCTTTATTCCAAGCTCGCGCTCAAGTGTGCGTATCTGCAGGCTTAGCGCAGGCTGGGCAATATGCAGTTTTGTGGCGGCGCGTCCAAAGTGCAGTTCTTCCGCGACAGCTGCAAAATACCGAAGATGCCTCAACTCCATCGGTCGCTCTCTCCATCCAGGGCCGCGCTGTTGGCACGCGCCCGGGACGAGCCTATTTATAACTTTCAGCATATTAATATAACTCAATTCATATTGGACACCTGCCAATTCCCCGTAAACTGTGCGAACGCCGGACGTGTCTCCAATGACGGGGAAAGAGTATGAAGCGTCTCACCATCTGCTGCGCGATGTCGTCGGTCGCGGCCGCGAGTTTCGGTCTTGGCGGGGCGCGGGCGGACGAATTGATCGTCAACAGCTATGGCGGTCCCTATGAGGCGATCATCCAGGAACGGATCATCGCGCCCTTCGAAAAGCAGTTCGGGATAAAGGTCATCTACGACGCCGCCGGATCTGCGTCCCAGGACTATGCGAAGATCAAGGCGACGAAGGGCCGTCCCGGCTTCGACGTCGTCGTGATGACGGCATCGGAATCGCTTGCCGGCTGCAAGGAGAACCTGCTTGAAAAGCTGAACGTCGAAACGGTCCCCAACCTCGCCAGGCTGGATCGGAACGTCAGCGCAATGGCTGGACAATGCGGTGCTGTTCACGAAGTCCAGTACATGGCGCTGCTGTTTCGTCGCGACAGGTTCGAGAAGCCGCTGGACTCCTGGCAGCAGCTCAACAGTTCCGAGTTGAAGGGAAAAATCATCCTGCCGGGGATCGGCAACGTGATGGCGGTCTTCCTGACGCAAATGATGTCCGTTGCCAACGGCGGTTCGCTGACGAATTTGGACCCGGGTTTCGCGGCCATGGCGAAGATGGCGCCACAGGCGGTTGCCTTTGAGCAATCGTCGGCGATCATGGACAAATTCATGCGTGGGGGCCGGATCTCGGCCATGCCGTCCTGGAGCGGACGGGCGCAGCTGTTGAAGGATGAAGGCCTGCCGATCGAATATGTGATCCCGAAAGAGGGGACCATCCCGCTGATTGCCACGCTCAACGTGCCGGTCGGCGCGCCGAACAAGGCGGCCGCGCTCAAGTTCGTGAACTTCTTCCTCGACAAGGCCCGTCAGGAAGCCTGGGTCACGGGATATCAAGTCGGCAGCATCCGCGACGATCTGGATATCCCCGCGGATATCCGGGCCAGGCAGATCACCACCAAGGCGGACCTCGAAAAGCTTCATCTGCCGGATCTCGAGCTGGTCTCTGAAAAGCTCCCGGTCTGGAGCGATCGCTGGAAGCGAGAAGTCGTCGCCGCCGCACGATAAGCAGCAAGATGTCAGCTATCCACTCAGCGCTGGTGACGCCGCGGGAGACGCCGCGGCGTCGCACGTTGTCCTTGGGCCGTTATGTTCCTCTGGTGCCGCCGGCGACAGTCCTGCTGCTGTTGTTCGCGATACCCATGGGCATGATGATCGGCCTCAGCTTTCAGAGCCGCGACGCCGCCTTCACTCTGGAAAATTACAATCGTTTCTTCAGCGACGATCTCATTCTCGGCGGGTTGTTGCGGACCATTGTGATGTCCGTGCTGGTGGCGGCCAGCGTCACCGCATTGGCCTATCCGCTGGCGTATTATCTGGCGCGGTCGGAATCCAGATGGCGTTCGGTCGTGTTCGCACTCGTGATCGCGCCGGAGTTGGCCGGCGTCGTCCTGCGAACCTATGGCTGGTTGATCATCCTTGAGGACCACGGCTTCATCAACGATGCGCTGATGTCGCTGGGGATCGTCTCCGAGCCGGTGCCCTTGTCGAAGAACATGTTCGGCGTCGTCGTCGGCCTCACTCATGTGCTGTTGCCGTTTGGCGTGCTGTCATTGCTGCCGAGTTTTCAGGGGATAGACCGGAATCATCGAGAAGTCCGCGCAGATCCTCGGTGCGTCTCGCCTGTCGGTCCTTCGGCACATCATCCTCCCGCTGTCGCTGCCGGGTATCTTGAGTTCGTTCTTCATCGCCTTCACGCTTTCGGCGAGCGCATATGCAACGCCCGCGCTGATCGGCGGGGCCGGTTTTCACGTCATGGCGACGATGGTCTACGAACAGCTTCTCGTTCTGGTCGACTGGCCCTTCGCGGCGGTGATGGCCAACATCCTGTTGATCATCGTGGTTGGCGTCGCCTTCGCGAGTTCGCGGATCGAGAACCGGCTCCACAGCAAACTGAATGTGTAGGTCAGCGGTGCCATGAACCACGCTGTTGTCGATCGGCTACCGGCTGGCGCTTTGCGCGATTCTGCTTTTCATCGCGTTGCCGATACTCGTTGTCGTGATTGCCTCGATCAGCCCGACGCCGACCGTCAGCCTGCAGCCGTCGGATTGGACGTTCAGCTGGTACGGCAAGCTCTGGGTGGCGCGCTGGATCGACCCGTTCTATCTGAGCGTGAAGATCGCAGCCGTGGTCGCGATCCTGAGCGGCGCGCTTGGCTTCCTTGCCGCCTATGCCGTCGCCTATGACAGATGTCCCGGCCACAACTTCATCATGCCGTTTCTGCTGTCGCCGCTGTCGGTGCCCCAGATCGTCAAAGGGGTGGCGATCGTGTTGTTCCTGTCGTCTGCGGGGCTTTACCAGTTGCTCGGTTGGCCGGGGCTGATCGCCGGCCATGTCGTCCTGACCTTGCCTTTCACGACGCGCATGGTGGCGACGTCGATGTTCAACTTCAATCGCAACCTCGATCGCGCGGCGCGCAGTCTCGGTGCGAGCAAATGGCAGCGTGTCAGGTATGTCCTGTTCCCGCTGGTCAAGCCCGGCTTGTTTTCGGGCATGACCTTGGCGTTCATCATCTCGTTCAATGATGTTCCGCTTGTCGCTCTTTCTCGTGCGACCGGGGCAGACGACGCTCCCGATCACGGTCATCAACTTCTTTGAATACAGCCTCGATCCGATCCTGGCGGCGGTGAACGTGTCGTCGCTGATCTTCATCCTGGTCGCGATATTCCTGTTCGAGAAGCTCGGCGGGTTTTCCGCGCAAATTCACGGTGGCAGCAAATGAGCGTGTTCGATATCGAGCTTGTGTCCGTGAACAAGGACTATGGCAAGAGCCGCATCGTCAAGGACGTCAGCCTGGCGATACCGAAGGGCGAGTTTGTCAGCATCCTCGGACCCTCCGGCTGCGGCAAGACGACGACGCTCAACATGATCGCGGGCTTTCTTGAACCCACTAGCGGCGTGATCCGGATACGCGGCCAGGATCAGGCCGGCGTGCTGCCCGAGAAGCGCAATATCGGCCTGGTGTTTCAGAACTATGCGTTGTTTCCGCACATGACGGTCGCCGAAAATGTCGGCTTTGGACTTCGCATGCAGGGCCGGTCGCGGCAGGAGATCGCGGACGGGCGTGGAGCGCGCGCTCAAGAGCGCGCGCCTGGAAGGATATGAGGCGCGCTACCCCAAGGAGCTTTCCGGCGGGCAGCAGCAGCGAACGGCGCTGGCGCGCGCGATCGCGCCCAGGCCGTCCGTGCTGCTGCTCGATGAGCCGCTGTCGAACCTCGATCTCAAGCTGCGCGAGGCCATGCGGATCGAGCTCAAGGAGATTCAGCAGCAGCTCGGCATGACATTCCTTTACGTCACCCACGATCAGGAAGAAGCGATGGCGATGTCGGACCGCGTGGTCGTCATGTCCGAAGGCGTTGTCGCGCAGGAAGGCGCGCCGGTCGATATCTATCAAAGGCCGAACACATCATTCGTCGCGGATTTCATCGGCAAGTCGAACATCTTGCCGATCGCGAGCGTCGTCAGCGAAGGGCAGTTCGTGCGGTTGAAAATGGGCGATGGCGAGATGTCGTTGGTGGCGCAGGGCCGTAACGAGGTCACCGGCGATCAATTCCGATATTGCTGCATACGTCCCGAGGCCATCGAGATCGGAGATCAGATCAAGCCGCACGCAACGCGAATATCCTCGAAGGCACCGTCACGAAGACCGTCAATCTCGGTGCGTATATCGATGTGTGGGTTTCGATTGGAGCGCAGTTGACGCTGAAGGCATCGATCGCGTCGACCCAGGCGCACGGCGCCGGGCCTGGGCCGGGAGCTCGCATCAAGCTGTCGGTGGCGCCGGAACGGATTCAGGTGCTGGCGGCGTAGAGATTGATAAGGCTCAGATATCAATGAAAAAATATTGATATTTGAGAGCGTGTCTGATACCGCAGCTACGGTGGGCTTCGTCATCACGACGAAGAAGGAGCCAATCGATGACCGTAAAGCAGAGAGTTTCTGCGGCCGTCCTTGATGACGGCGTTGCCGCCGACATCGAAGGGTTTGATTTCTCGAACTACGACGAACACGATATCGCGGAGGTTCGCAAATGCTGGCTGAAATACGGCGTCATCCGCTTCAGGGGGACCCGCATCACCGACCAGGAGCAGGTCAAATTCTCGCGGCACTTCGGCGAGTTCGTCATTCATCCCAAGCAGTTTCAGGAGGGCGGCCATCCGACCGTCCCCGAGATACTGGTCATCAGCAATGCGATGAAGGACGGCAAGCCTACCGGCGCGCTCGGCAACAGCGAGGCGACCTGGCACACCGACACCTGGTTCTACGAGCGTCCACCGGCCGGCGCCATCCTGCGAGCCATCGAGTTGCCGCCGAGCGGGGGCGACACATATTTCCTGTCGACCTGTCACGCCTACGAGACGTTGCCGGAGGCGCTTCGCGCAGCGGTGACGGGACGGCAGATTTTCTTCCAGAACGTCTACGACAAGACCGGAAAGCTGCGTCTCGGCAAGGCTGCACCGAAGAGCCAGGATTTCCGGGAATGGAGCGGCGTCGTTCATCCGCTTGTGCGAACGCATGGGGAGTCCGGCCGCAAGGCGCTTTATCTCGGCGGCACGTCGGACAAGGTGTGGATCGTCGGGATGCCGCTCGATGAGAGCAACGACGTCGTGGCGCAGCTTTGGAAGCATACCACGTCGACGGATCGCGTCTTTGTCCAGAGATGGAGCAAGGGCGACATCGTGATGTGGGACAATCGCTGCACGATGCATCGCCGCGACTCTTTCGATCCGCAAACGATCCGCATCATGTATCGGACGACGACCGCCGGCGAGCGCCCGGTATGATCGCTCCTGCGGATCCGCACGCAATGTCCATATCTCAGGTGATGAAGGCTGGCGACATGAAAATCTCGCAAGGGTCAGCCGCGGAACGTTTTGCCAACTACATCACGAGCGAAAAGCTCGCTCTCTGCCGGCGGATGTGAGCGCGAAGGCAAAGCTTTGCATCCAGGATTCCATCGGATGCTTTTTGGGCGCGCGCGATACTCCGTTGCACGGATCATGGCGGGATTTTCTGCCGACGTCTCGGGGAGTGGCGCTCAACAGACAGCCGGCTGGCCGAAACCCGATTGCGGCACTGCCGCGCTGGTATATGCGACGCTGATCAACGCGCTCGACTACGACGATATCTACAAGAAGGGCCATCTTGGTGCGACGGTGATGTCCGCCGCGCTTGCGCTGGCCGACAGGATCGACTGTTCGGGAGCTGATTTGATCGAAGCGGTGGTCGTCGGCTACGAAGTGAGCGGCCGGGTCGGCATGTCGCTGACGCAATCGACGCCGCGCAAGACCCTGCACGGCCACGGTACCTGGCAGACGATGGGAGCGGCGGCAACGGCGGCGAAGCTGCTCAGGCTCAATGTCCGGCAGACAGCGCATGCGATTGCGATCGCGGCAGCAAATGCGCCGGTCGCCTCCGTCATGAAGACGGTCTATGGGGCTTCGCCCAGCATGGCCAAGAACAATTTCGGCGCGGCAGCGCAGGTCGGCGTCAATGCCGCATTTCTCGCGCGCCGCGGGTTTGAAGGACCGCTGGATATCTTCGAAGGCGAAACCGGATTCTGGCGAATGTTCGGCGCGGACGGCTGCGATTCGGATAAGCTGACGAAGGGGCTCGGCGATCTCTACGAGATTCGGGAGGTGGGCTTTAAGCCTTACAGTTGTTGCCGGATTATTCAGAGCAGCATCGAGGCGGCCGTCGAGCTGTTTCGGCGAGCGGAGATCGATCCACGAGGGCCGGGCTGTCAGAACATTCTTGTGTCGGCGCCCGCCATCGTCTGCGAAGCACCTTTCAACAATCCTCGGCCGAACGACATGTGGGCGGCGCAATTCAGCGCGCCGTACACCATTGCATTGGCGCTGCTTGGCGTTGAGCCGGGAGCGGGATGGTTTACCCAACAGCGGCTGTCGGATCCCGAGCTGAACGCACTTGCCGGGAAGATCAAGCTTCAGCCATACAAATGCGCAAGCGGCGACACAAGCCGTCTCATCACGCGGCCAGCGCAGAGATCAAGCTGGATGACGGACGCGTGTTGAAGGCCGAGATCAAGGTCGCAAAAGGCGAGGCTGCGAACCCGCTTTCGGAAGAGGTGCTGGACCGGAAGTTTCTTCACTTGGCGACCGGCGCGGTCGGGCCTGAAGTTTCAAACCGGGCCCTCAATGCGATCAAGTCGATCGAGACTGCACCTTCCGTCAAATCGCTGTTGGCTGATATGTCGATGGATCGCTATCTGCAAAGCCATCCAGACAACCTAGGCAGGATGAAGTGGCGGAGCCGGCCTAGAGCGACTTGTCGAGTCTCGCGTTGGCCGGTTCTCTCGAACCGCAGCGCCGTTGCGAGCGGCGTCGCTTCGCTTGCTACGGCCCGGCCTCCCGTCGTTGCGACACCAAGAAGGGTGGTTGCCCGGGACAAGCCCGGGCTTGACGACTTACGAGCATCGCCGGGGACGGGTCTAGACCGCCGCCATCTGGCTGCGGATTTCTGCGCGCAGCTCGTCGATCAGCCTGAGGCCCTTCTTGGTCTCGACATGCCAGAAGGTCCAGCCGTTGCAGGCTTCCGAGCCTTGCGCGACCGCGCCCATGCGGTGGATCGAGCCGACCTTGTCGCCCAGCATGATGGCGCCGTCGGCGCGCACCAGCGCGCCATGCCGCTTCTTGGCGTCGACCAGTTTCGTGCCGGGCGGGATCATGCCGCGCTCGATCAGCTCGGAGAACGCGACCCGCGGCGCGTCGCGCGCGGTCATGAACGGCGCCAGCGTTGCTTCCGGCAGCGGCTCGATCGCCGCGATGCGCTCCTCGGCGGCGTCGGCATAAGACCTTGTCGCGCTCGAAGCCGATGTAGCGGCGGCCGAGGCGCTTGGCGACCGCGCCGGTGGTGCCGGTGCCGTTGAACGGATCGATCACGAGGTCGCCGGGCTTCGACGACGACAGCAGCACGCGCGCGAGCAGGCCTTCCGGCTTCTGCGTCGGGTGAACCTTCTTGCCGTCCTTGCCCTTCAGCCGCTCGTCGCCGGTGCACAGCGGGATCAGCCAGTCGGAGCGCGCCTGCACGTCCTCGTTGGCGGCCTTCAGGGCTTCGTAGTTGAAGGTGTAGCCCTTGGCGTTCTCGTCGCGCGCGGCCCAGATCATGGTCTCGTGCGCATTGGTGAAGCGGCGGCCGCGGAAATTCGGCATCGGGTTCGACTTGCGCCAGACGATGTCGTTCAGCACCCAGAAGCCGAGGTCCTGCATGATCGCGCCGACGCGGAAGATGTTGTGATAGGAGCCGATCACCCAGATCGTCGCCGACGGCTTCATCACGCGGCGGCAGGCCAGCAGCCAGGCGCGGGTAAAATCGTCATAGGCGGCAAACGAGGAGAACTTGTCCCAGTCGTTGTTGACCGCATCGACATGCGACTCGTCGGGGCGCTTGAGGTCGCCCTTGAGCTGCAGGTTGTAAGGCGGATCGGCGAAGACCAGATCGACGGAACCGGCCGGCAACTTCGACATCTCGGCGACGCAATCGCCGACGACGATACGGGAGTCCTCCACGGACTCCAAAAAGAAGCGGGGCGCCCTTGCAGACGCCCCGCGACGCGACACACCCATGACTCAAAACTCTGACTCAGGCGACGCAGCCGGCGACGCGGGACTAACAAAACCGACTAGGGCATACCTTGCCGGAGCGAGGTAAACGTGCGGTTATCGGCAAGCGCTCGCGCGGCCTTTCTCGCTAGGCAAATTTTGCCTAGCAGGTTATTGAATTGTCGACGAAAATCTCCAGATGTTGCTGCTGCGAAACGCGGCAGCGATCGCCGGGGGACGCGAAGAATGAAGGAGAGCCGCCATGCGCTACGATGATTTTCGTCGCAGCGACAACATCGACGACCGGCGCGACGACGATGGCGGCGGTTTGGCGGCGGCGGCGGCGGTTTCGGCATTCCGATGGGCGGAGGCGGGCTCGGCATCGGCACGATCATCGTGCTCGGCCTGATCGGCTGGGCGGTCGGCATCGATCCGCGCATCCTGATCGGCGGCGCCGAGATTCTCGGCGGCGGCGGCGGCGCGCCGTCGGTGCAGATGGATCGCCCGTCGTCGGCGAGCCCGAAGCGCGGCGCGCCGCAGGACGAGATGGGCAGCATGATCGCCGGCGTGCTCGGCGAGATCGACGATCGCTGGGGCGAAATCTTCAAGGCGTCCGGCAGCGGTACGCCGGCCCGCGCGTCGTGCTGTTCCGCAACGCCACCAACGGCGGACGCTGCGGCATGGCGCAGAGCGCGATGGGCCCGTTCTATTGCCCGCCGGACCGGCAGATCTTCCTCGACACCAACTTCTTCCGCGAGGTCGAGACGCGCTTCCGCGGCTGCTCGGGCAAGGCGTGCCAGTTCACCGCCGCCTACATCATCGCGCATGAGGCGGGCACCACATCCAGAACCTGCTCGGCATTCTCGCCGCGGGTGCAGCGCGAGCAGCAGCAGGCGGCAGCCGCGCCGAGGCGAACGCGCTGCAGGTGCAAGGTCGAGCTGCAGGCCGACTGCCTCTCCGGCGTCTGGGTCAACAAGGAAAAGCAGAAGCGGCCGAACTTCCTCGAGGAAGGCGACATCGACGCGGCGCTGCAGACGGCGACCGCGATCGGCGACGACACCTTGCAGCGCAAGGCGCAGGGCCGCGTGGTGCCGGATTCCTTCACGCACGGCTCCGCCGAACAGCGCCAGCGCTGGTTCATGACCGGCTACCAGCAGGGTTCGGTGCAGGCCTGCAACACGTTCGCGCCGGGCGTGCGGCTTGTAAGCGTCTGATCGATGGCCGACCAGGCAAGACAGTTCGTCCCGCTGAACATCGCGGTGCTGACCGTGTCGGACACGCGTTCGCTGGACGACGACAAGTCCGGCGCGACGCTGGCCGAGCGGCTGACCGCCGCGGGCCACAGGCTCGCGACGCGCAACATCGTGCCCGACGACGTCGAGCGCATCCAGGCGCAGGTGAAGATCTGGATCGCCGATCCGAACATCGACGTGGTGATCACCACCGGCGGCACCGGCTTCACCGGCCGCGACGTGACGCCGGAGGCGCTGGAGCCGCTGTTCGAGAAGCGGATGGACGGCTTCTCGATCGCCTTCCACATGCTGAGCCACGCCAAGATCGGCACCTCGACGATCCAGAGCCGGGCGACCGCCGGCGTTGCGGGCGCGACCTACATCTTCTGCCTGCCGGGATCGCCCGGCGCCTGCCGCGACGGCTGGGACGGCATCCTCGCAGCCCAGCTCGACTACCGGACAAAACCGTGCAACTTCGTCGAGATCATGCCGCGGCTCGACGAGCATCTGCGCCGCGACAAGGCGAAGGGCGCAACGGTGTGACGACGCGTCCGACTATTCCGGCGACGACTTCTATTGCGATGTCGCGCTGAAGGGCGTCGTGCCGCTGAGAAGGAATACGAGAGCGACGCGGTGCTCGCCTATCACCACACGCGGCCGTTCTGGCCGGTGCATATCGTCGTCATCCCGAAGAAGCACATCGCCTCGTTCGTGACGCTGTCGGCGGACGACATGCCGATCTTTCTGAGATGGTCGAGGTGATGAAGACGCTGTCAGCGAAGGTGACGGCCGAGCACGGCGCGGCGCGCATCCTCACCAATCTCGGCCGCTACCAGGATTCGAAGCACCTGCATTTTCATATCAACAGCGGCGAGCCGCTGCGCTAGCTGGCTCACTGTCGAGTGCGCGGCTACTGAGCTGTCGGAGAAACCTCTTCGATGAACTCGTCGAAAAATCGTTGCAACCGATCGCGTCTGATTTCGCCAGCCGGGCGCTGGTCGCGGTTTGGAAGTCGTCTGCGATTTTGAACAGCTTCGTTCTGAAATGATCGATCGTGTAGCGCGTGTCGTCGGGTGTTCGGTGGAGCGCCGCGGGATCAAAGGGATCATAGAGGAGCCGGTCGAGTTGCCCGCCCACATGGAAGCAACGCGCTACTCCGACCATTCCTAGAGCGTCGAGCCGGTCCGCGTCCTGCAGGATCCTGGCTTCGAGCGTGCGGCCGTATGCCCGCCGAAAAGCTGTGAGCCTCGATGGCATGCCACACCCCGACGATCGCGTTTGCATCCCAGCCCAGCGTGCGGAGGATCCCCGCCGCCTTCTGCGCCGACAAGTTCGATGCGTGGCTGCGGAGACTGGATTTTTCGGGATCACCACGCAATCGTGAAGAATTGCGCTTGCGGTCAGGATAGCGGGTCCCGCCCTCGTCAGCCATGATCGCACGGACATTGTTCCAGACGCGGACAAGATGCGAGATGTCATGTGCTCCGTCGGCGTCAGGTACGTGAGACAGCAGTTCTTCCGCCAACTGGCCGTTGGGTGCGAAAGCGGCGGCAAGGGTGGCAAGATCGACACTCATGGATGGGCCTGAAAGGGAAGAGTGTTGAACAAGAAAGTTTAGGCAGAAGTGGCCAACGTCAAAAGCCGCCGGACCATATCACTGTCCGGATCCGCCAGCGGCTCGATCACCGTAAAATGGTTCGCGCCCGCGACCGCCTCGTAGCGCGTATCGACGCCGGCATCGCCCCAGCGATCGACGATGATGCGGCTCTGGCGCAGGAATTCACTCGACTCCTCGCCGCCGACCACGGCATCGAACACGCGCCCGGCCGGCGGCGGCCAGAACAGCGGCGACAGCCGGCGCGCTTCGGCTTCGTCGAGCTTGAAATCCGACATTCATCGACGTCGCGATCATCGGCGCAAGGTCGAACAGGCCCGAGATCGCCATCGCCGACGGCACGAGATCTTCGGGCGCGCCGTGCGTGCGCCAGTCGGTCGCGAGCATCGCCGCGGCGAGATGTCCGCCGGCGGAATGGCCGTACACCAGGATGCGTTTGCGAAAGCGATCCCACAGGAACAGGCAGGCGCGCTCCATCTGCGCGACGATCTCGGCAGATGCCGACCTCGCGGGCAGAGATCGTAGCCCGCGAGCGCCACCGTCACGCCGTGCATGTTCAGGCCGCGGGCGAGCGACGAGAACATTGCGGCTGCAGTGAGCGCCAGTAGCCGCCATGGATGAACATCGCCAGCGGCGCATCGGGGCCTGCCTCGGAAAAAAAGATGTCGACGAACTGGCGCGGACTGCACCGTAGCTGGCGCCGAGCTCGGCGCGCCCTTCGGCCGTGGCCAGCGCGCGATAGGTATTCGCCGCGTCAGGCCAGCCGCGCGAGGATTTCCGGATGCTCCTTCACCCGCGCGCGGTTGTTGTACTCGGCTTCGTAGTCGATCGGCATCGGGCGATCATCGGAGGGAGGCGCCTGCAGGTCAAGCCGCATCCGTCATTGCGCAAAGCGTTCGAAGAACGGCGTCGCTTCGCTCCGCTCCAGCAATGACGGCGGCTAAAGCTCCATCTCCCAGGTCTCGCCGACCAGATCCTGCCCAAAACTGTGATGCGGTTTTTCGTCGACCAGCCGGAAGCCCGCCTGCTTGTAGATGCCGCGCGCGGCGACGAGGATGCTCTGCGTCCACAGCGTCATCGACGTGTAGCCGAGCTCGCGCGCGAAGCGGATGCATTCGGTGACCAGCGCCTTGCCGACGCCGAGGCCGCGCGCGCTGCGGCTCGACCAGCAGCAGGCGCAGCTTGCCGACGCCGTTGCCGCCGTTCACCAGCATGACGCTGCCGCGCGCTTGCCGCCGGCCTCCGCGATCCAGCAGCGCTCGCGTGCGGGATCGAAATTCTTGATGAACTGCCCGGCGATCTCGGCGACCAGCGCCTCGTACTCGATCGTCCAGCCATATTCCTCGGCGTACAGCGCGGCGTTGCGCGAGATGATCCAGCCGATATCGCCCGGACGGTGCGTGCGCAGGATGACTGCGGCGCGCGGGGCGTCGGCGGCGCCAGCGCGTGCTCGATTGTCTCCATCGCGGCGACGACGCTTGCGCGCCGATCCGCCGGCAACTGCGCCAGCGAATCGGTGGCGAACCCCTGCGAGCGCTTGTCGAGCTCGGCGAATGTCGTGCGTCCCTTGGCGGTCGAGCGCGATTTCGACCTGCCGCCGGTCGGCGCTGGAGGTTTTCCGCGTGATCAGTTGCCGCCGCTGCAGCGCCTGCAGCGTCCGGCTCAGCTGGCCCGGATCGATCGCCGAGGTCGCGGATCAGCTCGGCGGGCTGCGAGCGCTCGCGATGCGCCAGCTCGTAAAGGATGCGTGCCTCGGGCAGCGAGACTTCGGTGTGCAGGTGTTTCGGCTCGATCAGCCCCGCCTGCCGCGTATAGAAGCGGTTGAAGCGCCGCAGCACCGCCACGTCGGCCTTGAGTTTTTCGGAGACTGTTTTCCGGCCATTCGGCGCCTCAATTAATTCATTGACTTTATCAATGAATTACTTGACTGAGTCAACTAGCGCCTCTGATCGTGCTTGGCGGGATCCGGAACTCCGTTCATTTGTCTGTGTGTGCATGATCATTCCGAAAAGCGGATGCCATTTGCGGGATCAGCACTCCCCGACCACGATCCGGCTGCGCAGGATGATGCGGTCCTTGCGGCGCAGCTTTGCCAGCAGCTTCGTCTCCGCGCGCTCGGATGCCGCGGGTGACCGCCGAGCGCGTCGTAATGCGTGCGGGAAATCAGCAGCCCCTGGTCGGCGGACGGGCCGAGCAGGAAGCGCCGCGCGGTCTTGAAGCGCGTCGCGCACGCGCAAGTCCGCATGCGGCGAGCGTCGCATAGCGGAACACGGCCGCGCGCGGCTTTGGCGCCAGCGACGCGCTTTCCATGAATTGCGCGGTCTCGTCGATCCAGCTGCCTTCGAGGATGGAGCCGGCGCGCAGGAACAGCAGCCAGTTGGAGCGCGCCGCCTTCGCGCCCTCGCTCAGCAGCGCGCCGTCGGCGCCCTTCGGACGAGGAAATTGCAGCCGGCGACATCGGCCACGCGCTCCATGATGTCGCCGCCGTTGCGGTCGACCAGCAGCACGTCGCGCACGAGGCCCGCGGCCGCGCCCGGCACCAGCGCCGCCAGCGTCGCAACGACGCCGCGCTCATCCCCGCTGGCCAGTACGATCACACTCAGCATTTTCAGGTCCGTGACGTCATCAAACCGTCAAGGACCGCACTGTTAGCACCGGATAGACCCCCGAAACAGCCTGGATTGCGCGGCATTTCGCCAGCTTGGTTAGCGGCGGGTGCGCGGCGTGCCGCGGCCGCGTTCGCCGTGTAGCGGGGGTTCTCGTAGCAGTATCCGCCGGTGCCGCTGACGAATGCGCGGCACTGATCGAGCGTTGCGTAGCTGCAGCCGCCGGCGACGTCGCGGCCGTGCCGCAGTAGGGATATTCGATCTCGGCCGGGGCCTGTGTCGACGCGGCGAGCGGAGCGAGGCCGGCGAGAGCGAAAGCTGCCGCAGCAAGGATGAGATGGCGCATGGTCGGGACCCCTTAAGGACGATTGCATCTCTAGAAGATACGGACAACGGTGGCCTGCTGTGATCATCCCGCACGAAGACGTGATGCGGGCATCGCGCGCCGTTCAGCGACGGCTGAGCCGGGAGCTGCATTTTGCTGACGCGGAGCGCCCTGCGCGGTTCTCGGATTGGGCACGCAGCTGCCGCTGCCGCCGGCGAGCCAGGCCTGGCATTGTGCGAGCGTTGCGAAGTCGCAGCGCGTTGAGCCTTCGGAGGCCTTGCTGCCGTGGGCGCAGAACGGATATTCCACGCTCGTCTGCGCGAACGCGCCCGTGGGAGCGAGCATCGATTGCGGCAAATGCGATGACGACGGCGGATGTGCTGCGCATGCTGCTCTCCCTCAAGCCTCGACCAACATACGTTTCGGCTGACGAGGCGCTTGTTACGTCGTGCCTGCTAGCGCCGCGCCCGCGGGGTGCGCGTGGCGGCGTTCGGACTGAGCGTGTAGCGCGGATTGCTGACGCAGCCGCCGCCCGCGCCGCTGACGGAGGCGCGGCACTGATCGAGCGTCGTATAGCTGCAGCCGCCGCCTCCCCACTGGCCCGAGGCGCAGTAGGGATATTCCACGGCCTCGGCCGGGCCTGTGGCGGCGAGCGGGACAGCGAGGCTGCAAGAGCAAGCGTCGAAGCCGCGAGAATGAAGTTGCGCATGGTGAAAGCCCTGTTCGTTGTGCGGCTTCGCGCCTAGCGGCGCTGACGCAGTCGATCCCTGATGGCTTGCGGATACTGCGTGTCGGGATACTGCGACACGCGCGGATTGCGCGCGCACGATCCGCCGACGCCCTGAACGAAGGTCAGGCATTCCTCGAAGGTTCTGAAGCGGCACATGCCGTCGGTCGCCCAGCCGCCGCTGGTGCAGTACGGATATTCGTAGCCCTGCGCCTTTGCGGGCGCCCCGGCGAGGAGCATCGCTCCGCCAGCCAGTGCCGAGGCGGCGAGGATCTTCAGCTGCATTGTTCTCTCCGTTGGCGGCCGGCTTTGGCGATCGCGCTGACTTGGCCGCCTCGCGACCGCTGAATAAAGCCTCGCCGGGCGGGCTTCCATCACAACGCTGCGAGCGGTCTCCGTGGGGGCGTAGCCGACTTCCTTGAATAAGTGAGAGTGGCGTCATATTTGTGTTCTTGTTATGTTCTCGTTTTCTGGTATTGTTCTCTTATGGCAAGGTCCGCGTCGTCACCGTCAGCTCAAGAACAGTTCCGAGGAGCAAGTCTCCCGGAGGCCGCAGGGCCCTTTCCCGGCGATCGAGGCTGCCGTCGAGAAGGAGCGGCGGCGCGGCCGCGGCGCGCAATCGAATGCCAGCGGCCGCTACGAGGCGGAAGCGCGCGTCGCCTTCGACGACGGCTGGCAGAGCATCGAGGACCTGCCGCCGTTCAAGACGACGGTGACCGCCGACACCGCGCGCAAGGTGATCACCCGCAACAACTCGCCGGACATCGGCTTCGACCGCTCGATCAATCCCTATCGCGGCTGCGAGCACGGCTGCGTCTACTGCTTTGCGCGGCCGACGCACGCCTATCTCGGCCTGTCGCCCGGCCTCGATTTCGAATCGAAACTGTTCGCCAAGCACGACGCGCCGGCACTGCTCGAAAAGGAGCTGTCGCACGAGGGTTACGAGCCGCGCATGATCGCGATCGGCACCAACACCGATCCCTATCAGCCGATCGAGCGCGATCTGAAGATCATGCGCGGCATTCTCGAGGTGCTCGATCGGGTGTCGCATCCGGTCGGCATCGTCACCAAGTCGGCGCTGGTGGTGCGCGATATCGACATCCTGTCGCGGATGGCGAAGCGCAATCTGGTGAAGGTCGGCATCTCGGTGACGACGCTCGATTCGAAGCTGGCGCGGACCATGGAGCCGCGCGCGTCGACGCCGACCAAGCGGCTCGAGGCGCTGCAGGCGCTGTCCGCACGCCGGCGTTCCGACCAAGGTGATGGTCTCGCCGATCATCCCGGCGCTGAACGACTCCGAGCTGGAGCGCATCCTCGATTCGGCCGCGCATATCGGCGTGCCGGAGGCAAGCTACATCCTGCTGCGGCTGCCGCTCGAGGTGCGGGACCTGTTCCGCGAATGGCTGATCGCCAACTATCCCGACCGGTACCGGCACGTTTTCA
Source organism: uncultured Alphaproteobacteria bacterium (assembly GCA_963757845.1). GTDB lineage: Bacteria > Pseudomonadota > Alphaproteobacteria > Rhizobiales > Xanthobacteraceae > P52-10. The sequence goes on from CAVWTB010000048.1 coordinate 263,205, forward strand.
CGCGTGATCCGCGACATGCGCGGCGGCAAGGATTACGACTCGCAATGGGGCGTGCGGATGAAGGGAACCGGGCCGATGGCCTGGATGATCGGCCGCCGGTTCGAGATCGCCTGCACCAAGCTCGGGCTGAACAAGAAGCGCGTCAAACTGACAACGGACCATTTTGCCCGGCCGAAAGGCGGCGGCGGCCAGCTGAGCCTGTTCTGAGCGACCTGAGCGGTTCTGCAGCGGTTGCGTGGATTGCGGCGATAAGCACTTGAGGCGCCGTTGCGGTGGCGGGCCGCTTTCGCCAACATCCCGCGATGATTCGAAGCAAGGCCGCGGCGAAAGAAGCCCCGAAGAAAGGAGCGCAAGGCGGAACGGGCGGACGCTCGCAGCGCGTCCGTCGTTCCGGCGCGAGCGCGCGATCCTGAACAAGGGCATTCAGCTGGTCGCCGGCTGCGACGAGGCGGGGCGGGGGCCGCTCGCGGGGCCGGTGGTTGCAGCCGCCGTCATCCTCGATCCGAAGCGCATTCCAAGAGGCCTGCGACGATTCCAAGAAGCTGACGCGGGAAGAGCGCGAAGAGCTGTTCGAGCAAGATCTGCGCGACTGCGCAGGTCGCCGTCACTGTCGCCTCGGTCGCGCGCATCGAGCGCGACAACATCCTGCGCGCCTCGCTGTGGGCGCTGGCGAGGGCCGTGCATGCGCTGCCGGATCGGCCGGAGCATGTGTTCGTCGACGGCCGCGACAAGATCGAGGTCAGCTTGCGGCTGCGATGCAGTGATCGGCGGCGACGCGATCGTGGCGTCGATCGCGGCAGCCTCGATCGTTGCAAAGGTGTCGCGCGACCGGCTGATGTGCCGCCTCGCGCTCGACCATCCGGGCTACGGTTTTGAGAGCCACATGGGCTACGCCGTGCCCGCAGCATCTGGAAGCTTTGCGCCGGCTCGGGCCCACCGTGCACCACCGCCGATTCTTCGCGCCGGTGGCGGCGCTGCTGCAAGGCGAACTGCCGCTCTCGGCGTGAGCGCTGACGCAACCAATAGCGGCTCGATCGCAGCTTCGATTGCGGGATTTTCGGATCTGTCTCTTTCCGGCCGGTTGCAGGCAGACGCTTCGGCTGCGGCGCCCGCGCGCCTGGCCCATTCGCGCTAGGCCTGGTGCCGCGGAAGAGATGGCTTGCTGCAAACGCAGTCCGGCGCAACTCCTGAAAGGCAGCTGGCACAGTCGACAACAGTTGCCCGAAAGCCGAACGCACTTTACACACAGAACTCCAGCTTCACCGCAGTCCACCGCGCCTTCGCATGCGTTTCACGTCCCTGATCGTCGAACTGATCCGCGCGCGGCCGGTGCTGGTGTTCTGGCTGGTGGCGCTCGCGCAGGCCGCGCTGTGGTTGATCCTGCCGACGCTGCTCTATTCGAGCCCGCCGGGCGACGTCGCGCTGAACCTCGCCTATGGCCGCGAATATCTGCTCGGCAGCGTGCAGGGCCCGCCGCTGTCGTTCTGGCTCGCCGACATCGCCTTCCGCGCCGCCGGCAACAACATGTTCGGCGTCTACCTGTTGTCGCAAATCTGCTTCGTGGCCGCGATGTGGGCGATCTTCCGCCTCGGCCGTGCCATCGTCGGCGCGCAGCATGCGGTGCTGGCGGTGCTGCTGACGATCACCATCTCGGCCTTCGCCTTTCCGGCGGTGGAGTTCGGCCCGCATATCCTGGCGCAGCCGTTCTGGGCGCTGGCGCTGCTCTCCGGCTGGCGCATCATCGGCGAGGGCAGGCGCAACGCCTGGTTCGCGCTGTCGATCTATGCAGGCCTGTTGCTGCTGACGACCCATGCGGCGCCGCTGCTGCTGGCGATGCTCGTCATCTTCGCGCTGGCGACCGCGCGAGGCCGCCGCATGCTGACCACCTTCGATCCCTTGTTCGCGCTGATCGTCGTCGTGGTGCTGGTGGTGCCCTATGCGATGTTCGCCGCGCGCGCCGACGTCGGCTGGCCGCTGCAGCTGCCGGATCATCCTGGCTTGCAGGACGGGCTCTGGCGCTGGCTCGACGTCATCGGCGGTCTTGCGCTGGCGCTGGCCGGCATCGCGCTGCTGGTGATCGTCAATTCGCGGCGGCTTGCCGGTGGCGACGAGCCGGAGCGCGCGCCGATGATCTGGCGGGCGAAGGTCGATCCGCTCGGGCGCAATTTCGTCTACTGCTTTGCGATTGCGCCGCCGGCGTTGTTCAGCATTCTGGCCGCGCTCTACGACCTTCCCTCGCTGATCGCAGGGACGGGAACGGTGCTGCTGATGTCGGGGCTCGGCGTCGTCGTCGCCGCGGGCGACCTGATCTATCTGCGCCGCCAGCGGTTTCTTCGCCGGGTCTGGCTCGCCATCATCGCCCTGCCGGCGCTGTTCCTCATCGTCATCACGCTCGCGCAGCCCTGGGCGCTCGGCAACGAGGTGCGCACCATGTTTCCGGCGCGCGACATCGGCGCGTTCTTCGCCGACAGCTTTCAGCGCCGCACCGGCCAGCCGCTGGCAGCGGTCGCCGGCGATCCGCAGCTTGCGATGCTGATCAGCTACGCCGCGCCGCGCCGGCCGCATCTGCTTTCTGGATGGAACGCCCGACCGGACGCCCTGGCAGTCGCTTCGGCGCTTCAACGAGACCGGCGGCGTGATCGTCTGGCGCGCGGCCGACACGGCCGGCACACCGCCGGACGACATCGCCCGGCGCTTTCCCGGCATCGTGCCGGAGGTGCCGCGCTCGTTTCAGCGCTATCTGACCGGGCGGCAGCCCTTGCTGCGCGTCGGCTGGGCAATCGTCCGTCCGGCGCAGGCAACCGGGCGATAATTTCCGGCGGTGGAAAACTGCTCTTGACGCGCCACAGGCGGCGCGTGCCTCTTTATGCTTTGCGCGGCGAAGCGGGCAGGGGGAGCAAATGGCGGAGCAGACGGGGTTTCTCGAGCGTCAGTTCGGTTTGAGCAAGCACGGCACGACCGTGCGCACCGAATTCATTGCCGGTCTGACCACGTTCCTGACGATGGTCTACATCGTCTTCGTCAATCCGACGATCCTGGGTGCTGCCGGCATGGACAAGGGCGCGGTGTTCGTCGCCACCTGCCTTGCCGCGGCGGTGTCGACCGCGGTGATGGCGCTCTATGCGAACTATCCGATCGCGCTTGCGCCCGGCATGGGGCTCAACGCCTTCTTCGCCTTCACCGTGGTGCTCGGCTACAAATACACTTGGCAGCAGGCGCTCGCCGCCGTGTTCTTGTCGGGCGTGCTGTTCTTCCTGATCTCGATCTTCCGCATCCGCGAGTACATCATCAACGCCATTCCGCGGAACCTGAAGTTCGCGATTTCCGCGGGCGTCGGCCTGTTCCTCGGCATCATCGCGCTGGAGCAGGCGAAGATCGTCGTCGCCCATCCGGTGACGCTGGTCACGCTCGGGCCCGCTCACCGGCATGGCGGCGTTGCCGGCGCTGCTATGCCTGGCCGGCTTCGTGCTGATCGTCGCACTGAACGCGCGCAACATCATCGGCGGCACGCTGATCGGCATCCTCGATCGTCTCGCTGATCGGCCTGCCGTTCGGGCTGGCAACGTTCTCCGGCATCGTCTCGCTGCCGCCGTCGCTCGCGCCGACGCTGCTGCAGCTCGATTTCTCGCGCACCTTCGAGCTGACCTTCATCATCGTCGTGTTCTCGTTCCTGTTCATCGACGTGTTCGACAACGCCGGCACCCTGATCGGCGTCACCCACAGAGCCGGGCTGACCGACAAGGACGGCAACCTGCCGCGCATGAAAGAGGCGCTGATTTCCGACAGCTTTGCCGCGATGTTTGGCGCCGCGATCGGCACCTCGACGACGACGAGCTACATCGAAAGCGCATCAGGCGTCGCAGCCGGCGGGCGCACCGGATTGACCGCGCTGTTCGTGGCGCTGTTCTTCCTGCTGGCGCTGTTCTTCGCGCCGCTCGCCGGCATGGTGCCGGCCTACGCGTCCTCGGCCGCGCTGTTGTTCGTCGCCTGCGTGATGGCGCGGGGCCTTGCCGAGATGGACTGGGAGGACGTGACCGAATATGCGCCCGCGGTGGTCGCGGCGATCGCCATGCCTTTGACCTATTCCATCGCCACCGGCATCGGTCTCGGCTTCATCACCTATGCGCTGGCAAAACTCGTCGCCGGCAAGCTCGCCGAGGCGAAGCCCGCGGTGCTGGTGCTGGCGATCCTGTTCGCGGTCAAGTTCGCGGTGGGGTGACGCGGACAGCCGTCATTCGGCGAGCATGCCGGCATGCCCGGCCATCGACGCGCGAGCCGACGTCAGCGGGGCGTGGAGCCTGCCCGGCGAGCGAATCGCCGTCGATGTCGCTCGACGCTCATCGCGGGCTACGAATGACGGAGTCGAGGCTAACGTCACCGCCACCGCAGCAGCCGGTTCTCCAGCGAGGTCATGCCCCAGCTGATGCCGACGCCGATCATCGACAACAGGAAGATGATGCCGAACACGCCGTTGGTCTTGAAGCTTGCCGCGAGCACCGAGAGCGTCTGGCCGAGGCCGTTCTCGGAGGCGAGGATCTCCGAGCCGATCACGCCGAGCAGGGCGAACACGAGGCCGAGCCGCAAGCCGTTGAAGATCACGGGCACTGCGCTCGGCAGCACGAACTTGCGGAAGATCTGGGTTTCGCTCGCGCCGAGCGTGCGCGCCAGCGTGATGTGATCCGGATTGACGCCGCGTCCGCCCGCCACCGTCGAGGTCAGCACGATGAAGAAGGTCAGGCTGAAGCCGACTGCGACCTTCGACCCGAGCCCGAGCCCGAACCAGATGATGAACAGCGGTGCGAGCGCGATGCGAGGCATCGCATTGAGCGCGGTGAAGATCGGATTGAACACCGCCTCGGTCGTGGGGCTGGTGACGAACAGCATGCCGACCAGGATGCCCGCGACGCTTCCCATCAGGAACGCGAGCACGGTGCCGGCCATCGACCAGTAGAAGTCTTTCAGGAGGCTCTGCGTCACGAAGACCTCCTGCCAGAGATACTGCGCGATTCCGGTCGGCTTGCCGATCAGGATCGGGTCGATCAGCTTGGTGTCCGCAACCTTCTCCCAGAGGACGAAGAACACGGCGAGGAACACCAGCCGTGCGGCCCAGATCTTTGCCGGTCCCCACATCCGCTCGTCGTTCATGGGCTCAATCCTTCTTCGAGCTTGGTCCAGACCTGCGAATAAAGCTCATGATAGTGCGCGTCCTTTTGCAGCGCGCGCACCGAGCGCGGCCGGCCGAGCGTGATCGGCACGTCGGCGATGATGCGTCCCGGCCGCGAGCTCATGACGATGACGCGGTCCGACATCGACACGGCTTCCGACAGGTCATGGGTGATGAAAAGGACCGTGCGACGCTCGCGCTGCCACAGCGAGAGCAGCACGTCCTCCAGCTGCAGTTTGGTCTGCGCGTCCAGCGCGCCGAACGGCTCGTCCATCAGCAGGATCGGCGCATCCAGCGAGAACGTGCGCGCGAGCGCGACGCGCTGGCGCATGCCCTGCGACAGCGCCTTCGGATAGGCGTTTTCGAATCCCTTCAAGCCCACCTTCTCCAGCAGATCGAGCGCGCGGGCGCGGCGCTTGTCCGCGGGCACGCCACGCACCTCGGTGCCGAGCTCGGCATTGCCGAGCGCCGTGCGCCAGGGCGCGAGCGCATCGCGCGCCAGCATGTAGGCGAGATCGTGCGTGCCGGTCACCGGCGGCTTGCCGTTCACCAGCAGCGTGCCGCGGCCCGCGCCCGAAGGCAAAAGTCCGGCGGCGAAGTTCAGCAATGTGGTCTTGCCGCAGCCCGAGGGGCCGACGATCGACACGAATTCGCCGGGGGCGATGTTGAGCGAGAATTCCGACACCGCGACGAGATTGGCGGTTTCGAACACCACCGACACCTTGTCGAAGATCACCGAGCCCGGCGCGGGCTTCGCAGTTGAGCCGGCGCCGGCTTTCGCCTGCGCCGGTTGCATGGCCATGTTCATTGGTCGTTGTTCCAGCTGTGCACGATCAGGGCGTTTGCGGCGCCTTGTCCCACAGCACTCGTTTGGCTTCAACTTTCACGTCGATGATCTTGTTCTCGAGGCTGAAGTCCATGATCTCCTGCAGCGCCGAGACCTTGACCTTCAGGTCCTTGCTGTAGGCCGGGATCACGCTCTTGATCCAGCTCTTGCGCATCTCGTCCGCGCCGGCCATGTCGCCGAACGAGATGATCGGGGTGTAGATCTTGACCAGCTCGTCGAAGTTCTTCGGATCGTTGAACCAGTTCGCGGCGTCGGTCATCGCCGCGTAGAACGCTTCCATCAGCTTCGGATTGCTTTCGACCATCTCCTTGCGCGCGGCGAAGATGACGTTGGCGCCGATCGTCGCCTCGAGCGACTTCGGCCCTTCGCCGACCGTCATGTCGATCACCATTTCGCAGGTCTTGTTGAACGAGCAGAGCTGCGGCAGCGGCTGATACATGATCACCGCATCGATCTGCTTGCCGATCGCAAGCGCCGTATACGCCGTGTTCGGTGCGCCGACCGCGACATAGGTGACGTCCTCAGGCTTCAGTCCGCCGTCCTTCAGCATGGCGTTGAAGTATTTCTCGCTCGAGGTTCCGCGCGCGGCGACGCCGATCTTCTTGCCCTTGAAGTCGTTCATGATCGCCGGATAGCCCTTGTCCCGGTTCGGCATCTTCACGTCGTTGCGCACGCTGATCGACAGCACGTTCGCCGGCAGGCTGGTGCCGACGATCACGACTTCGGCGCCCGCGACCACCGCTGCGCCGACGAGATCGGCGCCGCCTTGCGTGAAATCGATGGTCTTGCCGACCAGCGCCTGCAGGCCGAGCGAGGTCGAGTTGATGGTCTTGATCTCGCACTTGAAGTTGTACTTCTCGCAGAAGCCTTTCTCCCTGGCGATGATCGCGTGCATGTTGCCGGTGGTGCTGGCGTAGTTCTGGATGCCCACCGTCTCGCCGTTGGCGCGAGGCGTTTGTGCCGCAGCGTGGCCCGACATGCCGGCAAGGGCGATCGCGGACGCCAAAAGGCTGAATGTGAATGTTGCGTTTTTCATTTTTTGTCCTCCCGAACGCGTCGATACCGATTTCGCACTGCAAAGCGATAGTGGCCTTGCTGCAAATCCGACGCAATGGGGCAGCAACCGATACCCGATTGCCCGAAGGCTTGTGTGACGTCTCTACCCAGCAAATGCGAGTATCCCTCGCATTTCAGATGGCCTAAGATACCGTCCAATCACCAACATTGTTTGCGAGGAAGCGCATGAACGAAGCCATTCGCAATCCGACCGCCGCCGCTGCTCAGCCGCTGTTCAATCCGCTGTCGCCGGATTTCATCCGCAATCCTTACCCGGCCTACGAGTACTTGCGCAAGACCGATCCGATGTTTCTGACGCCGCTCAAGGCGTATCTCGCGAGCCGCAACGCGGACGTCGCCTTGATCCTGCGCGACAAGCGCTTCGGCAAGGATTTCTCCGCGCGCACGATCGCGCGCCACGGCCCCGGCATCATGGACGAGCCGGTGTTCCGCAGCATGAGCCACTGGATGCTGACGCAGGATCCGCCGGACCACACCCGGCTGCGCGGTCTCGTCGTCAAGGCGTTCACCGCGCGCCGGGTCGAGGACATGCGCCCGCGCATCCAGTCGATCGTCGACAACTCGCTCGATCGCGTCGAGAAGAACGGCCGGATGGACCTGATCTCCGACTTCGCGTTCCGCCTGCCGGTGATCGTCATCTGCGACATGCTTGGCATTCCGGAAGAGGATCGCGAGATCTTCTTCCAGCGCGAGCGTACCGGCGGGCGGCTGCTCGATCCGGTGCCGCTGACGCGCGCCGAGATCGACGAGGCCAACCAGGGCCATGCCAACTCGGTCGCCTATTTCCAGCGCCTGTTCGAGTTGCGCCGCCGCGAGCCGGGCGACGATCTGACCACGCAGCTGGTGCACGCCGAGGAAGACGGCAACAAGCTGACCAACGAGGAGCTCGTCGGCAACATCGTGCTGCTGTTCGGCGCCGGCCACGAGACGACCGTCAACCTGATCGGCAATGGTCTCCTCGCGCTGCATCGCAATCCCGATCAGCTTGCGCTGCTCAAGAGCCGTCCGGAGCTGATGCAGAACGCGATCGAGGAATTTCTGCGCTACAACTCGTCGGTGCAGACCACCGGCCGCGTCGCGCTGGAAGACATGGGCGAGATCGGCGGCAAGCAGATCAAGAAGGGCGACGCGGTGCTGTGCCTGCTGGGCTCCGCCAACCGCGATCCGGAGGCCTATCCCGACAATCCGGACAAGCTCGACATCACCCGGCAGAACATCCGCGTCCACTCGTTCGGCGGCGGCATCCACTTCTGCCTCGGCGCGCAGCTGGCGCGCATCGAGGCCGAGGTTGCCATTTCGACGCTGCTGCGGCGGCTGCCGAACCTGAAGATCGACGACGTCGAAAATCCGGAATGGCGGCCGACCTTCGTGCTGCGCGGCCTGAAGTCGCTGCCGGCGAGCTGGTAGCACTCTGTCGTCCCGGCCAAGCGAAGCGAGAGCGACCCATACGCGTGTCGTTTATGAGGTGGGCTCGCGCCAGTTGCCTTCACCGCTGCGGAGGGTATGGGTCCCTGCTTTCGCATAGGCGAGCGAGCGACGCCGTTCTTCGAACGGCTATGGCGACGATCGGGAGACGCCGGGCCCAGAACGCATACTGCCCGGCACCGCCGCATTGCCTTTGAGCATCGTCAAGCCTTGTCTGAACCCGTAGTCCGCATACAGTGCTCACCCGGCTGATGCCCGTCAGCCGTGTGTGCTCACTCCTGCGGACAGAACAATGCCGGTCATCGAGCAAGATCAAGCAATATCAGAACGAACTCGTCGCCATTCGCCACGATCTTCACGCCCATCCCGAAATCGGCTTCGAGGAGGTGCGCACCTCGGGCATCGTCGCCAACCTGCTGGAGGGCTGGGGCATCACCGTGCATCGCGGCCTCGGCGGCACCGGCGTGGTGGGCGAATTGAAGGGCAAGCACGACGGCAATCGCCGCATTGGGCTGCGCGCCGACATGGACGCGCTGCCGATCCAGGAAGAAACCGGGCTGCCTTACGCCTCCACCGTGCCCGGCAAGATGCATGCCTGCGGCCATGACGGGCACACCACCATCCTTTTGGGCGCCGCGCGCTATCTCGCCGAGACGCGCGATTTCGCCGGAACAGCGGTGTTCGTGTTCCAGCCGGCGGAGGAGGGGCTCGGCGGCGCGCGGGCGATGCTGAAGGACGGCCTGTTCCAGAAATTTCCCGTGCGACGAGATCTACGGCCTGCACAACGCGCCGAACAAGAAGCCGGGGCGCGTGTCGGTGTTTCCGGGTGCGGCGATGGCCGGCGCCGATTTCTTCGATTTCCGCATCCGCGGACGCGGCAGCCACGGCGCGCGGCCGAACGAGTCGCGCGACCCGATCATCGTCGCCACCGCCATCACGCAGGCGCTGCAGACGATCGTCAGCCGCAACAACCATCCGCGCACGCCGCTGGTGGTCTCGGTGACGCAGATCCATGCGGGCTCCGCCTACAACGTGATCCCGGCGGAGGCGACGCATCTCCGGCACCGTGCGTGCCTTCTCCGACAATGCGCGCGCACTGGTGCGCAAGCGCATGAAGGAGATCGCCGCCGGCATGGCCGCGACCTACGGCGTCGAGGTCGAGTTCGACGCGCGCGACATCTTCACCGTGCTTGAAAACCATCCCGAGCAGACCGAAGCCTATGCGGACGTCGCGCGCGAGATCGTCGGCGAGGAAAATCTCTCCACGGCGGTCGAGCCGGTGATGGGCAGCGAGGATTTCGCCGACATGCTGCGCGCCACGCCCGGCGCCTATTGCTGGGTCGGCCATTCCTGCGACAAGCCGGTGCACAATCCGGAGTACACGTTCGACGATGCGATCATCCCGGTCGGCGCAAGCCTGATGGCGCGCATCGTCGAGAAGCGGCTCAGCCCGAAGCGATAATCACGAACGCAAAGCCCGCCGGCGTTCACAAGGCGGGAGACAAAAGAGACTGGGAGAGGCTCAATGGGTCAGGTTGAGGGAAAGGTCGCGCTGGTCACCGGCGGCGCGTCCGGCATCGGCGCCGCGTGCGCGACGACGCTGGCGCGCGAGGGCGCGAAGGTGGTCGTCACCGACATCGACGATCGCGGCGGCGCCGACGTGGTGAAGGCCATCACGGGCGCGGGCGGCGAAGCGATCTATCTGCGGCAGGACGTCACCGACGAGCAGCGCTGGATCGAGATCGTCGCCGAGATCGAGAAGCGTTTCAAGCGGCTCGACGTGCTGGTGTCGAATGCCGGCATCGGCGTCGGTGCGGCGACCATCATCGAGATGACGCTCGCCGACTGGCGGCGGCAGACGGCGATCAACCTCGACGGCGTGTTCCTGTCGGTCAAGCATTGCATTCCGGCGATGCGCCGCTCCGGCGGCGGTTCGATCATCATGATGTCGTCGGTGGCGGGCCTGCGCGGCTCGCCGACGCTCGCCGGCTATTGCGCGACCAAAGGCGGCGTGCGGCTGTTTGCCAAATCCATCGCCATGGAATGCGCCGGCGCCAATGACGGCATCCGCGTCAACTCGGTGCATCCCGGCATCATCGATACGCCGATCTGGGAGAAGATCCCGCGCGAGGCGAGCGGCATGGGCCACAACGCGCCGATGCGTCCCGACGAGCTCGCCAAGGCCGGCGTGCCGCTCGGCTTTGCCGGCGAGGCGCAGGACATCGCCAACGGCGTGCTGTTCCTTGCCTCCGACGCTGCGCGCTACGTCACCGGCGCCGAGATCGTGATCGACGGCGGCATCACCGCGGGCGGCGTGCGCCGCGCGCCGCCGCAGCCCAATCAATAAAGAAGCACGCCGAGCAAACAACAAAGGGAGAGCGCGTCGTGAAAATCGGATTCATCGGCGTCGGCGCCATGGGCGGGCCGATGTCGCGCAACATCGTCGGCAAGACCAACCACGAGGTCACCGTGTTCGACCTCAATCCGGCGGCGATGGAGGCGTGCGTCAAGGCCGGCGCCAAGCGCGGCGAGAGCGTCGCCGAGGTCGCGGCAGCAAGCGAAGTCATCATGCTGTCGCTGCCGACGCCGAAGCACGTGGAGGCGGTGATCGCCGGCCCCGACGGCATCGCCGAGAACGCGAAATCCGGCACGGTGGTGATCGACCTCTCGACCAACTCGCCCGGCGTCATCAAGCGGCTCGGCGATCTGCTGTCGACGAAAAGCATTGCGCTGATCGAGGCGCCGGTCACCGGCGGCGTCGTCAAGGCGACTGGATGGCACGCTCACCATCATCGCCGGCGGCGACGAGGCGGTGATCGACAAGCAGCGGCCGCTGCTGTCGTCGATCGGCGCGCTGGTCGTGCACACCGGCCCGCACGGCTCGGCGCTCGGTGGCGAAGATCGTCAACAACATGCTGGCGCTGTGCAACTCCGCGGTCGCCGCCGAAGGCATGATGATGGCAAAAATGTCCGGCGTCGATCTGAACAAGATCGTCGAGGTGATCTCCAACGGCTCCGGCAACAGCCAGGCTTTCCGCGGCGTCACCGCGCGCGCCCTGCAGGGCAAGTTCGAGCCGAGCTTCGCGCTCGATCTCGCCTACAAGGACTTGAGCCTCGCCGTCGACCTCGCCACCGAGCACGGCGTCCCCGGCATGGTCGCGCCGCAGGTGCTGAACCTGATGCGCCTCGCGCGCGGCATGGGTTTTGGCCAGGCCGACTCCACCTCGATGATCAAGGTCTACGAGAGCGCGCTCGGCAAGCAGGCAAGGTTGAAGTAGGGCACGGCATCGCGCCAGCCACGGTCATTGCGAGCGAGTACGCAATCCGCGCGCGCGAGAGCGCGAAGCAATCCAGTCTGCCAGAGGCGATGCCGCGTTCTTTGATTGCGTGCTTCGCGCGCGCTGGATGCTCCGCGCCATAGGCGAGCGAAGCGACGCCGTTCTTTCGAACGGCTATGCCTCGCAATGACGGTGTTGGCTTACGTGCCCAACGCCGCCCTGATCGCCCGCAAATCCTGCCACGCATGCTTCTTGTAGATCGGCGAGCGCAGGAGGTACGCCGGGTGGAAGGTCGGCATCGCCTTGATGGTGCGCGTGCCGGTGTCGTAGTCGCGCCAGCGGCCGCGCGTGCGCATGATGCCTTCCTTGGTGTCGAGGATGCCTTGCGTCGACGGGTTGCCGAGGCACACCAGCACGTCGGGGTTCACGAGCTCGATCTGGCGGCGGATGAACGGCAGGCAGATCTGCGTTTCCTGCGGCGTCGGCGTGCGGTTGCCGGGCGGGCGCCAGGGAATGATGTTGGCGATGTAGACCTTCGTGCGATCGAGCCCGATCGCGCCGATCATGCGATCGAGCAGTTGCCCGGAGCGGCCGACGAAGGGCAGGCCTGCGAGATCCTCGTCGCGCCCCGGCGCTTCGCCGACGAACATCAGCCGCGCCTGCGGATTGCCGTCGGCAAACACCAGGCGCGAGGCGGTGAACTTCAGCGCGCAGCCGTCGAAAATCTCCAGCAGCGCGCGCAGGTCGTCGAGCGTCTGGGCGGAACTTGCGGCCTCGCGCGCCGACATCATCGCGGCTTCCGGCGGCGGCGCCACTGCAGGCGGCATCGGCGCGGGACGGGCTGCGGCGGGTGGCGGCGGCAGCGTTCGCTCGACGCGCGGGGCTGCAGCGATCTCGCTCGGCGGAGGCGCGTCGTCGGCCAGCCGATTGACCGGCTCCTCGCCGATCGCGCAATCGACTCCGGCCTCCACGTAGAAGGCCAGGATCTCCTGCGGTGTGGGCATGCGCTCCGGCGTCATGGCGGATGTTATGAGACGCCCCCGCGGCCGCAGGCAAGGTGTTTCTTGCGCGGCTCCACGGCCATAGCTAGACCCTCATGGTGAGGAACGCGGCGTCGCTCGAAGAGCGAGGCCGTGCGTCCGAACCATGTGGCACACTGAACCTTGGACTGCATCCTTCGAGAAGGCGCAAGAGCGCCTCCTCAGGATAAGGAACGGCGTGGCGCTTTCGGGGAAATCTCTCATCGTTGCGATGTGCGTCGGTCAGGTCGGCAACCTGCTGCCGCATGTGGTGGTGCCGGCGATCATGGCGCAGCACCTGATGCCGCTGTGGGAGCTGTCCGGCAGCGAAGCGGGCATGATGGCAAGCGGCTACACGTTCGGCTACATGCTGGCCGTTCCGGTGCTGGCGACGCTGACCGACCGCATCGATGCGCGGCTGATCCTGCTCTGCGGCTCGACGCTGAGCGCGCTGGCGACCATCGCGTTCGGCCTGTTCGCGGACAGCCTCTTGTCGGCAACCATCCTGTGGTGCATCGCCGGCATCGGTTTTGCGGGCGCCTACATGCCCGGCCTGAAGGCGCTGACCGACCGCCTGCCGCCGGGCGACATCTCGCGCGCGGTGACGTTCTACACCTCGAGCTTCTCGTTCGGCGTCGGCATGTCGTTCCTCGTCTCGCAGCTCGCCGCCGATGCGCTCGGCTGGCGCTGGGCCTTCTTCGTCACCGGCGTGTGCCCGATCGCCATGATCGTCACGTGCATCCTGATGCAGCCGCACAAGCCGCAGCCTGCGAGCACAAGACTGCTCGACTTCGGTCCGGTGTTTCGCAACCGCTCCGCGCTCGGCTACATCTTCGGCTACGGCGCGCACTGCTTCGAGCTCTACGGCATCCGCACCTGGATCGTCGGCTTCTGGACGTTCGTCGTCGCGCAGCATGCCGGGCAATCGCTGCCCGGCGCCATTGTCGTCAGCGTCGTGTTCACGGTGCTGGCGATGCCGGCCAGCATCATGGGCAACGAGGCGGCGATCCGCTTCGGCCGGCATCGCGCGATCACCATCGTCATGACGGCGTCGGCGCTGGTGGCGCTCGCGATTGGTTTCCTCGCAGGCGCCTCGCCCTGGCTGCTGCTGGTGTTCCTGCTGATCTACGCCGTCACCGTCCACGCGGACTCCGGCGCGCTGACGGCCGGCATGACGGCTGCGGCCGACCCCGCCTTCCGCGGCGCGACGATGGCGATGCATTCGACCATCGGGTTCGGCCTCTCCGCTGCAGGCGCCTGGGGCCTCGGCGTCGCGCTCGATGCGGCCGGCGGGCCGATGAGCGCCTCGGGCTGGCTTGCCGCGTTCTGCTTGCTGGCCGCAGGCATCGCGCTCGGGCCGCTGGCGCTGCTCTGGTCGCGGCAGCCAGCAGCCTGATTTCTCTCCGCGGAATGCTGCCGCAGCGCGGAATGGCCGCCCCTCATTTCCGTGGTTGTGATTAAAGCAAAAATCGTCAAGAAGGGGGGCGATTAGAACCGTTCGAGGAAACGATGAGCACCGACGAGCTGCCGCCCCGGGAATCCATGGAATTCGACGTGGTGATCGTCGGCGCGGGTCCCTCCGGTCTCGCCGCCGCCATCCGCTTGAAGCAGATCAATCCGGACCTCACGGTCGTGATCGTGGAGAAGGGTTCCGAGGTCGGCGCGCACATCCTCTCGGGCGCGGTGATCGATCCCCTCTCGCTCGACAAGCTGATCCCGGACTGGCGCGAGGATGCCGACTGCCCGCTGAAGACGCAGGTCAAGGACGACCACTTCTACTGGATGACGACAAGCAGCGCGATCAAGCTGCCGAACTTCATCATGCCGCCGTTGATGTACAACCATCACTGCTACATCGGCTCGCTCGGCATGGTGTGCCGCTGGCTTGCGACCAAGGCGGAAGCGCTCGGCGTCGAAATCTATCCGGGCTTCGCGGCGACTGAAGTCATCTACGGCGAGAACGGCGAAGTGCGCGGCATCGCCACCGGTGACATGGGCATCGGCCGCGACGGCAAGCCGAAGGACTCCTACACCCGCGGCATGGAGCTGCTCGGCAAGTACACGCTGTTCGCCGAAGGCGCGCGCGGCAGCCTGACCAAGCAGCTGATCAAGAAGTTCGGCCTCGACGCGAACAGCGAGCCGCCGAAGTTCGGCATCGGCCTGAAGGAGGTCTGGCAGATCGATCCGGCCAAGCACAAGAAGGGCCTGATCCAGCACTCGTTCGGCTGGCCGCTCGGCATGTCCACCGGCGGCGGCTCGTTCCTCTATCACTACGACGACAACCTGATCGCCGTCGGCTTCGTCGTGCACCTGAACTACACCGATCCGTATCTGTCGCCGTTCGAGGAATTCCAGCGCTTCAAGACCCATCCGAAGGTCGCGCCGATCTTCGAGGGCGCCAAGCGCCTCGCCTACGGCTCGCGCGCGATCACCGAGGGCGGCTACCAGTCGGTGCCGCGGCTCACCTTCAAGGGCGGCGCGCTGATCGGCTGCGCCGGCGGCTTCGTCAACGTGCCGCGCATCAAGGGCGTGCACAACGCGATGGGCACCGGCATGCAGGCCGCCGAGCAGGTCGCCGCGGCGCTCGCCGCAGGCCGCGCCAACGACGAGCTGGTCGAATACGAGAACGGCTGGCGGGCAGTTCGCGGTCGGCAAAGACCTGTTCAAGGTCCGCAACGTGAAGCCGCTGTGGTCGAAGTTCGGCACCATCATCGGCGTCGGCCTCGGCGGCTTCGACATGTGGATGAACACGCTGTTCGGCTTCTCGCTGTTCGGCACCCTCGGCCACGGCAAGCTCGACCGCGACACGCTGATCGAGGCGAAGAGCTCGAAGCCGATTCCCGCGCCGAAATTCGACGGCAAGACCACCTTCGATCGCCTCTCGTCAGTGTTCCTGTCCAATACCAACCATGAGGAGGATCAGCCGATCCACCTCAAGGTCGCCGACCTCGACCTGCAGAAGCGGTCCGAGCTCGAGGTGTTTGCCGGGCCGTCGAACCGGTATTGCCCGGCCGGCGTCTATGAATGGGTGGAAGAGGGGGCGGACAAGAAGTTCGTGATCAACGCCCAGAACTGCGTCCACTGCAAAACCTGCGACATCAAGGACCCGAACGGCAATATCAACTGGGTTCCGCCCGAGGGCGGCGGCGGGCCGAATTATCAGGCGATGTAGCGGACGGTTTTGCCCGCACCGGGCGTAACGCACGATTGCGTGGGCTGGGCGGCAGGGTCACGATGCCGCCATACTAAATCTGCGTCAGATGCTATAAGGGCCGTTGGGGCGGCGCTTCGAATCCTTGCGAGCGGGTGGCGAAAAGGCCATTGTCGCCCATGGAACCGGGGCTTTTGGACTTTTTCGGCAAATTTGCCGGAACCGCTGGAATCGAGCCACTGCAACACTCTGCAACCTAAGACTGCAACCTAAGGCGATCGTAATGTCATTTCTTATCCTGCCGCGCGGCTCTCTGCGCTTCGCTGGCCATTGGACTGACCCTGCCGGGCACGGCGCTTGCGCAGCAGCAACAGAAATCCGCGCAACAAAAGAAGACCGAGTCGATCCGCTCCGGCGTGGTGGAATACACACCCGTCGATCGCCGCAAGGGGCCGACGGTCGCCGGCAACTATCTGGCCGCGCGCCATGCCAGCGTCGAGCGTGACGCAGGCGCCGCCGCCTCGTTCTACCGCTCCGCATTGCGCGAGGATCCCAAGAACACCGAGTTGCTCGATCGCGCGTTCATCTCCACGCTTGCCGATGGCGATATCGATGAGGCGGTGAAGCTCGCCGAAAAGGTTCTTCAGGTCGACAAGTCCAACCGCATCGCCCGCCTCGTGATCGGCGTGCGCGCGCTGAAGCTGAAGAACTATGCAGCCGCGCAGCAGAACATCAATCAGTCGGTGCGCGGACCGATCACCGATCTCGTGGCGGCGCTGCTGTCGGGCTGGGCCCAGGTTGGCGCCGGCGACGTGAAGGCCGCCGCGGCCAACGTCGACAAGCTCGCAGGGCCCGAATGGTATCCGATCTTCAAGGACCTGCATGTCGGCTTGATGTACGACTTCGCCAACAAGCCGAAGGAAGCGGGCGCAAGGCTCGAGCGCGCCTACAAGCTCGACGACTCCGCGCTGCGGGTCGTCGATGCCTATGGCCGCTGGCTGTCGCGCAACGACACGCGCAGACGCGGCCGCCGCCGTCTATGAGGCGTTCGACAAGAAGCTTGCGCGTCATCCGCTGGTGCGTCGATGGAATCCGCGAAGCGAAGGCCGGCAAGAAGATGCCGCCGCTGATCCATTCCGCGCAGGCGGGCGCCGCCGAAGCGCTCTACGGCATCGGCGCCTCGCTGACCCGGCGCGGCGCTGAAGACCTGGCGCTGGTCTACCTGCAGCTCGCGCTCTATCTCGAGCCGACCCATGCGCTGGCGCTGCTGTCGCTCGGCGATCTCTACGAGACGGTCAAGCGTCCGCAGCTCGCCATCAAGGCTTACGAGCGGGTGCCGGCCAATTCGCTGCTCAAGCGCAACGCGCAGATCCAGCTTGCGACCAATCTCGACACGGTCGAGCGCAGCGAGGACGGCATCAAGATCCTGAAAGGGTCTGACCGAGGAAAATCCGAAGGACATCGAATTGATCATGGCGCTCGGCAACATCGAGCGCGGCAAGAAGAAGTTCGCCGAATGCGGCGACACCTACACGCTCGGCATCGACGCGCTGCCTTCGATCAACGACCAGAGCTGGGTGTTCTTCTATTTCCGCGGCATCTGCTACGAGCGCTCGAAGCAGTGGCCGAAATCCGAAGCCGACCTGAAGAAGGCGCTGGAGCTGAAGCCCGAGCAGCCGCACGTGCTGAACTATCTCGGCTATTCGTGGATCGACCAGGGCATCAATCTCGACGAAGGCATGAAGATGATCCGCCGCGCCGTCGAGCAGCGGCCGGACGACGGCTACATCGTCGACTCGCTCGGCTGGGCCTACTACCGCATCGGCAACTTCGAGGAAGCGACAAAGCACCTCGAGCGCGCGATCGATCTCCGCCCGGAAGATCCGACCATCAACGATCACCTCGGTGACGCCTACTGGAAGGTCGGCCGCAAGCTGGAAGCGAAATTCCAGTGGGCGCATGCGCGCGACCTGAAGCCCGAGGCGGAGGAGCTGCCCAAGATCGAGGCGAAGATCAAGGACGGCCTGCCGGAGGACAAGGAGCCGACCGCGGCTGCCAACGACGTCAAGAAGGACGACAAGGGCGGTTGAATTGCGGAGCATGATCCGGTGGGCGCCTTTGCCCACGAGATCGTGCTCGAACCAAAATCGGCCGGGCTGAGACTTAATCTTCATGGCTGTGCTGAAAGAACGCGCGCGCGCGAAGGTCAACCTGACGCTGCATGTGCTGGGCCGTCGTGCCGACGGCTATCATGATCTCGAAAGTCTCGTCGCATTCGCCGATTGCGCGGACGGGCTGACGTTTTCAGCCGGTTCGAATTTCTCGCTGGACGTCACCGGCCCGCGTGCCGCCGACTGCGGCGATCTCACCGACAATCTCGTCGCCAAGGCTGCGCGGCTTTTGGCCGAGCGCGTGCCGCAACTGAAATCCGGCGCCTTCGTGCTCGACAAGCATTTGCCGGCGGCGGCCGGCATCGGCGGCGGCTCGGCGGATGCGGCGGCGACGCTGCGGCTGCTCGCGGCCGCCAACAGTCTCGCGCCCGACGACGCCCGCGTGATCGCGGCCGCGCAGGCCGCGGGCGCCGACGTGCCGGTGTGCCTGCTGTCGTCCGGCTGCATGATGCGCGGCGCCGGCGAACGGGTGACGCCCATGCCGCTGCCGCGGCTGCCGTGCGTGCTGATCAATCCCGGCGTGCCGGTGCCGACCAAGGACGTCTTCACGGCGATCGGCCTGAAGCCGGGCGATACGTTCACGCCGCCGGCAGGCGGCACCAACGACGTCGCCTGGCCTCGCTTCATCGGCAAAGTCCGGCCGATTGGCTGGTCGCGATCGCACGCGGCCGCAACGACCTCGAGCCGGTGGCGGTGAAAATTCAGCCGGTCATCGCCGAGGTGCTGTCGCTGCTGCGTGAGGCAAAAGGCTGCACGCTCGCCGCGCATGTCCGGCTCCGGCGCGACATGTTTCGGCCTGTTCGACAGCGATGCATCCGCCGCAAGCGCCGCGGCCGCGCTGAAATCGCTGCATCCGAAGTGGTGGGTCGAGGCGAGCGCGTTGAGTTGACGGCGTTTAGCCGTCATTGCGAGGAGCGAAGCGACGAAGCAATCCAGCGCGCGCCGACAGGCGCGCCAATAAAAAGCGCGGAGTCCGCTGCGAATTCTGCGCTTTTTAGTTTGCGCGCTTCGCGCGCGCTGGATTGCTTCGCTTCGCTCGCAATGACGCCGAACGCTAATGCGACCTTGCCAGACAGAACGCCACCACTTCCTCCAGCGCCGTCTTCATCGGCGAGGCGGAAACAGCGCCAGCGCATCGACCGCCATCGCGCCGTAGTGCTGCGCGCGGCTGATCGTGTCGTCCAGCGTGCGGTGCTTTGTCATCAGCCCGATCGCCTGGTCGAGGTCGCCATCGCCGATCTCGCCCTGTTCGAGGGTGCGCACCCAGAACGCGCGGTCGGCGTCGTTGCCGCGGCGGAACGCCAGCACCACGGGCAGCGTGATCTTGCCCTCGCGGAAATCGTCGCCGACGTTCTTGCCGAGCTTTGCGGCCTTGCCGCCATAGTCGAGCGCGTCGTCGACGAGCTGGAAGGCGATGCCGAGATTCATGCCGACCGAGCGGCACGCGGCCTGCTCCGGCTTCGGCCGGTTGGCGAGCACGGGGCCGACCTCGCAGGCTGCCGCAAACAGCTCTGCGGTCTTGCCGCGGATCACGGCCAGATATTCGTCCTCGGTGGTGGCGGTGTTCTTGGCCGCCGCAAGCTGCATCACCTCGCCTTCGGCGATGGTGGCTGCGGCCGCAGACAGAATGTCCAGCGCGCGCAGCGAGCCGACCTCGACCATCATGCGAAAGGCCTGGCCGAGCAGGAAGTCGCCGACCAGCACGCTCGCCTCGTTGCCCCACAGCATGCGCGCCGACAGCTTGCCGCGCCGCATCTCGCTCTCGTCGACCACGTCGTCGTGCAGCAGCGTCGCGGTGTGCATGAATTCGACGGATGCTGCGAGCTTGATGTGACCGTCGCCCGTGTAGCCGGAAAGGTTCGCCATCGCCAGCGTCAGCATCGGCCGCAGGCGCTTGCCGCCCGACGAAATCAGGTGGTTGGCGACCTCCGGGATCATCGTCACTTCGGAGCCGGTGCGCGACAGGATCGTCGCGTTGACGCGCTCCATGTCGGCTGCGACCAGCGACACCAGCCGGTCGATCGAGGCGTCGGAACGGCTTTCGAAGGGAACGATGACGGCCACGCGGGTCTCCGTGTATTCTGCACTGCAAACATAGAAACTGCGGGCCCCGCCGGCAAGCCGGAAAGGCCGGGCCGCTGACAACTGCCCCCGGGCAGCTATTTCAGAACGCAGTTCTTTTTGGCTTCCGGCGCGATCCGGGCCCGGCTGGGCCGAGACGCCTGTATCGGAGTGCACGACCTTGCGTGAATTGATCCGTGCCAACGATCCCGTGCTGGTCTCGGCCGTCGGCGCCCTGCTGGACGGCGCGGGCATCCGCTACCTGGTGCTGGACCAGAACATGAGCGTGATCGAGGGCTCGATCGGCATCCTGCCGCGCCGGATCATGGTCGACGACGACGAACGTCGCCGCCGCCCGGCGCGTCCTGTGTCGGACGCGGGCCTCGGCCACGAATTGCGGCCCGAATGAGCGGCCGCGGCGACCTCACCGAGGATGCCTTCCTCGGCGGCCGCCTGCGGCTGCGCCAGCCGCGCAAAGGTCATCGCGCCGGTCACGATGCGATCCTGCTGGCTGCCGCGACCGGGGCTTTGGCGGGTGAGCGGGTGGTCGAGTTCGGCGCCGGCGTCGGTGCTGCGGGGCTTGCGGTGGCGAAGCGTATCGGGCGGCCTCGACCTGGCGCTGGTCGAGATCGATGAGGGGCTCGCTGCGCTGGCGCGTGAGAATGCGGCGCTGAACGGCATCGCATGCGACGTCGTCGTGCTCGACGTGGCGGCGAAAGCGGAGGCGTTTTCGGCGGCCGGCCTTGCGCCCGACAGCGCCGACCGCGTGCTGATGAATCCGCCGTTCAACGATGCCGCTCGCCATCAGCCTTCACCCGATCAGGAGCGCCGCATCGCGCATGAGGCGCGTTCATCGACGCTGGATGCGTGGGTTCATGCCGCGCGCAGGCTGCTCAAGCCGGGCGGCGCGCTGACGCTGATCTGGCGGGCGGAGGGCCTGAGCGAGGTTCTTGCGGCATTGGGCCGCGGCTTCGGCGGCATTGCCATTCTGCCGGTGCATCCGAAATCGGATGCGGCGGCCATTCGCGTGCTGGTGAAGGCGGAGAAAGGGTCTGGCGCGCCGCTGACGCTGCTGCCGGGCTTCGTGCTCAACGGTGACGGCGGCAAGCCGACGCCGGAGGCGGAGAGCGGTGCTGAGAGGCGAGGAAACTTTGCGGTTCGGCCGCGGATTGAACCCAGGCCGGCCCTATTGCTGCGCGGTTTTGCGCTGGCTGTCGGACGGAGCAGTGAAGTGAACGGCTGTCAGGAGCACGCCGATCAGCAGCATCAGGAGATAGATCTTCATTGCATTTCCAACTTCCGGAGTGCGCCGTTGCATCCGTAAAACGCTGGAGTGCGAGGCCCGTTCCCGATACGCGAGGAATGGTTACCGTTTTGTTGACACCAGGATCTTTGAGACATGAGCATGAGCGAGCCGACGACTCGAAATGCGCGAGAGCGGCCTGAGCGCGACGTTGCGCGGCCTGAGGCGGCTGCTGCCGCCGCGTTTGCGCGGCGACGCGCCGGTCGTGCCGGTGGTGCGGCTGTCGGGCGTGATCGGCGCGGTGACGCCGCTGCGCCAGGGCATGACGCTTGCGGGCGTCGCGCGCATTCTGGAACGCGCATTTGCCGTGCGCGGCGCCAAGGCGGTGGCGATCGTCGTCAATTCGCCGGGCGGCTCGCCGGTGCAGTCGCACCAGATCCACAATCGCATCCGTCAGCTTGCGACCGAGAAGAAGCTGCCGGTGCTGATGTTCGTCGAGGATGTGGCGGCAAGCGGCGGCTACATGATCGCCTGCGCCGGCGACGAGATTTTTTGCGATCCGTCGTCGATCGTCGGCTCCATCGGCGTGGTCGGCGGTTCGTTCGGCTTCCAGGGGTTGATCGAAAAGATCGGCATCGAGCGGCGCCTGTACACCTCGGGCAAGAACAAGGCGATGCTCGATCCGTTTCTGCCCGAGAATCCCGACGACGTGCGCGCGGCTGAAAGCGATCCAGCACGAGATCCACGTGATGTTCATCGATCTCGTCAAGAAGAGCCGCGGCGCGAAGATCAAGGGCGACGAGGACGAGCTGTTTTCCGGCGCCTACTGGACCGGGCAGAAGTCGATCGATCTGGGCTTGAGCGACGCCATCGGCGATCTGCGCAGCGTGCTGCGCGGGCGCTATGGCGAAAAAGTGAAGATGCCGCTGATCGCGCCGGCCAGCGGTCTGCTGTCGGGCCTGCTCGGCCGCCGCTCCGCCGGCATGGAGGTATCAAGTTTGCTTGATCTTCCGGCGAGGATGCCCGACGAGCTGATTTCCGCGCTGGAAACCCGCGCCATCTGGGCGCGATACGGGTTTTAGCGCTCCGTCAGCTGACCGAACGCCGCACCTCGCACGAGCAGTTTCGCCACAATTTCCGGACACCCTGAGACGGTTCGAATCCGGCCGGAGAAAGGGAACTGGCCATGCCGCCGCTGATTGCGTGGGGAGTGGGAGTGCTAGGAGGCGCAGCGCTGGTTCGCTGGGCGATCAAGGAAGCGCAAGCGTATCAACCGCGAGCTCGAAGACGCACGTCTCGCCCGCATGGCCGAGATCCATGCAGACCGAGCCGATCAGAAAGCTCCGCCGCGATCCGGTGACGGGCGCTTATCGGCCGGAGTGATGATTACCAGACCAACAAAGCCCAGCTCCATCATCCTGAGGAGCACGGCGAAGCTCGAAGAGCGAAGCCTGGCGTCTCGAAGGATGTGGCCAGCGGCGTTCGGCCTCATGGTTCGAGACGCCGCTGCGCGGCACCTCACGCATGAGGGTTCTGAAATCGCTCGCAACGACCTCAATAATACTCGTCGCGCGACATGCGGATGCGCATGTCGCGGGTGTCCTCGTCGACCAGGACGCCAAGCGCAATCGCAATCAGCGCCGCAACGGCGCATTCGATGATGAACATGGTTGCCCCCGTTATCTCTCAATCCTTGAATCGCGGGTGAGAGGCTTCCTTGCCGGTTTCTCCGGTCTTAGCGCTTTCGCGCGAGGGCAGTCGTAGCGTTCCAATTGCTAACAAACCGCGGGATTTGGCTGCCATTCCCGCCGCAGGGGTTAGCGGGCGCGTAAGCGAATACGTTGCATTTTAACGAAATGGAGCCGCCGCTTGCGCTCCGCGCGATGCGCGAGCAGCCAGGGGCTGCCGGCGAGCACGGCCAGAACCAGCACCAAAAGGCCGATAACGTACGGCATGTTCGTCGATCTCTCTTGATAAGGAAAGTCGCCGTTGGAAAACAGGCGGTTCAGGCGGAAAAAAGGTAACCCCAAGGCTTAATAAACAGCCGACCGGACTTAAGGTTTCCGCTTCCCTTGCGCTTGCGCCGGGGGGGCCGCCGATAGTTTCCGCGCGCTTAACCCAACCGTAGAATCTGCCGAAATGGACCCGCTACCGCCCCATATGCGCCCGGAAAAGTCGTTCCAGGGCTTCATTCTCGCCCTGCAGCGCTTCTGGGCCGACCAGGGCTGCGTGATCCTGCAGCCCTACGACATGGAGATGGGCGCGGGCACCTTTCACCCGGCGACGACCTTGCGCGCGCTCGGGCCGAAGCCGTGGAAGGCCGCCTATGTGCAGCCCTCGCGCCGGCCGAAGGACGGCCGCTACGGCGAGAACCCCAACCGGCTGCAGCACTACTACCAGTTTCAGGTGATCCTCAAACCGTCGCCGCCGAACCTGCAGGAGCTTTACCTCGGCTCGCTTGAAGGCGATCGGCATCGATTCCGCCGTGCACGACATCCGCTTCGTCGAGGACGACTGGGAGAGCCCGACGCTGGGCGCGTGGGGGCTCGGCTGGGAGTGCTGGTGCGACGGCATGGAGGTGTCGCAGTTCACCTACTTCCAGCAGGTCGCGGGCGTCGAATGCGCGCCGGTCGCGGGCGAGCTCACCTACGGGCTCGAGCGGCTGGCGATGTACGTGCAGGGCGTCGACCGCGTCTACGATCTCAACTTCAACGGCCGCGAGGGCGCGGAGAAGGTGACCTACGGCGACGTGTTCCTGCAGGCCGAGCAGGAATATTCGCGGCACAATTTCGAGGTCGCCGACACCGCCATGCTGTTCGAGCAGTTCAAGATGGCGGAAGCCGCCTGCCGCAAATACCTCGACGCCGGCTGGCGCGAAGACGGCAACCGCAAGGAGCATCAGCTCGCGCTGCCGGCCTACGACCAGTGCATCAAGGCGAGCCATGTGTTCAACCTGCTCGACGCGCGCGGCGTGATTTCCGTGACCGAGCGGCAGAGCTACATCCTGCGCGTGCGCGAGCTGGCCAAGGCGTGCGGCGAGGCGTGGATCCACACCGAAGCCGGAAGGGCGGAATAAGCAACTCAAATGCCCGACCTTCTGCTCGAACTGTTTTCCGAAGAAATCCCCGCGCGCATGCAGGCGAAGGCGGCGGACGACCTGCGCCGTCTCGTCACCGACAAGCTGGTCGCCGAAGGCCTCGTCTACGAGGGCGCGAAGGCGTTCGTGACGCCGCGCCGGCTGGCGCTCACCGTGCACGGCATTCCCGCGCGCCAGCCCGACCTGAAGGACGAGCGCAAGGGTCCGCGCGTCGGCGCGCCCGAGGCCGCCATCCAGGGTTTTCTGAAAGGCGCCGGGCTGTCGTCGCTGAGCGAAGCGAAGATCGAGAAGGACGCCAAGAAGGGCGAGTTCTACGTCGCGCTGATCGAGAAGCCCGGCCGGCCTGCGATCGACGTGATCGCCGAGGCGCTGCCGGTGATCATCCGCACGTTCCCGTGGCCGAAGTCGATGCGCTGGGGCGCGCGCTCGGTCAGGAACGGCTCGCTGTCGTGGGTGCGGCCGCTGCATTCGATCATCGCGACGTTCGGCCCGGAGACCGAAGATCCGGAGATGGTGCGCTTCGAGATCGACGGCATCGCCACCGGGCAGACCACGCGCGGCCACCGCTTCATGGCGCCCGCCGAAATCAGCGTGCGCCGCTTCGACGACTATGTGTCCAAGCTCGAGGCCGCGAAGGTGGTGCTCGATCCCGAGCGGCGCAAGAACATGATCCTCGAGCGACGCAAAATCGCTCGCCTTCGCGCAAGGATTTGAACTGGTCGAGGACCAGGGCTGCTCGATGAGGTCGCGGGCCTGGTCGAATGGCCGGTCGTGCTGATGGGCTCGTTCGACGAGAGTTTTCTCAGCATTCCCGCCGAGGTGATCCGCGCCACCATCCGCAACAACCAGAAATGCTTCGTGGTGCGCGATCCGAAGACAGGCAAGCTCGCCAACAAGTTCGTGCCGGTCGCGAACATCGAGGCGGCCGACGGCGGCAAGACCATCGTCGCCGGCAACGAGCGCGTGATCCGCGCGCGGCTTGAGCGATGCGAAGTTCTTCTACCAGACCGATTTGAAGACCAAGCTGGAAGACCGGCTGCCGAAGTTCGAGCAGATCGTGTTCCACGAGAAGCTCGGCACGCAGGCGGAGCGGATCGAGCGGATCGAGCGGCTTGGCGGTGGAGACTTGCGCCAGCTCGTCGGCGCGGACGTCGGAGAAGAGCGAAGGCGCGCTGCGCAAGCTCTGCAAGGCGGACCTGCTGACCGAAGTCGTCGGCGAGTTTCCGGAAACGCAAGGCTTGATGGGCCGGTACTACGCGCTGGCGCAGGGCGAGGACGCAAGCGTCGCTGCGGCCTGCGAGGAGCACTACAAGCCGCAGGGCCCGAACGATCGCGTGCCGACCGATCCGGTGTCGGTCGCGGTCGCGCTCGCCGACAAGATCGATACGCTGGTCGGTTTCTGGGCGATCGACGAGAAGCCGACAGGCATCAAGGATCCGTACGCGCTGCGCCGCGCTGCGCTGGGCGTGATCGGGTTGGTGGTCGACAATCAGCTGCGCCTGCATTTGTCGACATGTCGCGAAGATACTGCAGCGAGAGGTGTTCAAGGCTCGCGACCGACGACCAGGCGGTGGTTCGACCGATCTGCTCGTCGTTCTTCGCCGACCGTCTGAAGGTCCAGCTGCGCGAGCAGGGCGCGCGGTACGATCTCGTTGATGCGGTGTTCGCGCTCGAAGGACAGGACGATCTGTTGATGATCGTCCGCCGCGTCGAGGCGCTGGGCAAATTCCTCGATACCGAAGACGGCAAGAACCTGCTCGCCGGCTTCAAGCGCGCCGCGAACATCCTGCGCATCGAGGAGAAGAAGGACAACAAGGCCTACGACGGCGCGGTGGATGCGAAGCTGTTGACGGTGCCTGAAGAAAAGACACTGGCGAAAGCGATCGCCGACGTCACGAAGGAGGCCAACGCCGCTGTGGCGAAGGAAGATTTCGCCGGCGCGATGAGCGCGATGGCGAAGCTGCGGCCGGCGGTCGATGCGTTCTTCGACAAGGTGAAGGTCAACGACGACGACAAGGCCGTGCGCGCCAACCGCCTGACGCTGCTGAACCAGATCCGCGCCGCCACGCGCGCGGTCGCGGATTTTTCCAAGATCCAGGATTGAGCGTTACGCGCGGACGCGCCGCCGTCATTCCGGGGCGATCGCGAAGCGCTTCTTCTCCCCTCCCTCTCGCTCGCGAAGCGAGTGGCGGGGGGAGGGGTCGGGGGTGGGGGGCGCGGCAGATGCCACGGAAAAATCGCCTGCGTTGGTTCAGGGAGAACACTTGAGCGTGTACGCCAGGTGCTCCTCACTGCCGCCGAGCAAGCGGCACCCCCCACCCCCGACCCCTCCCCGCCACCCGGCTCCGCTACGCTACGCCGGGCGGGAGGGAGGGGAGCGCGTGCGCCGAATGGCGCTGTTTGACAATTGAAGAGATGATCGAGCTCGCTCGCGAAGCGCCTCGGCGTCATTGCGAGGAGCGAAGCGACGTGGCAATCCAGCGCGCGCGAAGCGCGCCAACTAAAAAGCAACTGCGACCGCGGCGAGCTCAGCGCTTTTTTTCGCGCCTGCCGGCGCGCGGCTGGATTGCTTCGCTTCGCTCGCAATGACGCAGTGGCTGCGCTTCGCGCAGAGCAGTCGTTTTGCCAACAACACTCTGCTACTCTCCCCCGCATGGACACGCTCGACATCGCGCTTCGGCTGTTTGCGGCGACGGCTGCGGGAGCGGCGTTTGGGCTCAATCGCGACATGCACGACAAGCAGACCGGCGTGCGCACGCTGGGTCTGGTCGGCCTGGGCGCTGCGCTGGCGGTGATGGCGGCGGCGCGCATCGGCGGCGAGGGTGACGTGTCGCGGGCGATCCAGGGCATCGTCACCGGCATCGGCTTTCTCGGTGCGGGCGTGATCGTGCGGCCGGCGAGCGGTTCGCGCATTCACGGGCTGACGACCGCCGCCTGCACCTGGCTCACCGCCTGCGTCGGCGCCGCTTGCGCCGTCGCCGAATGGCGCGCGGTGCTGATCGGTCTCGTGCTGGCCTTCATCGTGCTGATCTTCGGCGGGCCGTTCGAGAAGTGGATGCGCAAACGCATGAAGTCGGACAACGACGCGAGCGGATAGCCTGCGCATCAAAAGAGAAGCCCCGCGCGGCGATGCCGGCGCGGGGCCCTGTCATCCAGTACTTGCGCGGGGAGGGGATACCCGCACTTGTGCAGGATGAGTCTCGCCTCATTCCCGACGCCGCGTCTCACGCGGCGTCGGGAACGACGATCCTGCTCAGTCGAGCACCTGCATGATCCGCCGCGAGCGCGGGTCGACCAGCACGGTGCGGTCGTTCACGATGGTGTAGCGATAGGTCGTGGCGCCGAAGCGCTCGGGCACGTCGTAGTACGTCACGCCGACTTCCGGCAGCGTGCCGCCGACAATGACGCGATCCGGGATCGCAAATGTCGGCACGCGCTCCTCGACCACGTAGCGGCGAAACGTCGGAACGTGCTCTTCGGCGATGATGCCGACGCCGGGTCCGGTGACGCCGACCGTGCCGCTGTATTGCGCGAACGCCGGAAGCGAAAACGCTGTTCCGGCGATCAGGGCTGCGGCAAAAATGTGTTTGCGCATGATACTCTCCTCCAACTCTTCAACTTCGCGCGCGAAACCTCAGCCCACCTTCGTCTCGCACATGGCATGGAAGCCCGTTAATGCATCGCACGCGGCATCGTTCCGAAATGCATGTACGCTTTAGCGCTGAAAATTTTTGCATGCGCGGAACATTCGTCGCGTGGAACCGTCTAAAACCCCGGTTCCGCAGACGCTAGACTGCGTATCGATTCGAATTTCAACACCGTTACGGAATGGAGAGAAAACGTGACCATCAATATCGGCCAGCTTCAGCCCATCGTCGCGCTCGTTGCCGGCGTTCTTATTCTCATCATGCCGCGGCTGTTGAACTACATCGTAGCGCTGTACCTGATCCTCATCGGCATTCTCGGCCTCGGCATCATCAAATAGGTTTGAGGGGATACGGCGAAATCGTGCCGCAAACGGTGCCCTGAACATGCCTTAAGGATGTCCTTGGGGTTGTCCTTGGGGCTGTGAAACAGCAATGGCGGCGCTTGCACTGCAGCATGAAAGCGTGGTGTAAGCGCGGTGCCAGTTCCTCGCACTGCAACCCGTCACGGACATCATGGCCAAAGCCTCGTCGAAATCCGTTTCCCGTTCCCGCGCCAAGCCCGCTGCAAAGACTTCGGCAAAGAAAGCCCCTGCGGGCGCGAAAGGCGTTTCCGAAAGCCGCGGTCAAGGCGGTCGCCAAAGGGCGGCCCGCTCCGGCCAGGAAGCCTGAAGCGCGCGCCGCGGTGCCTGCCGGCAAATGGGTGTTCACCTTCGGTGACGGCCGTGCCGAAGGCAAAAGCGCGATGCGCGAGTTGCTCGGCGGCAAGGGCGCGAACCTCGCCGAAATGGCCAATCTCGGCCTGCCGGTGCCGCCCGGCTTCACGATCCCGACGTCGGTCTGCAACTACTACTACGAGAACGACAAGACCTATCCGAAGGAGTTGAAGGCGCAGGTCGAGAAGGCGCTGGACTACATCGGCAAGCTGACCGGCAAGACATTCGGCGATGCGGCCAATCCGCTGCTGGTGTCGGTGCGCTCCGGCGCGCGCGCCTCGATGCCCGGCATGATGGACACGGTGCTCAACCTCGGCCTCAACGACGAGACGGTCGAGGCGCTCGCGCAGCTCTCGGGCGACAAGCGCTTCGCCTACGACAGCTACCGGCGCTTCATCACCATGTATTCCGACGTGGTGATGGGTTTCGAGCACCATCACTTCGAGGAGATCCTCGACACCTACAAGGACTCCAAGGGCTACACGCTCGACACCGATCTCGAAGCCGAGGATTGGGTCGCGATCGTCGGCAAGTACAAGGACGCGGTGCAGCAAAGAGACCGGCGAGGAATTTCCGCAGGACCCGCACGCACAGCTGTGGGGCGCGATCGGCGCCGTGTTCGGCTCGTGGATGAATGCGCGCGCGGTGACCTACCGCACGCTGCACAACATTCCGCAATCCTGGGGCACCGCCGTCAACGTGCAGGCGATGGTGTTCGGCAACATGGGCGACACGTCGGCGACCGGCGTCGCCTTCACCCGCAATCCGTCCACCGGCGCAAAGCAGCTCTACGGCGAATTCCTCATCAACGCGCAGGGCGAGGACGTGGTCGCCGGCATCCGCACGCCGCAGGAGATCAGTGAAACCGCGCGCCACGAGGCCGGCTCCGACAAGCCGTCGATGGAAGCGGCGATGCCGGAGGCGTTCAACGAGCTGACGCGCATCTACAAGCTGCTGGAAAAGCACTACCGCGACATGCAGGACCTCGAGTTCACGGTCGAGCAGGGCAAGCTGTGGATGCTGCAGACCCGCAGCGGCAAGCGCACGGCCAAGGCCGCGCTGCGCATCGCGGTCGAACTCGCCAATGAGGGCGTGATCTCGCGGAAGGAAGCGATCACCCGGGTCGATCCCGCCTCGCTCGACCAGCTGCTGCATCCGACCATCGATCCGGCCGCCAAGCGCGACGTGATCGCCACCGGCCTGCCCGCATCGCCGGGCGCGGCCTCCGGCGAGATCGTGTTCTCGTCCGACGAGGCGGAAAAACTTCAGGCCGACGGGCGCAAGGTCATTCTCGTGCGCGTCGAGACGAGCCCTGAGGACATTCACGGCATGCACGCCGCCGAAGGCATTCTCACCGCGCGCGGCGGCATGACCTCGCACGCCGCAGTGGTTGCGCGCGGCATGGGCAAGCCCTGCGTGTCGGGCGCCGGCACCATTCGCATCGATTACGGCCGCGGGCTGATGACCGCGGGCGGCCGCAGCGTTCAAGGCCGGCGACATCATCACCATCGACGGCGCGCGTGGGCCAGGTGCTGGCCGGTCGCATGCCGATGCTGGAGCCGGAGCTTGCGGCCGAGTTCGGCACGCTGATGGGCTGGGCCGACGAGGTGCGCAAGCTGAGGGTGCGCGCCAATGCCGACACGCCGGAGGATGCGCGCGTCGCCATCAAGTTCGGCGGCGAAGGCATCGGGCTGTGCCGCACCGAGCACATGTTCTTCGAGGAGACGCGCATCCGCACCGTGCGCGAGATGATCCTCGCCGACGACGAGCAGAAGCGCCGCGCGGCGCTGGCAAAGCTGCTGCCGATGCAGCGCGCCGATTTCGTCGAGCTGTTCGAGATCATGCAGGGGCTGCCGGTGACGATCCGTCTGCTCGATCCGCCGCTGCACGAATTCCTGCCGCATACGCAGGCCGAGATCGAGGAAGTCGCGCGCGCGATGGACGCCGATCCGCGCAAGCTTGCCGACCGGGCGCGCGATCTGTCGGAATTCAATCCGATGCTCGGCTTCCGCGGCTGCCGCCTCGCGATCGCCTATCCCGAGATCGCCGAGATGCAGGCGCGCGCGATCTTCGAGGCGGCGATCGTCGTCAACAAGCGCACCGGCACGCACGTGGCGGCGGAGGTGATGGTGCCGCTGGTCGCGACCAAGGCCGAGTTCGACATGATCAAGGCGCGGATCGATGCCACCGCGCAGGCGGTGATGAAGGATCAAGGCGGCAAGGTCACCTACCAGGTCGGCACCATGATCGAATTGCCGCGCGCGGCGCTGATGGCCGGCGAGATCGCCAAGACCGCGGAGTTCTTCTCGTTCGGCACCAACGATCTGACGCAGACCACCTACGGCATCAGCCGCGACGACGCCGGCGGATTCCTCGGCACCTACGTGTCGCGCGGCATTCTCGAGGTCGATCCGTTCATCACGCTCGATCGCGAGGGCGTCGGCGAACTGGTGAAGATCGGCGTCAGCCGCGGACGCAAGACGCGCCCCGGACTGAAGGTCGGCATCTGCGGCGAGCACGGCGGCGATCCGTCGTCGGTCGCGTTCTGCCACGAGATCGGTCTCGACTACGTGTCGTGCTCGCCGTATCGCGTTCCGATCGCGCGCCTCGCCGCAGCGCAAGCCGCACTCGGCAAGACCGCGGCGAGCCAGGCGTAAGCAAAGTCATTCCGGGTAGCCCGGATGCGCGAACGCGAAATCCGGCGACTGGCTCTGCATTGATCCTCATGGTGAGGAGCATCGCGTGCGATGCGTCTGAACCATGCGGCCAGATCGTTTCGAAATGCCGGGCTACATCTCGAGACGAGCGCTGCGCGCTCTCCTCAGGATGAGGAACGGGGCGTTGTCTTAAATTGACACGCTGCGCATGACCGCATGCAGCGCCGTTTCGTTGACCGGATGTTTACCAACTAATTTTGCGCGCGGTTTACCAGCATTTCCGAAGTGACTGCGCTTGTTCAAATGGAACCTTGCGTGTGCTCCGCGCGCATCGGCGATTAACGGCCTCGCAACTCTAATTCGATACTAACGCAATCGATCAAATTGCGCGCAAATGCGCTTGATCGTGTACCAGTAGCGTTAGCGTTGCGTAGGCGTAGCAATGTCTGCTTTGCAGAACGAGCCGAAGGGCGCGCGATGGGCGTCCTTCGGCTTTGCACTTACGGTCTTCGGTCTGCTTCCGTCCGAGATCGGCTATCAGGACATCGCGGCGCTGATTGCGCGCCAGCCCGGTGTCACGCAGCGTTGGCAGAAGCATGCGCTTGCCTCGCCGTTCGGTCCTGTTCACACCGCGACCTTCAGCTTCCCGCGTCCGCTCGGCTCGTCGATCCCGCGCGCGCCCGTCGCGCTGCTCGCGAGCCTGCGTGGCGAAGGCGGCGACGTCACGGGTTCCATTGCGCGCAATCCGCTGGGCCAGGTGATCCGTCCGCCGCAGCCGCATGAGTTCCCGATCGTCGACCGCACCGCCAAGGGCGACAGGCTGTCGTCAAAGGGCGATCGCCTTTCGATCAAGCGGCCGGAAGCTGAGATCACGGTCGCTCCGCAAGTCGTGCAGCCGGAGGACGAGGGCGCACCCAACGCGGCTGCCGCGCGCACGGCCGGTTGCGAACGAGCCCGTCGAAAATCTGAATATCAAGCCCGTGACTGCCGGCGTCGCAGCTCCGCTCGATCCGGAGCTCGAGGCTGCGCTGAAGTCGGAGCCGCTGCCGCAGTATCGCGCCTCGCAGGCCGCGACCGCAAAGGCGCCGGGCGACACGGATGAGACCGAGCGCGATGCACTGCCGCCAAAAGATCAGTTCTCGATCCAGACCTCGCATCTCTATTTCGGCCATTCGCTGTTCGGCAACCTCGGCGGCGCGCTCGAGCGCTGGCAGCCGGGCGAAGAGCCGCGCCTCGTGATCCCTGACGCCGATCTGAAGCAGACCGTGGCGCTGCCGGGCCACGTCAGCGAAGGCTCGACCATCGCGCCGAAGGGCGAGGTGACGGCGCAGCCGCAGCGTTCGCAGAGCCCGGCCACGCGGCTCGGTCTCGATGCCAAGGGTTATGCGAAGGCGTCGAAGTGTCTCGCCGAGGCCGTCTACTTCGAAGCGCGCGGCGAGCCGGTGCGCGGCCAGATCGCGGTCGCGCAGGTCGTCGTCAACCGCGCCTTCTCGGGCTACTATCCGGAAAACGTGTGCGGCGTCGTCTATCAGAATTCGCATCGCCGTTACGCCTGCCAGTTCACCTTCGCCTGCGATCGCGTGCGCGACGTGGTGACCGAACCCGAACAGTGGGACCGCGCCAGGAAGATCGCCAAGGAAATGCTGGACGGCCGGCTCTGGCTGCCGGAGGTCAACCGCTCGACGCACTATCACGCGACCTACGTGCGCCCCTACTGGGTGCGCAGCATGAAGAAGAACTACAAGGCCGGCCTGCACGTGTTCTACCGCCCGCGCCAGTGGGGCGACGGCAGCGAAGTGCCGAGCTGGGGCAACGCGGAAGAGACGGCGGAGATCGCGGCGAAGCTTTAAGAGGGCGAATAGGGAGTAGCGAATAGCGAATAGAAAGTGGTTTTTACTATTCGCTACTCACTATTCGCTATTCGCTACTTCCGATATCCAGCGCCACGTCGAAATTCGGCGCCGAATGCGTCAGCGCGCCGGAGGAGGCGTAGTCGACGCCGGTGGCGGCGATCGCGGCGATCGAGCTCTCGGTGACGCCGCCGGAGACTTCCAGCACCACGCGGCCTTGCGCGATCGCCACCGCCTGCTTCAGCGTCGGGATGTCCATGTTGTCGAGCAGCACCACGTCGGCGAGTTTCGTGTCGAGCACCTCGCGCAATTGATCGAGCGTGTCGACCTCGATCTCGATCTTGACGAGATGGCCCGCATGGCCGCGCGCGCGCTCCAGCACCGGACGCACGCCGCCGGCAACGGCAATGTGGTTGTCCTTGATCAGGATCGCGTCATCGAGGCCGAAGCGGTGGTTGAAGCCGCCGCCGCAGCGCACGGCGTATTTCTCCAGCGCACGCAGACCCGGCGTCGTCTTGCGCGTGCAGCAGATGCGCATCTTCGTGCCGGCGGTCTGCTTCACATAGGCCGCCGTCAGTGTCGCGACGCCCGAGAGCCGGCCGACGAAATTCAGCGCGGTGCGTTCGCCCGACAGCACGGCGCGGGCAGGGCCGGTGATGGTGAGGACCTGCATGCCCTTTGCGACGTCGATGCCGTCGCGGGCGTTGGTCTCGATGCGGATATCTGCCGACAGCTGCCGGAACGTTTCGACCGCGAGCGGCAGCCCTGCGATCACACCGGCCTGACGGGCCACCAGCGTCGCGCGCGTCTGCGCGGCTTCAGGGATCGTCGCGATCGAGGTGATGTCGCCGGCGCGGCCGAGATCCTCGTCCAGCGCCTGGCGCACGGCGTTCTCGACCGCCATCGGCGACAGGAACGCGTCGGGATGCAGGACGGATGCGGGCGTGACCATGGCGGCCGTCAAGCGGTGGCGCAGAGGCGCGCGGGCGCGTCCTCGGCGAGCGAAGCTGCGACCGCGCGCGCTTGCGCAAGCGTCGTCATGGTGCGCTTCGCCAGCGCGTTCTCCGCCGGATAGTCGGAGCGGCAGTGGCTGCCGCGGCTCTCCCGGCGCGACCACGCAGAGGTGGCGACGATCAGCGCGGTCGTCGCCATGTTGCGCAGCGCGATGTTGCCGACCGACTGCTCCATCATCGCCAGCGTGCGGATCGCGTCGGCGAGGTCGTCGCCGTCGCGGATCACGCCGACATGCGAGGTCATCAGCGCGCGCAAGCTTGCTTCCGCCGACGGCGGCATGGCGCAGTTGCGCGGCACCTCGAGCGAGGCGGAGAGCTTGCGCTGTGAAGACGCGGCCGTCGATGTCCTCGGCGATGCGCGCCGCATAGACCACGGCTTCGAGCAGCGAGTTGGAGGCGAGGCGATTGGCGCCATGCGCGCCGGTGCACGAGACTTCGCCGCCGGCCCACAGGCCGTCGATCGAGGTGCGGCCGCGGGCGTCCACGGCGATGCCGCCCATGTGGTAGTGCACGGCCGGCGCGATCGGGATCGGCTGCCGCGCCGGATCGATGCCGCCGGCGACGCAGCTCGCATAGACGGTCGGGAAATGATCGGCGAACGTGTCGCCGAGCGCCTTGGTCGCATCGAGGAACGCGCCGCGGCCGGCTGCGATCTCGGCGAACACGCCGCGCGCGACGATGTCGCGCGGCGCAAGCTCGGCAAGCGGATGCTTTGCCAGCATGAAGCGCTCGCCCTTGGCATTGATCAGCGTCGCGCCTTCGCCGCGCAGCGCTTCGGTCGCAAGCGGCGCAGGATCGCGGCCGACCATGATCGCGGTCGGATGGAACTGGACGAATTCCGGATCGCCGATGATCGCGCCGGCGCGCGCGGCGATCGCAAGGCCAAGCCCGCTCGCTTCCTTCGGATTGGTCGTCACCGCATAAAGATGGCCGATGCCGCCGGTGGCGAGCACCACGGCGCGGGCGGCAACGTTGACCGGACGCGCGGCAACATCGTCGGCCTTGCGCAGCTGCAGGCCGGTGACCGCGTTGTTCTCGGTCAGCAGCGCTTCGGCGACAAAACCTTCGATCACGCGGATCGCTCGGCGTTTTCCGCACGGCGTCCGATCAGCGCGGCGATGATCGCCTTGCCGGCCATGTCGCCGCGCACATGCACGATGCGGCGCGCCGAATGGGCGGCTTCCTGGGCGACCGCGAGCCGGCCTTCGAGGTCGCGGTCGAACGGCACGCCGTAGCTCAGGAGGT
The DNA here is from genome assembly GCA_963757845.1 of uncultured Alphaproteobacteria bacterium. GTDB lineage: Bacteria > Pseudomonadota > Alphaproteobacteria > Rhizobiales > Xanthobacteraceae > P52-10. Next base: position 298,863 of record CAVWTB010000048.1, read on the forward strand.
CGTTGATGCGCTTGCCGGCGCTTCGCGCGCAAGGGCGAGCGCGACGTCCTTGTCGACCAGGCCGGCGCCGACCGCGATGGTGTCGGCCGCGTGCGATTCGGCCGTGTCGCCTTCGCCGACCGCAGCGGCAATGCCGCCCTGCGCCCAGGCGCTGGACGCGCCTTCGCCGAGCGGCGCCGCGGAGATGACGGTGACGCGGCCGCGGCGCAAGCTTCAGCGCGCAAAACAGGCCGGCCAGCCCGCCGCCGACGATGACGACGTCGTCGATGTGGAGGAGAGATCGCTACGTGCCATGTCGCTTCTCCCGGCCTCGCATCGTCGCTAACCCGGTCGTCCCCGCGAAAGCGGGGACCGTACGCCGTGTCGCTCGATTGGTTTGCCGCGCCGTTCGTCGTCACTCGATTCCGGTGGTTATGGCCGGCTCGGCTGCTTGCTCGCTTGGCCGGGACGACGGAGCTCAGCTCTTCAGGTGGATCATCCGTTCGACCGAGCGGCGCGCCTTCGCGGCGATCAGCGGGTCGACGATGAACCTCCTCACGCATGTTGACGAGGCTGTCGAGGATCTTCGGCAGCGTGATCCGCTTCATGTGCGGGCAGAGGTTGCAGGGCCGCACGAACTCGACCTCCGGCAATTCCGCCTGCACGTTGTCGGCCATCGAGCACTCGGTGACCATGACCACGCGCTTCGGCCGCTTGTCGCGCACCCAGTTGATCATGTGCGCGGTCGAGCCGGTGAAGTCGGCTTCCGCGATCACGTCGGGCGGGCATTCCGGATGCGCGATGATCTGCACCGACGGATCGGCGTCGCGATACAGCTTCAGCTCGTCGCCGGTGAAGCGCTCGTGCACTTCGCACGCGCCCTTCCAGGCGATGATCTTCACCTTGGTCTGCGAGGCGACGTACTTCGCCAGATACTGGTCGGGCACGAAGATCACGGTGTCGGTGTTGAGGCTTTCCACCACCTGCACCGCGTTCGACGAGGTGCAGCAGATGTCGACCTCCGCCTTCACGTCGGCGGACGTGTTGACATAGGCGACGACCGGCACGCCCGGGAATTTCTCGCGGAGCAGCCGCACGTCCTCGCCGGTGATGGAGGAGGCGAGCGAGCAGCCGGCCCGCGAATCCGGGATCAGCACGGTCTTCTCCGGCGAGAGGATCTTCGAGGTCTCCGCCATGAAGTGCACGCCGCACTGGACGATCACGTCGGCCTTCACCTTGGCGGCCTCGCGCGCGAGCTGCAGACTGTCGCCGACGAAGTCGGCCACGCAGTTGTAGATCTCCGGCGTCTGGTAGTTGTGCGCCAGGATGACCGCGTTGCGCTCCTTCTTGAGGTCGTTGATCGCCTTCACGTAAGGCGCCATCGTCGGCCACTCGACCGGCGGGATCACGGCCTTGACGCGCTCATAGAGGTGGGCGGTCTCGCGCTCGATCTCGGGCGTCCACGCCACGGGCGGCATCGGCAGCGTGCGCGAGGGCGCGCGCGAAACCGGCCTCGTCCGCGTCAGCGGGGTGTGCGGGAGGTCCTCAGGACCGAAAATTCCAGCGATCGGCATAGCGCGATCCTTCCTTGAGCTTCAGAGCGGTGGACCTGGAATAATGCTCAACATGAGCATATCTAGGTCCCGATAAATCCGGCCAAACGGGCCGGCATTCCCACTTTCCGAACTTGCGTTTAATCCCCGGACTTCAAAAGAACGCTGAGCGGCTTGCTCAGGTTCACTCGATTTGATTAGTTATTCTCATTTCGAGCAAAACAAATATAACACGTCATCGAACGGCCCGCCAGAGGCCGGCTCACAAAAAAGGCGGTACCTGCCTTTCCGATTTGCATCGCTGCATTGCAGTTGTTGTCGTGCAACAAAAGTTCGGTGGGGAGTACAGAAAGTACACTAGTCTGTGTACCTCCGAAATTCCATATAGCGGGCCTTGTCGGTTCGCGAGGTCCTCGAAATGCCTGCTCTGGAAAATTCGCCAGCGCTCTCCCGAACAAGCTGGCGGACGCCGCTCGTCGTCGTCATCTGCGGCTGTCTGATCGCCGTTCTCACCTTCGGTCCGCGCTCCACCTTCGGCTTCTTCATGCAGCCGATGAGCAAGGAGTTCGCCTGGGGCCGCGACGTCTTCGCGTTCGCCTTCGCCCTGCAGAACCTGTTGTGGGGCGTCGGCCAGCCGTTCGCCGGCGCGATCGCCGATCGCTTCGGCACGGTGCGCGTGATCGCCATCGGCGGCTTGCTCTACGCGGCCGGCCTCGCGCTGATGCAGTACTCGAACACGCCGCTGGCGTTGAATGCCACCGTCGGCGTGCTGATCGGCTTCGGCCTCGCCGGCTGCTCGTTCAATCTGGTCGTTTCCGCCTTCGCCAAGATCGTGCCGCCGAGCTGGCGTGCGGTGGCGCTCGGCGCAGGGACGGCGTCAGGCTCGTTCGGACAGTTCCTGTTCGCGCCGTTCGGCGTGGCGCTGCTCGATAATTTCGGCTGGCAGACCACGCTGACGATTTTTGCGGTGCTGATGCTGCTGGTGGTGCCGCTCTCGGTGGCGCTTGCGACACCGAAGGCCGAGCCGGCTGGCGCAGGCGCTCCTGCGGCAGACCAGCAATCGTTCAAGCAGGCGCTGTCGGAGGCGTTCGGCCACCGATCCTATGTGCTGCTCGTGCTCGGCTTCTTCACCTGCGGCTTCCAGCTGGCCTTCGTCACCGCGCACCTGCCGGCCTATCTCGTCGACCGCGGGCTCGATGCCAGCGTCGGCGGCTGGGTGATCGCGGTGATCGGCCTGTTCAACATCGCAGGCTCGCTCGGCGTCGGCTGGGTCGCGAAGTACGTGCCGATGCGCTTCATCCTGTCGGCGATCTATTTCATCCGCGCGCTGTCGATCCTGGCCTTCATCTCGTTCCCGATCACGCCCGCGAGCGCCATCGTCTTCGGCATCGTCACCGGCGTCACCTGGCTCTCCACCGTGCCGCCGACCAGCGCGCTGGTTGCGCTGATGTTCGGCACACGCTGGTTCGCGACGCTTTACGGCTTCGCATTTTTCAGCCATCAGGTGGGCGGTTTTCTCGGCGTCTATCTCGGCGGCATCGTGTTCGAGGCGACCGGTTCCTACAGTCCGGTCTGGTATCTCTCGATCTTCTTCGGCGTCGCGTCGGCGCTGATCAACCTGCCGATCGTCGAGAAGCCGGTGGAACGGGGGTGCCTCAGCCCGCCTGATGAACAGGGCATGATCCCGAAAAGCTTGCCCCGGACTTGATCCGGGGCGGAACCGGTTTTCGGATCAGATCATGCCGCAGAGAACAAGCGGGAGTGAGGCGTGGGAACATTCAAGGCGCTGCGGATCGACAAGGCCGACAAGGGCACGACCGCGAAGATCACCCAGTTCGACGAAGCCGAACTGATGGACGGCGACGTCACCGTCGCCGTGGAGTGGTCGACGCTGAACTACAAGGACGGCCTGGCGCTCACCGGCAAGGCGCCGGTGGTGCGCCGCTTCCCGATGATCGCCGGCATCGATTTCGCCGGCACCGTCGAGCAGTCGTCCAATCCGAACTGGAAGGCCGGCGACAAGGTCGTCTGCAACGGCTGGGGCATGGGCGAGACGCATCTCGGCGCCTATGCCGAGAAGGCGCGCGTGAAGGGCGACTGGCTGGTGAAGCTGCCGGACGGCCTGTCGACGCGCGATGCGATGGCGATCGGCACGGCAGGCTACACGGCGATGCTGTCGGTGATGGCGCTGGAGGACCACGGGCTGAAGCCCGCATCGGGACCGGTCGTGGTCACGGGCGCCGCCGGCGGCGTCGGCTCGGTCGCAACCGCGATCCTGTCGAAGCTCGGCTATCACGTCATCGCCTCGACCGGCCGCGCGTCGGAAGCCGACTACCTGAAGCATCTCGGTGCTTCCGAGATCATCGACCGTGCCGAACTTGCCGCGGCGCCGCGTCCGCTCAACAAGGAGCGCTGGGCCGGCGGTGTCGACAGCGTCGGCTCGACCACGCTCGCGAACCTGCTGTCGATGACGACGTATGGCGGCGCGATCGCCGCCTGTGGCCTCGCCGCAGGTATGGATTTGCCCGCCTCAGTTGCGCCATTCATTTTGCGCGGCGTGTGCCTTTTGGGCATCGATTCGGTGATGTGTCCTATTGAGCGACGTCGAGCGGCCTGGACACGTCTGGCGCGTGATCTCGACAAATCGAAACTGACTGAAATAACTAGCGAAATCCCGCTTGATCAGGTTATGGAGGCGGGAGCGAAAATTCTCGCTGGCCAGGTGCGCGGCAGAATCGTGGTAAAAATAGTCTGAGGACGTTCAGACTTTGTCGACGAAGCTGCGCCAATGTTGCCTTGGTTCGTATGGTAAGCATCGGGTTAAGCGGGGCCCGGGGCGGAGATCGTTGAGTCGGAGTAGCAGCATGCTTTCGCGTTTGGTGTGGGGGGCGCTGGTCGCAAGCGCAGTTGCAGGCCCGTCCGTGGCCGAATCCTTGAATCCCGAGCAAGCCCGCCAGTTCATCGCTGGAAAACTCTTCGCCTTCACCTGCGTCGACGGCACCCGTGGCGCCGGCCGCATCCAGCACGATGGCTCCGTCACCGGCTCGATCCAGTTCGCAGGCGCAGGGCCAGTGCGGCATGCACGTCTGCCGGTCAACACCGTCCAGGTCGGCACGACCCAGGTGTGCGCGCAGCTCAAAGGCGTGCCGTTCACGCCGTGCTTCAATATCGACAAGACCAGCGACGCGACGTTCCGCGGCTCCGTGCAGGGCATGAGCAGCTTTGCCTGGTGCGAATTCCGCAAGCACGGCAATTCGGTTCTGATGGCGCGCGCCGAGCGCGGCCCGATCTCGCTGCGTGCGCGGGGCGTCCGCTCCGTCGAAGCCTCGAAGCCCGAAGCGCCGAAGGGTGAAACCGTCGGCAAGGTCGAGACGCCGAAGGTCGAAATCGGCCAAGATCGATCCGCCGAAGCCGGAGCCCGCTTCGCTGGAGCTGCGCCGCTCGACGGAGTGAGTTTAAGGGGCCCAGTCGGGCCTCTCAGCTTGTGTGAACCTCTGGCGCGGCACATGCGGCAAACGCAGAGCCGGCATTCCGGCTTCCGCTTGCAGGTTCGTGACATGAAATATGCCCTTGCCATCGCGCTGACGCTGCTGAGCTCAGCAGCACCCGCTGCCACGCCGGAAGACAACTACATCGCCGCGCGCGATGCCTTCATCGCGAAATTCAATCCGCCGGGCGATCCGGTCGCGCCGAGCGACGCCACCTCGAAGGAAGAGGAGCGGGCGCGCGCCGAGTTGCTGAAGCAGATGCGCGGTCTGATCGGCCCGCTCAACGTCAAGGGATTCTCGGGCGAGAGCAGCCTACAACGTCGGCAGCCTGTTCAAGGGCGATATCGAGACCGGCATCCTCGACGGCCTGGTCGTTCACCAAGGCACAAGGATGTGCGGCTGGTGGTGACGACCACGGGGCTGACGCGATCGCTGGATCAAGTCGCCCGACGGCCTTGCGGCGGAGGACGGCGCGGTGCCGAAGGACGTACGCGACCGCGCTGACGCAGGATGCGTTCTACACGCGCGCCACCAGCGCGACGCAGCGGTCGGCAATATGGGCGAACTGCCGGTGACGAAGCCTGCCGGCGTCGACTTCGTCTTTGCGATGCTCGCCGCGCGGCGGCAGGACTTCTTCCCGGCGCCGGCCTCCGAAATGCTGATCGGCGCGATCGTTCCGCCGCGCGTCTACATCCTCAGCGCGCCGATCGCCAAGATCAAGATGATGGCGCCGTGCGAAAAGCTCTTCAAGGACGCGGCGCGCAAAGGCCGACAGGATGTTCGAGGCCAACGAGAAGTCGCCGAACAAGAAGGAAAGCATCGTCGACGAGGTCGAACAGTTGCGCGAGCAGGGCGACGAGGCCATGCGCAAGTGCTTTGCCCAGCGCGTGAAGAGCGATCCGGCGTTTGCGAAGCTGACGAAGCAGGCGCAGGAGTTCGTTGACGCGCTGGCGGGGAAGTAGGTCAGCGACTTCCGCGTTCACTCCTCGTGGTGAGGAGCCCGGTGTAGCCGACTTGCCGCGCCGTAGCGCCAAGCGCGTAGGCGGAAGCATAGCCGGGCGTCTGAACCATGCGGCCAGGATCCGCATCGGACCTCCGAGACGCGCCGCTTCGCGGCGCTCCTCAGGACGAGGTGAACCCTCACTCCGCCGCAGCTCCTGCTGCGGCGGCTTGCCGCTTGAACAGGATGCGCTGGTAGAGCCAGCCGATCGCGACCAGCACGAGACCGAGGCCCATGAAGGAGAGGGCGCGGAATACGCCGGTCAGGTTCGACATGTCGATGATGAACACCTTCAGCACCGTGAGCCCGATGACGACCGCGGACGCAAGCCGCGCGCGCTGCGAGGCGAATACGAGGCCCACGGCCAGCAGCACCACGCCGAAGGCGAGCCACGCCAGCGAGTAGGTGTACTGCTCGGCGTCGGTCGTGCGCGCCGTCGTGGACAGGATCGGGCCGTGGAAGAAGCGGCGGACCTGCAGCGTCACGTAGGTCAGCGCCAGCACCAGCGCGATGCCGGCAAGCGTGTTGGCGTAGCCCGCGGCGCGCCGCCCGGCGACAGTGTAGGAGAGCGCGAGCATCAGCACCGCCGGCAGGCCGTAGGCGAGCAGCAGGCTGTTCCACAGCAGGCCACCCACGTCCACCCGCCAGAACAGCGGCATCTCGAGCAGGAACAGTCCGAACACGGTGAACAGCAGCGCGATGGCGGTCACCACCAGCGCGCCGATGTTGTGCACGATGCTGCCGGTGCGCACGCGCAGCCGCTCCAGGCCGATCGCCATCGCCAGCATCGAGCAGACCTGCAGCGCCACTTCGACCAGGCCGGTATTGCCGCGATAGACGTCGCCGCCGTTGACGAAGTGACGGATCTCCATGAACACCAGCAGCACGGTGAACAGGATCGCGGCGGCTTCGACCATGCGCAGCGGCGCGTCGTCGCCGCGCTTGCGCAGGTAATAGCTGCCGGCCCAGAACGACAGCGCGGGAATGCCGTAGCCGTACAGCAGCCAGTTGAAGATCGGCGTGGTGCCGACGTCGTTGCCGGCGATGCGCGGCTCGTAGCCGATGCGCGCGACGACGATGACGGCCAGGATCGCGGCGAGCCAGCGCAGGAACGGCACCGGACGCTGCAGCGAGATCCACGCGGTGCCGAGCGACATCAGCGCCAGCGCGATCGTCAGCCAGCCCTTGTCGAGCGCGAAGGTGAAGGCGAGCGCCAGCGCTGCGAGCGTGCCGGTGGCGAACAGCGCAGCCGCAATCGCCTGGCCCGGCCGCGGCTCGCGCTTCGACAACTGCTCGGTCGCAAAGCCGAACGCGCCGGCGAGCACGATCGCGACGATGGCGAACGGGATCGAGCGGTCGAGATGGGCGATGTGCGCGTAGCAGGCGATCAGGAGCCAGAGCGGCGTTGCGACCGCGACCGCAGACCAGATCACCGGCACGGTCGCGTGCTCCGAGCGGCCCTGGGCGAGGAAGCCGGAAATCCCGAAGCCCGCGGCAAACAGGAACGCTGCGATCAGGTGCATCTGCACCGAGCCCGCAAGCGCCTCCGGACCGACGCCCGGCATCGCGCCGCCGGGCTGCGACCAGCCATTCCGGATTGCCGCGCACGGCCCACGACAGGAACACGAGCGCGACGAACACGGCGGCCGCCGGCAGCGCGCCGGCCGCAGCGTCGGTGCGCCAGGCGATCAGGATGGTCGCGGCGATCATGATCGCAAACACGATCATCGCCGGATCGGTGTGGCGATAGGAGACGACCATCAGCGTCGCCGCGAACAGATAGACGCCGAGCGAAATCGACGAGATCGGCTCGAGCTTGCCGCGCTCGGCGTCGGGGCCGAACAGGAAGCCCGCCACGACCAGCGTGGCGGCGAGCGCAAATCCCGCCATCACGCTGAACGCGTGCGGCGACAGCAGGCCGGGCGTGCCCATCGCCACCAGCGACCACAGCGCGCCGAGCACGATCGTGGTGATCGCAAGCCAGCGCCACATGCGGATGCGCGCGAGGCCGAACGCCGCCGCGGTGACGATCGCGATGTAGACGTAGAGCGCCCAGAAATCCGGCTTGTCGGACGAGACCAGCATCGGCGTCACGAACGCGCCGACGACGCCAAGTCCTGCGAGCGCCGGCCCGTGCAGCAGCGCGGCCGCGAGCGTCGCGAGCGCGACAAGGCCGAGCGCGACGAAGGCGATGGCGGGCGAGAGGAAGTCGTAGAGCGCGTAGCTCGCGTAGATGGTGCCGAACGCGACCGCGGTGCCGGCGGCGGTAAGGATCGCCGGGATGTTGGCGATCGGCAGCTGTGCGATCGGCGAAATCGCTTCCTTGCGGCGGGTCCATTCGCCGGCGGCGAGCAGGGCCACCGCGAACAGTCCGCCGAAGAACACGCGCGCGGCGGGGCCGAGCAGTCCGGCTTCGATCGAGTAGCGCACGAGGAAAAGCCCGCCGAGCGCGAGCGTGAGCCCGCCGACCCAGACCACCCAGCGCGTGCCGAGACGCTCTTCAAGGCCCGGCGATGGGCGGCGGGGGCGTCGCGGGGCCGGCGGTGTCCGCCTCGGCCGGCGTTTCCGGCGGTGGCGGTGCTTCCGCTTCGACCGGCGTCTCGGATCCAGGTTTGCGGCGACGGCTCGACGGGTGCTGCATCCGGCGCGATGGTCGGCGCGAGCGGCGCTTCGGTCGGCGAGGGCGCGGCGGCGACGATCGTGCGCTGCGGCGCGACGCCTTCCTCGAGCGCTGCGATCCGCGCCTCGGCTTCGCGCAGCTTGTTCAGCGCCTTGCGGGAGAAAATCAGCGCGGCGAGCGCGATGCCAAAAGCAAGGATCTCGAACATCCAGCCTCCAAAGATCAGAAACGCTTCGTCCCCGTCGAACATTCAAGATGCCTGAATAGGAGCTTGTTGGGCATGATCTGAATCCGAAAACCGGTACCACTTTTCGGGATCATGCATCATCGGCCGCGCACCCGCAAGTCCGGGCGCCGGCCGCTCCTGCAACACGCTGCGGCGGAAGCGAAACAGCGCCGCGGGACGTCCGCCGGTTTGTGTGGACATGTCGCCGGTCGGTTCGACCAGCGCGCCGGCCTCGACCAGCCGGCGGAAATTCTGCTTGTGCAGGTGACGTCCTGAAATCGCTTCCACCGTCCGCTGCAAGTCAGTGAGTGTGAATTCGCCCGGCAAAAGTTCAAACACCACCGGACGATATTTCAGTTTTGCGCGCAACCGTGCGATCGCGGTGGCGAGGATGCGCCGGTGGTCGAACCGCATCGGCTCGCCGAGCGGCGGCAGCGTCTTGCGGGCGAGCGCCGCGGGCCGCCCGTCGCGCCGCGCCTCCTCGACCAGCCCCGCCTCGTAGAGCAGTTCGTAGCGGTCGAGCACGCGCTCTTCGTCCCAGTGACCGTCCTCGCCGCCGAAATAGAGCCGTACGCGTTCGCGCCGACCGAGCGCACGCGTGATGCTCGGCGTCTCCGCCTGCTTCGACCATTCGGTCAGCGCCGGCATGATCTCCGCATCGAGGATTTCGGGCCGCTCCTTGCGCCAGTCCTCCCACGGAAAGTAGCGGTACCACGGCTCGAACGCGGCGCTCGCGGCCTGCTGTTCGTCAGAGCCGTCCGTGCGCGTCAGCGCGAGATAGCCGACCGACATCATATGCGGGCCCGTGTCGCCGGGATGGGCGTGGCGGCCGCGATCGCCGAACGAATAGAGCTGCTCGATGTAGCCGAGCGACAGGCCGGTCTGCTCCTCCACCCATTCGCGCAGGCCGATTTCGAGCGTGCGGTGCGCGACCGGATCGAACGGGCCGAAGGGCAGCCCCGCCCGCGGTTCGTTGGCCGCGCCGCCGGAGGCGACCAGAATGCGCGGCTCGCTCGCCTCGATCGCGACGATCGCCGCCGTGAGACCGATCTCGATTGGCGTCAGCGGCTTCTCGGTCATCGTGCGTTAAAGGTATCAGTCGAGGTCGACGCGGAAGGGATGGCCTTCGACGGTGAGATTGCCGGGGCCCATCTCGTCGAGCGCGCGCAGCATGCGGCCGTCACGGCCGAGCAGCCGGTCGGCGTGGCTGACGATCAGCCGGTTCGGATGCGCGAACGGCGAGGCGCTGCGGATCCGCTGCGCGATCTCAAGCTCGCTGCGGTTCGGATTGAGCGCGCAGGCGACCGCGAATGCGCTCGCGGTCGAGCGGCTGATGCCGGCGTAGCAGTGGATCACCATGGGCGCCGCGCGATCCCAGCCGCGGCCGAAGTCGAGCACGCGTTCGACGTGCTCGAGCGCAGGCGCGGTGAAACCCTCCGCCTCCTCGATGATGTCATCCATCGAGATCACGAGATGGTTGCCTTCGCGGATCGACGGCGGGCGCTGCACCTGGCGCACGTCCGCCATCACGGTGATGACATGGCTTGCGCCGGTCGCCTGCACCGTGCCGGGCAGATGGGCGAGCGAGCAGACGTGGAGCATGAGCGTTCCCTGGGTCCAGAATCCTTGAGCAACGTTATAGAGCCCGGGGAGGGACGGCGGAAGCCAAACAGTCCCGTCATGCCCGGCACAGCCGTCTTCGAACGGCTAGCCCGGCCATGACGAAGACGAGGCTAAGCCGGCTTCAGCGCCTTGAAGCGGGTGAGAAACCGCTTTTCCGCCTTGCCGGCCGGCCACGGCGTCAGGAATTCATTCACGGCGCTCTCAAGCATATCCGGCCGCCGGCCGAAGAATTTTCGTGCCTCGGCGTCCTTGAAACCGGCGAGCCGTGTCGCCTCGAGATAGGCCGCGCCGGCGTCGGCCGCCTTGATTCGGGTCGTGAACTCCGCCGGCAGCGAAGCAGGCAGGCCGAAGCGGATGTGGATCGCGGTCAGCAGCCGCTTCTCGACCGCCTTGTACGATCCGCCGATCACCGCCTTGAACGGCGAGATCATGTCGCCGATGACGTATTCGGGCGCGTCATGCAGCAGCACGGCGAGGCGCATGCGATGATCGGCGCGCGGCATCTGGCGTGCGCAGCACCGCTTCCACCAGCAGCGTGTGCTGGGCCACCGAAAAGATATGCGCGCCGATGGTCTGCCCGTTCCAGCGCGCGACCCGCGCCAGTCCGTGCGCGATATCCTCGATCTCGATGTCGAGCGGCGAAGGATCGAGCAGGTCGAGCCGGCGGCCCGACAGCATGCGCTGCCAGGCGCGCTTTGCGACATCGTTGGAAAGAGCGGCCGCGGGCTTCGGCGCCGTCATGTCGCGCGCGGCTTCCGTTTCAGCTTGCTGCAGGTCTCGTAGCAGTGGCAGCTCACCAGATGATCGTTGACCATGCCGGTCGCCTGCATGAAGGCGTAGACGATGGTCGGACCCGACGAACTTGAAGCCGCGTTTTGTGAGTTCCTTCGAGATCGCGATCGAGACCGGCGTGGACGCAGGCACGCTTTTCGTCGTCTTGAACGTGTTCACCTTCGGCTTGCCGTCGACGAAATCCCACAACAGCTTCGAGAAGCCCGGGCCTTCCTCCATGATCTTCAGGTAGGCCTTTGCGCTCGCCACCGTGCCCTCGATCTTGGCGCGGTTGCGCACGATGCCGGCGTCGTTCATCAGCGCGTCGATCTTCTTCGCGTCGTATTTCGCGATTTTCTTCGGCTCGAAGTCGTCGAATGCTTTGCGAAAATTCTCGCGCTTGCGCAGGATGGTGATCCACGACAGTCCGGCCTGAAAGCCGTCGAGGATCAGCTTCTCGAACAGCGCGCGGTCGTCGTATTCGGGCACGCCCCATTCGTCGTCGTGATAGGCCATGTAGAACGGATCTTCGCCCGGCCACGGGCAGCGCTTCTTGCCGTCGGCATGCAACCGCGCAGTGCTCATGAATTGACCTGCTTCTCCGGCAATTTCGCATCGGCGGGATCGACCAGCCGCACGGCGATGCCGCCGGCCGACAGCGCGACGCCCCGGCTCAGCGCGTCGGACACCTTGTCGAGCCGCAGCAGCGCCAGCGCGTGTCCCGATTGCGACGAGCCCAACGTGCCGACGGTCTTGCCGTCGGCTGTCACGTCGCTTCCTGCTTCGGGCGACGGCCCGTCGACCGCAAGCCGCACGGTGCGCGTGCGCGCGGTGCCGCGATGCTGCATGCGCGACACGACCTCCTGGCCGACATAGCAGCCCTTGTCGAAATCCACGCCGTGCAGGCGGTCCATGTTGGTCTCATGCGGGAACGCGTCGCCGTACATGAAATCGACGCCGCCCTTCGGCACCCCGCATACGATCCGCTGCTGCTCATAATTGTCAGCAGCCACGAGCTCGGCGCCGAGCACGCCGGCGAGCTTCGCGGCCAGCTCCTCCGGGATGAGAATCCGGTAGCCGAGGTCGCTGTGGCGCGGATCGGCGAAGGCGAGGTCGGGCATCATGGCAGGCGTGCCGCCCCAGGCCGCCAGCACGCCGAGCTGGCCGGTGAGGTTTTCCACCGTCACCTTCGCGCGCAGCTTGTAGAAACCGAGCTTTGTCGCGAGCTGATCGGCGAGCGCCCTCGGACAGTCGAGCAGCAGCCCGCCGCCGTGGCCCGCAGGGGCCTCGGTCACCAGAAAGTCCGCGACGATCTTGCCTTGCGGTGTCAGCAGGGCGGCAAACCGGGCGGTTCCGGGCTTCACCTCGGCGAGTTCGGCCGTGACGAGGTTGTTGAGAAAAGGCCGCGCATCGTCGCCATTGAGCTTGACGACGCCACGGTCGGGGAGAAACGCTGCCTTCATCGATAATTCGCTCTTGCTACCGGTTGCGTCGGAACGTAAGGCGCAGGGGCGAGTGAGACAAGTCCCGCAATCGCGCCTGCCAACAGCGTTCGAGGAAGCATGAGTGCAAGCTACGATGTGATCCTGAAGTCCGGCACCGTCGTCAATCAGGACGGCGAGGGTTTGCGCGACCTGGCGATCAAGGACGGGCGTATCGCTGCGATCGGCGCGCTCGGCAGTGCATCCGCAGCCGAGGTCGTCGACTGCAAGGGCCTGCACATCCTGCCCGGCGTGATCGACACGCAGGTGCATTTCCGCGAGCCCGGGCTCACGCACAAGGAAGACCTCGAAACCGGGTCGCGCGCGGCCGTGATGGGCGGCGTGACCGGCGTGTTCGAGATGCCGAACACCGATCCCTTGACCGTCACGGAGGCGACGTTCGCCGACAAGATCAAGCGCGGCACCCATCGCATGCATTGCGATTTCGCCTTCTACATCGGCGGCACGCGGGAGAACTACGAGCAGCTGCCGGTGCTGGAGCGCGCAAAGGGCTGCGCGGGCGTCAAAGTGTTCATCGGCTCATCGACCGGAAGCCTCCTCGTCGAAGACGACGAGGGCTTGCGGAAAATCATCAGCGTGATCCGCCGCCGCGCGGCGTTTCATGCCGAGGACGAATACCGGCTGAACGAGCGCAAGGGATTGCGCGTCGAAGGCGATCCGCGCTCGCATCCGGTGTGGCGCGACGAGGTCGCGGCGCTGACCGCGACGCAAGCGGCTGGTCGGAGATCGCGCGCGAGTTCGGCAAGCGTATCCATGTGCTGCACATCTCCACCAAGGAGGAGATGGAGTTCCTGAAGGATCATCGCGACGTCGCTTCCGTCGAGGCGACGCCGCACCACCTGACGCTGACGGCGCCGGAATGCTACGAGCGCCTCGGCACGCGGGCGCAGATGAACCCGCCGGTGCGCGATGCTGCGCATCAGGGCCGGCATCTGGAAGGGGATCGAGCAGGGCATCGTCGACGTGCTCGGCTCCGACCACGCACCGCACACGCTGGAGGAAAAGGCGAAGACCTATCCGGCCTCGCCGTCCGGCATGACCGGCGTGCAGACGCTGGTGCCGGTGATGCTCGATCACGTCAATGCGGGACGGCTGTCGCTCGCGCGCTTCGTCGATCTCACCAGCGCCGGGCCGCAGCGGCTGTTCAACCTCGCCGGCAAGGGCCGCATCATGGCCGGCTACGACGCGGACCTGACGATCGTCGACCTGAAGCGCGAGGAGACCATCACCAACAAATGGATCGCCTCGCGCGCCGCCTGGACGCCCTATGACGGCGTCAAGGTGAAGGGCTGGCCGGTCGGCACTTTCTGCGCGGCAAGCGCGTGATGTGGCAGGGCGAGCTTGTGACGCCGTCCACCGGCGAGCCGATACGGTTCATGGAGACGCTGGTGGCGTAGGGCACAGCGTCATTGCGAGGCATAGCCGTTGAGTCGTAGCGGCGACGAAGCAATCCAGCGCGCGCGAAGCGCGCCAATCAAAAGCGCGACATCTGCGGCGAGTTCAGCGCATTTTGTAAGCGCGCCTGTCGGCGCGCGCTGGATTGCTTCGCTTCGCTCGCAATGACGGATTGGCTACTGCTTCGCCATGGTGATCGAGAACTCGCCGTTCTTCACGCGCGTCGGCAGCCCTTCGACGAACTTCGCCACGGCGTCCTCGCCATAGGTCGTCACCAGCTCCGCAAACGCGGTGAACAGGCTTGCCTGTGCGAGGCAGTCGCCGTCGATTCCCTCGAGGCGCGCTTCGGCCCAGGCCTCGTTGAGGTACGACAGCGCAGCGCGCTTTTGAGCGTCGTCGGCATACTCGTCGTAGGCTGCGGAAGCGTGCATTGATCTCACAAGGAAGGGGGCGGACGCACCGCCCAGTGCGTCCGAAGTCCAATTTGTGACGCCATCTCTAGCATGGGCCGCGGTTCCGCCTAGCCCGCATCTTTAGGAAAGGTTAATCGGCATTTGCCCCTGTGGAAAAAGATTCCGGCAATGATTGGCGCAAGCCTTTGCCCTTGCCCGCGGCCTGGCGAATTTCCTCAATGTCGCCCGTAAAATAGAAGTCGTCCGCGGTCAGGTCGTCGTGCGCGCCGTCGAGGATTTCGCGGCATGTCGCGAAGCGCGCTGGCGCGGCTGACGATCGAGCCGGGGCGCTTGGTGTACGGCTCGGCGACAAAGAACGGCTGCGAGAAAAACGCCTGCAGCTTTTTCGCCCGTTCCGACAAGACCGCGTCGAGCGCCAATGCAGGGTCTGTTTCGGCGGCGCGGCGAGCCGTAATCAGCTCGCGAATGCGACGTGCGAGATCGACGTCGGCAGCCGCAACGCGATCATCCTCCAGCAGCCGCGAGCGCGTCGTGAGCACGTCGACGGGCGGATAGTTCTTGCGCATGGGTCAACTCGCGGGAGAGGTGAATGAACGGTATCGACCGGGTCGAGAATCGGCGAGACTTCTCGGCCGTCCAGGCGAGCTCGCCGCCGAGGAAGAAGGTCTGCACCAATCCGGCCGTGCCCTCATCGCTGTTTTCCTTCTTCAGCGAGTCTGCGATTGAGAAGTTCTCATCCAGCGATGGCGGCCAGATCTCCGACGGCGGTGGAAACAGCACGAATATCGTCAGGGGACGGTGGCCTTTGCTGATACGGCGCACGAGCTCCGCCATCATGACGGTGAGGCCCGCGCCATATCCGCCCGCAATGGCGACGCTTCCACCCGAGCGGATCGGGCACATCACGTCAATGACCTTGATGCCGGTCTCGATGATCTCGTTGGATGCCTTTGGCGGCGAGCTGCGCCAGCAGATGATCGAGTTGCGCACGATCGATCGGCGTCGTCGCGCGGCGCCGCGAATTCAACACGGTGGCGCCCCGCGGCACATGCGCAACGGGCGAGGCTGCGACACCGCGCACCTTGCCGTCGCTCAGACGCTGGAAGACCTGCACCGGCACGCCGCGTTTGCGGATCTCGTCGCTGACGGTCAGTTCGCTCAGGAGGTCCGGCATCGCGGCAGGATCGAATAGCGCCTCGATCACCTGGCCGCGCGCCTCGACCAGGCGGCCGATCCGGTTGGCGAAATCGTCCGGCAGTGCATGGGCGTGCAGGGCTTCGGTCATGGTCAATATCCTCTGCTTGAGATGCGTGCGGGCGGCATGAATGCGGTTGTTGACGGTCGCGGGCGGCAGTCCGAGAAAGGTCGCGATGTCCTGATGCGAGCAGTCGTGGATGAAGAACAGCGTGGCGGGCTCGCGCAGTGTCTTCGGCAGATCCGCGATCGCTGCGAGTGCGGCCGCGGCCTGCCGGCGTCGCTCGAGCACGTGGTCCGGCGGCGGCGCGTCGTCGGGCAGCTCCTCGGCCTCGGCCAAGGGCACCACGTGCACGCGCTTCCGACGCAGCGACCGCGACGAATGATGCCGGACGATGCTGCGCAGCCAGCCGGCAAATGCCACCGGTTCGGTCAGCGTCGGCAGTGCAGTCCACGCGGCGATCAAGGCTTCCTGGGTGACGTCCTCGGCGCGCTGGAAGTCGCGCACATGCGTCAGCGCCGATCCGAACGCGAATTGCTGGAAGCGGCGCGTCAGCTCGACGAACGCCTTGACGTCGCCTTGGGCGGCTCGCTTGACCAGGTCGGCGTGATCCATTGCCTTTTCCCTTTCACCTCCAAGGTGCCGGGAAGGGCAGTGTGCCTTTACGGAAAAATGAGTTGAAGGGCGTTTTTTTTGCCCAGGCCGGTCAGTTGGCGTAGCGGGCCGTCAGGTCGCGCGAGATCTTCGAGCCTTCGGTCAGGTAGCGCTTGATGGCGACGTTCGCGGCCGGCGTGCAGGTGCGGTAGGTCTGCTGAAATCCGTGATAGCCGCGGTTGAAGCTCGCGATCAGTTTCGTGCGGCGCTCGCCCGCGGGGGTCTCGGCGTCGGCCAGCGCCTGCATCTCGTTGCGCCACTTCTGGCCTTCGTTGGCGCCGCAGATCGCCCGCAGGTAGTGCAGCGATCCGAGGATTTCCGCAAAGCGCTGCAGGTCCGCATCGAACGGCGCAGCCGCGTCCTGCGCCCTTGCAGGGCTGAGGCCAAGGCACGCGACAACCGCGAAGAAAAAGAGAATCCTGCGCATCAACAACCCGATTTCACCGGTCATATGACGGCTCGCGGCGGCGTAAGCAAGGCAAGCCTAGGCGGAACTGAGCAGCTTTTCGGCCCGCCGCAGGATGTCCAGAAGCCCCTCGGTGGTCTGCAGCCCGGTGACAGCGTCGATCGGCAGCCAGCGGCTGTCGTCCAGTTCGTCGTTCAGCGCTACGTCGCCCTGCGATCCAGCGCGCGGCGAAGGGCAGGATGACGAAGTGCCGGCCGCGGTCGCCGACCGCATGGGGCAGGATGAACTCGCGATAGCCGGCAAGACCGATCACATCGATGGTCAGCCCGGTCTCCTCCAGGACTTCGCGCCTGACCGCGTCGACGAGCGTCTCGCCGACCTCGACCCGGCCGCCGGGGAGTGTCCACAGTCCCTTGGCCGGCGCGCCCGGCGCGGCGGACCAGCAGGACCTTGCCGTCGCGAAAGATCGCGGCGCTCACCGCCAGCTCGGGCTTCGGGCGAGGAGACATCACGCCGACATGATGAGGTCGGCGCCGCTTTGCGGCTCGCCGTCCTCGACGCGGACTTCGCCGGTGCCGTTGATGATGCCGCCGGCCTGGGCCACCAGGGGCTTCAGCCAGCCGGTTGCCTGCTCGGCGAGGCGGATGCGGATCTCGGCCTGGTCGCTATCGCTCATGGCTTTGCGAATTTCGATCAGGATCGAGGTCATCGAATCGCAAAGCTTGTCGAAGCCGGCTGCGGACATCCGGGTCGGCGGCCTCGTAGGCGGCGATGGCGAGCTCGCGGCCCTTGAAGTTGGACTGCAGGAAGTGTTCCGGATAGGTCACGGGCTCCCACATCAGGAAATCGTCCGTGCATTCGGGCATCGCCGGTATCATTTCAAGCAGCATGATCGCCTCGTTGAAATGATTCATATAATCCGTCGCAAGCAGCGTCTTCGGATTGATGTTGGCAGCCGCCAAGCGCGGCCGCGCTGAGCGCGGCCGTCGACGAAAAAGCGGGGGAAGCTGGACTTGCGGAGGGCGTCATCTGCCCCATTGTTAAGGTTTGTGGTTAATTCCTCCTGAAATTCTAGCCACTTGAAGCGCTTTTTGGAAAGCTTGAGGAATGTGCGGACGCTTTGTCATCACCTCGTCGCCGGAGGCGCTGCGGCGGCTGTTCGGCTACACCGAGCAGCCGAACCTGCCGGCGCGATACAATATTGCGCCGACGCAGCCCGTTCCGGTCGTACTCGCCGAGCGCGGCGCGCGAAAATTCATGCTGATGCGCTGGGGTTTCCTGCCCGCCTGGGCCAAGGATCCGAGGAAATTCGGCCTGGTCATCAATGCCCGGTCGGAATCGGTGACGGAAAAGCCGGCGTTCAAGAATGCGATCCGCCGGCGGCGCTGCCTGATCCCGGCCGACGGCTACTACGAATGGTACGACATCGGCGCGCGCAAGCGGCCGCTGTTCGTCTACCCCGCCAACGGCGGGCCGATCGCGTTCGCGGCCCTGTGGGAGACGTGGATCGGTCCGAACGGCGAGGAGGTGGACACCGTCGCCATCGTCACCAACGCGGCGAGTGCGGACCTCGCGTCGTTTCATCCGCGCATGCCGGCGACGATCGCGCCTGACGCGTTCGAACTCTGGCTCGATTGCCACAACGTGGAGGCGGACGTCGCGACCTCGCTGTTGGTCGCACCGAAGGCCGGCACTTTCGCGTGGCACGAGGTGTCGACGGCGGTGAACCGCGTCGCCAACGACGATGCGCGCCTGATCGAGCCCGTGTCGGCGGAGGAATCGGCGAGACTGGACGCAGAGGCCACAAAGCCGCGCGCAAAACCGTCGCGCAAGGTGTCGGACGATCAGGGATCGCTGTTCTAGGAGCATGATCTGGTGGCGGTGAGGGCCGTGGGCGGGCTGCGCTTTCTCAGGAACTCTTCACGACAAGCAGAGCGCACAACCATCGTCTGAACCCTCATCCTCGAGGATGAGGTCGACAAGAGTTAGCGCATTGTGAGAGCTCGCGCGGCGATGACAGAGTGGACCGATGAACATACCGTTCGAGAAAGATCTGGTTGCTGCGGCGCTGCTGCGCTCATGGTCGCGCGCGACGAGCAGCGGCTGGCTTGCCGAAAATCCCGCGCGCGGGCAATGCAACGTCACCGCACTGCTGCTGCACGAGCTGTTCGGTGCAGAGATTTTGAAGACGCCGCTGCCGGAGGGCGATCACTTCTACAATCGCCTCAATGGCGAGCGCCTTGATCTGACGGACAGTCAGTTCGATGCGCCCATTGTCTATGTCGACCTTGCGTCGAGCCGCGAGGAGGCATTGTCCGGCACGTCGCCTGCGAAGTTCGAAGCGCTGCGAGCCGCGTTTCTGGCGCAGGTTCTACGCCTCGCCGGGCGCTAGACCACCTTCCCCGGATTGAGAATCCCGTTCGGGTCGAGCGTCGCCTTCAGCTGGCGCATCAGCTGCATCGCCACCGGGTCCTTCACATGCACAAGCTCGTCGCGCTTCATGAAGCCGATGCCGTGCTCGGCCGAGATCGAGCCGCCGAATTCGGCGACGATGCCGTGCACCACGTCGTTCACGTCATGCCATGAGTTCAGGAACGCCTCCTTGTCGGCGCCGATGGGCTGGCTGACGTTGAAGTGGATGTTGCCGTCGCCGAGATGGCCGAAGGCCACCACGCGCGCGCCGGGCATGAATTTCACGACCGCGGCGCTTGCCTTCTCCAGGAACTCCGGCACCGAGGCGACCGGCACCGAGACGTCGTGCTTGATCGAGCCGCCCTCCGGCTTCTGCGAGGGGCTGACGAATTCGCGCAGGAGCCAGAACGCGCGGCGATGCTCGAGGCTGGTCGCGATCACCGCATCGTCGACCAGTCCTTCCTCCAGGCCGCGCGAGAGGATGGTTTCCATGGTCTCGCTGAGGGACGGCAGCCTGCGAGGTCAGCTCCATCAGCACGTACCAGGGATAGCGACTCGGTCATCGGATCGCGGATGCCGTCGCCGTGGCGGACGCAGAAATCGATGGCGATCTCGGGGATCAGCTCGAAGCTCGTGACGCTGCCGCTGGCTTCCGCACGCGCGACGCCGAGCAGCGCGAGCGCGTCCTGCGGCGACTTCACGCCGATGAACGCGGTCTCGACCGAGCGCGGCTTCGGAAACAGCTTCAGCACCGCCGCGGTGATGATGCCGAGCGTGCCTTCGGCGCCGACGAACAGGTTGTGCAGGTTGTAGCCGGTGTTGTCCTTCTTCAGCTTGGTCAGCGCGTTGAGCACCCGTCCGTCGGCGAGCACCACTTCGAGCCCGAGCACGAGGTCGCGCGCAACGCCATAGGCGAGGGCGGTGGTGCCGCCGGCGTTGGTCGAGAGATTGCCGCCGATGGTGCAGCTTCCCTCGGCGCCCAGCGAGAGCGGAAACAGCCGGTCGGCGTCGCTTGCGCGCTGCTGCGCATTCAGCAGCACCATGCCCGCTTCGCAGGTCATGGTGTTGGAGTTCGTGTCGAGATCGCGCACGCGATCCATCCGCCGCAGCGACACGACAAGCTCGCCGTGGTGCGGGGTCTGCCCGCCGACGAGACCGGTGTTGCCGCCCTGCGGCACGATCGCCGTGCGCGTCTCGTTCGCGAGCCTGGCAGATGGCGGCGACTTCCGCCGTCGTGCCCGGGCGCAAGCACGAGCTGCGTGTGCCCGCTGATACAGCATGCGCTCCTCGGTGACGTACGGCGCGATGTCGTGCTGGTCGGTGACCGCATATTTCTCGCCGACGATCGCGGCAAAGCGTCCGATCAGGTCGGGCGTCAAACGCGGCGGCGCCGGCTCGATCTTGTTCATCGCGTGTCCTTATACGGCCGCGCGGCGCAGCCGGTCGTTGATCGCTTCGCCGAGGCCTTCGTTCGGGATCGGCATCACTGCGATCTGCATGGCGCCCCTGGCGTCGAGCTCGCGGAGATGACGGAACAGGTTTGCGGCCGCCTCGACGAGATCGCCGCGTGCCGAGAGATTCAACATCGCGGCCGCCTTGTCCACACCCGCGACGGCAGACGAGCCAAACGCCAGCAGCGCCTCGCCGGGCTCGATCGTCGTGGCGTTCAGCCGCACCGGCGAACGCGGCGCGTAGTGCGAGGCCAGCATGCCCGGCGCGAGCGGCTGCGCTGCATCGTCATGCTGCGGCAGATCGGCGAGCCTGCGGCCGAGCAGGGCTTCGATGTCGCTGCGCGCGAGCCCGCCGGGCCGCAGCAGCAGCGGCGGCTCGAAGCAGCCGACGATGGTCGATTCAAGCCCGACATTGGCCGGCCCGCCGTCGACGATCAGATCGATCTTGCCGGCAAGATCCGCCTCCACATGCTGCGCCGTGGTCGGCGAGACGTGCCCGGACACGTTGGCGCGAAGGCGCGACCACCGGCTTGCCGAAGCTCGGCGAGAATTTCGCGCGCGACCGGGTGCGCGGGGATGCTGATGGCGATGGTTTCGAGCCCGGCGGTGGCGAGCTCGGCGACGGGGCAATCCGGACTACGCGGCAGCACCAGCGTCAGCGGTCCGGGCCAGAATTTCGCCGCGAGCTTTTCGGCGTCGGCGTCGAACTTGGCGATCCGGCGCGCGGCGGCGATGTCGGCGACATGGGCGATCAGCGGATTGAACGACGGCCGCCCCTTGGCGAGGTAAAGCCGCGCGATCGCCTCGGCATTGGTGGCGTCCGCGCCGAGCCCGTAAACGGTCTCGGTCGGGAACGCGACGAGCCCGCCCTCGGCCAGGCAGCGCGAAGCGGCCGCGGTGGCCTCGGCGCCTGCCAAAATCGTTCGGGTTTCCGTCCGGACCGTCATGGTTCCTCAGGTTAATACAGGCAAATTTCGCGTCGTCCAGAGTGCCTTGCGGCGGGCCGATGCGGACGCTATAAGCCGCCCACGCAAATCGGAGTGTGGCTCAGTCTGGTAGAGCACCTCGTTCGGGACGAGGGGGTCGCAGGTTCAAATCCTGCCACTCCGACCAGTTTTTCAATACCTTAGCTCGTTCAGGGCTTTGCGGCCGCAAAGGGTTCGCAAAGAGTTGGCATTTGGCCGTAGCCGATTTGGTCCTCCGAGTTCCCTTTTGCCACGTCTGCCATGCATTTTGACCACAAAACTCTCGGCCCGTCACTTGGTGATCCGTGCATTCTGGAGCTTCACCCGTCCGGCGAAATGCTTTCCGAGTGTCGCCGCGACCGGCCCAACGCTCATTGCGGGGATGACCGCTGATCACTGACTACAAAGTGACGGCATTTGACTACGCGCTGCGCGATCGGAGCTTCAGCCGCGCTTGGAAGACATAAAGGCCGCGGCGGCTTCTTCCTGGAAATCCGGATGATGGTGGCCATAGCCTTCCTCGAGCTGTTCGACCGTCATGCCGAGGAACCCAGCGGCCTGCCACCGATCGGTGCCTGACTGCATCAACCAGGTCGCCGCAGTGTGGCGCAGGGCGTGACGCACGACATCGTCTCCCAGCGCTGCATCCTCGAGGATGCCGTTCCAAGCGGTCTTGATCTTGCCCAACAGTGGCCGCCCGTCTGGCCGATGAACGACGTGGTGCACGGGTGCGCCGAGCTCGTGCTCCAGCGCAAGATCGAGCCGTCGCCAGCGCAGCAGATGTGGCCGCAGGCGCATCGCGATTTTTGCAACCGGCCTTCGCTTCTTGGTCTGAAGCTCGTCAACGCCGCGACCGTGATAGATCATCCGCTCCAAATCGAATGATGGTTGACTCGTCGTTGGTATCCATAAGGAGCGCCGTATAGTTTCCTCACGACGCCCGCTATAGAGCCCAATCAAAATAAATCGAGTTCGCATGGCGCCGTCGCGTGCGTGTCACGCGATCGCGACGCACGAGCCGGCCGCCCTCGTCATGCTTCCAACGCTCCGCCGCCCCATCGAATACGAACCCGAGCGAAGCGCCGAGCAGCCGCGCGGCTTCGCTGCGTGTCAGCCAACGCTTGCGCCCCTCAGCCTTCGCCGGCAGCGTCACGACGGGAACGAAATTCAGAACATAATCGGCGTGCCAAGCTCCGATCGCGGCGCGGAGATCCTCGAGCTCGCGCCTGGCCGATTGATTGGATACCGGCCGCAGCCGCGGCGCGACCGCACGCGCATCATTGCGATCGTTTGACGCATGTGTCCGCCAGTCGACGTAATCGCTGCACAGCTGTCTCTTAATCTCGCCGACGTGATCGCCACCCATAAACGCGTTCACGTTCTGCAGGCGATAGACGAGCTCGTCGTGCCGCTCGACCTTCTTGCGCTGTTCGGGCGTGATCGTCTCTTTGGCTGTTAGTTTCCTGCGCAACTCGTCATAGTCGCGCGGCCGCTTCGCCTGCTCGTAGGCGACAATGACATCGGCTATCGCGAGCTGAGCGGGATCACGTTCTCCGGCGGCGGGGCTGAAGCATCGGCCGATGTAACTGGAGAGCGCTTGCGCTGCTGCATCAGTTTGCTCGCGGCCGCATCCCGTGCGGATCTGTTTTCCGCGGTCGAGGATGACCCAGGTTTGTTCATCTTCTCGGAAATATAGGCGCGGCGGCTTTGGCTTGGGTCCAGGCATGGACGAAGCATCTCTTTCACAGCGGAAGGCGTCGTGAAATCCTTACCAGCAAGCCGACTAACTGCAAGCTTGCCGGATGCTTTTAGTCGCCTGAACGATCGTATCGTCAGCGGTCCGTTCGGGAAGAATAAGGCGACCGCTTCCGCGAGTGTGATCGGCTCGTCATCTCGCCATTGCTCCAATGACGGACGAAGCTTGAGACGACGACAAGGGTCATTGCGCGGTGCCCGCGTCATGCGCAAGGAATTCTCGGTGCTACCCACTTCTGGGACGCCGATGCTCAAAGTGCCTCAGGAAGCCGGGGATCGGCCTCCCACACGTCGAACAGGGTAGGAACCCATCGGTTCACCTGGCAAGTTCAGCACACTTGCCGTCGTAGAGGAGAGTAGGAAATCGGATCAACGGAAATGTGCGGCTCCTGGCCCGGCAGCGAAGTCATGAGATTTCGTATAAATTCAAGGGTTCCGTACCGCGAGTTCGAATCCCTCTCTCTCCGCCAGCCTATCCTGACAACTAGTTCTCCGCTCTCTGGGACAGCGCAATGATCCCGCTGCTTAGCCAGTGGTTTTGACAGGCCGAACCGTATCGCGAACCCAGCGTCGGGGCGCTTTTCGTTCTCTCGGGCCCGCTTTTCTCCAAAGCTCTGTACTTCGGCCAAAAAGTACGGAATTTTTTCTCGTGTGAAATCAAGCAGTTTGCGACTGCTAATTTTTTGAAGGTTGGACTTACTTCTTGGGTAGCGAGGGGAATCAAACCAATTGATGCGAGCTATAACGGCTCAAATTGCACTATGCTCGGCTCGTTGGCGGAAGCTGCCCGTCCGGCTACTTGCGGGCATGCTCTGCAGCCTTCTCGCGAAGTTCGTCAATTAGCTGTTGCGCGCTCTTGGCTGAAAGCTGTTCGCCTGATTTGTCCGGTATGTTCGCCTCATGGCAGTGCCGCGCAATGTCCCGGCGCTGCTGTTCGGTCATCGGCCCTTCGCTTTCTCCCGGCGTTTTGTCCTCCTCTCCCGAAGAACTTATCGCGGGCGACGCGGGCTGAGCGGCTTGCCCTAATTCCATCCGTTCCGCTTCGCGCCGAAGATCGCGATCAATCTGGCGCATGTAGCTGCGGATAAGGACTGGATCGGTTTCACCTGGAAATTTGAGCGCGAATTCCTGCGCCAGCAGATCGATCGCTTGACGTCGATCAGCCAATTGCGGGCCAGCTTCACGCAAATACGCGTCAATATCCTGCCTTGCCACCGAGCGGGCCGCTGGCCAATGCGGCTCATCTTGGAGGTGGCAGACCGCCAGCGATTCCATACACCGCTGAAGTGTGCTCATGAGCGGGTTCACCCTAGAGGGTGCGCGAGCGTGACCTCTTGTGGATAATGTCGAGCGACTTCGCGAGTTCCTCCCGGGGAGCGGCGCGGGCCAGTCTGTGTTTCCGACACGGCCTCATAAAGAAGCCCCGCGCCGCTGCGTATTTTCGAGGCGCTCTCGGTCAACCCGCGGGGAAACTCACCCGCCGGAATTGCTGTCAGTCTGGTGGATCAGTCCCAAGTGGATCATGCAATGAAGTCAGTTTCGAGTGGACCACGCCACTAGATCCGCACGCGCTGCTGCCAAGGTAGATCTTCACCATCAGCGGTCCTAATGAGGCACAAAAAAAACGGCGCGATTAGCCGCACGGCGAGGGTACCCCGAACGACGAACCGTCTCTTGGTTGGACGATCGATTGCGAGTTTGCAACGCCAACAACGGCTTGGGCCGCGAGCTCCGCGCGTCCTCGCCCGCGCATTTCGAAGCAGCAAGGCAACGACACAAGCCGGCCCGGTCATTGTTGTGGATCATCGCGATCTAGACCCGCGAGGGGGTTTCTCTCGGTCACCCATCCTTACCGACGAAGATCTGGCGCTTTGCGCGCCCATGACTTCGGACTCTCCGACACTTTCCACTCAGGGACTTGTCCGGCCGCTCCGGGTACACGAACTCGTCTTGGTGCAGCCAGCGACCCTTGAAGCGTGACCAGAACATCAATGCGTGCGCGCGATCAGCAAACTGATAGACGCCCCAGTGCCCGTCTTTGTGAATGTGCTCGCCTGTTGTCTCGAACGGGATGCCGTTGAGCTTGCAAAGGCCGTCGATCTCGTCCCAATGCTTGCGATGTAATAATCTCGAGCGCGACGTGGTACGGCTTTGCTGCCTTCCACCGTGCGCCGCCGGCGCGGCTCTCAAATCCTTTCCAATCGCAATTCCGCGGCGGGTGATACTCGGTACGCGCGCTGTTGCGCTCTTTTGGTGTGTGGAACAAAAGCGAGATACTGCGCGATCCACAGCGCGGACATTTAAGACGCGAGGCCAGGAGCGCGAGCGGGAAGCTTTTCCCGCAAAGTCCCGATGAGCGTGCTCATGTCGAGTTCATACGTGCAGACGCATTCGCGGACGGACTTCATGCCGTCCTTACGGCCGAACGCGCACCTCGCCGTTACGCGCCAGCCGAACTGCCACGCCTCGCCGATTGTCTCAATGCTCATGAGAACAAAATGCGAACATCGACCGAGGAGGATCAACAGAAAACTCTGGAGGAGTGACGGGCGAAATCGCACGATATGGTGTGTGGTGGGGAGATTCGTGCGTGTCTATTCAGAAGATCGAGCATATTGGAGCCATTGGCCGCTTTCGAAACTGCAAAGCCCAAGGTGACGTCACCTTCAAAAGATAACACATTGATCTTCGGCGAAAACGGCCGAGGAAAGACGACATTCTGCTCGATCTTGCGGTCGATGCAGACCAACAATCCCGCCGTCGTCATGGGGCAGGAAGACGCTCGGTCAAACAGCCAGCCCAATATCGTGATTACGTTCGGTGGTGCGACCGTGCAGTTCAACCGGGGGCTCTGGAAGAACCCGAGCGACAAGGTCCGCATCTTCGATGCGCAGTACGTTGCGGATAACGTCTAACCTCGGCGACGCGATTGGCTCCGATCAACGGCGCAACCTCTGCCGGCTGATCCTCGGGCAAGAAGGCATTGCCTTCGCGAAGGCATATGACGACGCTGACGACGCGATCACCGAGAAGAGCACTGCAATCAGGCTCGCCCGGCAAACGCTCACGGCACACGTCAACGCCCCTGAGATTCCGCAATTCCTCGGCCTCGAAGCGGACGCGGAGATTGACACAAAGATCGAACAGAAGCGCCGCGAGATCGAGGGTCTGAAACAGATTGACAGCCTGCGCTCGCGCCCTGGCATGGAAGCGATCGAGATGCCGCCAGCTACCGAGCAATCTCGAGCGCATTTTAAATCAACGCTCGAGACCGTGTCTCGTGATGCAGAGCAACACGTCGTGAGCACTTGGCGGCTCATGGGATGCAGGGGAACGAGGACTGGATCAGCACGCGGAGATACTTCGCATCTGAGCGACGATTGCCCATTCTGCGGTCAATCCCTTGAAGGGGTCGATTTGATCGGATCGTATCAAGCGTACTTCACTGAAGCTTATACGAAGTTTCGCAGCGAGCTGGACCGCTATGGCGCTCTGCCCGGTCAATTCTATTCGGAAGACGCAGTGAACCTGCTTTTGCAGAAGCTGGAGACCAATAAAAACGCTGCCGCACTGTGGGACCGTTACGTTTCGTTTGAGGTGCCGGACAGTAGCGGCTTGGCGATGTATAGTCCGTTGTCTTCAAATTTAAGAGCGAGATGATCTGTCTCTGGACAGAAAGACCGCAGACCGCTTGATGTGGTGCCGCTACCACAAAGCTACCACGAGGCACGTACGAGAATATGGCCTCGCTCGAACGAGACGTTGATACGTATAACGAAGCGGCAAAGAAGGCGAACGAGAGCGATCGATGCGTTCAAGCGCTCCGCAACGCCCCTACGGCTGACATCCGCTCAGAATGAACTGCGCTGGCTCGAACTCACGAATCTCCACCATCAGGAGCCGGTAAAGGCGGCCGCGGACAACTTTCAGAAGTTGACCGCCGAAAAGGAGGAGTTGGACAAGATCAAAGCTGCTGCGCGTGGCAAACTCGACGAGTACAGCGAAAGGGTCGTCGCGCGTCACCTGAAGGCGATCAACGACCACCTGGACAATTTCAACGCCGGGTTATCGCTCGATAGGTTGAAGGTCGAGTACTCCGGTCGTGTGCCGAACTCGACGTTCTGCGTGGTTATCAACCGTACGTCCGTCGAAATGGGTAACAGCGAGACGCCGCAAGATCAACCGAGCTTCAAAAACACCCTGTCCGGCGGCGACCGAACCACGCTCGCCCTCGCGTTCTTCTTCGCGCAAATCACGGAGTGAGCCTGAGAAGGATAAATGCGTCGTCGTATTCGACGATCCGTTCAACAGCCAGGATCGCTTCCGCCCGAACCTACACGATTAGCCAGATCGCACGGTGCGGCAGCGACGTGGCGCAGGTAGTTGTGCTGTCGCACGATAACTCGTTCCTGCGTGAAATGTGGGATCGGCCACTACCGACAGCGGAACGGAAATCGCTGTGTCTCGTGCCATGCGGTCACGAAGACAGCGCTGCTCGTTGAGTGGAACATTGAAGAAGATACCGAAGGTGATGATGCCGCGAACCTCTATGCAGAACTGTGTCCATCGCGAGAGTCTGACCGTGATCTTCATAAAGGGTCTCTTCAAACATGTTCACGGTATCAGTCCTCGCTTGTGTTCCATCAGGGTCAATGCTTCAGGCAAAAAGGCCTGACGAATGATGCCGACAGCTTTGTGAGGCTTTGCTTCGCCACACATGAATATGTCGATTGCGGCATAGGATCAGCTCCGGCCAGGTGTAAATCGAAATGTGGCTTTCGGCGAGTACCGCTACACCTGTAATGCCTCCGGTAGGTGCGAAGCTGTGCAGTTCGATACGTAGGAGCGTTGCGCCAGCGGAGTCCCGCTGATCTCCGAAGTATCCTCTCGACCGCCGCCAGATCGTCTAGATTGGTAGCATTCCATAAGTCCAGAATGAGGTGCGTGCCCGCGAACGTCAGCCCCTCGCGCTCGATGAAGTGATCGAGCGGCGCCTGCAGTTCTCCAGGCAAGTCGCACAACGAGCCGGATTCCAGCGCTGAGATTGGAAATCAACTCGCAACCATCATCCGTACCAACACGAGGCAAGATGCCGACGCGAGCAGTCTTGTTGCTTCGGCCATACTCATCCATTCAATCCTCCACGCTGCGCTCACCCATGCGGCGCCGCCAGCTTTGCATGGGTTGGTGCGTCGAAAAGTTCAGAAACCAAACGCGAATTGGTGTTCACGAGCTGCTGCACGGCAAGTTGCCGTACTTCTCCGTCGATAGCTCCTCGCGTCATTGAGCCGTCCACCCGAAGACGATCAGCGATGTGCCGATTGACGTCAGGACGAGGACACCTACCGCCTAGAAATGTCGTCTCCGAGCTTCTCTCATTCTACCCGAGGCGGCATTCAGTGGTCGCGTTTCAGCGATCGCGAGTGGGATGCTTTCCGTTTCGCAGCAGCATTTCGGCTTCGGTTCGAAAACCGTCTGGATCCACAACCCAGATGTATGCCAACCACCACGAGACAAAACGGCGAGTGCGCCTATCACCAACATGCGGTGTCCTCCTGATCCAATACTCGAACGGCACGAAGCCGTTTACCGGGCCATGCAGTTGGCAGTTCTAATAATTGTGGGAAGATAGCTCCGCCCGGTCGGCACGCGGCCGGCCGGGTTACTCGCCCGATTGCAGGCGGCCCGCTCGCAAAAACCTACGTAGTGCGGTCTGGATCATGCGGTGAACATAGGCGCAGAACCGTCGGTGTCAAGCGCGACCAAAGTAAAGCGCTTCGCGGATGAAAATCTGACGATAACAAAAAGGATGACTAGTTTTGCGAGCTCGACGGTCGAGATCATACTGCCCGTCCCCGGTATTGAGATCGCATGTGTTATGCACGTTCTGGCGCTCGGCCTCGAGGCCTGCTGTCGATGTGATCGCTCATGAGTTGTTGCTGTGAAGCTCGAGAACTTGATAATAAGTTTTACGACACCATGTCTTTGACATGACAAACTGCGTGGACCACAATTTCTCTAGTTCCGCCACGCGAGGCCTTCCCGAAGGCTGGATTGTTTATTGCTGTTGCGCCGGACGCTTCCAAGCAGATGCATCGCCCGGCCGGCTATATGCCCGCCGGGTCAAAGTTAACCCAAAACTAGATAGCAGCGAGACGCGGAGCGATGTTCGCGCGCCGCTGCGATTTTCAATGTGTCGCGGCGTGGCCTCGACGCATCTACTCGCTTGGGAGAACTGCAATGCGCAATTTCGGTCTAGTGCCCCGCTCGACACGTTTCGACACCGCAGCGCCCCCGTTGAAGTCAAAAATAGCAACACGGCGATCCAGGATTATCTCAGGCGTCGGTTTGATCGGGCTTGCCGTCGTCGTCTATGCGCTCGCCGTTGGCTTCGGCATTGAACGCGAGATCGTCGGATTGCTGTCCTTCATGCCCTTGAGGAATCAGCCAGAGACATGATGTCGGAAATGAGCACGAAAACATCGAGCAGGAGCACCCCAATGACCACGCTTGCCACCAGTTCGCTTCGATTTCAGGCGCCGTTCGCTTGCGTTCAAAACGCCTGGATGCTGGCGATTGCCTATTCGATTTTTCACTATGCCATGGCCGTAGATCTTGCCGGCCGCAATGCGGAAGCCGTTGCTGCGTTCGCTCGTGCACTCAGACGGAGCGACGCTAGCGATGAGCTAGCGAGAACATCAGAAATCTCCGCGGAGAATTCCGATGTTTCTTCCGTAGAAGAGGTCCTGGCGTCGGATCAGCGCAGCATTGCGTGCAAACGCCCGGGGAAACTATGGGCAATCTTTCCCCGATGCCTCTGAGGAGAGATCTAATCTTGGCGTCCAGCGTCGTTTGTTGATTGATGTCGACGCGAGCGATCGCCCTCGAGGAATAACGCAGCATAACCGGAGACTTGAGAATGCCGAGTATAGAAAGAACGCGAACGTCAGTTTTAGATGGCAATCAATCGTTGGGAAAATGAAGGCGGCGCTATCGCGACGAATACGCGGACGCGTCCGAGCAGCGTTTACCGATCAGAGAGTGATGCAGAGGCAGCAGTCCCGGAGCATTCACCGTCACTTGTTGGTGCGATGATACAGAGATGTGCGGCGAGCTCGGTCTTCGCTTCAGTGAAGTAGCCGCACGCGTGAGCTGCAACGTCACGCGCGTCCGGTCCGGTCTGTTCCAGTTGCTCACAGCAAGATGAATGATCGCTCAACTTCGTGGTTCAGTACGGGCCGAAGTTGTGCTCCCGAGCGAGCATCTCTTTTGCATTGAACCGCGATTGAAATTCGTTTGTCTGGCCCCGTCAGAGGGTGCGACAAGTATCCCGGAGCCCCGGTGTGTGGCAATGATCGCGTAACATCCCCAAGGAGCTAAATCATGTACCGCAACATTCTCTTGGCCTATGACGGCTCTCCAGATGGTTGCGAAGCATTAGACCAAGTGGCCATGTTGGCTTCGATGTCCGGAGCCGCGGTTCGTATTCTTGCAGTGATAGGATGCGTCGCCTGCAATGCTGCAGTGGAGGGTATGTCGTTCCTTTCAGAGAATGAAGATCTCAACGTACAGCAAATGCTAGACGAAGCTGAGAAACGCCTGCGACGCGCGGGATGTGCAGTAACAAACGATATCAAGCACGGTGATCCCGCTGAACAGATAATTGTGTCCGCAGGAGAGAGCAACGCGGACCTGACGTCCTTGGTCATCGGGATCAAGGAACGGTTGCGCGCTGGCTAAATGGTTCGGTTGGCGCGTCAATTCTGCATTCCCCGCCGTGCAGCGTGCTGGTCGCCGTAAAACCTGCGCGAGCAACAAATCGCGTCAGGCCGATGCGAAAACTTGATCTCTTGCGATAGGATCCATTAAGAGCGCAGCGCATCACCAAGCGCCCGATCGACGGGCGAACCCGCGGAAGCCCTGAAGTCGATCCGTCTGGTTGTTTTGCGAACCAATCTTGCGGCGAGTGCAACTGAAGCGCCGACTTGTGAAGCTCTTGCTCCGCGGATGGACCAACTGTTTCCGTCGTGGGCAAGGCCGCGCGATGCGCGCGCGTGGTTATGAATGATGACCCTGACGATAAATTGCAGTCCCGTACGTGGGTTCTATCAAAAAGATCGTTATCAATCGGCAAGATTTATCGTTTGTCACATGCGCAGTGACGGCCGACACTTTATCGGAGGAAGACAAAGAGGAACGTCTCGTGGCCGTTTTCTTTCCGATGGACAACAGATTCGATCGCTTCTTGTACGCATCCGTCTTCGAACGGCATGGGCTTCCGGTAACCGTTCTGTCAGCACTGGCTCGCCAGAACCTTGACCCTTGGGAGGAGGCGGGGCGTCTGGCCGGCTTATCGCGGGACGAAGCGATCTATAGCCTTACCGCAACTATTTGGCGGACCAGCAGTGAAGTTTCGCATACCGCTGCAAGCGAACTAGCTCGACGGTTGGTCGAATTATTGCCGACGGGAGAGCACCCGCATTCAGTTGCTCACGGTGCCGAAGATCCGGTTTCGTTGTGGCTGATATACGGGATCTTCTTATTCATGATGGCGATCTCGTCAAACATCAGCCCCCAACCGAAGAACGATCAATCTCACCAAGCGAGGACAACCGTGGTTGAGCAAACTGCGAAAGCGCCCTCGGAGACGATGATCCCCATGCAAGCTCGCAAATGAAATCCGCTACAGAGGCTTCGCGCAATGAAACGATCTAACATCGGCGCAATTGCCCTGATGGTCTCCTTGGGTATCATGCTCTTGGGAGTAGGCTATTTCGTGTACGAAGGGCTTACCATCGGTGAGGGTCCGGTCCCGAATGACTTTTATATTGCGATGACGCTAGGGATAGTATTCTCGTTAGTTGTCGGTGTTGGTCTGATGACGCTTGTATTTTACAGTAGCCGTAAAGGCCATGACGAGCCTCCGAGCTTTCGGGAATAGGCCACTTTAGAGCAGCATCGATCGGCGCCTGAAGGCCGGTCATGCTGGAGTGCGCGACCTCAAACACACGGCACTACGTCAATCCGCGAAGCAGGCGAAATGCGTCTCGACATCCGGCGCCACGCCGGCAACTCGCCTTTTGATGGTTTACGGAGTTCGCGCTTTCCGGATCGTCATGCGGCCTCGCCTTGAACAGGCGATCCGGGAGGCCGCGCGCGAATGGGACGAAGACCATCATTCCAGCGAGCTCTCACAGCACTGATAGCTTCTTCCCTGTGCGAAGTACGGTTATCGAGTTTTGATCGCCCGTAGCCGTGCACCAGTCGATCGAGTCGCCTACCGACAATCCGACCAGGGCTGCGCCAAGCCGCGTGAGTACCGAAACCATGTTCGGATCGGTTGTTGCGTCCTCCGGATACACGAGCCGCAGCTGCCTGTTCGTGTTGGTGATGTTGTCGTGGATCTCAACCTCGGAATTCACGGCTACGACCTGTGGAGGTAGAGAACCCTGCGCAACAATTTTTGCCCGAGCAACTTCGCTCAGTAGCATTGAGGCGGCCAAGGGAGCGCGCTCGCTCCCCAATGCTGCCGTTGCGATCGATACGAGCCGATCTCGGTCACGTTTCGCTATCGTAGTTGGAGGAAGTGCCATCTCTTGTCCTCTCGTTGTCGTATCGTGGAAGTCTTGGGCGCGTCGCGCCCAACCTCCCGTGCTCGGAACTTCAAGCCTCATCCGGCTTGGCCAACTCTCCAAAGGCGTCAACTGGATGCGGCTCGCGGACTGAAAGCACTGTGAGCTGCCGCACCTGCCCCGTCGGGGTCTCCCATGTGATGGAATGTCCTGATCGGAGTCCGATCAATGCTGTTCCAACCGGTGTCAGCACGGACACCTTACCGCGAGAGATATCTGCCTCTCCTGGATATACGAGTGTCACTTTCTGGACCTTGCCATTTGTATCATCGCGAAACTCAATCTCGCTGTTCATACAAACGATGTGTTCCGGATGCCTGCCCTTGGCGAGCACATGCGCTCGCGCAATCTCGTCTGCCAAATCGGCGGCGAGATCCGGCATTCGGCTGCTAGCGGCGTTGGCAAGCGCGGACAGACGTTTGTAGTCCTCGGCCGTTAGGGTTATGCGCGGCTTCGCACGATTTCCCTCAGCTACAACCTTTTCAATCGTCATTGTTGGTCTCCACAAGTCTTTCAGATGTTTGGTGCGAACTAAGCCGCCGTCGGCCCTGGATCGTCACTATCGCCAGCAGGCGGGTGAGTTTTTGGTGCGTGCTACGGCCTCATCGGCCTTGCGCCCACCGGGCTGCGAGCGCGGAACGAACTGCCGTACGTTGCCGGTTGCATCCTCGCGGTCGCCCGTGATTGCTTTCAAACCTTCGTTCTGGGTCATCTCAGACATCCTATTGCTAGCTACGTCCGGTGCTTGATCGTGGCACGCAGTTATCTGCCCGACGCCTGCTGGCGTGGCCAAAGCTGTTCCACGATGGGTGATTGCGCCTCGCGCCGAAGCGCGCCGACAGCTGGCGTCACTCCGCCGCTTTGGTTCGTCTTGTTTTGGATATCCCCGGGTTCGCGAAGGCGCGCGCGCCGAACTCGGGGCTAAATGCCCGCGATCAGATTGCCTGAATGACACAGGCGGCGTTGGAATGTCGCGAAGCTCAACATGTCCACCAAGCTATGCAGTCGGGCGAGAATGTCAATCTCGCAAGAATTCCGTGACGGTGACGCCAATCATTCCCTTTCAATCTGCGCATTGTCACTTCGTCTCCCAGATCCGTCTGGATCTACGGAGGATACGAACCCCGGTCACAAGCTAAAGCGGTAAGTCGCGCAGCCGTCCGGGCTACCTGTCAAAGTGCAGGCAGTGCGCTCTCAAAGAACTTTGGCGCAGACCGTCAACATGCGGCTCAAGGTCGTCGTCGAACTGCCGATGTCAACGCGCCGCTTTGCGCAGCTATCGAACTCGAAAGGTCAGATTGCAAAGACCTTGCTATCGAGAAAGCATTCATATTGCACTGAAACGCCAATAAAATTCGTTTGTCTGACGCCTCGGGCGGTGAGAAAGGTAGGTCCGGTGCGGCAAGGATCACGCAGCACCACTAGCGACAAGTCGCCAGCTCTACCGGAGTAATAGGTGATGGCTAGACAGTCCTCGCGTCCACACCGCGCCAAAGTGCGAAAATCTGACGGCGGAATGGCCAGGTTTTTCAGCCAGACGAACCTCGACCGTTATCGAAAGCTGGCGAGTGGCGTCGTCGACGATACCGAGCGACACCAAATAATGGAAGACTTGGCCAAGGAAATAGATTCGTTCAGACGCGAGGCGCGTATAGCCGCCGTCGCAGGACGGCATCCATTCGATGATGCCGTCGGTTCGGGAACGGGTGACTAGACATGATCAATGGAAGCAGATCATCCAGTGACGCCAATGAATTGCAGTTCCCGCAGCGACCGCCGATCGTGCTGACAGCAGCGGATCGTGACAAGCTCTTTGCGTTGGTATGCGACGCGACTGCGACTACGGATTTCGGGAGTGCTCGCTTTCTTCGTGAAGAGATCGAGCGCGCGGATATTGCACCAGACGATATCGCGCCGACTTTAGTCGTCAGGATGGGAAGCAGAGTAAAATTCGTCGATCATGCCGATGAGCGGATTCGTCGCGCGACGCTCGTGTTTCCCGACGAAGCCAGAGACGTTCACCGAGTGTCAATTTTAAGTGCGGTCGGCAGTGCACTGATTGGCCTCGGACCTGGACAATCGATCCGATGGACGGAGCAGGGCGGAGAACGCAGCCTTGCCGTTCTTGAGGTTCTGCCGGCGACTGTAGCGCAAAGTGCTTGCAAAGGAGTGATCCGTGAAGCGCGCATTCGCAGTTGGAGATCACGTAAGTTGGAATTCGGAGGCGGGGCGTGTCACCGGGATAATCAAGAAAGTTCATCGAAAAGACCTGAGTTACAAGGGATACATCCACCACGCTTCTCCGGATAACCCGCAGTACGAAATCAAAAGCGACAAATCAGATCATATCGCACTGCATAAATCCTCCGCACTAAAGCGAATTCGTTCATGATTCAAAGTCGATGCAACGGTATAGGTTAGAGACCAATGGATGTTCGGCATACTCTTGGAGAAGCAATCCTTTCGACGCAATCCGACGCGATCGTCGCCGCAGACAAGGACGGGATGATCGTTTTCTGGAATCCGGGAGCGGAGCGGATCTTCGAGTATCCGAACGCGGAGGCCGTTGGCCAATCGTTGGATATCATTATTCCGATGCGGCTGCGAAAGCGCCACTGGGACGGCTACCGCCGGGTCATGGACAGCGGTGAAAGCCGCTACGGTCATGGCGATCTGCTCGCAGTACCCAGCATGACCAAGGGCGGTCGGAGCATATCACTTGAATTCACGATCGTTCCGTTGCGGGCCGACTTCGACGAGCTCATCGGGCTTGCTGCTATTATGCGCGACGTGACGAAGCGGTTTGAGGAAACGCGCGCACTTAAGCGCAAGCTCGCGGAAGCGACGAAATGACTGAAGGTGCCATGAAATCGATCGATCGGCAGTAGCGGCTCACGTGGCTCATCCATTCTTCACGATCGGGCACTCCACGCGCTCGATCGATGACTTTATAGAGCTATTGATGCCACAGAGCATCAAACTCGTGGTCGATGTCCGAACGGTTCCTCGTTCTCGAACCAATGCCCAATACAACTCGATACAGCTTGCCGAAGTCTTGTCCGGCTTCCAGATCGATTATCAGCATATCCCGGCGCTCGGAGGACTTCGCGGCAGGAGAGTGGATGTGCCAAGGGAGGTGAATGCATTCTGGAGGAATCAAAGTTTTCACAACTATGCAGACTATGCCCTCAGCCCGGAATTTCGATCGGGTTTGGCCGAGCTTCGCGAACTGGGACACGCAACGACCTGCGTGACAATGTGTGCCGAGGCCGTGTGGTGGCGATGCCATAGACGGATCATTGCTGATCATCTCATTGCGTCGGGCGAAACCGTCTTTCACATCCTGGGATCAAACTCCGTTGATCGAGCGTACCTCACGGAAGGCGCTCGCATTGGCGCGACGGTATTGTTTCATATCCGTCGCTTCGCGATCATGGGTCGAACAAAATGCCTGCAGCGAAGTGCTAAGTTAATTCGTTTGCCTGCAACAGGAGCTTAGATTAGCTCTGTCTCTAACGATCACAGCGAAGGGCTGCGCATGTGATCGATGGAGGCAATCGTGTCTTTCCAACAAAGAGCCAAGACGCAAGATGCGCAAATCACCTTCACCAATGCAACGGTAGCTGCGCTGTTTCTCGCATTTACATTCCCATACGTTTCATTCTTGCTTCTTATCGAGGCTCCGCTCATCTTGCCCGCGCTGAGCGCGTTCGCGCTCGCGAGCGCGGCACTTGTTGCACTAGTCGCGTGGGGAGCGGCGTCCAGGCAAGAATGCGCGCATATCACATTGTGGGACGTATCAGGCGTCTACGCCTGTGTCGGTTTTGCGGCTGGAATGCTCAGCGAGCCAGGACAAGTAATGGAGCTCTCGGCTCTGCCGACGAGCGATTTCGGGGCGGCTCGATAGCTGCGAGTTCCTTGAACGTCTATTCGCGCGGGAGCGCCTTTTTCAGTCTGCTTCAGACAGGTCTGACGCATGCCAGGTTGGTACTCACAAGAACTCACGGCACTGTTCCAGGTCATTCTGATCGATGTGGCACTGGCCGGTGACAACGCCATTGTGATCGGATTGGCCGCCGCGGGCTTGCCTCGCGAGCAACGGCCGAAAGCCGTTCTTATCGGTATCGTGGCTGCCACGGCCTTGCGAATTACGTTTGCGATGGTAACCACGCAGCTCTTGCAGGTCGTGGGGCTTGTTCTTGCGGGAGGTGTACTTCTGCTTTGGGTAAGTTGGAAAATGCTTCGTGAACTGCGTACCTCACACAGGGAAAAGGGGGATGCGCTTGAGGCCTTGGCTGAGGACGATATCAACGCCGACGGAACAATTGCCAGGCATGCGCGGCGCAAATCCTTCAAGCAAGCGGCCGCGCAAATCATCGTAGCCGACGTATCCATGTCGCTCGACAATGTACTCGCGGTTGCAGGAGCTGCGCGTGAACACTGTCTGCCCTGGTCGTTGGACTTGGACTATCGGTTGCTCTCATGGGTATCGCTGCGAGCTACATCGCGCGATTGTTGGGCAAATACAGATGGATCGGATATGCTGGTCTCCTCATGATCCTGTATGTTGCCGTGGAGATGGTCTTCCGCGGGTTCGAGGAAATGTTGCCTCTGTTAGCGCACGCGTGATGTGCGTTAGGGACTTCGTCTGAGGCCAAGGAGACGCTTGGAAGACCGGAGATCGGAATACTCGCAAGGGCAGGGAGTCGATAGACTAAAGCGTGATTTCGACGAATCCGTATCAAAGACCAAGTCACCCAATCGGGCGGAGAGTTGAGGAGTGGGATGATGCCGCACGGAAACAAGCACGGCAAACAAACGGTCGTTATCAACGATGATCTGCTCGATCGGTTCCGCCCAGAGATAGACGATCGGTCCGCATTTGAGCGTTTGGCAGGCCTCGCTCCACCGCTCTCGGTATTGGGAGAAATGACCGGAGGGGTTGTCCACGATTTCCGAAATATACTAGCGACAATCAATTCCTGTTTAAGGCTCGCTGAGCGAAGCCTCGATGAACCGGAGAAACTTCTCAACTTCGTAGCTGGAGCACGTGAAGGGGTGACCCGCGGATTGCGACTTACCTCGCAACTTCTGGTCCTCGCACAGCGCGGAGAGGTGCAAGCATGTGCGGCGGATGCAAACGCACTGCTCGAGGATCTGGAGTTGTTCCTCAGATGTGCGGCGGGATCGTCTGTCCGCGTTGTCTTTGATCTCTGTCCAACTGTTCCAAACTGCCTTGTGGACTTCATCGCAATTTGCAGCGGCTATGCCTGAACCTCGTCATTAACGCGAGGGACGCTATGCCAAATGGTGGCGAAATCCGGATCAGTACGGCTCGTTGCGACATAAGGCCGGCCGTCACCGATCAAGAAGATGTGGGCACCTACGTTCGTGTTCGAGTTCAAGACAACGGGCTGGGTATGCCTGAGACGGTTGCCAAAAGGATTTTTGAACCGCTTTTCACCACGAAGGGAGAAAAGGGAAGCGGACTGGGCGTCCCCCAGGTCTGGGCCTTCATGCGTCACATTGGCGGGCATGTGAGCGTCGTCAGCGAGCAAAACCGCGGCACGGCATTCGATCTTCTCTTTCCAGCAATCGCGCCAGGGATCTCTGTAACTCATGGTGATCACGGAGACGCGTTCCGCCGACTATCGGGCATTTCAGGCCAATGCGCGGCCCCGCCACTCCATAAGGATCCGTCAGCGCTTGGTTCTAATCCTGCGCTTCGAATTTCACGGGCTGTTCTGAGTGCCTGAGCGTAATCTTGAGCGCATCGCTCGCCGGAAATGTCGCTTCCAACTGGCGGTCTAGTTCCAGGTCGAGGCGCTGCTTTGCCAACTTTTCGTCGTCGCTCGCCCGACCGACGTTCTGTGGACTTACGTTCTTTTGACGCATGTTCTTCTGCATGTCGCTCTCCGATCAACCGAGGGGTATGCGCGTCTTGTGAGGTATGCGCGCGATTCCATTAGTCAATGTGGGGAGGTGCACGGAGCGCCCGTTCGATCTGATCGCGCGTGGCTTACCCGCTCGCTGACTAATTGACTTCAGTCTTCGAAACTGCACGCAGCGCGGTGAGAGCCGCATCTAATGTGGCGGCATCGACATTCGTTGAATGAACGGCGTAGACAGGGAATGAGAAGTGGGGAGCTCCCGGAACAAGATGGAGTTGTCCGAACTCCAGATACTGCTGCACGGCATGCATTCGGAAGTAACCAGAGCCTCCCTCCAACAAAACGTAACCGAGGGCGAGCGGGCCAAGGTTGGAGACCAAGCTAGGGGTAATATCCGGAAAGCTTACGCTATGGTGAAGGGAAAAATCCGGACCCCACTCTACGTGAACGTACTGCGGATCGTCGGCTCGATAGGTTTCCAAATTCGTTGTGACGAGTACGAGCTCTTCCTCCAATAATAAGTCGACCTCCAGCCCGGGCCGATGCTGCGGGGCGTACATAATCGCGATGTCCACCAAGCCCGCCGCAACATGTGTGATCAAGTCTTGAGGGACATCGACGTGGACGCGAAGCGCTATATCGGGGTGTGAACGCCTCATCATCCTGACCCATTCGGCCAGAAGAGGTTGCCACAAGCTCACCTCACTCCCTACTGTCAGCACCGCTCGATGCCCTTCAGGCACCGCCACCTGCTGGCGTGCGCGCTGCCACAGCTGCACGAAGCTCGGCGCGAAGCGAAGGAACTGCTCGCCGGCCGGAGTTAGTGTGGCGCCAGCTTTGTTGCGAACGAATAGAGGGCGTCCGAGCTGCTGCTCCAGAAGGCGCACGCGAGCGCTGACCGTCGTTTGGGCGACATTCAAACGCTCGGCAGCTTTGATGAAGCTGCCTGTAGACACAATCTCTACGAAGGTTCTGGCGAGCTCGATATCCATGTCTCACCTAGCATAAACAGTGCGGACAAATTTCGAATCAATTCGTTTGGCTTCCTCCTTGTCCGATGAAAAGGTGCCGCCCTTCGCCGCTACTACCAAAGTCGGCGATGCGTTTGCTCCTAGAACATATATCGAAAACGGGTGTTGCGCTGAGTGCAATCGACGAGAGGGCCGCGCCGAAACATGTCTTCACCAAAAAGCTCATTGGTCCCGATCTTGTCGCTGGAATCGCTAAAGATGAAATCGCGGATCGCACTGGTATTCTCGGTCACGTAGGCCAAGACAGCGTTCTTCTAATCCGCAGCGACGGCGAGTTTTTCGCGATTGAGCCGACCTGCCCTCATTATCACGGCCCTCTGATTGAAGGCCTCGTGACAGGTGGGACGATCCGGTGTCCCTGGCACCATGCTTGTTTTGATCTGCGAACTGGCGAAGCGTTGCGCGCGCCAGCCTTCGACCCGTTGCGGAGATGGAATGTGAGTGTCCGCGGCAATCTGGTGTTCGTCGGTGCGCGACAAGAACCGGTGCCGAGTATTCGCAGTGCGGGGCCGATTTCCGATCATCGTGCCGCTATGGTGATTGTGGGCGGAGGGGCGGCTGGGCTGTCCGCCGCTGAAATGATGAGGCGGCAAGGTTTCGACCGACGCATTGTAATGCTCAGTGCCGACGACGCGCCACCCGTCGATCGTCCGAACTTGTCGAAAGATTACCTTGCCGGCACTGTGCCGGAAGACACGCGTTTACCTGCGACCTTCCGCATTCTATTCAGAGAACTCCATCGACTTACGGCTCAACACGGAAGTCACAGCGCTGGATACTCGCTCGCACGAGATAAGCGTCTCTACGGGGGAACGCATTGCGTACGATCGGTTGCTCTTGGCGACCGGCGCTGAGCCGGTTCGTCTTTGGATTCCAGGCGCCGATGGTTCGCCTGTACTTTCACTCCGCTCGCTGGCGGATTGCCGAAGGATCATCGATGGCGCTCGAGCGGTGCAATAAGGCCTTGATAATCGGAGCAAGTTTCATCGGGCTTGAAGCCGCCGCCGCTTTGCGCGCTCGCGATATCGAAGTCCACGTAGTAGCACCTGAGCGGGTGCCGATGGAACGCATTCTCGGTCGAGAAATGGGGAAGTTTTTGCAGTCTCTTACGAAGAACACGGAGTCATATTTCATCTTAATGATAGCGCCGTGTCGATCGCGGAGCATCGAGTAACGCTTAAGAGCGGTCGTACGCTCGAGGCCGGTTTGATAATCGCAGGGATAGGGGTACGTCCCCGCATCGACCTCGCTGTGAAGGCGGGCCTGCTTGTGGATCGCGGCGTCGTTGTGAACTCTTACCTCGAAGACAAGCGCGCCTGACGTTTTTGCCGCCGGTGATATTGCGCGCTGGTCGGATTTGCTGACCGGTTGCAACATCCGGGTCGAGCACTGGGTCGTCGCCGAGCGGCAAGGCCAGACGGCTGCGCTCAACATGTTAGGGCACCGCACAGCATTTTCGGCAGTCCCCTACTTCTGGAGCCAACACTACGACGTTCCCATCAATTATGTCGGGCATGCGGAAAAGTGGGACGAAATCGCAATCGAAGGCGACATCGCTGCAAGAGACTGCGCGATACGTTTCAAGCGCGACGGGCGCACGCAGGCAATAGCGTCAATCTCTAAAGACTACGAGAGCCTTCAGGAAGAGCTCTCCATGGAGCGGCACGTTGCGGACCGCGTATCTAGCCGGCGCGTCTTACTTGCGTGCCTGATAGTGCAGAAGACTCCGGTCCGGTTCGATCTCATCATGGTGAGACGCAGATCGATCCTCTGCATCAAACAAGAATGTTGAACTCAAGCGCTAGTTTAATTCGTTTGCCTGATGTGACGCGAAGTGAAAATGATGAGGCGACTGCGGCCTCGTGCAGCCGTCAGTCACCTGAGATGCAAGTTAAAGGGCAACTCGGATGCGCGTCGAAAGCATATTGGCTACCGCCCAACAGCGGATGATCACAATCCATGCCCACGCCACGCTGGTCGTCGCAGCAAGGCTTCTGTCCGGCACTCATAGAGCACTTCTAGTCGTGTGCGACGTCAACGGCGTTATGGTGGGCGTGATCACAAAGGCTGATGTTGTGCGGCAAGTGGCGCAATGCCTTGGTGTAGTCGACGACGTCAGAATATCTGATGTGATGACGCGGTCGGTGACATCTTGCCGTCGCGAAGATCTCTGCACGACGTTCTGGGGCTCATGAAGATGCAGGGGTTCATCCATATCCCAGTAATCGATCAGAAATCGCAACCATGTGGTGTGGTGAATACCAGAGATGCATTGCAGGCGCTCCTGAGCGAAGTGAGGGACGAAGAGTTGCTTCTTCGCGCTTACGTCTTGGGTATCGGATATCGATAGTGAAGAAGGAGGCCGTTGGAGGGCCGAACCGTAGAAATGGAAAATGACGCAAGCCGTCATCGCCCTCAGTTTCCGCCGCGGACCTATTCGGGAGAGGTACGTAGCCGCTGCCACTGCTGCGTAAATCGGACGTAGTCTTCATTTGAGGAGATGCCCATGCCAGTCGAACAAGACACTTGCGCCATTTCCGAAGCCGTCGGAATTTTTCACCGAAGCGAAGACCTTCAGGCCGCCATCGACGAATTGCTCAGTTCTGGCTTCCACCGTTCCGAACTTAGTCTGCTGGCTGGCGCGTTAGCGGTCGAGGCAAAGCTCGGTCAGTTTGAACAGGTCAAGCCGTTGGCTGACGACCCTGCAGTGCCAAGATCAGCTTACGTCTCGCCCGAAGCTATCGGAGATGCCGAGGGCGGATTGATAGGGGGGTTGGTATATGTTGGCGCAGCGGTGGCGGCTGGCATCGTCGTGGCGTCGGGTGGCTCGCTCGCAGCCATTATAACGGCAGTAGTGCTGGTGGGCGGGACAGGGGGCCTTCTTGGTTCAGTGCTGGCAACATGGCTCGGCACCAATCACGCTCATTATCTTCAAGAACAGATCGACCGCGGAGGACTGTTGTTGTGGGTGCGGACGCGGTCAATCCATGACGAAAGCCGCGCAGTGGACATTTTGAAAAAGCATTCGGGTGGTGAGGTGCACGTCCATAGATTACCGCTGGAGGTGCGCAAACTAAGTCGCCAACACCCTCCGCCGAAAGTAGAAGTAGGCAGGTAATAGTTTCGCCGGACCGCCGACCGCAGTTCGTCGAATGCGCGAGAACTGACAAGGATAGGGT
The DNA here is from genome assembly GCA_963757845.1 of uncultured Alphaproteobacteria bacterium. Taxonomy (GTDB): domain Bacteria; phylum Pseudomonadota; class Alphaproteobacteria; order Rhizobiales; family Xanthobacteraceae; genus P52-10. Next base: position 342,004 of record CAVWTB010000048.1, read on the forward strand.
TGATTACGATACCTTGGTTAGTTGTCGCATTCAATTGGATGACAGCGCCTATGAAGCGACGGCGATGGCGACAATCACCTGCTCGACTTCGCTGTTCGCGCCGCAATGAATTGCTGTCGATGCGCTTTGATCTTTTCGTAGTTGTGTTCGGTCAACTTAATTAGGTAAGTCGCTCCGACGAAAACCGCTGCTTCGTTTCGCGAGCGTTTGATGTCAGCATGATCATTGCATCCAAACCTCAATTAAATTCCTTTGTTTGTTTCTTCCAACGATGAAATACACACACCAGATGATGACGTGGCGGTGTAACCGAAACCGCGCAGGAGATTTCAATGTCTAGAAAACTTGAGCATGCAGACAAAACTCACCGCCGCAACTTCCTCAAGCTGGCCGCGATCGCAGGCACCGCAACTGGCCTGTTGTCATTTGTTGGATCGGCTTGGGCCGCCGAAAGACACAAACCTGTCGCTGCTCGAGCGACCGCAAGCCGGTCACGTCGGAGCGAGAAGGTATCGCAGACGGCGGCTATGCTGCGTGATCTGTGGCTTGGTCATATATTCTGGGTCCGGAACGTGTCACTTGCGGCCTTCGACAAAAACGACGCAGTGGGAAAGGTGGCTGAACAGCAGGCCGTTGCAAACGCGCAAGCTATTGCAGCGACGATCGAGCCCTTCTACGGCGCTGCGGCCAAGGATGCGTTCTTCAAGCTGCTCGCCGGTCACTATGGCGCGGTGAAAGCATATCTCGAGGCCACGGTGGGCGGTAACGTGTCCGCTCAGTCGAGCGCGACGCAATCGTTGATTTCAAACGCCAATGAAATTTCTGTCTTTCTGAGCAAGGCAAATCCGCATCTTCCGAAGGAGGCGCTGGGCAGTCTTCTTCTCGCGCACGGCGGTCACCACATTCAGCAGATACAACAGCTGAAGGATCGAAAATACGACGCGGAAGCGCAGACCTGGAAAGAGATGAAAGATCACGTCTATCAGATAGCGGATGCGACCACCGACGCCTTGGCAAAACAGTTTGCCAACAAGTTCTGACTGGTGGCCGCGGTGCTAGTCGAACATCTGCCATCGCGTCGTCGCCGCGGCCAGTCGAGAACTCGAACGTCGCTCGGCCATCCTTCGGGTGGCGCGCGTAATCTCCTGAGACACGTCGACCGAGCCGCGTGGGGCGGTGTCGCGAAGCGAACCGCATCCGCGGCCAGTTGAATAACAGCAGATCGTCGGAGCGCACGTCCTGCCGATCACCCGTGCGGCGCGATAGCCAGGCGGGAATCGCGACTGTTTGTCGGCGTGCGTCCATAACTGAACGAACGTCGGTGCGTGGCGGAGAGAGTGTTCGCCAGCCAGCATCAGTGACGGGCGCCGCGTGCGGGTGCGCGCTGACATTGTTCGACCGACGTTGAGCTCCTTCAACGTCGGCTGCCGCGATCTCAGCAAAGGGTCTGACGAGCTCGTATGCATTCGCAACGTCGAGCATAATTGATGCAGTCAAATGCCAATTAAATTCGTTTGCCTGATTCTATTTTAATGGCTGAGATGACCATAGACAGAACGTAAGGGCTCTTCCGCGAAAACGGCGATGGCCCCACAGGAATGATAATTCGGGACGGCCACCTTCTTCGACTGGTGAGCCGCGGCACACAGGAGGTGTCATGTCCAAGAAAAATGGAATCGACAACCGGAGCGATCGCCGCGATTTCCTGATGCTGATCGGCGCGGCCGGCGCAGCTGCAGGCGCGTTGTCGGTGACCGAGACTGCCTCAGCGGCAGAGAAGATGTCGACGGACAGTCACGCAGCGCACAGTCATGGTGCGAGCGTCACCGGGACGAGCGTCACCAATGCCGGCGCCCAATTCTTCAATGTCGATGAAGCTGCATTCATCGAGGCGGCCGTCGATATCTTGATCCCAAAGGACGACGTTGGACCCGGCGCCGTTGAGCTCGGTGTAGTGAGCTATATCGACCGCCAGATGGCCAGCGGATACGGCAAGGGCGATCGCTTGTATCTGGAAGGGCCGTTTATCGAAGGCATGCCGCAGCAGGGCTATCAGCTGCCGTTGACGCCGTCTGAGCTGCTTCGCGTCGGTATTGCGGACGTCAACGCCTATGCGCTGAAGAAGCACAAGAACTCGTTCGCTTCGTTGCCGGTCGCGGACCGCCTTAAGATGATGATGGAGCTCGACGCCGGCAAGGTCGAATTGCCCAATGTGCCGACCGAGACGTTCTTCGGGCTGCTGCTTCAATTGACGGTCGAGGGCTACTTCGCCGATCCAATGTATGGCGGTAACGCCGAGAAAGGTGCTTGGAAGATGATCGGCTTCCCCGGTGCCAATGCGATGTACATGGACAAGATCGAGCCCTTCAGGAACAAGCCGTACGCCGCCGAACCCCTGGGCATTCAGGATCTCAGCTAATCAATCCGAAGACGGGAGAACGACGTCATGGCCACAAAACTCAACTCGGTCGATATACTGATCGTGGGACTTGGATGGACCGGCGGCATCATCGCCAAGGAACTCGCTTCTACTGGCCTCAAGATCGTGGCGCTCGAGCGCGGAGGCCCGCGCGATACAAATCCAGACTTTCTAGATCCGCAGATTCACGATGAGCTTCGCTACGCGGCCCGTCATGGTCTGATGCAGAACGTTCGGCGGGAAACCCTTACCTTCCGCAACAATTCCTCGCAAACGGCGCTACCGATGCGACAACTCGGATCGTTTCTGCCCGGCCAGGGGGTCGGCGGAGCCGGCGTGCATTGGAACGGCGTAACCTGGCGTTGGCTGGAATGGGATCATCAGCCTCGCAAGCGGACGGTCGAGAAGTATGGCGAGAAGATCGTCCCGTCGGACATGAATCTGCAAGACTGGCCGATCACCTATGATGATCTTGAGCCGTACTATGATCAGTTCGAGAAGACCTGCGGTACTTCAGGCAAGGCCGGAAATATTGGCGGCCGGAAGATTGACGGCGGCAATATATTTGAAGGACCGCGCAAGAACGAATTTCCAAATCCGCCAATGATTGCGGCGCAAAGCATGGTGATGTTCGAAAGGGCTGCTCGTAATCTCGGATATCACCCGTTTCCAAACCCCTCGTCGAATGCCTCGAGGGACTACGTCAATCCTGACGGCGTCGCTTTCGGCGAATGCCACTATTGCGGCTTCTGCGAACGCTTTGGTTGTGAAGCGAATGCCAAGGCGAGCCCGCACTTCACAGTCGTTCCGCTTGCCATGAAGAACCCCAATTTCGAGTTGCGGACCAATTCGACGGTCATGAAGGTCAATCTGGATTCAACCCGCAAGAAGGCCGTCAGTGTCACTTATCTCGATGCGCGAGGCCGTGAGATTGAACAGCCAGCAGATCTCATTGTTCTTTCAGCCTATGCGCTGGGGAATGTTCACCTCTTGCTACATTCTGGAATCGGAAGGCCTTACAATCCGTCGAGCGGAAAGGGTGTGGTAGGCCGCAACTACGCTTACCAGTGCGGCGGCGGTGCGACTGCATACTTTGACAAAGACGTCGTCATGAATCAGTTCATGGGAGCTGGCGCTCTCGGAACGTGCATGGACGACTTCAACGGCGACAGCTACGACTTCGCGAAGGCGGGCTATATCGGTGGCGGCGGCATCAGCTGCAGCAACTCCGGCGCGCGACCCATTCAATATCATCCGACGCCGCGCGGTACACCTCGGTGGGGTTCGGCGTGGAAAAAGGCCGTTGTCGATCACTACAATCATACAACCCGGGTCGGAAACCAGGGTGCGGTGATGGCCTATCGACAGAACCACCTTGATCTGGATCCGACCTATACCGACGCCTTCGGTCGGCCGTTACTGCGGATGACGTTTGATTTTCAGGAAAACGAAGTCAGGCAGATGAATGGCCAAGCCGATATCTGCGTGAACATCGCCAAGGAAATGGGCGCCAGGAGAATTGACCGCAGCATCTCCGGAGTGCCGTATTCGATCGTGCCGTATCAAAGCACCCATAACACCGGCGGGGCCGTCTTCGGATCTGACCCGACCACCAGCGTTCTCAACAAATACTTGCAGGTCTGGGACGTACCGAACGTGTTCGTCACCGGCGCTTGCGTGTTCCCACAGAACGCCGGCAAGAATCCGACCGGACCGGTTGGCGCCCTTGCTTACTGGGCGGCGGACGCGATCAAGAACAGGTATCTGAAGGCGCCCGGTCCGCTTGTTCCAACCTAATTGTCATCCGACCGTCGGCACTCCGCGCGACAGCGGTCGCGACTGAGCAGTTGTGATCTCCGACGCCACCCTTGTTCAACTCCTGGGGCAGTTCCGCCCTGGGTAGAGAAGTCGTGTCATGAAATTGATCCTTGCCGTTCTCGTGCTTGGCGCGTTTGCGATCACATATCCGGCTGTTGCGCAAAATCTCTCCATTGCGGGCAATCCCGATCAGGGCGTCGCGGTTTTCGCAAAGTGCAAGAGTTGCCACCAAATCGGCCCGGACGCGAAAAATTCGGTTGGGCCGGTTTTGAATGGCGTGGTCGGTCGAAAAGCCGGAACATATCCTGGGTACAATTATTCGCCGGCAACCAGGAACTCAGGCCTCGTCTGGGACTTGCAAACCCTTGCTCGATATATCCGCGCACCGCGCGAATTGGTGCCCGGAACGAGAATGGCATTTGCAGGCTTGAAAAAAGATCATGAAATTGCCGACGTGATTTCTCACCTGAAGCAATTCGATGCTGATGGAAATCGGAGTAGCCGTTTACCCTAGCAAACTGGGGTTAAGTTGAGTGCGATGTTGCCTTGCCACTTCAGGGTCTTAACCCGTGCAAGTATCTGACGAGGAGCTCCACATGCGCCTAGTTTTGAGCAGCTTTCAGGGGAGTCGGGCCATTCTAGAGATGCATTACGGGGAAAATCGGCATGCCCGACTAGAGCTTGATCAGCTTGAGGATCGCTATTCCGGGCAGCGCACTGAGGAGCGGGCGAGAGAGGAACTGGGTGACTTTGTTGCCGCCCTGCGCGCATGGCTTGAGGACACCGATAGCCGAATTGAAGGGGCTTAGCCGTCCAGCTTGCCAAAAAGGCTGACGGTGGGCCTCTCGGCGGAGAAGGTTGGATTTCAGTTCCTCTCCCTCCGCCAGCCTTCACGCCCGAACCCTTTCTCCGCTGAGCGGACGGGGCCACTTTCAGGCTGATCTGGCTGCGTTTTCGGTTCGCTTGTTCGTACTGTCCGCCGGCTGGCTTGTGACTATCCCTTCTCTATTGGGCGTTTTCTCTGAAGCTCTGTACTTCGGTGGCAAAGTACGGAATTTTTCCTAATTCGAGAGCAAGCACTTAGCAGCAGCGAGCTCCGCGAATTTCAAATCCCGCTCGCGGCGGCGAGAGCGACCACCAACTAAAGCGTTCACATCCTTGATCGGCGACTAACCAGTGTATCGCATCGGCCATAGCTGGAAGTTCCTGCTGCGCGAGCATGTCTGGATGATGAAGGGCTCGCGCGATGTGACGAACAAACTGCGCGCCGCCGAGCAGTCAATCTAAGCGCCGCGCTGTCTATCCGCCTGCCATGGGAGCTACTGCCTTCAAAACCCTGCCCGGGAACTCCCGCTAAGGCGCGCTGGAATATTGTCCATGGATGCGCGCGAGCAGGCCAGATCCGGCAAGCGCAGGCAGTGCCGCCGACCTGCGCCTGCTGTTCGCGTCGCTATTTGCGCTGATGCCGCGATAAAAAAGTTCGCCAATCAGCTCACGGCCGCGTTTGGCCGCGGAAGAGTCCGAAGGGCGCAAAGAGGTAGCTAGCGCTATCCTTGCGCATGGCGCCGACGACGAGGTAAGGCGTCGCGCTCACCACCTGCACCCAGTATTTTCCCCTGAAAATTGAAGTCTGCCCCGCCGCCTGCGGTCCCGCGGCAAAATAGGTCGCGATTGCTGAACGCCGGAACATCGGCGGGCGTGTTCGCCTCAAGCGCTTTGAAACAATCGCCCAGCTCCTTCGCATGGCCAGAAAGCAGTTTTGCCGAAATTCGTCGTCAATTTTTTCTTCCCTGGAGGCGGCCAGCAGCAGGAAGGCGAGCCAGTCAACATCCCTCTTGACTGCCAGAGCCTCCGACGGCTGCCGCGGCGCATCAGCTCGACCGCCTCCATAATCGCTCCACGCGGAGGGCTTCCAGCCGGTTCTCCGTTGATGCTGAACCGGCACTCTTTTTCACATCGTCGGGCTCGACCAGCACGGTGTCCCTGTCCGGCGCGGACGTCCGTGCAAGGTTCTGAGCAGCCTTGCAGGTGAACCTGCCCGCCTGTGCTTCCCCAACCGGCAGCGCGATGCAAAGTGCGGCTGTCAGAACCAAAATCAACCGGGGCATACGCGCTTCCCTCCCGCTGTCTACCGATTGACGATTTCCAGCACTCTTCTCTTGCCCTCTTTCGTCGCAGCCGCACAGCCACAGCGAACGACCGCTCGCGGTTCTCGCATCTGCCGCGCGCACCCTGTTGATCTCGACCCTCAGCCGTCTCCTGTCAATTCCGGTGACGGTGAGGGCAGGCGGCGCTTTCAAGGCGGGCAAGGGCTCTCACTGGATCGCGATAGGAGAAGTAGATGGCCTCGCGCCGGCAAATCACCAAGTCCTTGACGGCATTCTGATTCCCGTCGTGGTCATGCACTGCTGGCATGTCAGGAACTCCGGACATCCCGAACAGGGCTGTTCTGCCTCCGCAACAAGCCGGTCGATTGTGTGCCCTGCGAAATCGACATCGCTCTGGATGAACACGAACCGCCCCGGCGCCCGGCACCAGATTAGCGCCAACGACAGAGCAATCAGCGCCACCACAATATATTTGGCGTGAACCAAAGACAGGAATTGCAGCCACAGCAGGGGGTCTTTCCGGCGTGTCACCTTTCTTCGGGGCATCTCCGAAGTACAGGAACCCACCACTCCTTGCAAAACTCCGCGTTCAGGAAGGAGCTATGGGACTTCCCCCTGTGATATCGGTCGTGCACAGGGGAGCGTTTGAAACCAAAGGCGCCCGACGAACCGTAACCCCCGTGGCGCTGACGGCCAATATGGGCCAAATGTCCTTCGTGCCTACTTCGTTGAGAACGCTCTTAAAGCGCCCTCTCAACTGTTCAAATGGAAACCTGAATTTGACGACGCTGCCGCAGAAAATAATGTGCCTGAACTTTATGTCGAACCTCCTCCGGAGAATCCATCCAACCACGTAGGTTCCAAAGCTGTGCGCAATAACCGAAATCTCTTTCGCATTGTGGTGGCTGATTGCCGCCCGCATATCGCGCTCAACATGGTGGCCGCCCAACCCTTCGGAAATGGGAAGGGAAAGAGAAACCGGACTAGATCAAATCGTCCATAGTTCGTAAGAGCAACTTCGAACCCCTCATCAATCAGAAGATCGCGGACCTCGATGTACCAGTCCGCCCGCGTACGGATTCCGTGGACCAGCACGACTAGGTGCTTTTCCCCCGCAACTGCACCAGTGCTCTCGTTATCCCCCATCCAAGAGGCCCAGTGTGCGCCGATCCTAGAAGTCATCATTGCAAGGCGAATGCTCATCGGCTGCCGAAGAGGGCGGTCCGGCCCCCCTGCGTGCCTCGCCATTAGACCACCGCTATCATACAATCTCAACCTGAGCGTTTGGGCGCGCGCCCAACTGGCGCGCCCTTCCGCGAGACGCCGGCCAGAGCGGCGGGCCTCGCCCCGTTGGGCCTACGCATCCGAGGGGCGGACGTTGAAATCGTCCGCCAGCAACCCCTGATAGCAATTTCTCCACGCGGCGAGCCGCCCTATGATCCCGCTGTTTTCGCAGTGCTTTGCTCGAAGTGACGCGATTAAACCCTAGGCGGACGGGCGGGTTCCATCCGAGGTAGGGAGCTAGCAGCATGGCTATCAACAGGCTGGAATTTGCACGGGAGATATATGTGGCTGAGCCGAAAAATTCGATGTGCACCCTCACTACCTCGTGGCAGTCGCCGAACTCCGTTCGCGTATCGCAGATGACACGGACGGAGATCGTGTTGGACCGTTTCGATTTACTCCGAGCGAATGGGATACGCACCGCGTCAATATGGACCCTGAGTTTAGGGTGCAGCCATATGACATCGTGTCGTGGCGAGCGCAGTGTCTTGTGTTCGCGGTGATGACGTCGCAAGCCCAACAGCGTCTGTTGCAGCGGCTCAAGGGTTATCCGAGCGCTGCCGAACTGTACCAAGCACAGTCGCCGGATAGCGCAGTAGAGCTTCCTCGCTTACTACACGCACTGCGTTTTGCTTTGGATTCAACGGCCGCGTTGATTTACCCAGCTGTAGATGCCCTAAGCGATGAGCCGAACGCGACCTGGGTGGAGAATCACGGATCCTGAGAAACCGCCGCCGGTTCCCTCAATTCCGTCGTCGTGCGACGAAAGATTTGCGATGACGGCCCCGCATGTCATGTCGCATTTGATTACGGATTTCGGTTTTACTGAATTTCAGGCCGCCGGAATTGTCGGAAATCTCGGCCATCACTTCGGCGATTTCCGATTGATGCAAGATGCGCATCCTTCTTCCGGTGACGGCGGTCTTGGATGGGCACAATGGAGAGCGCCTCGCCTCAGAAATTTCGAAGTGTTCTGCAGGGATAAAGGTCTCGATCCTACGTCTGACGAAGCGAATTATTCTTTTCTCAAACAGGAGCTGCAGACGTCGGAAAGCCACGTAGTCCCCGCGCTGCGGGCGACAACTGCGCTGACTGACGCAGTGCGCGTGTTTGACGCTCTCTACTACATCAGAGCTGGAGGGAAAGACTCAATGAGGTCGGCGCCATTGCGCAGAGCGGGCATTAAGCGGGTTGGGAATGGCGATCCCCTATCTAGATCCGGTTTCGCTGAGCCGCAGACATTGAACACGGGTGAGTATCTCGTTTGGTACAGCAAATCGGCGTCCCGTTGATCCGGCCGACATTCACCAGGGATATTCAGCCACACCGGACACAAAGGTTCATTATGGTTGTTGCCGAGTGTTTGTCCCGGCTTCTCACAGAATTGGTTCTCTGGGCTCACCTTGGTGGCAACGATTGGTCCCCTGGACAATGATCACGTCAAACTCCTGGACACCACAAAGAAGAACGAGATCGAGTTTTGGAAGGACCTATCGTCACGCTTGGCTCGCGTTGAGGTAAGCGATAGGCACGCGGTGATATTTGTGCACGGCTACAATGCTTCATTTCAGGATGCTGCACTGCGCGCGGCGCAAATTGGTTATGATCTCTCTATAAAAGGAGCAATGGCGTTTTTCAGTTGGCCATCACAAGGTGAAACGATCGACTATTTAGCTGATGAGGCTACGATCGAGGCAAGTGAGGGAATGATCGCAGATTTTATGGTCGAGTTCGCCACGAAGAGTGGGGCCGTGGCAGTCCACATAATCGCGCACAGTATGGGAAATCGTGGCGTTCTACGTGCAGTTGATCGTATTGCGGCGCGTGCTAAGCAGCAAACTGGCGTACCATTCGGACAAGTCATATTAGCAGCAGCTGATGTTCACGCGGATACATTTCGGCAACTCTGCGCAGCTTACTCGCAAGTTGCCACACCACGCTTTACGTGTCAGCGCGCGACCGCGCGGTTGAGGCGTCCGTTGGGCACACAAGTTTCCCCGCGTGGGTCTATTGCCACCCATCTTTGTCGCGCCAGGCATCGACACAGTTAACGTAACCAATGTCGATCTAAGCTTCCTTGGACACGGTTACGTTGCCCATGCTCGTGACCTGCTGGAAGATTTGCATGAACTTATCATGCATGGTTCACCCCGGAGAAGCGCTTCGGCTTACGGCCGGAGGTGACTACGCATGGAGAGCGTTTCTGGTTGATCGGAAAATAGCCATTAAGTGCTCATGCAGCGCCGTCGTAACATTGGCCTGATTGAAGGGTTCCCCAGGACCCTTATCGTCTAGCAAGTCGGGTCACCGTAAGCGGCGTTTGTCGGCCCAACTTCCTCGCCGTCGCCTGACGCGGAATGCGGCTTGTAAATGGAACGCGCTGTCGCCTATTTCGGGTTTCCACGCAACAACAGCAGCGCTCCGGTCTAGGTATCGAGGCGCAACGCGCCACCATCACCCGGTTCGCCGAGGTGAGAGGCCTTCGCGATCATCGCGGAATACGCCGAGGTCGGAAACCGGGAAGGGGGCCGATGCCCTCGATCGCCGGCCTCAGCTCGCAGCCGCCCCGGCTGCGCCGCGCAAGCCAAGTGTAGCATCGTCGTCTCGAAGCTTGATCGGTTGTCGCGGGACGTCGCCTTCGTGTCGGGCTTGATGGCGCAGCGGGTGCCCTTCATTGTTGCCGAGCTGGGACGAGATGCCGATCCATTCATGCTCCCATCTCTACGCGGCGTTGGCGGAGAAGGAACGCCGGCTGATATCGGAGCGAACGAGGGCGGCTTTGCAGGCGAAAAGGGCGTCGGGCGCAAGGCTGGGAAATCCGACGAACCTTGACTACGCGGGACTGCTCGGGAGTTATGTTCAGCGCCAATCCGCCGATGAATTCGCAACAAGCTTGTTTCCGCTCAGGAGCCATTCGAAAGGCCGGCGCCTTCACCCTGCGCGAAATTGCTGACGCTGTAAATGGCCGCGGTCGGCCAGCGCGAGGCGCCAAGTGGCATCGATCGTCCGTGCGGAATCTGATCGCACGCATGGAAGCGGCTGCGCCGTAATCCTTTTATAGGCGGGAATAATGGCGCCTGCGGCACAGCTCGCGGATAACGACAGAGCTCAAGGCTAGCGATGCGCCGGTGAGGAGGAAGGCCGACAGCCGAAGGCCGGACGCTGTCCGGCACGTTTGCCGACTTGTGGACTTCCACACGCGCCCTGCCCAGCAGCTGTCGCTGCAACTCGCATAGCGCGCACGTCATGTAGTTGCGGGAGAAACATCGCTCGCGATCGATGCATAAAAACCCTTCCGCCACGACACTGCGTGGCGGATCAGGTCTGCGCATTCTCTTGCGCTCGCGAGAGCCTCACATATCCATCTCGATCTCGCCCTCGTATTTGAAGGAGAGTTTGACTTCGGCCCGGTAGGCTTCGACCTTTTCTCCGTTCAGCTGCATAGCTAGTTGAGAGATCTCCGCAACGCGCAGATCGCGCAACGTCTTACCGGCGCGCTGCACAGCGGCGCCAGCCGCCTTCTCCCAGGACTCTGAACTGGTGCCGATGACCTCGATGACCTTGTAAACGCTCTCTGCCATTGAAACCTCCTACCGTGCTCGCAGCGCTGGGCGTGAAAACATTTACCCCATGAGTAGGTTCCTCCTTTCAGGGTGCTGCGCAATACGCAGCGTTCCAGGGAAGCGCACATGGATGACCGACGCTTCTCAATCATCCTCTCATTCTGTTGCTTGACGGCGGCGGCTGGTATGGCCGTGGACACTGGTACTAAACTGGCTGAATTCAAGTTGGCAGCGCGCAGTGGACGGGCTCGAGGGCTGCGGACGGCGGATTGACGGTTTTCAATCTGGAGGCGCATTACGGCGACATCCGTGAAACTCGATGCTCTTCTTGAACCAGCCGCGGCACAGCGCAGTCTGTCGTTGACACTTTCGGACCTCGCGCCTTGTCCAGACCTTAGCGAACGGGAAAGAAAACCCGGCCGAATGACCGGGTTGAAGTCAGGGTCATTTCTGCGCACGGGCAGATTTGTGCGCCGGCCGACAACTTGGGAATTACCTGGATGGTTCCATCGCAATTGCCGAAAGTTCCTGTTCACTTTTGAACAAAACTCCCGTTCGCGCGTTCTGGTGGATTAGGGCGGTAGAAGAGTATGGGGAATGATCGGCAAAGACTATCTCGTCCGGCAAGCAGTGACGCTGCTGCGGCTTGCAAAAGTAGTTAAAGACCCACAGGTGCAGGCCGGCTTTGCTACGAAGGCCGCAGAACTTCAGGAGCGCCTTGAGAAAACGCCAGCGGCGCAGCGCCCTGATACAGACGCGGAGTCGTGCCGCACATCGTGAAGCCTCCCGAGCTTTGCCGGCGACGCGGCGACATCTGTTCCAATGTTTCCCAGAACTGAATCCCCACCATCTGCGTTACGCGGAAGGTGAGTTGAAGCAGCAGCACTTGCGGAACCGCCCCGCGGTTCGTGTCGTCGTGTGACCTTAGGAAAGTCATGCCCATGCGCAAAATCCGGGAAGCCATCTATCTGAGTGCTGACGAAATCGAGCAGCAGATTCGGGACCTCCAAGCCGACGCGGACGCGCTGCCAGACGGTCCCGAGCGGCAAGACATCCTCAAAGAAATCGCGCAGCTACGCATGTACGCGGAAGCCAAGCGCTGGATAGAGTCGCCGGGATTGAAGCCTGGGGCGTAAGGACGGGGTGCTGTCCGTATTTTAAGCCGTGTCCGAAGTTGAGATTGGTGAGTGTCCTAAATTTAAGTTCACTTTTGAACTTTTCTCCCCTTTGCCGGTTAGCTCACGGAGACTAAGGGAGTACCAATGAAGCCGAAGGCAATGAAGCCGAACGAGTTGCTGCGTCTACGCTATGTTCCGAGCGCATTTCTAGCTCTCATGTTGGCCGGTTCAATTACATTGGTCTGGAATTCTCGCGCTTCTGATCTCATAGAGGCCGCCTCCGTTGGTGACCCTTATGGGATCGGCCGCCGGATCATGCGGGGCTCCCCGATGACGGGATATTCAAAGGCGACGCCTTCTGGGTCAAACCGCTTGAACCACTCGTCGGCGAGTTCGGGATCGGAGAAGACCTTCAGGTGTTCGGGGTGGCCAACCTGCTTTGACGTGTCGGTGTAAATCCAGACTGTCATCGCTCGTTTTCTCTGGGTCCGTTCGTCCGCAAATATCCTGTCGACGGCGGAAATATTGCCTCTTGTGCCTTCGTAGTCGGCGGGAACTCAACGCCGGGGACGCCAAATGCAGTGCGTTGGCGAAGCTACTCGCGCGAGAAACTGGCCACCCGCTCTACCGTCTTCAGCTGCTCTCAGCAACAGCGCCGTGACCCGCATGCCTTGAGTTTCCTGTTGAACTGGCTTCTTCAGGACAGCTTGAGGATCATAGGCCGATCTGAATCGGGGCGCAGGGTGCCACAGCTTAGGCGACGGCTCGGGAAGCTGGCGATCGGCTGGCAGGCCCGCGAAGTCATGGCGTCCCAGTCTCACCGGCTGGAAGCCTTACAGGAGGGATAAGGCTGAGGCAGTCCGGCGGGGATGCCCCCCGTCATTTTCGAGGCAGGGAAGCTGCTGATCTGCTCGTGTAAGGCCGCTCATTGGCGGCCTCATCGGTGGTATAATCTTCACAAGCTGATCGGTCAGACCCGCGCGATTTAGCTCCGCATCGCGGCGATCGTGCCATTCATCGAGCTGTAGCGGCCTTCCGGCGTCGATCGGAGACAGGCCGGCGAATCGGTCCCGGCTCATCGGAATGTCCGACGTGCCCATGTTGCCCCAGTCGGGCCGAACGTCGGCGCCCTTGTGGCCGCAGACAGCGTGCAGAGCATCCGCGGCTGGAGATCACCGAAGGTCACTTCATCCGGCCAGCGATCCGCTTCAGCTCGGCTTGATGGTGGCACCGTCGTTGCCGCAGAAGACCAGGACATGGCGTCGACCCAGGCGCCGCATTGTCCAGAGCGGAGTCGGCTTTCGTGGAAGACCAAGGTCGGGCGCGTCCATGGCATTTCGGAAACTTATTGGATGGCTTGTGTGGACACAAGACGCGCCGCGGTCGTTG
>CAVWTB010000049.1:0-37241 GCA_963757845.1 uncultured Alphaproteobacteria bacterium
TACACCAGCGTCTATCCCTACGCGCCGGGCGGCCGGTTACCGCGCCGTCCTTCGGTGAAACTGCCCGATCCGCTGATCTGGCTGACCTGGGTCGCCGCAGCCACCACGCGGCTGCGCTTCATGACGGCCGTGATGATCCTGCCGCAGCGCAACCCGCTGGTGTTGGCCAAGGAGGTCGCCACGCTCGACTATCTCAGCGGCGGCCGGATCGAACTCGGCATCGGGGTCGGCTGGCTGAAGGAGGAGTTCGAGGCGCTCGGCATCCCATTCGAGCGGCGCGGCAAGCGCGCCGACGAGTACGTCGCGGCCATGCGCGCATTGTGGGCCGGCGACAGTGCCAACTTCTCGGGCGAGTTCGTGAATTTCGACAAGGTCAGCAGCAATCCCAAGCCGGTCGCGAAATCGGTGCCGATCGTCGTCGGTGGCCACTCCGAAGCGGCTGCCCGCCGCGCCGGCCGCCTGGGCGACGGCTTCTTCCCCTCGATCGGTGCCCAGGTCGACATCATGCCGTTGCTCGACGTCGTGCGTCGTTCGGCCGAGCAGGCCGGCCGCGATCCGGCGAAGGTGGAGCTGATCCTCGGCTGTCCCGGTGCGCTGCCGAATTCCGGCACCGACCCGCGCGCGGCCGTCGAGGAGCGCATCGCGCGGGGCGCGGGCCGCCTTGCGCTGCCGGTGACGGCGTTCGTGCCCGATCTCGAAACGACACTGGCCCGCTTCGGCGAGGAGATCATCAAGCCTTACGCGAACGCGTGAGAATTCCGACGCGCATCGGCGCGACGAACCCGCTGTCATCGCGAACGAAGTGAGGGACCTTTCGACTTTGCTTTCGGCCTTTTGTCGCGCTAGAGCATTTTCCACAAGTGCTAAATCAAACGTCGTCATGGCCGGGCTCGTCCCGGCCATCCACGTCTTGCTTTTCGGCACCAAAGACGTGGATGCCCGGCACAAGGCCGGGCATGACGGTGGAGAGACTGGCGCAAGCCAAATGGAAAGCGCTCTAGTGGCGGCGGCAGCCTGGTCGTGCCGACTTATCCGTGCAAAAGCGGCACGGGTCAGACAACATTACATGCTCTTGGCATCTTGACGAGTTGCGACAGCGTAAGACCGCTTTTGAAAGCGCAATAGGTCTGACGGGTTGATCCGCAAAACGCCCCCTTATGCGCTGCGAACCCCTGAAGAGGATAGATAAGCTTGTTGAAAAGACTGCTCCGGTAGACCGCAAGAAAGCAAAAGTTCAAGAGCCGGCTGCCGGACAACTGGCTGTTCCCGATGCCGGAGAGCGGTGAGAGTCCAAAAGAAAGAACGGCCTTTCCTTCGTCTTGAAAAGTCCGAAATCGCTCGATGAAGGAGCGCATATCCAACCAAATCGTCTGCTTCGGGAAGCCGGCGCCTGGCTGAGTTGAGATAGCCTATAACTTTGCCTCGTTCGTAGATCGGATCGAAAAACGCAAAAGCTTGCAGACTGCCTTTGTGGTCGAATGTAAAGAACTTGCGGACATCGACTTCATCGTCGAGGACTGCTGGCCTGGTTAAGAATGTCATCTCACGGTCTTTGACGCCGCGCGTTTGCCGCCATCGTTCAGAGACCCTCTTCAATTCTTTGCTGTCGAGTGAAGCGACCAGGCGCTCCACAATTGTGTAGTTGCGGGAGGCCGCGTACTTGAGCGCCCGTCGGAAGTTGCGCTTCCTTGGCCCGTCGAAATCATAGTTATCGAGGTCTATTCGCGTCTCAGTCCCCATTTCGTTCACGCAAAAGCCGATCTTCTCAAGGATTTCGGCGACGGGCCGCGAAGCCTGCCAAAAGCAAACGTCACTCCTTTCTTTGATGAAACTGCGGATCAGTCTCTCGCAGCCACCGATTGGCGCTATTGGATCGGAAAGAACGAAGGCGGTGCTGCCTACTTGCTTGTAGGCGATAAATCCGTCCTCGCCGCCGAAATGATCCAGACCTGCCTGGAAGGTTGCCGAATATGCCAGTGCAAAGTTTCCGTGTTCTCGCAATGCGATGAGACGCTGTTTCTCGGTAACACACTCCGTGCGAAGATCAGACTTCGGACGATTGAGCGCCGTCATCCACATTGCCACGTCTCCAAATCGCGCGGGAGCATGGTCCCGGGGAGCGAAGCGTGACGTTACTACGGCACTCCCGATGCATGGGTGCCATAGATCACATAGCCAATCTCACGACTGGTTACCGGCGTCGGTTTCATGCCCTTTCAGCGCTCGCGCAATCGGATAATGATGCCGCGCTGAAGCGCGTAGCGCTTGCCAATGTCGAATCCGGGCGCAAGATACGGCGAGGCCTGCCCGAAACAGAACTCTCGCCGAAGGAGCGTTGCAAGATGGCCCACCGCCCGACGATCATGGGGACGCGCCACATGGTGGCAGCCTGTCATTACCTTGCCTCCGAGGCCGGCTTCAAAATTCTGGAGGCGGGCGGCAATGCGATCGACGCCGGGGTTGCGACTGGTATTGCGCTCAGCGTCGTGCAGCCGGAATACGTGAACTTCGCGGGCGTGGCGCCGATCATCATTTATTCCGCCACCGAGGATCGCGTCTTCACGATCCCGGGGCTAGGCCCCTGGCCGAAGGCGATCCCGCACGATCACTTCAAGAAGCACCATGCCGGCACTATTCCGCAAGGGATCCTCCGCACCGTGGTGCCGGCGGCGCCTGATGCCTGGATCACTGCGCTCGAGCGCTTCGGCACGATGAGCTTCGGCGAGGTCGCTCAGTCAGCGATCAACTACGCGCGCGACGGGTTTCCGGTCTACCCGCTCATGTCGGAAGTCATCACCGACCACGAGGCCGAGTATCGGATGTTTCCATCCAACGTCGCGCTTTATCTGCCGAAGGGGCGCGCACCGAAGCCCGGTGAGATCTTCGTGCAGACGGAGCTTGCGGCTACCATTCAATACATGGCCGATCAGGAGCGCGCCGCGCGTGACCGCGGGCGTGGCGCCGGACTCGACGCCGCCCGCCAGGCTTTCTACCGCGGCGACATCGCACAGGTAATCGTGAAGTTCCAGAAGGAGAACGGCGGCTTCCTCTCGGCCGAGGATCTGGCGAACTATCGATCGGGTTTCGAAGAGCCGGTCGGGACCACGTTTGGCGATATCCGTCTTTATGCCTGCGGCCCCTGGTGCCAGGGGCCGTCGTTGCTGCAGGCCCTCAACCTGCTCGATGCCGCGGAGCTGCGCACTCTCGGCCACAACTCTCCTGGTTACCTGCACCGCATCACAGAGGCGGTGAAGCTGGCGTTCGCAGATCGCGAGGCCTATTTCGGCGATCCGCGTGTCGTCGACGTGCCGATCGAGGCGCTGTTGTCGCATGAGTATGCCCAGCGACGACGCAGCATGATCCGCCCCGACCGTGCGTGGCCCGAAATGCCGCCGGCCGGCGATCCGCGCAAGCTGTCTGCTGAACGCGCGCGAACCGGTGCCGCGCTCATCCCCGAGCGCGCCTTTTCCGCGCCCGAGCTTGACACGTCGCACGTCTCGGTCGTCGATCGTCATGGCAACGTGTTTGCGGCGACGCCGAGCGACGGCTCCTACAACGCGCCGGTGGTGCCGGAGCTCGGCATTATCCCTTCGCCGCGCGGCAGCCAAAGCTGGGCCGACCCGGATCATCCCTCTAGCGTCGCGCCCGGCAAGCGTCCACGGCTGACGCCCAGTCCGGCAATCGCGATCAGACCCGGCAAGATGAAAATGCCGTTCGGCACGCCCGGCGGCGACGTGCAAACGCAGGCGATGCTTCAGGCATTCCTCAACATTCACGTATTCGGGATGGAGGTGCAGGACGCAATCGAAGCGCCGCGCTGTGCTTCGTACAGCTATCCCGGCTCCTTCGAGCCGCACGACTACCACCCCGGCCTGCTCAAGCTGGAAGGCCGGATCGACCGCTCCACTGGAGATGCGCTCGCGGGCCTCGGCCACAGGATTGAATGGTGGGCTGACTGGACCTGGCTGGCCGGCGCCGTCTGCACGGTCGTTGCCGACCTCGAGACCGGCGTACTCAAGGGCGGCGCCGATCCGCGCCGGCCGTCCTATGCGCTCGGCTTGTAAGAACGAGCTTGTCTGATGAGAGAATCCGACCGGCAAAGTATGACATCGCGTGAACGAGTGCCCGGCACGCGAGCCCGTTTCACTGTCTCATTTGGCCGGGACAGTTTTCGGCACCACACGGCTCACACGGTCGAGGGACTGTCAATGAAATGCCAATGAAACAGCGTTTCCAAACGCCTGCAATCGGCTTCGAACGTACGCGAAGTTATTGATTTTACTCGAACAGCGAAGTTGCTCGGTTCGTTCGGGACGAGGGGGTCGCAGGTTCAAATCCTGCCACTCCGACCAGATATTTCAAGGGCTTAGCAATACTGCCGTTGTCGGGTGGTACCGAAATCGGTACCGATTGAACTCACGTGTGCAGATATCCGGCCCAAAGGCTCCTCAGCGCAGGCCTCTTTTGAGGCCTGGGCGGCAGCTTGTAGGTCAGTAGCGTCTTCGCACGACCTTTAGTGTATTTTCACCTCGCGCCGGCCATGTACCGAAAGATCCTCTTTGTCCTGAAGCACAGTCGTCGCGAGTTGACGCTTGCTTCCTACTATCTACGCACACACGGACACACAGGTGCCGGAGGGCGTGGAGATCTGCGAGTTTGATGACGCGACAGGTGGCGCAGAGCGGCTGCGCTGAAGATCCAGTCGATCAGTCCGATTACCGCCGCTGCTTGGGCGATAGATCTTAGGGCCTGGGCGTCTCGGCGAGGCAACGAAACGGCGAAAGTTCAATCCCGAGGATCTCGCGCAACCCAAACAAAAATCATCAAGGTGAGGAAGCGGCATGTCGACGGCGTCTCTCGTAACCTATGAATGCAAGGAAACGATCGCGACAATCACGCTCAATCGTCCCGAGAAGCTGAACGCCTTTACTGATGACTCCGTCCGCGAGCTGATCGCGAAGATGCGCCAGTTCGACGCCGACAAGGACGCCTATGTCGCCATTCTCCGCGGCGCCGGCCGTGCGTTCTCCTCAGGCGCCGACGTGCAACAGCGGCAACTGCGCACGCGCGACGAGCTGGAGCGGCTCGGCGGGCCCTCCGGCGAGGGCGCCCGCGCCGGTGACGTGTTCACCCGCGCGGTCAACTGGAAGCCGGTGATCGCTGCTGTGCACGGCTACGTGTACGGCATGGCTGTCAACATGGCGCTTGGTTGCGACCTGATCGTCGCTGAGACCGGCACGAAGTTCCAGGTCACCGAAACGCCGCGTGGTCTCGGCGGCGCGCGCTACTGGGGCCTGCTTGATATTGTCGGCGCCGGCGCGTTCGGCATGGAGGTCGCGCTAACCGGTCGCGTCTTCACTGCGGAGGAAGCGCTCACCGCGAACATCGTCAGCCGGGTCACGCCGAAGGGCGAGTTCATGGCGGCAGCGCACGAACTCGCAAAGGCGATCGCCAGAAACCCGCCGCTCAGCGTCCAGTCCGTTGTCCGCACCCGCCGCTGGTACATGGCTGAGCGCGATCGCGAGACGGAGATGCAGCAGGCCGCGCTGAAGCTACACCTGACCGAGGATTTTCAGGAGGCCGCCCGCGCCTTCGTGGAAAAGCGTGAACCCGGGCCGTTCAGGGGGCGGTAGGGGCGGCCGCGCGCGAGCTCGCGCTGCAAAGTTTGTAGTGGTCGTCCCCGGAACGGCCGGTCAATAATAACGCCTGGCGTCACAGATACTCCGGATCCCGCCGGCTACGAAGGCAGTCCCATGCGCATCGCGGTGCTTCAGTTTTCCCACGAAACCGTCACGTTCCTCCCCAACGACACTGAACTTCAGGACTTCATCTATCCAGGCTCTCCCGCCGGCGGCGAGGCCCTCCTGAAGACGGATCCGAAAGGCTATATGGGCGGCTTCGTGCAGGTCGCACGCGAATATCCCGACGTCGAGCTGGTCGGCATGACCTCTCCGCTGTGGCCCCGAACCGGCACCGGGTCCGGCTGGATCACGCAGGAGGCCTACCGGCATTTCGTGACGATCATGCTGGACGAATTGCGGAGCTCGGGCCCCTTCGACGGTGTCTACCTTGCGCTTCATGGCGCGATGGCCGTCCGCGGCGTTCCCCGGCCGGAAGCAGATCTTGCGCGACGGGTGCGCGAGATCGTCGGCGAGAAGGCGTTCATCAGCGCGACGTTTGATCCGCACGGCAATGAGGACGAGCAGTTTCTCGAGCATGCCGACATGGGATTCAGCGTCAAATACTTTCCCCATTACGACATGCATCTGCAGGGCGAGCGTGCGGCTCGCATGCTGGTGCGCGCCATTCGCGGGTCGTTCAAGCCAAGGCACGCCACCGTCAGGGTGCCGATTCTTGCCTCCACGGTCGTGATGTGGACCGGTGCGTCGCCGTGGTCGGATCTGGTCCAGCGCGCCTTGACATGGGAAGCACGCGAGCCGGATGTCTTCGTCAACGTCTTCTTCGGTTTCCCCTGGGCAGACGTGCCCGATGCCGGCATGACGATCCAGGTCCAGACCAACGACGATCCAGAACTCGCGCGACGCATTGCCGCCGACATGGCGAACTGGACATGGAGCAAGCGCGAGGCTTTGCTGAACACCACCAGGACCTGTTCGATGAAGGACGGTGTCGCCCAGGCCCGGGATTTTGCGCGCGCCGGAAAGGGCCCCATTGTGCTGGCCGACTATAGCGACCGCTCCGGATACGCCACATGGCTGCTACGCGAGATCGTCGACCAGAAACTGGAAAGAACCCTGATCGCCACGATCGCCTCGAAGCGAGCCGTCGACGCGCTGTCAGCGGCGAAGGCGAAGCCTGGTGACGTTTTCGACATGGAGGTCGGTGGCTTGATGGACAACTCGGCGGGTGTCCCGGTCAAAATCAAAGGCACGATCGTTTTGGTCAAGGACGCCGCGAAAGAGCGGCAACAGGGACAACAGTGGTACGGGGTGAGCTTCGGCAAAGGGAATGTTCTGATCGTCAGTCCCTATCTCGTGCAGATCATCGAAGCTGACGAGCTTTGGGGACTGGAACTGAAGCCGGAGGATTTCGATGTCATCGCCATCAAATCCCGCGTGCATTTCCGGCGCGGTTTTGACGACAACGGCTACGCCAGGCAGATCCTTCTGGTCGAACCCGATCAGCCCTTCTTGGGCACTGTGCATCTCGAAGCCTTGACCTACGAAAATCTGAGACTGACGGAATTCTACCCATACGGTTCTCCCAATTTCGAGCTCCGCATTCACGAGTGAGTTTGAGCGAGACTCGAAACCTCGACATCAAGTACGTCACGCAGGCGTCGCTGCACGGCATCCTGGCACCGAAGCGCGGGACGTCATGACCGGGATTGGAACGCTTCGTGAGGCGAGGGGCGATCGTACCCCGCCGGAAGGACAAAGATGAAGCCTCTTGTCATGGTGGGCGGTGGCCCGGGGCAACTGCCGCGCAACGTCATCGAGGCAGTGGAGGCGCAAGGACGTGCGCTAGCGGGCTACCTCAGTGTGGGAGCCGCCGAGCCGTTGATGCACGCACGGCCCTGTCTTGGCGATGAACGGCTGCTCGACGATTCCAGCTTCCTTGCCGCACACGATCTGGTTATCGCCGTTGAGGGGGCGCAGCGGCGCGCCACATGTGAGAGGCTGTTTGAGCGCAACGCCAGCCTGCCGATGATCGCCCACCCCGCTGCCACGATCTCGGCCTCGGCGGTCATCGGCGCCGGCACAATCATCTCTGCAGGTGTGGTGGTGCAACAAGACACCCGCATCGGACGGTTCTGCACACTCTACACATCCTGCTCCATCGACCACGACAATATCGTCGGCGACTTTGTTTCCATCTCGCCGGGAGTACACACCGCGGGCCGCGTCGCCATAGAGGACGACGTTTTCATCGGCTTGGGCGCGCTCATCATCGGCGGCGTCGTGGTCGGGTCGCGCGCCATAGTGGGCGCCGGCGCGGTGGTCCTGCGCAACGTCGCGGCGGGAGTGACGGTGGTCGGCAATCCAGCCAGACCATTGGCGGAAGGCTAAGGCGCGATGGGATTTTGTTGAAGCGCCATCGCGCTTTGGCTCCTTGCTTGAGTATGATCTTTTCGGAAAACCGGTTTCCACTTTTCCGGATCATGCTTTAAGGCCTGCTCCGTCACCGAACCATGATTTATCATTTTGCGCGGCGTGCGGAGCTGGCAGAGCGCGGGATCAAGGTCAGCTGTGGTGTGGCACTTCTTCAAGCACGAAGGCATCAGTTTCAAAAAGAGGCCTGCACGCCAGCGAACAGGATCGTCCCGACGTCGAGCAGCGAGCTGGCCGATCAGCCGACCTGCGGCGGCGGCCACTTTGCTCTAGGATTTTCCAATCAGCGGCTGTGCCGCAATTTCATCCAGGACCCACTCTCGAAATGCCTTGATTGGCCGGCGATCGGCGTTCGGTTTGAGCCAGGCCAGACGGTATGACTGACCGGTCTTCAGTTTGTGTGGGACAGGGGCGATCAGCCGACGGCGAGCCAGATCTGTTTCGGCGTACGCAGGTGTGACCAGAATCGCAATTCCAAGTCCGTCCAATGCCGCCTGACACGCGAGCATTGAATTTTCCACGTCGATGAACCGTTTTGGCTCCGGCAGCGTTGGATCGACGTGCTTGAGCCACAATCGCCAATCATTGGGCCGATTTATCGATCGGATCAAAGTGTGATCCAGCAGATCGCCCGGCGCGAGCTTTCTCTGGCCGGTCCGAACTTCGGATGCGGAAGCTCGCGCGAAACCGCCGTGTGGGCGTTGATGGAGGCGGGTATCCGCTGTGTGATTGCACCGAGCTTCGGCGACATCTTTCATGACAATGCATTTCAAAACGGGCTGCTGCCGTTGCGCGTTGACATTTCCACAATCAACCGGATCGTTGCAGCGCTTGAACGCTCAAACACATCTGAAATGACGATCGACCTGCGGCGAGGTCAAATTATCGTACCAGGCCTGGAGCCGATCCATTTCGAATTGGCCGCAGATCGACGGCTGCCTTTGCTCGAAGGAACAGACCAGCTCAGTTTTATGCTGAAAAGCCGGGAGAAGATTGCGGGATTTCGAGGCGGACGACCAGGTCGCCCGCCCCTGGGCATATCCGGAAGAGCCGGCCTTCAAAATTTCCCCATCAAGATGACGCGGGGCGCCAGTTGATCAGCTTATGCGCGGATTTGGCGATCCTCATTTCTATCCCGGCTCCTTCGAGCCGCACGACTACCACCCCGGACTGCTCAAGCTGGAAGGCCGGATCGACCGCTCCACTGGAGATGCGCTCGCGGGCCTCGGCCACAGGATTGAATGGTGGGCTGACTGGACCTGGCTGGCCGGCGCCGTCTGCACGGTCGTTGCCGACCTCGAGACCGGCGTACTCAAAGGCGGCGCCGATCCGCGCCGGCCGTCCTATGCGCTCGGCTTGTAAGAACGAGCATGTCTGATGAGAGAATCAGACCGGCAAAGTATGACATCGCGTGAACGAGTGCCATTCAGGTTTCCGGGTTCGGGCGCATGAGCTGCTGGACTTCGGTCTCACATTCCGGCGTGAACGATTGATTTGGCAATCATGCAGTGAATGCCTTTTGATCCATTGACGGTTTGCGTCACCCGCAGGTCCGCGGCGAGGCTGCAGAGGGTGTAGGCGTCTTCGCGCGAAAGATTCCGCTTCTCGCCGAGCAGGACGATCATGTCGCGCAGCGCCTTGACCGCGCACTGATCGAGGTCCGGGTCCATCGCCATGGTCATGTAGTGGGTCGCGGTCTCCGCGCGCGGGTAGGTGAAGCGAAGATCCTTGCGCAGGCGGAAAATGAATTTTCCCTGCAGCGCGGTTTCGATCGCGGTGACGCAGACTTCGCCGTCGCCCTGCGCGCCGTGCCCGTCGCCGCACGAGAAATTGCCGCCGGGAATGAACACCGGCAGATAGAGTTTTGCGCCCGGCGTCAGCTCCTTGTTGTCGAGATTGCCGCCCATGGCCCGCGGCACCAGCGAGGTGATGCGGCCCCAGGCGAGCGGCGGCGCCGTGCCCATCACGCCGAAGAACGGCGCGAGCGGGAGATCCAGTCCCCACGGCAGCTTGCCGATCATCCGGTCCTTGTCGAGCGGGATGTTGAGCAGCCGGAAATCGTGAAAGTCGTCGGGCAGGGTGCCCATCAGCGGACGGATGATATTGTAGCCCCAGTTCTGCCGGAGCTTGATGTCCAGGATCTCGACCTCGAGCACGTCACCGGGCTCTGCGCCTTCGACGGCGACCGGACCGGTCAGGATGTGGCCAGGCACTATGCGTTCGCTCCTGGCGTGCACGTCCTTCAATTCCGGCAGAATCTCGAATTGCGGGCCGGCCGGCAGAACATCCGGCGTGCCGCTGATGGTGTCGACGGTCACCTCGTCACCGCTCGCCACGGTGAGCACGGGTTTCAACGCGCCGTCGAAGTAGCCCCAATGGCAGGTCTCCGGACTGGCATGCAGATGATGACGCTTCATGACGATCCCCTCGCTAAAACTTCAGGCCGCGGGCCCCGCTTCGATGCGCTCGCGCGCCCGGCGACGGCCGTTGTGTTGCACCACGTAGATGACGGCTGCGACGACGATGATGCTGCCGATGGCGGTGCTCAATGACAGTCGCTCCGAAAACGCCAGGTAGCCGACGATGGTCGAGGTGATCAGGCGGAAGAAGTCGAGCGGCGCGAGAGCCGCCGCATCGCCCATCTGGTAGGCCTTGGTCATCAGCCACTGGCCCACGGCGCCGACGCTGCCGATCATCACCAGCAGCAGCCATTCATCTGCCGTTGGCGGTGTCCACCACAGGATCGTCGGCACGCCGAGGGCCGCGAGCAGGATCACGGCCTGGTAAGCGAGAATCGTCGCGGTGCGCTCCCGTTCCGCAAGGCGCCGGACCGTGATGGTCAGACCCGCGCCGAGAATGGCGCCGAGCACGACCAGCAGACCGTAGAGATTGAGGTTGTCGCCGCTGGGCTTCAGCATGACCATCACGCCGACGAAGCCGGCGCCGATCGCGGTCCAGTGCCGCCATCCCACCGTCTCGCCGAGGAAGATCACCGCACCGATGGTGACGAACAACGACTGGCTGAAGCCGATCGCCGTGGTTTCCGCCAGCGGAATGTGGATCATGGCGGTGAAGGTCGTCAGCATCGCGCCGAGCCCAAGCAGTCCGCGCTGAATCTGCAGGCCAAGATGCTTCGTCCGGAAAAGGCTCGGCCCGGTGCGCACGAACAGGGGCAGCAGGACGGCCACTATGATCAATTGCCGTATGGTGAGAATCTCGACGAGCGGCAGGCGCGTGCCGATCGCCTTGATGCCCGCCATCATCGCTGCGAAGAACACGAACGCCACGATCATGCAGATCGAGCCGCGCAGGTTGCGTGGCGCGCTGCGCCACCATGATCGCGACATGGCGGCGGCGTGCCCTGATGCGAAGGCCTGTGCCCGCTTGACGGCCGGCCACACGCCGCCCGAGCCTTGCGGCTGTCGTGGCGACGTCCGTGGCATCCGCTCCGGCGAGTGCGGAAGGCGGCGGTGGCGGCATCAAGCCGCCTTGGCGACGGCGAACGAGGGCCGCCGTACATGCAGATTGGTCGCCGCCTCGAACGCTGCGCCGATGCCGAGCACGGTCGGCTCGTCGAAGGCGCGGCCGACGATCTGCATCGACAGCGGCAAGCCGCTGGCCGAGAAACCGGTCGGGATCGACATGGCCGGGTTGCCGGTGACGTCGAACGGCATGGTCTGGATCGGGAAGTTCGGCGGGCTGTTCGGATCGGCCTCCGCAAACGCGGGTGCCGGCGCCAGCGTCGAGGCAGTGATCAGCGCGTCGCAACTCTTCAGCTTCGCGTTGACCGCAAGCGACAGCTCGCGGCGCAGACGCATCGCCTGCGTCAGATCGGTTGCCGAGACGAACGCACCCATGCTCATGCGCAGATAGGTGTAGAGCCCGAAGTCCTGCGGTCGGGTCTGAAAATCCTTCTCGTGGATCGCATAGGCCTCCGAGAACATGATCACGCGACCGCAGGCGTTGTAGAGTTCGTAGTCCGGCAGCTCGATCTCCTCGATGGTGGCGCCGAGCTTTGCCAGCGTCTGCGCCGCATCGTCGATGGCGCGGAGAGTCTCGGCGGATGCACCGTCGGCCTTGACGAACCACTTGCGCGGCAGGCCAAATCGCAATCCCGCCACGCCCTTGCCGAGCTTGCCGCGGAAATCGGGAACGGGAACATCCGCGCTCGCCGGATCGAGCGGATCGAAACCTGCGATCACCTCCATGGCGATCGCGCTGTCCTCGACCGTCCACGACAACGGCCCGCAGTGGTCAAGCGTGTAGGAGAGCGGAAACACGCCGCGGCGCGAAACCAGTCCGTAGGTGGGCTTCAGCCCGATCGTCCCGCAATAGCCTGCGGGTCCGCGGATCGAGCCGCCGGTGTCGGAGCCCATCGCCATCCGGACCAGGCCGGCAGCGACGGCCGCGCCCGATCCAGACGAGGAGCCGCCGGGGATGTGATCCGGATTCCACGGGTTGCGCGCAGGCGGAAACGGCAGGTCGAATGATGGGCCGCCAAGAGCGAACTCGTGCGTCGCGAGCTTGCCGAGCAGCACCGCGCCCTGCGCCTTGAATTTCGCGGCGACGACCGAATCCTCCTTCGGAACGTTGTCGACGAGCAGCTTCGAATGGCAGGTCGTGCGGATGCCGGCCGTCGCATAGATATCTTTCAAGGCATGGGGAATGCCTTGCATCGGACCCTTGTCGACGCCTTTGGCGAAATCGGCATCAGCGGCCGCGGCGTCGGCGAGGGCGCTCTCCTGCGTCAGCGTGATGAAGCTCGAGATCAGCGGATCGATTGACTTGATGCGCTCGAGCGCGTGCTCGGTCAGCGCCATCGAGGTCACCGCACCGCTGCGGAGCATTGCGCCGGCTTCGGCAATCGAGCATTCGTGCAGCGCCTTGGCCATGTCAGACGCTCCGCGTGATGCTGAGAATGGAGTACGCGCCGGCGGGTTCGTTGGCGGCCGTGCGGGTCTGGCGCATCAGAGCCGTCATGCGCTTGAGATCCTTGTAGCCCTGCAGCAGCACCGGCCTGTGCACACCGATGACCGGAAAGCCAGCGCGCTTTGCCAGCACGTCGAATTCGATTGCAAGCGCCTGATCGTCGGTTGAAAGGTCTGGCATCGTCAGGTCGCTCGCCAATCTTGTTGCTTTGGCCGAATTGTATCCAAATCGGCCGCTCGAACAACAAATGGGTGCACACAAATTATAGGCACGGAAGTTTGCAAATCATCGGTCATGCAGGTGCTTGCATGCCGTCTCGGGACGAAAAAAGTATGCCCGTGAATGATTTGGATTGTATGCATATTCGGCAAGCAGCGCGACGGCGCGTTTGCACAAATTTCTCACAAGCCAACGGAGTTGATCCGCACGCGATGTCGTCGCGATCACGACGTCGGCCGCTATTTCCGCTGCATCTGCTTGTCAGCGCGTGATTCATGCATCGATTTCGGCCGACGGCGCTCAGCAGCGACTAAGAGCCGAGCCGTGGCACGGTGGATGCATTGCCTGCAAGTCAAGGAAAGCGAGGGCAAGATGCACAGGGTCGACATTCCGCAGGCGGTGATGGCGCGCGTCATCGAACGATGCGGCACGGAGCATCCGCACGCGGTGCTCGATCCGAGCCGCACGGCGCTTGTCGTCATCGATTTGCAGAACGGCTTCATGATGGACGGCGTCGCGCACGCGCTGTGCAAGGCGGCGGTCGATATCGTTCCGAATGTCAATCGGCTCGCTGCGGCGGTGCGGCGCTCGGGCGGCAAGGTGTTCTGGGTCCAGAACACGCACGACGAGGCCTGCATGGAAAGCTGGTCGAACATGCATGCGATGGTGAAGCCGGAGAAGCGGGCGCATCGGGTGCGCGCGATGTCGGAAGGAACCCTCGGTCACCAGTTGTGGGCCGGTCTTGAGGTGAAGCCGGAGGATGAGAAGCTGCAAAAGCGGCGCTTCAGCGCGTTTATCCAGGGATCGTCCGATCTCGAGGCAAGGCTTCGGGCCGGCGGGTACGACACGGTTCTGATCACGGGGACCGTTACCAACGTCTGCTGCGAATCGACCGCGCGCGACGCCATGATGCTGAATTTCCGGACCATCATGGTGAGTGACGGCAATGCAGCCGCGAACGACGAAGAGCACAATGCGTCGCTGATCGCATTCTACCTGACGTTTGGCGATGTCATGGATACCGACTTCGTGATTCAACGCCTCGAGCGCAGTGCAGCGGTCGACCAGGCCGCCGAGTAGCATGCTCACGCGGCCATCGGCGACGCAGACGATGAGTGACGCCAACGAAGGCAACGCGGGCGGGCGCCCGCGTGATCCGCGTCGCGGCCTCGTGCTGATGTTCCTGGGACTTGCGCTGTTCTCGATCCTGAATGCGGTCGTGAAGGCGCAGGCCGAGACCTTTCCCGTCAACCAGATCGTCTTCTTTCGCAATGCCGGCGGTGCGGTTGCGCTCGTCATCGTGCTGGCCTGGCTCGGCGAGGCCTTTCGGATCAAGCTTCGTGAACTTCCACTGAACCTGTTGCAGATGGCGGTCATGACGAGCGGCATCCTGCTGAGCTTCACGGCCTTTCACCTGATGCCGCTCGCCGACGTGATGGCGATCGGCTTCACCCAGCCGATCGTCGTTGCGGTCGCTTCGGTCGTCTTTCTTCGCGAGCGGATCAACGGCTACGGCTGGATCGCCGTCGTGCTCGGCCTCCTGGGAGTTCAGCTGGTCATCGTGCCGTCCGGCTCCGCCTCCGGATCCGTACTGGGCCTGGGCGCGCTCGCGGCCGCGGGCGGCACGATCTGCAGCGCGGCCTCGATGATGCTGCAGCGGACGTTGACGGCGCATCAATCGCCGTTGCTCATCACGGTTTCCTTCATGACGCTGTCATCGCTGGCGCTGCTGCCGAGCCTGGCAGTCTCCTGGGTAGCCCCGACCGGCTGGCACCTGCTCGGATTGATCGCGATGGGGCTGGCCTCCGGCCCGCTCCAGCTACTCATGGTCAGCGCGCTCTATCATGCGAGCGCAGCGACCGTCGCTCCGATGAGCTACACCAACATGCTTTGGGCGATCCTCATCGGTTACGTCTGGTTCGGCGACGTGCCGACGCTTGCGGTGCTGGCCGGCTCCGCCGTTGTGATTGCGGCCACGGCGCTGCTGGTGCGATCGGTCCGCCGGCCCGCGGATTGCATACAAAATCAGCATGCGACGCGAGGTGGATGCGTTGACACGCCCGCCGACGCGTCCACACAGTCGCCGAAAGGCCGTGCGGAGACGGGCAGGCCTCAAGAGGCGAGCATCATCGCCCGGGCTGGTGACCGAGGAGGGGGAAGACGTCATGGCGACGCGGGCTATTGAAATCCAGAACAAGATTCGCGAAGGCGTGCTGAACGGCGATTTTCCCGGCGGCATGCGCATGAACGAGGTCGAGCTTGCGACCTCGCTCGGCGTGTCGCGAACGCCGGTGCGCAATGCGCTGTCGACGCTGGGGGCGGAAGGGCTGCTCGATTACACGCCGAACAGCGGCTACGTCGTGCGGTCGTATTCTTCCAAGGACATCGCAGACATCTACGAGGTGCGGTCGGTGCTCGACGGCCTCGCGGCCAAGACGCTCGCCGAGCACGGGCTGTCGGATACCCGGCGCGGCGCCCTGCACAAGATCATTACCGATGGCGCAAACCTCGTCGCGCTCGGGCGCTGGTCTGACGAGATCTGCGGGCGCTGGATCGAAATCAACGAGCAGTTCCACGCAACCGTGGTCGATGCGACCGAAAACCAGCATCTGCGGGCGATGTACCGCAAGGCCAAGGATATCCCGCTCGTCACCGAGTTGCGCTTCCGGTGGTTCGACGGCAGCGACATGAGCCAGTCGCAGAGCGAGCACAGCGAAATCTTCGATGCGATCGTCAACAAACAGGTGATCCGAGCCGACGCGCTGGCGCGCGAGCACACCTATCGGTCGGGGCGGCGCATCGTCGAGCACTGGCGCGTGCTGGAGATGAAGCAGCGTGACGTGCAAGTCCCGCCGCAACGTCGCATGACCAAGGCGCGCTTTGCGCGCGGCCCTCAGTCCAGCATCGGCGGCAGCTTCCTGTGATGATCGGTGCCGCGCTGGAACGCGTCGGCGATCTTCAGGATGGTGCCTTCCGCGAACGGCCGCCCCTGGATCTGAAGTCCGATCGGCAAGCCGTTCGAAGTCGAGCCCGCAGGGCAGGCTGACCGAAGGCAGGCCGAGGTAGTTCATCGGCCGCGTGTTGACCGAGAGATTGTTGAAGTACTCGATCGCGCCTTCGGCGCCGGCATCGACGTCCGCCTGCTTCAGGGTCGGCGCTTTGATCCGGATCGTCGGCACGATGAACGCCGCGACCTTGCTGAACACGTCGGTGGCCACCGCCTTCAAGATTTCGCCGCGGCGCGCCAGGGCCTCGACATAGATCGTGGCCGGAATGCCGTAGCTGGCGTAGAGCCTCGCATTGAGGTGGATCGCGTAATCCTGCGGCCGTTCGCGCATCCACTGGGCATGGATCGCCGCGCCCTCGACGCGGGACAGGATCGAGCCATAGGTCGCAACCGCATCCATGAGCGGAACGGTGACCGGCACGATGACCGCGCCGAGCTGCTTCAGCGCTTCCACGGCGGTCTCGAACGCAGCCATGACGTCCGGATCGACCCCATCGAGAAAATAGTTCGTCGGTACGCCGATTTTCATGCCGCGAATGTCGCCGGTCAGCGCGGCTTCATAGTCCGGCACCGGCTCGCTGGACGACGTGGGATCGCGCGGATCGTGGCCCGCGATGACGCTCATGATGCGGGCGCAGTCGCGCGCCGAGCGGGCGAGGGGGCCGACATTGTCGGCGGAGAACGACAGCGGCATCACACCGTAGCGCGATACTCTTGTCTGCGTCCCCTTGATGCCGGTGACGCCGCACAACGACGCCGGCAGGCGGATCGATCCGCCGGTGTCGGATCCGAGCGCTGCATAGACCAGTCGCGCGCCGACCGAGGCGCCGGAGCCCGAGGAGGAGCCGCCGGGACAATAGGCGGCGTTCCACGGATTGCCGCAGTGACCGTAGTGCTGGTTGTGACCGGTCGCGTTCTGCGCGAACTCGGCCATGTTCAGTCCGCCGATCGAGATCGATCCGGCACCCTCGAGCCGTTCGATCACGGTCGCGGTATAGGTCGGCCGAAAGTCGGCGCGGATCTTCGATCCGCAGGTGGAGCGCTTGCCGGCGCGATAGTACATGTCCTTGTGCGCCAGCGGCACGCCGTGCAGCGGACCGAGGCGCCGGCCCGCGCGCTGCATGGCATCGAACGCGGCGGCGGTCGTCATGCGCCTCCTCTTCATCAAGCCAGATGAATGAATTGACGATCTTGTCACGCGCTGCGATCGCGCTGAGTGCGGATCGTGTCAGCTCCACCGAAGTTACATCGCCTCGGGCGATGGCGTCGGCCGCTTCCGTCAGCGTGAGGTTGCCGAGCGCCGACGACTGGCTGACATGCAGGTTCATGGTGCGACCTCCTTCGTCTCCTGAAGCGCCGCCAGGAAGCTTGCCGGCTCCTGCTCGAAAGCAAGGCCGCCGCGCAGCGCCGACAGGCCGGCAATCGTCTCGGCAAAGGCTGCGGCGAGTTTCTCAGCGACCGCATTGGGGGGCGTGACCGACGACCAGGCGGCTGCCTGGTCGCGGATCACGGTTGCAATGTCTGGTGGACCGGCCATCTGCTGCGCTTCCCCTCAATCCATGCTGATTGTCGTAAAATCCTGGCTCCAGCTTTGCGCCGGACTGAAGCCTTTGACCTTCTTCGACATGGCCCGCGGATTGAGGTCGTGCACGACGAACAGCCAGGCGGCTTCGTCGACGACGATGGCGTGCGCCTTGGACAGGAGCTCGACCTGCTTCTCCGGATCGAACTCCGTCTGCGCGGCGGTCATCAGCTTGTCGGCCTCGGCGTTCTTCCAGTGGCCCCAGTTCCAGTTGGCCGGGGAGAAGGAGTCGGAATGATAGTAGCGATAGAGGGCCGATGGGTCGGTGAAGCTCAGGCTGCAATTGACTCCGTCGACGCCCAACGACTGCGGTGCGCTCGGCGCGCTGCGCATGGCCACCAGCATGGTGCCCCATTCGACCACCTCAAATTCAAGTTCGATGCCGAGCGGCTTGAGCGTCTGCTGGATCAGCTCGTTCATCGGCAGCGGCAGCATCTGCCCCGAGCCTGCGGTCGAGATCATGATCTTGGCCTTGGCTGGATTTTTCGGCCCGTAGCCGGCCTCCGCCAGCAGCGCCTTCGCCTTCTCGGGATTGTAGGAGTACTTGTTCTGCGGATTGCCGAAGAACGCGCTATCCGGCGGATAGAGACCGGCCGCAGGTTTCGCCGTTCCGTTCAGGAGCTTGACGATGCCCTCGCGATCCACCGCGTAGTTGATGGCCTGCCGCACGCGCTTGTCGCGGAACGGCGACTTCTCGCTTTCGGCATTGAGCGCATACGGCCACGTATGCGGATACGGCCAAAGGCTGATCTGAAAGCCCGCCTGGCGAAGACCGGGAATGGCATCCGGCGGCGGCACCTCGATCCAGTCGACCTGACCTGAGCGAAGCGCGGCCAGCCGGGTCGTCGGCTCCGGCATGGGCATCACGATCATCTTGTCGAGCTTCGGCACCCGCTCGGCGTCCCAGTAGTCGGGATTTCGCACCAGTTCCGCCGAGACGGACGGCGTGACCTTGACGATCTTGAAGGGGCCGGTGCCGGCGGGCTGCTTGGCAAATTCAGTCCAGTTGCGTCCTGACTTCTCCCATTGCGTGGGGCTGACGATCAGCATGCGCGTCAGCACATACGGAAAGAAGGCGAAGGGCGTTTTGGTGTACATCGCAAACGTCTCGTCATCGATCTTTTCCCAGCGGTCGAGCATGGAGATCTGCGAGCGGACGATCGGGGAGGCGGGAGCGTCGAACTGCGGCGACTTGTCGTCGAAGATGCGGCCGAGGTTGAAGATGACAGCATCGACCGTCAGCGGCGTGCCGTCGTGGAATTTCACGCCTTGCCGCAGCTTGAAGATCCACTTGGTCTTGTCCTGTTCGTCGATCCACCATTTCGTCGCGAGCCCAGGCCGGATGCCGGCAATGCCGTCGAGATTTTTCGCAAGCTCCCAATTGATCAGCGCGTCGTAGGCTGTGAAGCCGAGAAAGCGGTTTCCTTCGCCGCCGTTGTTCGGAATGCCGCCGGTCGTCGGAACGTCGGCGGACGTCATCGCCACCCGCAGCGTGCCGCCTGCGAGAGCTGCGGAAGAGGAGAAGAATGTCGTGGCGATCAGCGTAGTCTGAAAGAGCTGCGAGCAAGTTGCGCATGGTCTGCATCCTCGTTGATCCAGAGCGTGTCGGGCGCTCCCCGACCGATGGCACGACAACGATGCAGAGACCATGCCAATGGATACAAAATGTGCAGACGCTGTTTCTTTTTGCGATTTCTGCGGTGCTCCGGATGGCTGCCATACGATTTATGGATACATATTGGTCCTTCGCTTGCTTTCTGTATTCCGGCGCACCGTCGCGCCCATGCTCGCAACGCAGGGAGCTTCCGCACATGAATGACGCGATCACACCTGAGGCTTTTCAGGTCCTTGTCGACCGAACAGGCCTCAAGCTGACCCCCAAACAGTTCGACGAATTGCGCGGCGCCTATCCGAAGCTGAAGGCGCTGGCGACGCGATTGAAAATCGCCTCGTGACGTGTCGGCCGAGCCGGCGTCCGTCTTTTCGGCAAAGGTGTGAACGATGAAAACCGATCCGACGCTTTTGACCATTGCAGAGGCATCTGCACTTTTCGAATCCAGGAAGCTCTCGCCCGTCGAGCTGACGAAGGCGTGCATCGCCAAGACCGAAGCGCTCGACCCGACGCTGCTGAGCTACGTCAAGTTCACGCCGGAGGCAGCGCTCGAAACCGCAAAGGCCGCTGAAACGGCGATCACGGGCGGCAAGCGGGTCTCGCCGCTGCAGGGAATTCCGATCGGACTCAAGGACATCTATGACACCGCGGGCGTCACCACGACGGGGCACTCGCGGCTGATGCAGCAGCGTGTGCCTGCAGAAGACGCAACGACTGTCGCCAAATTGAAGCAGGCAGGTTGCGTGATCACCGGCAAGCTCGGCACGTGGGAGTTCGCCATCGGCGGTCCGTCGTTCGACCTGTTCCATCCGCCGGCCCGCAATCCGTGGAACACCGAGTGCCAGACCGGCGGCTCGTCGTCCGGCTCGGGCGCGGCGGTCGCTGCGGGTCTGGTGCTCGGCGCGATGGGGTCGGACACCGGCGGCTCGATCAGGAGTCCGTCGGCGTTGTGCGGCATCGCCGGCATCAAGCCGACCTACGGGCTGGTGTCGCGCAAGGGAGTTCTGCCGCTCTCGCAGTCACTCGACCATGCAGGCCCGATGGCGTGGACGGCGCGCGACTGCGCGATGATGCTGCAGGTCGCTGGCCGGTCATGACCCGGGCGATCCTGCCTCCGCCAAGGAGACCGCATTCCGGACTACACCGCGATGATGAGCAAGCCGGTCAAGGGCTTGAAGGTCGGCGTCGTCCGGCATTTCTACGAGAAGGATCATGTCGCGACCGACTCGGTGAAGGCGGCCGTCGAGGCGTCGCTGGCCGTGTTCCGCGACATGGGGTGTATCGTCAGCGAGGTCACCCTGCCGCCGCTGATCGAGTTTGCCGCCGTCAACATGGTGATCATGTCGTGCGAGGCGTACTCGATCCACGAGAAGCACCTGATCGAAACACCCGAACTCTATGGCGAGATCTGCCGGGATCGGATCATGCTTGGCAGCCTCGTGAGCGGATCCGACTACGTCAATGCGCAAAAGCGTCGGCGCGAACTC
Organism: uncultured Alphaproteobacteria bacterium; assembly: GCA_963757845.1. Taxonomy (GTDB): domain Bacteria; phylum Pseudomonadota; class Alphaproteobacteria; order Rhizobiales; family Xanthobacteraceae; genus P52-10. The sequence continues at coordinate 20,909 of CAVWTB010000049.1, forward strand.
TGCGCCGAGGTCGCCGCCGCCATGGCCGGCGTCGACGTGCTGGTGACTGCGGCGTCACCGTTCCCTGCACAAAAACTCGCCGAAGTGCCGAAGTGGCTGATGTACGACAAGCCGAGCATCACGTCGCCGTTCAACGTCACCGGCCTGCCGGCGCTCGCGACCTGCGCCGGCTTCGATGCGGCGGGCATGCCGCTGTCGATCCAGATCGTCGGCAAGCCATTTGCGGATGCGCTTGTGCTTGCGCTGGGCGATGCCTACGAGGCGGCAAACGGCTGGCGTTCGCAGCGCCCGCCGCTTGCAGCGAGCTGGGTCTCCAAGGCAGCTGCCTGAAATTGCCGGTGAAAACGAGAACAGCGGATCTTTCGATCCGCTGTTCTGCCGTCAGGGGAAATCGGAGCGGGGAGACGCCGCTACTCTGCCGCCTGAACGGCTGCCTTCTGCGTGAGCAAGCCAACGACTTCTGCAGTCGTTCGGACGTCGGCGAAAATTGCGCGCATGTTTCCGAGCGTGCCGTTGTGCTCGGCATCGGTGAAGGTCGCGCAGCCGTCCGCCACGAAAATCACCTTGTAGTTCATCATCATGGCGTCACGTGCGGTCGACTCGCAACAGACGTTGGTCGCGGTTCCGGTGATGATCAGGGTGTCGATGCCCCGCGCTTGCAGGATGGCGTGCAATCCGGAGGAGCCTTCGACGAATGCGCCGAAACGATATTTCTTCACCTTGAGATCGGCCTCGGTGGTCTCGAGCAGGGGCCAGAGCTGATGCCCGAAACTGCCGTCCGCGAAGGTCTCATCCATGCGCTTGCGGCGGTCGGCATGCGCGAAATACGCGAACCAGTTCGACCAGCTCTCGTGGGTCTTTGCGTCGATCGTATTCTGCAGGAAGACGTTCAGAGCGCCGGTCGCGCGGCAGGCTGCGCTGATGCTGTTGACGTTGGGGACGATCTCCCGTGCGGTGCCGATCTCGCACACCTCTCCCGGCGCCATGAAGCCGTTCTGCAGATCGACAATGATGTGCGCGGTGCGGGCCGGATCGATCTGATCGAAGATTTTGACGCGCCCGCGACGCTGCAGGCTCCGCTCGTCGACGTACGCTGGGATGTTGATCTTGTGCATGGGCCGCCTCCGTTCAGGTTGATGACGTTCGAGGATCCTGCAAATCGTGCGCCAGCCAGAATGCAAAAGCGGAAATTTCAGCGCGTTGGATACAATTTGTGCATCCGTCGCCGCCCGCGAGGTACTCTGACGCGTGTTCATCGCTGGCATAGCGCTTGCAAGTATCCAACTCGGAACAGCACGTGGAGTTGGACGCGATGCTCTTGTTCGCGGCCCGCCGCTTGATTCAGGCCATCCCGATCCTCATCGGCGTCTCGCTTGTCGTCTTCGGCCTCGTCCACATCGTTCCAGGCAATCCGATCGATCTGCTGCTGCCGCCCGAAGCCTCTCCCGAGGTCATCGCCAAGATGAAGCAGGAACTCGGCTACGATAAGCCACTCTATATTCAGTATGTGGTGTGGCTGCTGCGCGCGCTCAGCGGCAATCTGGGCGTCTCCATCTTCTCCGGTCAGCCGGTCGCCAGCGAGATCATTCGCGCGCTGTCGAACACGCTGCTGCTGGCGTTCCCGGCCGCGGCGCTCGGCTTCACGCTCGGCATCGTGCTCGGCATGCTCGCCGCGTTCCACAACGCGACCTGGCTGGACAAGCTGTTCTCTGCGCTGGCGATCACCGGCGTCAGTCTGCCGCACTACTGGTTCGGCATCATCATGGTGGTGATCTTCTCGGTGACGCTGAACGCGCTGCCTGCCCAGGGCATGGGCGATGGCGGCAGCGAGCTGTTCAGCCATCTCGTGCTTCCGGTGATAACCCTGTCACTCATTCCGATGGGCGTGGTGGCGCGACTGGTGCGCGCAACGGTGCTCGACATTCGCAGCCAGGAATTCGTCGGCGCGCTGGAGGCCAAGGGGCTGAAGCCGCGCCGCGTGCTGTTCCACATCGTCAAGAACGCCGCGCCGCCGGTGCTGGCGCTGATGGGCCTGCAGTTCGGCTATCTGCTCGGCGGCTCGATCCTGATCGAGACCGTGTTCAACTGGCCGGGGTCGGGCAACCTGCTGAACCTCGCGATCTTTCGGCGCGACATCCCGATCCTGCAAGGCACCATCCTGGTCCTCGCCTTCTTCTTCGTTCTGCTCAATCTCGCGGTCGACATCGCACAGGCGATGATCGATCCCCGCATCCGTCGATGAAGGAGACCGATGTGACCGATGTCCGGGCGATCCCGTCCGCCACCGATGTAAGCGCCGCGCAGCAGCCGGTCGAGTTCGAACGCCGGCTACTGGCGCAACGTCTGGTCGCGCCTGAGGCGCGACAAGGTGACGATGACCGTGACGGCGATCCTGTTCAGCATCATCCTGATCGCAATCTTTGCGCCGTGGGTGACGAGCCACGATCCGTATGCCGGCAGCGTGCTGCGGCGGCTCAAGCCGGTCGGCACGCCAAATCACTGGCTCGGCACCGATGAGACCGGGCGCGACCTCTGGTCGCGGATCGCCTATGGCGGCCGGCTCTCGCTGCTGTCCGGCGTCCTGCCCGTCAGCATCGCGCTGATGATCGGCGGAACGCTCGGGGTCGTCGCCGGCTACGCCGGCGGGCGGCTCAACACGATCATCATGCGAACAATGGACGTGTTCTACGCATTTCCGTCCATCCTGCTGGCAATCGCCATCTGCGGCATCCTCGGCAGCGGCTTCACCAACGCGATTCTTGCCCTGTCGATCGTCTTCATCCCGCCGTTGGTGCGCATCTCCGAGAGCGTGACGGCGCAGGTCCGCTCGCTGGACTTCGTCGATGCGGCGAAGGCGAGTGGCACCACCACGGCGCAGATCATCCGCCACCACATTCTCGCGAACGTGCTGGGCACCATCCTGGTTTACGCCACGAGCCTGATCAGCGTGTCGATCGTGCTGTCGGCCGGACTGTCATTCCTCGGGCTCGGCGCGAAGCCGCCGCAGGCGGAGTGGGGGCTGATGCTCAACGCGCTTCGGCAGGCAATCTACGTGCAGCCGCTGGTCGCCGCGATCCCGGGCGTCATGATCTTCATCACCTCCATGTGCTTCAACCTCATGAGCGACGGTTTCCGCAGCGCCATGGATATCCGGCTCGAGCAATAGGATCCACGGCATGTCGTCTTTCAAGGCCTACATTCCGCCGCCTCCCGAGGAAGTCCGCGGTGGCGCGGCGCAGCCGCTGCTGATCGCGCAGAATCTGAAGAAGTACTTTCCGGTTCGCGGCGGCCTGCTCAATCGCGTCACCGCCGAGGTGAAGGCCGTCGACGACGTTTCGTTCGAAGTGCGCAAGGGCGAGGTGCTCGGCATCGTCGGCGAATCCGGCTGCGGCAAGTCGACGACCGCGCGACTCGTCATGCAGCTCATCGTGCCGGACGAGGGCACGCTCGTCTACGACGGCGATCCGGTCGGACACATGCGCGGCATCAGCGTGGCGGCGCTGCGCAAGCAGGTGCAGATGGTCTTTCAGGAGAGTTTCGCCTCGCTCAATCCGCGGCTGACCGTCGGCGACTTCGATCTCCTATGCGCCGCGCATGCACGGCGTATCGCGCACTGACGCGGATGAGCGGACGCAGCGGTTGCTGCGCGAGGTTGGCCTCAATCCGACGCAATATATGCGCCGCTATCCGCACGAGCTGTCCGGCGGGCAGCGGCAGCGCGTCAACATCGCCCGCGCGCTCGCGCTGCAACCAAAGCTTCTCATCCTCGATGAATCGGTCTCCGCGCTCGACAAATCGATCGAGGCCCAGGTGCTGAATCTGCTGGTCGAGCTGAAGGGCAAGTTCGACCTCACCTACATGTTCATCAGCCACGACCTCAACGTCGTGGAATTCATCAGCGACCACGTGATGGTGATGTATCTCGGCAAGGTCGTCGAGACCGGTCCGGTCGAGGAGATCTATCGCAACGCCCGCCATCCCTATACGCGGGCGCTGTTGAAATCGAAGCCGAGCTTCGATCCCGCAAAACGGACGCGCGAGATGCCGCTCACCGGCGATCCGCCAAGTCCGCTCAACCCGCCCTCAGGCTGCCGGTTCCGCACGCGCTGCAGCTTCGCGCAGGAGGTTTGCGCCGCCGCCGAGCCGCCGCTGGTCGCGACGCCGGATTCACCCGCGCGCCACGCGGTGGCCTGTCACATGTTCAAGGCCGGGTCCGGGCACAGCCAGGCCATTTCGGGAGCGGCCAATGCTGCAGGCTGAAGCGCACGCGCCACATGTTGCTGCGATGGAAGCGCCGGCGGTCCAGCTCGAGAACCTGACCGTCGAATTCGTTCGCCGCGACCGGCAGGTCAAGGCCGTCAACGGCGTGAGCCTTACGCTGAAGCGCGGTGAGATCCTGACGATCCTCGGCGAATCCGGCTCGGGCAAGAGCGTGACGCTCCGCGCGCTGATGGGGCTGATGCCTGACTATGCCCGCCTCAGCGGCAAGGTCTCGGTGATGGGGCGCGACGTCGCGGCGATGACGCGCGCCGAGCGCGCCGCCATCCGCGGACCGGTCGTCTCGATGATCTTTCAGGAGCCCATGACCGCGCTCGATCCGGTCTTCACGATCGGCGACCAGATCGCCGAGATCATCATGACCCATGAAGGCATCGGCAAGACGCAGTGCGATGAAGCGCGCGCTGGAGCTGCTGGAGATGGTGTCGATCCCGTCCGCCGCGCGGCGGTTGAAGAACTATCCGCACGAGATGTCCGGCGGCATGCGCCAGCGGGCGATGATCGCCATGGCGCTCGCATGCCGGCCGTCGGTGCTGCTGGCGGACGAGCCGACGACGGCGCTCGACGTGACGGTGCAGATCCAGATCCTGCTGCTGCTGCGTCAGCTGCAAGCCGAACTCGGCATGGCCGTCGTGTTCGTCACCCACGATGTCGGCGTGGCCGCGGAAATCTCCGACAAGGTCGGGGTGATGTATGCGGGCCGGCTGGTCGAGACGGGTTCGGTGACGGAGGTGCTCGGGCAGCGAAGCCATCCGTATACCGAGGGTCTCCTGTCGTCGACCGTGCACGGCGGCATGCGCGGCAAGCCGCTCGAGATGATCCGCGGCCAGCCGCCCAATCTCGCGACGCTGCCGCCGGGCTGCGCCTTCGCGCCCCGCTGCAACTACGCGATGGATCGCTGCCACAAGGAAGATGCGCCGGAGATCGAGCTCGAAGCGGGGCGGATCGTGCGTTGCATCCGTGCCGAAGCGCAGCCGAAACCAGTTACGAACTAGGGGTAGGAAAGAGGGATCGAGATGCTTTTGACAATCAGGTCTGTCCGCATCCTGGCAACGGCCGGCTTGCTGGCCACGGCGCTTGGATCGGCGGCGCAGTCGCAGACGTTGCGGATCGCCATGACGGCGTCCGACGTGCCGACCGTGGGCGGCATCCCCGACAACGGCAGCGAGGGCTATCGGTTCGCGGGCTATCCGATCTACGACGCCCTGGTCAACTGGGATTTTACAAAACCGCAGGAACTGGCCGATCTCACGCCCGGTCTTGCGACCTCGTGGGAGGCGAACAAGGACGATCCGCGCCGCTGGGTCTTCACCTTGCGCAAGGGCGTCAAGTATCACGACGGGACTGACTTCACCGCGGACTCGGTGATCTGGAATTTTGACCGCGTCTTCAACGACAAGGCACCGCACTACGACAGCGCGCAGGCGGCCATCGTCAAGGTGTCGCTGCCGATGCTCGACAAATACGAGAAGCTCGACGACGACCGCATCGTGATCACGACGAAACGGCCGTTCAGCCCGTTTCCCTACCTGATCACGCGCGTGCTGTTCGTGTCCCCGACCCAGTTCGCCAAGGCGGGTAACTGGCAGGCGTTCGGCAAGGAACCGGCCGGTACCGGACCGTTCAAGGTGACCAAGGTGACGCAACGCGTGTCGATCGAGCTCGCGCGCAATGAAGCCTATTGGGACAAGGCTCGTGTGCCGAAGCTGGAGAAGCTGGTCCTGATTCCGATGCCTGAAGCGACGACGCGGCTCGCGGCGCTGCGTTCGGGGCAGGTCGACTGGATCGAGGTGCCGCCACCGGACGCAATTCCGTCGCTGAAGGCGGCTGGCTTCCAGATCAGCCTCAAGGAGTATCCGCACCTGTGGCCATGGGTGCTGAGCGCGGCCGGAGATTCGCCGTTCAAGGACAAGCGCGTGCGGCTCGCGATCAACTATGCGATCGATCGTGACGGCCTGGTGCAGCTGCTGAACGGCACCGCGAAGCCGGCGATCGGTTTCTACAGCGCCGAGCACCCGTCGTTCGGCAAGCCGGAGGTGCGCTTCAACTACGATCCCGCGAAAGCCAAGGCGCTGCTCAAGGAAGCGGGCTTCGGCCCGGACAAGCCGGTGAAGGCCAAGATCATGATCTCGACGTCGGGCTCGGGCCAGATGATGCCGATCCCGATGAACGAGTTCCTGCAACAGAACCTGAAGGATGCCGGCTTCGACATCGAGTTCGACGTGGTCGACTGGGGCACGATGCTCGTCGCCTTCCGCAATCCGCCGACGGCGCCGATGTCGCGCGGCGACCACGGCGTCAACATCAGCCTGCCATTTGGCGATCCGACGCTGGTCTTCCGCTTCTTCCATGGATCGACGATGCCGCCGAACGGATCGAACTGGGGCAACTACAGCAACCCGAAGGCCGACAAGGCGCTCGACCAGGCGTTCATGACCTTCGATCCGGCCGAGCGGGACAAGCTGATCGGGGAGGCGCACACGGAGCTCGTCAACGACGCCGCCTGGCTCTACATCGTGCACGACCTCAATCCGCGGGCCATGAGCAGCAAGGTGAAAGGCTTCGTCCCCGTGCAGAGCTGGTTTCAGGAGCTGACCCAAGTCACCGTTGAAAAATGAAATAGTTACAGAATGACGGCCGGTTCGACCCCGAACTTCTCGGGGGCAATTCGGACCCGGTCTTTCGGTTGCGACTTTGCCGAGAGCTAGGCAGGCCGGGCTTGTTTTCGCGCAGCAGCAGGCCTCGCGCTAGCTTCGGTGATAGTGGGTTTCGTGCGGTTGCGGACCACCAACTCGAACCCCCGATTGATGGCCAGAACGCTCCCGAAAAACTCACGAGGCGTGAGCTGAAACGGTCATGAGTTCGGCCGATTGGCCTTTCCAGGACTGGACGACGTTAAATTCGGATGATGCGAGCGCATCTCGCCAAGCATGTGCAGGATGCGCTGATTCACCTTGTTGATGCGCGCCTCGCGCTCTGAGGCTAAGCGTTCCTGGAACCTCCGGAAGTCCTCGACCCGCCTGCGGATTTCTTCTCTTTTGCTCATGCGTCGAGTGTATCAGCGCTTCGCGCGGGCGCGGCAGCATTTGGACTTATCCACCGGCCACGGGCCCCCTCGCTGGGCGATCGCCGCGACGCGAAAAACTGAACCCGGTGGAAAAACCGAATGGCTCGAATCAGACCGCTGACACGGGCAGAACGGACTCGCAACGCCGCAAAGAGATCGCAAAGAGTTGGCTCGTTTTGGCGTGAACAAAGCGAGAAGCAAATGCAAGCGATTGCAATTCGGTCAATGACTTAGCAACGGTTCACAGCGTTCGGGACGAGGGGGTCGCAGGTTCAAATCCTGCCACTCCGACCAGATATTTCAAGCACTTAGCGTGACTGGCTCCTTTGCTTGGTACCGATTGGAGCTGCTGTTGCCGCCCGGTCGCCCGTATTAGCAGCAAACAACAGCACCGCTTGAGAACGCCGCAATCCTTTATCCGAGCGCCGTTGTCGCTCACCCTTGCGACAACGCAACACCGAAATCATTGAACAGCGGCTTTATGATTGCCGCCGGCGCACGGTGTTGCGGAGGATGCCGATGCCCTCGATCTCGGCCTCGACCACGTCGCCGTCCTTGAAGCCAGACCTGCGGCTCGAGGCCCATGCCGACGCCGGACGGCGTACCCGTGCAGATGATATCGCCCGGCTCCAGCGTCAGTCCGGCGGACAGGCTCTCGATGATGGCGTCGACAGTCGAAGAGCATGTCGGCAGTGTTGGAATCCTGGCGCGTCTCGCCGTTGACGCGTAGCGTGATGCGGTGGCCGCGGGGGCGCCGAACTCGTCCGCGGTGACGATCCACGGGCCGATCGGGCAGGTGGTGTCGAGGCTCTTGCCCTTGAACCATTGCCCGTGCGCGCGCTGCAGGTCGCGCGCGGTGATGTCGTTCAGCACGGTGTAGCCGAACACGACCGAGCGCGCCTCGCTCTTCTTCACGTCGCGGCAGGTGCGGCCGATGACGATGGCGAGCTCGACCTCGTAGTCGAGCTGTTTGCTGACGCCTTTCGGCTGACTCTCACCTCGTCCTCGTGCCCAACCACTGCCGTCGGCGGCTTGGAGAAGAATTCCGGCACCTTCGGGTAGCTCGGCTCGATGCCGCGCGCCCGCGCCCCTTCCTCGATGTGCAGCTTGTAGTTCCGGCCGACGCAGAACACGTTCTTCTGCGGCCGCGGAATCGGGGCCAGCAGGCGGCACTGCTTGAGCGGGCGCCACAGGCTTTGTCGTCCTTCGCGCTTGTCACGCCTCGCGCGCCGGCTTCAAGGGCCGCTTCGCCGCCGGCGATCAGCTCGCGCACGGAATTTGGCGCGGAGGCTCTTGCGGCGGCGAGGTCGAGGATGCGGTCGTTCTCGACGATGCCGACGCCCTCGCGTCCGTCATGGAAAAAGTGGCGATGCGCATGGTTCGGTCTCCGATAAAACGGGGATCTTTGGTGCCGGCGGACCGCACGTCCCAGTCGAGCCGGCGTTGCAGCGGGAAGGGTCAGCAGCGGCCTAGATACGTTCCACGCCCATGGAGGTCAGCGCAGACGAGAACTCCTCTGCGTGCTTGCGCACCACCGAGCCGATGCCATCGAGTCCTTTCCTGGGAACGCGCGACAGAGGAATAGAAACAGTCAGGCCCCCAACGACCGCATCCCCCGATTTGACGACCGAAGCTACGCCCGCGACGCCCATCACGCGCTCTTCGATACTGGTCGCGTAACCCTGCTCCGCACTTCATTAGGGCGGCCCGCAAGTCGCGCACGGACGTCAGCGTCCGCGGCGTGAAAGAACAAGATCGAGAGAAGAGAAATCAAATTTCGGAAGCGCTGCCAGGATCGACTTGCCTACTGCGCCCGCGTGAAGGGGAATCTGGCCGCCAAGTTGCTGCACATGCCGCACGAGGTGATCGCTTTCGATGCGCTGGACGTAGGTGCAGAAGTCGTCGCTGTGCGAGTAGGTCGCGAGGTAGCAGGTCTCGCCGACTTCATCGACGAGGTCCCTCATGACCGACCGCGCGATCTGGAGCACGGGAACTACTCCAAACACGCGTGCCGAGAGCGACAGCAGACGGGAGCCGACGACGTAACCGCCGTTCTCCGTCTGCTGGGCATAGCCGCTCTTCGCAAGGTACTGAAGGATCCGGTGCGTGGAGCTGCGGCTATTGTCGGTCTCCTTCGCGATCGCGCGAATGCTGGAGCCCTCTGGCCGTTCGGCAAGGGCATATAGCGTTTCGACAACCAGGTTCACCAGCCCGCCTGTTTGCGCGGATGTCTCTTCAGGCGTCGTTTGCGTCGGCTGTTGTTTGCGGCCTTCACTGCTCACCGCCTCTTCAGACCAATGATTTCGCGTGCCTCTGCCGAAGAGGCGATCTCCCGACCGAGTTCACGTGATATGCGGATGATTTTCTCGACGAGCTGGGCATTTGAGTGAGCATATTCGCCCGGCCGTAGGAAGGGGTTGTCTTCCATGCCGACGCGCACGTGTCCGCCTGCGGCAATGGCCGCCGTCAGAACCTTCCAGTGCTCGTCTGGATCCATCACGCTGGCGTTCCAATTGGCACCAGCCGGAAGGTGCTTGCGCATGTAAAGCACGGCGTCGGCGGTCGGCGGGGTCCAGGCGCCACCCTTCCAGCCGAAGAAGCACGTAATCCAAACCGGGCCCTGCAACAATCCCTTATTGATCATCCGCTGTGCATTCCAGAACCCGCCGGTGTGGAAGGCCTCGACTTCGATCTTCACGCCCAGCTCGTTGCATAGCGTGCAGTATTCCTCGAGCTCGGTGCGGGAGTGAATCCCGTAGATCTCCTTCGGAATGCGCGTCGGGTCATAGTCGAAACATTCGTCATGCGCAACAAACGCGACCGAGAGCATGTCCGGCCGATAGGTGCGGATCAGCTCTTTTCTCTGCGCGAACCTGCCGCCGGCGATGCCGAACTGCATGATCGTGTCGCGCTGGCTGACGATGGCGTCCTTCATCTTCCCCAGCCAGGTATTTCAAGATGGAAGCCGCGTGCCGTCCGGCTGCGCCGCATCGTCGAGTTTCCGCGGGCCATGGATGTGGCTGATCGCTGCCCCAGCGTCGATGCCGCGGATGTACTCGGCGACAACGACATCCATACCTTGCGGCGTCGGATTGTGCGGATTGCCGGGAAAGGCGGAATCGCAGTCGCAGGTCACGGTGATGATGAGCTTGTCCATCGAAGCCTCTGGTTCTCGGAGCGGCAGATTGATCGAAGTAGAATAGCACGTGGGACAAGGTCCCGTCAACAGGGACATGGCTTTTAATCGAACCGGAGCTGCCGCCGCCCGCCGTCGATCGCAGACGACGCACGTCGGGCGGGGTCGAGGAACCGAAGAGGTGAGGGTGGGTTGGCGCGCGCGGGCTTGTCGCCGGACCTCACGGTCCGCGATCGCGTGAGCACGGCGACAGACGCGTGCTAGCGCGGCTGTCCGATCATGGTCTTGACGGTCGCGACGATCTTGTCGACCGAGGGGAACAGCGCTGCTTCAAGTCGGGGATCGAATGGATGGTGCACATCCGGAAGTGTCAGCCGGCGGAAGACGTGTGGCGGACGCGGGGCGTCCTCCAGGGCGCGGACAACGACCTCGGCCGGGAACGCTTCCGGTGCGGGGCCTTCGTCGACGACCAGAAGCCGACCGGTCTTCGCCAGTGAACTCGTGGATGAGTCGGTGGTTCATGGGCTTCACCGTCACCGGGTCGATGACCTCGGCGGAAATGCCGTTGTCGGCCAGCGCTCGGCCGCCTCGCGCGCTGTCCGCTGCATCGCGCCCCAGGCGACGATGGTGACGTCGTTACCCTCGCGAACGACACGACCCTGCAGGACCCGCCGCGCGAGTCTGCTTCACCGTGACGCATCGTCGTCTTCGGCCGCGATGTCGTAGAGGGACCGATGTTCCAGGAAGATCACGGGATCGCCCACCTCGACGGCTTCGACCAGCGCGCGCCGGGCGTCTGCCGGCGTGCTGGGCACGACAACGCGCAGTCCCGGCACGTTGTTGAGAATGCCCTCGATCGACTGCGTGTGTTCGGGACCGGCCCATTTCCTGCTGAACCGGCCGGCATCCTCAGCACCAGACGCAGCGGCTTCTCCCACTGGTGCTGGTAGCGCCACTTCGCGATGTCGTTCACCACCTCGCTGCCGGCGCAGACGAGGAAGTCGGCGGAGTAGATTTCGGCAACGACGCGCAGGCCGGCGACTGCTGCGCCCAGCGCCATGCCGACAAGCGCGTTCTCGGAGATCGGGGTCTCGATGACTCGATTGCTGCCGTACCGCTGGAGAAAGCCATAGGTGATCTCGCTGGCGCCGCCGCGCGTATCAAGCGCCTCGCCCAGCATGATGGCGTCGCCGTGGGCTGTCATGACGTCGTGCAGCCCCGCGGTGATGGACTGTCGCATCGTTGCCGTCATTGCAGGACACCTCTTGCATCGAAGTAAGTATGCGCATGGACCGCCTCGAGTGGGCGGCGGACCGTTGATCACGGCGCCGACAGCGTCGGCGACACGCTCGGTCGCCGCCGCGACTGCAAGCTGCAGCTCGGCCTCGGCTGACACCGAGCTGGAGCAGCCGATCGCGCGCCGCGCAATCGGCTCGTGCTTCCACGCTGCTTTCAGCGCATCCGGATCGCGATACTTCGACTGGTCGTCGTGCAGATGATGGGGATCCAGCCGGACCGTGACGCACTCCAGAAACGCAGGTCCGCCTCCCGATCGCGCCTGCTCCGCCAAGCGGCTGGCTTCGGTCAGCGACCGCCTCGACGTCGTTGCCGTCGATCTTGAGCACCGGCATCGGGAAGCCGCTCAACTGACCGGACATGTCGCCGGTGCTGTAGACGAGATCTGTGGATGCGGCGACGGCGTAGCCGTTGTTCTCCGCCAGGAACAGGATCGGGAGCTGGCGCAGGGCGGCGATGTTCATGGCCTCGTAGAGCCCGCCGCGATTTCCCTCTGCCTCTCCGAACATGCACACGACGGCGGCCTGCCGCCGATGCAGCACGATCTCCTGCGCAAGGCCCAGCGCGATGCCGAACTTGCTGCCGAACACGCCGTTGCGGCCGACGATACCGCGTTCGGGCGCGGTCACGTGCATGATCCCGCCGTGCCCGCGTGATGTGCCGCAGGTGTTCATGAGCAGATCGCCGACCAGCTCATTCAGCGTGATGCCCTTCGCCAGCAGCGTTGCGAAGGCGCGGTAGTTGTAGAGCAGATAATCCGCCGGCCGCAGGGCTACGCCGACCCCGGCGTACAGTGCTTCCTGCCCGCGGGCGCCGTGGTAGTTCGGGACAGGGACGCCCTTGTGTGCGAGCTCGACGCAGGCGTCGTCGATGGCGCGGCTTAAGAGCATCAGCCGGTATGCGTCGATGAGCTTGTCTCGGTGCATCAGGAAGATCCTTCGCGAGTTTCGCGGGATGGAGTTCAGTGAGGCGATGCGCAGGAGCGGCCACGCACGCCGACCCAGGTAACGTTCAGTTTGCCACGAGCGATTTGGGTGTTCTGACTTGATAGAAGGACGACCAGACAAGCTTGAGTTGCCGGCCCGTTACTTTGCGGAGGATACGCACCGTATCGAACAGGATGCGGTTGCCCGCGCCGACGAACGTCACCTCGAGTGCTTCAAGCAGGGCTTCGACCGGCGCACCCATAAGCAGGGCGCGGCGGATATGGAATTCCACCAGCTCCGGGCGACCCTGGAAAGCAACGATGCCGAGGATCATCAGCTCCCGGCGAATCGGGTCGAGGAAGCACTCCTTCTCCTGATACACACCCCACGCCAGCCGGCAGTAGCGTGACCAGAAATCAGGGTCGATGCGCGACGCGTAGATCAGGTCTTCGGCGATCTGGCCCGCACCCAGTTCGGCCGAATAGTACTGGCGGATGTTATCCTCCATGGCTTCCTGCGTCATCGGCAGTTCGACCTTGGGATCGACGACGGCACCGGGGCGATAGTCGAACTTGACCCAGTGGTTCTTCCACGGTCCTTGCTGACAACCCGGCACGAGACCTTCGTTCTTCATCCGCAGGATGGCCTCGAAGCCGTGATGCAGCGTCAGGCCGCCGCCGGCGGCGTGCGCGGCCTCGAGCGCCTCGACCATCTGCTCGTAGGTTGCGCCCATCATGACGGCCTTGCGTCCCTGATGGAAACATCCCGTCGACCGGCGGTACGCCAGGTAGACGAAGATGATCATGTTGCGGGTGATATGGTCGAGGTGGCGCGGCTGGTCCTTGAAGAAGCCCCAGCCCATGTCGAGACGAGCTTCGAAGAAGTCGGGGTCGATCTCGATGCCGACATGCGTGAACTTGTAGGTTTCCTCGATCGATCGCGGATCCATGTTTCGGTCGCGAATGTGCCGTTCGATCAGGCGCTGGATCTGCTGTTCTCGGGTTTCGGTGCGGGCCATTGAGGCGTCTCCCTGGAAGGTGCGGACTGTTCGTCGCCTTCAACTGGCGGGAACTGCTGCCGACCTTTTTCAGTCGTGCAGCCGGCGCAGGCCCGGCAGCCGCGGTACGCCGGAGTATGTGTCCCGTCGTAAGGACATTGTCCCGACACGTAACATCGTTAACGGGTGCGGTCAAGCGCGCCGGAAATCGAGCCTGAGCGCCCTGCTGAGCGCCTGCCACACACGCAAATACCTTGCTGAAAGCATAATCCCGGCGCTTCTTCTGCGGCACTCACCCCAACTCCGGGCACCTTAAATATTGACAGGGGATTACGGCGGTGAGACACTGTCCTTACAAACGGGACACGATGGCACTGCCCCGAAGTGGGAGAAAGGCTCAGAAGATGTCCGAAAGCACATCGGGAGTGAGGCGCGTGAGCCTGGGTGGCCGACGCGAGACGGGGCTCGTCCTCTCGCTGGCTTTACCGCCGTCGCGGCTTGCAGCGTCCGCACAGGCACAAACGCCGAAGGCGGCGGAATCCCCGCGATCGCTCACTATTCCGGGGCGGATCGACAGACGGTCCTGGAGAACGGCGCCCGCAAAGAGGGCAAACTGACAATCTTTTCGTCGACAGGCGATCCGGCCATCTCGCAAGTCGTCGCCGCGTTCCGCGCCAAATATCCGTACCTCGAGGTCTCGGTGCCGTGCTGCCTCAACAGTCCGACGGACGTCACCACCCGCGCACTTGCCGAATTCAAATCCGGCCGCAGCTCAATCAGCGTAGTCGAGACCTTCGTCTCAGGGTCAACGCGCTGCGACAAATGAAAGGATTGACCACCTTCACAACACCGAACGCGAAGTTGCAGATCAAGGAAGCAACCGATCCTGCCGGCTACTACGTGGCTACCCGGAGCAACATGCGCGGGCTAGCGATCAACACCAAGGCGGTCCCTCCAGAATCGGCGCCGAAATCCTGGCAAGAGCTGCTGGATCCGAAATGGCGGGGCCGGATCACCATTGCAGGTGGCGAAGCCGCGACCAGCCTGATCGCGTATCTCCAAGATACGCAGCCGAAAGACTACCTCGAGAAGTTCGCGGCGCAGAAGCCACGCGTCGTGCATGTCACGGCCCGCGCTCTGGCGGAAATGCTGATCAGCGGCGAGGTTGAGATCTCACCGACGATCACCCGCGCTCATCTCGCCGGCGCAATCTCAAAGGGCGCACCCGTGGCCTTCCTCCCGATCTCGCCGGCGCTGTCGATCAGTACCGCAGCGGCGCTCCCAGCGAAGCCGCCGAGTCCCCATGCGGCGATGCTCTTCATCGATTTCCTGACGTCGCCGGAAGGTCAGCATATCTATGTGAACAACGGGTACGAGTTGCTCAGTCCGGCATTCATGAAGCGGAGGACGCGAACCTCAAATATGTCTTCCCCGAGTCGGCGCCGGAGTATCCACAGCGCTCGGATGAACTGTCGGATCTCGTCACCCGGTTTTTCCACTCGCGATAGTGATCGAGTGAGTTGGCCCTGACAGTGGGAGCTTCCTATGGGTTCTGACCAACTTGTGCGCGACGGGACTGATCAATTCGTGCGCGACATCGGTGCGATAGCGCGGTTGGAAAATTCCAAGCTCCAAGACGCGGTGATACGGACCTGGACCGCCGCGCTCGACAAGGGCGGGTACCGGCGCCTCGAGGACGTTCCGCAGAGCGCAGGCGTACGTGACCGGCCGCTGCTTCATCACGTCAATGAGGTGAACGACCTGGCGCTGTACCTATTCGGCTGGCGGAAACGAGGTTTCACCTCCAGCCGGACAGCGACATAACGCTGGCGGGAGCGATCCTCCACGACGTCGACAAGGCCTTCATCCAGCGCCTCATGCCCTCAGGGGCGCTGGAGTATGTGGACGGCTACACCATGCGGGATCATGGGCCGGCCGGCGCGGCGCTGGCGCTCGCGTGCGGTGTGCCTGAAAATGTTTGCGAACTCATCCGGACGCATGCGCCGTTCAACTACGACGGCCACCTGCCTGCCACCATCGAAGGCACGATCATCCACTATGCCGATCTCACCGCGTTCGATCTCGCGGCCATCCAGGTCGGCGCCACTCCGATCCATGCGCGGACGGTGATCCTGAAAAAGACCACCCGCTGCTTCGCCAGGTTGATCGAATCGAGTCGCACTAGCGCCGAACAGCCCGCGCTCCCTCCGAGCTGGCTTCCGGTGCGCGCATGTCGCGCATCACGACCAGGGAACGCTCATGCCGAAATTATCGATGGCGACGGTTCAGGACGCGGGCCCGAGCCGTCTTTCCGTCCACTCCCCTCTCTAGAAGCTGCTCTCAGGGGTCCAGCCGTTCGAACTGGCTCTCTTCGTTATCCTTTTCGTGATCCTGGTCGGGCTAGTGGCCCCGCCGATCCTTCCCTCGTGACAACCGCATTTACCAACTCCACGACGGAAGAGTTCACCTTAGGTAATTTCGCAAACATCCTACCGACATTAATTCGCGCCGATCTACTGTCCAACACGCTCATCTTTGCGGTGTCGGCGACCGTCATTTCGTTCGTCTACGGCTCGCTGCTGGCGTGGTTCGCGGAAAGAACAAACGCGCCGTTTCGCCGGCTCGTCTACGTT
>CAVWTB010000050.1:0-47595 GCA_963757845.1 uncultured Alphaproteobacteria bacterium
TGGGGCCAGCGATGGTTGCCGCGTCATGCAGCCGTCGAGGATCTCGATCTCGAATCCTTGCTGGTCGATATGCAGCGACGGGTGCGCTTCGAGGGCGCTTCCCAAGGAGCCGCTGGTCGTCCGATTCGAGATCCGGCCGCAACCAGCCGCGCTTCCTCCTGCTCGACCGCCTGCGGAAGCGTCTGCTGTGCACACACAATCCGGGTTTCCCGGAACCGTGCGAGTCAGGGCCCCGCTCGCCGGCGCTGGTCGCGTGGTGGCGTGGCGAATTCGGGGCTACGCCGAGAGCGCAGAGGATGGGGTTGTCGGTCGAGTGGGCCGCGGGGACCGCTCGCGCGTCGCATTTCCCGGCGTGGTTTCGAGCGATACATGTTCGTGGAGGTCGAGCCCGGTCGCGCACGATACCCCAGTGCCGCATCGCAGCGTAGCTGACGATACGTGCAGCCGCGGTTCGGAATTCGTACCCCACGACGCGCACTCGTTGTCCATAAGCCTCTCGTTATTAACCCCTCTAACGAGGAGAGTTTCATGACCGCGCATCTGCTCGTCCTTTATCCCGAAGCCGAAGAACGCCCAGGAGTTCGACCGGGCTACAGGGAAAGGCCTTGCCCTACGCCGGACCGAGGTTGAAGGGCGCACCAGCGTCGTGACCAAGCGCGTCGTCGGCCCAGCCTTCGCACCACCGCCGTATCACCTGATTTCCGACGTCAGGTTCCCGGACATCGAGGCATTGAAGGCGTGCGCGATGTCGGACGGGGGCAAGGAAGCGCTGGCACATGCAGCGTCGATCTGGTCCGGTGGCCAGCCGACGGTGATCGCGGTCGTTGACGATGATCTAATCTCGCAAACGCGAACATCTGTGGCGGTTCCCGGTGACGCTGGAGCCGCTGCTTCTCTTGACCCGCCACTGACGCGGAAAATCTCGCACCGCCGTTTCATCTCGAATGTTAATTCAGCCCAAAGCCTGAGCGCTCTCGCCCTCGGTACTAGGTTGCCGCGATCCTGAATAGACGTGAGTTAACTCCCGGCGCATGGCGGACCTGAAGGTCAAGCTCGACGACCTGCTTTCTCACGCAGCCGATTGTCAGGTGTTCGGCAGCTTGTCGAGTGATGCCGAGACGCGCACCGGTGGGGCGTTGGGGGCGCTTGCATCGTGCTGTTCAACAGCTATCCGTTTCTGCTGGTCTTTCTGCCGTCAGCCATTGCGATCTATGCGATCGCCGATCGTTTTCCGCGCGCGCGCTGCCCGGTGCTGATCGTGCTGTCGCTCGCCTTCTACAGTTACTGGGACATCCGCTTCCTGCCGCTGATGGTTGTCTCCATCCTCGGCAACTGGTGGCTGGCGAACGCGTACGGTGCGACCAAGCGCGGCGGCCTGATCACGCTTGCGATCACAGCCAACCTCGGCGTGCTCGGCTACTTCAAGTATGCCAACTTCTTCGCCGACAATCTCGCGGTGCTCGGCCTGCCGATGCGGCGCTGGGCGCTGGCGCTGCCGCTCGGCATCAGCTTCTTCACCTCTTCACGAGATGTACCTGGTCGACCTGAGCGGCGGCCGCGCGCCGCTCTACCGCTAGATCACTACGCGCTCTTCATCTGCTTCTTCCCCCACCCGTCGCCGGCCCCTGATCCGCTCACAGGAGATCATGGCGGAGTCGGCCGCAAGCCGTATCGCAGGACTGGGAACATGGCGTCGCGCTCGGTACGGCATTCGTCGCCTCGGACTGGCTGCAAGAAGATCCTTCTCGGCGATCGGCTCGCCGATCATGTCGACCCGGTGTTCGAGGCCGCGGCCAGGGCACGGTACCGCCTCGGGAGCCTGGATCGGCGCCTCGGCTTCACGTTCCAGATCTTCTTCGACTTCTCCGGCTATCCGACATGGCCGTCGGCGTGGCCCTGATGTTCAACATCGTGCTGCCGAAAAATTTCGACTCGCCCATCGCTCGATCGGCCTCCAGGATTTCTGGCGGCGCTCGCACATCACCCTGTCGCGTTCCTGCGCGACTATCTCTACGTCCCACTCGGCGGCCTCGCGGCCCGGCCTCCCGCGCCAGCATGGCCGCGCTGCTGACCACCATGGTGCTCGGCGGATGTGGCACGGGGCACGGCGGGGACTCATGCTGTCGGCCGCGGCGCACGGCAGCGCGCTGGCACTGGAGGTGCTCTGGCGGCGCTGGCTCCGCCAGTGCCATCGTTCGTCAGCTGGTGTCTCACGTTCGCGTTCGTGACGCTGGTCTGGATCCTGTTCCGCGCGCCGAACCTGGACAGAGCGATGGTGATGGCAAGGCGCTGGCGGGCGTGCCAAGGTTCTTCGGCCAGGAGGGCTGGCGGCTGATCGGCGCAGCGGCGATCTGTGCCGTCCTGCTGCCGCCGAGCTATCGTATCGCGGCAAGGCTCACGCGCGACCCGCAACCGTTCACGGCAATCCTCCTCGCGCTTGCCGGCATCGCCGTCCTCGTGCAGCTCGGCCGGACAAGGTCTATGAGTTCATCTATTTCCAGTTCTGACGGCTGCCGCGCGAGATGCGGGACCGCGCGGTCGTGGCGGCGCTGGCTGATCGTCCTGGTCGCGCTCGCGTTCGGCGGCGCCGCGCTGCTGATCTGGCAGTAGTGCTGCTCGACCCCTACGCGACCGGCCGCATCACCCCGTTCGCCCATTTCAACGTCACCACCAATATGCGGATGTTCGCCCATGCGGGGCGGGTGCGAAATCCGGCGTTCGATGCGGTAATCACCGGCAACTCGCGCGGCTTTGGGCTGGAGTCCGGTCGGCTCAGCCAGGCGACCGGCCGGCGCTTCGTCCATCTGACGCTCGATGCGGCGTTCCCGGTCGACCAGATGCGGATGGTGGAACTGTTCGCAAAGCGTCACGCAGGAACCGCACCGATGGTGCTGCAGGTGGTCGATGCCGACAACTGGTGCGAGCCGCTTCGCGGGCGCACCAGCTACGACATGCCGTGGTGGCTCTATGAGGGATCGAACCTCACCTATCTGCAGCGGATCCTGACGCTGGAGTCGCTCGGCGCCGCGGTTCACCGCGCGCGGATCGCGCTCGGCCTTGCCGGCGATTTCCGCCGCGCCGACGGCTACGAGCTGTGGCTGCCAAAAAACACGCCCGAGCTCCGGCAGAAGATGATCGCGATGCCGCCGCCGGCCGGCGGCGCTTTGGCAGATGCGCCCTTCAGCAATCTCGACGATCTCGCAGCGGCTCTGACCCGGCTCGCGCCAAAATCGCCGGTGATCCTGTTCATGCCGCCGGTCTATTCCGGCGCGCTGCCGGTTGCTGGCTCGGCCGCCGACGCGCGGCTCAAGGCCTGCAAGGGGCGGCTGCAGCACATCGCGGCGAAGCGGCCGAACACCACCTTCGTCGATGCGCGCTTCGAGCGACCGGAGGCGCGCGATCCGAACAACTTCATCGACGCGACGCACTACCTCGATCCCGTGGCCATACCCGCCGAGGCAGATCTCGTCGCTGCGATCAAACGGCTCGACGGCAAGTAGACCTAAGGCACTCGCCGCAGACCTTGAGCAAACCGCCAAGAGTGCACGCGGAAGCTGACGTTGTGCTCCCTCATCACCCGTCCGCGTCTGTTTGTGGTTCAGAAATTCGCGCCATCCTGGTGTCCCAAATCCGAAGTTCGCTATACTTCGCAGCACGCTCGGGAGCGAACTTCGGATTCGATAAGGACACTAGCAAACTTATATTCTAGTGTCGTTTATGGTTCAGAAATTCGCTCGATGGACTTGCCATAGCCGTTCGAAGAACGGCGTCGCTTCGCTCGCCTTTGGATGAAGCGAATTTCTGAACCACGACACTAGCCGCAAAGTCCGGTTGGCTGACGTGAACGATCAATCGACGGCGCGCGGTCTGATCGCGCAGCTTCAGTCGTCCTTCGCCGGCCCCTCATAGGCGATCCCGCGGATCACCGAATCCCGGCCGAAACGCTGGCGCAGGGCGTCCATCGCGCGCTCCGCGTGGGCGCTGCGGCGGTCGAGCAGGTCGGAGTCTTCGGCTTCCGAGGCCGGACGCAGCGCGCTGACGCCGGTGCCGATCAGGCGGAAGGCGGTGCCGTCGATCTCTTTCGCCAGCAGCTCGCGTACGGTCGAAAAGATGCGGTTGGCGAGTTGCGTCGGCGCGCCGATCGATTGGGCGCGAGTGCGCTGGCGAAAGTCGGCGGTCTTCAGCTTCAGCGTGATGGTCGAGCCGGCGAGCTCGGCGTTCTTCAGGCGCCCGGACACCTTCTCCGTCAACTGCCAGAGAATGCGCTCCAGGCTCGCAAGGTCGCGCAAGTCGGTCTCGAAGGTCGTTTCCGCGGAGATGACTTTCGTGTCGCGGTCGGGCTCGACCTTGCGGTTGTCGATGCCGCGCGCGAGCCGCCACAGCCTGCGGCCCTCCGGGCCGAACTGCTTCATCAGCTCGTTCTCGTCGGCGCGCTGAAAATCCGAGATCAGCCGAAAGCCCTGTTGCTGCAGCCGCTGCTGGGTCGCAGGCCCGACGCCATAGATGAAGCTCACCGGCTTGCTCGCAAGCAGGTTGCACCCGTCCTCCTGATCGAGCACGGCAAAGCCGCGCGGCTTGTCGAGATCGGAGGCGACCTTGGCGAGAAACTTGTTGCAGGAGAGGCCGACCGACACGGTGATGCCGATCTCGCGCTGCACGTCGCGGGCAAAGCGCGCCAGCGTCAGCGCCGGGATCGCGCCGTGGATGCGTTCGGTGCCGGACAGATCGAGGAACGCCTCGTCGATCGACAGCGGCTCGACCAGCGGCGTCAGCGCCTGCATCGCGCGGCGCACCTCGCGGCCGACGCGGACGTACTTGGACATGTCCGGCTTCACCACGACGAGCTCCGGACACAGCTGGTGCGCCTTGAACATCGGCATCGCCGAGCGGACGCCGTAGGTGCGCGCGACGTAGCAGGCCGCCGACACGACGCCGCGCTTGCCGCCGCCGACCGCGACCGGCTTGTCGGCAAGCTCCGGATTGTCGCGCTTTTCCACCGTGGCGTAGAAGGCGTCGCAGTCGATGTGGGCGATGGCGAGCGAGGAGAGCGCATGGTGGCGGAGGAGCCGCGGCGAGCCGCAATGCCGGCACCGCGCAGCTCTGGCATCGACCGCCTCGAGGCAGTCGCGGCAGAAGCCGGCGACGGGCAGGGGCGCGGTCACGGCACCTCGCGCTCCCATGACGGGCCGCCCGAGGGCCTCCCTGGCGGCGATCAGCTGGCGCGGCTTGATGTCTTGCGCGCTGCAGAAGTCGTCGATCAGGCCCTCGTCGTTGAGAATAAAGTCCAGAACGGCGACAAGGAACGACGGATCCTGGGCGGCGGAGCGAATCGTTTCGGGTCCGAGGCCGGTTTCCGCGAGGAACCGGCCCAGCCGGGCAGGCTCCTGGGCGAGGAAGGCAAGCGCCTGAATCGCCACGGTTTCAGCCACTTGACCCGGGGTGAAAGGCCGCTTTGTCATTGGTTGAATTTGCCTTTCCGTAACCTATCGTCTCTATTTTAAATCATCTTGCCACGCCTGTTTTGACGTGGCGAACCCGTTTTGCGGAGGCAAACCGGCTGGCAATTCGGGAATGGGAGGGCGGGATGGCAAAAACCGTCCTTATCGTCGAAGACAACGAGCTCAACATGAAGCTCTTTCGCGACCTTCTCGAGGCCCATGGTTACCAGACCGTTGGCACCAACAAGGGCATCGAAGCGCTCGATCTGGTGCGCCGTCATCGCCCCGACTTGATCTTGATGGATATCCAGCTGCCGGAGGTCTCGGGCCTCGACGTCACGCGCTGGATCAAGAACGATCCCGACCTTCATACCATTCCCGTCGTCGCCGTCACCGCGTTTGCGATGAAGGGCGACGAGGAGCGCATCCGCGAAGGCGGCTGCGAAGCGTATCTGTCAAAGCCGATCTCGGTCGGCAAGTTCATCGAAACCGTTCGACGTTTTATAGGGTAGGGGGACGCGAATGTCCGCGCGTATTCTGGTTGTTGACGATATTCCGGCCAATGTGAAGCTGCTCGAAGCACGCCTGTCGGCCGAGTATTTCGATGTGATGACGGCCTCGAACGGCAAGCAGGCGCTGGAGATCGCCGCGCGCGCCGAATGCGACATCATCCTGCTCGACGTGATGATGCCGGACATGGACGGCTTCGAGGTCTGCCGCCGCCTGAAATCGAATCCGGCGACGCATTTCATTCCGGTGGTGATGGTGACCGCGCTGGATTCGCCGGCCGACCGCGTGCGCGGCCTCGAGGCCGGCGCCGACGATTTCCTGACCAAGCCGGTCTCGGACGTGGTGCTGATCGCCCGCGTGCGCTCGCTGACGCGGCTGAAGATGATGACCGACGAGCTCCGGATGCGCGCGATCACCTCGCACGAGATCGGCATCCAGAGCCCCGAGCGCGACGCCGTCGCCGACCAGGGCAAGGGCGGCAGGGTCTTGCTGGTCGACGACCGGGCCGCGTCCTACGAGCGGCTGGCCGGCATGCTGACCGAAGAGCACAGCGTGGATGTGGAGCCAAATCCATCCGAGGCGCTGTTTCATGCAGCCGACGGCAACTACGATCTGCTGATCGTTTCGCTGAGCCTGGAGAATTTTGACGGGCTGCGCCTGTGCAGCCAGGCGCGCTCGCTGGAGCGCACGCGGCATGTGCCGATCCTCGCCATCTCCGACGCCGACAACAATTCACGGCTGCTGCGCGGGCTCGAGATCGGCGTCAACGACTACCTGCTGCGCCCGGTGGACAAGAACGAGCTGCTGGCGCGCGCGCGCACCCAGGTGCGCAAGCGCCGCTACACCGATCATCTGCGCGACAACGTGCAGAATTCGATCGAGGCGGCGATCACCGACGCGCTGACCGGCCTGCACAATCGCCGCTACATGGAAAGCCATCTCTCGACGCTGGCCGAAC
Source organism: uncultured Alphaproteobacteria bacterium (assembly GCA_963757845.1). Taxonomy (GTDB): domain Bacteria; phylum Pseudomonadota; class Alphaproteobacteria; order Rhizobiales; family Xanthobacteraceae; genus P52-10. The sequence goes on from CAVWTB010000050.1 coordinate 6,907, forward strand.
AGGCCGGTTCGCGCGGAAAACCGCTGGCGCTGATGGTGCTGGACATCGACTACTTCAAGTCGATCAACGACGGCCACGGCCACGACGCCGGCGACGACGTGCTGCGCGAGTTCGCGGTGCGCATCCGCAAGTCGATCCGCGGCATCGATCTCGCCTGCCGCTTCGGCGGCGAGGAGTTCGTCATCGTCATGCCGGAGACCGACATGCATGTCGCCAGCATCGTGGCCGAGCGGCTGCGCAAGTCGATCGCCGGCGAGCCGTTCGCGATCGAGAAGGGCGCGCACCGCATCGACGTGACGATCTCGATCGGCATCGCAACGCTCGATCGCAAGGGCGAGCCGGTGGCCGACGTGCTCAAGCGCGCCGACCAGGCGCTCTATCGCGCCAAGCGCGACGGCCGCAACCGCGTCGTGCTCGACGCGGCATAGTGGTCGCCCCAAGGGTTCGTCATACCGGGCTTGACCCGGCAATCCCCTAGTTGGTTACGCCGCCTTCCTGCCCAGCGCCTTCTGCATCGCCGCCACGCCAAGGTCCATCTGGCCGCTGATGTAGGGCGCAAGCTCGTTCGGCAAGAGATCGATGGTCCAGTTGAAGCGAGTGCCGTCCTTGCCGTCGTCGAACACCTGTGCGGCGGCACTGTAGTGCTTCACGCGCTCGCCGACGATGGCATAGACGAGCCGGCGATGGTCGCTGTCGCTCGTCACCAGGAGCTCGCGCGCGACCGTGCCGTTTGCGAAGGTGATGGTCCGCGCCTCGCCGTCGAATTCGCACGCCGTGACGAAGCCCGGGACGAGGCGCTTGTCGAGCGCGCCGAAATCGGCCAAGGCATCCCAGACATCGGCAGGGCGGGCGTCGATCAAGAACTCTTTGCTGATGGTAGCCATGGGTTATCTCCAGTGTTGGCGTCACGGAGATATTGGAGCGGAACGCGCTCCTGTCTGGCCGTTTTCGGACATCATCGATTCAGGCTGTATCGATTCAAGCGATGACGACTGAAAACAAAAACGGAGCCTTTCGGCTCCGTCTTTGCATCGCATCCACCCCACGTGGATTGCGCGAGCGCTACAAACCTTACTTGATCTTCGCCTCGACGAACTCGACGTGCTTCTTGGCGACCGGGTCGTACTTCTTCTTCTTCAGCTTGTCGGTCATCGTGCGCGAGTTCTTCTTGGCGACGTAGTAGTAGCCGGTGTCGGCGCTCGAGACGAGCTTGACCTTGATGGTGACGGCCTTGGCCATGATTTCAGAGCCTCAAAAGCGTTAAAAACGATGAGGGCGGGAACCCCCGCCCATTTGGCCGGCAACCTAGCCCGGAATGGCCCAAAGTCAAGGATTTGGGCGGCCGAAAACGTGCGAAATCAGACGTTTCCGGGCAGCATTTCCATCTGCATCTTGCCGCCGAAGAAGTGGAAGAACGGGATCGGCGCGTCATGGCGCAGGGGTCCCGAGGCCAGGCGGATTTCCAGCTGTCGCAGCACCTTCACGGTCATCGGATGCATGTTGGCGAGCGGTTGTGAGCCGATTTCGACCCACACCAGCTCCACCAGTTCCGCATCCGCATGGACGATGCCCGGCACCCGGTGGGTGATGGCGGACGCGTCGGCGGTAAAAAAGCGCGTATCGAAGCGCTTCACGCGGCCCGGCGGCGTGATCGCACGTGCGATCAGGTAGAGCGAGGAGGGGTCCGGCAGGAGCCCGGCCTCGCCGAACGGCTTCCAGCTGCCCTCGAATTTCGCCTTCACGCCGTCCGCCGGCTTGCCGATGCAAAGGCCGGTCTCCTCGCAGGCCTCGCGGATCGCGGAATTGGCGAGCGCGCGCGCACGCGCTGCCGAGATCTTCGGGCTTCCCTGCATCAGGCGAGCTTCGAGCGCGGCAGGGATCGGCGCGGCGACCGCGACCTTGTTGTCCTTCGGATCGACGCGGCCGCCGGGAAATACGAACGCGCCCGGCATGAACACCACGTTGTCATGCCGCTTGCCGACCAGCACCTTCGGCTTCGCCTCCGACCGGTCGACCAGGATCAGCGTCGCTGCATCCTTCGGCCGGACCGTTGGATGCTTGGTGGTGTCTTCCCGATAATTTCCCGGATTGGGCAGTTTCGAACTCTGCGCGGACGTTTCGGACATTCGCCCCTCAAGTTTGTCTTTTCTCTCAAGTCCGCTTCGAGCGGATCGGTGGGACCGTTCTCATCGAATCCGTGCATCCGGAAGGCCCATTGCAAGCCGACAATGGCTCCTTTGACCGGCTGGAGCAATGCCAGTGACATGCCCAAGGTGAGGGGGAGCCATACCGCAAGATGCACGAGGTAGGGTGGCGCGAAATTCTGTTCCACCGCCAAAATCAGCGGAACGACGATGTGGCCGACGATGACGATCACGAGGTAGGCGGGGAAATCATCGGCGCGGTGGTGATGCAGATCCTGGCCGCAGACCGAGCACGCATCGTTGGTCTTCAGGTAAGCGCGAAACAGCTTTCCCTCGCCGCAGTTCGGGCAGCGGCCGCGGAAGCCGCGCCACATCGCCTGCTTGAGGTCGCGCTTCGGCGGAGCCTTGGCCTGATTGGTCCAGGTGTGTTCGACGTCGCTCATCGGCGCCCGCGTTTGCCCTTCTGCTTCGCCTTCGATTTCAGTTTCTGCACCTTCGATTTGCCGGGCTTCTCGCGGCGCTTCTTGGCGATGAAGGATCGCTCGGTCGCGATCCTGTCCCGGCCGCTGTGTCCTCGCGCGGGCGAAATTCCTTCTTCCCGCGACGCGGTGCTTCGCGCCCTTCGGACAGGAGCTCGAACCGCAAGGCGCCGGCAACAGGTGCTGCTTCTACCAGACGAACGTCCACCGTGTCGCCCAGCCGGTGCATGGCTCCGCTGCGCGTGCCGATGAGGGCGTGGCGCGCCTCGTCGTACTGGTAATACTCGCCGCCAAGCGTGCGTATCGGAATGAGGCCGTCGGCGCCGGTGTCGTCCAGCTTCACGAACAGGCCGGCGCGCGTGACGCCCGAAATGCGCCCCTGAAACGTCGCGCCGACACGATCGGCGAGGAAATGCGCGATCAGCCGGTCCGCGGTCTCGCGCTCCGCCTTCATCGCCCGCCGCTCGGTCGCCGAGATGTTGGCGGCGGTCTCCGACAGCGTTTCCAGGTTCTCCGTCTCCGGCAGGCCGCCGGCGCCGAGGCCGAGCGCGCGCACCAGCGCGCGATGCACGACGAGATCGGCATAGCGGCGGATCGGCGAAGTGAAATGCGCGTAGCGGCGCAGGTTCAAGCCGAAGTGGCCGTAGTTCTCGGCCGCATATTCGGCCTGCGCCTGCGAGCGCAGCACGATCTCGTTCACCAGCGGCTCGGAATCGTGGCCCTTCACCTGATGCAGCGTGCGGTTGAAGATTTCCGGCCGCAGCGCGCCGGTCTTGGGGAACGAGATGTCGAGGGTCTGCAGGAACTCGCGCAATGCTGCGACCTTCTCGCGCCCGGGCTCGTCGTGCACGCGATAGATCAGCGGCGTCGCCTTCTTCTCCAGCGTTTCGGCGGCGGCGACGTTGGCGAGGATCATGAACTCCTCGATCAGCTTGTGCGCGTCGAGCCGCTCCGGCGTGACGACGCGGTCCACCATGCCGTCAGCCTTGAGCAGGATCTTGCGCTCCGGCAGATCGAGATCGAGCGGTCCGCGATCGTCGCGCGCCTTTTTCACCGCGGCGTAGGCGTCCCACAGCGGTTTCAGGATCGGCTTCGAGCAGCGGACCTGTCGTGTCGTCGGGACGGCCGTCGATCGCCGCCTGCGCCTGCGCGTAATGCAGCTTGGCGGCCGAGCGCATCAGCACGCGGTGAAACGTATGCGAGCGTTTGCGGCCGTCCTTGCCGATCACCATGCGCACGGCAAGCGCTCCGCGCGGCACGCCGGGCACGAGCGAGCACAGGTCGTTGGAGATGCGCTCGGGCAGCATCGGCACGACGCGGTCCGGGAAGTAGACCGAATTGCCGCGCTTCACCGCTTCGCGGTCGAGCGCGGAGCCCGGCCGCACGTAGAACGAGACGTCGGCGATGGCGACGGTGACGACGAAGCCGCCGCGATTGTTCGGATCGCTGTCGGCTTCCGCATGCACCGCGTCGTCGTGGTCCTTTGCGTCCGGCGGATCGATGGTGACGAGGGGTTTGTCGCGCCAATCCTCGCGGCCTTCCAGCGTCGCGGGCTTTGCCGCGTCCGCTTCGGCAAGCGCTGTCGGCGGAAAGACGTTCGGAATCTCGTGGGCGTGGATTGCGATCAGGCTGACCGCGCGCTCGGTCTTGAGCGAACCGAGCCGCTCTTTCACCTTGCCCGAGGGCAGCCCATAGCCGCGTCCGCGCAGAAGCTCGACGGAGATCAGATCGCCGTCCTTGGCCTCCATGCTGTCGCGCCCGGCAATGGCAAGCTCGCGGCCGACGTTCTTCTTGTCGATCGGCACCAGCCGGCCGCTGCCGTCGGGCAGCTCGCGAAAAATGCCCAGCACGCGATGCTTGGCCTGATCGAGCAGCTTTATGATGCGGCCGCGCGGATGGGTGACCTCGTCCTGGTCGTGCGCGTGCTCGATGCGGAGCAGCACGCGGTCGCCGACGCCGCCGGTGACGCCGGCATGGGCGCTCCGGGAGACGTGCACGAGAATTTTCGGCGGGCTGCCGCGCTCCTCGTCCCATTCGGCCGGCACGGCGATCAGTTCGCCGTCGCTGTCGCGTCCGGTGATGTCGGCGGCAAGCACCGGCGGCAGCTCGCCGGCCAGATGCACGGTCTTGCGGCCGCGCCGCGCGACGACGCCGTCATCGGCAAGGTCGCGCAAGATGCGCTTCAGTTCGATGCGGTCGGCGTTCTTCAGCCCGAACGCGCGGGCGATTTCACGAGTGCCGGTCTCGCCGGACTGCGTGCGGATGAATGCGACGATCTCGTCCCGGGTCGGGAAGGGTTTTGCAGCGTCGCGGTTACGTTTCACTATCTTCTAATAACTTTCGTTGTCTGTTGGTTGCGCTCAAAATAATACCTCATCCCGGAGAACGTCCGGCGGCGCTTCAAAACGCGAAGCAAGGCGTCTCGAGGATGACCGTTACGCAACGACTTGGTGCCTCATCCTTCGAGACGCTTGCTGCGCAAGCGCCTCAGGACGAGGAGGTACTCTTAACGTGCGGCCTTGCCCGCGGCCTTCTTCGCGGCCGTGGTCTTCGCCGCAACCGGCGCAGCCTTGGCAGTCACCCTGCCGCGCGCCTTCGCCGCCGACTTCTTGGCCACGCCTGACGCTGCGGGCTTTGTCGCCTTCGTCACCTTGGCCGGTTTGGCCGGCTTCGCGGCAGGCTTTGCCACGGCCTCGGTGGCCGCCGCGCCATTTGCCTGCTTCGGCTCGGCCTTCTTCTTCGGTGCAGCGGCCTTTGCCGTGCGCTTTGACTTGCCTTTGCCCCCGCGCGCGTCGATCAGTTCGATCGCCTGCGCAAGCGTGACGGTGTCGGGTGTGATCTCGGCCGGCAGCGTCGCGTTGGTGCCTTCGTGCGTGACGTAGGGCCCGTAGCGGCCGTTCTTCACGGCGATGACGCCGCCGCTCGGGTGATCGCCGAGCGGCTTGCCGGGATCCTTCTGGAAACGGCCGCGGCCGGGGCCCTTGGCGACCTTCTCGGCGATCAGCGTGACCGCGCGATTGAGGCCGATCGTGTAGACGTCGTCGCCGGCTTCGAGGCTCGCATAGGTCTTGTCGTGCTTCACGAACGGACCGAAGCGGCCGATGCCGGCGGTGATCGGTTCGCCGCTTTCGGGATGCCTGCCGACTTCGCGTGGCAGCGAGAGCAGCTTCAGCGCCAGCTCCAGCGTCATGTCGCCGGGCGAGGAGCCCTTCGGAATGCCGGCGCGCTTCGGCTTCTCGTCCTCGCCGACGTCCTTCTGGTCGCCGAGCTGGATGTACGGACCAAAGCGTCCGGACTTCACCGCGATGTCGAGACCCGTCTCCGGATCCTTGCCGAGCACGCGGTCGCCGCCGCCGTCGCCATTGGCGGCGAGGGGACGGGTGTAGCGGCATTCGGGGTAGTTCGTGCAGCCGACGAAGGCGCCGAACTTGCCGGCCTTCAGGTTGAGCTTGCCGACGCCGCAGGTCGGGCACTGCCGCGGGTCGCCGCCGTCTTCGCGCGGCGGATAGATGTGCGGGCCCAGCATGTCGTCGAGCGCGTCGAGCACCTGCGACACGCGCAGCTCCTTGATCTCGTCGACCGCGCCGATGAAGCCGACGCCAGAAATCCTTCAACACATCGCGCCAGGCGATCTCGTTGTTGGAGATCTTGTCGAGCTGATCCTCGAGCGAGGCGGTGAAATCGTACTCGACGTAGCGGGCGAAGAAGTTCTCGAGGAAGGCGACGACGACGCGGCCCTTGTCCTCGGCGTACAGGCGCTTCTTGTCGAGCTTGACGTAGCCGCGGTCCTTCAGCACCTGCAGGATCGAGGCGTAGGTCGAGGGCCGGCCGATGCCGAGCTCTTCCATGCGCTTGACCAGCGAGGCTTCCGAGAAGCGCGGCGGCGGTTCGGTGAAATGCTGGGTGACGGCGAGGTCCTTGCGCGCCAGCGCTTCGCCTTCGCTCATCGCGGGCAGGCGGCGGCTGTCGTCGTCATCCGCGGCGTCGTCGGTGTCTTCCGTATAAAGGGTCAGGAAGCCGTCGAACTTGATCACCTGGCCGGTGGCGCGCAGGTCGAGCATGCGCGCGCCGGCCTTCGCCGTGATGTCGACCGTGGTGCGTTCGAGCTCGGCCAATTCCATCTGGCTTGCGATCGCGCGCTTCCAGATCAGCTCATAGAGCTTTGCCTGCTCGGTATCGAGCTTCTTGGCGATATCGCGCGGCCGGCGCGACAGGTCGGTCGGGCGGATCGCCTCGTGCGCTTCCTGTGCGTTCTTGGCTTTCGTCTGATACTCGCGCGGCGCGGTGGGCACGTAGTCCTTGCCGTATTCGTCGCCGATCACCTTGCGCGCCTGCGTGATCGCTTCCGGCGCCATCTGCACGCCGTCGGTTCGCATATAGGTGATGAGGCCGGTGGTCTCGCCGCCGATGTTGACGCCCTCATAGAGCCGCTGCGCGACGCGCATGGTGTGCGCCGGCGCAAAGCCGAGCTTGCGGCTTGCCTCCTGCTGCAGCGTCGAGGTGGTGAAAGGAGCGTACGGGTTGCGGCGCGCGGGCTTTGCCTCGACCGTGGTGACGGTGAAGTTCGCCGCTTCAATTGCCTTCTTCAGCTCTTCCGCTTCAGCGCCGGAGCCGATGTCGAGACGCTGGATCTTCTTGCCGTCGGCGCCGACCAGGCGCGCCTCGAAAGTCTCGTTGCGCGGCGTGGCCAGCGTCGCCACCAGCGACCAGTATTCGCGCGGAACGAACTTTTCGATCTCGAGCTCACGGTCGCAGACGAGCCGCAGCGCGACCGACTGCACGCGTCCCGCCGAGCGCGCGCCGGGCAGCTTTCGCCACAGCACCGGGGAAAGGGTGAAGCCCACGAGATAGTCGAGCGCACGGCGCGCCATGTAGGCGTCGACCAGGGCGCCGTCGATCTTGCGCGGATGCTTCATGGCATCCGTGACGGCCTGCTTGGTGATGGCGTTGAAGACGACGCGCTCGATCTCCTGGTCCTTGAGCGCACGCTTCTCCTTCAGCACCTCCAGCACGTGCCAGGAGATGGCTTCGCCCTCCCGATCCGGGTCGGTGGCGAGGATCAGCTTGTTGGCGCCCTTCACTGCCTTGGCGATGTCGTTCAGCCGGCCGGCGGCCTTTGGGTCGATCTCCCAGATCATCCGAAAATTTTCTTCCGGATCGACCGATCCGTTCTTCGCCGGGAGGTCCCGGATATGGCCGAACGAGGCCAGGACCTCGTAGGAGGGGCCCAGATACTTGTTGATCGTCTTTGCCTTGGCAGGCAACTCAACGATGACGATATTCATGTAATTCCAATGGCTTGGGAGCGATTTGGGGCGGCGGACAAAGACTCGCCGAGGCCCGTTTGCGGCGGAACATGGTGGCAGAGGCCCGCTCTGTCAAATGACGTAACGGTAACACGCTCATACCAATGAGTTGTATTTGCGGATATAATGCAATCAAAGATAGCAAAATGGAACCTCGAGCAGAGCCGGTCCGGGGCCCCAGGAGACGGGTGCGCAAGGTCCTAGAGCAGCGCCACCAGACCGCCGCCGTGGCGCTCCAGCCGCCCTGCCAGTTCGAGCTCGAGCAACACCACCCGCACGGTCGATGCGGCCGCGCCGGATAGGCGGATCAGGTCATCGATGCTGACGGGCGTCGGGCCCAGGAGCGAGACAATCCGGTCCCGCTCGGCTGCGTCCGTATCCTCGCCGAACCCGCTTGTGCCCGGCTCCTCGAGCGGCGTTTCGATCGGTCGGCGAAGGATCGGGTTAACTACACTAATAATGTCATCGGCGGAGGTGACCAGCGCAGCCCCTTGTTTGATGAGATCGTTAGCGCCGGCCGAACGCGGATCGAGCGGGGAGCCCGGAACGGCGAACACTTCGCGTCCCTGTTCGCCGGCCATCCGTGCGGTGATCAGCGAGCCCGAGCGGTGGGCCGCCTCGATGATGACGACGCCGACGGCAGCGCCCGAGATCAGCCGGTTGCGGCGCGGAAAATCGGCTGCGCGCGGGCCGTGGTCGAGCGGCATCTCCGAGATGGCGGCCCCGGTGCCGCCGACGATCGAGGAGAGCAGGTCCTCATGCTCCGGCGGATAGATGCGGTTGTGGCCGCCGGCGAGCACGGCCACCGTGCCGCTTTCCACGCTGGCGCGATGCGCTGCCTGATCGATGCCGCGCGCGAGCCCTGAGATGATGATGAAGCCCGCCGCGGCCAGATCGCGCGCCAGCGCTTGCGCGAACTTCATCCCTGCAGCCGACGCATTGCGTGAGCCGACGATGGCGATCATCGCACTCATCAGCGCGTCGGTGCTGCCGCGGATGGCCAGGAGCGGCGGCGCATCGTCGATCGTCGCAAGGCGTGGCGGATAGCCGTCTTCGCCGGCTGCGACGAAACGCACGCCGATCCTCTGCGCGCTGTCGATTTCCCGCATCGCATCGTCGTGCGAGCAGATGCGCGCCGGCCCGCCCGCACCACCGCGCCGCGCAAGGTCTGGTAGCGCCTGCAGCGCGGCGGCAGCGTTGCCGGTGTGCCTGATCAGGCTCTTGAACGTGCGCGGTCCGACATGATCGGAGCGGATCAGCCGCAGCCAGTCGATCCGCTGCGCGTCGGTGAGGGGAGGGCTTGTGGGGGACATGGAAAAACGCATTGGAACTCAGGCACTGGTGCTGAAATTATTGGGTCGATACTATCACGGCCTCGAGCATATTGCGGAGGACGCCATGGTTCGCTGGATTATTGCTGCCTGCAGCATCGGCCTGATTGCGGCGCTGTCGATCAATGTCGCGGAAGCGGCCAAGGCGACGAAGAAGAAGCCGGAGAAGGTCGAGTACCTGCGCGCCGCAGGCTCTGAGCCGCCGCCGGCTCCGGTCAAGCAGGTGAAGAAGTCGAAGAAGGCGACGGAGTAGCGGACGATGTCGCGCTTTTAGCTGGCTTACGCCCTCGCGCCGATCTTGGATTCCGTGCCGGCCATCAGCTTCGAGATGTTGCCCCGGTGCATGAACCAGAGCAGCAGCGTCAGCGCGGCGAACAGGTAGGCCAGCGCCGGGTGGCCGTAGTACCAGAGCAGGAACGGCATCGCGAGGCTTGCGATCAGCGCCGCGGCCGACGAGTAGCGGGTCACCACCGCCACGATCAGCCAGATCGCGCAGAAGGCGAGCGCCGCGGGCCACAACAGGCCGATCAAGACGCCGATGTAGGTCGCAACGCCCTTGCCGCCCCGGAAGCGCAGCCAGAGCGGAAACAGGTGGCCGAGAAACGCGCCGAGCGCGCCGACGATGGCGCCGTTCGGTCCCGCCATGTAGCCGCCGATGAGCACCGCGAACGTGCCCTTCAGCGCGTCGCAGATCAGCGTCGCGGCGGCGAGGCCCTTGCGGCCGGTGCGCAGCACGTTGGTCGCGCCGATGTTGCCCGAGCCGATCTCGCGCAGGTCACGCGTGCCGGCGAGGCGCGTCAGCAAGAGGCCGAACGGGATCGAGCCGAACAGGTAGCCGAGCGCCAGGGCGGTGATGAGCTTCACGGTCAGCATGGCGCGGCATTCCTCCCTGGAAGATCGCTATCGACGACGTCCGGCCACAGTTTAGGGCATTGCCGCGCTGGAAGACAGTGCGTCCGTCGGCGATCGTGCGCACCGCGCCGCCCATGAATTTCGCTTCGTCGAACGGTGTATTCTTGCAAGATGACCGCAATTTTGCAGGATCGACCACCCACGGCGTATCGAGATCGATCACCACCAGATCCGCCGGCGCACCGGGGCGCAACGTTCCGCCCGGCAGACCGAGCAGCTCCGCCGGGCCGCGTCGACATGCTGCGGATCAGCGCCTTCAGCGTGAGCTCGCCGTTGTGCACCAGCCTCAAGCCCGCCGGCAGCATGGTCTCGAGCCCGATCGCGCCGGCCTCGGCCTCGGCGAAGGGCAGGCGTTTCGTCTCGACGTCCTGCGGATTGTGGTCGGACATCACCGTGTCGATCAGGCCGCTGCTGACGGCGGCGGCCAGCGCAGCGCGATCGGCTTCCGTGCGCAGCGGCGGCGACAGTTTGAGATAGGTGCGGTAGGGGCCGATGTCGTTTTCGTTCAGCGTGATGTGGTTGATCGAGGCCGATGCGCTGACCTTCAGGCCCGCATCCTTGGCGCGCTTGAGGATCTCGAGCAATTCGATGCAGGTCAGCGAGGCTGCGTGGTAGCGGCCGCCGGTCAGCGCCACGAGGCGGATGTCGCGCTCGAGCATGACCGCTTCAGCCGCGTTCGGCGATGCCGACGAGACCGAGCCGCGCGGCGAACTCGCCTTCGTTCATCACGCCTTCGCCGACCAGATCGGGATCCTCGGTGTGATGCACGATCAGCGCGTCGAAATCCCTCGCGTAGGTGAGCGCCCGGCGCATGACCATGGCATTGGTGACGCTCTTGCCCGCATCGGTGAAGGCGACGGCGCCGGCGGCCTTCAAGCAGGCCGATCTCGGTCATCTCCTCGCCGCGCAGACCCTTCGTCAGCGCCGCCATCGGCTGCACATGGACGACGGCCGTGTCGCGCGCGCGGCGCAGCACGAAGTCGACGGTGGCCGAATTGTCGATCACCGGCGAGGTGTCGGGCGTGCAGACGATGGTGGTGATGCCGCTTGCTGCCGCGGCGGCGCTGGCCGAGGCGAACGTCTCGCGATGGCTCGCGCCGGGCTCGCCGGCGAACGCGCGCATGTCGATCAGGCCGGGCGCCACGACGTTGCCGCCGCAGTCGATGATGTCGGTGCCTTCGGGCACGCCGGCCACGCCAATTCCCCGCCGGGCATCGCGGATCACGCCGTCGGCGATCAGCACGTCGCCGCGCTCGTCGAGATTGCGCGAGGGATCGATGATCCGTGCGTTGGCGAGCAGGATGGGGCGGCGGTCGGTCAGCATGACTTGGCTGCCTCGCAGCGAATGGCGGTCACCTCTCGTGCCCTCTCCCCTGCGGGAGAGGGCAGCGCAGGCGCTGCAACGATGATGGGTGAGGGGACAAGCGCGGACCCGTGCCGTGGGGCGACCCCTCACCCAGCGAATCCAGGACTGATGCCTACATGCCCTCCCCGCAAGGGGAGAGGGCGCAGTAATGCGCGCTGCCGGCTCGGCAACGTGTCAAGCTTCTGAGCTGCTACGCATTCGGCAGGTTCCGTGCGAGCGCTTCGAGCACCGCCATGCGCACGGCGACGCCCATCTCCACCTGTTCTCGGATCAAGGATTGCGCGCCGTCGGCGACCAGCGAGTCGATCTCGACGCCGCGGTTCATCGGTCCCGGATGCATCACCAGCGCGTCGGGTTTGGCGTAGTTGAGCTTCTTCTGGTCGAGGCCGAAATACTGGAAGTACTCCTGGCTCGAGGGCACGAACGAGCCGTTCATCCGCTCGCGCTGCAGGCGCAGCATCATGACGATGTCCACGCCGTTCAGCCCCTCGCGCATGTCGCGGGCGACCTCGACGCCCATGCGCTCGATGCCGGGCGGCAGCAGCGTGGAGGGGGCGATCACCCGCACCCGCGCGCCCATGGTGGTCAGCAGCAGGATGTTGGAGCGGGCGACGCGCGAGTGCATCACGTCGCCGCAGATTGCGACCGTCAGGCCGTCGATGCGGCCCTTGTTGCGGCGGATGGTGAGCGCGTCGAGCAGGGCCTGGGTCGGATGCTCATGCGCGCCGTCGCCGGCGTTGATGACCGAGCCGTCGACCTTGCGCGCCAGCAATTCGACCGCGCCGGAGGCGTGGTGGCGCACCACCAGGATGTCCGGGTGCATGGCGTTCAGCGTCACCGCCGTATCGATCAGCGTCTCGCCCTTGCGCATGGAGGAGGAGGAGACCGACATGTTCATCACGTCGGCGCCAAGCCGTTTTCCGGCGATCTCGAACGAGGATTGCGTGCGGGTGGAGGCTTCGAAGAACAGGTTGATCTGCGTGCGGCCGCGCAGGTACGTCGTCTTCTTCTCGATCTGACGATTGAGCTCGACGAATTCTTCGGAGAGGTCGAGGAGACCGGTGATGTCGGAGACAGAAAGCCCTTCAATCCCCAGAAGATGCCGGTGGCCGAGGACGAAGGACGATTTCGGAGCGGAAGCCATTAAAGCAAGAGCTATAGGAGCAGAGGGCAGGCGGAGCAAGGCCGATTTGCCGCGATCTTGACCTGTCCCCAGGCTTCGCCCGGCAGGGTAAATACAGCGAATTCGTGGTGAAATTGACGGGTTCCGCTAGAATGGAGCCGCCGTTCTCTCGCAAGGCGTCTGGATGCCGGTCGCGCCCTTCCAAGGATTGCCGTCTCGCCTGGCGCTCGTCGCCTTGCTCGCCCTTGTCGCCACGGCGCTGTGCTGGGCGCAGCCCGCCCGCGCCGAAAAGCGCGTGGCGCTGGTGATCGGCAACGACCGCTACCTCAACATGGGTGCGGATCGGCAGCTGCAGAAGGCCGTCAACGACGCCAACACGGTCGCCGCCGCCATGAAGACGCTCGGCTTCGAGGTCCTGATCGGAACCAATCTCGGCCGGCAGGGCATGATCGACAAGCTCGCCGAATTCACCGCCCGGCTCGAGGCAGGCGACACGGCCGCTTTCTTCTTCGCCGGTCACGGAGTCGCGATCCAGGGCGTGAACTATCTGGTTCCGAGCGACGTGCCCGCGGTCTCGGAAGGCGCCGAGGCGCGGGTGCGCGGTGCCTCGCTCGCCGAGCCCGACATCATTGCCGAGCTGCAGGCGAAATCCGTGCGCGTCGCGCTGTTGGTGATCGATGCCTGCCGCGACAATCCGTTTCCGCGGGCGGCGGGGCGCTCGATCGGCAACACGCGGGGGCTCACGGATGCAAAGCCCGCGCGCGGCGTCTTCACGCTCTATTCCGCCGGCATCGGCCAAACCGCGCTCGACCGGTTGAGCGACAGGGACGCGGCCAACAATTCCGTCTTCACCCGCATCTTTGCCGAGCAACTGCTGCGTCCCGAGCTGCATCTTGGCGACCTCGCGGTAGAAGTTCGCGAGCGCGTTGCGGCGCTGGCGCTGCAGGCGACCGACGGCAGCGGCCAGCCTGTGCCGCATGAGCAGACCCCGGCCTACTACGACCAGACGCTGGGCGGGCGCATCTTCCTCGGCCGGACGCTGTCCGGCGGATCGTTCGCGACGGCCGCCACGCCGCAGCCGCAAACAAAGACCGCTGCGCTTTCTCCGCCCAAACCGGAAGCCGCGGTTCGGCCGCAACGTCCGGGGTCGGCAGGCGAACGCTGCGCGCGCAACGGCGCGGAGACCTATTGCGTCAGCTCGGTGCTGCCGTCCCAGTTCGGCAATTCCTACGGACCGGAGAACCTGTTCAAGCAGACTGACGGCGTCGCCTGGGTGGAGGGCAAGCCGGGGCAGGGCGTCGGCGAGTGGATCACGGTGGAGTTCGACGACGCTGCGCACGATCAATTCCGTCATGCTGCGCTCGGGCTACCAGAAGAACGCCGACATCTTTGCAAAGAACGGCCGCGTGCAAACAATTGCGGATGATGTTCTCCGACCGGCGAGACGATGATCGCTCAATCCGCCGGATCGTGCCGGCGCAGAGATGTACAAGCTCGAGAAGCCGGTAAAGGCGTACTGGATCAAGTTCACGATCGAAGGCGTATATCCCGGGCAAGCCGCTACAGCGACACGGCGATCTCGAAACTGCTGGTCAGTTCGGAACCGGCGCAGTGATGCGAGGACGTTTTCTCGTCGCGGCCGCTCTCGTGCTCGGCCAGTCAGCACCTTCATCCGCGCAATCGCCTGCCGGCCGCGGCCCGGCGCTGCCGGGCGACTTCGTCTATCTGCGCGACGTCGATCCCGGCATCCTCCAGGATATCCGCTACGCGACCGCGAATAATTTTACCGGGCGAAAGCTTGCGGGCTACGACGCAGGAGAATGCGTCGTCCGGCGCGAGGTCGCGGTCGCGCTCAGCCGCGTGCAGCAGGATCTCAAGGCGCGCGGCCTGTCGCTGAAAATGCTGGATTGCTATCGCCCGGCGCGGGCTTCGCGCGCGATGCTTGCCTGGTCGCGGGACGCGGCAGAGACGGCCGCCTCCCGCCGCTACTATCCGCGCTCGAACAAGCGCGAGCTGTTCGCGCTGGGCTATATCGCGGCCTATTCCGGCCATTCGACGGGAGCGGCGGTCGACGTGACGCTTGTCGATCTGTCGGCCGAAAAAGGCGGCGGATTCGATCCGGGCGCAAGCTATGCCGATTGCACCGCGCCTGCGGACAAGCGCGCGCCCGAGGGCAGCATCGACATGGGTACGGGTTACGACTGCTTCGACAGCGTCTCGCACACCCGCGCGACACAGATCACGGCGGAGCAGCGCAAGTGGCGGCAAACGCTCGTCGCAGCGATGGCCAAGCAGGGCTTCGCCAACTATTTCAGGGAATGGTGGCACTTCTCGCTGCCGGGCGCCGGCCGAGGGGCGTTTGACTTTCCGATTTCGCGATCGAATGGCGCGCAATAGCAACGCCGTCGGCGAGGCCGTGCCTTCCGCGGCTTTCAATCTCGAATTTGCAGAAGCAGACACGGGGTTCTGAACCGCATCGCGCAGGGTGCGACCAAGTCCGGAAGAGGTGTCTCATGTCGTCTGCCGAACTTGCCGTCTGCTCCGTCCTTGCCCGCGCAAAAAATGCCGCGGACATGGAAGTTTTTCGGCACGACGCTGTGGGGCGCCGGGGCGTTTGTTGCGATGTCGATCGCCCAGATCGTCGCAACCCTGATTGCGTTTGGCGTCCTCGTCAGGGGTGAGTTCAACGAAGATGTCCTTGCGGCCTTCGCCTATCACGGCGCGACTGTCGCAGGTTCGGTGCTGGTCGGCATGCCGGCGGCTTTGCTCGTGCTGTGGCTCGCAACCCGCATCGCGCGGCGTTCGTTCGCGTCCTATCTGGCGCTGCGCCGGCCGACGCTCAGACAGATTGCCTACGCGCTTGCTGCATCCGCGGCGTTGCTTGCGCTGCTGGACGGACTGTCGTGGCTGTTCGGTTATCCGCTGTCGCCTGATTTCGTGCTCGCCAGCATGCGCACGGCGCGCGACAGCGGGCTGATCTGGCTGCTCGTGCTCGGCTTCTGCATCGGCGCGCCGATCGCTGAGGAATTCATCTTTCGCGGATTTCTGTTTCGCGGCTGGTCGGCAACGTTTCTTGGCCCCCGCGGCGCGATCGTCTTGTCGGCTGTGCTGTTCGCCGTCATCCATCAGCAGTATGCGTGGTTCTACATCGCAGGCATCATGATGGTCGGCTTGCTGTTCGGATATTTGCGCCATCGCAGCGGATCGACCTGGCTCACGGTCATCGCCCACGCCTTCTATAACCTCATGGCAACTCTGCAGGCGTTGTGGGTCATCAGTTAAGCCGTGTGATTCGGCTCTCGCTGTGCTCACTGAACGATTACAAAAATTTCATCGGATTTTTCCTTGTTCCAACCATCGTTGGAACCATCTCCTTCATTATGCGTTTTCGTCGCATGCAATGCCGTGCCGGCTGAACAATCGTTCAGTCTTCCGCGGCGCTTCGTCATCAGGAGATTGTTATGACCAGCACCAAGTGGAAACTGGCGACGGCGTTGGGCGTGGCCGGCGCGATTGCGCTTTCGATCCCTTCGGCCGAGGCGCGCGGTGGCCGGAATGCAGCGATCGGTTTCGGTATCGCCGCCGGCGCGTTGGCGCTCGGCGCGGCCGCTGCCGCAGCGTCGCAGCCGCGTTACTATTATGACAACGGACCGTATGCCTATCAGCCGTATGCGTACGACTCGTACGGCTATTACGATGCGCCGGCCGTCCATTACGCGCCGACCTATTACGCGCCGGCCTACGGCTACAATGGCTACAATGGCTACTACCGTAGCCGGAGCGCCCCGGTCCGGGGCACCAACTACAACCCGAACTCGAATTAAGGCTGCTGCGCGGGTTCGGCGCCCAGGGGCTGTCAGTTGCGTTAAGTTGAGCGGGAGGCTGCATCGCGGCCTCCCGCTTATTTTATGCTCCGCCGTTCTTTCAATGACTCGGGTGGCATTTCGCGAGGCGGCATCAACTTCGGCGATGGCCGCCTGGGCGCCAACTACCGGCCGGGTCAGGGCTGACGCGGTTCGTTGATCCGCCTCAAGGCGCCGGCATCCGACCTGCGATCACATCGAACACAACCTCGATGATGCAGGAGACGGACATGTCCAGCACCCGGCGGAAATTTATCGCAGCTTTGGCCGTAGCCAGTGCAACGGCGCTTTCAACGGACACGGCCGAGGCGTGGGGCGGCTCCTATTATCGCGGCGCGTACGGTTACCGGCCGTCATCCGCGTTCGCCTATCGGCCATACGCCGCCAACTTCACGTATCGGCCACCTTACGCCTATCGATCGTATTACGGCTATCAGCCGTCCTATGCCTATCGACCCGCAGCCTTTGCCTACATGCCGCGCTACTTACGGCGCGTACAACTACTATCGGGCGGCGACGGGATATTTCGGCTCAGGCACGTTCAGCGACGGTCGCCGCGTTCCGGGCACGAACTACAATCCCAACCAACATAACGGCAACGCGGTTCGTCTGGCAGCGGCGGCGCATCCTCTGCTCTCTTTGTTGTGAAGCAGACCCGAGTCGCTGTTGGGCTGAGCTGTGACCGGCCAGAAGCATCAAACCGGCGAACAGAGTTCGTGCGTGATTTTTTCATCGTCATCGGAGGCCCGCATAGCAAAAGGCTTTCGATTGTCACGAAGTGTCGACTGATCACTGAAATCTTGAGCCTTCGTTCGGTTACAAAAAGTTCAACACCGTTCGTCTTGTGCATCGCACACGGTGAAACCAAGTGCCGAAGGCGACCGCGATGAACGCATGTTCAGCTCGCGCGGTCTTAAGGAGAAGAAGAAATGATCAGCAACAAATCCAAACTGGCTCTTGCTCTCGGCGTCGTTGGCGCAATCGCGCTTTCGGTGCCGGCGGCCGAGGCGCGTACCAAGCGCAGCGCACCGAGGGCCCAACACACCATCACGAGCAACCCGTTTGCCTATCAGGCGCCGTCCTATCGGGGCTCATATAATCTTTATGGTGGCGGCGGGTACTCGAGCGGCGGCATCAACTTCAACGATGGCCGCAGCGGCGCCAACTACAATCCGAACCAGTGACGGCCGTATGGGCAAGGGAGGCTCTTCGAGTCTCCCTTCGCTCTTATGCGGGACTGACGTGCGAAAGCAATCACAGGAGGTGACAATGCATCGTAGCAAGCGGCATTTCGCGGTTGTTCTTGGCAGCGCAATGGTGGTCGCACTGCTGACGGGTTCGACAGCGGCGGAAGCCGCGCGGAAGAAATCATCGGCCGGTCGCAGTGCCGTCACCAGCACCCAGGTCCAGCCGTGGAACGTGCCTCGCGCGTCGTATGGCTATCAGGTGCCGTCAGGCGGTTATGGTCGTTACAACCTGCCGCCGGGCGGGGGCATTAACTTCAATGACGGCCGGCTCGGCGCCAACTGGACCGGCGGCGCTGCCCCGATTGCAGC
This sequence comes from uncultured Alphaproteobacteria bacterium, assembly GCA_963757845.1. Taxonomy (GTDB): domain Bacteria; phylum Pseudomonadota; class Alphaproteobacteria; order Rhizobiales; family Xanthobacteraceae; genus P52-10. The sequence goes on from CAVWTB010000050.1 coordinate 24,987, forward strand.
CAGCGCTATCTGACGATCGAAATGATGATCGGGCATCGTCAGCGCCGCCAGCATCGTTTGCAGCGTCAGGATCTGCGCGATCAACGGCGCATCGCCGCCGAATTGCTTGGCGAGAATGTAGGAGTTCGAGGCCGCCGGCACCGACGCCGAGACGGCGACGACGGCGAGATTGACGCCCGACAAGCCCGAACAGCAGCGCGTAGCCGATCGCGAGCGCCGGCATCGCGATCAGCTTGAGAAACACGGCCAGCGAAGCGGCAGCAGCCCGGGCGCATCAGTTCGCCGATCCGCAAGCCCGCGCCAACCACCAGCAGCCCGATCGCCAGCGACGAGCGGCCGAGCGCATCGGCGAAATCGTGGACGACCTGCGGGACCGGCACACTGCGTCAGGTTGAGCGAAAGCCCGATGACGCAGGCCCAGATCAGGGGTTCTTGAGCGATCGCCAGCAGCAGCTGGGGCCAGGCCAGCCGCTGCGGCCGCGCGTAAGCTGCGCGAGCACCGACACGCTATGACGTTGAGGACCGGGATCATCGCCACCATCGCCACGGAGGCGAGGGCAACGCCGGCGTCGCCATAGAGATTGTTGGCGACCGCCAGACCGACGAAGGTTTGCCAGCGCGTGGCGCCCTGAAACACCGATGTGAAGGCGGGACCATCGATGCCGGCTGCCGATTGCAGCAAGCGGGCGCAGCGCGAGACAGAGCGCGGCCATGGTCAGCACGGCAAGCAGCAGGGCGCCGCCGACGCCGCCGACCGGGACCGTGCCGAGATTGGCGCGCGCCGTCGTCTGGATCAGCAGCGCGGGAAACAGCACGAAGTAGACCAGCCGCTCGAGCCCGATCCAGTGCGCGTCATCCTTCAGCAGGTGGCGGCGCAGGCCAAAGCCCATGACCATCAGCAGGAAGACCGGCAGCAGCGCAGCGAGGACGGCCGTCATGATGCTCCGCTGCCGCTTCGCGCGTCAGCGTCGCCAGCCGGTCGAGCGCGCCTTGCAGGATGAAGATCGCCGCGTGCTCGTCGATCACCTTTGCCCGCTTCGCGCGGCTGACGTCGGCTGCGATCAGCTCGCGCTCGACCGCCGCCGTCGACAGCCGTTCGTCCCACAGCGCGATCGGCAAATCAGTGACCTTGGCAAGATTGCGCGCAAACGCGCGGGTCGACTGGGCGCGCGTGCCTTCGCTGCCGTCCATGTTGATGGGCAGGCCCAGCACGATGCCGGCGGCCTTCCGCTCGGCGGCAAGCGCGAGCACGCGCGCGGCGTCCGGCGTGAAGGCCTTGCGGGCAATGGTTTCGACGCCGGTGGCGACGCGGCGATCCGGATCCGACACGGCGACGCCGATGGTTTTCGTGCCGAGGTCGAGACCGATCAACGCGCCTGTCGCGGGCAGGTGGGCGGCGGCTTCGACCAGCGGCAGGACGGGGGCGGGCATGGGCCTTGGGTAACACCCGCCTATGAGAAAGGTCAAAAGCTCTGATCTATCGTCCTCCGTGGCCGCTGCGGCCCGCCGGGCGGCTGGCTCATGAAATCGAACGGCGTTCTATGCGCCGATCGCGAGCGCGACCAAAGTCGTGCGCATGTGCGTGCCGCAATCCGGAACTGCGCCGGCAGACTTGAAGGGCGGCTGTCAATCGGCAGAATGCGCGCGCTCGTCCAAGGAGGGCTCGCAGATGTGGCCGGATCGCAGATTGCTCGACCTGTTCAAGATCGACGTGCCGATCGTGCAAGCGCCGATGGCGGGCGCCCAGGATGCCGACATCATGATCGGCGCGGCGCAGGGCGGGGCGCTGGCGTCGTTGCCATGCGCGATGCTGTCCGTGGACAAGGCGCGCGAGCAGATGAACATCGTGCGGCAGCGCGTGTCGACGCCGCTCAACATGAATTTCTTCTGCCACAAGGCGGTCGACAGCACGGCCGAGCAGGAGGCGCGCTGGCGCAAGCGGCTGACGCCTTACTTCCGCGAGCTGGGTCTCGATCCGGACGCGTCGATCGCAGCCGCCAATCGCGCGCCGTTTGATTCGGTGATGTGCGAGCTGGTCGAAGAGTTGAAGCCTGCGGTGGTGAGCTTCCATTTCGGTCTGCCGGACAAGGCGCTGGTCAAGCGCGTGAAGGATGCAGGCTGCATCGTCATCTCGTCGGCAACGATCGTGCGCGAGGCGCGCTGGCTGGAGGACAACGGCGCGGACGCGATCATCGCCCAGGGCGCGGAGGCCGGCGGCCATCGCGGCATGTTCCTGACCGAGAGCATCGCCAACCAGCCCGGCACGTTCGCGCTGGTGCCGCAGGTGGTGGATGCGGTGCGCGTGCCGGTCATCGCCGCGGGCGGCATCACCGACGGCCGCGGGATCGCGGCCGCCTTCGCGCTGGGGGCAGCCGGCGTGCAGATCGGCAGCGCCTATCTGCGCTGTCCGGAATCCAAGCTGATCGCGCCGGCGCGCAAGGCGCTCGCCGAGGCCAGCGACGATTCAACCGTCATCACCAACGTGATGACCGGACGTCCGGCGCGCGGGGTCGCCAACCGCGTCATGCGCGAGGTCGGGCCGGTGGCCGCCGAGGCGCCGCCGTTCCCGCATGCCGCCACGGCCCTGTCGCCGCTGAAGGCTGCGGCCGAAAAACTCGGAAAAGTGGATTTTACCAACCTCTGGGCCGGACAGGCCGTCCCGCTCGGCCGGGAGATGCCCGCCGCCGAGCTGACCCGGTCGCTGGCGCAGGCGGCCCTGCAGCGGCTCGGCCAGATGCGGGCGTAAACGGCCGGCTAGCCACGGTTGCGGTGCAAAAGCCAAGTCTGTTATAGCCGGGCCCTGAAACAGGCGGTCCGGAGACATTATATATGGCAGTCGATGCAGCCACGACCCGGCGGATCGCGCACCTGGCGCGGATCGCCGTCAAGGACGAGGAAGTGGCGCACCTGCAGGGCGAGATCAATGCCGTGCTGGCCTTTGTCGAGCAGCTTGCCGAGGTCAACGTCGAGGGGGTCGAGCCGATGACCTCGGTGACGCCGATGCAGATGAAGATGCGGCAGGACGTCGTGAATGACGGCGGCATTGCCGACGCCATCGTCGCCAATGCGCCGGCCACGCGAGGATCATTTCTTCCTCGTGCCCAAGGTCGTGGAATAAGATCGCCGGCTCGGGAGAACCGCGATGTGCATGATGTGCGAGGACGAGAAGGCCTATCGGGCGTACATGGCCTACCTCGACGCCAAGGAGAAGGCGGGCGAGATGGCCGATCCCGACAAGGCGATGGACGAGATCCTTAAAACACTCGAGAAGGAAGCTCAGGCCGCCTGGAATCGAAATCCGTGGGACGACGACAAGACGCTCTCCACGCACACGCCCTTCATCTGCACGCCGGCCGACGATAAAAAATGACCGATCTGACTTCGCTGACGCTGGCCGAGGCCCGCGAGGGTCTCGCCAGGAAATCCTTTACGCTCGCTCGAACTGACCGACGCCCACCTCAAAGCGGTCGAGCAGGCACGCGCGCTCAACGCCTTCGTGCTCGAGACACCCGATCGCGCGCGCGCAGATGGCGCGCGCGGCGGACGCGAAGATCGGCAAGGGCGAGATCGGTCCGCTTGCCGGCATTCCGCTCGGCATCAAGGATCTGTTCGCGACCGAAGGCGTGCGCACGACGGCGTGCTCGAAAATTCTCGCCGGCTTCATCCCGCCCTACGAATCGACGGTGACCTCGCAGCTCTGGCGCGACGGCGCGGTGATGCTCGGAAAGCTCAACAACGACGAGTTCGCGATGGGCTCGTCCAACGAGACGTCGTGCTTCGGTCCGGTGGTGAATCCCTGGCGGCGCACCGGCTCGAATGTCGGTGCCGGCGCGGGTGGGGCGATCGAAGGCACGCATCTGGTGCCGGGCGGCTCCTCCGGCGGCTCGGCCGCAGCGGTTGCGGCCAACCTGTGCCTTGGCGCGACCGCAACCGACACCGGCGGATCGATCCGCCAGCCCGCGTCATTCACCGGCACCGTCGGCATCAAGCCGACTTACGGCCGCTGCTCGCGCTGGGGCATCGTCGCCTTTGCGTCCTCGCTCGATCAGGCCGGGCCGCTGGCGAAGACGGTGCGCGATGCGGCGATCCTGATGCGCTCGATGTCGGGGCACGATCCGAAGGATACGACCTCGGCGGACCTGCCGGTGCCGGACTTCGAGGCCGCGGTCGGCAAATCGGTCAAGGGGATGAAGATCGGCATTCCGAAGGAATATCGCCTCGACGGCATGCCGGACGAGATCGAGCAGCTGTGGGCGAAGGGCAGGGAATGGCTGCAGGCGGCCGGCGCCGAGATGGTCGAGGTGTCGCTGCCGCATACGAAATATGCGTTGCCGGCCTACTACATCGTCGCACCCGCGGAAGCCTCCTCGAACCTCGCGCGCTACGACGGCGTGCGCTACGGCCTGCGCAACCCCGGCCGCAACATCGTCGAGATGTACGAGAACACGCGCGCGGAAGGGTTTGGCGCGGAGGTGCGCCGGCGCGTCATGATCGGCACCTACGTGCTGTCGGCCGGCTACTACGACGCCTACTACCTGCGCGCGCAAAAGGTGCGCACCCTGATCAAGAAGGATTTTGAGGACTGCTTTGCGAAGGGCGTGCACGCGATCCTGACGCCGGCGACCCCGTCGGCGGCCTTCGGCATCGGCGAGAAGGGCAAGGCCGATCCGGTGGAGATGTACCTGAACGACATCTTCACGGTGACGGTGAACATGGCGGGACTGCCCGGCATCGCGGTGCCTGCCGGCAAGGATGCGCAGGGGCTGCCGCTCGGCCTGCAGCTGATCGGCCGGCCGTTCGACGAGGAGACGCTGTTCTCGCTCGGCGAAGTGGTCGAGCAGGCGGCCGGGCGCTTTGTCGCAGCGAAGTGGTGGTGAGCATGAACGCACCGGACAGAAAGGCGTCGAAGCTGCTGCGCGGCGCGACCGGCGAGTGGGAGGTCGTGATCGGCCTGGAGGTGCATGCGCAGGTCACCTCCAACGCCAAGCTGTTCTCGGGCGCGGCGACCGCGTTCGGCGGCGCGCCGAACAACCAGGTGTCGCTGGTGGACGCGGCGATGCCGGGCATGCTGCCGGTCATCAACGAGGAGTGCGTGCGGCAGGCGGTGCGCACCGGGCTCGGGTTGAACGCGAAGATCAACTTGAAGTCGGTGTTCGACCGCAAGAACTACTTCTATCCCGACTTGCCGCAGGGCTATCAGATCAGCCAGTTCAAGTCGCCGATCGTCGGCGAGGGTGAGGTCGCGGTCGACCTGGAGGACGGCGAGACCATCGCGGTCGGCATCGAGCGGCTGCATCTGGAACAGGATGCGGCAAAGTCGCTGCACGATCAGCATCCGTCGATGTCGTTCGTCGACCTGAACCGGTCCGGCGTCGCGTTGATGGAGATCGTCTCCAAGCCGGATATCCGCTCGGCGGAGCAGGCAAAGGCGTATGTGGCGAAGCTGCGCTCGATCCTGCGTTATCTCGGTACCTGCGACGGCGACATGGAGAAGGGGAACCTGCGCGCCGACGTGAACGTGTCGGTGCGCAAGGTCGGCGAGCCGCTCGGCACACGCTGCGAGATCAAGAACGTCAATTCGATCCGCTTCATCGGCCAGGCGATCGACTACGAGGCGCGGCGGCAGATCGACATCATCGAAGACGGCGGGGTGATCGAGCAGGAGACGCGGCTGTTCGACCCGAACAAGGGCGAGACGCGGTCGATGCGCTCGAAGGAAGAGGCGCACGACTATCGCTATTTCCCCGATCCGGACCTGTTGCCGCTGGAATTCTCGCAAAGCTTCGTCGACGACCTGAAAGCCCATCTGCCGGAGCTGCCGGACGAGAAGAAAGCAAGATTCATCAAGGACTTTGCGCTGACTCCTTATGATGCCGGCGTGCTCGTCGCCGAGCGCGAGAGCGCGGATTTCTTCGAGAGCGTGCTCGGCGGACTGAAGGATCGCGCGCGCGACGGCAAGCTTGCGGCGAACTGGGTGATCAACGAGCTGTTCGGGCGCCTGAACAAGGAAGGCAAGGACATCGCAGCATCACCGGTCTCGGCTGCGCAGCTCGCGGCGATCATCAACCTGATCGGGCAGGCGACGATCTCGGGAAAGATCGCGAAGGACCTGTTCGAGATCGTCTGGACCGAAGGCGGCGATCCGGACGCGCTGGTGGAAGCGCGCGGCATGAAGCAGGTGACGGATCTCGGCGCGATCGAGAAGGTCGTCGACGAGATCGTTGCCGCAAATCCGGACAAGGTGGCGCAGGCAAAGGCAAAACCGGCGATGATCGGCTGGTTCGTCGGTCAGGTGATGAAGGCGTCCGGCGGCAAGGCGAACCCGCAAGCGGTCAACGACCTCCTGAAGAGCAAGCTCGGTCTCTGAAGATCGCCTTGCGCGCTCGCGCGCGACATGGTTAATCGCGCTCTCACGTGCCGCGATCGGCGACGCGACAAGCGCTTCGAAGCTCCATCCGACCGACGTTGTTGCGACTCGATTGCGAATCGAGAACCGCTCGAGAGTGGCTCGATTCGGTCGTCGCACGACGCTTTCAGGCGCCGATCGGCCGCAGTTTTGGAGTTTTCCTCGAAAATTTTTTCGTTGCCAGATTTTGCGACTCAGAGTTCGCAAAACGCGATTTCGCCGCTCGCGCGTTTGTCTCTCACGATCGATCGCGTTCGCGCGCGAAAGATTTGTTGCATTCAGGAAATGCCTATTTTGAAAGGGTTTCTTGCACGCTTGACACGATGCTGCTTGGATTTTTCGTCGCATCGCGCGCGACGAAGACTCATCGTCATGCGCGCATCGCGTTGAACATGCAGGGCAAGTTCGACGCCGAACGCATCAACACTTCCTTAAGTGCGCACAGTGGTTTTTTTATTTCGTTAGTGTATTCAAATTGTAGTGCATCTCGAATCGCGGGGTGCACGACACTGACGAGCCATCTCACTTTAACGGAGGGCAACATGGCTAAGAAGGCAAAGAAGGCGAAGAAGACGGCGAAGAAAGCGGCGAAGAAGAAGAAGTCGAAGAAGAAGTAACGTCGTACTTCTAGGAATTGCCGGCGGCTTGCCGCCGGCACCGTCACCAGATCCTCGACCGGTTTTGCGTTCGCGAACAGGCTCAGAGGATCAGGACGACGAAAGAGGGTGTCGGCGAGACATCAGGTCAGGCGGCCGGATCGCACTTTTCGAGTTCTCTCGGCGAGAGCCGACCCGGCAGGAAAATGTTTCTTTCCGTTTGCGGAAGCTCTCCGCGACTTCACCACCGATCTCCGGCTGCGTGAGACCTGGACCCTGACGTGTTCGCCGACGCCCTCGAGTGCCACGGGCGCGCGCGGCCGTCGCACTCCAAACGGGCGAGCTCCCCGACCATCGAACTCTCCAACACCAACTTCCCAACACTGAACTTCCCAAGATCGTATTTCCCAGCATCTCTGTACGGATCGGCTCGCGAGTTGCGACCTGCTGTTGCGACAGGCCGCAACGCGAGTAGGGCGTCAGCTCTTCAGGCACTCGCCGCGAAACTTGTTCCAGGCCTCGAGGCCCTTCACGCCTTTCGTCTTCTTCTCTTCCTGCCACTTCGCGCCGCATTCCTTCAGCTTGAGCTGCTGCGCTGTGAGCGGCCGCTTTGCCTTTGCTTCCGCCTTCGCATCGTCGGCGCTGTCGGCTTTTGCCGCCAGTTTGACCTCAGCTGTTCAGTTCACGTCTTCGGCGCCTCCTGCGCGAATGCGGCGTAGGGGGTGGCGATCACCGCCGTCGCCAACAAACCACTCAACAACACTCCAAAAACACTGCTCGCCATAATCAGGTACTCCTCACATGAAAACACCGCGTCTCAGCAGCGGCAGGCGCAGCTAAGCACGAGAACAAAGAGTGAACAAGAGGAAATTTGCGAGCCTTCCACCGGGGCGGCGAGACTCAGTCAGGGCAGGGGCACTGTGACGGCTGTCACGCCTGCTGCTTGCGAAGTCTGAAATACACGTCCCGACGACGGGCGACGGCCGCCCTCACTATATTGCAAGGACAATTCAGATGAAAAAGCTTATCGCCACCACCCTGATCGCTTTCGCTCTCGCAACGCCGGCCATGGCGTTCGACATCAGCTCGATCGACGGCATTCCGAGCGACATGAAGGACATGATCGCCAAGCAATCCGGCGGTCGCGTCACCAACAAGCAAAGTCAGCAGACTGGCCAGCAAGGTCAACAGCAGGCCGGGCAGGATGGCCAGCAGCAGCAACAGCAGGGCGGCCGCCAGTCGCGCAAGAAGCTGAGCGCGCAGGACAAGGCGATGCAGCAGGCCGATCAGTTCATGAAGGGCGACAGCGGCCTCGGTCAGGGGATCCGGCTCGGGTTCCGCTGAGCAAGCGCGCCTTCTGAACGGCTAGGCGCGAAGCGACGCGTTCTTCGAACGGCTATCGGCAAGCGAAGCGACGAAAGCCGGGTTCCTTGCGTTCCGACGGACCTTTGCCGCCGCCCCGTACGGTACCGGCGCCCCGATCAGGCCATTGTTTGCGGGCAGGACCGAGGCGGGGGCGCGCAAGGTCAGGATTCCGATGCGGCGCAGTTTTCCCCGCCAGATGACGCAGGACGATCTCACCAAGCTGGTCGGCGAACGGCCGCCGAAGGTCAGGAAACCGCTCACGGACCTGCAGGCGTTCGGCGTCGTCATGTCCTTCTTCGTCGGTCTTGCAACGTTTGGCTTGGCCGCGTTCGTGCTGCTGGCCTGGCTCGCCTGGGAGAGCCACGAGTTCGGCCCAAAAGATCTGCGCTACCTGGTGTTCATTCGCGGCACGCTGATCGAACGCGTCGGCACCATCGACGCACAGCCCGGCACGGTGATCTATCGCGGGCAGGGCCGCGACGGCAACGCGCCGGGATATGCCCGTGCGAGCTACACGTCGCCGGTCGCGGCAAGCGCCTTGCTGACGCGGTTCGCCGAGCGCTGCAAGGCGGTCGGACTGCAGGTGAAGGTTAATGACAAGCCATCATCGGACGGCAGCCGCTCGATGACCTGCGCTCGCCAGGCGGGCGACGAGTTCGCCTTAGGCGTCAGCGTCGGCGCGGCAACGCCGACGGAGGTGGCGATGGGCGAGGATATCGAGGATTGATTTCGCCCCGCCTAGGAGAAAGGAACTTGCCCCCAATCATAGGCTTGCAGGCTGTCCCCGTGTCGGGCATACCCGGACGCGAGCGGAGATGTGGCCGAGTGGCTGAAGGCGGCGGTTTGCTAAACCGTTATAGGGTTGTAAAGCCCTATCGAGGGTTCGAATCCCTCCGTCTCCGCCAGCCTTCGCTCGCTTCGCGAGCTTCGGCTCGGCAAGCCAGCAGAGCCCTAATTAGCGAAGCGAGCGAAGGCTGCCGCGCCGTAGCCCGCAGGGCGAAGGCGGGCCGGTTCGAGTTTGCTCCATTCGCGAGCTTCGGCTCGGCAAGCCGGCACTGCCTTAAGATTAGCGAAGCGAGCGAAGGCTGCCGCGCCGGCTTGTCGCGCCGTAGCCAATGGGCGAAGGCGGAAGCCCGCAGGGCGAAGGCGGGCCGGTCTGGCTCTTCTCTCAGTCGAAGCCCACGGCTTGGCAGGCCCGTCGCAGGTAGCCGCCCCGCCTCACGCCGCCCGCGACGACAGCAGCCTGATTTCCTTCTTCACCAGCCTGCTGAAGTGACCATCCTTTTCCATCAGCGTGCCGGGCGGGCCGTCTTCGACAACGCGTCCATCGTCGATGACGACGATGCGGTCGAACCGGCGCAGCGTCGACAAGCGGTGCGCGATGGCGATGACCGTGCGGCCGGCCATCAGCCGCTCCAGCGAATCGCGGATGACTTCCTCGGACTCGGTGTCCAGCGCTGACGTTGCTTCGTCGAGCAGCAGGATCGGCGCATCCTTGAGAAAGGCGCGCGCAATCGAGATGCGCTGACGCTGTCCGCCGGACAGCCTCAATCCGCGATCGCCGACGATGGTGTCGAGCCCCTCGGGCAACGCTTCGACGAACGAGTTGCACCGCGCGTCCATCGCCGCGCGCCACACCTCCTCGTCGGTGGCGTCCGGACGTCCATAGCGGATGTTCTCGAGCAGCGAGCGGTTGAACAGGGCAGTGTCCTGCGGAACGGTCGCGATCGCGTTCCAGAGACTTTCCTGCGTGATGCGGCTGATGCCCTGTCCGTCGATGCGGATCTCGCCCTCATCGATGTCGTAGAAGCGATGCAGCAGTGTGAACAGGGTCGACTTGCCGGCGCCGGATGGTCCCACGAGCCCGACCTTTTCGCCGGAGCGGATCTGCAGGTTCAACTTCTCGAACACCTGCTGCCCGGTCGGGTAGGCAAACGAGACATTGGCGAAACTGATGTCGGCGCCGTGGTGCACCAGCGGCACGGCTTCAGGATGATCGCGGAGCTGATGCGGCACGAGCAGCGTCAGCAGCGCTTCCGACAGCCGCGCCAGATGCTGCGTCACATCGACCAGCGCCACGGCGAGGTCGCGCGTTGCGCTCAACACCGACATGCCGAGCGTGCAGACCATCACCACGTCGCCGGCGCTCGCCTGGCCCTGCTGCCACAGGCTCAGCGCCCACGCGAGCAGGCACAGGGTGAGGATGACCGTGACCAGCGCATGTCCAAAACGCAGGCGCTCGAGATAGAGCAGGCTCATGCGCCGCGCATGCAGCTCGTGCTGCACGGTCTGGTCGAAGCGGTGGTGTTCGCGCGACAGGCCGCAGAACGCGCGGACCAGCGCCATGTTACCGACGACGTCCACCATTTCGCCGTCGACCAGGGCGGCCTTGCTGGCGAAATCGTGATGCAGCGGCTTTCCGCGCGAGGCGTAGTGGAACAGCATGACCACGACCACTGCCGCGACAGCGAGCAGCGTCGCCGCCATCGCCAGGTTGACGAAGGCGAGGAAGATGATCGCACCGGCCGAGGCGAGACACGGCGGCAGCACGTTCCACATGAACATGTTCTCGATCGTGAACGTTGCGTTCGATGTGGCGGTAATGCGGCTGGTCAGGACGGCCGGCATCCGATCGGAGAAGAAGCTCGGTGAATGCAGGGTAAGGTGACGGAACAGGTCGCGGCGCACATCGCCCGTCACCTGCACAAATGTGTAGCTCGCCACCCAGCTGGCGAGCCGCCAGAAAAAATTGTCGGCGGCGATCAGCGTCACCAGAACTGCGAACGCTGTCCAAGGCGAGTGCAGTTGTGTCGTCAATGTGTCGACGAGCAACTTGATGCCATATTGTGTGCTGACGGAGCAGGCGACGGCGGCGATCACTGCACACAGAATGACGCCATGCGCGATCGGTCGCTGCGCAATGTAGTGAAACAGATAGGCAAGAGGACGCTGTCGCCAGCTGCAGATATCTCGCATCAACCGTTTATCCCCTCGCACAGGAACCGCGGTCTAACGCGCACGCATGCGAAATTGTTGCTATGCGGGAACGACTATCAACGTTGAAAATTGTCCGTAGCGCGGGGACGCGGGCCATCGCTGGGGATGGGCAGGGTCTCTCGAATTTTCATCAAACCACTCTCTCAGAGGGGACCGTCTATATGCGTATCGCCCAGGTTTCGCCGCTCACCGAAGCCGTGCCACCCAAACTCTACGGAGGAACTGAACGTGTCATCTCATGGCTGACGGAGGAACTCGTAACGATGGGCCATGACGTGACGCTGTTCGCCAGCGGAGATTCCACGACGTCGGCAAAACTGGAGGCGATGTGGCCGAAGGCCCTGCGGCTCGACGGATCGGTGCGCGATCCCAATGCGCTGCACATGTCGATGATCGAGCAGGTGTGCCGGCGAGGCGGACGAGTTCGACATCATCCATACGCATCTCGACTACTATCCGTTCTCGTTGATGTCGCGGCAGCACGTGCCGTTCGTCACGACGCTGCACGGACGCCTTGATCTGCCCGAGCATCAGCCGATGTTCGAAACGTTCTCCTCCGTCCCCGTGGTGTCGATATCGAACTCCCAGCGACGGCCGATCCACAAGGCGAACTGGGCCGGAACTGTCCATCACGGCCTGCCGCGCGATCTGCTGTCGCCGCTGCCGGTCAAGCCGTCCTACCTTGCATTCCTTGGGCGCATTTCGCCGGAGAAGCGCGTCGATCGCGCCGTGCGCATCGCCCAGCGCTGTGGCTTGCCGCTCAAGGTTGCGGCAAAGGTCGACGCGGTCGACGTCGACTACTTCGATGATGAAATCCGTCCGCTGTTCGCCATGCCGCATGTCGAGTACATCGGCGAGATCACCGACAGCCAGAAGTCCGAATTCCTCAGCGGCGCGGTTGCGCTGCTGGTGCCGATCGATTGGCCGGAGCCGTTCGGTCTGGTGATGATCGAGGCCATGGCCTGCGGCACGCCGGTGATCGCCTACAACAGGGGCTCGGTGCCGGAGGTAGTCGAGGACGGCGTCACGGGTTTCGTGGTCGAGGACGAGCTCAGCGCGGTCGGCGCCATCAACAACCTGCCGAAGCTGCCGCGCGAAGGCGTGCGGCGGCATTTCGAACAGAAGTTTACCGCCCGGCGCATGGCGGAAGACTATCTGCAGATCTATCGGAAGCTGATGTTCCAGACCGGCGAGCGGCAGGCCTTCCGGCCGCACCTCGTTGCGCGTTAGCGCATGATCCCGAAAAAGCTCCCCCGGACTTGATCCGGGGGGCCGGTTTCGGAATGGATCATGCATAAACATAAAGATGGGCGACGAGCCTGATTCAACGAAGCTGGATCAGGCTCCAGGCCGCGCAAGATCTAGGAATGCTCATCGGCGCGACGGGTTTCCGGCATCATCAGCCAGACGACGAGGAGCCCGATCGCGGCGATCGCATCAAGCGCCAGGAATGCCGCATAGGTGCTGAAGCGGTCGGCGAGATAGCCTCCGAGCGTGGTGCTGATCGTTGCGCCGATGCCCATCGCGCAGCCGACGATGCCCTGCACGAGATTGAAGTGGCCGGTGTCGCGCGTCAGGTCGGCGATGGTGAGCGGCACCAGCACGCCGAGCACCGCAGCCGAGATTCCGTCAAGAATCTGCACGGCGACGATCGCCAGCGGATCGGTGATCATCGCGGTGAGAAAAATACGCACGACGAGCGCGCCAAAGCCCGCCAGCAGCAACGGTCGCCGGCCGATGATGCGTGTCTGCCTGCCGACGAATGGCGAGATCAAGGCGACGGTGAACTGGGGGATCACCATGGCGGCGGCGGTCAGCGGCGTTGCGATCGAACCGGAGCGCACGGTGAGGCTGCTGGCGATCAGCGGCAGCACCGCGGCGTTTGCGAGATGAAACAGGAAGACGCAGGCCGCGAACACGAAGATCGCCTTGTGGCTGGCGGCGACCTTCCACGCTTCGGTGAGGTTGGAGATTTTCGTGCCGACGCCGCCGTGCGAGCGTATCGCATTGATGTCGCTCGGCTTGATCTGCATCAGCGCGATCAGCGCCGGAATGCCAAGCAGCGCGGTGACGAAGAACACAGCCTGGTTCGAAAAATAGTAGCCGCAGGCGCCCATCGCTGCGGCCGCAAGGCCGGTGCCGACTGAGGCAAACGCCGCGTTGCGGCCGAACCGTTCGCCGGCATGCGAGCGCCGCACGAGGCCGAGGCTGAGGGCCGCGATCGCCGGGCCCAGCACGCAGCTCGCGCCGGCCTGCAGGATGCGCGAGAGCATCACGCCCAGGTACGTCGGCCACAGCGCAAGGATCAGCGCGCTCACGCAGATGATGACGACCGAGATTCCAGCTGCGCGCCGGGGCGATTGCAGGCGATCGAGCAGGGCGCCGCCGGGGATTTGCCCGAACAGCGAGATCAGCCCGCCCACGGTGAGGACGAAGCCGATGTCGATCTGGGTCCATTTCTGCGATGTCAGGTAGACCGCGATGAACGGGACCGAATCCGGTCTGCACGTCGGCGACGAAGAACACGAACCAGTCCAGACCGCGCCGGCTGCGGCGCGATGGGGCCGGTTCTGGTGCGTCCACACGGACGCTCGGGGGCCGCCGACGTTCATGCATCGCATCAGCCAACTCGCCTATTTCGTAGGCTGTTCCTTCGGAGTGTCCTTCTCCGATGCGGTGGTCCCGTTCGTTGTCGCGGACGCATCTCCCTTGCCCAGCAGCACGACTTGTTCGCCGGCCTTGTAGGTGGGGGCGACGCGCAGCTGATCACGGGTGAAATCGACGACAAGCGCGCCGGGCTTGTCCTGGCCCGGCAGGCGGATCGCGGTCCAGGCGACCGCGATCTGACGGTTTCCGACACCGAGGAAACCGCCGAAGTCGATCACGGCTGCGCGAACGCGCGCCGATTTATCGATGATCACGTCGACGATGCGACCCATGTCTTCGCCGGCGCTGCTGCGCACCTGCCTGCCGAGGATACCCATCACCTGGTCGCCGTCGACCACCAGCGCGGGGATCCCTTCGCCTGCAGGCCTCGGCGCTGCCTCCGGCTGCTTCGCCGGCGGGGGCTGAGGCTGGGGTGGTGGCGCGCCCTGGGTCTCCGGCGGCTGGGAAGGCGCGGGTTGCTGGGCGCGCAGCGTGCCGATCTGTGATGAGCACGTCACAAGACATGTGATGAGCAACCATGATGGAATCGGGTGCCGTCCGTTGCCTGCCATTGAGATTTCCCCTTCACTTGCAAATCTATGACTTGACGAATGGTCGACTAACCTCAAAACCCGGAGATAACGCGGCAAAGCTTTGTCCTGTTCCGCCTCCGCAAAGCATGGCGGGAACAGGCGCGGGCTTACTTCGTTGCGAATGGGGCAATGGACAAAGAGGCGCCATGAACACAATCGCACCGCCGCAACGGGCAGATCTGCTCAAGGAAACGGCGTTCTACATCCCGGCGAAGGGATCGCCGACCCGCAATCGCTACAAGCTCAAGCACAATGACACTTTTGTGGTGGTGGACAGCCACGGCGACATCGGTGCGGCGCTGGGCGAACCGGACGGCATGTTCAACAACGACACGCGCTTCTTGTCGCGCCTCGAACTGCATGTGGACGGCCAGCCGACGCTGCTGCTCGGCTCGCGCGTGCGCGACGACAACACCATGCTCACTGCGGACCTGACCAATCCCGACATCTTCGAGGGCGGCCGCATCGTTCTGCCGAAGGATACCGTGCACATCGCGCGGTCCTCATTCGTCTGGAACGATACCTTCTACACGCGCTTCGGTATTCGCAACTATGGCAACCGTGCGGTCGATCTCACGCTCGACCTTTGGTTTGCCAATGATTTCGCCGACCTGTTCGAAGTGCGCGGCGATGAAGCGGGCTCGGCGTGGCACAAGCGAGACGCGTGCGGCTCGATGCATCGAGCGTCCGCCTGTCGTATCTTGCGCTGGACGGCGTTTCGCTCAGCACGTCGCTGGAGTTCGAGCCTGAGCCTGACCATCTCGATGAGGCGAGGGCGCGCTATCGGCTGCAGCTGGAAGGCGGCGAGCGGACCTCTATCTTCACCGCCGTCGGCTTCGGCAGCGAATCCGTGCCGAAGCCGGAGCGCTTCTTTCGCGCGTTGCGTGCGGCGGCGCGCGCGCAGCGCCGTGATGCCCGGCGATGCCGTCGACGTCACGTCATCCAGCGACGCCTTCAACGACATCGCCGCCCGTTCGTTGGCGGATTTGCGGATGCTGATGACGCGGACGCGCGATGGCGACTACCCCTATGCCGGCATTCCCTGGTATTCGACCACGTTTGGCCGGGACGGCATCATCACGGCGCTGCACCTGTTGTGGTGCATGCCGTCGCTGGCGCGTGGCGTGCTTTCGCGGCTTGCTGCCTTGCAGGCCACGAAGGTCGATCCGGTGAACGACGCGGAGCCCGGCAAGATCGTGCATGAGACGCGCGCCGGCGAGATGGCGCGTCTGCGCGAGGTGCCGTTCGGCTGCTACTATGGCAGCGTCGACGCGACCCCGCTGTTCGTTCTGCTTGCGGGCGAATACTGGCAGCGCACCGCGGACGCGGCCACCATCCGCCGACTGTGGCCGCAATATCTGCGCAGCGCTCGACTGGATCGACAGGCATTCCAGGGAGGATGCCAACGGTTTCCTGCGCCATTCTCGCAATGCCGAGAAGGGTCTCGTCAATCAGGGCTGGAAGGAATTCGTTCGACTCGATTTTTCACGCGGACGGGCGGCTAGCCGAGGGGACCATCGCGCTGGTCGAGGTTCAGGCCTATGTCGTGGCCGCCAAACGTTCGATCGCGTCCGCCGCGCGCGAGTTGGGCCACTCCGAAATGGCGGACCGCCTTCTCGAGGAGGCGCAGCGGCTGGCGGGCAGCCATCGAGCGCCACTTCTGGTGCGAGGAGCTCGGAATCTACGGCATCGCCATCGACGGCGCCGGCAAGCTGTGCCGTGTCCGCACGTCGAATGCCGGCCATG
Organism: uncultured Alphaproteobacteria bacterium; assembly: GCA_963757845.1. Classification (GTDB taxonomy): domain Bacteria; phylum Pseudomonadota; class Alphaproteobacteria; order Rhizobiales; family Xanthobacteraceae; genus P52-10. The sequence continues at coordinate 41,336 of CAVWTB010000050.1, forward strand.
TGCTGTTTGCAAATGCTGCGCCGGAAGAGCGGGCCCGCCGCGTGGCGGAAGAGCTGATGGCGCCGGGCTTTCATTCGGGCTGGGGCATACGGACCGTCGCCGAAGGTGAGGCCCGCTACAACCCGATGTCGTATCACAACGGATCGATCTGGCCGCACGACAACGCGATGATCGCCATCGGATTTGCGAACTACGGATTGAAGCAGCGCTGCCGCCAGCCCTGTTCGCGGCGATGGGCGCCGCCGCCTCGCAGATGGAGCTGCGGCGGCTGCCCGAGCTGTTTTGCGGCTTCAAGCGATCGCGCGGCCATGCGCCGACGCTTGTATCCGGTCGCATGCGCGCCCCAGGCGTGGGCGAGCGCGGCTCCGCTCGCCATGCTGCAGGCGTGCCTCGGCTTGACGTTCGAGCCCGCAGCCAAGCGCGTCATTCTCAGAGATCCCAGTGCTGCCGGCCTCGCTGGAAACGATCGTGCTTCGCAATCTCGAGGTCGGCGATGCTACGGTCGACTTTCTGCTGCGCCAGAGCAACGGGGCAGGCATTTCGCTGCGGGTCCTGCGCAACGACAATCAGGTCGAAATTTCCATCGTCTGACAAGGCGACGTGCCATCGACGGCACTTGCTGCCACCTGTTCTATCAGGACCCGCCTGGATGCTTTGTGGCAATGAACAGCCAGATGGCGATTGCCGCCAGCAGGAGCGACAGTACGCGTCGGGCAATTCGGCTGCGCGCTTCATTTTCGAGCCATGGCCGTGCGGTGCCGGCCAGCAGCACGATCGTGGAATGCACCAAGGTCGCGATGGCCACATAGATGACAGTCAGAAAGAGAATCTGCGGCAGGGCTGCCGCCGTCTCGTCCACAAAAGTTGGAAGCGTCGCGACGTAGAAAATCCCAGCCTTTGGGTTGAGGAGGTTGGTCATCAAGCCGCGAACAAAGCACCTGGAGTCGGCGGCGGCGACCTCTGTCTCGCTGATGTGCGCGAGATCGCCTTCGCCTCGCCAACCCTCCCATGCAAGCCGGAGCAGGTAGAGCGCACCGGCCCAGCGCAGTCCTTCATAGAGCCAGCGCGAGGTCGAGATGATGGCAGTCAGCCCGAGCGCGGCCGCGAGGCCGACGATCAACAGGCCGATTGCCACGCCGAACGTGGCTGCGAGGCCGGCCCGCCGTCCTTGCCTTGCACTCAGGATCGCCAGGTAACCCATGTTCGGTCCCGGCGTTAGCTCGATCACGAGGGCGGTGGCGATGAAGGCGAGGGGCAGGGGCAAGTCGGCGCTGCAGACCTTGGCGTTGTTTCACGACGCCTTGGCCCGCTCCTCGTCACGCGGATCGATGTAGGTGCCCGACATGGTGTCGACCCAGCAAAGATGATCGTGCACTGCCTTGATGCCCGGAACGTTCTTCGCCGCAACCACGGCCGCGCCACGCTGCCGGTCGTCGGTGATGATGCCGCTCAGGTCGGCGATACCGGCTCTGACGACGACGTTCAGACCCATCGGACACCAGGGCTGCTTCTCCATGGTGGTCAGGATCTGCCTGCGCAGCTCATCGTCGCCGGCGGTCGGTTGCGGCGTGCCGCGGGACAGATTGGCCACCGCCTGCAACAGATTGGATCGCGTTACGATGCCGATCAGCGTGTCGCCCCGCAGCACGGGGAGGCGCTTGATTCCCTTCTGCTCCATGATCTGGACGATGTTCTCGAGAGTTCTCGTCCTCGGCAATCGTCACAGGGGCAGCGGTCATCACATCCTTGACCGTGCGTCCTTCTTCGCGAACGAACTCAGAGGCGAGCTTGCCGGGACCTGCGAAGAACTCCAGCCAAGCGGAGCGACGGCGCCGCGTGCCGATTTCCCCGCGGCGAAGGAAGTCGCCCTCGGAAACGATACCAACCAGCTTGCCGGCCCTGTCCACCACGGGCAGGCCGCTGATCCGCTTCGTGAGCATGAGCTCCGCCGCTTCGCCGACCGGTGTATCGGCCAGTACGGTTGTGAGCCTGGGGGTCATGATCTGATAGGCGCGCATGTGCTCCTCCGCGATGTCTGGTCGCCGGCAATTGCGCACATTTCCGCAAGCAGCCGATTGACATAGCTCAAGTGCGGCGACGGGCAGGGATTTGATCCGGCAGTGGAGGCGCTGCAACTGCTGACGCGATCGTTCGCTGCACGGCTTTCAACGCATGGGCGATTGCGAAAGATCAAAAGAGAGAGGAAGGCTCCGTCTAGGTTGGCGCGACAAACAAAGGGAGCTTGCCATGGCGGTAACGGACATTCTTCTCGCGCTGACCACCTATCCTGACCCGACGCCCGATACGGCCGTGACGGGCGCCGTTTCGATCGCCGCCGCGCTGGACGCGCGCATCGCAGCGATCGCCTGCGAAGTCAGCATCAAGCTGCCGAATACCTTGTTTGGAAACACCCTGCCTGTGCTGATGTCGCACTAGCGACTTGCGTGATTTGACCAATATCAAGAGTCGATGTTTCCTGGCTGTTGATAGGACAGCATCGCGTCCAACCTCGTTGGAGGCTCGGTCATGAGGGCGATGGTTCTGGAGGGCGCCGGCCAGCCGCTTCGGATGAAGGAACTGCCCGATCCTTTGCCCGGCCCAGGTCAGGTAAGGTTGAAGGTTGAAGCTTGCGGCGTGTGTCGGACCGACCTTCACGTCCTTGACGGCGAATTGCCGGCTATTCCGTATCCGATCATTCCGGGCCACGAGATCGTCGGGATCGTCGACATGCTCGGACCCGGGGTGGCGAATTTCCGCATCGGCGATCGGGTCGGCGTTCCGTGGCTGGGATATACCTGCGGTGTCTGCCCGTTCTGTTGCGAGAACCGCGAGAACCTCTGCGACCGGCCGTTGTTCACCGGCTATACCCGCGATGGCGGTTACGCCACCCACACGATCGCCGATGCCCGCTATGCTTTTCGGTTGAGCGAGAGCGCTCAAGCCACCGACATCGCTCCGCTCCTGTGTGCGGGCCTGATCGGATGGCGCAGCCTCAAGCTGGCCGGAGACGCAAAAGACCTCGGCATCTACGGATTCGGCGCCGCCGGGCATATCGTTGCGCAGGTGGCGCGATTTCAAGGGCGAGCGGTTCATGCGGTGACGCGTTCGGGCGACGTAGAGGCGCAGCAGCTCGCACTGCGGCTTGGCGCGGTCTGGGCCGGGGCCGCGCAGGACGTCGAACCGCAGTCGCTCGATGCGGCGATTATTTTCGCACCGGTCGGCGAACTGGTGCCAGCAGCACTTCGAGCCGTGCGCAAGGGCGGGCGGGTGGTCTGCGGTGGCATTCACATGAGCGACGTGCCGTCGTTTCCTTACGCGCTGCTGTGGCAGGAGCGTCAGCTGCTGTCGGTCGCCAATCTCACGCGCGAGGACGGTCGGGAGTTCTTCGAGTTGGCCCCGCAAGCAGGCATCCGCACGCAGACCGAGATATTCCCACTGCATGAAGCGAACGAGGTGCTAACGCGGCTACGCGAAGGCAGGATCTCCGGTGCGGCCGTCCTGGTGCCACAATGAAGCTGATCCGGAAATAGATGGCAGCCTAAGAGCCGCCGATCAGGATGCCGGCGGCCAGCACCAGGCTTCCTCCCAGCACAATCTGCAGGGTCGCGCGCAGGAACGGCGTTTCCATAAAGCGATTTTGCACCCAAACGATCGCCCACAGCTCGAGGAACACCACCAGAAGGGCGATTGTCGTCGCGGTCCAGAAGGATGGGATCAGATAGGGCAGGGCGTGTCCAAGTCCGCCGATGGCGGTCATCACGCCGGAGGCCAGCCCACGCTTGATCGGCGAGCCGCGTCCCGACAGCTTGCCGTCGTCGTGAACGGCCTCCGTGAAGCTTTCAATTACCCATAATTTTAACCACTCGGGCCGATCTGCTGATCGACGAAATCTTGAGTCGAAAGAATCACTTGTGATTCCTTGCTGAGCACCTGATTCGCGAGGGGGTGCTCTATGGGGCTGACATTAAGGGATCGATCGGCAAAGGGTTATTCGCGATCATTGGAATGTTGGATTGATCGAGAAACTGGTGGATGCGAGTTTAGGGACGCGCGGCTCGGCGACAAATTCCGGAAACTGCTCACGCAGATTGGAAGCGCCATGGGACAAAGCATTCCGCTCGTCTGCCAGGATTGGGCGAATACCAAGGCAGCCTACCGCTTCTTTTCTAATGACCGTGTCAGCGAAGCGGACATTCTGGCCGGCCATTTCCAATCGACACGTGATCGTGCTGCCGCCGCTGAAGATCTTGTTCTTGTGCTGCACGACACAACCGAGTTTAGCTATCAACGCGAGAAGCCGGAAGCGATCGGCATCACCAAGAGCATTAACAGTGGGCGGGACAAGGCGGGTCGCCTCAGATCGCACACGGTTTGCGGCATCCTGATGCATTCGAGCCTCGCAGTTACGACCGAGGGTGTGCCGCTTGGGTTGGCGGCCGTTAAGTTCTGGACCCGGAAGAAATTCAAGGGGACGGCAGCGCTCAAAAAGAAGATCAATCCGACCCGGATTCCCATCGAGAAAAAGGAAAGCGTCCGGTGGTTGGAAAATCTCAAGCAGTCTACGCAACTCTTGGATCATCCGAGACGATGCATCCATATCGGTGATCGCGAGAGTGACATCTACGAGCTTTTCTGCGCAGCACAGGAGATCGGAACTCATTTCCTGATCAGGACCTGCGTAGACCGCTTGGCTGGAGACGGGGATCACACGATTGCAGACGAAATGGACGAGGTCGCCGTCAAAGGACTCCATCGCATCAAAGTCAGAGACAGCAACGGCGATCCCGACGAAGCCGTTCTTGAGATCAGGTATCGCAAGATTCGTGTTCTGCCGCCGATCGGAAAGCAGAATCGTTATCCCGCTCTGACCCTGACGGTGATCCATGCCGAAGAGCGCGGGACGCCAAAAAACAGAAAGAAGATCGAGTGGAAGCTGATCACCGATCTGCCTGTTGGCTCCCGCACCGACGCCATTGAGAAGCTCGAATGGTATGCCTTGAGATGGAAGATCGAGGTGTTCCACAAGATCCTCAAATCGGGCTGCAAAGCTGAGGAGTCGAAGCTCAGGACCGCCCAGCGTCTGACCAATCTGATCTCGCTCTTTTGCATCCTGAGTTGGCGGGTGTTTTGGATCACGATGCTCAACCGTTCCACTCCGCACGCGCCGCCAACCCTCGCGTTGACTGCGACTGAAATCAGCGTGCTCGATCGCCTCGTCAACGACAAACCAAAAGCACGTCAGAAAGCGCTCTCGCACTATCTGATCAAGATCGCCCGGCTCGGCGGCTATCTCGCCCGCGCCAGCGATCCACCGCCCGGCAATACCGTCATGTGGCGCGGGCTCTCACGCCTCACCGACATCGCGCTGGGCGCCATGGTCGGAGGAAAATTTGTGGGTAATTGAAAGCCGTGAACCATGGAAATGCCGGCGCCGATCGAAGCTGACAGGCCGACCAGGAGTGTCGTGCGCGTATCGTGGGTCGCAAACGCCGTGGCAAAGATCGGCGCCAGCGTCGAAACCGATCCGTCCATCAATCCGGCGACGCCGGGCTGAACCCAGGTCAGGATGAACTGGCGCTTTGCCGTTCGATCCTCCTCGCGCGCGCCTTGCCGCCGAGATACTCGTCCGCCAGATGCTCCGCCTTCTGCTCGTGGCTCGTCTCGGCCGCGGCCAGATCACCGAGCAATTTGCGGGTCGCCGCATCGGTCGCACGGCTCGCGGCCCGCAGATAGAAATCGCGGGCCTCGCGCTCCATCTCGGCTGCTTCCTGGCGGATGCGCTCGATGCCGAGGTTTTCGACCAGCCACACCGGCGGTCGAATGATGAAATCCGCGACATGCTCGCGGCGGATCGGAACGATGAAATCGCCGAAACGGCTGCGATAGAGGTCGATCAGCGCCTTGCGGTGGCCGTCCTCCTCCGCCGACATGCCCTCGAAAACGGTGGCAGACGCGGGAAAGTCCGGCCGCAGCTTTTCGGCATAGGCCGAATAGATCGCGCCATCCTCCTCTTCGGAGGAGATCGCAAGGGCAAGGACCTCGCGCTCGGAGAGCTCATCAAAGCGTCGCTTGTGTCCAAAGCGAAACAGCGGCCGGTAGCTGAACATCGTCTCGCCTCGAAGGAGGAGCGTTACCAGTTGTTCCTGCGAAAGTCGATTGGCGACCCGGGACACCCCCAGGGACGATTCGGAGCACGGCAACGCCTTATCGAATTTTTAACATCGATCCACTAAGTTTAGCATCGCGCAAATTTGCAGATG
>CAVWTB010000051.1:0-16580 GCA_963757845.1 uncultured Alphaproteobacteria bacterium
GTTGCGGTAGTGCATGATCCCGAAAAGTGGGAACCGGTTTTCGGAATAGATCATGCACAAGAGATAGATGAGCGACGAGTTTGATCCAGCGAAGCTGGAGCAGACTCTAGCACGCTGGACGCGGCGCGCGGTCCATCCCACCTTACTCAGACAACAAGGCCCACCTTTCGTGATCGCGCCACTCGCCGTCGATCTTTAAGTATCGCTGCGAAAAACCCTCTTTGACGAAACCGAGCCTTCGAACAAGAGCAACAGATTTCTCATTTTCCGGCTGTATGTTCGCTTCGACGCGATGCAGACCTATCTCCTCGAACGCATACTGGCAGGACAATCTCACGGCCTCAGTCATCAGCCCCCTGCCGGCTAGATCCGCCATTCCATAGTATCCCAAAAAGGCGCTTCTGAAGAATCCCATAATGATCGCACTAATCGTGATCACGCCGACGACACCGCCAAACTCAGCCTCGCGCGCAACTATACCAACGTTAGGACCACACACTGCCCCCTCGAACCAGGCACTGAAGCCCTGCTCGTCGGTAAAGTTTCGCATCCACTTTCCATGATATTCCTTGCTGCGGATGTTCGCCTCGACCAGCTCTTTTGAATCAGCTCTCGAAACCAGGTTGATGAGTACCCTGCCCGTCACCCTTCTTCTCCAATCAAGACATTGCACTTTCATGCCGCGGCATTAGCCGAGCTGGACGAGCCGCCCGATCGCTCCTACCATGAGAAAGGCGCTCCGCTCGAGCGCCTTCTTCATATCGGAGACCGGTGATGGATCGCTGGCTTGAGGCGGCACTCGACTATATCCCCTCGTATCTCGACTATCAGCTGCGCATGCAGCACCATCCCGGCTGCGTCGTCGCCGTCGCGCATCGCAACAAGGTGATCTTCGAGCATGCCTTCGGCTTCGCCAATCTAGCGAGCGGCGAGCCGATGACGCCGCGGCATCGCTTCCGCGTCGCCTCGCATTCCAAAAGCTTCACGGCTGCAGGCGTGATGAAGCTGCGCGAGCAGCACAAGGTCCACCTTGATGCGCGCGCCGGCGACTATGTCAAAGGCCTGCACAAGAAGAGCGCTGAAGCGCGGATCGGCCAATTGCTGTCGCACAGCGCCGGCTTCGTGCGCGATGGCCTGGATAGCGGCTATTTCGTCGACCGGCGGCCCTTCTTCAACGAACGCGAGCTGCTTGCGGATCTCGCCAACCTGCCGCCGTCGATCGAAGCCGGGACACGCTTCAAGTACTCGAACCATGGCTACGGCCTGCTCGGGCAGATCATCGCGTCAGTTACAGGCGAGCCTTACAACGACTGGATCAGGCGCGAGATCGTCGACGCCGTTGGCTTGAAGGAAACCGCGCCGGATATGCCGATTGATCGCTCGGCACCGCTGGCAAGCGGTCACACCGGCGAATACCCGTTGGGCCGGCGCGCGGCGATCCCGGGCAGGATGCTCGCGCATGCGCTGTCGTCTGCGACCGGTTTCGTCTCCACGGCGGCCGATCTCGCCCGCTTCTTCAATCAGCTCTCGCCAATGTCGAAGAAAAGCGTGCTGTCGGCAGAAAGCCGACGGGAGATGACGCGGCGGCACTGGCGCAATCCGGATACCGCGCTGGAGGGCTATTACGGTCTCGGCACGATCAGCGGCAGCGTCGACGGGTGGACCTGGTTCGGCCATTCCGGCGCCATGCCGGGTTACATCACGCGCACAGCGACGCTGGTCGAACCCGATGTGACGATCTCGATCCTGACGAATGCCATCGACGGCTGGGCCGGCTTCTGGATGGACAGCCTGTTCAGCATCCTGCGCGCATTCGAGCGCAACGGGGCGCCTGAGCGTCAGGTGCGGGACTGGACCGGCCGCTGGACGAGCGTATGGCGAGCGATCGATCTGGTGCCGATGGGAAACAAGGTGGTCCTGGCGATGCCCTCGACGCTGTTTCCCTTCGCCAACGCCGGCGAGCTGCGCGTGAGCAAGCGCGACCTCGCGCAGATCAGCCGGGCCGAAGGTTTTGGAAGTTTCGGTGAGCCGGTCCGCCGTGTCCGCAAGCGCGGCAAGGTTGCAGAAGTCTGGCTCGGTTCGGCAAAATGCATTCCCGCACGCGAGCTCGGCAACGAGATCAAGTCGCGCTACCGGCTGGCAGCTGCGAACCGGCAGGTCAACGAAAGTTAGCGGTCTACTGGTTCCCCAGCCACGGCGCGTCGCGGTCGAGCGCGATGATGTCTTCGACCTCCACACGCGGCCGCACCACGGCGTAGCGGTCTTCCTTCACCAGCACCTCAGGCGCGAGCGCGCGGGTGTTGTAGGTGCCGGACTGCACGGCGCCGTAGGCGCCCGCGGTCATGATCGCCAGGAGATCGCCTTCCTTCGGCTCGGGCAGCGCGCGGTCCTTCGCCATGTAGTCGCCGCTCTCGCAGATCGGGCCGACGATGTCGGCGACGAATTTTGGCGCATCCGGCGCCGGCTGTCGCACCGGCAGGATGTCGTGGTGCGCCTCATAGAGCGTCGGCCGCACCAGATCGTTCATCGCCGCATCGACGACGACGAAATTCTTCGCTTCGCCCGGCTTCATGTAGAGCACGCGCGTGACGAGGATGCCGGCGTTGCCGACCAGCAGCCGCCCCGGCTCGAACAGCAGCGTGCAGTCGAGCCCCTTGGTCGCGCGCTTGACCACCTCCGCATAGGCCTTCGGATCCGGCGGCGCTTCCCTGTCCGCGTGGTAGGGGATGCCGAGACCGCCGCCGAAATCGATATGCGAGATGGTGTGACCGTCGGCGCGCAGCACGCCCACGAAATCGACCAGCGCCTTGAAGGCGTCGCCGAGCGGACCGAGATCGGTGATCTGGCTGCCGATATGCATGTCGACGCCGGTGACGGTGATGTTCGGCAGCCTGGCCGCCCGTGCATAGACTTCGCGCGCCTGCGTCAGCGGCACGCCGAACTTGTTCTCGGACTTGCCGGTGGCGATCTTGGCATGCGTTTTCGCGTCGACGTCCGGATTGACGCGCACGGAGATGCGCGCGGTGCGTCCCTCGTTCGCCGCGATCTGCGACAGCAATTCGAGCTCGCTCTCGCTCTCGACATTGATCGAGTGGATTCCGGCTTCCAGCGCCATCCGCAATTCCGGCGCCGTCTTGCCGACGCCGGAGAACAGGATCTTGTCCGGCGAGATGCCCGCCGCCAGCGCGCGCTTCAGTTCACCGCCGGAGACGACGTCGGCGCCGGCGCCGAGCCGCGCGAACGTCTTCAGCACCGACTGGTTGGAATTGGCCTTCATCGCGTAGCAGATGAGCGCCTTCACGTCGGCGAAGGCTTCGGCGAACACGCGATAGTGCCGTTCCAGCGTCGCGGTCGAATAGCAGTAGAACGGCGTGCCGACCGTGCGCGCGAGAGCGGTGAGGTTCACCGCCTCGGCGTGCAGTTCGCCGTCGCGGTAGTCGAAGTGATGCATGGTTCCGTCAGTTCGAAAAGGCGTCAGTCGAGAATGCGGTCGAGGATGATACGCTTTTTCTGCCCCTGCGCCGCAAGCGGTCTCTCGTCCTCCGCGGTGGGGTCAAAGAGCCCGAGCGGATTGCGCGACGGCTGCGCCGGCGCCTCCGCAGAGCCGGGCTGGCCCGGCGCCGGCTGCGCGGACGCCTGCGGCGGCATATCGAGCTTGGTCTTGCGGCCGCATCCGCCGAGCGCAAGCGCCAGTATTGCCACTGCGATCAGCGCGAGCTTTCCGGACCCCGAAGTCAAATTCACGCCCAACGTCCCCAACGAAAATCGGCCCGCACCATACAAAGCTCGCCCGGCAATAGCGAGCCCTTGACGATCCGCCCAAATCACCTTTCAGACGGAAATCGCGTCATTTTGCAGGCGCTTGCGCCAGCTTTCCGCCTGCTCCCGCACATTTTTCGGCGCTGTGCCGCCAAAGCTCGTCCGGCTCGCCACCGAGCTTTGGACCGAGAGGACGGCCAGCGCATCGGCGGTTATCCGCGGCTCGATCGCCTGCATGGCGGCGAGCGGCAACTGATCCAGCGCGACGCCCGTCTCGGAGGCCTTGCCGACGATCCGTCCGGTCACGTGGTGCGCCTCGCGGAACGGCATCTTCAGCGTCCGTACCAGCCAGTCGGCAAGGTCGGTTGCGGTCGCGTAGCCATCGCCCGCGGCCTTCTCCATCCGCGCCTTGTCGGCGACGAGGTCGCGGACCATGCCGGTCATCGCGTTGATCGACAGCAAGAGCGCCGCGAAGGCGTCCATGGCGCCTTCCTTGTCCTCCTGCATGTCCTTTTGGTAGGTCAGCGGCAGCCCCTTCATCACGATCAAGAGCGCCGTCAGCGCACCGATGATGCGCCCGGTTTTCGCACGCACCAGTTCGGCCGCGTCCGGGTTGCGCTTCTGCGGCATGATCGACGAGCCGGTGGTGAACTTGTCGGAAAGCTTGACAAGCCCGACCAGCGGCGAGGTCCACAGCACGATCTCTTCGGCAAAGCGCGACAGATGCACCGCGGTGATCGACGCCGCCGACAGGGTTTCCAGCACGAAGTCGCGGTCGGCGACCGCATCGAGCGAGTTCGCCGCCGGACGATCGAAGCCCAGCGCCTTCGCGGTCGCTGCGCGATCGAGGGGAAACGACGTGCCGGCGAGCGCCGCTGCGCCGAGCGGACTTTCGTTCAGCCTTTTGCGCGCGTCCGCAAAGCGGCCACGATCGCGCGCTGCCATCTCCACATAGGCGAGCAGATGATGGCCGAACGTCACCGGCTGCGCGGTCTGCAGGTGCGTGAAGCCCGGCATCACCGTGTCCGCATGCTCGAGCGCGCGATCGACCAGCGCGCGCTGGTAGTCCGCAAGCGACGCGTCGATGCCGTCGATCGTGTCGCGCACCCAGAGCTTGAAATCGGTTGCGACCTGATCGTTGCGCGAGCGCGCCGTATGCAGCCGGCCGGCGGCCGCGCCGATCAGCTCGGACAGCCGGCTCTCGACATTCATATGAATGTCCTCGAGCGCACGCTTGAAGGTGAAGGTTCCGTTCTCGATTTCTGACAAAATCGTGTCTAGACCCTGTGCGATGTTTTTTGCATCGTCCGCCGCAATAATCCCCTGCGCGGCAAGCATCGCGGCATGGGCCTTCGATGCGGCAATATCCTGCGCGTAAAGGTGACGATCGACGTCGATCGAGACGTTGATCGCTTCCATGATCGCGTCGGGACCGGCTTCGAACCGGCCGCCCCACATCTTGTTGCTCATGACCTCAAACTCACGACTTGCTGCCTAACTTTCGCCTGCTAAACCATCTTCGCATGTCAGGCGCATCGCACCCAACAAGAACCACCATCCCGCAGCTCCCATGACGGTTAACGGCGAATCTCACAAGGCGCCTCGCGCGACATCCTCGAAGCGCATGGGCATGATCGCCGCCGGAATCGCCGTTGGCGCCCTTGTCGGTGTGGCGGCGGTATACGGGATCGGCGGCCTGACGCGCAATGCGGGCGATGCGGCGTGTCAGCCGACCTTCGACCTTGCGCGCAGGATCGCGCCATTCGCCAAGGGCGAAGTCGCGGCGGTGACGCCTGCGGCCAGGCCGCTGCTGGTCCCGGACCTCGTCTTTCAGGACGCAACCGGTGCCCAGAAGAAGCTCTCCGACTGGCGCGGCCGTACGATCTTGTTGAATCTCTGGGCAACCTGGTGCGTCCCCTGCCGCAAGGAAATGCCGGCGCTCGATGAACTGCAGGCAAAGCTCGGCGGCGATGATTTCCAGGTCGTCGCGGTCAATATCGACACCCGCGATCTGGAGAAGCCGAAGACCTGGCTGAAGGAGACCGGCATCACGTCGCTTGGCTACTTCAGCGACGAGAAAGCCAAGATTTTTCAGGATCTTAAGTTGATCGGCAAGGCCTTCGGCATGCCAACCACGATGCTGATCGACAAGGCCGGCTGCGAGATCGGCACCATCGCCGGTCCGGCCGAATGGGCGAGCGACGACGCGGTGCGGCTCATTCGCGCAGCGCTCGGCAAGTAGCACCGTTCACAAAATCGGGACCGAGCGTGCCTGCTCTTGACCCGATCGCCTTCGTCCATATACTTAACCACATGGTTTACTATCCGACCGACCCGCTCGACCGGACCTTTGCCGCGCTCGCCGACCCGACCCGGCGCGCGCTGCTGTCGCGGCTCGAGGCGTCGGACGGCCTGTCGGTCAGCGAGCTCGCAAAGCCGTTCAAGATGTCGCTGCCGGCGGTGATGAAGCACATCGACGTGCTGACCGACGCCGGGCTGATGACGCGCTCCAAGTCGGGGCGCACGGTGACATGCCGCCTCAACGCGACGGCCATGGAAGCCGCGGCCGGGTGGCTCAATCGATACGCGCGCTTCTGGAATGAGAAGCTCGACCAGCTTGTTGCATTTCTCGAGGAGGACGACCCATGCGAGCCGCGCCCGCAGCCGTCAAACCCAGTCTCACCATCCAGCGACGACTCAACGCCACCCCCGACCGGGTCTACGCGGCCTGGACCCAAGCGGAAATGATCGCGCGCTGGTTCGGCCCTTCGGTCGTCGAACAGGGCACGGTCAAGGCGGAGATGGACGTCCGTGTCGGCGGCGGCTTCCAGGTGAGCTTCAACACCGACGACGGCGAATACCATCAGGTCGGCGGCGTCTATCGCGAGGTCGTGCCGAACAAGAAGCTCGTCTTCAGCTGGGCCTGGTACACGACGCCCGAGCGCGAGTCGCTCGTCACCGTCACCATCAAGGCCGAGGGCAACCACACGCTGCTGACGCTGCTGCACGAGCAGCTGTTCGATGAAGCCACCAAGACCGGCCACACCCGCGGCTGGACCGGCTCGCTCGACAAGCTCGAAGCGATGTTCGCCTGAGATCGGAGAAACGCGTCATGAAGCTCTACTATGCCGAGACGCTCAATCCGCGAAAGGCTTGCGCGGTCGCAAGATATCTCGATGCGCCGGTCGAGTTCGTCCACGTGGATCTGCGGACCGGCGAACAGCGCCAGCCGCCGTTCCTGTCGATCAATCCGAACGGCAAGGTTCCGGTGCTCGAGGACGGCGAGAAGCGGATCTGGGAAGCGAACGCGATCATGGGCTACCTCGCCCGTGCGGCGGGATCAGACCTTTGGCCGCACGGCGACCGGCAGATCGAAGTGCTGCGCTGGCTGAGCTGGGACGCGCACCATTTCACGCGGCACGCCGGCACGCTCTATTTCGAATACGTCATCAAGCCGATCTTCGGCATGGGCCCGCCGAGCGAAGCCGCGACGAAGGAAGCGACGACTTACGTCCTGCAGTACGGCCATATCCTGAACGATCATCTGCGCTCCCGCGCATATCTCTTGGGCGACGTCCTCACGATCGCCGACTTCGCCGTTGCTGTGACGCTTCCCTATGCGGAGCGGGCGCACATTCCGATCAAGGAATTTCCCGAAGTGCTGCGCTGGCACAATCGACTCAACGAATTCGTCGCCTGGCGCGACCCGTTTCCGAAGGTGCCTGCAGCCGCTTGATCGCGATCCATCCCCGAGGGGCTGATGAGGAGTACGCAAGATGCCGGCACAGAGCGCACGCGAGTCCGAGCAGCATTCGCCGTCACGCGGCATTCTCGCCTTCTATGCCGAGCCGTCCGCGCTGACGTCGCCGGGACGCCATGCCGCAGCGTTTGAGGCGCTTCCCAACGATCCGATTGCGCTGGCGCGGATCGTCCAGGGCCTCGTGCTGCACAAGTATATGGCGCACGCCTACGGCGTGGAGGTTCCACCAATGCGCGACGTCGAGTCCCACACCCGTCGCGTCGAGACCATGCTCGATCAAATCCTGGCGCATGACGACCGGCCCCTGCCCGCGCTCCGCACGCCGCAGAAGCGGCTGTTCGGCGTTTGCGGCCATTTCACCTCCATGCTGGTCGCGATGCTGCGCGCAAAGGGCATTGCGGCGCGCGAGCGCGCGGGCTTCGGCGCCTACTTCAATGCGCCCTATTTCGAGGAGCACGTGCTCTGCGAGTACTGGAGCGCCGACGACAATCGCTGGATCCTGCTCGACACGCAGTTCGACGAGACCTGGCGCGCGCAGTTGAAAATCGATCACGACGTGTTCGACGTGCCGCGCGACCGGTTCCTGACCGCAAGCGACGCATGGACCCTGTGCCGGTCAGGCAAGGCCGATCCGAACCTGTTCGGCATCTTCAACGGCAATCTGCGTGGGCGCTGGTTCATCGCCGCCGAATTGATCCGCGATGTTGCGGCATTGAACAAGACGGAGGTGCTGGTCTGGGACGTGTGGGGCGCGATGCCGCAGCCGAATACAAAGCTCGACTCCAGGCAGCTCAAGTATTTCGACCAGCTTGCAGCGCTGACCCGCGATCCGGACGCGTCCTTCGACGACCTCATGGCCCTGTATCGCTACGACCAGGGCGTGCAGGTGCCCGCAGTCGTCTTCAACGTCATCACCAACCGTTCTGAAACCGTCTGACGCGCCGATCGCGCCAGACAAACATCAAGACTTTGAACATCCAGGGAGTCTGACCATGCAGCCGCACAGGATCGTCTCGCAAGAGGAATGGATTGCCGCGCGCAAGGCGCATTTGCGCAACGAAAAGGCACTGACGCGCATGCGCGATCTGGTCGCCGCCGAACGGCGCGCCTTGCCGTGGGTCAGGGTCGAGAAGACGTATGTGTTCGACACCACGGATGGAAAGAAGGAACTGGCGGACCTGTTCGGCAACAACAGCCAGCTCATCATCCATCACTTCATGTGGCGGCACGACCTCGACCAGGGCTGCGTCAGTTGCTCGCTGGAGGCCGATCACGCCGAGGGCGCACTGGTGCATCTGCAGAATCACGATGTCAGCTACGTCCGCGTGTCGCGCGCACCACTGGAGAAGCTCATGGCCTACAAGCAGCGGCTGGGCTGGACGGCCGAATGGGTCTCGTCATTGAACAGCGATTTCAATTTCGACTTACACGTTTCGTTCACCGATGAGCAGATGGCGAGCGGCAAGCTCTACTATAACTACGAGACCGTCGACGAGCAGTACGGCCTCAACGAGTTGCCAGGCCTCAGCATCTTCTACAAGGACGACACCGGACAGGTGTTCCACACCTATTCCTCCTACGCGCGTGGCAACGAAGAGGTGATCGGCGCATTCATCTATTTCGACATGACGCCGAAAGGTCGCAACGAAACCACGATCATGGACTGGGTGAAGCGCAACGACGAGTACGAGCAGCGGCGCGGCGCGTCGTGCTGTCACATCGCCGCCGGTGCCTGATGCTGGCACACCCGTGCCATCTTGCGTCGACGGCAGCGTGAAAGCCGCCGTCGATTTTCAACCCTGAAGCCCTCACAGGAGAATACGCGTGCCCTACGTCGACGGATTTATCATTCCGGTTCCAAAGAAGAACATGCAAGCCTACATGAAGATGGCGAAGAAGGCCGCGAAGGTCTGGAAGGATCACGGCGCGCTGGAAGTGCGCGAGTGTGCTGCCGACGACGTCAAGGTCGGCAAGTGGACCTCGTTTCCGCGCAGCGTGAAGATGAAATCCGCTGAGACCGTCGTGTTTTCCTACATCGTCTTCAAGTCGCGCAAGGATCGCGACAGGGTCAACGCGAAGGTGATGAAGGACCCGAGACTCGCCGACATGATGAGCCCGAGCAATATGACGTTCGACGGCAAGCGCATGATCTACGGCGGGTTCAAGGTGACCGTGGCGGAATAGTGCCTCCGCCACGCGCGAAGCGGAGCACCGCCGGTGCCCGCTTCTGCCCCCAGCGATGATGCGCAAGACCGTTGCAGGGGAGATTCGGCACGCTCATATTTGGACTGCGGAAGTACCGCGGTCGACGTGCGAGCAGGCCAATGCAGGTTAGTTTCAAGGACATTCTTGAGGCTTTCGAGTTCGCGTCCGTCAGCCCATATGGCGAGCATCAGGCTTATCTGTGCAGGCAGACCGGCAAGTTCTACTTGCACTCCGATCTTTACGAGGATCCCGACGAGGAACTGCCGGAGGATCTCGAAGACGGCGACAAATACATCGCCTTGCCCAGCAAGCGCGACCTCGATCTCGGCAAGCCCCTTGCTCTCGACTTTGCGAGCGAGGTGCTGCCGCGCGACTTCGACGCCATCCGCGGCATATTCAGCAAACGCGGTGCCTACGGGAAGTTCAAGGACTTGCTGGCGAGGCGAGATGCCCTCGATCGCTGGTACGATTTCGAGGCGAAAGCGACAGAGCGGGCGCTACGCGACTGGTGCGAGGCCAACGAGATAGCCCTCACAGATTAGCGCGGCCTTCCGCCGCAACTTCCGCAGACAGGACACATCGGCCCCTTGCCGATGCGCTCTCGATCGGCTATGTATATCCCAACTGGATATACATCAATGCGCAAGACGAGCTCAACCGTATTCATCAGTAACCGCAGCCAGGCCGTGCGATTGCCCAAGGCGGTCGCCTTTCCCGATGATGTGCATGAGGTTGACATCGTGAAGATCGGGCATGGCCGGCTGATCGTGCCTCGCGGCAAGCGATGGGACGACCTGTTCTTGAACGGTCCGCGCGCAAGCGATGACTTCCTGGCCCGCCGGGAGCAACCGCAATCCGAAGAGCGCGAACCGCTCTGATGCTTGCGTATATGCTCGATACGAATATCTGCATTTACGTCATGAAAACTTTTCCGCCGGGAATGCGAGACAAGTTCAATGCATTGGCGGAGCAGCTCTGCATATCGAGCATCACGCTCGGTGAATTGCACTACGGCGCGGAGAAATCATCGCGCCGCGCAGAAAATCTAATCGCAATCGAGCATTTCGTCGCGCGTTTGGAAGTCCTTCCATTCGGCGATAAGGCCGCACAACACTACGGCCAACTTCGCGCAGAGTTGGAACGAGCAGGCACACCCTGCGGTCCCCACGACATGCAGATCGGCGGCCACGCCCGAAGTGAAGGATTGATCGTCGTCACCAACAACATGCGTGAATTTGCACGCATGCCCGGGGTGCGAGCCGAGAACTGGGTTCAAGGCGCGACGCGTTGATGTGAGAGCACCCGGTGCGCACCGCGGTGAAAACGCCACATTGGCGGTTCCCACGCCACGCAACTGCCGCGCGGCCGCAAACGAAACGTCGCACAAATTCGTGAGATTCGCGTTGAACCTTGACGCGCGGGGCGTGACCTAGTATTTAACCGAAAGGTTATTTAACCAGATGGTTCCGCATGACCGACCGCCTCAGCGCCACTTTCGCCGCCCTCGCCGACCCGACCCGGCGCGCGATCATCGCGCGGCTGGCGATGGGCGAAACCACCGTGAGCGATCTTGCCAAGCCGTTCGACATGAGCGGGCCGGCGATCTCGAAACACCTGAAGGTGCTGGAGAACGCCGGGCTGATCACGCGCGGGCGCGAAGCGCAATGGCGGCCGTGCCGGATCGAGCCGAAGGCGCTGAAGGTCGTCGACGACTGGCTCGAGCGCTACCGGCAGTTCTGGGAGGAGCGGCTGGACCGGCTCGAGGACTATCTGAACACGCTGCAAGCCGAGACGGCATCCGAGCAGAAGACAGCCACAAGCGAGACTTTGAACAGCAAGGCTTTCGCCAAGAAAACCCGTCAAGCGAAGGAGAGTAAGCATGGACGCAAGAAATGATCTCACCCTGTCGGTGACGACGCCATCCGATCGCGAGATCGTGCTGACGCGCACGTTCAATGCGCCCCGCAAGCTCGTCTGGGATGCCGTGACCAGGCCTGAGCATGTGCAGCGCTGGTACGGCTGCGCGGCCTTCACCTTCGCAACCTGCGAGATCGATCTCCGCGTCGGTGGAAGCTATCGCTACACCATGCGCACGCCCGACGGCGTCAATCACACCATGACCGGCGTCTATCGCGAAATCGTCATGCCGGAGCGCATCGTCCACACCGAACGTTACGAGACCACCGGTTTCACCAGCCCCGACGCGCTGGTGACGATGACGCTGACCGAACAGGGCGGCCGGACGAAGCTGCAGACCATCGTCTTGCATGCGGACAAGGAAAGCCGCGACGGACACCTCAACGCCGGCATGGAGAATGGTGCGCGCGAGACCTTCGATCGGCTCGAGGCGCTGCTCGCGACGATGTCGTAGCGCTGGTGGCTCCTCCCCATCACTGAAGACATTCGCCAGAAAGGACAGACCATGGCCGAACAGACCAAGATGCCGCCGATCACGCCCTACCTCACCATCAAGGGCGCTAACGAGGCCATCGAATTCTACAAGAAGGCGTTCGGCGCGACCGAGAACGCGCGCCTGGCCTACGAGGACGGCAAGCGGCTGATGCACGCGGAAATTTCGCTACATGGTGGCGTGATTCTGCTCTCTGACG
Organism: uncultured Alphaproteobacteria bacterium; assembly: GCA_963757845.1. GTDB lineage: Bacteria > Pseudomonadota > Alphaproteobacteria > Rhizobiales > Xanthobacteraceae > P52-10. The sequence continues at coordinate 12,334 of CAVWTB010000051.1, forward strand.
AGTTTCCTGAGCATGACATGGTCGCAGCTCCGGCCAATGACCAATCATCTCCGGTCGCCATCGCCCTGCACTTCGAGAAGGCCGCCGATCTCGACGCCGCGTTCAAGCGCGCGGCCGAAGCCGGAGCAAAGACCGTCACCGAGCCCGCCGACATGTTCTGGGGTGGACGCTTCGCGGCGCTTGCCGACCCGTTCAACCACCGCTGGCTCATGCACGCGCCGCTGCCGCCGAAGTAATCGCCAGCGTATCCACACAACCTGCCTTCAAGAAAATCCCGGAGTTCAAGAAAATGTCCACGACCGTCGCTCAAAAGCCGTTCGTCATCGCGCGCACGTTCAACGCGCCGCGCGAGGTCGTCTTCGATGCCTTCACCAAGCCGGAGGAGATGAAGAAGTGGTGGGGACCGAAGGGCTTCACCATGCTGGCCTCGAAGATGGATTTCAAAGTCGGCGGCTTCTACCACTACGGCATGCGCGCGCCGGACGGCGCGCCGATGTGGGGCAAGTTCGTCTACCGCGAGATCGTTCGCCCCGAACGGATCGTGTTCATCAATTCGTTCTCCGACGAGAATGGCGGCGTGACGCGCCATCCGATGGCGCCTGACTGGCCGCTGCAGATGATCACGACCTTCACATTCGAGGACCTGGGCGGCGGCAAGACCAGGTTCACCACCACCTCGACGGCGTTTGAGGCGACCGAGACCGAACGCGCGGTGTTCGACGCCAATCACGACAGCATGACGCAGGGCTGGACCGGCACGCTGGATCAGCTCGAAACCCATCTCGCCAAGGCCTGAACGCAACCTGACACTCAACGCCTGGAGGACCCATCCATGTCCACGCTCGCTCCAACCTCGCCTCTGCTTGACCCGCCCTCCGTCTCGACGACGGCGACGTGGAGCGGGCGTGTGCTGTCCGGCCTGCTGGTTCTGTTTCTGCTGTTCGACGGCGCCATCAAGCTGGTGCCGCTCGAAATCGTCACCGAGACATCGCTGCAGCTCGGTATTCCGACCTATCTCGCTCGGACGCTCGGCGTGCTGACGCTCGCCGGCGCCCTCCTCTATGCGTTTCCGCGCACCTCGGTGCTCGGCGCGATCCTGCTGACCGGTTATCTCGGCGGCGCGATCTACGTACATGTCCGCGCCGACAGCCCGCTGTTCAGCCACACACTGTTCGGTGTCTATCTTGGCGTCATCATGTGGGCCGGGCTCTGGCTGCGTGAGCCCGCCGTGCGCGCGCTGATCCCGCTCCGCCGCTGACAACCACCTTCGATCCTGAGTTTTCCAAGGAGACTTCGCGTGCTTGAAACGATTGCCATCATCCTTGCGGTTCTCGTCGTCGCCATCGTCGCGGTTCTCGGCTATGCCGCGACGAAGCCGAACACGATTAGTTACGCTCGCAGCGCGAGCATCAACGCGCCGCCCGAAAAAATAACGCCGCTCATCAACGACTTCAGGACATGGCCGCTCTGGTCACCGTGGGAGAAAAGGGATCCGAACCTGAAGCGCACCTACAGCGGCAGTTCCAGCGGAGTCGGCTCCGTCTATGCGTGGGAAGGCAACAAGAACGTCGGCTCCGGTCGCATGGAGATCCTCGAGTTCGACGCAGAAGAACATCCGTATCAAGCTCGATTTCATTACCCCCTTCAAGGCGAACAACACGGCGGACTTCACATTCACTCCGAAGGGAAGTGCCACGCACGTCGATTGGGTGATGACGGGAGAGAACCGGTTCATTGGCAAGGTCATGAGCGTCTTCATGGATTTCGACAAGATGATCGGCAAGGATTTCGAAGCTGGCCTCGCCGCCATGAAAACCGCAGCGGAAAGCAAGTAGAGAGGATTTTGTCCATGACACCCCAGCCCTCCGTAAAAGAGCCACGCGTCGAGGTGACGCTGACGCGGATCTTCAATGCGCCGCGCGAGCTCGTGTGGAAGGCATGGACCGATCCGCAGATGATGGCGCGCTGGTGGGGGCCGAAGGGCTTCACCAATCCGGTGTGCGAGATGGATGTACGCGTCGGCGGGAAAATCCTGATCCACATGCGGGCGCCGAACGGTGCGCTGCATCCGATGACCGGAACCTTCGATGAGGTGGCGAAGCCGGAATGCCTGGTGTTTCGCGCCGTCCCGGTCGATCACGACGGCGCGCCGCTGCTTGAATCGCTGACCACTGTCACGTTTCATGAGGTCGGCGGCAAGACCAAGGTCATCGTCCACGCCAGCGCGGCGCCGATCCAACCTATCGGCAGCGAAATGCTGAAGGGCATGAACATGGGCTGGAGCCAGAGCCTCGAACGGCTGGCCGATCTGATCGAGCAACGCTGATCGAGAGGACAGGTTGCTTCGCAGCGGCGGCTCGGTCAGGATATGGCCATGACCAACTGGCTGTTCGCCTTTACGCTTATCGCGGCCCTGGGCTCGGCTTTGATGGCCGGGCTGTTCTTCACCTTTTCCAACTCCGTGATGACGGCGTTCGGCAAGCTGCCGTCGGCGACCGGCATCGCGGCGATGCAGTCGATCAACGTCTGGATCCTGAACCCGGTTTTCTTCGTGGTCTTCCTCGGAACGTCGGCAGTATCGGCGCTGCTCGCGGTCGTCGCGCTGCTCAATCTGGCGCAGCCCTGGGCGCTGCTGCTGCTGGCCGGCGGCCTTTGTTATTTCATAGGCTCCCTGCTGGTGACGATGATTTTCAATGTGCCGCTCAACAACCGTCTTGCGGCCGCACAGCCGGGGACCACTGAGGCGGCGAATCTTTGGGCCGAATATTTGCGGGTCTGGACCGCCTGGAACCACCTCCGCACCGCGCTGTCGCTCGCCGCGACGGCGCTTTTCATCCTGGCCCTTTGCCGGGGGCTAGCTGCGGGTTGAACTTTTTCGGCTCTGAGGGGGACCAAAGTCTCGATCAGGCACGAGCCGTGCCGCGACGGAGCTTGCGGACAAGAGGCCCCTTTCGATGAAGCCGCTCAAGATCGCACTGATTGTGCTTGGCGTTGTGATCGTCACGCCTCTCGTGCTGGCGCAGGGCGTCGTACTGTATCTCACCGCCAATGATTCCTTGACGGAGGCGCAGACCAAAAAGGCCGAACTATCGACCGTAGGGTCGGCCGGCGCACGTGATTGCGTGAGCATGAAGCACAAGCGGCCTTCGGAGTGGGATGTCGGCGAGGAGAAATACAATCTCTACGTGAAGAATTGGATTGAGACCTGCCAGCGCACGGCCGAAGCTGACCCCGCTGCAGCGGTACGGCTCTCCCTGGCGGAGGCGTTCTTTGCCGCGGATCGCAGGCAGGAATCGGCTGACGCCTTGCGCGCGCTGGCCGCCGAGGGCAACGCCGACGCGCTGCTCGAAATCTACGAACGGCACCGCTCCTTCGAGAAGGAGGATGTCGACGCGTCACAGATCATCAAGGCCGCGGAGGCCGGCAAATCCTTGCGCAAGGCGGCCGAACTGGGTCATCCAAACGCGATCCTGCGCTATGCGATCAATCTCGAGCAAGGCGGCATCATCAAGCGTGATATCGACGCGGCCGCCCACTGGATGGAGCAGGCGATCGCGAAACCGGCCAAGGACGCCTATCCTGCCGAGTACCCGATCTACCTCGGTCGAATGCTGATCGAGTCGCCGGATCCCGAGAAGCGTGCCCGCGGAATCAAGCTCCTGGAAGCCGACAACCGCCCGGCCGCGAGAGCCCATCTTGCCGTCGCGATCCGCAAGGATGATCCGGTGCGTGCACGCAACCTGCTGGAGGGTTCGCTGCGCGCCTGGCCGGGGACTGCACTGCCACCGCTCGCCGACATGCTGATCAAGGGCGAAGGCGGCCCGGAAGACGGCAAGCGCGCGCTGAAATTGCTGCAGAGCCATTCAAACGCCAGCGCGCCGGCATCGATCCATGCCGCCCTCGGCCGGATTTACGCCGAAGGAAAACTTGTCCCGCGCGATCTGCAGAAAGCCGCCGAATTGATGCGAGGCGAAACGCAATGGAGCGTCGGAGCGAAGCTCGACTACGCCCGCTTTGTCACCGACAACCCCACCGTCAAGGCGAACAATCCGAAGCGGATCATCTACGAGCTCACCGAAGCCGCCAACCTCGGCGAGCCTGGCGCAACGGCGACATTGATCGCGCTAAAGCTTTCGCCGAATGCGCAGTTTGCCGACAAGGCCGGTGGCTGCAGGCTGGCCCAACGCACCGTCGCTGCTGGCGACGAGAGTGCGAGGAAGTTTCTCGCCTCCTGCGCCGTGAACTAG
>CAVWTB010000052.1:0-149994 GCA_963757845.1 uncultured Alphaproteobacteria bacterium
GCGCGGGCTCGGCATCACCACGCTCTTTGTCACCCACGATCAGGGTGAAGCGCTGTCGATGTCGGACCGCGTCGGCGTCATGGCGAACGGCGTCATGCAGCAGTTTGCAACGCCCGAGGATATCTATCATCGCCCCGCGACAGGTTTCGTCGCCGGCTTCATCGGAAAACCGAACCGGCTTTCGGGAAAGGTCGTTTCGGCAACGGATCCGGTGGAACCGTGCAGCTCGGTGCCGGCCTCATATTGCCGGCCGCCCACGTCGATGCACCCGAAGGTGCGGTGGTCGATGTGGTGATCCGCCAGGAGGCGGTTGGTCTGCGCCGCGGCCGAGCGGAGAACGGCGCGCTCGCGGGCGTGGTGGCCCTGCGCGTTCAGCGGCCCACGCGTCCAATATGTGGTCAGGCTCGCCGATGACGTCGAGCTGGTCGCCGAAGCGCCTTCAAGCGGGCCGACTCCGCACTCGCTATCGGCGGCGACGTCTCGCTCGCGATCGATCCGCTCTCGGTCTTCGCAATGCCGGCGGAGTGCGGTCAAATGATCCGGTACCGCCACGGCATGATGCTGCTCGCTCCGCTTGCGCTGGTGCTCGCCGGCTTCTTCCTGTTGCCGGTCGTGATGATGCTGCCGACGAGTTTCCGTGAGTATGCGCCGGGACTTGGTTTGACCCCGGGCGTATGGACGCTCGAGAATTACACGCGCATCGTCACTGACGACTATTATCGCGAAGTGATCTGGCGCACGCTCGGTCTGGGACTGTTCGTCACTCTGGCCTGCCTGCTGCTTGGCTATCCGGTCGCTTACCTGATCGCGCGCGGGCCCGAACGCTGGCGCGTTCCGCTCATTCTGCTCGTCGTTTTTCCGATGCTGCTGAATCTCGTCGTGCGGTCGTTCGGATGGATCGCGCTGCTCGCCAATCGCGGACTCGTCAACAATCTGCTGACTGAGCTCGGTCTGATTGCATCGCCGCTGAAGCTGATGTTCAACCTGACCGGGCTCATGATCGGTCTCACTCATATTTACCTGCCGTTCATGGTGCTGATGCTGGTTGCCGCAATCCGCAACGTACCGCGCGACGTCGAGGCGGCCGCCGCCACATTGGGCTCCAGCCGCGCGCATGTCTTTGCCGCGGTGACGCTGCCGCTGTCCGCTCCGGGCATTCTCGCCGGCTCGATCCTCGTCTTCGTGCTGACGATCAGCGCGCTGGTGACGCCGCGGATGCTGGGCGGCCCGACTTTCAAGGTGATGGCGACGCTGATCTACGACGAATACATGCAGTTGCTCGACTGGCCGAGCGGTTCAGCGCTCTCGTTCGCGCTCACTTTCATGGCGATCGGCGTCATCTGGCTGTCGAGCCGTCTGACCAAGAGATGGGCGGGCATGGCATGAGGGCCGACGGCGGCAGTCCTGGTCTGGGGGTCACGGTGGCCGCGCTCGCCGTCGTCATCTTCCTGCAGATTCCGGTGATCGTCGTTGTGCTGGCGGCCTTTAGCACGACCTCCTACCTGACCATTCCGCCGCAAGGCGTGACGCTCGCCTGGTTCGGGAAAGTGTTAAGCGACCCGACCTATCTCTCCGCCATCCGCATGAGCCTCATTCTGGCATTCGGTTCGACCGCGATGTCGCTCGTGCTTGGCGTCGCCGCCGCCTATGCGCTGTTCCGCAAGGCGCTTCCCGGCACTGAGGCGATCACGTCGTTTCTGATGGCGCCGCTGATTCTGCCGGCGGTCGTCATCGGCGTCGCGCTGCTGCAGTATTTCAGTCTGACCGGCCTGCGCGGCAGCCTGTTCAGCCTGCTGATGGCGCATGTGGTCATCACTGCGCCCTACATCGTGCGCTCGGCGCTCGCGAGCCTGTCGGGGGTCGACCTTGCGACGGAGGAGGCTGCGCGCGTGCTTGGCGCAAACGGCTTCGAGGCCTTCCGGCTCGTGACCCTGCCGCTGATCCTGCCGGGGCTGGTCGCGGGTGCACTGTTCGCATTCATCACCTCGCTCGACAACGTGCCGGTGACGATCTTTCTGATCAGCGCCAATCAGACCACGCTGCCGGTGCTGATCTTCACCTCGGTCGAAATGGGCGTCGATCCGAGCATCGCAGCGGTTTCGACACTGCTGATCGTCGGCACGGGCGCAACACTCCTGATCGCCGAGCGCTGGTCCGGTTTCCATCGTTTTGTCTGAAAAGGGTCATGAGCCATGCCGCTGACCAGCAAAGGTTTCCCGCTTTTCCTCACATTCGACCTCGACGCCGAGACGATGTGGACAGGTCGCGATCCGGCGTACGCCAAGCGCCCGATCCTGATGTCGCAAGGCGCGTATGGCTGGAAGGTCGGGACCGGACGTGTGCTCGATCTGCTCGATCGCTACGGCATCAAAGCGACATTCTTTGTCCCCGGACTGATCATCGATCAGCGCGAGGCGCTGATGGAAGAAATCCTCCGGCGCGGACACGAGCTCGCGCACCACAGCTACAGCCACGCGTGGATTCTGAATCTGTCTGCCCGAGCAGGAGCGCGAGGAGATGGAGAGGGGGTTCCAATCGATCAAGCGTGTCAGCGGCCGCGCTCCGCGCGGTTGGCGTTCGCCGGCGGCTGAGATCAGTTCGATCACCATGCCGATGTTGGTCGAATACGGCTTTGACTATTCCTCCAACTTCTTCGACGACGACTCGCCCTATCTGCACGATGTCGAGGGGAGGGAAACGAAGATCGTCGAATTGCCCTTCCGCTGGGTGCTCGATGATGCTCCGTTCTTCCAGTATTCGATCGTGTTGCCGGGCCGGACCATGCAGGCGCCATCCGCGCTGCTCGAGGCCTGGAAGGGCGAGTTCGATGTGCTCTATGCCGAGGATCGCATGATGATGATCGGCATGCACCCGGAGATGATCGGCCAGCCGTCGCGAATAAAGGCGCTCGAGGGGTTGATCGAGCATGCGCTGAACCATCCGAATGTCTGGATCGGGCGCTGCGACGAAATCGTCGATGACATGCGGCCGGCGCTCGAAAAGGCGCGGCGGGAGGCGAGGGTATGAGTGGCGCTCTCGTCGACCGGCGCATTCTGATCACCGGCGCGGCCAACGGCATCGGCCTCGCCAGCGTCGACGCGATTTCTGGCCGAAGGCGCAACCGTGGTCGCGCTCGATCGTGATGAAAAGGCGCTCGCTGCGCTGTGCCGCCGATTTGATGGCGCATCGATCCACACCGTGACGGCCGATGTTGCCGAACCCGCGTCTGTCGCGGCGGCGGTCGCCGCAGGTGCGACGTCCAGCGGAGGGCTCGATGGTGTCGTCAACAGCGCCGGCATCGATCTTGTCGCCGATATCGAGACCATGACGGCTCGCGGAATGGAGCAGTGTTCTTGCGGTCAACCTGACCGGGCCTGATGCTGGTGATGCGCGCCGCCTTTCCGTATCTTGCGCGAGGCCGGTGGTGGCACGATCGTCAATGTCTCATCCGGTGCGGGCCTCTCGCCGCTGAAGCACCGTACGGCCTATTGCGCCTCAAAGGCCGGGTTGCAGATGGCGTCGAAAGCGCTTGCGATGGAGGCGGCCGAGTTCGGCATCCGCGTCAACACGATCTGCCCCGGGGCGGTCGAAACCGGCCTGTTTCGCTCCGGGATCGAAGCTGCGGGTGATCCGGGCGCTGCCTATGAGGCGGTTCGTGCCCGCTACGCTCTGCAGCGCATCGCCGCGCCCGAAGAGATCGCGGCTGCCATCTTGTGGCTGACGAGCAGTGAATCCTCCTACGTCACGGGCGTGGCTCTTGCTGTCGATGGCGGACGGACCTTTCATTGAGGAGCGGGCGATGACGGCGATTTCGCAACGCTTTGCCGGCAAGACCGTCGTGATCACCGGCGCTGCGCATGGCATCGGCGCGGCGACGGTCGAGCGCTTTCTCGCGGAGGGCGCTCGCGTCGCCGCGATCGACCGCGAAGAGTTCGCGGACGATTTCGGAGGAGAAGCAGCCGAACGTCTCTTGTCGGTGGTCGGAGACTGCACCGATGCGGCAACGCTATCCGAGTTCCATGCACGCACCGTAGCAACGCTCGGTCCGGTCGATATTCTGTTCAACAATGTCGGCCAAAGCGGTCGAGAGAGAGCTGCCCCCTTCCATGACTCGGAAGAAGAGGTCTGGCGCTTCGTGATCGAGGTCTCGTTGTTCGCAGCAATGCGGATGTCGCGAATGGTCGCGCCTTCCATGCGCGAGCGGGGCGGGCGCATCATCAACATGTCCAGTGACGCAGCTTTCGTCGGCGATGCGGGGCTTGTCGACTACGCCGCTGCGAAGATGGGCGTTGTCGGTTTCACCCGAGCGCTCGCGCGGGAGCTGGCGCCGCATGGCGTCACAGTCAATGCGGTGGCGCCCGGCGCGATCCGAACGCGTGCCCATGATCGGCTGACGCCGTCCGTGATCGAGCGCATCAAGTCCACGACGCCCGCAGGCTTCATCGCCGAGCCGGAAGATGTCGCCGGTGTTGTCGCGTTCCTCGCCAGCGACGACGCACGTTACATCACCGGCCAGACCTTGCTGATCGATGGCGGCCGCTGGATGATTTGAAGGGATGCAGGCATGACCGAAATCGCCGACCTTTCCGCAACGGAGCTGCGGACGGCAATCCGGGCCAAACAGATATCTCCTGTGGAGGCGGTCGACGCCGCGCTTGCGCGCGTTGAAGCACGACGCGATCTCAACGCGTTCATGGCCGTGTGCGCCGATCGTGCGCGGAAGGAGGCCAGGGCCGCCGAACGGCAGCTCGCGGTCGGCGGGACGCTGCCACAGCTCCTGGGCATCCCTTTCTCGGTGAAGGACCTGACCAACACCGAGGGCGTCGCAACGACACAAGGGTCCGCTCTCTTCGCAAATCATGTTCCGGCCGCAGACGCTGTCTCCGTTGCGCGCATGCGCGCAGCCGGCGCCATCCTGATCGGCAAGACCACCACGCCGGAATTCGGGCACAAGCCGGCGACCGAGGGGCCTTTCTTCGGCCTGACGTTGAATCCGTGGAACAAGGATCACACCTGCGGCGCCTCGAGCGGTGGCGCGGCGGTTGCGGTGGCAGCCCGCATTGGTCCGATCGCGCTTGGCTCGGACGGCGGCGGCTCGATCCGCATTCCTGCCGCCTGCTGCGGAGTGGTCGGTCTCAAGGCAACGCTCGGGGCGATCCCGAACTTGCAGCCGCCCGATCTCTTCGGCGCCAATTCCTACGTCGGCCCGATGGCGCGCGATATCGCCGACACCCGCCTGCAGTTCGACGTTCTTGTCGGTCCTGACCGACGCGATCCCTATGGACAGACCGCCGTGTTTCCCAGGCGAGTTCTCGGCGAGGGCGAGCGACCTCGCATCGCGTTTCTCCTGCGTTGCGGCAACATCCTTGACCCTGAGGTCGAAGCATCAGTCCTATCGGCCATGCGAAAGGCGGAAGAGCTCGGCATGATTGTCGAGCCGATCGAGCTCGATCTCGTCTCGCTGGAGCCGGCATTCCTGGTCTTTCTGCGCTCGATGCTTCTGGCGCGCCTGGGAGTGCACGCCGTGCGTACGCCGGAGAAGCTTGATCCGACTCTGATCGCCACGATCGACGCGGGCCGCAACTACAGCGCCGCCGATTTCTGTGAGGCGCAGTTCGCGCGCACCGACTGTTTTGCGAAGGTACAGGATATCCTGTCGCGATTTGACGCTGATTGCGTCGCCGACTTTGTCCGCGCCCGCATTGCGTCTGGGATACGATCCGCTCGGACGTGTCGAGATCGCCGGGCGTGACGCCGGGACGATTCGCGGCGCCTGGTATCCCTACACTTATCCCTTCAATCTTACGGGCCACCCGGCATTGTCGATGCCGTGCGGCCTTTCTTCAAACGGCCTGCCGATCGGGCTCCAACTCGTCGGACGATGGCACGATGATGCATATCTGCTCGATGTGGCCGCTCGGATCGAGAGTGCCCTCGGCTTCTCCGTTGCGGTGCAGGCATAGCGTGGGGAGGATTGACGCTTGGGAGCGGTTCAGCCTGAGGATCGGCTGAGGCGGCTCTTCTGTGCGGCGTGGTGCGACGGGCTCTGACCGATGCAAACATGAGGGCACCGCAGCGGGTGCAAATGCGCATTCGTCCCGCCCAGGCCTCCGGCCGAAACAGGCATCTCATTCCGCCCTGCGGTTTCCGGGGCAGGGGGCGGCCCCAAACCGCCTTGCTCCGCCCTCTGGCGGATGTATAGAAATGGGCAATCCAGTACCCCAGAAACAACAAGCGTGAGGGATCGCCCATGAACTTCGATATGTCGGAACGCCAGCGCCATTGGCTCGATCGGGTCGTGAACTTCATGCAGAAGCATGTCGAACCGGCCGTGCCGACCTACCGGGCGCAGATGAACGAGGGCGACACGCGCTGGAAGGTCGTTCCCGTGCTGGAGGAGCTGAAGAAGAAGGCTCGCGCGGAAGGCCTCTGGAACATGTTCATGCCGCCGAGCGACCATGAGGACGACGAGTTTCATGGCGCCGGCCTGACCAACCTCGAATACGCGATGCTGTCGGAGCAGATGGGCCGCATCAGCTGGGCCTCGGAAGTGTTCAACTGCTCGGCGCCGGATACCGGCAACATGGAAGTGTTCCTGCGCTACGGCAGCAAGGAGCAGAAGAAGAAGTGGCTGCGGCCGCTGATGGACGGCGAAATCCGCTCCGCGTTCCTGATGACCGAGCCGGCGGTGGCGTCCTCCGACGCCACCAACATCGAGACCCGCATCGAGCGCGACGGCGACTACTACAAGATCAACGGCCGCAAGTGGTTCTCGTCCGGCGCCGGCGATCCGCGCTGCAAGATCGCGATCCTGATGGGCAAGACCGACCCGAGCAACCCGCGCCACCAGCAGCAGTCGCAGATCCTGGTGCCGATGGACACCCCAGGCATCACCATCGAGCGGATGCTGCCGGTGTTCGGCTATGACGACGCGCCGCACGGCCACGCGCAGATCCTGCTGAAGGACGTGCGGGTGCCGCGCGAAAACCTCCTGCTCGGCGAGGGCCGCGGCTTCGAGATCGCACAGGGCCGTCTGGGTCCGGGCCGCATCCATCACTGCATGCGCGCCATCGGCCGCGCGGAAGTCGCGCTGGAGAAGATGGTCAAGCGCCTGTCCGAGCGGGTCGCGTTCGGCAAATACATCGTCCAGCACTCGATCTGGGAGCAGCGCATCGCGGAAGCCCGCACCAACATCGAGATCAACCGGCTGATGGTGCTGAAAGCCGCCGACATGATGGACAAGGTCGGCAACAAGGCAGCCCAGCTCGAGATCGCGATGATCAAGGTCGCGGTGCCGAAGATGCTCTTGAAGATCGTCGACGACGCGATCCAGGCGTTCGGCGGCGCCGGCGTCACCGAGGATCCGGGGCTCGCGCGCATGTATGCGCAGTCGCGCACGCTGCGCCTGGTCGACGGTCCGGACGAGGTGCACAACCGCTCGATCGCCCGCATGGAGATCGCCCGCCACGGCAATTTCACGCCGATGAAGACCCACTAGAGTCTGATCCAGCTTCGCTGAATCAGACTTGTCGCTCATCTATCGGTTTGTGCATGATCTATTCCGAAAACCGGTTCCCACTTTTCGGGATCATGCACTAAGAGTATTTACGAACAGGAAGAGGGTTGCTCATGGCGGAAGCCGCAAGTCGCGACTCCGAGTTCTCCGGCACCAAGGATGTCGAGGAGCGCCATCGTTTCGACGAGGCGAACCTCGACAAGTGGATGCGCGAGAACGTCGAAGGTTACGCAGGGCCGTTGAAGGTCAGCCAGTTCAAGGGCGGGCAGTCGAACCCGACCTACCGGCTCGACACGCCGGGCCGCTCATACGTGCTGCGCCGAAAACCGTACGGCAAGCTGCTGCCGTCGGCGCATGCGGTCGATCGCGAGTACAAGGTCATCACGGCGCTGCATGCGCAAGGATTTCCGGCCGCCAAGACCTACGGCCTCTGCACGGACGACAGCGTCATCGGCGCCATGTTCTACATCATGCACATGGTCGAGGGCCGGGTGTTCTGGGACCAGACGCTGCCGGCGGTGGAGCGTGAGAAGCGCAGGCCGATCTTTGAAGCGGAAATCCTGACGCTGGCGAAACTGCACAGCTACGATCCGGAGAAGATCGGGCTCGGCGACTTCGGCCGCCCGGGCAATTATTTCGCCCGGCAAGTCGATCGCTGGACCAAGCAATATCGCGCCTCGGAGACGGAGAAGATCGAGGAGGTCGAGCGGCTGATCGCGTGGCTGCCGAAGACGGTGCCGCAGCAGGAGCGCGTGTCGGTCGTGCACGGCGACTACCGGCTCGACAACATGATCTTCGCAGCCGACAAGCCGCAGGTGCAGGCGGTGCTCGACTGGGAGCTGTCGACGCTCGGCGATCCGCTCGCCGACTTCACCTATCTGTTGATGCAGTGGATCATGTCGTCGGGCGGCGGCCGCACAGGGCTCGTCGGGCAGGACCTGCCGTCGCTGAACATCCCAACGCTGGAAGAGGCGATCGAGATCTACTGCAAGGCGACGGACCGTCCGAACATTCCGGACCTGAACTGGTACTACTCCTACAACCTGTTCCGTCTCACCTGCATCCTGCAGGGCATTGCCGGCCGCATCCGCGACGGCACCGCGTCGAGCGCCCGCGCGTCCGAAAGCGCCGCACGCGTCGTGCCGCTGGCGAAGGCGTCGTGGGAGTATGCGGTGAAGGCGGGGGCGGCGTAGCGCCACCCAGCGTCATTCCGCGCGCAGCCGTTCGAAGTACGGCGAGCTCGCTCGACCTATGTCGCGGGCATCCACGTCTTTGGATCGACCGACAAAGCTGAGGCGTGCGATGGCCGGGACAAGCCCGGCCACTCGACGGCATGCTAGCTCTTACTTCCTCAGCTTGCCCGCGAACGGCATCGACGCCGTCAGGCCGCCGTCGACCGGGAAAGCCTGGCCGTTGACGTAGGACGCCTCGTCGCTTGCCAGAAACAGCCCCATCGCCGCGATTTCATGCGGCACGCCGCCGCGCTGCGTCGGGTTGATCTGGCCGATCTTGTCCGCCGTGCCGCGTTCGCGCGCCTTCTCGAATGTGTTGCGCGTCATGCCGGTTTCGATCAGGCCGGGACAGATGGCGTTGACGCGGATGCCGGTGCCGGTCAGCGAGTAGGATGATGTCTGCACCAGGCTGATCACGCCGGCCTTGCTGGCGCTGTAGGGATTGCCGCCGGCGTTCGCCTTCAAGTCCTGCGACCGATGCGGTGCAGATGATCGAGCCGCCGTGTCCCTGCTTCATCATCTGCAGCGAGGCGTGCTTCACCGCGAGGAACGGCCCGATCAGGTTGACGCGCAGGATCTCGTTCCACTGCTCGACGGTCTGGTCGTGCAGCGGCACCCAGCCGCCGGAAATGCCGGCATTGGCCCAGATCACGTCGAGCTTGCCGTAGGCCGACACCGCCTTGCCGATGAAGCCGGCAACATCCTGCTCGAGCCCGGCATCGCCCTTCAGCGCTTCGGCGGTGCCGCCCGCCGCGCGCACCAGCTTCACGGTTTCATCGACGGCGTCGGTCTTGTCGACGGCAATGAGCTTGGCGCCTTCCTTCGTGAACATCAGCGACGCTGCGCGTCCGATGCCGGAACCGGCCCCCGTGATCACCACCGATTTGCCTTCGAGGCGGCCCATTTTCTGATCCTCCCGTGCGTCGCTATTTTGGCTTGTTTCGCATGCGCCAAGGCATCTTGAGCCACCGGGCACACTGACGTAGCAAAGATTGCGAAAAACCATATTGAAGGGCTTCTTCCATGTCCAATGCGTCCAGCGTCCAGCCGGTCACCACGCGCTGGTGGTGGGTGCGCCACGCGCCCGTGCGCGAAGACGGCGGCCGCATTTATGGGCAGTCCGATCTCGGCTGCGACTGCAGCGATACGGTGGTGTTCCAGGGGCTCGCGCGAACGCTGCCAAGGAATGCGGTTTGGGTTTCAAGCAATTTGAAGCGCACGCACCAGACGGCTGCCGCGATCTGGGAGGCGGGTTTTCCGAAACCTGCGTCGATGCCGCAGGAGAAGGATTTCGCAGAGCAAAACCTCGGCGACTGGCAGGGCAGGGATCGCGGCTCGTTCTATGCGAGCCGGCCGGTGCAACTCGGCAGCCACTGGTTCGGCCCGGCCGACGAGATGACGCCGAACGGCGAAAGCTTTCTCGACCTGATTGCGCGCGTCGGCAACGGCATCAGGAGGATCAACGCGGCAAATGCGGGCCGCGACATCGTCGCGGTCGCCCATGGCGGCGTCATCAAGGCGGCAATCGCGCTTGCGCTGGGCCTCGGACCCGAAGGCGGGCTGAAGTTCGCGATCGAGAACTGCTCGCTGACCAAGCTCGATTACCTGACACTGAACGGCGATTCCGGCTGGCGCGTCGGCATGGTCAATCACCAGCCATGGCTCGCCGGCGGCGACCACCCGGCGATGCATCAGCCGGCGGGCCCGGAGATCACGAAGCTCGCCTGACGTTTCGGCGCGCGTCTGTCCGCAGCTTTTGCAGAACTCGCATTGCGGTTCCGCAGGTTGCCGGGCCCGGCAAAGCCTGCTTAGAGTCGGCCATCAACAATGCGCGAACACGCTCGCGTGAGTAGAGGTCAAGGGAGGGTTGCATGCCAAGTCTGTTCGATATGTCCGGCAAGGTCGCGGTGGTCACCGGCTCGTCGCGCGGCATCGGCCGCGCCATCGCCGAGCGTTTTGCCGAGCACGGCGCGAAGGTCGTCGTCTCCTCGCGCAAGCCGGCAGCCTGCGATGAAGTGACCAAGGTCATCAACGATCGCCATGGGGCGGGCACTGCGGTGACGATCGCCGCCAACATCTCCTCGAAGGACGAACTGAAGAACCTCGTCGACAAGTCCACCGAGAAATTCGGCAAGATCGACGTGCTGGTCTGCAACGCCGCGTCAAATCCTTATTACGGCCCCATGGCCGGCATCAGCGACGACCAGTTCAGCAAAATTCTGCAGAACAACATCATCGCCAACAACTGGCTGATTTCCTTCACGGTGCCGCAGATGATCGAGCGCAAGGACGGCTCGATCATCATCGTGTCGTCGGTCGGCGGCTACAAGGGCTCGACCACCATCGGCGCCTACTGCATTTCGAAAGCGGCCGACCTGCAGCTCGCGCGCAACCTCGCGGTCGAATACGGCCAGCACAACATCCGCGTGAACTGCATCGCGCCCGGCCTGATCAAGACCGATTTCGCCAAGGCGCTGTGGGACAACCCGGACACGCTGAAGACCACCGAAGCACGCTCGCCGATGCGGCGCATCGGCCAGCCGGACGAGATCGCCGGCGGCGCGGTGTTCCTCGCCTCGAAGGCCGGCGCGTTCGTCAACGGCCAGAGCATCGTCATCGACGGCGGCGGCACGATTGCTGAGCCCGTCATTCCGGCGCGCGAAGCGCGACTCGCGTGTGCCCGCGAAGTGTCCGGGCATGCCAGTACGCCGCAGCCTTTGCGATAGAGCGCTCTGACGCCGGGATACTGGGTCACCCGCCTTCGACGGGGACGATCAGCCCAGTTCGCCAGCTGCATCCTGATCGCCGCCACCAGCGCCAGCGGCTGGTCGGCCATGATGTGGTGGTCGGAGTCCGGGATCACGACGAACGGCGAGCCTTTCGGAATGTACGGCGCAAGCTCATACATCCGCTTCTCGGTGACGAAGCCCGAGCGCGCGCCGCCGATCACCGCGAGCGGACATTGCGCGACCGACAGATCGTTCGCCGG
Organism: uncultured Alphaproteobacteria bacterium; assembly: GCA_963757845.1. Taxonomy (GTDB): domain Bacteria; phylum Pseudomonadota; class Alphaproteobacteria; order Rhizobiales; family Xanthobacteraceae; genus P52-10. Next base: position 11,738 of record CAVWTB010000052.1, read on the forward strand.
AGAGCCGTGCCGAAAGCCCATGAAGCGGAGCGGATCGAACCGCCATGTGTAGCCGATGCTGTCGTCGGCGCGGCGAAACTGCCGGATCGATGATCGCGCGATCCAGTCGGCGATGAACAGGTTCTCGCAATCCTGATCCGGCGCGAAGCGGAAGCGCGACAGCGCTTGCTCCAGCGTGTCGTAGATACGCTTCGGCCGCGGTGCTCCGCGCATCTCGCGCTGCCGCTTGCGTGCGGCGGAGCCGAGAAAAGGGCCGTCGAGCATGCATCGCGCCGCCGATGCGTCGCACCGGCGCGTCCGACGATGCCTGCGGTAATGAACGCGCCGAACGAGTGGCCGATGATGACGGGCTTTGCAGTCGATGCAAACAACCCGGTGGCTTCGGCAACCGCAAATGCCTCGTCGACATAGAGATCGTAGCTGTACGTGTCGCGCCAGCCCGAGCCGCCCATGCCGGACATCGAGAATGCGGCGACGCGATGCGTGTCGGCAAAGAACGGCGCGATGAAACTCCACCAGTCGGCGCAGGCGCCGTTGCCGTGCAGGAACAGCAGTCCGGGCTTGCCGCGCTCGCCCCAGGCAAGCGTCTCGATCGCGGCGCCTCGCACATCGATGAAGCTGCGTTCCGGCGCCTGAGCGATCGCGTCTTCGAACCACTGCGGAGCAGGGGGCTTTTCGCCGCGGAACGGCGCAAGCAGATGCCGCCTGTCGTCAGTGATGGTCTCGACCTTGTTCATTCGTAGATAGTCTTCCTCATGTACTTAGGGACCGAACGCGACCATGGAAGGTCGCGACGGTCCCCGAGGTGGAATGGGAGCAAGCAGCGCGATCAGCTCTCGACCGCCGCATACACCAGGTTGCGGAACAGCACGCGCACATACTCGCGCTGGCCCGGCGCCTGCACCATCAGCAGCGCCCAGAGGTCTTCCTTCGGGTCGACCCAGAACTGGGTGCCGGCGGCGCCGCCCCAGAAATACTGGCCGACCGAGCCCGGGTAGGGCGCCATGCCCTGCTCGAGGCGAACGGCGAAGCCGAGGCCGAACCCGTGTCCGGGCGGGATGTGCGTCGTCGTGATCTTCACGTCCGGCCCAAGATGATTGGACGCCATCAGCTCCAGCGTCTTGCGGCCGATGATGCGCTCGCCGTTCAGGCTGCCGCCGTTGGCAAGCATCTGCGCGAAGCGCGCGTAGTCCGGCGCGGTCGACACCATGCCGCCGCCGCCGGATTCGGAGATCGGCTTCTGCGTCATCGAGAAGTAGACGACCTTGTTGCCGGTCCACGGGTCGGTCGGGAACGGCTCGGCCAGCCGGTCATGCGCGCGCTCTTCCTCGATATGGAAGCCGCTGTCGGTCATCTGCAGCGGCGCAAGGATGTGGTCGGTCAGGTAGCTGCCGAGCGTCTTGCCGGAGACGACTTCGACCACGCGTCCGAGAATGTCGGTGGAGCGGCTGTAGTTCCACTCGGCGCCCGGCTGGCAGATCAACGGCAGGCTCGGCGATGACCTCCGCATGCTCTTCGTTGTTCATGCTGCGGCGATAGATCTTTGCTTCGGAATAGAGCGTCTGGATCGGCCCCGGGCCGGTGATCTCGTAGGAAATGCCGCTGGTGTGGCTCAACAGATCCTGGATGGTGATCTCGCGCTTCATCGGCACGAGATGGATCTTGCCGTTGCGCACTTCGCCGACCTGGCTGTTGGCGAAGGACGGAATGTATTTCGACAATGGATCGTTGATGAGGAGTTTTCCCTGCTCGACCAGCTGCATGATCGCGACCGAGACGATCGGCTTGGTCATCGAGAAGATCCGGAACACCGAGTCGGGCCGCATCTTTGCATCCGACGCCGGACCCTGCCGGCCGATCGCGTCGAAATGCGCGACCTTGCCCTTGCGGCCGACCATCACCACGGCGCCCGGCAACGTGCCCTTGTCGACTTCGCGGGCCAGCACGTCGGACAGCGTCTTCAACCGCGCGGATGAGAAGCCAAGGCTCTCCGGCTTTGCTTTCGGCAGGGCGGGCGTCCGAAAGCCGTTCTTCTTTGCACTTGCGGCTTTCTTTGCGGTCGCGCGCGCTGGCATGGACGATCCTCCCGATCAAAGTCAGATTTGTTGTTCCGGATTGCGGACTGAACCGCATGAGATGAGTTGAGCTTGGCGCAGAACGCGCGATTTGAACAGCGGCGATCACGCCACGAGCGATGCACTCAGACATACGGTGCATACGAAAATCGCGAGGACCGTGCGGTCCTCGCGATCTGTTGGTCGTCAGAGCTGCTGTGTCTCCAGGCTACAGCGATCGTCTCGATCAGCGGTTGCCGCCATTGTTGACGCAGAACTCGACGCGGCCCGGGCGGGTGAGATCGTCGTCACGCGCACCGCGTGCAATCATCGCATCGCATTTGGCCCAGAGCGCCGCACGATCGAGCCGAACAGCCGGCCTTGCCTGCTGCGCCGGTTGCGGGGGCGCCCATCCGGCAGCTCCGCCCTGCGCAGGAAGCGAGACGGCCTTCGACTGGGCGGCGATGCGCGCCTCTTCCTTCTTCTTCTTGCGCTCGGCAGCGACCACGCGTGCCTGCTCGCGCTTCTTGGCGTTCTCCGCATCGCGCTTCGCCTTCTGCGCGGCCTTCACCTCGGTGTCGGCCTTGGCCTGATCGGCCTTGGAGGCGCCTTCCTTGGCAAGACGCTCCTTCTCTTCGGCCGCCTTCTTCGCCTTCTCGGCCGCGCTGGTGCTGGCCTGCTCGGCGCTCAGCTTGGACAGCTGCGCACGCGCGAGGTCGGAGTAGAAGCCGGTCGGGTGGTTCTTCAGGAACGATTCCCAGCCTCCCTTGGTGCCGACGCGTTCGGCGTATTCGTAGTCGCGCCGTAGCTCAGCATTCGGATCGGTCGTCGCAGACGGTGCGGCAACCGCGGAGGTTTCCGGAGGCCTGGTCGAGAGCGAAGCCGTCTGCACCAGCGCAACGGTGGCGCCGCCGAGCGAGCCGTAGGTGAACGGCTCCTGCTTGTTGTCGGTCGCCTTCATCACGTCGTCGCGCACGAGGCCGAACGCCTGGCGCAGGTCGAGGCCCGGCGTCGGCAGGTGCTTCAGCAGCGCGGCCGCATACGGACTGTTCTGGCCTTCACCGTCTTCCGCGGTCGAGCCGCCCTTCGCGGCATAGGCGATCAGCGTGTTCGCCTTCATCGGCTCCACCGCGATCAGGCCGCGATTGAGCGAGCGCAGCGCGCTGACGCGCTTCATCGACCTTGCAAACGGGTTATCGCGGCACGCGTCGAGAATCACGAGGCGCAGCTGCTTGGCCGGTTCGACGGTCTGCAGGATGCGTTCCAGCGAGATCGCCTCGTCATAGGCGTCGCGGTCGCGCTGTAGCGCGGCGTCGGTCGGCAGCAGGTAGTTCTGCCCGTCGATCTCGATGCCGTGGCCGGCGAAGTAGACCACCGACACGTCGGCGTCCTGCGACTTGTCCGCGAACTCGCGCAGCGCGCGGCGCATGTCCGAGTTGTTCGCGTCGTGCACGCTTTCGACCACGTCGAATTTTGCCTTGCGCAGCATGTCGCTGATGGCGGCTGCGTCCCTGGCGGGGTTCGCAAGCTGCGGCGCGTTCTGGTAGGCCGAGTTGCCGATCACCAGCGCGACGCGCTTTTCCGCAAGCGCTGCATCGCTCGCGAAGAGGAAGGAGAAGAACGCTGTCAGGACCAATGCCGTCTTGCGCATGACGTTCACCAAAGAGTTGACCCGGCGGGACTGCCGGCATTTCTGAACATCCATTGGTAGTCCTAAGTCGCGGATCGATCTGTTACCTGTGGCACACAGCGTATCCGGCTGACCGAACTGGATTTTATTAGTCGGGCCGGTTCAGGGCATGGTTCAGCGGGAACCCATGCCCATGGCGGTCACGCGGCCGTGAGCAGGGCCGCCGACACGTCAGTTACAGACCTCGCGTGCCCACCCGTTCACGGTGCCTTCGGAGACGGCGTTGGCAACCTTGCAGCCTGGCCGGACCGGCCGGCAGCCGCGGAAATCGCAAACGACCTGATCAACGGCGGGTTTGGGACGCGATACCGGCTCCGGACGGCTGGCAACGCCGCCGGTCTCCATCTTGGCGATCAGCTTGCGCAGGCGCTCGGTTTCGTCCTCGGCGGCTCTGCGCGCCTCGTCGGCGGCACGCGCACCGGTCTCTGCCCGCTGCAGGATCGCCCTGGCTTCCGCCGTCGCTTGCGCGCGGATCGCGGATGCATCGGCTTCAGCCGCTTCCTTCGCCTGCTTCTCCGCCGCGCGAGCTTCCTCAGCTGCAATCTTCTCCAGTTGTCCACGTGCGAGGGTGGCGAAGAGGCCTTCAGGGTAGTGGGCAAGGTAGGAGTCCCATGCCTGCCTGGTTCCAAGCTGCAGCGTCAGTTCGTAGTCGCGCCGCGCCTCGACATGCGGATCGGCGGCCGGATTGCCTGAAGTGCCGACGGCTTGCGCCATCACTGGCACAGGCTCGGTCCTGGTCGCGGAAGACGCCACAAGTGCGACGTCCGCACCGCCGAGCGATCCGTAAAGGAAGGGCTCCTGCTTGCTTGCAGTCGACTTTATGACCTCGTCGCGCACGAGGCCGAACGCCTTGCGGAGGTCGAGGCCGGGTTTGGCAAGATGCTTCAACAGGGCCGTGGTGTAGGGGCTGTTCGCGCCGCCGCCGTCGTCGGCGATCGAGCCGCCCTTGGCCGCAAAGGCAATCAGGGTGTTCGGCTTGCCGGGTTCGACGCCGGCAAGGCCGCGGCTGGACGACCGGCCGGCCAGCGAGCGCTTCATGGTGCGCGCGAACGGGTTGTCGCGGCAGGCGTCGAGGATGACCAGGCGAAGCTTCTTGGCGGGCTCGATCGCCTGCAGGACCCGATCGAGAGCGACGGCTTCGTCATAGGCGTCGCTATCCTGCTCGAGCACGACGTCGACGGGCAGGAGATAGTTTGTCCCGTCCACCTCGATGCCGTGGCCGGCGTAGTAGACGATCGCATAGTCGGCGTCGCGGCTCTTTGCCGAGAAGTCGCGGAGCGCGCGCCGCATCTCGGCATTGGACAGGTCTCGCTTCGTCTCGACGACGTCGAACTTCGCGCGGCGGAGCATCTCGCCGATCGCGCCAGCGTCGTTCGTGGGGTTCTTGAGCAGGCCGGCGGTTGCGTAGGCGGAGTTGCCGATCACCAAGGCAACGCGCTTTTCGCGCCAAGCCGGGCTGCCGGCGAGGGCCAAAAACAACAACGCCACGAAAAATGCCGCCCGCGAGTGCATAACGCCCTCAGACGAGTCCTGAAAATCGAACGAACTCTAACAGCCGTACCCGGTATAACCAAGCACCGTCGAGCCCCCAGCCGTTGTCTGTGAGGTTACCTCACAGACGTTGAAGCCGAGTTGACCACCGATGATCCTCGAAACTGCGATCCTGACCATCAAGCCCGGCCAGTCGGGGGCCTTCGAAGCGGCCATGGCCGAGGCCAGACCGCTGATCGCAGCGACACCCGGTTTCCAGCGGATCGAGGTGCGGCCGTGCATCGAGACAGCCGATCGCTACCTGCTGCTGGTGTGGTGGGACACGCTGGAGGCCCACACGATCGGCTTCCGCCAATCGGAGCGCTACGAGCCCTGGCGCAAGCTGCTGCACCATTTCTACGAGCCGTTTCCGCTCGTGGAACACTATGGCGAGCCGATTTGAGCAGTTTGGGGTGTTAAAATCGTCACAAACGGGACGTGACGAGCGCAATCGGCTTGGCTATAGAAGCGCCCAGTAGGAGTGTAGCTCAATTGGTAGAGCACCGGTCTCCAAAACCGGGGGTCGCAGGTTCGAGCCCTGCCACTCCTGCCAATTTGGCTGCTGTACATCCTCCATTTTCCAATCCCGGCTCTCTCTCGCGTCCTGAAGTTTGACACTTCAGCGTTCGGGTTTGACAGTTTTGGTTCTTCGCTTGCCTATTTCGGCACTAAAGCTCTTCGCAACCCCGTCCATCTTGGCTTGCGGTCAGCGCCGATCGCGTGGTGCCTCCGGCGGGGGAGACGGGCAAGTTGTGCATCGAGCTCCCTGCAGCGCTTGGCAATGCGGACGACGAGCAACTCCGCAACCGCTTTATGAAGCGCCCAGAGATTGGCCGTGGATAGGACAACGAGACTTTTCGGCATCATCCAACTCTCTCTTCGAAGCAGGAAAGGCAATTTCCCAGGATCATCCGTCGATCCTCTCCCGAAAGGTTGCTTCGCAGATTGAGTCTTCCCGCGATGCTTTTGGTTCTTGATCTAAAATCCAAATTTGTTTGCCGAAACTCCAGCACCTGGAATGCTCAGCGCGCGGTGAAGCAGGGGCGCCGCCCGGAAGGCGACGCCGGCGAAAAGGTGAGAGACCAATTGAGGCGACCGCTCAAACTATCCGCGTCGCGCCTTCTCTGACGGAGGCGAGAGCGGGATTCGAAGGACCCTGAAGCCTGGAATTCCGTCAGTCCACATCTCCGCCTCTTCTGGAGACGCTAAAGTCACAACCGCAGCCGGCACTTCTCCATCCATCACCCGGACTAGGGCCAGCGTTTCACCCTCGCTCATTTGAACTTTAGCTGCCCCCGCCGCCACGATCGCGGTCCTTACACTCGGGACAAAATCAGATCGCTTGACATCGATCGCAACGATTTTATTCGCCAGATCGGATACCGACTTGATTTCTTGCCGAACCAGAAGAATGGCAATCAGTTGGTCGGCGATGTTTGGCGACGCAAGCGCAGTCGTTTCGGCATTAGCAGGGGGAATGGTTTCTGCACGACCAGGTGGAATGGTTTCCGCGGGACCAGGTGGTTTTGTATTGCTGTCCGCTTTCTGCTCCGGTGCCGGCCTGGCCGTGGCGGTCGTCAGCGCCTCCACCGCTGGGGCGGTCGCGACCTGCTCCGGTGTTGTGGCAGCATCTGAACCAGAGGTGGGATTTGATATCGGCGGCGAATCCGCGACCTTTTCGGGAGGGGCGGACTTCGCTTCTCCAGTATCCGCGGGCTGCAAATCGGCGATCTTTGCTTGCGGCACTTCGACGGGTTTCGTTTCGGCATCAGCAGGGGAAATGGCTTCGGCGGGACCAGAGGGCTTTGTATTGCTTTCGGCTTTCTGCTCCGGTGCCGGACTAGCCGGGGCGGTCGTCAGGTCCTCCGCCGCTGGGGTCGTCGCGACCTGCTGCGGTGTTGTGGCAGCATCTGAACCGGAGGCGGGATTTGATATCGGCGGCGAATCCGTGATCTTTTCGGGAGGGGCGGACTTCGCTTCTCCAGTGTCCGCGGGCGGCAAATCTGCAATCTTTGCCGGCGGCACTTCGACGGGCTTCGGTGCGGCTTTCTTCGCTGCACGTATTGGCGGCGCGCTGTTCGGCCTGTTCTCTCTTATCTGTGTTGCGCGTTGAGCTTTAGCCTTCGGAGACTGTTGCGCAGGCTGCGAGGGTGTCAGCTCAGCAGAAACCGGAGCCGTTTGCCGCGACACAGGCACTCGGCGAAACCAGGCCATATAGGACTGGCAGGCGCGATTACATGGTAGTCCGTCAATATAAACAGTGTCGGGTGAATCAAGCGGCCCGGCTTGGGAGGTTCCCACGGAACCAAGAAACAGGATGCAGGTCAGCATCATCCATAGCTTCAACATGACACATTACCCCAACTAGTGGTCGTTTTCTGCCCAGTTCAAATACGAGGCTTGGCCTGTTCAGGTTTCACTGACTTGTCGGGTCTCGCCGCAGTATTACCGGGAGCGTGGACGAAAACGGCCGGGGGCCGCGTTACCACCTCGGCATTTGTGCGCGGACGCAATCAGGCGCGATCAAGCACTGATGACAGAGCAAGCCCGCGCATGGTATCGTTCGTTCGCGGCTGGGGGCTTACGCGTGTCTATTCGTTTGGTAGTGGTTTCTCTCTTTTGTGCGTTGCTGGCCAACTGCGCGGCCCTGCCTGCGCCGGAAACGTCCGTGCAATCGAACGTCGCCTCAGACGGTTGGGGGAGGGGCACCGCGGAAAGAGAACCTGCGCCGCCTAAGCTGAAACGCGTCGTGCAGCCGGCCAAATCCGAAGAGCCGAGGACAACGGGTTCAGCTACGACAAGTGCTGCGCGGCTGAACGGCATCAACCCCCTTACGCCGGAATGGTACGCCGCCGAAGATGCGGAGGCCCAGCGATTGAAACGCGTGTCCAACATCTGCAGATGCTGAGCGAGGCGATCTATCGTTACCTTCCAGCAGCGTCGAACCCACTGCCGGTTGTCGTGTTGTCAATTCTCCCCGCCGTGTCACCTTAACTAGCGAATGCGAAGGGGCGAGGGCTATGAACTACACGCCAGATCCGGACCCGTTGGGAACCCGATTTAGATGGGCCGCTCAACATTTTGAAACAATCAAATGGGCTGCGACCGCTCTTTCCTGCGTTGGCCTGGGATTTCTGGTTGCTGCCATCGGCTTGGGCCTTTGATCTTGTCGCCCAGTCAATGAGCGGCCCTTTTTGCAGTGGAAGACAGCTTCGATATCCAGGGTCGTGGACTTATCGTCGTGCCTGGCCCGCTTAAGTCAGAATACGTCGGGTCCCGTCAGATCATCTCGCTGGAACAGCCGAACGGCACCCGCGTTCGCCCACCTCACGATGCAGCACGTCCGTTGGACCTGTATTCTTCGCGCCTTCAGCAAAGCCGACGTACCTCCCGGCACGAAGTCTGGAAACTCTGCGATCAAGCAATCAGGTAGATCGGGCTGGACCACGCCTGGTGGCCGTCGGCCTGCGTGACCCGCACATAGACGGGCAAATCGGCGGCGCCCGAGAACAACACGGTATGATCCAGCGTGACGCGGCGGCTCCAGTCGTCTTCGGGCAGGCGGTAGACGCTGAGCTTTCGCGCCAATCCGCCGCCGTCGAATGTGATCGTGTCGTCGGCGAGCGCGGCAAGATCGACTTCACCCGACACCACATTGGTTTCGATCTTGAGCGAGCCAGCTCCTGGCCTCGGTCGAGCCACAGGTCGATACCGGCAAGATTGCCGGTGGTGACCGACGTCCAGGCCAGCGCAGTGCCGGGCGAGGTCTCCTGGACCCTGCGTTCCGGATTGAGGAAGTTCACTTCCGCAAAGCGGTCGAAACGGTTGCCGGAAAGCGCCAGCTTGCCCTGCCAGATGACTTCGCGGCCGCGGCCGCGATACTCCGCGCCCTGCCAAAGCACGCGCACCCGCCGGCCGAGATCGCCGGCGACGAATGGCCGTGCCGTTTGCACGACGTCGCGGCCGTGCAGCACATCCAGCCGTTCGACCGGCGCGGTGCCGATGACCTCCGCGGACAGCTTCATCGGGACTGAACCCGCGCGGATGATGTCGCCCATGGACGCTTCGCGCGTCCTATGTTCGTCCGTCGGTCCGAACTGCGGATCCTCGGAAAATCCGGTGACGTCACCTGCAAACGCGCCGCGGACATCGAGGAAGATGCGGCTTCCGGTCGTTCCGTAGTGGCGACGTTTGCGCAGCGCCTCAAACAGCGCGTCGCGCGTCAGCTCCGGCATGAAGTAGCAGCTCAAGCCGCCGATCGCGCCGAAGGTCGAGGCGCCGGGCCGTGTCGCGCCCGGCCGTCCCTTGTGGTCGTCGCTGTGGCAGACCACGCCGACGCGAAAGCCCTTGTCGAACGCATCGTGCAGCAGCCATTCGAACGTGCCCCAGGACGAATGCACCTCGACCGAACGCTCGACGCGGCCATCGTGCGCATAGTGCAGGTCCGCGTAGCGGCCGCCTACATGGGCGATCACGCGGCAATCCTCGTCTTTCAGCCATTCGAACAGCTTGTCGGCGGTGTAGATCGCCTCCGTCGACGTCTGCCCTTGAACCAGGATGTGGGACGAGCGGCGAATCGGTGCGGCCTTCGCGGCGGAAGAAGATGTTGCGGTCGCCGCCCATGCCGGTGTTGCCGGACCATTCGTAGCCGGGGAGGCAGACAAACTTGCCGGGCTCGTCGAATGTTTCGGTGAGCCGGTTCAACTCCGTCCAGAACGCGTCGGTGATCTGAAAGTCGTTGCCCTGGTGGCCGACCATGTCGAGGAAGGCGGCGTCGCGCGCGTAGCGGAAATAGTCGTCCGCCGAGCCCATGCCGATGGTCTCGCCGCTCTGGCCGTGCAGGTCGGCCCAATACCGGCGGATCGCCGGCTGCTCGGCGACGCGCATCGGATTGGCGCGTGCCACTTCATGGGCGCCGGCCATGACCGAGATGTCCACGTCGCCAGATCTTGTCGACGACGAGGTCCTTGATCTCGATCGGTCCGGTTCCAGGTTTGACGGCGATCGTTTCAGGCAAGCCGCGGATCGGCACGGAGGATTTGAGGGAAAGGGTGACGTCCGCCTTGTCGCTCGGATTGCCCCACATATCCTCGGCGACGAGCGCCAGCCTGAACGGCTCTCCCTGGACTGCGAGCGACGGCAGGATCGCCTTCCAGCTCGCGGCCGGTCCGGACACAAGATCGAATGACGGCGCCGGCAGTTCGCAGAATTCGTAGGTGGCGAAGGCGTCGATCGATGTCTTCAGCTCGACGTTCTTCTCGGCGTTGGTCTGCAGCCGCCAGCCGGGCGATCCCTTTCGCCGGTCGCCGAAGCGGATGGTGAGGGTGTCGCCCTGGCGGAGATAGCCGCGCCCGACGCGGATCAGCAGCGTGTTCGCGTAGGGGCGGATGTTCAGCCGGTCGTACCAGACCTCGAGCTTCGCGCCATTGCTGGCTTCGACCGTCGTGAAGTTCGGCGCCTGCGGCTTGTCGAACTGCGGCTTCGCCATGTCCGAGGTGGTTCGCCAGGAGATCTTCACCATGCCGGTGTCGTCGATGCCGAAGGTGCCCGCGGTGTAGACGAGCGTGAGCTCCTCCAGCGAGCCCGCGACGAAGGGGCCGGGTGGGGTAAGGCGGATCGAGCCCATGTGCTCGGGCAGGTAGGTGGAGAACGGCATTGGGGCGCGCTTCCCGGCTTGTCATGATGTTATAAGACGACCTAGTATGACTTCACTTGATCCTCCCGCCAAGCCGGAGACGTCGTGCGGACAAAAACAAATCAATCGCCCGCCGGATTGCACCGTTCGAGCCCGGAGCCGCTGCACCGTCAGCTTGCCGATCTGCTCGAGCGCGCGATCCGCGACGGAGAATTGAAGCCGGGCGATCGCCTGGATTCCGAGGACGTCCTGGCGGCGCGCTATGCGGTCAGCCGGATCACGCTGCGGCAGGCGGTTGCATCGCTGGTGAACAAGCAGCTTGTCGTCCGCAAGCAGGGGAAGGGGACGTTCGTCACCACGCCGGCCGTGCGTCACGATCTTCGCCGGCTGCACGGTTTGTTCGGCTCGCTGTTTTCGCAGGCCGAGGGCGCCAGCGCCCGGTTGCTGCACTATGAATTGCGCACGCCGCCCGCCGATGTCGCCGAGGCGTTCGGCCTTCAGCCGCGCGGCGATGCGCTGTCGCTGGAGCGGCTTTACTTCATCGACGGCAAGCCGGTGGCGCTGACCACAGCCTGGCTCGTTCCGGCGGTCGCGGCTTTGCCGCGCGCCAAGGCGGAGCTGATCTCGACCGAAGACATGATGCGCGCGGTCGGCATTCAGATCGCCTCGACGCAGGTGGCGATCCGCGCCGGGGCGGCCGGAGCAAGGGTAGGCCGGTTGCTGCGCCTGTCGTCGCGCGCGCCGGTGCTGGTTCTGGGCCGAACAGCGCTGGGGCAAGACGGTGCGCCAAGGAAATCGGTCACGTCTGGTTCTGTTCGGACAGCTACCAGTTCGTCTGCTCGACCCAGATGGAAAGCTCGATGGAAGCCTTGTTCGACATCCGGAATGTAACAGAGCGCGTCTGATCGCCGGCGGCGTGATCGCGCGCGTGAAGGGGAGCGACGACGATGATGATCCGCATTCTCGCAGCGCTGGCGGTCCTGGCCACGGCGTGTTCGGACGGCGCGCACGCTCAGCAATGGCCAAGCCGTCCCGTTCAGATGATCGTGCCGTTCGCGGCCGGCGGCTCCACGGATGTCGCAGCGCGGCTCGTCGCGCAACATCTTACTCAGGCGCTGGGCCAGCAGGTCGTGGTCGAGAACAAGACCGGAGCCAACGGCAACCTCGGCACGGAGTTCGCCGCCAAATCGGCTCCCGACGGATACACAATTCTGGTCGTTCCGGAATCGATCGTCAGCAACGCGCACGTCTACAAGGTCAACTACGACCCGCTGCGGGATTTTACGCCGGTCATCCAGATCTCGCGCCAGCCGATCGTGCTCGCCGCGCATCCCTCGCTCGGCGTCAAGTCGATCGCCGAGCTGGTGGCGCTGGCGAAAAAGGAGCCCGGTATCCGCTTCGGCACCGGCAGCGGCGCGGGCTCGCAGCAGCACATGGTGACGATGTGGTTCGCCAGGATCGCAGGGATCGAGCTTGTGCAGGTGTCGTATCGCGGCGGCGGGCAGGCGATCAACGACCTGATCGCCGGGCATGTGAAGCTTGGAACGCTCGGATCGACGCCGCTCGTCCCGCACTACAAGTCCGGCGCCTTGCAGTTGCTCGCGCAGACGACGGCCGCGCCGCTCACCGGCGCTGCCGGATGTTCCCGACATTCGAACAGGCCGGCATCAAGGGGCTCGTCTCCGACCAATGGCTCGGCGTCTTTGTGCCGCAGGGCACGCCGCGCGGCGATCGTGGCGCGGCTCAATGCGGAGATCGGCAAGGCGTTGGCCGATCCGGCGATCAAGAAGAACCTGGAGGATTCCGCCCAGGAGCCGATCGGCGGCAGCGCTGATGCTTTCGCCAAGCTGGTGCGCGACGATTTCGCGAAGTTCGAGAAGCTCGTGAAGGAGCTCGACATCCGCGTGAACTAGAGTTCGCGCGCCGCACAAAAGAAAAGCGGCGGTCCGTTGCCGGACCGCCGCCTGTTGAATTCTCGGTTGCCGCTTACGCGCCGGCGCGCTTCGGCTTTGAAGGCACCAGGTTCATCGGCTTGGCGGCCTTGCCGGAGGCCGGCTGATAGCTCGCCGAGGCGTTGGACGGGGCGGTGGCGTCCATCACGGCGCGGCAGCCGGCGCTGAGCTGCGACTTGTTGCGGACCATGCAGGCGGTCACGCGCTCGACGTCGGGAATTTCCGAGCTGCAGACGCGGAAGGCGTCGTTGGTGCACATCGCTTCCTGCTCCTGCGTGTAGGCGTTGGCCGCCGACACAAAAGCGAAGGTCATCGCGGTCGCAACGAGCAGTTTTCCGAAACCGAGCTTGGTCATCATCGTCCCCCAGGGTTGAGCGCAGAAATCTTGGATTGATTGGAAGATCAGCGGCTGGCCATCACGACCGGCGCGGGCGCCGGGACCGTGAGCTGGAACAGGCCCGCATGCGGCACGCTGTTGTCGGAGGAGCCGGCGTTCGAGGCGCCCGAGAGAACCAGGGTGAAGCCGAGGATCAGGCTCAGGGTCAGACCGCGCATTTTCATCTCCATCCACTTCGGTCGAGCGACTGTCCGCCGCGTCGTTGGATGAGACGTCTACGTGCTCACGGTTTCGGGAAATCTGCGTGAGATGGGGAAAACGGTTTCTCGGGACGGAGATTTGTTTCGTCGCGCGGCCAGCGATGAAACAATGGCCAGTTCCGCCGGCCCCGACAGGGCCAGTGAACCGTCACGCTACCATGTTCAGGGGATGGGACCGCGGATGGTCTTCATTGCAAACAGGAGGCCGCGCGATCCGGGTCGGTGGCATCGACAGGACTTCGCCGATTTGGGCCAGGGAAGAAACAGGATGGCAAATGACACATCGATCGGGTTGCGCGCGCGCAGTCTGCTGACCGCCGCCAGTATCGCTGCGTTGCTGGCGGCTTTGCCGGCTGCAGTCTGGCTGGATCTCACACATCTCGCCGACACGAATCTGAGGCGGCAAGCGTCCGACCTCAACTCCATGATTTCCAGCGTTCGGGGCTATTACGGCAGGAACGTCGTCGGCCGCGTCCTCGCAAACCCGGGTTCTACCCAGGTGGTGCACAACTACGAATCGGTTTCCGGCGCCATTCCGATCCCGGCGACGCTTTCGCTCGAACTCGGGCGCGTGATCGGCGAGCAGCAGCAGAACATCCAGTACCGCTTCGTATCCGACGTGCCGTTCGCAAACCGGGCTCCGCATGTCCTCGACGATTTCGAGAAGAAGGCGCTCGCGAGCCTGCGCGAGAACTCCGATCAAAAGCTGATCGAAACATCCTGGTCGCTCGCGAGCGACAGCGTCCGCCTGGTTGCGCCCGTGATCATGGGCGCGGCATGCGTGTCCTGCCACAACAGTCATCCGGAGAGCCAGAAGCGCGACTGGAAGGTTGGCGATGTGCGCGGAATCCAGGAGGTCACGATTACCCAGCCGATCGCCGCCAACCTTTTTTCATTCAAGTTCCTGCTCGCCTATTTCGGCCTTGCCACGGGCTGCGGCATTTCCTTCCTCGCCCTGCAGCAGCGTCAGGGACGGCTGATCCGCCGGATGAATCACGAGCTGGAATCGAACAACGATTTTCTGGCGAGCCTCTCGATGAAGATCTCGCGATACATTTCACCGCAGGTCTACAAAAGCATCTTCAGCGGCCAGAAGGATGTCGCCATTCATACCGAGCGCAAGAAGCTCACGATCTTCTTTTCGGACATCCAGAATTTCACGGCGACGACCGAGCGTTTGCAGCCGGAGCAGGTGACGCTGCTGCTCAATGAGTATTTCACCGAAATGTCGGCCATCGCGCTGAAACATGGAGGGACGATCGACAAGTTCATCGGCGATGCAATGCTGATCTTCTTTGGCGATCCGGAAACCAGGGGTGAGGTGGGAGATGCCGAAGCGTGCCTGAGAATGGCTTGGGAGATGCAGCATCGATTGCGGGAGCTCAACATCGCCTGGCGCAACAGCGGCGTCGAGCAGCCGTTCCAGGCGCGCATCGGCATCAACTCCGGCTACTGCAACGTCGGCAATTTCGGCAGCTCGGACCGGATGGACTACACGATCATCGGCGCCGAAGCGAACCTGGCCGCTCGGCTGCAGTCGGTGGCGGAGCCGGGCCGCATCGTGCTGAGCTATGAAACCTACGCTCTGGTGCGTCAGCTGGTCACGGCCCATCCGCTGGCCCCGATCACCATGAAGGGCATCAGCCGCGAGGTCGTGCCTTACGCCGTCGAGCGGCTGGTCGATGCCGAGGATCTGGATTCGCAGGTGGTTGCGGAGGAAACCAGCGGACTAAGCCTCTATCTCAA
Source organism: uncultured Alphaproteobacteria bacterium (assembly GCA_963757845.1). Classification (GTDB taxonomy): domain Bacteria; phylum Pseudomonadota; class Alphaproteobacteria; order Rhizobiales; family Xanthobacteraceae; genus P52-10. The sequence continues at coordinate 26,942 of CAVWTB010000052.1, forward strand.
TCCGCGGCGCGATCACTGCGAGCGACCTGGAGAAGATCAAGGATACGCTCAGCCGCGCACTGGCGGCGCTGGAGCAGAGGCGGAGCCTGCTCGGTCAGCCCAAATGAAAAAGGCGACAGTCCGCTGCCGGACTGCCGCTGACGACGGTCGTTTACGTTGCGCCGGCTATTTGCCGGCCAGGCCGGCTGATAGGGCTGAAGGACGCCATGCTGGTCCGGCGCAGGGCGCACGAGGCGCATCTGCGCTGCCCTGGCTCCGGAACTGGCGCAGCGGCTGGCTGCTGCTTCCGAGGCATTGGAGGTTTTGCCGACCCGGCAGGCGAGGCAGGTTGCGGCAACGTGAGGCAGAGACCTTTAGGGCAGAACTTGCCTTTAAGGCCAGAACTTGACGTTTTGGCGTTAGCGCAGTACCAAGCGCCACCCGTCATTCGGCCCGGTTAACGGACTTCCGAAACGGCACTTCACTCCCCAAATCAGGCCCGCTTGCCGGCCTCATCCTCAGAACCTGGGGTTGGGCGCGAGAGGGCTTATCTGGAATTCCGGATCTTTTAGGATCTGCGTGCAAGGAACGTATCAAGAGCGATGGCGAACCCGTTCAAATTCCTGCAGGAAGTGCGGGCCGAGGCGTCCAAGGTCACCTGGCCGACGCGTCGGGAAACCATGATCACCACCGTGATGGTGTTCATCATGGTGGCCGTGTCGTCGGTCTTCTTCCTGGCGGCCGATCAGGTCATCCGCGATTCTCGTGACATTCATCCTTGGCATCAAGGCGTAGGCTTTTTCGGACCCATTCATCATGAGCATGCGCTGGTACATCGTTCACGCCTATTCGAACTTCGAGAAGAAGGTCTCCGAATCCATCCGCGAGCAGGCCAAGCAGCGCGGACTGGAAGAGCTGTTCGAGCAGGTGCTGGTTCCGACCGAAAAGGTCACCGAAGTGCGCCGCGGCCGCAAGGTCGACACCGAGCGCAAGTTCTTCCCGGGCTACGTGCTGGTGAAGATGAACCTGACCGACGAAGCGTTTCACCTGATCAAGAACACGCCGAAGGTGACGGGCTTCCTCGGCGCCGACAACAAGCCGATGCCGATCTCGGAATCGGAAGCGATGCGCATCCTGCACCAGGTGCAGGAGGGCGTGGAGCGGCCGAAACCGTCGGTGTCGTTCGAGATCGGCGAGAACGTGCGCGTGGCCGACGGCCCGTTCGCCTCGTTCTCCGGCGTGGTCGAGGAAATCGACGAGGGCCGCTCGCGCGTGAAGGTCGCGGTTTCGATCTTCGGCCGCGCGACGCCGGTCGAACTGGAGTTCGCCCAGGTCGAGAAGGTTTAAGGACTTCGTCATGGCCGGACGTCTTCGTCTCGAGCTACGACGCAAGAGGCGGCGGCGAGAGCCGTTTCCTGGAATGCCGTGGAAGGAGACGGGCGGTCGCCAGCCGCTCGTTGAACCGCACCACGGTCCCTGAAAGGCGCGGATGGTCCGTGCCCGAATGAGGAGTAAACGATGGCAAAGAAAGTGACCGGATACCTGAAGCTTCAGGTGCCGGCGGGCGCGGCGAATCCGTCGCCCCCGATCGGACCCGCGCTTGGTCAGCGCGGCCTCAACATCATGGAATTCTGCAAGGCGTTCAACGCGCAGACGCAGAAGGAAGAGAAGAACACGCCGATCCCGGTGATCATCACGATCTACCAGGACCGCTCCTTCACTTTCGAGATGCGCACGCCGCCGATGTCCCACTTCTTGAAGCAGGCGGCCAAGATCCAGTCCGGCTCCAAGGCGCCGGGCCGCGACAAGGCCGGCAAGGTGACCAAGGCGCAGGTGCGCGAGATCGCCGAGAAGAAGATGAAGGATCTGAACTGCGACACCATCGAAGCGGCCATGAAGATGGTCGAGGGCTCGGCCCGCTCGATGGGTCTGGACGTAGCGGGGTAACGGGCCATGGCAATCGGAAAGCGTTTGACGAAGGCCTATGACGGCGTGAACCGCGAAAAGCTCTATCCGATCGCGGAAGCGATCAAGATGGTGAAGGAGCGCGCCAAGGCGAAGTTCGACGAGACCATCGAGGTGTCGATGAATCTCGGCGTCGATCCGCGCCATGCGGACCAGATGGTGCGCGGCGTGGTCACCCTGCCGAACGGCACCGGCCGCACGCTGCGCGTCGGCGTGTTCGCGCGCGGCGCGAAGGCGGAGGAGGCGAAGGCCGCCGGCGCCGACGTGGTCGGTGCGGAAGACCTGGTCGAGAAGGTGCAGGGCGGCACGATCGACTTCGACCGCTGTATCGCGACCCCCGACATGATGCCGCTGGTCGGCCGTCTCGGTAAGGTGCTCGGCCCGCGCGGCATGATGCCGAACCCGAAGATCGGCACCGTGACCATGGACGTCACCAACGCCGTGAAGGGCGCCAAGGGCGGCAACGTCGAGTTCCGCGTCGAGAAGGCCGGCATCATCCAGGCCGGCATCGGCAAGGCGTCGTTCGCGGAAGACAAGCTGGTCGAGAACGTGAAGGCGCTGGCCGACGCGGTGATCAAGGCGAAGCCGGCAGGCGCGAAGGGCACCTACGTGCAGCGCGTGGCGATCTCGTCGACCCAGGGCCCGGGCGTGAAGATCGATCCGTCGAGCCTGACGAGCTGAAGTCCTTTCATCTGTCAAATACGAAAGGCCGGCGCAGCGATGCGCCGGCCTTTCGCCATTTTGGGGGTGAGACGTTCAGCTCTGAAAATCGACGATCAGCGCTGCGGTGACGCTCTTCGTCTGGCTGTTGGAGTTGTAGCCTTGCGTCTCGCTCATGGTCTGCTGCAGCATCTTCAGGAAGTTGGCGAGCAGCTCCTGGAGGTCGGTGTCGAGCGAGGATGATTGGGTACCGTCGCTGTCGCTTGCGCTCCCGTCGTCCGTGCCTTGCGCTCCGCCCGGACCGCCGGGGCCACCCGGACCACCGGGCCCACCCGGGCCTCCAGGCCCACCCGGTCCTCCCGGGCCGGACGAGAATGTGTTTGCGAACACGTTCTTGAGCTCGTCCGCCTGTTCGCTTGTCAGGTTGCCGCTGCTGACCTGGGCTGCGATCAGATCGTCGATCTTCGCCTTCATCTCGTCCGGCGACGGGGGCGCCGTGCCGGCGGCCCGATCGGACGTCGCGTTGGCTCTTGAGCGTCTGGTCGATGCTGTCGAGCGCGGCGCTCAACGGGTCGAGATCGGTCGCGGCGATCGTGCCGGCTGCGATCTCGGTCGTAAGTTCGTTCTGCAAGCGATCACGCGGCGACTGAAACACAAACTGATTCGTGGTGGCTGTGGAAATCGAGGTCATGGGTGGTCGTGCCTTTTGAATTGTCCCGCATTCTGCTTTTGAATTGTCCAGTGTTCTGGAAGAGAGGCGACTCGACTTAACGGAACCTTGCCCGCGGCGGGCTGCTTTGTTTCTGTTCGTTTCGGCCGGCGCGTCAGAAACATCTGGAAACAAAAATCCTTCGGCGGACCACTGCGCAAGCCATGCACAAGATCATCGGATGAGCGAATCGCCCCACATTCTGGTCGTCGAGGACGACCGCGACATCAGCCGCCTTGTCGGCCGCTATCTGCGTGACAACGACTGCCGGGTCTCGCTCGCCGGCAACGGTCACGAGATGCACGAAGTGATGCTGTCGAACAGGATCGATCTCGTCGTGCTTGACGTGATGCTGCCCGGCGAGGATGGCCTTGCGCTCTGCCGCCGGTTGCGGGGCAGCTCCCGCATCCCGGTCGTCATGCTGACCGCGAGGGGCGAGGAGGTCGACCGCATTCTTGGCCTCGAAATGGGCGCGGACGATTACATGTCCAAGCCGTTCAATCCCCGGGAACTGCTGGCGCGTATCCGTGCCGTCCTGCGCCGGACCTCGTTCACCGGCGTCGCAAGCGGCGAACGCGCCGCCCGGCGGATGATCTTTCAGCGCTGGGAGGTCGACTGCACGAAGCGCACCCTGATCGATCCGCAGGGAAGACTGGTGACGCTGACGAGCGCGGAATTCGATCTGCTGCAGGTCTTGTGCGAGCGTTCGGGCCGCATCCTGACCCGTGAGCAGCTGCTCGATTTGACCCAGGGTCGGAGCGCGGGCGCATTCGAGCGCAGCATCGATGTCCTGATCAGCCGCATTCGCCGCAAGATCGAGCACGATCCGCATCGTCCTGAACTCATCAAGACGGTGCGTTCGGGTGGATACGTCTTTACGCCGGACGTCGAGCGATCATGAGACCAATGTTGCAGGCGCTGCAGCCGAACAGGATCGGCGTTCAAATCGCGATCGTCATCTTCATTGCGTTGCTCGCGATCCATGCGATCCTGACGGGACTGCTGCTGCTGCGCCAGCTCGCCGATCGCAAGAGCCCGCCGCCTGGCCATCCAGCGCAGATCGAGACCCTTGTCGCGGTCCTCGATGCGACCGCTCCGGCGGAGCGGGATCGCCTCGTTGCCAGCATCAATGCCGCGCTTCCCGCACTGGATTTGAAACGGCAGAGATCGAGCGATTTCGACTGGACGGAGACGGCAACATCGCAGATGCGCTGGTTCGGCCATCGGCTCGATGCCGGTTTTCAGGTGACGTCCGGCGGTGGGGCCGGCGCAGGCCAGCAGCCCCGCGTCGCTGTTCGCTTGCGCGACGGCGACGCTGTCAGCGCGCAAATCCCGCCGCCGCCCGGATGGCGCCCGCTCGATCCGTTCGGCGTGACAGCGCTGTCGATGGTGATCATCGTGGTCCTGCTCGGCTTCTGGGCGGCGCGGGGCGTGACCGCGCCGCTGCGATCGTTCGCAAGCGCCGCAGAGAACTTCAGCCCGGAAGGCGTGGTCAGCCCGTCTGCCGGAACGCGGCCCGGAGGAGGTGCGCACGGCCGCGCGCGCGCTCAACCAGATGCGCGAGCGCATCAAAAGTCTCGTCGATGACCGGACGCGAACACTGGTTGCGGTCGGGCACGACCTGCGCACGCCGATCACGCGGCTGCGGCTGAGCAGCGAGTTCGTCAGCGACGACGGCTTGCGCAACCAGATGCTGCGCGACATCGATCAGATGAAGGCGATGGTCGATTCAATTCTGCATTTTCTGCGGCAGGGGCGGTCGCAGGAAAGCGCCGGGATGATCGATGTGGCTGCCAGCATTCAGACCATCTGCGATCAATTTTCCGACATGGGTCACGAGGTCCGTCTTCGCGTGAGCCAGCGAGGCGCCGTGCGCGCGCATCCGGACGAATTGCAGCGTGTGGTGACCAATCTCATCGACAATGCCGTTCGCTATGCCGGCAGTGCCGACGTCAGCGTCATGCGCGCGCAGTCCAGGATCGTCATTCTGGTCAGGGATGAGGGACCGGGCATACCGCAGCATCTGAAAGGCAGGATGCTGCAGCCGTTCGTCAGGGGCGAGCGGGCAGGCGGCGCAAGCTCCGACACCGGTCTGGGCCTCGGTCTGTCGATTGCTCGCGAGATCGTCACGATGCAGGGCGGAACTCTAACTCTGCACGACAATGCCCCGCGCGGCCTCGCCGTACGGATCGACCTGCCCGCCTTGCCGGAGCAAGCCGACGATCTCGCCGCAACCGCCTAGCTGCCGGCGCCACCACTGAACGACCTCACGCCGCCTTGTCGCGGTCCTCGGCTTGCCAGCGTTCGGCGACGCCGTTGAGGTGCCTCAGTGCTGCGCCGAGCTCGCGCGCCGCGCGCGGTCAATTCGTAGGACACTTGCGGCGGTGTCGTCTGCACGACGTGCCGCAGCACCAGCCCGGACTCCTCGAGCAGGCGCAGACGCGCGGTCAGCATGCGCGTGGAGATGCCGCCGACCTGGCGCTTCAGCGTGCCGAAACGCTGCTTGCCGCGCTCGCTCAGGATCCAGACGATGTAGGTCGTCCACGGCCCCGCGAGCAGGCGCAGGATCGAGTCCATCGGGCATGCGTTCGGCGGGCAGGGAAGCTGCATCGTCAACTCACTGAAATTGCAAGGCCGCGCGGTTACCGCAACGTGCCTACTTTACGATTGGGCTCGCCTCTCATAGCTCAGTCGCGGGAGGCATGTCATGACGGCTTATGCAGCGATTACCGATGCGATGACGCTCTATTTCGATGGACTCTATCACAGCGACACCGCCCGGCTGGCAAAAGTGTTTCACCCGCAGGCGCAATATGCCTGCGCGACGGATGGCGACGCTGACGCAGCTCGGCATGGACCAGTACTTCCCGGTCGTCGATCAGCGGCCGTCGCCGGCAAGCCGCAACGAGCCGCGGCGTGACCGGATCGTCTCGATCGAATTCGCCGGTCCCGTCACGGCGTTCGTGCGCGCCGAATGCGCGATCGGACCCAAATTCTTCACCGATCTGTTGACCTTCGTTTTCGTCGACGGCCGTTGGCAGATCATCGCGAAGGTGTTCCACTACGATCTGCGGAACTGAGGCTCATCCAAATGACGATCCAGACGGCCATCACCAAACTGTTCGGTATCGAGCATCCCGTGCTGCTCGCGCCGATGGGAAGCGTTGCCGGCGGCGCGCTCGCGGCGGCCGTCAGCCGCGCGGGCGGGCTCGGCATCATCGGCGGCGGCTACGGCGATCGCGAACAGCTCGGCAAGGAGTTTGCGGCGGCGGGGAACACGCCGGTCGGCGTCGGCTTCATCACCTGGTCGCTCGCCAAGCAGCCGGAGCTGCTCGATCTTGCGCTGGAGCGATCCCCGAAGGCGCTGTTTCTGTCGTTCGGCGAACTCGGTCCGTTCGCGCCGAAGATCAAGCGCGCGAATGTTCCGCTGATCGCGCAAGTGCAGACCGTCGAACAGGCGAAACGGGCGCTTGGTGAGGGCGCCGACGTCCTGGTCGCGCAAGGGACGGAGGCGGGCGGCCACGGCGCCACGCGCGCGACCCTTCCGCTGGTGCCGGCTGTCGTCGACATCGCAGGCGACAAGCCGGTTCTTGCCGCCGGAGGTATCGCTGACGGAAGGGGCCTTGCGGCAGCGCTGATGCTTGGAGCGGCGGGCGTGGTCTGCGGGACGGTCTTCTATGCGAGCGCCGAGGCGGTCGCCCATCCGAAGGCGAAGACCACGGTTGTTGCCGCGTCCGGCGACAACACCGAGCGAGGGACCTCGGTCGACGTGGTTCGCGGGATCGATTGGCCGGCGGAGTGGAATATTCGCACGCTGCGCAACAGCTTCACCGAGAAGTGGTCGCGCGACCCGGCCGGGCTGAGGGCCAATCTGGACCAGGAGCGGGAGCGCTTTCTGGCCGCCCGCGAGGCGGGCGACACGGATATCGCACCGGTCATCGTCGGTGAGGCGGCCGGCCTCGTCCGGGACGTGCTGCCGGCGGCCGATATCGTCCGAAACATCGTTGCCCAGGCCGAAAAGTCGCTACGGCAGGCATCGGACTTGCTTTCAGCGAATTCATGAGCGTTTTCGCGAACTTTCCCCTTGGCAAGCGGGGCGGGAGCGACTAAACACCCGCTCCGGCGTACCGGCCTTCGGCCAGTGCGCCTTTGCGTTTTCGGACAACTTTGAATTTGGAGGCCATTCCTCGGGCAGATATCCGCTTGGATTGCTTGAGGAGGGAACCCAATCTGTCGATCCGAAATGCAAGGGATCGTTCGGCTCGCCGAGCGGTTCCATCCTGTCCGAGACTGCAGGCGCCCGCGGCTGAACATCAGTTCTGACAACGGCTTAATCGCATGGCCTGCATAGACGGGTGAAGACCGGATTTCTGGCCTGCTGCCCAGGCAGGCCGCATTGATGGTTCGAACCTCGACGCTCTGCGGGCGATCCTTGTCGCCGGCGGAAGGGCAGGCTTCTGAAGAGCCGTCACGTCGATCTCAGGGCAACCTGAGTGAGCGGGCGGCGGGTGAAACCCGGTGATCGAGCCTTGCGGCGAGATCGCCAACCGGAAAGAGCTTGCTGTGGAACGAGCGGCAAAAAAACAGGCGATCGAAGAGCTGAACGGGGTCTTCAAGGCCACCAGCGTTGCGATCGTTGCTCACTATTCGGGCCTGACCGTCGCCCAAATGCAGAAACTGCGCACGCAGATGAAGCAGGCGGGTGCCTCGGTGAAGGTCTCGAAGAACCGTCTCGCCAAAATCGCTCTTGAAGGCACGGACGTCGTTGCCATCGGTTCCCTCTTGAAGGGACCGACCGTGATCGCGACTTCAAACGATCCGGTAGCGGCACCGAAGGTCGCCGTCGAATTTGCCAAGGCGAACGAACAGTTCGTCATTCTTGGCGGCTCGATGGGCAAGACCGTGCTGAACGTCGACAGCGTCAAGGCACTCGCCTCGCTGCCGTCGCTGGATGAACTGCGCGCGAAGATCCTCGGCCTCCTTGTGGCGCCGGCGACCAAGATCGCACAGCTCACCACCGCCCCCGCGGCAAAGCTCGCGCGTGTGGTTCAGGCCTATGCCTCAAAGAACGAAGCGGCGTAACGCTCTTCGCTTAAATCAACTGGTTCGAACTATCCAAGGAACGAAGACAAATGGCTGACTTGCAAAAGATTGTTGACGATCTGTCGAGCCTCACGGTGCTCGAGGCGGCGGAGCTCGCGAAGCTCCTCGAAGAGAAGTGGGGCGTGTCGGCGGCGGCCGCCGTGGCCGTCGCCGCGGCTCCGGGCGGCGGTGCTGCTGCTCCGGTCGAGGAGAAGACCGAGTTCACGGTCGTGCTCGCCGGCGGCCGGCGACAAGAAGATCGAGGTCATCAAGGAAGTCCGTGCCATCACGGGCCTCGGCCTGAAGGAGGCCAAGGACCTGGTCGAGGGCGCGCCGAAGAACGTCAAGGAAGGCGTCGCCAAGGACGAGGCCGAGAAGGTCAAGGCCCAGCTCGAGAAGGCTGGCGCCAAGGTCGAGCTCAAGTAAGCGCTGCTTACGTGAGCGAAATCCCGGGCGAGCGCAGCAAAACCCGGGGAATTGCGACGGTTTCAGGTGCCGGCTACAGCCGGCACCGCCTTCCCGGGCAGCCTAAACCGCTGCCCGGACACAAGAATGTGTGGGGATTTTTGGGCTTGCCCCTCGAATCGCCATGATCGCCGTCCTATATCGGGATGGCAGCAGACAGCACGATTCACGACATGGAATCAGATAGATTCCGCGTGGGCCGTTGGGAGACAGGTCATTTCGGGCTTTTTTAGTCCGTAAAGCCAAGTTTGGAACGTGCAGGGCGCATGGTCGCGTCCCGCGCGTTCTTTTGCGTTCTGTATTTGGGGACCGGCGAATTCAGGAAAAGTTTCCTGAAAGTGCCGATTTCGAAGCTCGGAACGCCTTTCGATTTTCAACCTGGGGCCGGTGGCAGCCGGGCTTCGGACGGGCCGCCCGAGGCAGGGCGGCGAGATGAGAGGACACATGGCGCAACAAACATTCACCGGTCGCAAGCGTGTTCGCAAGTTCTTCGGACAGATCAAGGAAGTGGCCGAGATGCCGAACCTCATCGAGGTTCAGAAGGCGTCCTACGACCAGTTCCTGATGGTCGAGGAGCCGGCGGGCGGGCGGCTGGATGAGGGCCTGCAGGCCGTCTTCAAGTCGGTGTTTCCGATCTCGGACTTCTCCAACACCTCGATGCTCGAATTCGTCCGCTACGAATTCGAGGCGCCGAAGTATGACGTCGACGAGTGCCGCCAGCGCGGCATGAACTTCGCGGCACCGCTTGAAGGTGACGCTGCGCCTGATCGTGTTCGATATCGATGAGGAGACGGGCGCGCGCTCCGTCAAGGACATCAAGGAGCAGGACGTCTACATGGGCGACATCCCGCTCATGACGTCGAACGGCACCTTCATCGTCAACGGCACCGAGCGCGTCATCGTCTCGCAGATGCACCGCTCGCCGGGCGTGTTCTTCGATCACGACAAGGGCAAGACCCATTCGTCGGGCAAGCTGCTGTTTGCCGCGCGCGTGATCCCGTATCGCGGCTCGTGGCTCGACATCGAGTTCGACGCCAAGGACATCGTGTTCGCGCGTATCGACCGTCGCCGCAAGATTCCGGTGACCTCGCTGATGTTCGCGCTCGGCCTCGACGCCGAGGACATCCTGTCGACCTTCTACAAGAAGATCATCCACAAGCGCGCCAAGGAAGGCTGGCGCGTGCCGTTCGACGCGACCCGCTTCCGCGGCTACTCGACCATCAACGATCTGGTCGACGCCGACACCGGCAAGGTCGTGCTCGAGGCCGGCAAGAAGCTCACCGTGCGCGCGGCGCGCCAGCTGCAGGAAAAGGGCCTGAAGGCGCTGCGGCTGTCGGATGCCGAGCTGGTCGGCATGTATCTCGCCGAAGACCTCGTCAATCCGAAGACCGGTGAGATCCACGCCGAGGCCGGCGAGGAACTGACCGAGAAGTCGATCAAGGCGCTGATCGAGCTCGGCTACAAGGATCTGCCGCTGCTCGACATCGACCATGTCAACATCGGTCCGTACATCCGCAACACGCTGAACGCCGACAAGAACATGACGCGCGAGGACGCGCTGTTCGACATCTACCGGGTGATGCGCCCGGGCGAGCCGCCGACGCTCGATTCGGCGCAGAACATGTTCCAGTCGCTGTTCTTCGACAGCGAGCGCTACGACCTGTCCGCGGTCGGCCGCGTCAAGATGAACATGCGCCTCGACCTCGACGCGCCGGACACGCACCGCACGCTGCGCAAGGAAGACATCCTGGCGGTCATCAAGACGCTGGTCGACCTGCGCGACGGCAAGGGCGAGATCGACGACATCGACCATCTCGGCAACCGCCGGGTGCGCTCGGTCGGCGAACTGATGGAGAACCAGTACCGCATCGGTCTGCTCCGCATGGAGCGCGCGATCAAGGAGCGCATGTCGTCGGTCGATATCGACACCGTCATGCCGCAGGACCTGATCAACGCGAAGCCGGCGGCCGCCGCCGTGCGCGAGTTCTTCGGCTCCTCGCAGCTGTCGCAGTTCATGGACCAGACCAATCCGCTGTCGGAGATCACCCACAAGCGCCGCCTGTCGGCGCTTGGCCCGGGCGGTCTGACCCGCGAGCGCGCGGGCTTCGAGGTGCGCGACGTGCACCCGACGCACTACGGCCGCATCTGCCCGATCGAGACGCCGGAAGGTCCGAACATCGGCCTGATCAACTCGCTCGCGACCTACGCGCGCGTGAACAAGTACGGCTTCGTCGAGACGCCTTATCGCAAGGTCAAGGACGGCAAGGTCACCGACGATGTCGTCGTACCTGTCGGCGATGGAAGAGGGCCGCTATCACGTGGCGCAGGCGAACGTGCCGCTCGACAACCGCGGCCGCTTCACCGACGAGCTCGTGGTCGCGCGCCATGCCGGCGACGTGCTGCAGGTGACGCCGGACAAGGTCGACTACATGGACGTGTCGCCGAAGCAGCTGGTTTCGGTGGCCGCAGCGCTGATCCCGTTCCTCGAGAACGACGACGCCAACCGCGCGCTGATGGGCTCGAACATGCAGCGCCAGGCGGTGCCGCTGGTTCGCGCCGAGGCGCCGTTCGTCGGCACCGGCATGGAGGGCGTGGTCGCCCGCGACTCGGGCGCTGCGATCGCCGCGCGCCGCTCGGGCGTGATCGACCAGATCGACGCCACCCGCGTGGTCATTCGCGCCACCGAAGATCTCGATCCGACCAAGTCGGGCGTCGATATCTACCGGCTGATGAAGTACCAGCGCTCGAACCAGTCGACCTGCATCAACCAGCGTCCGCTGGTGAAGGTCGGCGACGCGGTCAAGAAGGGCGACATCATCGCCGACGGTCCGTCGACCGATCTCGGCGAGCTCGCGCTCGGCCGCAACGTGCTCGTCGCGTTCATGCCGTGGAACGGCTACAACTTCGAGGACTCGATCCTGCTCTCCGAGCGGATCGTCAAGGACGACGTGTTCACCTCCATCCACATCGAGGAATTCGAGGTGATGGCGCGCGACACCAAGCTCGGTCCTGAGGAAATCACGCGCGACATTCCGAACGTGTCGGAAGAGGCGCTGAAGAACCTCGACGAAGCGGGCATCGTCTACATCGGCGCCGAAGTGCGCGCCGGCGACATCCTCTGCGGCAAGATCACGCCGAAGGGCGAAAGCCCGATGACGCCTGAAGAGAAGCTGCTTCGCGCGATCTTCGGCGAAAAGGCCTCCGACGTGCGCGACACCTCGCTGCGCGTGCCGCCGGGCGTGCAGGGCACGATCGTCGAAGTGCGCGTGTTCAACCGTCACGGCGTCGACAAGGACGAGCGTGCGCTGGCGATCGAGCGGGAAGAGATCGAGCGTCTCGCGAAAGACCGCGACGACGAGCAGGCGATCCTCGACCGCAACGTCTACAGCCGCCTCGGCGACCTGCTGGACAACCGTCAGGGCATTGCCGGTCCGAAGGGCTTCAAGAAGGACACCAAGATCACCCGTGCGGTGCTCGACGAGTATCCGAAGTCGCAGTGGTGGATGTTCGCTTCGCCGAACGACAAGCTGATGGCCGAGATCGAGGCCATGCGGAAGCAGTACGACGAGTTGAAGAAGGGCCTCGAGCAGCGCTTCCTCGACAAGGTCGAGAAGCTGCAGCGTGGCGACGAGCTGCCGCCGGGCGTGATGAAGATGGTCAAGGTCTTCGTCGCGGTGAAGCGCAAGATCCAGCCGGGCGACAAGATGGCCGGCCGTCACGGCAACAAGGGCGTCGTGTCGAAGATCGTGCCGATCGAGGACATGCCGTTCCTGGAAGACGGGACGCATGCCGACATCGTGCTCAATCCGCTCGGCGTGCCGAGCCGCATGAACGTCGGCCAGATCCTCGAGACGCATCTCGGCTGGGCGTGCGCGGGCCTCGGCAAGCGCATCGCGCAGGTCGTGGATGCCTACTACGCCAAGCAGGACATCAAGCCGCTGAAGGAGACCTTGAAGAAGATCTACGGCGAGGACGAGACCATCAAGTCGCTCGGCGAGAGCGAACTGGTCGAACTTGGCCGCAACCTGAGCCACGGCGTGCCGATCGCGACGCCGGTGTTCGACGGCGCCAAGGAAAGCGACATCGAGGAGATGCTGAAGATGGCCGGCCTCGACGCGTCGGGCCAGTCGACGGTGTACGACGGCCGCACCGGCGATCCGTTCGATCGCAACGTGACGGTCGGCTACATCTACATGCTGAAGCTGCACCATCTCGTCGACGACAAGATCCATGCGCGTTCGATCGGTCCGTACTCGCTCGTCACCCAGCAGCCGCTGGGCGGCAAGGCGCAGTTCGGCGGCCAGCGTTTCGGCGAAATGGAGGTCTGGGCGCTGGAAGCCTACGGCGCCGCCTACACGCTGCAGGAGATGCTGACGGTGAAGTCGGACGACGTCGCCGGCCGCACCAAGGTGTACGAGGCGATCGTGCGCGGCGACGACACGTTCGAGGCCGGTATTCCGGAATCCTTCAACGTGCTGGTCAAGGAAATGCGCTCGCTCGGCCTGAACGTCGACCTGCACAACTCGAAGCAGGGTCCGACGCAGGAAGCGGCCGAATAATTCGCAAGCGGGCGGCGCAAGCGCCGCCCCTTCATGCCGTCACGTCTGCGCCGGCGGCGCAGGAGAATGACGGCGGGACAATTCTAGGCCGACGTCATGTCGGCAAGCGGAGAAGACTGATGAATCAAGAGATCATGAATTTTTTCAGCCCGACGACCCCGGCTCAGGTCTTCGACCAGATCCGGATTTCGATCGCGAGCCCTGAAAAGATCCTGTCGTGGTCCTACGGCGAGATCAAGAAGCCGGAAACGATCAACTACCGCACGTTCAAGCCGGAGCGTGACGGCTTGTTCTGCGCGCGCATCTTCGGGCCGATCAAGGACTACGAGTGCTTGTGCGGCAAGTACAAGCGCATGAAGTACAAGGGCATCATCTGCGAGAAGTGCTCGGTCGAGGTGACGCTGTCGCGCGTCCGGCGCGAGCGCATGGGCCATATCGAGCTCGCGGCTCCCGTCGCGCACATCTGGTTCCTGAAGTCGCTGCCGAGCCGCATCGGCCTTCTGCTCGACATGACGCTGAAGGATCTCGAGCGGATCCTGTACTTCGAATACTACGTCGTGCTCGAGCCGGGCCTGACCGCGCTGAAGGACCGCCAGCTGCTCTCGGAAGAGGAGTATCTGCGCGCCCAGGACGAGTACGGCCAGGACAACTTCACCGCCAAGATCGGCGCCGAAGCGATCCGCGACATGCTGGCGGGCCTCGAGCTCGATAAGCTCGAGGCGAGACCTGCGCGCGGAGATGAACGCGACCGACAGCGACATCAAGCGCAAGAAGCTCGCCAAGCGCATGAAGATCGTCGAGGCCTTCCGCATCTCCGGCAACAAGCCGGAGTGGATGGTGCTCACGGTCGTGCCGGTGATTCCGCCGGACCTGCGTCCGCTGGTGCCGCTCGACGGCGGCCGCTTCGCGACGTCCGACCTGAACGACCTCTACCGCCGCGTCATCAACCGCAACAACCGCTTGAAGCGGCTGATGGAGCTGCGCGCGCCGGACATCATCATCCGCAACGAAAAGCGCATGCTGCAGGAGGCCGTCGACGCGCTGTTCGACAACGGCCGCCGCGGCCGCGTCATCACCGGCGCCAACAAGCGTCCGCTGAAGTCGCTCGCCGACATGCTGAAGGGCAAGCAGGGCCGGTTCCGCCAGAACCTGCTCGGCAAGCGCGTCGACTATTCGGGCCGTTCGGTGATCGTGGTCGGTCCCGAGCTGAAGCTGCATCAGTGCGGCCTGCCGAAGAAGATGGCGCTCGAGCTGTTCAAGCCGTTCATCTACTCGCGGCTGGACGCCAAGGGCCTGTCGACCACCGTCAAGCAGGCGAAGAAGCTCGTCGAGAAGGAGCGTCCCGAGGTCTGGGACATCCTCGACGAGGTCATTCGCGAGCATCCGGTGCTGCTGAACCGCGCGCCGACGCTGCATCGCCTGGGCATCCAGGCGTTCGAGCCGGTGCTGATCGAAGGCAAGGCGATCCAGCTGCACCCGCTGGTCTGCGCCGCGTTCAACGCCGACTTCGACGGCGACCAGATGGCCGTGCACGTCCCGCTGTCGCTCGAAGCGCAGCTGGAAGCGCGCGTGCTGATGATGTCGACCAACAACATCCTGCACCCGGCGAACGGTCAGCCGATCATCGTGCCGTCGCAGGACATCGTGCTCGGCCTCTATTACGTGACGCTGCTGCGCGAGGGACTGCCGGGCGAGGGCAAGGCCTATGGCGACATGGCCGAGCTCGAGCACGCGCTGTACTCGAAGGTCATCCACCTGCACACCAAGATCAGGTATCGCTGGGACGGCATCGGTGAGGACGGCAAGCCGATGCAGGAAGTGGTACGACACCACGGCCGGCCGCGTCATGCTCGGCCAGTTGCTGCCGAAAAGTCCCGCGCGTGAGCTTCGACGCGGTCAACAAGCTGATGACCAAGCGCGAGATCTCAGGGCTGATCGATCTCGTCTATCGCCACTGCGGCCAGAAGGACACCGTGATCTTCTGCGATCGCATCATGGCGCTCGGCTTCTACAACGCGTTCAAGGCGGGCATCTCGTTCGGCAAGGACGACATGGTCGTTCCGCACTCGAAGTGGAAGATCGTCGACGAGACGCGCACCTTCGCCAAGGAGTTCGAGCAGCAGTACCAGGACGGCCTGATCACCCAGGGCGAGAAGTACAACAAGGTGGTCGACGCCTGGTCGAAGGCGACCGACAAGATCGCCGAGGCGATGATGGCGGAGATCTCCGCCGTCAAGAAGAACCCGAAGGGCGGCGAGGCGCAGGTCAACTCGATCTACATGATGGCGCACTCCGGTGCGCGCGGCTCGCCGGCGCAGATGCGTCAGCTCGCCGGCATGCGCGGGCTGATGGCCAAGCCGTCGGGCGAGATCATCGAAACGCCGATCATCTCGAACTTCAAGGAAGGCCTGTCGGTGCTCGAGTACTTCAACTCGACCCACGGCGCCCGCAAGGGTCTGGCCGACACCGCCTTGAAGACGGCGAACTCCGGTTACCTGACGCGGCGTCTGGTCGACGTGGCGCAGGACTGCATCATCACGTCCGATGACTGCGGCACCAAGAACGGCATCAAGATGCGCGCGATCATCGACGCGGGCACCGTGGTGGCCTCGCTCGCCTCGCGCATCCTCGGCCGCACCACGGCCGAAGACCTGAAGGACGCCACCTCGGCCAAGGTGGTCGTCAAGAAGGGCACGCTGCTCGAGGAGAGCCATCTCGACGCGATCCAGCAGGCCGGCATCCAGGAGGTGAAGATCCGTTCGGTCTTGACCTGCGAACTGGAGAACGGCGTGTGCGGCAAGTGCTACGGGCGCGATCTCGCGCGCGGCACGCCGGTCAACCACGGCGAGGCGGTGGGCGTCATCGCCGCGCAGTCGATCGGCGAGCCGGGCACCCAGCTCACCATGCGCACCTTCCACATCGGCGGTGCGGCGCAGATCAACGAGCAGTCGTTCGTCGAATTCGAACTTCGACGGCAAGGTGAGGATCAAGAACAAGGCGATCGCCCGCAACACGGACGGCGACCTGGTCGCGATGGTCCGCAACATGGTGGTGGCGGTGGTCGACGCCGACGGCACCGAACGCGCCACGCACCGTATCCAGTACGGCTCGCGCATGCGCGTCGATGACGGCGACACGATCAAGCGCGGCCAGCGGATCGCGGAGTGGGATCCGTTATACCCGCCCCGTGCTCACCGAAGCGGACGGCACCGTCGGCTTCGAGGACCTGGTCGAGGGCCAGTCGATGTCCGAGACGGTCGACGAGTCGACCGGTATCGCCAAGCGCGTCGTCACCGACTGGCGTTCCAGCCGCGCTGCCGATCTGCGTCCGGCGATCGTCATCAAGGGCAAGGACGGCAAGGTGCTGAAGGTCGCGCGCGGCGGCGATGCCCGCTACATGCTCGCGGTCGATGCGATCCTGTCGGTCGACGTCGGTGCGAAGGTGAAGGCGGGCGACGTGATCGCGCGTATCTCCACCGAGAGCGCCAAGACGCGCGACATCACCGGCGGTCTGCCGCGTGTTGCCGAGCTGTTCGAGGCGCGCAAGCCGAAGGATGCGGCGATCATCGCCGAGATCGCCGGCACCGTGCGCTTCGGCCGCGACTACAAGAACAAGCGCCGCATCTCGATCGAGCCCGCCGACAAGACCGAGGAGCCGCGCGAGTACCTGATCGCGAAGAGCAAGACCGTGCACCTGCAGGATGGCGACATCGTCGAGAAGGGCGACTTCATCGTCGAGGGCAATCCGGCGCCGCACGACATCCTTGCGATCCGCGGCATCGAGGAGCTGGCGGCCTACCTGGTCAACGAAATCCAGGAGGTCTACCGGCTGCAGGGCGTGCTGATCAACGACAAGCACATCGAGGTGATCGTTCGCCAGATGCTGCAGAAGGTCGAGATCACCGATCCTGCCGAGACCGATCTGATCCAGGGCGACCAGATGGATCGCATCGAGTTCGACCACATCAACCTCAAGGCCAAGGAAGAGGGCAAGAAGCCGGCTTCCGCGGTGCCGGTGCTGCTCGGCATCACCAAGGCGAGCCTGCAGACGAAGTCGTTCATCTCGGCGGCGTCGTTCCAGGAGACCACGCGCGTGCTCACCGAAGCCGCCGTCAACGGCAAGGCGGATGCGCTCGAGGGGTTGAAGGAGAACGTCATTGTCGGCCGGCTGATCCCGGCAGGCACCGGCGCCTCGATGACCAAGATCCGCGAAGTCGCAGCCAAGCGCGACAAGCTGATCCTCGACGAGCGCGAGAAGCAGGCGGCGACGACCGCAGCCCAGCAGCCCGTCGTCACGGAAGCGCCGCAGCCCGAACCGATGGCCTTGCCGCCGGCGGAGTAAGGCGCGAACGACGCATAACAATGAAGGGCCGGCGCAAGCCGGCCCTTTTTGTATTGTGAAATGACCGAGACGCTGGTGTCACGCAGCCTTGTTGCCGCTGGAGGCTTCGAGGTCGGCATAGATGCCGCTCTCAAAGCCCGCAAAGGCCTCCAGGCACTTTGCATCGGCAAACGGCAGCATCTGCATCAGGATCACGCCGGTCACGTCGCGCGATGGATCGATCCAGAAATAGGAGTTGGCCGCTCCCGCCCAGAACAGGCTGCCGGGACTTCTGCCTTGCGGCGTCTTCGCGGTGTTTATCATGAAGCTCAGGCCCCATTTCTTCACCTGATCGGGGAAGAGATCGACGTCGTTGCTGAAGTCCGGCGCAGCAGTGACCATCTTGGTCACGCTGAGCTCGCCAATATGGTTCTGCGCCATCATGGCGATTGTCTCGGGCTTCAGCACCTGGTTGCCGTTACCGCGGCCCTTGTTCAGTATCATCTGCGTGAACTTGATGTAGTCGCCGGCGGTGCTGTAAAGACCGCCACCGCCCATGTGGAATTCGGGCTCCTGCTCGAGTTCGAACTCGATTGGCGCGAGCAAACCGTCAGACCCGCGAGCATGCATGCCGACCAGCCGCTTGCGCATGCTGTCGCTGATCTTGAAGGCGGTGTCACTCATACCGAGCGGCGTGAAGAGATTGTCGCGCAAATACGTATCGAGCCGCTTGCCGCTGACGGCCTCGACCGCCTTGCCGACGAAATCGATGTTGGTGCCGTATTCCCAGCGAGTGCCGGGATCGGACATGATGGGTGTCTTCAGCGCGTCATTCTTGCAGGTGGTGATATCGGGAAGCCCGTTCTTCTCCAGATAGGTCCCCATATCGCCGTTCCACAAATTGTAGCAGAAGCCGGCGGTGTGGGTCATCAGATGCCGCAGCGTGATCGGCGTTCTCGCCGGGCGCAGCTTCGGCTCGCCGCTGGGATCGAAACCTTCGAGCACCTTCGGCGACGCAAGATCAGGCAGCACGCTCCCGATCGGCTCCTCCAGCGACAGCTTGCCCTGTTCGACCAACTGCATCGCACCGGCGGTCGTGATTGCCTTGGTCATCGAGGCAATCCAGAACACGCTGTCCAATGTCATCGCGTCTGGCTTGGATAGGTCACGTTTGCCGAACGCACCCTCATAGAGCACGTTGTTGCCGCTGGCGGCGATCGCGACGATGCCAGCAATCTCCCCGGCATCGCTCTTCTGGCGCAAAATCTGATCGATCAGAGCTTGGCTTTGCATGCGCGTCTCCTCGATTTGATTTTTTATGGAACGCTCGATCTTCCTCCCGCGGGACACGCGCGGCAAGAACCTGCAGCGGTCCGGCCGCGCGAATACTTGCACATCTGTACGTCGGCCAAGCGGCGGCAGCCGCACGGGCGGGACGACGGGGCGGCCTTTCTCTTTGAAAAATCGGCAGGCTGGAGCCGTCTTCACCCGTTTGGGTGAAGAAATGTGGCGCCGAAGGAACTATTGGACTCGCTATTGGAAGACGAGGCGTTATTCGAACAACAAGAATTCACCAGGCTGGCCGGTTCGCCGGCCATTTTTTTTGCCTGCGGGCTGCGATGCCCCATCAGATCAGCAGCAGCGCGACACCGCACACCAGCAACGCTGCGGTCCAGAGAATGTCGAGATTGATCCATCCGCGTCGCAGAAATCCACGCCGATCCATCGATAGACCGCGAACGATATCACCCCGATCGTCGCCAGCATCACCGCGGTGTGCAGTGCGAGCGCCGCAGCGGCGATCGGCAGCGAGCCCGTCGCGGCAAGCTCGCCGGCGGGGGAGTTCGCAAGGCAAAGCGGCATCACGACGGGTATCAGCATCAGGCCGGCGCCATGCGCGCTCGCCATCAGGAACGACCACAACGCGAGGCCAAGCAGGCCCGCCTGCATGCCGACGCGCACGCGCTGGCGATGGCCGCGCGCAAAATGCCAGAGCGCCCATCCGATCAGGATGACGGCGGCAAGCCGCAGCAACGTCGTCGCGTCCAGGACGATCCCGAGGATCAGCGCGACCGCCAGCACGGCCGCAACGGCGGCCGCGTGGCCGAGCGCGATCGGCAGCAGCGAGACCAGCACCACGCGCTGGCTGTGGCGGTGCAGCCCAAGCGCAACCGCGAACAGCCAGCCCATCGCCGGGTTCAGGCCATGAAACAGGCCGAGCCCCGCAATCGCGAGCCAGGGTCCTGCTTCGGACAAGGCCCGCTCACGGATAACAATAGGAATCCGACGAGCAGTCACCGCCCTGCAGCCGGACCTGATGGGGCAATTGTCCCTTCGGCCACTCAACGAAGAATTTTGGATCGAAGGCGATGCCGCCGTCCGGCTGGGCGTCGAGCTTCACCATCCAGCCGTCGAAGCCGCCTTCATAGAACTGCGGATCGATCGCGCCATAGAGCGAGTTGGTGAAATAGACGCGCTTGCCGTCACGGCTGATCTCGACCATCTGCGGCCCGCCGGAAAGTTTGCCGTTTTTGGCCGCCGGATGGCCGGCGCGCGAGACGATGCCGCCGATCCGCACCTTGCCGGTGAGTTTCGGATTGAACGGGTCGGAGACGTCGTATTGCTGCAGGTCGCCGGTCCCCCAGCACGAGACGTAAAGGAAGCGGTCGTCCATCGACAGGTCGATGTCGGTGACGAGGGGAGGAACGGCCTTAAAGCCTTTCAGCGCCGGTGGGAGCTGGTCCGGCTCGGCGGGCTCCGCCGGAATCGAGATGACTTTCTTCGCGGCCCACTTGCCGCCGTCGCGATACCACGTCCAGATCGACGCCGAGAGGTCCTTCAGGCTGATCACGCAGTTGACGAAGCCATAGGCCTTGGTCGGATCGTGCGCGGGGCGGAGCTCGAACACGAGCTGATGCTCCTCGCCGAAATCGATGGCCTGGAGGTGCTTGCGCTTGGTCAGATCCCAGAAGTGCAGATTGCGGCCGTACTTGCTGGCGAGCAGGACCTCCGGAACGAGGCCGTTCTCGAACGTGTCGGGCGTGCCCCATTCGCTGGTCACCATGGTGTCGTGGCCGAGGTGCCACCACGCGTCGTAGGCGAGCAGTTGCGGACCGCGGTCCACCTCCCAGCGCCCGAGCGGCTCGAAGCTTTCATGATCCATCACGAAAATGCCGCCGGGGGCATTGCCGTCCTTGTCGGCGAGCGCGGTGACGTAGATGCCGCCCGGACCGCAATGGGTGGTGTGCGGGCGCGTGTAACCGGTCTTGTCCGCGATCTCCTGCGGCTCGATCGTCTTCACGAGTTGAGGTTTGCGCGGATCGGGTTTTGTGTCGAAGATGTAGATGCGTGAGGAGCGAAGGCCCGGGACGACCAGGTAGCGGCGCTCCACATGGGGGTGAGGCGCGTTCGGGCAAAGACACGACGAACACGCGTTCCAGCCGAAGTGGTGGAATTCATCGCCGGCATTCTCGACCGAAACCTTTCCGACGATTTTCGAGTAAGTCGCCGATTTGGGATCGACGTCGACCACGGCGATGGTGTCACCCGATGTCCTGGTTGGATCGAACGCGGCGACATAGGCGAGGTTCTCCGTAGGCCCCTTCGCGGCCTGGCGCGGTGACGGATAGAAGCTTGGATCTGGCTGCCATATCGTCATGCGTGACCTCCGTTTTGTGCTGGCCGTACAGGGATGTACGGCGGGGTGTTGCTATTTTCGATTTGCTCCACGTCAATTTCAGTCGGGGTCGAACATTAGCCCGGATTGCGGCGACCGTCGTTCTGAATCGCCGGCGATCTACGATGCGCCAAAGGCCCGTCCTGGAAAGTCGTCGCGTGTTGCCGCGGGGTGCTTCAGGGAGCACCGTGGATCGTGCTCGGACCGGCTTTGTCTATCCTGGCCCCGTGCTCGGTCCAGCATGGCCAATGCTGCGAAGCGAAAATACCGCCGGCGAGGCTGCAATCCCCGAAACAGCCCTGAGGCGGCCGCATCTGCCGCTTCAATCGTCTCGCTGTGCGAAAAGGCCGGAGGTAATCGGGGCTCTTTCTTTACGATTACCTCCGTTTAACCCGTCCGCCCCCGGTTTGTTCATCTTCCTTTCAGGTGAAAAAGGCTCTTCCTTAGGGGCTCGTGGCCGACTGCGCACGGGCAAAGAATGCGAGCGGCCGCGTCTGAGGAAGGGGCAAAATGCTGGATCTGGCTATTGTAGGGGGAGGGCCGGGCGGCCTGATGACCGCCTGGTATTTGCGTAAGAAGCTCGGGCCGCTCTGCAAGGTGACCATATTCGAGGCGACCGAGCGCCTCGGCGGCAAGATTTTGTCGAAAAAGTTCAATTCGTCGCCGGCGCTGTATGAGGCGGGCGTCGCCGAAATCTATGACTATTCGATGCTGGGACCGGACCCGTTGCGCGACCTCGTGCAGCATCTCGGCCTGCAGACCATTCCGATAGACGCCGAGCAGGTGCAGCTCGACGGCGAAGTGCTGGATGACGTGCGCGGCATGCGCCGCAAGTACGGCAATGCGACTGCCGATGCCATCGAGGCGTTCCGCAAGCGCTGCACCGAGATGATCTCGCCGCAGGAATACTATGAAGGCGTCGGCGCGCACGACAACGAGCACCCCTGGGCCTTCATCAACTGCGAAGAGCTGCTCGATCGCGAGGTCAAGGACCCGGTCGCCAAGCGGTTTCTGAAGGTGATGGCGCGCTCCGACCTTGCCACCGAGAGCCACAACACCAACGGGCTGAATGCGCTGAAGAACTTCGTGATGGATATCGACGGCTATATCGGCCTCTATTCCATCCAGAACGGCAACGAGCAGATCATCGAGCGCTTGCGCGAGGAGATCGATGCCGACATCAAGTTCAATTACCGCGTGCTGAAGGTCGGAAAGAGCGAAGCTGGCCGCTACCGCCTCAACATGATGAACGGCAAGGGTCCGGAGACGCGCGACTTCGACCTCGTCGTGATGTGCCTGCCGCACAACTGGCTCTCGACCGTGGGCTGGGACGACGAGCAGCTGCGGGCCTCGATGGTCAAGCACGTCGCTTACTTCGACCGTCCGGCGCATTACCTGCGCGTGGCGTTGCTGTTCGACGAGCCGTTCTGGGGCGAGAAGATCCCCGGCGCCTGGTGGATGTCGGAAGCGTTCGGCGGCTGCTGCGTCTATGTCGAGGGCGTCCGGCACGATGTCGGCCGCAATGGCGTGCTCAACTTCCTGATCGCGGGCTCGGACGCGCTCGCCTACGTCAACCTGCGCGACGACCAGCTGATCGATGCTGCGATCAAGTCGCTGCCGGCCTCGCTCGGCGATGCGCGGGAGTATTTCGTCGAAGGCAAGATCCACCGCTGGCTGTCGTCGGTGAATGCGATCCCCGGCGGACTGCCGGTGCGCGACGTGCTGACCAACCATCGGCCCGAGCCGAAGGATCATGCCGGCCTCGTCGTGGTCGGCGACTACCTGTTCGATTCGACGCTGAACGGACTGTTCAATTCCTCGGACGCTGCGACCGACCTCATTCTCACCGAGACGATCAAGCTGCGTTATGCGAAGGGGCAGGGCGCACAGCCGATCTCCGACAAGATCGATCGCGACTACTTCGACAACTATCGCGGCGTCGGCCCGTACAGCGAAGTCTGGAGCCAGTTCACCGATCCTGACTATCTGATGCAGCTGATCAAGCTCACCTGGAACAGGGCGAAGGGCTACAAGCTCCTGATCGCGGGGTCCGCGAGCGGCGAACTCGTCGGCGCGCTGCGCGCGCGAGGCGTCGATGCCTGGGGCATCGAGAACAACCGCGCGATCCACGCGCGCACGCCAAAGGAGCTGAAAAAGTACAACCTCCTCGGCTCGATCACCGATCTGCCGTTCAGGAACGATCAGTTCGACTTCGTCTACGAGACCAGCCTCTGCCACGTCTCCGACAAGCAGGTGGTGAAGGCGATCAGCGAGCTGCGCCGGGTGGTCCGCAAGGGCTTGATGTTCGGCTCGATCACCTCCGACCTGGCGGCGGCGCTGATCGACAAGTACAACCTGTTGCGCGGGGTGAAGAAGCTCGGCACCTGGTGGGAATGGTCGGAACTGTTCTTCGGCAACGGGTTCGACCTGTCGATGCACCGCCGCGACGTCACCCAGGCGCTCTGGGAGGCGACGCTCGCCGCAAACAAGGGGCCCGGCAACTGGTACGCCGACGCCGATTCGCTCCGCTACTCGTTCTTCGACAAGACCTCCGACGACGATTGATCGCGCCGCATTGCGCCGGCCTTAATTGGCCGGAAATGTGCCTGTGCTTTCGCATGGGGACAGGCGGCGGCTATTGAGCCGCCGCAGGCGTCCGTGTCATCCTGCGATCAATCTCCATCGGTAGTCCTGTTGTATGGCGTTGCCGCCAAAATCTCCGTCCGACCAGAATGCTGCGCCTGACGCCGAGCCGCAGCCCGCGTCTCTTGGGTCGGAAATCAAGCTTGGGACCAGGCCGGCAGAGGCCGCCAGCCCGGCCACGGCGGGGGACGCGCCCCCTGCGCCGCCGCCTCCAGGCCCGCCTCCCGACGTCGACGACGATGACGACGATGAGGATTTGATCGTCTTCACCGCGCGCGAGGCTGCCGGGGCGTTCGCGACCGTCTACCGTTTTACGCTGCCGTTCCTCAAGAACTACAAGAAGGGGGTTGCGATCGTCGGCTTCGGCCTTCTGGTCGAAACCCTGTTCAACGTCATCATGCCGTTGAGCCTGAAGTTCCTGATCGACGACGCGCTGAACGAAGAGGATCTGCAGACACTTTATCGCATCCTGATCGTGCTGGCGGTGGCGGGCGTTTTCACCTCGATCGTCGCGATCTGGTACGAGCTTTGGGATGCACGCACGGCGTCCGGCATCATCTCCGATGCACGCGCAAAAATGTTCGACCACGTGCAGAATTTGCCGGCGGCGTTCTTTGCCAGGGTCAAGCGCGGCGAAATTCTCTCGCGTTTCTCCGTCGACATCGCCGCCTATGAAAGCTCGGTCAAGCATTTTGCCAACGGCGCGATGCTGCCGTTCATGGAGCTGATCGCCGGCATCGGGCTGATGCTCTACCTGAACTGGCAACTTGCCGCGGTGGCCTTGCTGATCTTCCCGATCACCCTGATCGGTCCGCGCATCCTGACGCCGAAGGCGGTGCAGTCGAATTACGAGCAGAAGGTCAACGAGTTGGCCATCCTCGGCGTGGTGCAGGAAAACGTCGCGGCGCAAGCGGTGGTGAAGGCATTCGGCCTGCAGCGCCGCGCGCTCGGCTGGTTCTCCTTGCGCAATCACGCTGCGCGGGCGAGCATGATCCGCGCGACGTTCCTCTCGACAATGGTCGAACGCACGGTGACGATCTCCGTGCTGCTGCTGCACTTGATCGTGCTGGCGATCGGCGCCTATCTCGCCACCACCGGGCAGATTTCCGTCGGTACCTTCGTCACCTTCGAAAGCGCGTTCTGGGAGATTTCCTACAATATCGCGCACCTGATGCACTTCATTCCGGTGGCGATCCAGGCGGCCGCGGCGACGCGGCACATGCAGGAAATGCTCGACGAGCCGGCGCGCGGCGCGGACCGTGCCGGTGCGCCGGATATGCCGCGCATCACCCATGACATCACCTTCGACCGCGTCAGCTTCGCCTATGAAGGCGCGGAAAAGCCGGTGATCGACAATCTGTCGCTGAAGATCCCGGTCGGCCGCAGCATCGCCGTCGTCGGCCCGAGCGGCTCGGGCAAGAGCACGCTGCTCAATCTCATCCTGCGGCTCTACACGCCGACCGACGGCCGCGTGACCATCGACGGCGTCGATATCCGCAAAGTCACCCGCGACTCGCTTCGCTCCAGCATGGCGGTGGTGTTCCAGGAGAACATGCTGTTCAACATGTCGCTGCGCGAGAACATCCGCCTCGGCAAGGAAGGGCGCCACCGACGAGGAAGTGGAGGAGGCGGCGCGCAACGCCGAGATCCACAACTTCATCATGAGCCTGCCCGAGGGCTACGACACCATCGTCGGCGAGCGCGGCGACACGCTGTCCGGCGGTCAACGCCAGCGCATCGCCATCGCCCGCGCCATCGTG
Source organism: uncultured Alphaproteobacteria bacterium (assembly GCA_963757845.1). Taxonomy (GTDB): domain Bacteria; phylum Pseudomonadota; class Alphaproteobacteria; order Rhizobiales; family Xanthobacteraceae; genus P52-10. The sequence goes on from CAVWTB010000052.1 coordinate 52,761, forward strand.
CGCAATCCGTCGGTGCTGCTGCTCGACGAGGCGACCTCGGCGCTCGACCAGACCACCGAGGCTGCGATCAACCGCACGCTGCTGGAATTGGCGAAAGGGCGGACGATGATCTTCTCGACCCATCGACTGACCTCGGTGGTCGAGATGGACGAGATCATCGTCGTGGCCGGCGGTCGCGTGGTCGAACGCGGCTCGCACGACCAGCTTCTGGCCGATGAGGGGGCCTACGCCAAACTCTGGGAGGACCAGTTGCATCGGATCGCACGAGCCCGATGACGAGGATGAGACGACGATGAGGATGAGGACGACGAGGATTAATTTACCCGGATAATATTGACGGGCCTATTTTACCCGGCTAAAACCATTCCGAAAGGATAGGTTCTCATGCCGGACGTCGCTCCCAATTCCTGTACTGCCTTTGCCGGTCATGTCCGGATCGGCTCCGGGCCGCTCGCCGACGTCGCGCTCGCAGCCAAGGCCGTTGTCGATCGAGGCGACGACGCGCCGCTGCTGATCTTCGACGACGCCACCTCACGGCAGGTCGAAGTCGACTTTCGCGGTACGGCGACAGACGTGCTGGCGCGGCTGTCGAAGCGTTTTGCGCAAGCTCCCGAAAGTGCCTCAGGCGAGGCATCGGCGCCGTCGCGCAAGGCCGGGCGGCCGAAACTCGGCGTCATCGGCCGCGAGGTGACGCTGTTGCCGCGCCATTGGGACTGGCTTGCCGAGCAGCCGGGAGGGGCGTCGGTCGGCACTTCGCAAGCTTATCGATGCGGAGAGAAAATCAAGCAATTTCAAGGAATTGTCGCGAAAATCTCAAGAGGTGACCTATCGCTTCATGAACGCCATTGCCGGCAATTTCCCGCATTTTGAAGACGCCTCGCGCGCGCTGTTTGCAGGCGACCGGGAGACGTTCGCCCGGCTGACCGAAGGCTGGCCGGCCGATGTGCGCGATCATGCGCGCTGGCTGATGAGCGGCGGAGCGATGAGCGACGACGCTGGAATTGATCGCTGAAGAACCTCGCCGCAAAGATTCGTCGAAGCTCAGAAGTGCTTGTTTGACGCTGGTTTTATACCTTGACTTGCAGACTCGCGATGGTTAGAACCCGCGCACTTTACGACAGGCGGTGAGCTTCTAAGGCGTCGGAACGGATCACCCCTTTCTCCCAAGAGTTTATGCTCTCGGCGAAGAAGCGGGCACCAACCTCGACCAATGTTGCTCAGACGCTGTCGATCAAAGCCAGGCAATGCCAAGACGATAGTCGGTCTCGCGAGAGAGCTCCTGAGATCGATTTCGAGTGCATGATCTCGATGGGCTGAAGGCTCGTTGCGATCCTCTGTGGCGACGAACGCTTTCCGCTCGGGTGACGAGTGGTTGGCGTTGTTCGTTTTGCGCATGCAAACGAGTTTCGGCTCTGCGTTGACCGAGGCCAGTTGGATTTGCGAAGCTCAAGTGGGCTTCGCGCGAATGAAGGATGAAGGCTGACAATGCCGACGATCAACCAGCTGATCGCAAATCCGCGCGTCGTCCAGAAGTCGCGCAAGAAGGTGCCGGCGCTGAAGCAGTCGCCGCAGAAGCGCGGCGTGTGCACGCGCGTCTACACGACGACGCCGAAGAAGCCGAACTCGGCGCTTCGCAAGGTCGCGAAGGTGCGCCTGACGACCGGCTTCGAGGTGATCGGTTACATCCCGGGCGAGGGCCATAACCTGCAGGAGCACTCGGTCGTCATGATCCGCGGTGGCCGCGTGAAGGACCTTCCGGGCGTCCGCTATCACATTCTCCGTGGTGTCCTCGATACGCAGGGCGTCAAGAACCGTAAGCAGCGCCGGTCGAAGTACGGCGCGAAGCGTCCGAAGTAAGCGGGAGGGTATCGAACAATGTCGCGCCGTCACGCTGCAGAAAAACGCGAAGTGCTTCCCGATCCGAAGTTCGGGAACATCGTCATCACCAAGTTCATGAATTCCGTGATGCATCACGGCAAGAAGTCGGTCGCCGAAGGCATCGTCTACGGCGCGCTCGGCATCATCGAGAGCAAGACCAAGCAGAACCCGCTCGGCGTGTTCGAGCAGGCGCTCGACAACGTGATGCCGTCGATCGAAGTGCGCTCACGCCGCGTCGGCGGCGCCACCTATCAGGTGCCGGTCGAGGTGCGCATCAGCCGCCGTCAGGCGCTGGGAATTCGCTGGATCATTTCGGCGGCGCGCGATCGCAACGAAAAGACAATGACGGAGCGGCTCTCGGCGGAGCTGCTCGATGCGTCGAACAACCGGGGGAACGCCGTCAAGAAGCGTGAAGACGTGCACAAGATGGCGGAAGCCAACCGTGCCTTCTCGCATTATCGCTGGTAACGGCGAAACGAACGGACACGAAGGACTGCCCCCATGCCTCGTCAACATGCCATCGAGAACTACCGCAACTTCGGCATCATGGCGCATATCGACGCCGGTAAGACGACGACCACCGAGCGTATTCTTTTCTATACGGGCAAGAGCCACAAGATCGGCGAAGTGCATGACGGCGCTGCGACCATGGATTTCATGGAGCAGGAGCAGGAGCGCGGCATCACCATCACGTCGGCCGCGACCACCGCTTTCTGGAACGGCAAGCGGCTGAACATCATCGACACCCCAGGTCACGTCGACTTCACGATCGAAGTGGAGCGCTCGTTGCGCGTGCTCGACGGCGCCGTGTGCGTGCTCGACTTCGAACCAGGGCGTCGAGCCGCAGACCGAAACGGTCTGGCGTCAGGGCGACAAGTACAAGGTGCCGCGCATCGTCTTCGCCAACAAGATGGATAAGACCGGCGCCGACTTCTACAAGTGTCTCGACGACATCGTCGACCGCCTCGGTGCCAAGCCGATCGCGATCCAGCTGCCGATCGGCTCGGAGAACAATTTCAAGGGTCTCATCGACCTGGTGCGCATGAAGGCTGTCGTCTGGGAAGACGAAGGCCTCGGCGCGAAATTCCATGACGAGGAGATTCCGGCCGACCTCGTCGACAAGGCGAAGGAATATCGCGAGAAGATGCTGGAAGCCGCCGTCGAGCTCGACGACGAGGTGCTGTCTGCCTATCTCGAAGGCAAGGAGCCGGACGAGGCGACGCTGAAGCGGATGATCCGCAAGGCGGTGCTGACGGGCGCCTTCTATCCGGTGCTGTGCGGCTCGGCCTTCAAGAACAAGGGTGTGCAGCCGTTGCTTGACGCGGTGGTCGACTATCTGCCGTCGCCGATCGACGTGCCCGCGATCAAGGGCATCGACGACAAGGGCGAAGAAGTCGTTCGCCATGCCGACGACAAGGAGCCGCTCGCGCTGCTCGCATTCAAGATCATGGACGATCCGTTCGTCGGCACCATCACGTTTTGCCGCATCTATTCAGGCACGCTGCAGTCGGGCACCGGCGTCATCAACTCGACGCGCGAGCGCAAGGAGCGTATCGGCCGCATGCTGTTGATGCATGCGAACAACCGCGAAGACATCAAGGAAGCCTATGCAGGCGACATCGTCGCGCTGGCCGGCCTGAAGGAAGCGCGCACCGGTGACACGCTGTGCGATCCGGCGAAGTCCGTGATCCTGGAAAAGATGGAATTCCCGGATCCGGTCATCGAGATCGCGATCGAGCCGAAGTCGAAGGCCGACCAGGAGAAGCTGGGCGTGGCGCTGGCGAAGCTCGCTGCCGAAGATCCGTCGTTCCGCGTTTCGACCGATCAGGAGTCGGGCCAGACCATCCTCAAGGGGATGGGCGAACTGCACCTCGACATCAAGGTCGATATCCTCCGCCGCACCTACAAGGTCGACGCCAACATCGGTGCGCCGCAGGTGGCGTTCCGTGAACGCATCACCAGGAAAGCGGAAGTCGATTACACCCACAAGAAGCAGACCGGCGGTACCGGCCAGTTCGCGGCGGTGTCGATCGTCGTCGAGCCGAACGAGCCGGGCAAGGGCTACGAGTTCGAATCCAAGATCGTCGGCGGCGCGGTGCCGAAGGAATACATCCCGGGCGTCGAGAAGGGCATCGAAAGCGTGCTGGGTGCGGGCGTTGTCGCCGGCTTCCCGGTGGTGGACGTCAAGGTTCAGCTCGTGGACGGCAAGTACCACGACGTCGACTCCTCGGCGCTCGCGTTCGAAATCGCCTCGCGCGCGGCGTTCCGTGAAGCGCTGCAGAAGGGCAAGTCGATCCTGCTCGAGCCGATCATGAAGGTCGAGGTGGTGACGCCGGAAGACTACACCGGCTCCGTCATCGGCGACCTGAACTCGCGTCGTGGCCAGATCCAGGGCCAGGACATGCGCGGCAACGCCAACGTCATCAACGCGATGGTGCCGCTGATGAACATGTTCGGTTACGTGAACAACCTGCGCTCGATGAGCCAGGGTCGCGCGACCTTCACGATGCAGTTCGACCACTACGCAGAAGCGCCGGCGAACGTGTCGGCAGAAGTCCAGAAGAAGTTTGCTTAATCTGCCTTCGACGACAAGTCGAAGCATGAACGGAGAGTGTCATGGCCAAAGAGAAGTTTGAACGTAATAAGCCCCACTGCAACATCGGCACCATCGGTCACGTCGACCATGGCAAGACGTCGCTGACGGCGGCGATCACGAAGGTTCTCGCAGAGACGGGCGGCGCGACGTTCACGGCGTACGACCAGATCGACAAGGCGCCGGAAGAGAAGGCGCGCGGCATCACGATCTCGACCGCTCACGTCGAGTACGAGACCAAGAACCGCCACTACGCGCACGTCGACTGCCCAGGCCACGCCGACTACGTGAAGAACATGATCACGGGCGCCGCGCAGATGGACGGCGCGATCCTCGTCGTGTCGGCCGCCGACGGCCCGATGCCGCAGACCCGCGAGCACATCCTGCTCGCCCGCCAGGTCGGCGTGCCGGCGATCGTCGTGTTCCTCAACAAGTGCGACATGGTCGACGATCCGGAGCTGCTCGAGCTCGTCGAGCTCGAGGTTCGCGAACTGCTCTCGAAGTACAACTTCCCGGGCGACAAGATTCCGATCATCAAGGGCTCGGCGCTCGCCGCCCTCGAGAACAAGGATCCGAAGCTCGGTCACGACGCCATCCTCGAGCTGATGAAGGCCGTCGACGAGAACATTCCGCAGCCGGAGCGTCCGGTCGACCAGCCGTTCCTGATGCCGGTCGAAGACGTGTTCTCGATCTCGGGCCGCGGCACCGTGGTGACCGGCCGCGTCGAGCGCGGCATCATCAAGGTCGGCGAGGAAATCGAGATCGTCGGCCTGAAGGCCACGCAGAAGACCACCGTCACCGGCGTCGAGATGTTCCGCAAGCTGCTCGATCAGGGTCAGGCAGGCGACAACATCGGCGCGCTGCTGCGCGGCACCAAGCGCGAGGAAGTCGAGCGCGGCCAGGTGCTCTGCAAGCCGGGTTCGGTCAAGCCGCACACGAAGTTCAAGGCCGAGGCCTACATCCTCACCAAGGAAGAGGGTGGCCGCCACACGCCGTTCTTCACCAACTACCGTCCGCAGTTCTATTTCCGCACCACCGACGTGACCGGTGTGGTGCACCTGCCGGAGGGCACGGAAATGGTGATGCCGGGCGACAACGTGTCGATGGAAGTTCACCTGATCGTGCCGATCGCGATGGACGAGAAGCTGCGCTTCGCGATCCGCGAAGGCGGCCGCACGGTCGGCTCCGGCGTCGTCGTCAGCATCATCGAGTAACTGAAAACTCCGTCGTCGTGCCCGGCGTTCGCGTCGGGCATCCACGACTTCTTAATTCTAGACGTGGATGGCCGGGACCCGCCCGGCCGCGACGGACAAGAGAGACACGGCAATGAACGGCCAGAATATTCGCATCCGTCTCAAGGCGTTCGACCATCGAATCCTCGATACGTCGACCCGCGAGATCGTGAACACGGCGAAACGGACCGGCGCGCAGGTGCGGGGACCTATCCCGCTGCCGACGCGCATCGAGAAGTTCACCGTCAACCGTTCGCCGCACGTGGACAAGAAGAGCCGCGAGCAGTTCGAGATGCGCACGCACAAGCGCCTGCTCGATATCGTCGATCCGACGCCGCAGACCGTGGACGCGCTGATGAAGCTCGACCTCGCCGCAGGCGTCGACGTCGAGATCAAGCTCTAAGTCATAACGTCCTTCGGGACAGAACGAACAGGAAGCACGAAGATGCGTTCCGGTGTGATCGCACAGAAGATGGGGATGACGCGGGTGTTCACCGACGCCGGCGAGCATATCCCCGTGACTGTGCTGAAGTTGAGCAACTGCCAGGTGCTGGGCCATCGCACCACGGAAAAGAACGGCTATGTCGCGCTGCAGCTCGGCTCGGGCGCGCGCCGCTCCGTCTATATGCCGAAGGCCGAGCGCGGCCAGTTCGCCGTCGCCAAGGTCGAGCCGAAGCGCAAGGTCGCGGAATTCCGCGTCAGCGAGGATGCGCTGATTCCGGTCGGCGCCGAGATCACCGCCGATCATTTCGTCGCCGGCCAGTTCGTCGACGTGACCGGCACCTCGATCGGCAAGGGTTTTGCCGGCGGTATGAAGCGCTGGAACTTCCGCGGCTTGCGCGCCACGCACGGCGTGTCGGTGTCGCACCGTTCGATCGGTTCGACCGGCGGCCGTCAGGATCCCGGCAAGACGTTCAAGAACAAGAAGATGCCCGGCCACATGGGCGTCGATCGCATCACCACGCTGAACCTGCGCGTCGTGCAGACCGACGTCGAGCGCGGCCTGCTGCTCGTCGAGGGCGCGGTGCCCGGTTCGAAGGGCGGCTGGATCATGGTGCGCGATGCGGTGAAGAAGCCGCTGCCGAAGGATGCGCCGAAGCCCGGCAAGTTCCGCGTCGCCGGTGGCGAGGCTGCGCCTGCGGAAGCAGCCGGCCGAGAAGGAGGGTGCGTGACATGGAACTGAAGGTCACAACCCTTGAAGGCAAGGAGTCGGGTTCGGTGCAGCTGCCGGACGCGATCTTCGGCCTCGAGCCGCGCAAGGACATCATCCAGCGCTGCATTCAGTGGCAGCTGAACAAGCGCCAGGCCGGCACCCACAAGACCAAGGGCCGTGCGGAAATCTGGCGCACCGGCAAGAAGATGTACAAGCAGAAGGGCACCGGCGGCGCCCGTCACGGCTCGGCGCGCGTGCCGCAGTTCCGCGGCGGTGGCCGTGCGTTCGGTCCGGTCGTGCGCAGCCATGCGACCGACCTGCCGAAGAAGGTGCGCGTGCTCGCGCTCAAGCATGCCCTGTCGGCGCGCGCGAGGGACGGCGGCCTGATCGTGCTCGACAGCGCGCAGATCAAGGATGCCAAGACCAAGGCGCTCGCCGCGCAGTTCTCGGGGCTCGGCCTGACCAATGTGCTGATCATCGACGGCGCCCAGGTCGATGCCGGTTTCGCCAATGCCGCGCGCAACATCCCGAACGTCGATGTGCTGCCGGTGCAGGGCATCAACGTCTACGACATCGTGCGCCGTCAGAAGCTGGTGCTGACCAAGGCCGCGGTCGAAGCGCTGGAGGCGCGTTTCAAATGAGCATCGACCCGCGTTACTACGACATCATCGTCGCGCCAGTGATCACCGAAAAGGCGACGATGGCCTCCGAGCACAACAAGGTTGTGTTCAAGGTCGCGCGCAACGCGACCAAGCCGCAGATCAAGGAAGCGGTCGAGAAGCTCTTCGACGTCAAGGTGAAGAGCGTGAACACGCTGAACCGTCCCGGCAAGATGAAGGTCTTCCGCGGCCGTTTCGGCATGCAGCAAGATTCGAAGCGCGCGATCGTGACCCTCGAGGAAGGTCACCGCATCGACGTGACGACCGGGCTGTAAGGGCGGATTAGTCAGATGGCACTGAGAACCTACAATCCGAAGACGCCCGGCACGCGCCAGCTCGTGCTGGTCGACCGTTCGACGCTCTACAAGGGCAAGCCCGTCAAGGCGTCTGACCGAGGGCAAGAACCAGACCGGCGGCCGCAACGCCAACGGCCGCATCACCGTCCGCTTCCGCGGCGGCGGCCACAAGCAGTCGTACCGCACGATCGACTTCAAGCGCACCAAGCTCGATGTGCCGGCGACGGTCGAGCGGATCGAGTACGATCCGAACCGCACCGCGTTCATTGCGCTGATCAAGTACAAGGACGGCGAGCAGGCCTATATCCTGGCGCCGCAGCGGCTTGCCGTCGGCGACACCGTGATCGCCGGCGCCTATGTCGACGTGAAGCCGGGCAACGCGATGCCGCTCGGCAACATGCCGGTCGGCACCATCATCCACAACGTCGAATTGAAGATCGGCAAGGGCGGGCAGCTGGCGCGTTCCGCCGGCACCTACGCGCAGATCGTCGGCCGCGACCAGGAATACGTGATCGTCCGCCTGAATTCGGGCGAGCAGCGCCTCGTGCACGGCCGCTGCACCGGCACCATCGGTGCGGTGTCGAACCCCGATCACATGAACATCTCGATCGGCAAGGCCGGTCGCAACCGCTGGCTCGGCAAGAAGCCGCATAACCGCGGCGTCGCGATGAACCCGATCGACCATCCGCACGGCGGCGGCGAAGGCCGCACCTCGGGCGGACGTCATCCGGTGACGCCGTGGGGCAAGCCGACCAAGGGCAAGAAGACCCGCACTAACAAGTCGACCACGAAATTCATTCTGCTCAGCCGCCACAAGCGGAAGAAGAAGTAAGGATCGCGACGTCATGGTTCGCTCAGTATGGAAGGGCCCGTTCGTCGAGGCCTCGATTTTGAAGAAGGCGGACGTCGCGCGTTCGTCGGGCCGGCACGATGTGATCAAGATCTGGAGCCGCCGCTCGACGATCTTGCCGCAGTTCGTCGGTCTGACCTTCGGCGTCTACAACGGCCAGAAGCATGTGCCGGTGTCGGTGAACGAGGAAATGGTCGGTCACAAGTTCGGCGAGTTCTCGCCGACGCGGACCTTCCACGGTCACTCCGGCGACAAGAAGGCCAAGAAGGCCTGAGGTCAGGTGAGTTTTTGTGAGCCTGGGACAACGAAGCAGGCTTGAGGATTTGAGGCTATGAGCAAAGAGAAACGAGCGAGAGCCCTTGCCGACAACGAGGCGAAGGCCATTGCCAAGATGCTGCGCATCAGCCCGCAGAAGCTGAATCTCGTCGCCGGAGCTGATCCGCGGCAAGAAGGTGGCGTCGGCGCTCGCCGACCTGCAGTTCTCGCGCAAGCGGATCGCGGTCGACGTGAAGAAGTGCCTGGAGTCGGCGATCGCCAACGCCGAGAACAATCACGACCTCGACGTCGACGATCTGGTCGTCGCCGAGGCGTTTGTCGGCAAGGCGATCGTGATGAAGCGTTTTCATGCCCGCGGCCGCGGCCGGGCGGGTGGAATTTTGAAGCCGTTCTCGAACCTGACGATCGTCGTTCGTCAGGTCGAGGCAGAGGCCGCTTAAGGGGCGCGGGAGAGAACGATGGGTCAAAAGATCAATCCGATCGGGCTGCGTCTCGGCATCAACCGGACCTGGGACTCGCGCTGGTACGCCGGCAAGAACGAGTACGGCAAGCTGCTGCATGAGGACGTGGAAATCCGCAAGATCCTGATGAAGGAGCTGAAGCAGGCGGCCGTCGCCCGCATCGTCATCGAGCGCCCGCACAAGAAGTGCCGCGTGACGATCCACTCGGCGCGTCCGGGCGTCGTCATCGGCAAGAAGGGCGCCGACATCGACAAGCTGCGCAAGCGCGTGGCCGACATCACCGCCTCCGACGTCGTCATCAACATCGTCGAAATCCGCAAGCCCGAGCTCGACGCGACGCTGGTCGCCGAATCGATCGCCCAGCAGCTCGAGCGCCGCGTGGCGTTCCGCCGCGCGATGAAGCGCGCGGTGCAGTCGGCGATGCGTCTCGGCGCCGAAGGCATCCGTATCAACTGCTCGGGCCGTCTCGGCGGCGCCGAAATCGCCCGCATGGAGTGGTACCGCGAAGGCCGCGTGCCGCTGCACACGCTGCGCGCCGACGTCGACTACGGCGTCGCGACCGCGTTCACCACGTTCGGCACCTGCGGCGTCAAGGTCTGGATCTTCAAGGGCGAGATCCTCGAGCACGATCCGATGGCGCAGGACAAGCGCATGGCCGAAGGCGACAGCGGTCGCCCGCGTCGCGACGCGGCCTGAGCTGGCAAGGAATTGAAGGCTTAAGATCATGCTGCAACCGAAGCGCACCAAATTCCGCAAGGCCCACAAGGGCCGGATTCACGGCGTCGCCACCTCGGGCGCGACGCTGTCGTTCGGCCAGTTCGGGCTGAAGGCGCTCGAGCCGGATCGCGTCACCGCGCGCCAGATCGAGGCCGCCCGCCGTGCGCTGACGCGTCACATGAAGCGCGCCGGCCGCGTCTGGATCCGCGTGTTCCCGGACGTGCCGGTGTCGAAGAAGCCCGCCGAAGTGCGCATGGGCTCGGGCAAGGGCACGCCGGAATTGTGGGTCTGCCGCGTCAAGCCGGGCCGCATCCTGTTCGAGATCGACGGCGTGACCAACCAGACCGCGCGCGAGGCGCTGGATCTGGCCGCCGCCAAGCTTCCGATCAAGACGCGCTTCGTTGCGCGTATCGCGGAGTAAGAGAGATGGCCGAATTGAAGGTCGAGGATATCCGGCGGATGACCGCCGACCAGATGGACGATGAGATCCTGAAGCTGAAGAAGGAGCGCTTCAACCTCCGCTTCCAGCGCGCCACGGGTCAGCTCGAGAACACCTCGCGCCTGCGCGAGGCTCGCCGCGACATCGCCCGCATCAAGACAATCGCCCGGCAGAAGCGCCAGGCCGAAGGCAAGAAGGGTTAAGGAGTTCAGATGCCGAAGCGAACTCTTCAGGGCGTCGTCGTCAGCGACAAGCAGAACAAGACCGTCGTGGTGCGCGTCGATCGCCGATTCACGCACCCGATCTACAAGAAGACGATCCGCCGTTCGAAGAACTACCACGCGCACGACGAGAAGAACGAGTTCGCGCCGGGCGACGTGGTGTGGATCGAGGAAAGCAAGCCGATTTCGAAACTGAAGCGCTGGGTCGTGATCCAGGGCGAGAAGAAGAAAACCGCCTGAGCGCATTTCGCGCTTAAGGCTTTGAAAGAGAAGAGGACGAGGTGCATCAATGATTCAGATGCAGACCAACCTCGACGTGGCCGATAATTCCGGCGCGCGCCGTGTCATGTGCATCAAGGTGCTGGGCGGCTCGAAGCGTAAGTACGCCAGCGTCGGTGATGTGATTGTCGTGTCGGTCAAGGAAGCGATTCCGCGCGGCCGCGTGAAGAAGGGCGACGTGATGAAAGCCGTCATCGTGCGCGTGGCGAAGGACATTCGCCGCCCGGACGGTTCGGTCATCCGCTTCGACCGCAACGCCGCCGTGCTGATCAACAATCAGGCGGAGCCGGTCGGCACCCGTATCTTCGGGCCGGTGCCGCGCGAGCTGCGCGCCAAGAACCACATGAAGATCATCTCGCTCGCGCCGGAGGTGCTGTGATGGCTGCCAAGATCCGGAAGGGTGACAGGGTGATGGTGCTGAGCGGCCGCGAGAAGGGCCGCACCGGCGAGGTGTTCGAGGTGCGTCCGGACGAGAGCCGCGCGCTCGTTCGCGGCATCAACATGGTCAAGCGCCACCAGAAGCAGTCGGCGCAGCAGGAGGGCGGCATCATCTCGAAGGAGGCGCCGATCCACCTGTCGAACCTCGCTTACGTTGGCAAGGACGGCAAGCCGAGCCGCATCGGCTTCAAGATTCGGACCGACGGCACGAAAGTGCGCGTCGCCAAGCGCTCGGGAGCCGAGATCGATGGCTGAGACCGCATACATTCCGCGGCTGCGCACGCAGTTCGACAAGGAAATCCGGACCAAGCTCATCGGAGCAGTTCGGCTACACCAACCCCATGCAGGTGCCGACCCTCGACAAGGTCGTGCTCAACATGGGCGTGGGCGAAGCCGTCAACGACCGCAAGAAGGTCGAGCTTGCCGCTGCCGATCTGGCGCTGATCGCCGGCCAGAAGCCGATCGTCACGCATTCGCGCATGGCGATCGCGACCTTCAAGCTGCGCGAAGGCCAGGCCATCGGCTGCAAGGTCACGCTGCGCAAGGCGCGCATGTACGAGTTCATCGACCGTCTGGTGAACATCGCGCTGCCGCGCGTGCGCGACTTCCGCGGCCTCAATCCGAAGAGCTTCGACGGCCGCGGCAACTATTCGCTCGGCCTGAAGGAGCACATCGTGTTCCCGGAAATCGACTTCGACAAGTCGGGCGAGACCTGGGGCATGGACATCACGGTCTGCACGACGGCGCCCGAACGACGAGCAGGCGCGCGCGCTGTTGACCGCATTCAATTTCCCGTTCCGGCAGTGAAGGCTGACTGAAGCTTTCAAACGCGGAACCTCTGGAGAGACGCATGGCGAAGAAGAGTTCGATCGAGAAGAACAACCGGCGGCGGAAGATGGCCAAGAACGCGCAGCCCAAGCGCGAGAAGCTGAAGGCGATCATCGCCGACAAGAAGAAGCCGATGGAGGAGCGGTTCGCCGCGACGCTGAAGCTCGCGGCGCTTCCGCGCAACTCCTCGCCGACCCGCATTCGCAACCGCTGCGAGCTGACGGGCCGTCCGCGCTCGGTCTATCGCAAGACGAAACTCAGCCGTATCGCGATGCGCGAGCTCGGCTCGAAGGGGCTCGTTCCGGGCCTCGTGAAGTCGAGCTGGTGAGGGAGGGTCGAGCATGAGCACACACGATCCCATCAGCGATCTGATCACCCGCATCCGCAACGCGCAGATGCGCAACAAGTCCAAGGTCTCGACGCCCGGCTCGCGCATGCGCGCCAACGTCCTCGAGGTGCTGAAGTCGGAAGGCTACATCCGCGGCTATGCCACGCTGGAGCATGCCGGCGGCCGCAGCGAGATCGAGATCGAACTGAAGTATGCCGACGGCGAGCCGGTGATCCGCGAGATCGACCGGGTTTCGAAGCCGGGCCGGCGTGTCTACGTGTCGGCGAAGAACCTGCCGCGCGTGAACAACGGCCTCGGTATTTCGGTGCTGTCGACGCCGAAGGGAATCATGGCCGACCACGACGCCCGCGAGGCGAATGTGGGCGGCGAAGTTCTCTTCACGGTGTTCTAAAGGAACGCGCCATGTCTCGTGTAGGCAAGAAGACCAGTGACCATCCCCTCCGGCGTCACCGCCAATGTCGAGGGGCAGACCGTGAAGATGAAGGGGCCGAAGGGCCAGCTTCAGATCGTCGTTCATGACGACGTGGAAGTGAAGCTCGACAAGGGCGCGATCACCGTCGACCCGCGCTTCGAGACCAAGCGTGCGCGCTCGCTGTATGGCACCTCGCGGGCGCTGATCGCCAATCTCGTCGAAGGCGTGACCAAAGGCTTCGAGAAGAAGCTCGAGATCACCGGCGTCGGCTACCGCGCGGCGGTGCAGGGCAAGAGCCTGCAGCTCTCGCTCGGCTACAGCCACGACGTGAGCTATCCGATCCCGGAAGGCATCGCGATCACCACGCCGAAGCCGACCGAGATCGTCGTCGCCGGCAACGACATTCAGCGCGTCGGCCAGGTCGCCGCCGAGATCCGCAGCTACCGCAAGCCGGAGCCCTACAAGGGCAAGGGCGTGAAGTACTCGGACGAGTTCATCTTCCGCAAGGAAGGCAAGAAGAAATGACCGCGACTGCATTGATCGAGTCGTTGAAGCCGGGCGAGGTGGTCATCCGCTGCGCCGACGGATCGCTGTTGCGGACCGTGACGAACGATTTTGCCGTTGCGGCGGAGCAGAGCCCGGAGAGCGTGCGCAGGATGATGCACAAGCTCACTGCGCTGAAGCTGCGCAAGAAGAGGTAAGTCATGTCGAAGATGAAAGTGACGAATGCCCGGCGCAAGGTCCGCGTGCGCAATTCGGTGAAGCGCGCCGCGAACGGCCGTCTGCGCCTGTCGGTGTTCCGCTCGTCGAAGCACATCTACGCGCAGGTCATCGACGACGTGAAGGGCGAGACGCTCGCCTCCGCTTCGTCGATGGAGAAGGCGCTGCGCGACGGCGGCAAGAGCGGTGCGAACATCGCGGCTGCGGCCGCGGTCGGCAAGCTCGTGGCCGAGCGTGCGCTGAAGAGCGGGGCGAAGGAAGTGATCTTCGATCGCGGCCAGTATCTCTATCACGGGCGCGTCAAGGCGCTCGCGGATGCGGCGCGCGAAGGCGGACTGAGTTTCTAACGGCAGCGTGATCTCCGAAAAGTGGGCACCGGTTTTCGGATAAAGATCACGCTCAGAAATACAGAATATAGAGGATGCGGGGGCAGGGCTCTCGCGAACAGATCGGAACAGCACCATGGCAGGTGAACGCGAACGCGGCGGACGCGACCGGAACCGGGATCGGGAAGAGCGCGACAGCGAATTCGTCGACAAGCTCGTCCACATCAACCGTGTCGCCAAGGTTGTGAAGGGCGGACGCCGTTTCGGCTTCGCAGCACTCGTCGTTGTCGGCGACCAGAAGGGCCGTGTCGGCTTCGGTCACGGCAAGGCGCGCGAAGTGCCGGAAGCGATCCGCAAGGCGACCAATTCGGCCAAGCGCAACCTGACGCGCGTGCCGCTGCGCGAAGGCCGCACGCTGCATCACGACGTCGCCGGCCGTCACGGCGCAGGCAAGGTGTTCCTGCGCGCGGCGCCTCCCGGCACCGGCATCATCGCCGGCGGTCCGATGCGCGCCGTGTTCGAGACGCTCGGCATGCAGGACGTGGTGGCGAAGTCGCTCGGCTCGTCGAACCCCTACAACATGGTGCGGGCGACGTTCGATGCGCTGAAGCACCAGGATTCGCCGCGTTCGGTCGCAGCGCGACGGAACATCAAGGTGTCCACGCTGCAGTCGCGCCGCGTCGGCGGCGACGCTGAAGCGGCCGCCGACTGAAGCTCAAAGGCGCCGGAGTAGAGAACCATGGCCAAGGCCACGAAAACCATCAAGGTCGAGCAGACCGGCAGCGCCATCCGCCGCCATCACTCGCAGCGGGCGACGCTGGTCGGCCTGAAACTCAACAAGATCGGCCGCGTCACCGAGCTTCAGGACACGCCTGAGGTTCGCGGCATGATCTACAAGGTCAGACACCTCGTCCGCGTCGTGGACGGGAAGTAAGGATAGAGAACGATGAAACTCACCGATCTCGCCGACAATCCGGGCTCGCGCAAGAAGCGCATGCGCGTCGGCCGCGGCATCGGCTCCGGCAAGGGCAAGCAGGCCGGCCGCGGCGGCAAGGGCCAGACCGCGCGTTCGGGCGTGCGCATCAAGGGCTTCGAGGGCGGCCAGATGCCGCTGCATCGCCGCCTGCCGAAGCGTGGCTTCAACAACATCTTCGCGCTCGACCTGGTCGAGATCAATCTCGACCGCGTCCAGGGCGCGATCAACTCCGGCAAGCTCGATGCCAAGGGCGTCGTCAACGCCGAAGCGCTGGTGAAGGCCGGTACGCTTCGCCGTGCGCGCGACGGCGTGCGCCTGCTCGGCCGCGGCGAGATCAAGGCCAAGGTCGCCTTCGAGGTGCACGGCGCGTCGAAGTCGGCGATCGCGGCCGTCGAAAAGGCCGGCGGTTCGGTGAAGATCCTTGCGCCGAAGAAGGAAGAGGCGGCGGCCTGATCAACGGCCGCCGAAAGTCACTTTGCCGTCATCAGCCGCCGCCGCCCGTTAAGGGATTGAACCGGGGCGTGGATTTTGCGGCAGGCCCATATCATATTGGGCGGGGTGGCTACCGGACGGTCCTTCTCGGGCGACGGTGAAAGAGGCGCGGGAGAAGTCCGACGATGGTCTCGGCAGCGGAACAGTTAGCAGCGAATATCAACTTCTCCTCGTTCGCCAAGGCGGATGAGCTGAAGAAGCGGATTTGGTTCACGCTCGGCGCGCTGCTCGTCTACCGGCTCGGCACCTACATTCCGCTTCCCGGCATCGACCCCAACATCTGGGACCAGGTGTTCCGCTCGCAGGCCGGCGGCATCCTCGGCATGTTCAACATGTTCGCCGGCGGCGGCATCAACCGCATGGCGATCTTCGCGCTGAACATCATGCCGTACATCTCGGCATCGATCATCATTCAGCTGCTGACCACCGTCTCGCCGCAGCTCGAAGCGCTGAAGAAGGAAGGCGAGGCGGGCCGCAAGACGCTCAACCAGTACACCCGCTATCTGACGGTCATCCTGTCGGTGTTCCAGGCCTATGGCATCGCCATCGGTCTCGAAGGCGCGGGCAACGTGGTCGCCGATCCCGGCTGGTTCTTCCGCATCTCGACGGTGATCACGCTCACCGGCGGCACCATGTTCCTGATGTGGCTCGGCGAGCAGATCACCGCGCGCGGCATCGGCAACGGTATCTCGCTGATCATCATGGCGGGCATCGTCGCGGAACTTCCGTCGGCGATCGCCGGCACCCTCGAGCTCGGCCGTCAGGGCGCGCTGTCGACCGGCCTGATCCTGGCCGTCATCGTCATGGCCGTCGCCGTGATCGCCTTCATCGTGTTCATGGAGCGCGCGCAGCGGCGCCTGCTGATCCAGTATCCGAAGCGCCAGGTCGGCAACAAGATGTTCGAGGGCCAGTCCTCGCATCTGCCGCTCAAGCTGAACACGTCCGGCGTCATTCCGCCGATCTTTGCCTCGTCGCTGCTGCTGCTGCCGACGACGATCGCGAGCTTCAATGCCGGCAAGGGGCCGGAATGGTTCCAGTGGCTGGTGACGCAGCTCGGCCACGGCCGGCCGCTGTTCCTGTTCCTCTACGTCTCGCTGATCATCTTCTTCGCGTTCTTCTACACCGCGATCGTCTTCAACCCGACCGAGACCGCCGACAACCTGAAGAAGCACGGCGGCTTCATTCCGGGCATTCGTCCCGGGCGAGCGCACCGCCGAATACATCGACTACGTGTTGTCGCGCATCACCGTGGTCGGCGCGGCCTACATCGCGATCGTCTGTCTCATTCCGGAAATCCTGATCTCTTACGCGTCGGTGCCGTTCTATTTCGGCGGCACGTCGCTTCTGATCGTCGTCAGCGTGACGATGGATACGGTCGCGCAGGTGCAGGGCTATCTGCTGGCGCACCAGTATGAAGGTCTGATCAAGCGTTCGAAACTGAAAGGCCGTCGCAGATGAGGCTGATCCTTCTCGGGCCACCGGGGGCAGGCAAGGGAACCCAGGCGCAGCGTCTCGTTGAGAAGTACGGCATCGTCCAGCTTTCGACCGGCGACATGTTGCGCGCCGCAGTCGCGGCCGAGACGCCGATCGGGCTGAAGGCAAAGGACGTCATGGCGAGCGGCGGGCTCGTCTGCGACGACATCGTCATCGGCATCATCTCCGATCGCATCGACCAGCCGGATGCGCAGAACGGCTTCATCCTCGACGGCTTTCCGCGCACGGTGCCGCAGGCCGAGGCGCTCGACCGTCTGCTCGAGGAAAAGGGCCTGAAGCTCGATGCGGTGATCGAGCTGCGGGTCAACGAAGCGGTGCTGCTGCAACGGGTGGAGAATCGCATCGCCGAGATGCTGGCGCGGGGCGAGGCGGTCCGGGCGGACGATAACGCCGAGGCGCTGGCGAAGCGCCTGGAGGCCTACCGGGCGCAGACCGAGCCGCTGGTGCACTATTACGGCGACAAGCGGGCGCTTGCGACCGTGGACGGCATGGCCTCGATCGACGAGGTGACCTCCCAGATCAGCCGGATTCTCGACGTCCAGGCTCCGGCGGCCGCGGCACCGAAGCCGAAAAAGGCCGCCAAGTCGGCGAGAAAGGCGGCCCCGACGGTCAAATCCGCGGCCAAAGCCAAGACCCCGGCAAAGAAGGCCAAAAAGGCCAAGAAAGCCGCCCCAAAGGCCGCGTCCAAGGCGAAGACCAAGGCCAAAGGCAAGGCGGGAACCCGCAAGGTTGCCAAGGCCAAAAAGACGGCCAAGAAAGTTGCCAAAAAGGCCAAGAAAGGCGCGGCTAAGCGGCGGAATCGGTTGACGAAACGACGTTGAATACCTTAATAACCCGGACATCCAGTCGGATTGCTTCAGACGATGCCGGGCCCCCGAAAGACCCGTGGGGAAGGGCGTCGTGTTCGCGTTTGTGAGCACGCCGTCAGCTGAAGCAAGAGACGAACAGCCGGACGGAATCGCCGTCGGTAACAGGAGAATAAGCCGTGGCTCGTATTGCCGGCGTGAACATTCCGACCAACAAGCGCGTGCTGATCGCGCTGCAGTACATTCATGGTATCGGCCAGAAGAATGCGGCCGAGATCATCGAGAAGGTGAACATTCCGAGCGAGAAGCGCGTGTCGCAGCTCAGCGATCAGGAAGTGTTGCAGATCCGCGAAGTGATCGACCGCGACTACATGGTCGAAGGCGATCTGCGCCGCGAAGTCGGTATCAACATCAAGCGTCTGATGGACCTCGGCTGCTATCGCGGCCTGCGGCATCGTCGCGGCCTGCCGGTTCGCGGTCAGCGAACGCACACCAATGCGCGTACGCGCAAGGGTCCGGCGAAGGCGATTGCCGGCAAGAAGAAGTAAAATAGCGAATAGGGAGTGGCGAATAGCGAATAGGGTTCTATTCGCTACTCACTATTCGCCATTCGCTATTTTCTGGTGGAGCCGCTGGCATTACGGCGGCGTCGAGATCGTAAGAAAGGTTTGCAATGGGTAAAGAGGCTGCTGCGCGCGTTCGCCGTCGTGAACGCAAGAACATCGCTTCCGGCGTCGCGCATGTGAATTCGTCGTTCAACAACACGACCATCACCATCACCGACGCGCAGGGCAACACGATTGCCTGGTCGTCGGCGGGGACGATGGGTTTCAAGGGTTCGCGCAAGTCGACACCGTATGCGGCGCAGGTTGCGGCCGAAGACGTGTCGAAGAAGGCGCAGGAGCACGGCATGCGGACGCTCGAGGTCGAGGTCGCAGGTCCGGGTTCGGGGCGCGAGTCGGCGCTGCGTGCATTGCAGGCCGCGGGCTTCACGGTGACGTCGATCCGCGACGTGACGCCGATCCCGCACAATGGTTGCCGTCCGCGCAAGCGTCGGCGCGTTTGATTGTTTCCTTCGCGGGCAGCGTTGCTCGCGATTTCCACGTGCGTAGAGCGGGCTGGTCCGCAATCTCCAACGTGATGGGTGAAGAGAGTGACGATCCAGAAGAACTGGCAAGAACTGATCCGTCCGAACAAGCTGCAGGTGACGCAGGGCAGTGATCCCGCGCGCGTTGCAACGATGGTGGCAGAGCCGCTCGAGCGTGGCTTCGGCCAGACGCTGGGCAATGCGCTGCGCCGCATCCTGTTGTCGTCGCTGCAGGGCGCCGCCGTGCAGTCGGTGCACATCGACGGCGTGCTGCACGAATTCTCCTCGATCGCCGGCGTGCGCGAGGACGTGACCGACATCGTGCTGAACATCAAGGACATCTCGATCAAGATGCAGGGCGAAGGCCCGAAGCGCATGGTCGTGAAGAAGTCCGGTCCGGGCGCCGTCACCGCGGGCGACATCCAGACCGTCGGCGACGTCATGGTGCTCAATCCCGATCTGCAGATCTGCACGCTCGACGACGGCGCCGAGATCCGCATGGAATTCACCGTCAACACCGGCAAGGGCTACGTCGCCGCCGAGCGCAACCGGCCTGAGGATGCGCCGATCGGCCTGATCCCGGTCGACAGCCTGTTCTCGCCGGTCAAGAAGGTCTCCTACAAGGTCGAGAACACCCGCGAGGGCCAGATCCTCGACTACGACAAGCTGACGCTGACGGTCGAGACCAACGGCGCGGTGACGCCGGAGGACGCGCTCGCTTACGCCGCGCGCATCCTGCAGGATCAGCTCAACGTCTTCGTCAACTTCGAAGAGCCGCGCAAGGAAGTGGCGCAGGAGGTCATTCCGGATCTCGCGTTCAACCCGGCGTTCCTCAAGAAGGTCGACGAGCTCGAGCTGTCGGTGCGTTCGGCAAACTGCCTGAAGAACGACAACATCGTCTACATCGGCGACCTGGTGCAGAAGTCGGAAGCAGAGATGCTGCGCACCCCGAACTTCGGCCGCAAGTCGCTGAACGAGATCAAGGAGGTGCTGGCGCAGATGGGCCTGCATCTCGGCATGGAAGTGCCCGGTTGGCCGCCGGAGAACATCGACGAGCTGGCCAAGCGCTTCGAGGATCACTACTGATCGAAAGATCATCGTCATGGCCGGGATGTGTCCGGCCATTCAACCCGGGCGAACGCAGGCAGCCCACCTGAGAGCCAAGTCCGACACGCCGTCGCGACGACAGAGAAGAAAGACCAGACCATGCGTCACGGTAAGGTACACCGCAAACTCAATCGCACGGCCGAGCATCGCCGCGCGATGTTCGCCAACATGTCGGCGGCGCTGATCAAGCACGAGCAGATCGTCACCACGCTGCCGAAGGCGAAGGAGCTGCGCCCGATCGTCGAGAAGCTCGTCACGCTCGGCAAGCGCGGCGGCCTCAGCCTGCGCCGTCAGGCGATCGGCGAGCTGCGCGATCATGCGATGGTGAAGAAGCTCTTCGACGTGCTGGCGCGCCCGCTACAAGGACCGTCAGGGCGGCTACACCCGCATCATCAAGGCGGGCTTCCGCTACGGCGACAACGCAGCCATGGCCGTGATCGAGTTCGTCGACCGCGACGAGGACGCCAAGGGCCAGGATTCGGGTCCGGTGCAGGAGAAGGCGGCCGAGGCCGCATAAGCTTCCTGCGACATCAGAATTTGAAAAGGGCGGTGCATTTGCGCCGCCCTTTTTTGTTTGCCGTCACGTCTGCGTGCGCCGTGTTGCGATGCACCGGATCGGTGCTGATATCGCGGGAAGCGTCAACGTGGACCCAATCGCATGAACATCGATCTTTCAGGAAAAACAGCGCTCGTCAGCGGCTCGACCAGCGGCATCGGCTTCGCCATTGCCAGAGGGCTTGCCCGGTCGGGCGCCGAGGTTGTCGTCAACGGCCGCTCGCAAGCCAACGTCGACAAGGCGGTCAAAGCGATCGAGAAGGCGCTGCCAAAGGCGAAGCTGCGCGGCGTCGCGGCCGATGTGGGGACGGCGAAGGGCTGCGAGCAGCTTGTTGCTGCCGTGCCCGTGGTCGACATCCTCGTCAACAATGCCGGGATTTTCGAGCCGAAGGATTTCTTCGAGATCACGGACGAGGAGTGGACGACGTTCTTCGAGGTGAACGTCGTCTCCGGTGCGCGGCTGTCGCGCGCCTACATGAAGGGCATGCTGCAGCGGAACTGGGGGCGCATCGTCTTCATCTCGTCGGAGTCCGGCCTGCAGATCCCGCCGGAGATGATCCACTACGGCGTCACCAAGACCGCGCAGCTCGGCCTCTCGCGCGGGCTGGCGGAGCTGACGGCGGGCACGGGCGTGACCGTCAACTCCGTGCTGCCGGGCCCGACGCTGTCCGAAGGCGCGCAGGATTTTGTCGCAGCGCTCGGCAAGCAATCCGGCCAGAGCGCCGAGGACGCCGCGGCCGCGTTCATCAAGCAGCACCGGCCGACCTCGCTGATCCAGCGCTTTGCGAGCGTGGAGGAGGTCGCCAACATGGTGGTCTATGTCTGCTCGAAGCGAAGCCTCCGCCACCAACGGCGCAGCGCTTCGGGTTGACGGCGGCGTGGTCAGGTCGATCGCCTGATGGCTGCCTATGTCATTTCGGAGGTCGAGGTCCTCGACCCTGTCGCCATGGAGCGCTATCGCGCACTTGCGGCAGATTCGATCGCCGCCCATGGTGGCCGCTATCTCGTCCGCGGCGGCGCTGCGGAGCTCGTGGAAGGAAGTCCACCGCCGAGGACGATGATCATCGTCGAGTTTCCCTCCATGGCACAGGCCCGCAAATGGTACGCCTCCGCTGAATATGCGGAAGCATTGCGGGCTCGCAGCACCGCTCTCGACCGTCGGCTGATGTTTGTCGAGGGCGTACCGCATAGGTGACTTCGTTCTCAGCGGCATATTCCTGTTGCTCAATTCTCATTAAAATGAGAAATTGCTGCCGCTGATGAATCGGGGGCCCATGCGGAGTCGACTGCTTTCGCCGTGCTGGCGGCGATCTTGTCCTTTCGGATGTGGCCGCAGCGGAAACGCTGAAGGAGCGCGGCGCCTATCTGGTCAACGGCATTCATGGCCTGCGCCAATTGCCACACGCCACGCGATGCGAACGGTCCGATTGCCGTCGAAGGCGCTCGGCGGCGGCCGGGTGTTCGAGACGCCGGCGTTCAAGGCCTATTCGTCGAACATCACGCCCGACAAGGACACCGGAATCGGCAACTGGAGCGATGCAGAGCTGAAGAAGTTCATGACGACGGGCGAGCGGCCGAGCGGCGTGCCGGTCGCGCCGATCATGCCGACGGCGTTCTACAAGGTGCTGACGCCGCGCGATCTGGACGCGCTGGTCGTCTACCTGCGATCGGTTGCGCCGATCCGCAACGAGGTGCCGCCGGCCGACTACAGGAAGCCATTCACGGCCACGACGACTGCCCCGTTCGCCGACAGACGGCTGACCGATGCCGACATGAACGATCCGGTGAAGCGCGGCATGTATCTCGTGACGCTCGGCCATTGCCTCGAATGCCACACGCCGGATGTCGCTGGGTCAGCGCGATTACGAGAAGTCCGTCGGAAAGGGAGGCCGCACGTTTCCGGGCGCCTGGGGCGAGTCGCGTTCCTCGAACATCACGTCGCACAAGACCGTCAGGGCTCGGCGGCTGGAGCTGACGAGGAGATCAAGCGGGCCATCACCCAAGGGCGTCTCGCGCGACGGCCGCAGGCTGAAGCCGCCAATGGCGTTTGCAGCCTATGCGGGCATGTCCGCGCAGGACCAGGATGCGATCGTGGCCTTCCTGCGCACCCTGCCGCCGCTCGAATAGGCGCGAAAACCAGCGCCTTTTGCCTTCAAATGAGCCGCCGCGGCCGCTATATCAGGGCAAATCAGTGCCATCGCCCGGCACCAGGCTTTGCCCGGAGATATCCTCGATGCCTCTCGCAATCGCGGCTGCTTTTTGCAGCGTTTGCGCTCGTTTCGACCGTGTTTCCGGCGCTGGCGCAGGATCGCCGGGTCCCGACCTCGCCGGGCGAGCTAAAACTTTCGTTCGCGCCGATCGTGCAGCGGACGACGTCTGCGGTCGTCAACGTCTACGCCGCGAAGACGGTGCAGAACCGCAACCCGCTGCTGGACGACCCGATCTTCCGCCGCTTCTTCGGCATTCCCGGCAACCAGGCGCCTGAACAGATGCAGCGCTCGCTCGGTTCGGGCGTCATCGTCGACCCCTCCGGCCTGGTCGTGACCAACAACCACGTCATCGAGGGCGCCGATCAGGTGAAGGTCTCGCTCGCCGACAAGCGCGAGTTCGAGGCCGAGGTTGTGCTGAAGGACAGCCGCACCGATCTTGGCCGTGCTGCGGCTGAAGGCGGCCCGCGAGCAGTTTTCGGCGCTGGAATTGTCGAACTCCGACGAGCTCCTGGTCGGCGACGTGGTGCTGGCGATCGGCAATCCGTTCGGCGTCGGCCAAACGGTGACGCACGGGATCGTCTCGGCGCTCGCCCGCACGCAGGTCGGCATCACCGATTATCAGTTCTTCATCCAGACCGATGCGGCCATCAATCCGGGCAATTCGGGTGGCGCGCTGGTTGACCTCACAGGCAAGCTCGTCGGCATCAACACCGCGATCTTCTCGCGCTCGGGCGGATCGCAAGGCATCGGCTTCGCCATTCCGACCAACATGGTCCGCGTCGTCGTCGCCTCGGCCAAGAGCGGCGGCAGCGCGGTGCGCCGGCCGTGGCTCGGCGCGCGGCTGCAGGCCGTGACCTCCGAAATCGCCGAGTCGCTCGGGCTTGCGCGTCCGTCGGGCGCGCTGGTGTCGAACGTCGCGCAGGGAAGCCCGGCGGCGCGCGCGGGGTTGCGTTTGAGCGACCTGATCACCGGGATCGACGGGCAGACGGTCGAGGACCCGAACGCGTTCGATTATCGCTTCGCCACGCGTCCGCTCGGCGGCACCGCGCAGATCGACATCGTCCGCGCGGGCAAGCCGCAAAAGCTCGCCATCGCGCTCGAGACCGCACCGGACACCGGCCGCAACGAGATCGTCATCAAGTCGCGTTCGCCGTTCCAGGGCGCAAAGGTGTCCAACATCTCGCCCGCGGTTGCCGACGAACTGCGGCTCGATTCCAACATCGAGGGCGTCGTGATCGTCGAGCTCGGCGATGACGCGCCGGCCCAGAGCGTCGGCTTCAAGAAGGGCGACGTCATCCTTGCCGTCAACAACCAGAAGATCGGCAAGACCGCCGACCTCGATCGCGTCACGCGCGAGCCGGCTCGCTTCTGGCGGATCACAGTGCTGCGCGACGGGCAGCAGATTTCCGTGACGCTCGGCGGATGAACGCCAAGCGCCAGCGGGACGGGGCGTCACTGTTCACCGCCGCTGGCCTTGAGCAGGACGCGCCGCGTCCGCTTGCCGACAAGCTGCGGCCGCGCACGCTCGCCGAGGTGGTCGGCCAGGATCGCATCCTCGGTCCCGACGGCGCGCTGACGCGCATGCTCGAGACCCGAACGCTGGGCTCGCTGATCTTCTGGGGGCCGCCGGGCACCGGCAAGACCACCGTTGCGCGCCTGTTGGCTGACGCGACCGAGCTCGAGTTCGAACAGATTTCCGCGGTGTTTTCCGGCGTCGCCGACCTGAAGAAGGTCTTCGACGCGGCGCGGGCGCGGCGCGAGATCGGCAAGGGCACGCTGCTGTTCGTCGACGAGGTGCACCGCTTCAACCGGGCGCAGCAGGATTCCTTCCTTCCCGTGATGGAGGACGGCACGGTCATTCTGGTCGGCGCGACCACCGAGAATCCGTCGTTCGAGCTGAACGCCGCGTTGCTGTCGCGGGCGCGCGTGCTGGTGTTCCAATCGCTCGATGCGGAGGCGATCGAAAAGCTGTTTGCGCGCGCCGAGCAGGTGGAAGGGCGCAAGCTGCCGCTCGACGCCGACGCGCGCGCCTCGCTGGTGCGCATGGCCGACGGCGACGGCCGCGCCGCGCTGACGCTGGTGGAAGAAGTCTGGCGCGCCGCGCGAAAGGGTGAGGTGTTCACTGCCGAGGAGCTGCAGGGCGTGCTGCAGCGGCGCGCGCCGATCTACGACAAGTCGGCCGACGGCCACTACAATCTGATCTCGGCGCTGCACAAGTCGGTGCGCGGCTCCGATCCGGACGCGGCGCTCTACTATCTCGCGCGCATGCTGGATGCCGGCGAAGACCCGCTCTTTCTCGCGCGACGGATCGTGCGCATGGCGGTGGAGGACATCGGTCTCGCCGATCCGCAGGCGCTGGTCATCGCCAATGCGGCCAAGGACGCCTACGATTTCCTCGGCTCGCCCGAAGGCGAGCTCGCGATCGCGCAGGCGGTGATCTATGTCGCTACCGCGCCGAAATCGAACGCGGCCTACACGGCGTTCGGCGAGGCCAAGCGCGTGGCCAAGGAACACGGCTCGCTGCTGCCGCCAAAGCACATCCTGAACGCGCCGACCGACCTGATGAAGGGCGAAGGCTACGGCTCGGGCTACGAATACGATCACGACACGGCGGAAGGTTTTTCCGGACAGGATTACTTCCCGGAAGCGCTCGGGCGGCACACGTTCTATGATCCGCCCGAACGCGGATTCGAGCGCGAGATCAGGAAGCGGCTGGACTACTGGGCGAAGCTGCGCAGCGGAAGGAAATCATGAGCCGCAAAGACCGCGCTCCGAAGCGCAGCGGACCCAAGCAACGATCCGAGCGCCGTTTTGAGCCAGGCTTTGCCAAGCGCTCGCCGGGGCGCGGCGCCGGCAAGCCTGCGAAAGGCGGAAGCCGCGACGCCGAGCCGAAGCGCGAGCGGTTCGCCGCGTCTGCGCAGCGCAGGCCCGCGGCGGCGGAGCGGCCGCCGCGACGCGACATGCGTGAGGAGAGGGACGCGCCCGCTGAAGCTGCGCCGCTGCCGACAAAAGTGCAGACGGTGACAGTGACCGCCGATGAAGCCAACATGCGCGTCGACCGCTTTCTCGAGGCGCGGT
This sequence comes from uncultured Alphaproteobacteria bacterium, assembly GCA_963757845.1. Classification (GTDB taxonomy): domain Bacteria; phylum Pseudomonadota; class Alphaproteobacteria; order Rhizobiales; family Xanthobacteraceae; genus P52-10. The sequence goes on from CAVWTB010000052.1 coordinate 78,693, forward strand.
TTCCGGGGCTCAGCTACTCGCATATCCAGCGCATCGTCCGGAAGGGCGAACTGCGGGTCGACGGCAAGCGCGCGGACAGCAAGGACCGGCTGAAAGCGGGCCAGGCGGTCCGCATCCCGCCGCTGCATCTGGACGCGCCGAAGAAATCGTCAGGTCTGAGCGAGGCCGAGCAGAAGACGCTCGCGCAGCTTCAGGAGATGACGCTGTTCGAGGACGACGACGTGCTGGTGCTGAACAAGCCGGCCGGGCTTGCCGTGCAGGGCGGCTCGGGCACGACGCATCATGTCGACCGCATGCTGGAGGTGATGCGCGACGCCAAGGGGCAGAAGCCGCGCCTCGTGCACCGGCTCGACAAGGAGACGTCCGGCTGCCTGCTTGTCGCCAAGACGCGGTTTGCCGCCTCGATGCTGACCGGCTCGTTCCGCTCGCGCTCGGCGCGAAAGATCTACTGGGCGATGGTCGCCGGCGTGCCGAAGCCGAAGCAGGGGCGGATCTCGACGTATCTCGCCAAGGAAGAGCGCGAGGACGACTCGTTCATGCGCATCGCCGAGCATGGCGACGAAGGCGCAAGCCATGCGGTGACGTACTACGCCGTCGTGGAAACGGCGGCGCAAAAGCTCGCCTGGGTGTCGCTGAAGCCGGTGACCGGCCGCACCCATCAGCTGCGCGCGCACATGGAGCATATCGGCCATCCGATCGTCGGCGACCCGAAATATTTCCAGATCGAGAACTGGGAACTGCCGGGCGGCATCCAGAACCGGCTGCATCTGCTGGCTCGCAGGATCGTGATCCCGCATCCGCGCGGCGGCGTCATCGATGCGACTGCGCCGTTGCCGCAACACATGCAGCAGTCGTGGAACCTGTTGGGCCTGGACGCATCACGATTTGATCCGATCGAGGACGCGCCGGAAGAGTAGGGGCTTGTAGCCTCTCGCCGCGATACTGATATCCCTAGAGCGCGATGGGATTAGATTGAATTGCCATCGCGCTCTAGCTTTTTGATTGAGCATGATCTTTTCGGAAAACCGGTGTCCACTTTTCCGGATCATGCTCTAAGCGACCGAATTCACCTCATCCAGGTGATGAAGTTGTTAAGTGGATTGAGCAAATGCGACGCAATTTGCGCGAAGTGATCGGCCTTGCCGCGATCATCGTCTGTCTGGCGATCGCGATGCCGGCGTCGGCGCAGGATCCCATGTTCCCGCAGCCAAACCTCCTGCCGCCGCCCCCGCCACCTATTCCGCCGCCGAAGATCGACATCCCAAAGATCCCGAAGATGGGCGAGATTGCTTCGCCACCCGGGGTGAAGTTGCCGCCGCGCGGCTCGTTCAGCGATCGCGTCAGTCGCTGCATCGACGAAGGCGCAGCGTGGGGTCTCGGCCCAAACGATCGCGCGGCCTATTCAAGGGCGTGTGCGAACACGAGATGACGGTGACGCGCAGCGTCAGCCGTCATTGCGAGGGCGCAGCGACGGGCAATCCAGCTGCGCGCGAAGCGCGCCACAAGAAGCGGATGCCGCGGCGACTCAAGCTTTTTTCGCGCCTGCCGGCGCGCAGCTGGATTGCTTCGCTTCGCTCGCAATGACGAGGAGAACTACCGCAAGCTCGCGTTCATCTTCTCCAGCGCGCCGTGCCCTGGGCACAGCTCCTTCGCATTGAGCTGGTTGAGCGGCGTTTCTATCGTGTTGAGGCTCGCATGCAGGTCGTCGGCGTCGTTCTCGATGTAGAGGAGCCCCGTCACCACTTCGCCCTTCGCCGCATGGCGCTGCAGGAAGTTCTGCGCGGCAAGGCGATCGGTCGGATCGTAGTCGTTGTTCAGCTTGCGCAGGCGGAGCGACGTGCCGTCGTGCTGCTGCACGGTGACGACCTTGCCCGGCTCGTAGTCGACGGTGATCGCCGCGCGGCCGATCATGATGTCGAGCGCATTCACCGCCTCATTGTGCTCGCGCACATAGTCAAAGCTCTTGGTCGAGCCGGCGTGGTTGTTGAAGGCGATGCAGGGCGAGATCACGTCGATGAAGGCGGCGCCGCGGTGCTGGATCGCCGCCTTGATCAGCGGCACCAGCTGCGCCTTGTCGCCGGAGAAGGAGCGCGCGACGAACGTTGCGCCGAGCTGCAGCGCGATCGCGATGAGGTCGATCGAGGAGTCGGAGTTGAGCACGCCCTTCTTCGATTTCGAACCGCGGTCGGCGGTCGCCGAGAACTGGCCCTTGGTGAGGCCGTACACGCCGTTGTTCTCGACGATGTAGGTCATGTTGACGCCGCGCCGCATCGCGTGGCCGAACTGGCCGAAACCGATCGAGGCGCTGTCGCCGTCGCCGGAGACGCCGAGATAGATCAGGTCGCGGTTGGCGAGGTTGGCGCCGGTGAGCACCGACGGCATGCGGCCGTGCACCGAGTTGAAGCCGTGGCTCTGGCCGAGGAAGTAGTCCGGCGTCTTCGACGAGCAGCCGATGCCGGAGATCTTGGCGACCCGATGCGGCTCGATCGACAGCTCGAAGCAGGCCTCGATGATGGCCGCCGAGATCGAGTCGTGGCCGCAGCCGGCGCAGAGCGTCGAGGTCGACGCTTCGTAGTCGCTGCGGGTAAAACCGAGCTTGTTGGTCGGCAGCGACGGGTGATGGAATTTCGGTTTGGTCAGGTAGGTCATGACGATGCCACCTTGCGCATCGGGGTTACTTTCAGCTTGTCGAGCCGGTCGCCGATCGAGCGCTGCGATGAAGCGGGCGGTGATCGGCGTGCCGTCGTAGTGCAGGATCGGCACCAGCCGCACCGGATCGATGCCGAGCTCATTGACGATCAGCGAGCGCATCTGCGCGTCGCGGTTCTGTTCGACCACGAACACGAAATCGTGGTCGGCGATGAAGCTCGCGACATCCTGGTGGAACGGGAAGGCGCGGATGCGCAGCATGTTGAGGTGGTGGCCGTCGGCCGCCAGCGCCTCCGCCGCCTCGTTCATCGCCGGCGACGTCGAGCCGTAATAGATCACGCCATAGCGCGTGCCCTTGGCGGCGTCCTTGCGCAGCGGCTTCGGCAGGAACTCCTTGGCCGTGTCGAGCTTGCGCAGCAGCCGCTGCATGCCCTCGACATAGGCCGAGCCCTGTTCGCTGTAGCGCGCGCGGTTGTCGTGCGAGGTGCCGCGGGTGAAGATACGCGCCCTTCTCAGGATGGGCGCCGGGATAGGTGCGATAGGGGATGCCGTCGCCGTCCACATCCATGTAGCGGCCGAAATCCTTCGCCTTCTCGAGGTCTTCCGCCGACAGCACCTTGCCGCGGTCGTACTGACGCTTGTCGTCCCAGGTCAGCGGACGGCACAGGCGGTGGTTCATGCCGATGTCGAGGTCGATCATCACGAACACCGGCGTCTGCAGGCGGTCGGCGAAGTCGAACGCATCGGCGGCGAAATCGAACGTTTCGGCGGGATCTTCCGGGATCAGCAGCGCATGCTTGGTGTCGCCGTGCGAGGCATAGGCGCAGGCCATGATATCGCACTGCTGCGTGCGGGTCGGCATGCCGGTCGAGGGGCCGGCGCGCTGCACGTCGAACACGACGGCCGGGATTTCCGCGAAGTAGGCGAAGCCCAGGAACTCCTGCATCAGCGAGATGCCGGGACCGGAGGTGGCGGTGAACGCGCGGGCGCCGTTCCACGCAGCTCCGATCACCATGCCGATCGAGGCGAGTTCGTCCTCGGCCTGCACGATCGCGTATCTCGCCTGACCGGTTGCCGGATCGTGGCGGAACTTCTTGCAGTAGCTCGCGAATGCTTCGGCGAGCGACGAGGAAGGCGTGATCGGATACCAGCCGCAGACGGTGGCGCCGCCATAGACCGCGCCGAGCGCGGCTGCCGCGTTGCCTTCGAGCAGGATGCGGTTGCCGACATCGTTGGAGCGCTTGATGCGCAGCCCGATCGGCTTCAGGTTGGCTCTCTCGCCCAGTCCTTGCCCATGTGCAGGGCGTGCACGTTCGGCGGGATCAGCTTGTCCTTGCCGCGATACTGCTCGCCGATCAGCTTCTCGACCACGGCGAAGTCCATGCCGAACAGCTCGGTCAGCACGCCAAGGCAGATGATGTTCTTGAACAGCTGCCGCTGGCGCGGGTCGGTGTATTCCTTGTTGCAGATCTGGGTCAGCGGCACGCCGATGACGTTGATGTCGGTGCGCATCTTGCCCGGCGGCAGCGCGCGCGTGTTGTCGTAGAGCAGGTAGCCGTCCGGCTCGATCGAGGCGACGTCGGCGTTGAACGTCTGCGGGTTCATCGCCACCATGAAGTCGGTGCCGCCGCGCGCGCCGAGATAGCCTTTGCTCGATACGCGGATTTCGTACCAGGTCGGCAGGCCCTGGATGTTCGACGGAAACACGTTGCGCGGCGCGACCGTTACGCCCATGCGCATGATCGCGCGCGCGAACATCTCGTTGGCCGACGCCGAGCCGGAGCCGTTGACGTTGGCGAAACGGATGACGAAATCGTTGACGGCTTCTATCGGCATGCCGGTCCTGCGTAAGTCATTTCGAGATAGAACTTGCTCATGTCCCAGGCGCCGGTCGGGCAGCGCTCGGCACACAGCCCGCAATGCAGGCAGACGTCTTCGTCCTTCACCATCACGCGGCCGGTCTTCAGGCCGTCCGCGAGATAGAGCGCCTGATCCTTGTCCTTGGCCGGCGCCCGCAGGCGCTGCCGCAGGTCGTCCTCTTCGCCGTCGTCGGTGAAGGTGATGCAGTCCATCGGGCAGATGTCGACGCAGGCGTCGCATTCGATGCAGAGCGGCGTCGTGAACACGGTCTGCACGTCGCAGTTCAGGCAGCGCCCGGCCTCGGCAAGCGCCAGCTTCGGATCGAAGCCGAGCTCGACCTCCGCCTTGATGTCGGCGAGCGCGATCTTGTTCTCGCGATGCGGCACCGCGTAGCGCTCGTCGAGCGCCACCTCGTTTTTGTAGGACCACTCGTGGATGCCCATCTTCTGGCTGATCAGCGTGGTGGCGGGCAGGGGGCGGTGGTTGATGTCCTCGCCGTTCAAGCAGCTTGTCGATCGAGACCGCGGCCTCGTGGCCGTGCGCGACCGCCCAGATGATGTTCTTCGGGCCGAACGCCGCATCGCCGCCGAAGAAGATCTTCGGATGTGACGAGCGGAAGGTCGTTTCGTTGACGACCGGCATGCCCCATTCGTCGAACTCGATGCCGATGTCCCGCTCGATCCAGGGAAACGAGTTCTCCTGGCCGACGGCAACCAGCACGTCGTCGCATTCGAAGGTCTGGTCCGGCTCGCCGGCATTGATCAGCTTGCGGCGGCCCTTTGCGTCGTATTCGGCCTTCACCTTCTCGAACACCATGCCGGTGAGCTTGCCGTCCTTGTGCAGGAACTGCTTCGGCACGAGGAAATTGTGGATCGGAATGCCCTCGCGACGCGGCGTCTTCCTTCTCCCAGGGCGAGGCCTTCATCTCCTCGAAGCCGGAGCGGACGATCACCTTCACATCGGTGCCGCCGAGGCGGCGCGCCGAACGGCAGCAGTCCATGGCGGTGTTGCCGCCGCCGAGCACGATCACGCGCTTGCCGATCTTGTCGATGTGGCCGAACGAGATGTTGGAGAGCCAGTCGATGCCGATGTGGATGTTGGCTGCGGCTTCCTTGCGGCCGGGAATGTCGAGGTCGCGGCCGCGCGGCGCGCCGGAGCCGACGAAGATCGCGTCAAAGCCCTGGCCGAGCAGCTTCTTCATGCTGTCGATGTACTGGCCGCCGCGGAACTCGACGCCGAGATCGAGGATGTAGCCGCACTCCTCGTCGATCACGCTGTCGGGCAGGCGAAACTTCGGGATCTGCGAACGGATCATGCCGCCGGCGCGCTTGTCGCCGTCGAACACGACGCATTCATAGCCGAGCGGCGCGAGGTCGCGCGCGACGGTGAGCGAGGCGGGGCCTGCGCCGACCAGCGCGATGCGCCTGCCGTTCTTGGTCTTCGCCGGTTGCGGCAGCCGGGACTTGATGTCGTCCTTGTAGTCGGCGGCGACGCGCTTCAGCCGGCAGATCGCCACCGGCTCGTCCTCGACGCGAACGCGACGGCAGGCCGGCTCGCACGGCCGGTCGCAGGTGCGTCCGAGAATTCCCGGAAACACGTTCGACTTCCAATTGATCATGTAGGCGTCGCTGTAACGCCCCGCTGCGATCAGTCTGATGTACTCAGGGACAGGCGTGTGGGCGGGACAGGCCCACTGACAGTCGACCACTTTGTGAAAGTAGTCGGGGGCCGCGATATTCGTTGGTTTCATTCCCACCTCTTCCACGCGGCAGCGGCGGTCGTCCGCCACGTGGTCCGCTAGTTTCCTCGGTCCGCCGAAGCGGTTCTCGTTATTTCTTGCAGTTCGGACATCGAAGTTTTGAATTGGAAGTATTCAATATAACACGCATGTCGTGGGAGTCATTTCTGCTTGATTCTGTTGCAGAATTTGTGCTGCAACGCACAAACTTCCACATCTGAGGCGGCAACTGAGCCCATGCGGGACCTGTTCGAGCAAGACGATGGCGGCACGCCCGCCGATCCCAATGAATTGGCCCGCCGGGCGGCACGGCCGGCGTTGCGAAACCGCTTTTACACCGACGGTCGGAACCAGCGAGGTTCCGGAAGGGTTCGCCGTTACGCTGGACGGCAAGTCGATGCGGACGCCCGCGCGCCGCGTGCTGGCTGCGCCGCGCGCCGCGATTGCCGAAGCGCTGCGGGCGGAATGGGATGCGCAGACGCCAGATGATCGATCCGGCGCGGATGCCGCTGACGCGGCTCGCCAACAGCATCATCGACGGCGTCGCCGACCGGCGCGAGGAGGTGGCGGCCGATGTCCTCAAATATCTCGGCTCGGACCTGCTGTTCTACCGCGCCGATGGTCCGGACGCGCTGGTTGCCAAGCAGGGCGCGGCGTGGGACCCGATCGTGCGCTGGGCGGCCGACGAGCTCGGCGCGCGCTTCGTGCTGGCCGAAGGGATCGTTCACGTCCGCCAGCCCGACCACGCGATCGCTGCAGCACGAGAAAGCGATCCCGGCGGACCCCTGGATCGTCGGTGCGCTGCATGCGGTCACGACGCTGACCGGTTCGGCGCTGCTGGCACTGGCGCTGATGCGCGGATTTGCCGAGGCGAGCGCGATCTGGCGCGCGGCGCATGTGGACGAGGACTGGAATTTCGAGACCTGGGGTTTCGACGATCTCGCCATGTCGCGCCGCGCCGCGCGCGAAGCCGAGTTCAACGCCGCGGCGCTGATCCTCAAGGCGATGAGGGGCTGAAAAGCGTCGTAGCCTGCATGAGCATAGCGATATGCGGGAGCTTGCTCGCAGCTTACATCGCCCAGAGTTCGTCATCACCGGGCATAGCCGTTCTATGCCCGGTGATGACGGAGGAAGAGGGCCGTCGCAAAAGCTTTCTTCAATTGTCAAACAGCCCCGGCTTCGCTCTTCTGCCTTGCGCTTCGGCGCGACGAGTTGAGCTACGCCGGACGCGCGTCATCGCCCCGTGTCTCGTCCGGCCCCAGGGCTTGCCGGTTATCCTGTTCCTCATCTCCCCCGTAGGGGCGTGCGGAACGACAGGGCGTTTCACCGCGCCCGCGGCGCCCGCATGTGTTGGCATACGGGCAGCCCGCATGCCGCTTGCGCGGCACACGGGCAGTGGCCCAGCCCAACGCCGAAGATCGTTGGGCTGAACCGGGCCGTGGAAGCAGATCTTCGCCTGCGTTCCGCACGCGAATGGACTTTGCGGCTTGCTGCATGTCCCAGGGGTTGTCACTGGCGCCGACGCGCCCCCGTTCGTGCGAGCTGTCGCCCGGACATGCACTTGGACCGTCCGCCCGTTGCGCCGGCGTCTGTCCCCGTCCGCTTTCTAAGGATCGGCGATCCTCACTGCGTCCAGGGTCCGGCATCGTAGCGGCCACCCACATCCCGCTGCCACGTATCGAAGACGATCGCGACGCGCCCCTCACCGGAGCGGGATGGCGGCGATGATATTAGTCCTACCGTAAGCGTCAAGAACAAAAAGCGAACATCGACCAACTATTTTTTCTGATAATCAGAAATGAAATGATGGCGTTTGACGCATCCGCGAACTTGGCCCGCTGATCATGTGGCGAACTTCGGCCTTCGTCGACATCAGCGACGCCCGCCGCCACATCAATGGCTTCATCGCAGAGGTCTACGACAAGGACGGCCTGCACTCCGCCCTCGATTAAAACTCAAATGCAAAAACCCTGTCACAGAAATTGCCGTGTCTCACTTATGGGGTGCAGACCGAGCACTGTCACCGTAATGCCTAGCCGGCCAAATCAAATGCGGTCAGGTCGTGCGATAAGCCAGAAGGATAGACCAGCTACGGCACCGCAGATCATGGTCAAGGGAACGTAGATCTGCGCTGTGTTCGATAATCGTTCTGATAGCTCAAGGAGACCGTGCGAAGAATAACCGCTCAGCGGAATAGTTACTAGATATCAGCGGAATAGTTACTAGAGGGCTCTCGACGACGATCACTAGCAAGAAGTTGCTGGCAGATATCGGAGCTAGCAGGAAGCTAAGAAGCGTTCGGAGCCACTGAAAGTCCACCATCAAAATGACTGCGAGGTCGTTGCTACTTTGGGGGTAGGCCGGTTTGTGATGACGCATTCAATAGTGCTGGGTCGAACCACACGTCTTCTAGATCAGGTGCAAATAGAAATCGCCAACCCGGCCCCAAACCCAAATACTTTATGATTTCAGGACACCTATCGACTAAGTGCTTGGCATGGATGGGAACGAAGAAATCGGGTGCCGTTGTGTATATCTCGCCTGACCAGATGTACCACCCAGTTGTATCGGCCGTGGGCGCGTGGCGCAGGCCATTGATTGGAAACTGCGACCGATCAAAGTTTCTACTAATGCCGACCTTTAGGAGCTCCTGACATTCAAGAAAGCTCGCCCCGAACTTGCGGGAAATGCTCTTTTGCGTGGCTTCATGTCGATGCATGCGGCAGTTGCCCTACTGGAATTTAACGACCGGGCAAGCCTCCATCGCCTTCGTCGCGCAGCCCGAACACCCGCTGCGGCCGCGCAAAACCCGCGACCGCGTATTCGCCGATATCGGTCCAGTCTTCGCTGCGCGTGGCTTGCGAACTCCGTCGAAGCAAGGATCGTGCGGCCGAGGCTGCCTGTCAGCTTTTCCATGCGGGCGGCCAGGTTGACCGCGGGGCCGATGCAGGTGAAGTCGAGGCGGTGGCGGCCGCCGATATTGCCGTAGAGCACGTCGCCGACATGCAGGGCGAGCCCGAAATTCAGCTGTTCGGCCAGATGGCCGCTGTCCATGTACGTGAGCGCCTTGACCGCGGCGCGCGCCTCGCGCGCGGCGGCCAGCACGCTTTCGCAAACCTCGCGCTCGTCCTTGCCGTCGTCGGCGGTCGGAAAGACCGCCAAGCAGCCCGTCGCCCATGAATTTGAGAACCTCGCCGCCGGCGTTGACGATCGACGGCACCTGGCAGTCGAAGTAGCGATTGAGCAGATCGACGACGGCGGTCGGCGGCAGCCGGTCCGACAGCGCCGTGAAGCCGCGCAGGTCGGACAGCCAGATCGCGGCGTGCAGCGTGTCGGTGTGGCCGCGGCGAATTTGTCCGGCCAGAATGCGCGCGCCGGTGCGGTTGCCGACGTAGGTGTCGAGCAGGGTCGCCGCGGTGCGCCGGAGCGTTTCCACTTCGACCACGCGCGCGAGCGGCGGCACGATTTTCAGCAAGCGCCCCGATCTCGCCTTCGCTGAAGCCCGCGAGCTCCTTCGTCTGCATCGAGATCACGTGAACCGAGCGGTCTGTGAAGATGAGCGGAAACGCGACGTAGTCGGTGATGCCCTGCGCCCGCAGATCCTCGAGCACCAGCGAGTGCAGCGGCGCGTTTTGCGTCAGCCGATGGCGCACCATCTTGCTCGTCGCGATCGCGACATGCAGGGGGCTCGTCTGGAATTCTTCCGTGTCGGGCAGGGTGAAGTCGGCGGCGCCGGCCTCGACCGCCTGTCCCAGCCGCCAGATGAAGCTCCGGCCGAACACGTCCGGATGCAGGGTGCGAATGAACAGGCCGACGCGCCAAAGCGGAATCCCGCAGGCGACGAGGCGGTCGCAGAGCTGGCCGAGTTTTTCAGTGGGATCGGGGGCCGACCGCGCGCCGTCGATCAGCCAGTCAACGATGTCTTGCAGGCGATCGGCGGACATGGCGCAAGATTCCTGAACACTACGCGTGGATTAGGACAGGTACATACCACAGCGTGCAGCTTTCCGGCGCCTACCTCCGACATCGGAGGAACGCTTGCAAGCGGGGCACGAGGTCGTTGAAGTTCGCGGCAAGGAGGACCGAACAAGGGCCGACCGCGGCTCAGGATTCCTTGATCGGGATGGTGTCGTCGTCGTGCGGCGCTGCGTGCTCGTAGGAGGAGATCGCCTCGTCGGTCGAGCCGCGATGCTGGCGCAGCGTCTGCGGGGCGCGGTCGCGCATGGCGATCAGGTGGGCAAGGAACGTCGCCCCCAGGCCCGAGAACTGGTCGAGCTCGTTCGCTGGCGGTTCCTTCGGCAGGGGCACAAGCGCGCGGCTGCGCCGCACATCCAGTCGGGCGACGGCGGCGGACACGAGCTCGGAGAAGCGGCCCGAGCTCCTTCTGGTGGCGTCTCGGTGCCATCTTGGCCCATGCCGGATTAGACCAGCAATCCGTACAATTGTTCCGCGCAATTGCGGTGCATGGTTAGGGCGGCATTAACGCTTCCACCAGCGCGTGCAGGGAGCGCCATTAGCCTGCCGCAAAGTGTGCATGGTTAAGACATCTTTAAGCGGCATTTGCGAGCAGGGTCGCCGGCCCCAAAGACGGGGCGGCCGGGCAGGAGCCCTGTGCGCCAAATGAGAGCCGCCGTATTGGCATCGGCCTGCGTCGTCATCGGCGGCGCAGCTCTTGGCTTGATCGCCACGGATCGCGAGTTTCTCGCGGGATTGAGCGCGCTCGATTTCAGCATTTCGGATACGAGCCCTTCCGAGGCCAAGGCCTATCCGCTTGCCAACCGCGACGGCAAATACGATCGGATGGTGACGCTTCGCACCGATCGCGAAGACGTCGAGCCTCAGCCGGCTTTGCGGCGAGGCAATTCGCTGCGACAAAGCTATGCCGCGGTCGATCCGGTCGCGCCCATGCCGCAGCCGGCTCTGGCCACGCCACCACCGCTGCCGAAGCCGCGGCCGAAGGCGTTGCTGCTGCGACGGCAGCAGGCGTCCTACACGCTGCTCAGCGATCTGCAGATCGATGCGATCAAGACGCGGCTGAAGCTCAACGCGGAGCAGGAGCGCGGTTGGCCAGCGGTCGAGGATGCGTTGCGTGGACTTGCGACGCGCCTGCACGAGATGAAGAAGGCGGGCGAGGCGCCGACCGACCTGCAGCCGGAGAGCGACGGAGTCGCCAAGCTGAAGGCCGCCACGACACCGTTCATCGCAAGCCTGACCGCCGACCAGAAGCGCGAGCTGCGCATGCTCGCCCACCTCATCGGGCTCGGAAAGGTCGTGGCGGAGCTTTAGGTCTCACGCTCGGCCTTCTGGAACGCGAACTTCGACAGATCGACAGCGGCCCCATTGAGCGTCAGGCGTCGTTCTCGCCGAGCGCCATCTGCGCCAGCACGTCGCCGATGCCGGCCGAATGCTTGAAGCCATGGCCCGAGCAGGGCGACGCGACGATGATGCGATCGTGGTCCGGATGCCGGTCGATGATGAAGCGGGCGTCGGGCACGCAGGTATAGAGGCAGACTTTCGTTTTGATCGGCTCAGGCAGCAGCGCCGGAAAATAAGGCGCGACATATGTCTCGTACATCGCCGCTGCTTCCTGCGCAGACACGCTGCGATCGACCGATTGCGGCGTGGTCGCTTCGGAATATTGCGCGGTCGCAAGCTTGACGCCGTCCTCGGGCCCGCCCGCGGCAGGAAAGCCGTAGATGCCCTGGGGCGCCGGCAGCTGCCAGACATACACCGGGAAGTTTTGCGGTCGAAAGCTGTCAAAACTCTCCGGCCTTGCACGGAACCAGTAGAGCACCTGGCGGCGCACGACGAATTGCTCGCGTTGGCCTGCAGCAAGAAGGTCCGGCAGCCAGGAGCCCGCGGCGACGATCAACTGTCGCGCCGTGTAGGTCGCCCGCGCTGTCTTGACCTGCACCGTTTCGCCGCGCTGCTCGAAACCTGTCACGGCCTCGTTGAAGCGGACGGCGGCGCCGTTTGCTTCCGCAAGCTCGAGCTGCGTCTGCACGCAGGCCTCGGGGCGGACGAACCCGCTGACCTTGTCGAAATAGACGGTGTCGTCGTCGCGCAGATTGAAGGCGGGGAAACGCCGCCTGGCGTCGAGGCCTGAGAGGATTTCGTGCGGCACGCCTGCGGCGTTCGCTGCGTCGATGGTGTTCTGCAGGAATGCGGGAATTCCGTGCCCCGTCGAGCGCTTGCCTGTCCCGGTCATGACCAGCAGGCCGTTCTGGGTCAGCAGCTCCTTGCCCGTCTTCCGCTCGAGATCGCGCCAGATCTCGTGGGAGCGGGAGGCGAAGACCGAATATTCCCTGCCTTCGCCGCAGGCGATGCGGGTGATCCGCGTGTCGCCGTGCGACGATCCGAACTCGTGCGGCGGCCTGAACTGATCGATCCCCAGCACCGCGGCCTTGCGCAGGCTGAGCTGATACAGCGCCGCAGACCCCACTGCGCCAAGGCCGAGCACGATGGCATCGTAAGTTCTGTCCTGCATGCCGGATCCCTTTTCCCGCTGGCAAAGGCCGGGAGGTTAATAAGCCGTTTACGGCGGGTCGGCTAGCCTCGCACCCGAAAGGCCGCATATGTCCGCCGTCATCAACCCGACCAGCGCCGTGGCGCAAGTCGCCGCCGCGTCACAGGCGACCCCTCAGCTCGTGCTGCAGCCGGGCACGGTGATCGACGCGCGCGTGCTGGCCGTGCGCGAAAATCTCGCGCGCATCCTGATCGCCGGGCTTTCGCTCGAGGTGCTGACGGAAGTGGCGCTGCAACCCGGCGCAAATCTGAAGCTGGCTGTCTCGCAGACCGCGGAGGGCGTGCGGCTTGCCGTCGTGCCGCAGGGACAGGGGCAGGCGGCTCCTCCGTCGGCCGGCGGATCGACGACGACGCCTGCAGGTGCCACGCCGGCATCGGCAAATTCGGTCGGCGCGAGCATCGGTGCGACGGCGCAGGCGCAGTTGCCCCGCGTCGCCGCAGCTTCGCTTGTGCCGGCGAGCCCGGAAGCAATCGCGATCTCGCAAGCCGTGCAGACGGCCGCGCCGCGTCAGGCGGGCCTGTCGCCGCTGTTTGCAAATCTCCCGGTGATCGTCGCCGCGAACGGCGTGCCGCAGCAGGTGCAGAACGCCGCTTCAACGCTCCTGGCCACGCGGCCGCCGCTCGACAGCACGCTGACAGCCGGCGACCTGCGCCAGGCCTTTCAAAAATCCGGGCTGTTTCTGGAAGCGACGCTGGCGCGCGGCGCGGCCCCTCAGGGGGCGCCCGATCTGAAAGCAGCGCTGGTGGTGTTCAAGCAGGTTTTGACGAACTGGCTCGGGCAGGCCGCGCCAGCCGCGCAGCCCGCGGCCGTCGCGCCTCCGTCGGCGCTGCCGGCATCGGTCGCGGTGCCTCAAGCGCTTCCGCAAGGCGTACCGCCAAATTCGCCGCAGCAGGTGGCCACGGCCACGTTGCCGTTCGCGCCGGGCCTTCCGTCCGATGCTGCCGATGCCGTCGTCGTCGGTGGGCAACTTCTCACGAGGACTGCTGAAGCTTCGACCGAACTTCAGGCCCGCGTGACCGCTTCCGCGCCGGCGCAAGCGGTTGCTCGCGACCTGCCGGAGCTGGCGAGCGAGAGTTTGCGCGCCGCGGCTCAGGTTTTTACGCGCGACGCGACGTCGGCGTTGGGCAAACCAGAGTCGCAGCTTCCTGACGCTTCCGCTGCGAAGCCTGCGGCGCACCAGCCAAACCAACCGGTCGTGCCGAAGCACGCGGCCGAACCGGCGCCACCGTTTCGCGGCGCGGTGCCGTCGCCGCAGCCGGTCGCAGCGCCTTCGCTTGCGCCGGATACGCCGCCCGTCAGCATGGGCCGTCAACTGCTCGAGCAGACCGATGCGGCGCTTGCGCGGCAGACGCTGCTGCAGGTGGCTTCGCTCCCCGATCGGGTGGACCTCGGCGGCAGCAACCAGACGACGCAGCCGCGCTGGAGTTTCGAGATTCCGTTCGCCACGCCGCACGGCACGGCCATGGCGCAATTCGAGATTTCGCGCGACGGCGGCAATGAGGTTGAGACGGCCGGGCCCACGCGCGTCTGGCGGGCGCGCTTCACGCTCGACGTCGAACCGGCAGGCCCGGTGCATGCCTTGGTGTCGCTGATCGGCGACAAGACCGCGGTGCGGATGTGGGCGGAACGCCCCGAGACCGCCGCGCAGCTTCGCGCCGGCACCGACGCGCTCAGCCAGGCGCTGCGTCAGGCCGAGCTCGAGCCCGGCGATATTCTGATCGGCGAGGGCGCGCCGCCGCAGCAGAAAGCCCGCGCCGGCCGTTTCCTGGATCGCGCCACATGAGCGTGAAGATCGACCCTCAGCTGGCCGTCGCGCTCCACTACGACCGCAAGGGCGCCCCGCGCGTCGTCGCCAAGGGCAGGGGCCCGATCGGCGAGAAGATCATCGAGGTGGCGAAAGCCAACAACATTCCGATCGAGGAAAACGAGGTTCTGGCCGGCGCGCTGTCGAACGTCGAGCTCGGCGACGAGATCCCGCAGGAGCTCTACAAGGCCGTTGCGGAAGTCTTGATCTTCGTGCTGCGGCTGTCGGGCAGGGTGCGGTAGCGGCGGGCAACTGCCGTCGCGACTTCCAGATTCAATTGTCAAACAGAACGGTTGATCAAGATCAAAGCCATCGCTCGGCAGCCGCCCAAGGTATTCGCGCTGTAGGTTGCTCAAACGTTTTCTGGGCTGGACGCTTCGCGGCCGGGTCGCCGCGCTGGTGTGTGTGGTCGGGCACCCCGATCCCAACCCCGACGCCGCTTCCTGTTCGGTGATCTGGAGTATGTTACCAATGAAATGCCGTCTCGCGGCTTCAGCAATCGCCACCAGTCTGTTCGCACCAGCCGCGCACGCCAACGACGCCTTGGAAGCCAAGGTGCGGGCCTACGTTCCGGTCGTCTCCCTCGCCAAAGTATGTGACATCAGGATCAATGACGCCGCTTCGAGTGACCACAGCGCCATGCTTAAAGCGGTGAAATCCGACCCGAACGCCAACAAACTCGCCTTCCGCGTGCATTACGAAACGCAGACGGCCTACATCAAGGCCCGCGACGGAGGTCAACGGCGCGCCTTCTGCAAGGACTTCATCGCAGCCAACAGCCAATACGCCAAGGCGCGCTTCACCGCCGAGGTCGAGGGCCACCTGCGCGACGTCAGCACCAGTGTGCAGAAAGCGATTGCCCACAACGTCTGCAGTGCGCCCCCCGCCAGGTTGTCCAAGGCAGACTGGAAATCGTACGCGGCCATCAAACAGATCCTTCAGATCGAGCATAAGTTGGCCAAGGAAAACGCTGAGACGAATGGCTGGGACGTCGCCGACGAAAGGGCGGCGGTCACGGAACGGTTCTGCGCGGCGGTAAAGGCCCGATGAGTATCACCACCGCCAATTGTCCGAGCCCCACTGATGCGTCTTTGCGCGGCCCCGGTGGTCCGGCGGCCCGCCTCTTCATCGGAGTGAAGGACAATGGATCAACCTGGACTGACGCGACGCGGGCAACCGTTTCGTGCAGGCCACAGGCGCTCAGCGCGTTTACGATGTGCGTTTACAAGCACCAAAGCTGATCAATACTGAATGCCCTAAGGCCGCTACCTCGTGGAATGCTGCCGAGCCGTCCATCGACATCTTTGCGATCACGCCCCGACCAGGGACCTCGATGTTGATGAAAACGCCGCTCTGGAAAAACCGCGCCTCGTAGGTGTCGCAGCTCCTCGTGTCACAACGGGCGTAAGTGTGCTTGGCTGTATCGACGAGATTCCACACTCCCATTGGCGACGCCTTGCAGGCAACACCGGTGGGGCGGTGGTCAGCCTTGGCACTCAACTGGCAAATGCATGCAGACGGCGCGCTGTTTCCTCGGCAAGGGTTTCAATCAAGGCTGCCGCATTCGTGTCATTGGCGAGCGCAGCCGACTGTCCGGCCAGCAAGAGTGTGAACTCCCTGTCGCCGGCTGCGTTGAGAGGCGCCGTCAGGCTCATCTGCGCGGGAAATGATACCGGCTCCAGACCCGAAGCCATAAGATCGTCGGCCAACCTGTTTCTGATGAAGCGCGCGGGCCTGCCGGTGATCATGTCGGTGACGATGGTGCAGGCATCGGTGGGCTCACGCAGTGCTGCACGGTAAGCGTCCAGTACGTTGGCTTCCTCGCAGCGCAGGAACGCAGTTCCCAACTGCACGGCGCTCGCGCCCAGCATGAACGCCGCCGCCACTTGTCGGCCATCGGCGATGCCACCGGCCGCGATGACCGGCACGCTCACGGCGTCGACCACTTGGGGCAACAGAGCGAAAAGGCCCGGCTGCATGCTGATGTCCACGCCGCTGAATGTGCCACGATGGCCGCCGGCCTCGGCGCCTTGCGCAATGATTGCATCCACACCGCATCCCTCCAACGTCTTTGCCTCCGCTACCGTGGTGGCGCTGGAGATGATGAAGATCCCGGCGTCCTTGATGGCCTGCACGGTCTCAGAGTGCGGCAGGCCGAAATGGAAGCTCACCATCTCCGGCTTTGTGCGCACGAGCATCGCCAAGTGCTCGCGACTGACCTCGCCTGCAGCTCCCTTTGGTTGAGGAACCACGCCCAAGCCTTTGGCATCGTAGTGAGGCTGCAAACGCTTTCGCATCGCCTCGCTTGCCTGCGGCGTGATCTTGGGCTCCGGCCACAGCGGATAGTTGACGTTCAAGCTGCCGCCGCTCTGCTGCCGGAAACCGGCAATGCGACGTTCGGCATCCTCAGCTGAAAATCCCCACATTCCGAGGCCGCCGAGGCCACCTGCATTGCTCACAGCAGCAGCGAGAGCAGGCGTGGTGAGCGAGCCCATCGGCGCTTGGAGGATAGGCCACTTGAGATTGAGCCTCTCGGCGAAGGCATTTCTCGACCACATGGATCATTTTCCTTCCCACGGTTTCGACCGTCGCGGATAGGCGGTGGGCGGTTTCAGCCATTTGCCCACACGCGGACGTGGCGCGCAATGCACGCGGATACGTTTTGACGGCCGCCATCTCGGCCACCATCAACCGCATTGCCGACGCAACGTGCTCGCAAGTCGGCAAACTATGCCCATCTCGAACCGCATGCTGTTAGCGCTTGATCACCGGTGCGCGCATCAGCGCGACCGCAACCGCTGATCCACAAAAGGGAGCGCCGGAGCCCACCAGCTGCAGCAACGCTGTGCGCGGGCCGCGACTTCCGGGTTTTGAGCGGACGCTCGGTCTCAAGGCTTAGCGCTAAGCAGACCCTCCGTTGATCTAGGTCAAAGTCAGCGATCCTTGGATACTCACGTGTTGTGTTCAGCCGCACCTGAGGCGGCTCCCGTCACCTTTAGCGAAGAAGGAGGTCCGCCATGCGTGCGAGGAAGCGTCTTTCGATTAAGTCAGCGACAGTTGCAGGGACTGCAGCTAGCGCCTTGTTGGCGCTTGCAGGTCTCACTCTCAATCCAGCGCCAGCCAACGCGGTCGTGTACTGCCAGTACGTCAGCTATCCTGCCGGTTGCGTGGCGAGGCCTGGCGTCGTTCTCAGGGCTCGTCCGGTGGCGCGCGCTGCGGTCCGACATAACGCCGGTGGCAACCTGAATGGTGGCGTCAATCGCGTTGGGGTGCGGCGGTAAAGGCTGTTCGCGGGTGACGATCCCTTGGCGGCAACCAAGGCTCGTGACCCGCACGGCCAACTGGGCAACGATCAATGGACTGGATGGCTACCGCTTACGGAATGGCAGCCGTCGCTTCGGTCAGCTTTTTGGCTTGGGCAGTCCTCAATCTTTGAGAGGCGCAGGATCTATCAATTCGCCTGTCATGCCGGCGGATATGGCGATGGCGGCGTCGCCAAGGTGATCTGGTTGCCGTCGGGGTCGCACACCTGCGCAAGCGTTGAATAGTCGCCCTTGATATCGTCGCCCAGCGAGATGCCGAGAGCCCGCAACCTCTGTCGCTCCGCCGCGACGTCGCCGACGACCAGAAACAAGGCTCCGTGACCCGCGAGATTGTCGTCGGTCACGAGCTGCAATCCACCTTCAGCGAACAGATCCCACTGGATCATGGATTTCATCGGCCGATAGTCAGGTCCGCGGCCAAGCAGCTTCGTATACCAGCCTTCCGCCGCAGCCAGATCAGCGACGAGCAACGCGGAGTAAATCTTCTGAAGCTTCATGTTAGTTCCGGCATCGACGTGATTAAGCCGGAACGCGCGTTGCCCGACATTGTTCCGAGCAAGCTACCTTCAAGCAAGTCGTGCAACCTATCGGAACTTCTGTACCGACCCGCAAAGCAACCCGGAAAAACACCGGACCAAATATCGCGAAAGGGTGCCGTCGCGCGGTCCCCCCACTGGAGCGCGTGCTCCACAGTACCCCCGTCCACGAGGGGTGCATCATCGCGATGCGGTGTCAGCACATGACATGCCCCGGTCGCGGCGGCGTAAATCAGAGTGCGGCTGACGGTTCGCTCGCCATGACCTGCCACATCTCCGGCCCGGTCAATGTCTCGCGTTCAAGCAGCGCCTTCGCGACCTTCTCGATGTGATCCCACCACTCATCGACAAGCTGCGCTGCCTTTGCGCTTCTTCGAAGCGCTCCTCAGGGTGAGGGGCGAGTTCGTGTCTCAGCGCCGTAGCCCGCATGATAGCGGCCTTCAGGCCGCCGTTCTTAAGAACGCCGATGCTCCGCATGGCTATGGCGATATGCGGGAGCTGACTCGCAGCTCACATCCCGGATGTCGCTGCGCTCATCCGGGCTACGAATCTTCTGCCATCCGGCTCAGCACGAAATCCCGTGCCCCTGTCAGATGCGCCGTCAGCGCCGCGACCGCATCAGCCGTTCGCCCCGCGCGGCACGCCGCAATGATCGCCCGATGATCGGCGAGCCAGCGCTTGCGCTGCTTCGGCAGCGCTTGATGCGCCGCCGCGTAGAGATCGCTGGTGGTGCGCAGGCCCTTGATCATCTCGATCTGCCGGCCGTGGCCGGAGGGGCGGTAGAGCGCCTCGTGAAACGACCAGTCGCCGTCGTTCCACTCCGGCGTCGCCGCGTCGATCTCCGCGCGCTGGCGAATGCGGTCGATGCGATCAATGTCGGCTTCGCTCACTTGTGCCATCGCGACGCTGAGGCAATTGCACTCGAGCAGGATGCGCAGGTGATAGATTTCCGCGACCTCGTCGCGCGAGAGCTGAACCACCTGGGCGCCGCGGTTGGTCGCAATCGTCACCAGGCCTTCCGCCTCGAGCAGCCGCAGCGCGTCGCGCACCGGGATCCGGCTCATGGCGAACTGCGCGGCAAGATCCTCCTGCCGCAAGAGGGTGCCCGGTTTCGTCTTGCCTGAGAGGATGTTCGCGCGCAGCGCCGCCGCGATCGTCTCCGGTGCGGTTCCCTGGCGCTTGCGTGGCGACTGCATTGACGTGGGCATGGCTTTATGTATCCATGTATACAATAATTGGTCAAGCCAGAGGATCGCGAAAAATGGCCGGAAAAGAACATCGCTACCGCTCTGTCATCACCTGGACCGGCAACACCGGCGAGGGAACGGCGAGCTACAAGGCCTACGAGCGCGCGCACGTCATCAGCGCGCCGGGCAAGGCCGACATCGCCGGCTCGTCGGATGCAGGTTTTCGCGGCGACGCCAGCCGCTGGAATCCGGAGGACATGCTGGTCGTCTCCGCCTCCACCTGCCACATGCTCTGGTACCTGCATCTGTGCGCCGTGAACGACGTGGTCGTGCTCGACGTATCGCGACGAGCCGGAAGGGCTGATGATCGAGGAGGCGGACGGCAGCGGCGCGTTTTCGCGCATTCTGCTGCGGCCGCAGGTCAAGCTGGCGGCGGCCTCAAACGAGCAAAAGGCGCGCGAGCTGCATCACGAAGCGCACAGGATGTGCTTCATCGCCAATTCGGTGAAATGCGAGATCACGACCGAGCCGGTGTTCAGCCGTTAGAGCGTGATGCGATTGCGTTCACTCACGGCGTCATGCCCGGGCTTGTCCCGGGCATCCACGTCTTTGCAGCACTCGTTAGCGCCAAAGACGTGGATGGCCGGGACATAGGCGAGCGAAGCGACGCCGTTCTTCGAACGGCTATGCCCGGCCATGACGAAGTCGGAATCGAGCTCCTTCACCTCTAGCTAGCGGCGGGGCCGATGCGGCCGAGATGGGTGAAGCCGAAGCCCGCGTCGTACTTCAGCCCGTAGCCGAGCGCGCGGTCGATGCCGATATGCGCAAGCCAGATCAGCGCGACCGCAAAGCTGACCGGCGAGGCGACAATCGATCCGACGACCCAGAGCGCAATCGGGCCAATGGTCGTGTGGACGAGGTTGTAGCAGAACGCGCCGACGCGGGGACCTGCGAGGTAGGCGGCAAAGCTCACGTCGGGCACCAGCAGCAGCGCTGCGAACAATAGCCACGAATGATCCGAGGCTGCGTAGAGCGCAATCGCGCCTGCAAACAGGGCAAGCCCTTCCAGCCGCAACAGTCCCCGCAACCCGCCTGTTACCCCCGCGGGGCCTTCGGCGACAGCAGCTTGCGTCATTATGGACTCCTCAGAGCGGTGGGAATTCAGTCTATCGGGCCATTTTACACCCGCCAAATCCTTGCTAAGCCAAGTCCCAATGATCGGGTTTGGTCGCACTTGAGGCGGCCGCAAGGGCAGGGACGCCGCATGAAACACATCCTCGAAGCGCTCGACGAACGCCGCGCCAATGCCAAGCTCGGCGGCGGCGAAAAGCGCATCGCCACCCAGCACGAGCGCGGCAAGCTGACCGCGCGCGAGCGCATCGAGCTGCTGCTCGACCGCGGCTCGTTCGAGGAGTTCGACATGTTCGTCGAGCACCGCTCCAGCGAGTTCGGCATGGAGAAGTCGAAAGTGCCGGGCGACGGCGTCGTCACCGGCTGGGGCACGGTGAACGGACGAAAGATCTTCGTGTTCGCGAAGGATTTCACCGTGTTCGGCGGCTCGCTGTCGGAGACGCATGCGCAGAAGATCACGAAACTGCAGGACATGGCGATGAAGGCGCGCGCGCCGATCATCGGCCTTTACGATGCGGGCGGCGCGCGCATCCAGGAGGGCGTCGCGGCGCTGGCCGGCTATTCCTATGTGTTCCGCCGCAACGTCATCGCCTCGGGCGTGATCCCGCAGATCAGCGTCATCATGGGCCCGTGCGCGGGCGGCGACGTCTATTCGCCGGCGATGACCGACTTCATCTTCATGGTGAAGAACACGAGCTACATGTTCGTCACCGGGCCGGACGTGGTGAAGACCGTCACCAACGAGGTGGTGACGGCGGAAGAGCTCGGCGGCGCGTCGGTGCATGCGACGAAATCATCGATCGCCGACGGCGCCTACGACGACGACGTGCAGACGCTGCTGCAGATGCGCCGGCTGATCGATTTCCTGCCCTCCAACAACGCCGACGGCGTGCCGGAGTGGCCGAGCTTTGACGACATCGAGCGGGTGGAGATGTCGCTCGACACGCTCATTCCGGACAATCCGAACAAGCCCTACGACATCAAGGAGCTGATCCTGAAGGTCGTCGACGAGGGCGACTTCTTCGAGATCGCGGAAACATTCGCCAGGAACATCGTCACCGGTTTCGGCCGCATCGCCGGCCGCACCGTCGGCTTCGTCGCCAACCAGCCGATGGTCTTGGCGGGCGTGCTCGACAGCGATGCCTCGCGCAAGGCGGCGCGCTTCGTCCGCTTCTGCGACGCTTTCAACATCCCGATCGTCACCTTCGTCGACGTGCCGGGCTTCCTGCCCGGAACCGCGCAGGAATATGGCGGGCTGATCAAGCACGGCGCAAAACTGCTGTTCGCCTACTCGCAGTGCACCGTGCCGCTGGTGACCGTCATCACGCGAAAAGCCTATGGCGGTGCGTTCGACGTGATGGCGGCCAAGGAAATCGGCGCCGACATCAACTACGCCTGGCCGACCGCGCAGATCGCGGTGATGGGCGCCAAGGGCGCGGTGGAGATCATCTTCCGCCAGGACATGAGCGACCCCGACAAGATCACCGCGCGCACGAAGGAATACGAGGACCGCTTCCTGTCGCCCTTCATTGCCGCCGAGCGCGGCTACATCGACGACGTGATCATGCCGCACTCGACGCGGCGGCGGATTGCACGGGCGCTGGCGATGCTGCGCGACAAGAAGGTGGAAATGCCGGCGAGGAAGCACGATAATCTGCCGTTGTGAGCTGACCGGCTCTTGCCAAGGCGATCATCGCGAGCACTCTGACGGGTGCGGCGAAATCGACGGAGAGCAGTTCGCGCCGAACTCACAGGCCGCGATGCAGCAATCGAAGGTTCGTGACTTCAGGTGGTGAGTGCCGCCCAAGTGTACGGGCCGACGATGCCGTCAGCTTGAAGCTTGCTCTTCTTCTGGAATTTGATCACGGCGTCTTCGGTCGACTGGTCGAATTGGCCGCTCAGCGGCATTCCAAGAAGCTTCTGCAGATACCTGATGTCCGTCTCGGTCATATCCTTCAATCCCTTCCTCAGCAGCGGACGCTTCATTGCTGCCGGCGGAGGAGGCGGCACGGTTGGTTTGCTCGGTCCTGCGCCGCCCGGGATTGCCCACGCGCTGGTATCGTCATACTTCGATTTTGCCGGCTTCGCGGAGATATGGACGTGCATGGTATGAGGGTTCTTGCCCTTATATTTGCGGGGTTTCCACGGCGATGGTCCGGCATCGCCGGCGATAATTTGCCTGTTGAAGATGATGTACTTTATCCGCGAGTCCCGCGAAGCGATGAGGACGTCCGCCAGCACGCCCGCGTCAAATCCGCTTCTGGGATCGTGTGTGACATCAATGGCCGTAACAACGCCGGTTGAACCGTCCTTCACATGCGGATTGTGGTCCGAGTCCGTGGTCGCGTGTTTCGCATCGCCAATCCAGCCATCGCTCTTTTTGTTGCGATCGGGCCATTGCTGATTGATCTGCGACCGTAGCTTGTCGAGTGATTTTGCAATTCGATAGGCCATGGCTACCCGGAAAACGAGTTGAGTTATCTAGTGTAATCGATCAATAATCGTATCATTGGTTGTTTTTTGCGGCAGAACGTATCGTCTGCCCATGGCCATCCACCAAGGAAACGGTCTCATGCCCCATTTCCTCACTGTTCGCGCGACCGTCGCCGATGCATCGAAGCGCAAGGCGTTCGATGAGTGGTACTCCAAAGAGCATCTGCCCGATGCCGCAAAGACATTCGGCGCGGAGAAGGCGTGGCGGTTCTGGAGCGTGACTGATCCGTCGCAGCATCTGGCGACGTATCAGTTTCCCGATCTTGCTTCGCTCGAGCGGGCGACGGGAGTTCGGAGATGAAGCGGCTGGTTGCCGATTTCGATCGCGACTTTCCCGGCATTCCGCGCACGCGCGAGATCACGGCGCTGGCGGAGGAGTGGGGCAGAGGGCTAGCCCGTCATCCGCTCGGCGTCATGCCCGGCCATAGCCGTTCGAAGAACGGCGTCGCTTCGCTCGCCTATGGTGCCGGGCATCCACGTCTTTGCGGCGTGCCGCAACCAAGAACGTGGATGGCCGGGACAAGCCCGGCCATGACGGCCTAATTGAACCCGGTGCCTGCCGCCCCGGACCAATGCCCGTATCAACCGGACACCACCCCATGCGCCGCGCCGCTTCCTTTCTCCTCGCCGCCTTCGCACTCACCTTCGCCGCGCCCTCCGCCCGCGCGCTGGAGGGCGAGGTGCTGCTGGTCACCGTGCCGAAGGGCTACAAGATCGGCTACGAGAAGAAGGCCGGCAACCAGATCATGACCGAGATGGTGCCGCAGGCGGAGACGGTCAAAGACTGGACCGAGATGGTCACGGTGCAGATCTTCCTCAACATGCGCGGCGTGACGCCGGGCGAATATCGCGCGCGGATCGAAAAGCTCTGGGCCGGCGCGTGCGACGGCAGCGAATTCGCCAAGGTGAAGGAAGGCGCCGACGGTGGCTATCCGACGCTGACCTGGTTTCAGAAATGCCCGATGAACAACGCGACCGGCAAGCCGGAGCTGACCTGGATGAAGGCGATCCAGGGCCGCGACAGCTTCTATCTCGTGCAGAAGGCGTACAAGTTCGAACCTTCGGCCGAGCAGAAGAAGCAGTGGGACGATTATCTTGACAGCGTGAGCGTCTGCGATACGCGGCGGCCGGATCGTCCCTGCAAGTAGGGCCGCGGCCTGATCCAGTGCGTGATGAGATTCGCA
Organism: uncultured Alphaproteobacteria bacterium; assembly: GCA_963757845.1. Taxonomy (GTDB): domain Bacteria; phylum Pseudomonadota; class Alphaproteobacteria; order Rhizobiales; family Xanthobacteraceae; genus P52-10. Next base: position 103,124 of record CAVWTB010000052.1, read on the forward strand.
AGATCGACGCCACAATCTCTTGTCGTCCTCGCGAAACAGGCTGTGCGAGAAGTCGAAGATCAATCGACTGTTGGCACGGCAGTGATTGCGAGGATTGGCCATTCGCTCTCAGGCTGGGGCGGGCCTGAGCGCCAGCAACAGGGCGGGTACTCGAGAAGGTTGATCACCCGCTTGAGATTGTAGCTCAGAACGCCCAGGGCCAGCTCGGCTTTCGCTTTTTTCAATCCGCGGACCAGAAAGCGGGGGCCGGCCATCAGCCATTTCATCGTCCCGTAGGGGTGTTCGACGATTTCCCGCCGACGCTTCATCCATTGGGGATCGGTGATCGCCCGCTGGTGCATGGCCTCCCGCTCATCCTCGTAAAAATCGCGCACGATGACCCGGCGCGCCGCCCCGGTACATTGCCCCTTCAGCGGGCAGCTGCCGCACGCTGTGCTCGTGTACTCTTTCTTCTTCTGGGTATGGGACGTCTTGAACAGCTTCAGCGTGGCGCCGCCGGACAACGCCAGCTGTCGCTGTCGCGATCGTAGCTGAAGCGGTCGCGGCTGAAGTACTGGGTTCCATTCGGGTTGACCGTTTCGGCACGCGGCACGATGGCGGTGATGCCGTCCTGTTCGCACTGCGCCGCATGCTCGCCGTTCGAGTAGCCGGTGTCGGCGACCACCGTCACCTCATCGGCGCCGACGGCATCCTTGGCCAGCATCGCCATCGGATGCAGCTGCCGATAGTCGTTGCCCTCATTGGTCAATTCGAACGCGACGATCAGCTTGTGCTCGGCATCGACCGCGGTCTGCGCATTATAGCAAACCGCATGGCGATGCGGCGTCCGCATCAGTTTCGCCTCCCGCTCGGTCACCACCAACTGCTTAAGCCCGCGCTCCGACAGCTCTTCCGCCTGCCGCTGCAGTTGCAGCTTTTGTGCCTCAAGAGCCTCAATCGCTGCCGCCACATCGACTTGTGCAGCGGCCGCTCCCGGCTCCTCTCGATCAGCCTCATCCATCGATCCCAGATAATCCGCAATCTTGCGATCGATCGCAGCGTTCATCTTCTCGATCCGCTTCGGCGTCACCACCCGCTTGCGGCTCGCCACGCCGCTATCTTCGTCCCGTCGATCGCCAGCAACTCGCCCCCGAACAGCGATTGCTCCCGGCAGAACCGGATAAATGCCCGGCACACCCCGACGATTCCCTTCGTGTGGTCCTTGCGGAAATCCGCAATGATCTTGAACGAAGGCGTCAGGCGGTTGATCAGCCACATCACCTGGATGTTGCGATGCGTCTCGGCTTCGCCGACGGCTGGAGCGGACCCGGTGCAGGTACCATAAACATAGAGCTTCAAGAGGTCGCTCGGTGCATAGGCGGACGGCCCATCTCCCGCCACAACCTTGGAAAAACCCAGCTCAGCCAGATCCAGGCGGTCAACAAACGCATCGATCGCACGAACTGGATCGTCAACACCAACGAAACGCCAGAACTTCCGGGCAAAGCGTCGATCGATACCGAGACTGTCCGCCAACGGCGCCACCGGTGACTCGAATCAAAATATCGAGGCACAACTACCCTAACTCAGTGACTTTTCACACAGCCTGGAAAGCGGGGACCCATACGCCGTGCCGTTTATGAAGCTGACGGCGAGAATGAGGCTCGGCGCCTCGACGAGCTTCAACGTGTTCGTATCAAAATGGTCGAACGCCTGGTCGCGGCCTTTGACCATCAGCTGCGTCTGGATGTCATACGTCCAGCTCCCGTCATCGTTGAAGACAATATCGCAGCGGTAGCTGGTCGTGCGGAAGGCTTCGTCAAAAACTCCGTTGAGTAGATGCCGTACCGCGTGTCCCGCTGAGCAGCGGCTATGCTTCTTGACTGTCGGCGGTACACCCAGCGCGTGATCCTATACCGCGGTATTGGTCGAACACGACCTTGATGCAGTCGACTGCACGCGCGCCCTCGTGATTACATTTCCATAACGGGTGAAATGAAACACGTCAGAAAAGGGAGTGCACCGATGGCCCAATTTAAAGGCGGTCAGCAGGAGACAAACATGAGCTTGGGCAATACCTCACATCCCTCGGTCAAGCACTGCGCCGACAAGGTGAACGCGAGGCACATCCACGGTAGACCGGAGCCCGAGTTGGTTCCGTCGCGCTACGCGCTGAAGGTCGGCGAGATTGACGTAATGGTGGTCAGCGATGGGGTGCTATCGCTGCCAGGCGCGATGTTGGGCCACAACGTCGACCCGGCCGTCCGGGCGGCCTGGCTTGAGGACATGTTCCTGCCGCCGGACGTGCTCGAGTGGGCGCTGAACGTGGTCGTGGTGCGCAGCGGCGGCCGGACCATACTCATCGACGCTGGGATAGGGATGGAGTTCCCGGACTTGCCGCGGGCCGGGCAGTTGGCCCAGCGACTGGAGGCCGCCGGCATCGATCCCGCATCCGTGACCGACGTGGTGCTCACCCACATGCACATGGACCACTGTGGCGGGCTGCTCGTCGACGGGGTGAAGGAGCGGCTGCGTCCGGACCTGCGGGTCCACGTGGCGGCCGCCGAGGCCGAGTTCTGGGAGTCGCCCGATTTCTCCCGCGTCTCCATGCCGCCGGGGTTCCCGGACGCGCTTCGGCGGACGGGCAAGCGGTTCTTGAAAGAGTACCACAGCCAGCTGCGGACGTTCGAGAACGGAGTACGAGGTGGCGCCGGGGGTGGTCGTCCAACGCACCGGCGGCCACACCCCCGGGCACAGCGTGGTCCGCCTGGCGTCCGGCGGCAACCGGCTGATGTTCGCCGGCGACGCTCGTGTTCCAGGTCGGGTTCGAGCACCCCGACTGGTACAACGGCTTCGAACACGACCCCGAGGAGGCGGCCCGCGTCCGGGTCCGTCTTCTGCGGGAGCTGGCGGCGAACCGCGAGTCGCTGGTGGCCACTCACCTGTCGTTCCCGTCCGTCTGCCATGTGGCGGTCGACGGCGACGTCTTTCGTTGGGTACCGGGCCCCTGGGAGTACTGACCGCTTGTTGGGTTGGGGCCGAACCAGACGACCGCATGCGCTTGAACAACTGGTCGATCGCTGCCTCGTACGACACCGCCGGGTCCTCTCAGCGAAGCTCGACTGAGGCAGCGTTCCAGCTGGAACAGCGGCGGGGAGCTTCCTTCAGTACCCTGTCGACATCGCGCCCTCGAAGGACGAGGCAATGCCATGATCGTGTGCTCGTGCAACGTGCTGAACGACAAACAGGTCGCCGCCGTCCTTGTCGGCAAGCCCGGCCCGCTACGGATGAGCCAAGTCTACGCCTGCCTGGGCTGCCGGGCGCAGTGCGGTCGGTGCGTCGTCACAATCAAGCGTATCCAGGATGTTCTCCGCACAATGCGTTTGAACAACTGGTGTGTCGCGCACCGACAGACAGTCCAGCACGATTAATGATGGCGCTACGCAAGCAGAACCGACGGAGAGATCAATGTCCAAGACCATCATGCTGATCCATGGCGCCTGGCTGAACGCCCACAGCTGGGAAGGCTTCAAGGCCCGCTACGAAGCCAGGGGCTACACCGTCATCGCCCCGTCCTGGCCGCTCGACGACCGCTCTCCGGCCGAGCTGCGTGCGTCCCCGAACCCCGCTCTCGCCAAGGTCGGCATCAACGAGATCATCAATCACTACGATCGCCTCATCCGCGCGCTGCCCGAGCCGCCAATCCTGATCGGACACTCGTTCGGCGGCACCGTCACGCAGCACCTGCTTGACCGCGGCCTCGGCGTGGCCGGCGTCGTCATCGACCCCGCGCCGACCTCCGGCGTGCTGGTCGGGTGGCAGACCATCAAGTCGACCTTCCCCGTGTTCTTTTCCTGGGGAAGCTGGCGGCGCGTCATGACGATGTCGCGCAGGTTCTTCAGCGACGCGCTTCGCACAGACCGTGCCGCCGGCGCAGGTCGATGCCATGTACGACCGCTACATCGTCCCCACGGCCGGGAAGATCTACTGGGACGGTCTGGTCTCAGCCGCAGGCAAGATCCGCTGGGACAACCCCGATCGCGCACCTCTGCTGCTCATCGGCGGCGGCATCGACCTCATTGCCCAGGCCAAGATGACCAAAGCCATGTTCGAGAAGCAGAAGCGGGCGCCGTCGAAAACCGAGCTCAAAATCTATCCCAACCGCTCGCACTGGACCTGCATTCAGGCGGGCTGGGAGGAGGTCGCGGACTTCGCGCTCGACTGGGCTGCGAAGAACGCCCGCGCCCCCAAGTCGTTCTGACCGCTGAAGGAGGTCGGCCTAGCCGCCCCCCAATCCAAGCGAAGGACCCAAGACGATGAGCACCATCACCACCAAGGACGGCACCGAGATCTACTACAAGGACTGGGGCCCGAAGAGCGCCCAGCCAATCGTCTTCCATCACGGATGGCCTCTCAGCGCCGACGACTGGGACGCGCAGATGCTCTATTTCGTCAGCAAGGGCTATCGCGTTATCGCCCATGATCGGCGCGGCCACGGCCGTTCGGCGCAGGTATCCGACGGTCACGACATGGACCACTACGCCGCCGACGCGGCCGCGGTGGTCGAGCACCTCGACCTGAGTAACACCATCCATATCGGTCATTCCACCGGTGGTGGAGAAGCCACCCACTATGTCGCCCGCCACGGCAGAGGGGCGCGTCGCCAAGCTCATCCTGATCGGTGCGGTGCCGCCGCTGATGGTGAAGACGCCGGCCAATCCGGGCGGCCTGCCGATCGAGGTGTTCGACGGCTTGCGCAAGGCGCTCGCCGAGAACCGTGCCCAGTTCTATCTCGACTTTTCCTCGGGGCCCTTCTACGGCTTCAATCGACCCGGCGCGAGACCCATTCCGGGCGTCATCCAGAACTGGTGGCGGCAGGCCATGATGGGGAGCGCGAAGGCGCACTACGAGGGAATCAAGGCGTTCTCGGAGACCGATTTCACCGAGGATCTCAAGATCATCAACGTGCCGACCCTCGTGATGCACGGCGACGACGACCAGATCGTGCCGATTGCCGATTCTGCGCCGCTGTCTGCGAAGCTTCTGAGGAACAGTACGCTCAAGGTCTACGAGAAGCTTCCCGCACGGCATGTGCACCACGCACGCCGATGTGGTGAATCCCGACCTTCTCGCCTTCATAGCTGGATAGCGCTCGCACCCTCTCATCGAAGGCCAAGCAAGGGATCGCCGCCATCCCTGCAAAGATGGATCGCTGATCCCGTCAAGGAGGTAACCATGATCGCGAGAATTCTTTGTGCTGCGTTACTTGCAGCCCTGTCCTTGAGCATTGCGTCCGCCCAGAACGTCTCGGATGCGAGGGCGAGGGTGACAATGGTCTACGACCACAAGCTCCCGAACGTTCCCGGCAAGAGCATCAGGGGAGTGCTGGTCGAGTATGCCCCGGGAGGCAGGTCGCCGGCGCATACGCATCCGCAGTCCGCGTTCATCTACGCGACGGTGCTGGAAGGAGCGATCCGAAGCCAGGTGAACGATGGGCCGGTGGTCACCTATCGCGCGGGCGAAAGCTTCTCCGAAAATCCCGGCGACCGGCACAGCGTCAGCGAGAACGCGAGTGCGACCGAGCCGGCGCGCCTGCTCGCGGTGTTTGTCGTCGACACCGCTGAAACGACACTCACGATCGACGCGAAATGACCTCGAGCGGCATCGATCCGAAATCAGAGCGACAAATGGAATGGAGATGGGCATGGTCCAGCTTCGCACACGTTGGGGCTGCCGCCGATGCGCGAGATGCATTCCTTGTCGGCTAGGCCTTCCACGCCTCCTGCGCTTCGGTGACGTCTGGTTTTCCGTCGGGCGTCGAGCAATTCCTTCAAGGTCTTCGCCATCTCGGCGTTCGCCTGTTCAAGTTCGTGGCGCGGCGTCATTGGCCTGGTTGCGCTCGTTGCTCAAAGCGCCGGAATTGCTCGACATCGAAGGTGTCGGAAGGAAGCAATCAGCGCGATGGCGCCGGCGGCCGCGCGGCCGAAATGCTTGTAAGCATTATCTCGTTATCCGTCCTGCAACAGCGCCGAATTTGTCGCCGTTCATTCATTCACGGTTCAGCCGCCTGCGCCCAACGTGTGCGAGCGCTGGCGAATGATTGCAACAGCAATCACTCATTCGCGCACAACCGATTGGGGCGAGGCGCTAACCTGGATCAGGAGGGTTTGTTTGATGGAAAGACGCGAGTTTCTCAAGCTGACACTGGGCTTCACGGCGGCCGCAGGCGCGATCGTGGCGACCGCAACGGCGGCACAGGCCGCTCCGATGCTTCCGCAAGCAGGTGAACTGCCCGCGAAGGCAAGCCCGCCGAGACCGCGGCGAAGCCGGAAGCCGCGAAGGACAAATCCGACGGATGGCCATGCGCCAGCATCCAGCGACACCGACATGAGCTCGCAATACTGGCGTCGCCGCCGCCGTCGCTACTGGCGGCGGGCGCGTCGCCGCTACTGGCGCCGGCGGCGCTGGGGTCGTCGCATCTCTACTGATTTACGCGCAGCTTGATGCCGTAAAGCTCTGATCTCCCCGTTTCGCGCTACGGCGGAGCGGGGAGTTCGACGCGCGGGTGCAGTTACTCCAGCCCCGTGCAGCTCGCATAAAACGTTGTCGTCGCCGGCCAGTCCGAGAACACGCCGCGCACGCCGACCTGCCTGGCGAGCACATCGAGCACGGTGAAGGTGTCGCCGTCGCGGTCGATCGCCGCCTTGATCGAGCGGTGATAGAAGCCGCCGCCCTTGTCGAGCGGGCCGTCGCGCTCCAGCGACCAGGTGATCAGGCCGAGCCCTGCAGCCTTCGCCGCCTTGGCATAGGTGGAGGGGACGATCTCGTTCTTCTCGTTCAGCGCCAGCAGCATGTAGATCGGCGGCGCCAGGATTTTCACGCCCGCGTCCGCCATCTCCTTCATGCCGGGCTTCAGCTGGTCGGGCTTGGTGTGATCGAATCCCTGCTGCTCGTAGCGGCCGTCGAGGAACACGGCCTGCGCGCCGAAGGCGGGCTCGTTCTTGATCCAGTAGAGGATGTCCGCATAGTTGAAGCTCTGCGCGAACACGTTCCTCGGATCGATGCCCGCGGCCTTGTATTCGTCGAGCATGGCTTGCGCATATTTCTCCTGGGTGTAGTCGCCCTCGAACGGCATCGGCACCTCCGGCGCCTTCAGCTCCGGCGTGAATTTTGCGCCGAGGCTTTTGATCAGCGCGATGCTTTCCGCGTGCGTCATCAGCGTGCCGTTCGCCGCATAAAGGTCGGTGCGCCACGGCGCGGTGCCGCGCATGTAGTCGGCGACATTGGTCGCATTCACGTTGGCCGCATCCATCTTGCCGCGCAGGGTGCGGAACTCGGCGAGCGTGATGTCGCTGGCGCAGCATTTCGCCGAGGCCTTCTTGCCCGTGGCCGGATCGGCCGGCGAGAAACCCTCCGAGCATTTCGCCGCAAGCTCGGGCTTGGCGAGGATGTTAGTGGTCGTGTGCAGGTCGCATTGCGCGTGCCGGCAAACGAGCTGGCGGTCCTTGGTGAAGGTGACGTCGCATTCGATCACGCCTGCGCCCATGCGCGCGGCCGCTTCGTAGGACTCTTTCGTGTGCTCGGGAAATTGCAGCGGCGCCCCGCGGTGGCCGATGGAAAAGTCCGTCTTGCGGAAGGGCCCGGTGCATTGCTTCAGCGTGGTCTTCAGCGGGCCGTCCTTCATCTTGTCGACGAGGTAGAAGGGACGGGGACCAACCTGCGGCTGGATCGTCGCGTCCTGGGCCTGTGCGCCGATGGAACCAGGCAGGCTGGAAAGCGTCATGCCAAGGACAAGCGTTGCTGCATATCGGATCATGTGAACCCTCCCGGTGACCGGCCTTCTTTCGATCATCGTCCCGTGACAGGCGTTTGTCACCGATCGCGGTGTCCCTAACAGGGACGTGAAAACCCAGGAAATACCAATGGTTATCTTGCCATTTCCGTATCCGGGTGCCGTAATCGCCCAAACAACGCTCGGTAGCTACATGCACCGGAATGAACGGGGGAAACGAATGTCTGGACTATCGTCGCGAACGCGCATCCCGCTGGTGCACTTTTGGCCGCGGGTGCCGTCATGGTCTGCGGCACGCTGTCCGCAGCCGCGCAGGGCTGGCCGCAGCGGCCGGTCAACATGATCGTGCCGTTCCCGGCCGGCGGCGGCACCGATGCCTTCGCGCGGCCGCTGGCGGCCCAGCTCGAAATTCAGATGAAGCAACGCTTCCTGGTCGACAACCGCGGCGGCGCAGGCGGCACCATCGGCGCGAGCGCCGCGGCCAAGGCCGAGCCGAACGGCTACACCTTCCTGGTCGGCGCCGCGCACCACACCATTGCGCCCTCGCTCTATCCGAAGCTCGACTACGACATCGAGAAGGATTTCATTCCGGTCGGCGTGATCGCGATGCCGCCGCAGGTGGTCGTCGTCAATCCGGCGAAGGTGCAGGCCAAGACGCTTGCCGAGTTCATCGCCTATGCCAAGGCCAATCCCGGCAAGATCAACTACGCCTCGGCCGGCATCGGCACGACGCATCAGCTCGCGGGCGAGCTGTTCAAGATCCTGACCGGCACCAACCTGAATCACGTGCCCTATCGCGGCGCGGGTCCGGCGATGCAGGACCTGGTCGCAGGGCCAGTGCGATGCGATGTTCGACGGCCTCGGCTCGTCGGCCAATCAGATCCAGAGCGGCGCGTTGCGCGGGCTCGCGGTGGCGGCGTCGTCGCGTTCGCCGGCGATTCCGGATGTGCCGACCAGTGCAGAGGCCGGGCTGAAAGGCTACGAGGTCTCGACCTGGTACGCGATCTGGGCGCCGAAGGGCACGCCGACCGAAATCGTCGACCAGATGGCGGCCGAAATCCGCAAGGCGCTCGATGCCGATGCGATCAAGGAAGCGTGGAAGAAGAACGGCTCGCCGATCCCGACGCTGATGCGCGCGGACTTCGGCAAGTTCGTCTCGGCCGAGGTGCAGCGCTGGGGCAAGGTCGTGAAGGACGCCGGCATCAAGATCGAGACGCAGTGACCGTCATTCGCGCGTGCAATCCGGAGGTCCGCGCGTCTCGCGCGCAGCGATTCCGGAATCTCTACGAGCTCGCGCTGAATGTCTGAGCGCGTCGTCTACTGCACATTGCTGCTCGAAACGGTGTCGCGCTGCCGCGGGTGTCGAACTTCTTCTACGCGCCTGAAACGCGAAACGGCGGACATCGTTTTCGATGTCCGCCGTTTCAATCAATATGCCTGAGACGCTACGCTTACTGCTTCGGTGCGTCCGCCGGCGCCGGTTGCGACGGCGCCGCGCCTGTGGTTGTCCCGGGCGCCGTGTTCGGCCGCGGGGTCACGTCACGCACCCCCGGAGGCGGTGTTACCGGACGCTGCGATGCCATGTTGTTCGTCGACGGGTTCGACGCGGTGTCGGTGTTGGTCGCAGTCGACATGCCGTAGAACAGCGCGCCGATCAACGCCAGCACGGCGACGGCATAAAGCGCGACGCGCGTGCCACTCACCGGGCCGGCATCGTCAAACCGGTCGGACGGCATCAGCGGATCGGTGCTGCGCGGATAGTCGTCGCCCGGCGGGGGTGTGATGAAGGGGTCATTCGGGTTCGGTCGATAGGCCATCTTCAGTCCTCCAATTGACTGCCAATACAATCGCGCGTGCGCCGGCCAGTTCCCTCAATTATTAAGGTTCGCATGGGAACCTTGAGAGTTCCCGTGGCGGAACGCAGCTGACCGGCGTGAGGGAGAGCGTCACCGATGGTTTTCGAGCAAACGTTGCTGCTTGGCCTGTCGATCCTTGCCTACGTCGCGCAGGCGATGACGGCAGCGCTTGCGGCCGGCCGGCGCAGCATGGACTGGATCGGCGTGTGCCTGCTCGGCAGCATTGCCGCGCTCGGCGGCGGCTCTGTGCGTGACATGCTGCTCGGCCACTATCCGCTCGTCTGGGTCAAGGAGCCGTGGCTGCTGCTGCTGACGGCGGGGGCGGCGGCGTGCGCCATCGCGCTGGCCCGCATCATCCATCACCTGCGCCTTGCCTTCCTCGTCCTCGACGCCATCGGCCTTGTCGTGTTCACGATCGCCGGCTGCGAGGTGGCGCTGCAGATGAGCCAGCCGCTCCTGATCGTCATCATCGCCGGCATGATTACCGGCTGCGTCGGCGGCGTTCTGCGCGACGTGCTTTGCAACGACGTGCCGCTGCTGTTTCGCAGCGAGCTCTACGCCAGCGTCTCGGTGGTCACCGGCGCGCTCTATCTCGGGGCGCTGAAGGTCGGCCTCAATCCGGAAGTCGCGACGCTCACAGCCTTCGCCGTCGGCATCACCTTCCGCCTGCTGGCGATTCGCTATCGCTGGGAGATGCCGAAGTTCGTCTATTCCCGAGATTGGAATTGACTGCGGCAACGCGCTGTTGCGCCGCATCACGCGGGCGCAGTTTTGCGTCAAAGCCTCGCGCAAAATCGGCATAAGGCTGCGCCGGAGTGCCCGCCAAAGGCACGAAATTTCGCAAGCGGCGGGGTCGTGTATCGCTCTCAAATTCTTGATGCTTTGGGCGCGGAAACATACTTAGATTGTTTCAAAGGTAGGATGCGGCACCCCAAAAAGCCGCTCAGACAAGCGTGCAGAGGCGGACATGGGAATCAATCAAGGCCCGATCAGTCTCGACCAGAAGTACACCGCAAAGACCGGCCACGTGTTCATGACCGGTACGCAGGCGCTGGTGCGCCTGCCGATGGCCCAGATGCGGCGCGACCATGCCAACGGGCTGAACACCGCAGGCTTCATTTCCGGCTATCGCGGATCGCCGCTCGGCGGCCTCGATCAGCAGCTGATGGCGGCGCGCAAGCATCTCGAGGCGCATGACATCAAGTTCCAGCCCGGCGTGAACGAGGATCTGGCGGCGACCGCGATCTGGGGCTCGCAGCAGCTGCATCTGTCGCCCGGCGCGAAATACGACGGCGTTGTCGGCATCTGGTACGGCAAGGGCCCCGGCGTCGATCGTTGCGGCGACGTGTTCCGGCACGGCAATACGGCGGGATCGGCGAAGCTCGGCGGCGTGCTCTGCCTTGCCGGTGATGACCACGGCGCGAAATCATCCACGATCCCGCATCAGTCCGACCACGCGTTCATCTCGGCGCTGATGCCGTATCTGTACCCCTCCAGCATCCACGAGATCATCGAAATGGGGCTGCTCGGCATCGCGATGTCGCGCTACTCCGGCTGCTGGGTCGGCATGAAGACGATTACCGAAACGGTCGAGACGACGGCGGAGATCGATCTCTCCGACGAGATGAAGCCGTTTATCATCCCGACCGATTTCGAAATGCCGCCGGGCGGGCGTCAACCTGCGCTGGCCGGACGACCGTATCGAGCAGGATCGCCGCCTGCAGGAATACAAGGGCTTTGCCGCGATCGCCTTTGCCCGCGCCAACAAGATCAACCGCGTGACGATGGATTCGCCGAATGCACGGTTCGGCATCATGGCGTCCGGCAAGAGCTACGAAGACATGCGGCAGGCGCTGCGCGAGCTCGGCATTACGCCGGAGATCGCCGCCCGCATCGGGCTCCGCCTGTACAAGATCGGCATGCCGTGGCCGCTCGAGCCGCAGGGCGTGCGCGAATTCGCCGTCGGGATTGGAGGAAATCTTCATCGTCGAGGAGCGGCGCGAGATCGTCGAGAACCAGGTCAAGCAGGAGCTGTTCAACTGGCGCGACGACGTGCGCCCGCGCATCGTCGGCAAGATGGACGAGCACGACAAGCGCTTCCTCCCGTTCGAGGCCGAGATCAGCGTCGGCTCGCTTGCCGTCTCGCTCACCGAGCGGCTGCTGCGTCTCAACCTCAATCCCGAAATCACCGAGATGCTGCGCGCAAGAGCCGACTGGTTCAACGGCCGCGAGGCGACGCAGGTTCAGCCGGTGGCTCCCGTCGTGCGCACGCCGTACTTCTGCTCCGGCTGCCCGCACAACAGCTCGACCAAGGTGCCCGAAGGCAGCCGCGCGCATGGCCGGCATTGGCTGCCACTTCATGGCGCTGTGGATGGACCGCAACACCGAGACCTACACCCACATGGGCGGCGAGGGCGTGCCGTGGGTCGGGACGGCGCCGTTCACCAAGGAAAACCACGTCTTCGCCAATCTCGGCGACGGCACCTACTTCCACTCCGGCAGCCTTGCGATCCGCCAGGCGATCGCCTCGAAGGCCAACATCACCTACAAGATTCTCTATAACGACGCCGTCGCCATGACCGGCGGCCAGCATGTGGACGGCGATCTCTCGCCGCAGCAGATCACCCACCAGCTCTACCACGAAGGCATTCGCGAGATTTATCTCGTCTCGGAAAATCCGGACGCGTATCCGGCCGGCACCATCGCGCCGGGCGTCAAGCTCGCGCATCGCGACGAACTGGACCGGGTGATGCGGGACTGCCGCGAAACGCCCGGCTGCTCGGCGATCGTGTTCGTGCAGACCTGCGCCGCCGAGAAGCGCCGCCGCCGCAAGCGCGGCCTCATGGAAGACCCGTCACGCCGGGTGATGATCAACGCAGCGGTCTGCGAGGGCTGCGGCGACTGCTCGGTGCAGTCGAACTGCATCTCGGTCGAGCCGCTGGAGACCGAATTCGGCCGCAAGCGCACGATCAACCAGTCGAGCTGCAACAAGGACTATTCCTGCGTGAAGGGCTTTTGCCCGTCGTTCGTCTCGATCGAGGGCGGCGCCTTGCGCAAGCGCGCCCCGGCCGAGCTCGGCGATCTTGGCGACATCCCGCAGCCGGCGGCGATGCCGTCACTGGAGAAACCCTGGAACGTCGTCGTCGCGGGTGTCGGCGGCACCGGCGTCCTGACCATCGGCGCGCTGCTCGGCATGGCCGCGCACATCGAAGGCAAGGCCAGCATGATCCTCGACATGTCCGGCCTCGCGCAGAAGGGCGGCGCGGTGCTGAGCCACGTGCGGCTGTCGCAGAACACCGAGGAGGTGACCTGCTCGCGCATCGTCACCGGCACCGCGGACGTGCTGCTTGCCGCCGACGAGGTGGTTGCGGTCTCGAAGGAGGCCATCACGCTTTGTGACTCGCAGCGCACCAACGGCGTGATCAACACCCACCTGATCCCGATTGCGGATTTCATCCACAATCGGGATTTTGATTTCCAGCGCGGCAAGGTCAACCACGTGCTCGAAGCGTCGCTGCAGCAGCGGCTCGACCTTCTTCGATTTCACCCATGTCGCGGAAACGCTGCTCGGCGATTCCATCGCCACCAACATGATGATGATGGGCTGCGCCTATCAGCGGGGCCTGTTGCCGGTCAGCGCGGAGGCGATCGAGCAGGCGATTGCCGTCAATGGCGTGTCGATCAAGATGAACACGGAAGCGTTCCGGCTGGGGCGCATTGCCGTCGCCGATCCGGCGCGCCTGGCCGCGATGCTGCATGAAGAGATCCGCCCGCCGAAGACGCAAGGCGAGATGTCGCTCGATGAATTGATCGCGCATCGCGCGGCGCACCTGACCGCGTATCAGGACGCGTCGCTCGCCGACCGCTATCGCAAGCTGGTCGGAGACGTCGCAGCCGCGGTCGATGCGAGGGGCTTGAGTGAGACGCTGACGCGGGCCGTCGCCACAGGCTATGCCAAGCTGCTGGCCTACAAGGACGAATACGAGGTCGCGCGGCTCTACACCGACGGTTCGTTCGAAAAGGAGCTGCGCGAGCACTTCGAAGGCAACTTCAAGCTGAGCTATCACCTCGCGCCGCCGCTGTTGCCGGCGAAAGACGACGGCGCCGGCCGTCCGAAGAAGAAGACTTTTGGCCCGTGGATGATCCACGGCTTCAAGCTGCTGGCGAAGATGAAGAGCCTGCGCGGCACGCCGTTCGATGTCTTCGGCTATTCGAAGGACCGGCGGCTGGAGCGTGAGCTGATCACCGAGTACGAAGGCGACGTGCGCGCGGTGCTTGCAAAACTGTCGCCGCAGACCGAACGCATCGCGCTTGCGCTGCTGTCGCTGCCGGAGGACATCCGCGGCTACGGCCCGGTGAAGGAGAAGTCGGTTGAGCAGGCGAGGGCGAAGCGGGCAGGGCTGTTGAAGGAACTGGCCAATCCGCCGCCGCTGGTGGCGCCGTCGATCGCGGCGGAGTGACGGGCACCGCCAATGACGCCGTCATGGCCGGGCTTGTCCCGGCCATCCACGTCTCTTGGGCATCAATCGACGTCAAAGACGTGGTGCCCGGCACCATAGGCCGAGCGAAGCGACGCCGTCCGCGGACGGCTACGGCCGGGCATGACGGAAATCTTGGCTGGCGCGCGAGCGCTTAATGCCCCGCGGCGCTCTTCTTCGCCGCCTCGTTGTTCAGCACGATCAGCCCGTCCACCGCCACGCCGGTCTTCGGATTGATCAGGAACGGGTTGACGTCGATCGACGCAATACGTCCCTGCGCATCCGCCATCAGGTTGGAGAGGCCGACCAGGGCTTTCACCACCGACGGCTCGTGCAGCGCGGGCTTGCCGCGATAGCCTTTCAGCTTCACGCCCGCCTTGGTGCGGTTGATCAGCTCCTTGGCGTCGTCGGCGTCCAGCGGCGCGCCGGCGAGCGCAACGTCCTTCATCAGCTCGATATCGACGCCGCCGGTGCCGAACAGAACCACCGGTCCCATCTCCGCATCGAGCGAGCCGCCGACCACGAGCTCGAGGTCGGACTTCACCATCTGCGCGATCAGGATGCCGTCGATCACCGGCTTGCCCTTGATCTTCTTCATCCGCGCCATGATGTCGTTGAAGGCCTTCTTCACTTCGGCTGCGGTCTTCAGGTTGAGCACCACGCCGCCCACGTCGGATTTGTGCAGGATCTGCTCGCTGACGACCTTGGCGACGACCGGGAAGCCGATCTTCTTGGCGATCTTCGCCGCATCGTTGGCGGTGGTGGCGACCTCTTCCTTCGACACCGGAATGCCGTAGGCCTTCAGCAGCTTCTTCGAGGCGACCTCGTCGAGCGCGGCACCGTTGGCCGACTTCAGCGCCTTCTCGAGCGCGGCCTTCGCCGACGAGCTCGACGACGACTGCACGTCCGGGACGTTCTTGCGCAGCCGGCTGTAGTCGATCAGCTGCTTGATGGCGTTGACCGCGCGATCAGTGCCCTGCATCACGGCCACGTTCGGCACCGACTTGCGCAAGGTCTTGGTGAATTCGGTGAAGCCGACCGACAGCGCGCTGACGTAGACGACCGGCTTCGAGGCCGCGCCCGCGAGATCATTGATGAGGCGGATGTTGCGCTCGCGCAGCTCGTGCGGCGCCTTCGGGAATTCGGCGTCGATCATGACGATGTCGGTGTCCGGATCCTCGATCATCAGCTGAACCGACTTGATGTAGACGGTCGGGTCGACCACCGCGGCAAAGCCGGCGTCGAGCGGATTGCCGACGATGCTGCCGGGTCCGAGCATCTGGCCGAGCTTTTCCTGCAGGCCCTGGCTGAGCGGCTTGAAGTTCAGTCCGGCCGAGGAGAACGCGTCGATCATCAGCCCGCGCTTGCCGCCGGAGAGGGTGACGGCGGCGAGGCGGTCGTCGTTCGGCGGCTTCACATGCACGAAGCATTCGGTGGTCTCGATCAGCTCGTCGAGGCCGCGCACGCGGATCACGCCCTCGCGGGTCGAGATCGCGTCGAACGTCTCGATCGAGCCTGCGAGCGCGCCGGTGTGCGCCATCGCCGCCGCGCGGCCGCCCTCGGAGGCGCCGAGTTTCAGCGCGATGATCGGTTTGCCGGCGGCGCGGGCGGCCTTGCAGGCGTCGCGGAACGACTTCGTGTTCCGCACGCCTTCGAGATAGACGACGATGACGCGAATGCTCGGATCGGCGGCGAAATAGGCCATCAGGTCCGGCGTCTCGAGGCCCGACTCGTTGCCGGTCGTGACCATGTAGCCGACATCGATGCCGCGGTCCTCCAGCGCCTGGCGGACCACCATCACCACCGCGCCGGATTGTCCTGCGACCGCGACAGGTCCCGGCACCATCGACACCGGCCGCTCATCGATGTTGGTGAAGATGCGCTCGGCGGCGGAGAGGTTGCCGAGGCAGTTCGGGCCGGTCACGGCGATGCCGGTTTCCTTGATCGCCTGCTTCAGCTCGGCGGCGAGCCGCTGGCTCTCCTCGTCCTCGAGCTCGCCGAACCCGGAGGTAACGATGGTCGCGCTGCGGGCACCCGCGGCCGCGGCATCGCGGATCACCTGCACGGCAAAGCGCGCCGGCACCAGCACCAGCACATGGTCGGGCTTCTCGGGAAGATCGTTGAAATCCTTGTAGCACTTCACGCCCCAAATCGTCTCGCGGCGGGCGTTGATCGGATACATGCCGCCTTCGTACTTGTACTTGACGAGATTGTTCCAGATGCGCTCGGCGTAGTTGCCGGGCTTGTCGGTCGCGCCGACGACGACGATGTTCCGCGGATGCAGCATCGCATGGATGCTCTTGACGATGTCGCTTGCGTCCGGCGCGGGCTCCCACTTGGTCGTCGATCCGGAATTGCTGGTGACCGCGGCGTCCATCGGCGTACCCTCGCTCTCGTCGTCTTGAATGTCGTTGTTTGTCGATCACTGAAGCTGTCGGCCCCATAAGCCCGATCGACCATGAGAGCCAAAGCAAATCGGCGAGCGCATGGCAACGCACGAAATGTCCGGCCCTGCATACCAGAATAGGACCAATGAAATTTGCGCGGTTGCAGCAAAGCGGGGCTTGATGCTTAGAAATGACAAAGGGTTGCGCGCGTTGCGGAACGCAGCGTGGGCGATCGACTGAAAGCCAAGAACAGGCCAGAGCCAAGGCGCACGAGCAGGGAGAAGGGGCGCAGCGTCTGTCACGCGCCCGACGCGCAGATGACAGATTGTTGCATTGCACCATGCATTATTCGGCCGCATTCCGTCAGGTGTAGCCGCCTCTGCTGGACGGCGTACCGACGCATGGGCAGAATTTGAATCGTTTCCAGAAATGACCGGTCAGGGAGAAACAGCATGAACGTATTGGCGGACGTCGAAGACACGAGAAAGCTGGGCGCGTTCCGCGACGAGGCCGAGGCCTGGATCCGGGCGAACTTCCCTGAATCGCTGAAGACGAAGCTGGAAGAATACTATCAAAACATGCCGCGCTATCCGGACGGTCCGGATTGGGCGCTCTGGAAGCAGCGCGTGCGCGACAAGGGCTGGGGCACGCCCGGCTGGCCGAAGGACTATGGCGGTGGCGGGCTGCCGACGCCGGAGGCACGCATCGTTCTGCAGGCGTTCGTCAACTGCGGCGCCTTCAATCCCGATGACCGGCATGGGCACCTCGCTGCTCGGGCCGACGCTGCTGGAACACGGCAGCGAGGAACAGAAGAAGCTCCACCTGACGCGGGTTTCGCGCGGCGAGGTGCGTCTGGTGCCAGGGCTATCGCGAGCCGGGCGCCGGCTCCGACCTCGCCGGCCTGCAGACCAAGGCCGAGGACAAGGGCGACCACTACCTGGTGAACGGCCAGAAGATCTGGACCTCGGGCAGCCGCTGGGCCACCTGGTGCTTCTGCCTGGTGCGCACCGATCCCAAGGTCAAGCATGACGGCATCAGCTTCCTGCTGATCGACATGAAGACCCCGGGCGTCGAGGTGCGGCCGATCAGGACCATTTCCGGCGAGTCGCCGTTCTCGGAGGTGTTCTTCACCGACGTGAAGGTTCCGAAGGAGAATCTGGTCGGCAAGCTCAACAAGGGCTGGACCATCGCCAAGCGCCTGCTGCAGTTCGAGCGCAACGCAACCGACACGCGCCGCCGCCAGCTCGCCGGCGACACGCGCCCGTTGAACGTGGTCGCCAAGGAATACATCGGCACCGACGAGAAGGGCCGCATCGCCGACCCCGATCTGCGCCAGCGCATCATCAAGCACATGATGGAGTTCCGCTCGCTGAAACTGATGCAGCAGCGGATGCTGGATGAGACCAGGGCGGGGCAGGGACCGAGCGAGTTCACCTCCGTCGCCAAGAATGCGCGCGCCCGCATTCAGCAGGAGCGCGAGGAGCTGTTGATCGAGATCTTTGGTCAGCAGGGTCTCGGCTGGGGAGCTGCCGGCGACCAGTTCAAGCCGGAAGAGATCGACACCACCCGGGCCTTCTTCTCCAACAAGGCCATGACGATCTTCTCCGGCACCACCGAAGTCCAGAACAACATCATCGCCAAGCGCATGCTCGGCCTGTTGGATCATCAATAAGAAGCGTCGCGGGAGAGAGCATCATGGCATTGTTGACCGAAGAACAAGTCATGCTCCGCGACAGCGCGCGGGGCTGGGCGCAGGCAAATGCGCCGGTGAGCGCGTTCCGCAAGGTGCGCGACAGCGAGAACCCGCTCGGGTTCGATGCGCCGACGTTCAAGAGCATCGCCGAGATGGGCTGGACCGGCGTCGTCATTCCGGAAGCCTATGGCGGATCGGAGTTCGGCTACCGCAGCATCGGCGTGGTGCTGGAAGAGCTCGGCCGCAAGGTCGTTGCGGCTCCGCTGATCGGCTCGGCGGTGGGAGCGGCGAGTGCGCTGGTCCTCGGCGGAACCGAGGCGCAGAAGAAGGCGTGGCTGCCGAAGATCGCCGAAGGCACGGCGATCGCCGCGCTGGCGATCGATGAGGGGCCGAAGTACGCGCCGGAGAAGATCGCGCTGGCCGCCACCAAGAAGGGCAGCGGCTATTCGCTCTCGGGCTACAAGACCTTCGTCATGGAAGGCATGGCCGCCGATGTGTTCGTGGTGGCGGCGCGCACCAGCGGCAAGATCGGCGACGGCGAAGGGCATCACCCTGTTCCTGGTCCCGGCCGATGCAAAGGGCTTCAGCCGCAAGCGGCGCTCGCTGATCGATTGCCGCGGCTACGCGGACCTCACCTTCGACGGTGTCGAGGTGGGCGCCGATGCCGTGATCGGCAAGGCCGATGACGGCAAGGGGTTGCTCGACAAGGTGCTCGACCGCGCGACGGCGGCGGTGGCCGCCGAGCAGATCGGGCTCGCGCAGCAGGCGTTCGACACCACGGTCGAATACATGAAGACCCGCGTGCAGTTCGGCCAGCTGATCGGCTCGTTCCAGGCGCTGCAGCATCGCGCCGCGTATCTGTTCACGGCGATGCAGCTTGCGCGTCCGACCATCGACGAGGCGCTGACGGCGATCGACGAGGATCGGGACGAGGTGCCGGAGCTCGTGTCGCTCGCAAAGGCCACCGCGAACGACATCGTCAACTATGCGACGCGCGAGATGATCCAGCTGCACGGCGGCATCGGCATGACCGATGCGCACGATGCGGGCTTCTACCTCAAGCGCGCGCGGGTGCTGGAGGCGGCGTTCGGCTCGTCCGCCTATCATCGCGAGCGCTACGCGCAAGCTCGTCGGCGTCTGATCAGGAGACAGAGGGGACGACGATGCCGATCAAATATCCCGAGGTGATGAACCTCAAGACCGAAGGCGTTCCGTATGCCTGGTCCGATCGCGAAGTCATGCTGTATGCGCTCGGCATCGGCATGGGAGAGGACCCGCTGAACGAGAAGGAGCTCCTGTTCGTCAACGAGGGCTACTATCACCAAGAAGCCCTTGAAGGTCGTGCCGACCTTCGCGTCGGTGTGCACCTGGGGCGCCAATCCCGGGCCCGATCGACCTCAATCGCGTGATGGTGGTCGACGGCGGGCGCGACATCTCCTTCCACAAGCCGCTGCCGGTGACAGGGAAGGTGACGGCGGATTCGTCGGTCCTCGGCGTGTACGACAAGGGCAAGGACAAGGGCGCCGTCATTCAGCGGCAGACTGTCGTGAAGGACGCAGCTTCGGGCGAGAAGCTCGTCACGCATCGTCTCCTCGACCTTTGCGCGCGGCGACGGCGGGTTCGGCGGGCCGACCGAAGGCCAGCCCGAGCCGCATCAGGTGCCGACGCGCTCGCCGGACATGAGCGTCGATATCACGATCCGGCCGAACCAGGCGCTGATCTATCGCCTGTCGGGCGACCGCAATCCGCTGCACTCGGATCCGGAGTTCGCCAGCCGCGCCGGCTTCAAGATGCCGATCCTGCACGGCATGTGCACCTATGGTCTCACCTGCCGCGCCGTGCTGCAGACTTATGCGGACTACGATCCGGCGGCCTTCAAGCGCCACGCGGTGCGGTTCTCGTCGCCGGTCTATCCGGGCGAGACCATCACCGTGGATCTCTGGAAGGACGGCAACGTCGTCTCGTTCGAAGCGCGCATCAAGGCGCGCAACGTCACCGTCGTGAAGAACGGGCTGCACCGAGCTCGCATAAGAAGAATCAGAACGAAGTTTCCGGGAGGGTTGTGAATGGGTCTGCTCGACAAGAAGGTTGCGATCATCACCGGCGCGGGCGGCGGTCTCGGCGAGGCCTACGCGAAGTTGTTTGCGGCGGAAGGCGCATCCGTCGTCGTGAACGACCTCGGCGGGCCGCGCGACGGCAGCGGCAAGGACGCGACGATGGCGCAGAAGGTCGTCGAAGCCATCAAGAAGGACGGCGGCAAGGCGATCGCCAACGGCTCGGACGTCTCGCACCATCGAAGGCGGCGAGACGCTGTTCAACGACGCGATCAAGGCGTTCGGCAAGGTCGACATCCTGGTCAACAACGCCGGCATCCTGCGCGACGGCACCTTCGCCAAGATGACCGAGACGCAGTGGGATTCCGTGATCAAGGTGCACCTGAAAGGCACGTTCTGCTGCGACGCTGCCGGTGTTCAAGTTCATGAAGGACCACGGTGGCGGCGTGATCGTGAACACCTCGTCGGGCTCGGGCCTGATCGGGCAATTTCGGCCAGACCAACTACGGCGCGGCGAAAGCAGGCATCGCCGGCTTCACCCGCGTGCTGTCGATCGAGGGCCGCAAGTACAACATCCGCGTCTGGACGCTGGCGCCCGGCGCGCTGACGCGCATGACCGAGGACCTGCAGGAGCGGCGCGGCGCGAGCTACGCGCCATGGAAGCCCGACATGATCGCGCCGGGCGTGCTCTACATGGTGAGCGACCTGTCCGGCGACCAGACCAACAAGATCCTGACCGTGTCCTCGGCGCGCGGCGTCCGCGAGATGAAGATCTTCATGGCCGAGGGCTGGATGCCGAAGGGGCCGTGGACCGCGCAGGATCTGGCGGCGAACGCGTCAAAGGTGTTCTTCAAGGACGACGCGAAGGTCGTTTGACGTCATTCCGGGGCGACCGTCTGTGTAGCCCGGATGGAGCGAAGCGCAATCCGGGGTCAGACTCAGGCTCGCCCCGGATTGCGCTTCGCTCCATCCGGCGCTACTGGGCGTGATCGGGCTGACGCCTCGGCTCCTTCGCTATAAGGGGCTGAACAACCCTCGTCCAAGGACACCCACATGCCGCTGACCCACGAAGCTTCCGGAACCTTTGCGATCGCGCCGACGCCGTTTCATGAGGACGGCCGCATCGACGAGGCCTCGATCGACCGGCTGACCGATTTCTACCGCGACGTGGGCTGCAACGGCATCACCGTGCTCGGCATCATGGGCGAGGCGCCGAAGCTCGACGGGCAGGAGGCGGTGGACGTCGCCACGCGCTTCATCCGCCGTGCGCAGAAGATGCAGATCATCGTCGGCGTCTCGGCGCCGGGATTTGCGGCGATGCGCTCGCTCGCGCGCAGCGTGATGGATGCGGGCGCCGCCGGCGTGATGATCGCGCCGCCGCCGAACCTGCGCACCGACGACCAGATCACCACCTACTTCAAGCAGGCGGTGGAGGCGATCGGCACCGACATTCCCTGGGTGCTGCAGGACTATCCGCTGACGCTCACCGTGGTGATGACGCCGCAGGTGATCCGCCGCATCGTCATGGACAATCCGTCCTGCGTGATGCTGAAGCACGAGGACTGGCCGGGCCTGGAGAAGATCAGCGCGCTGCGCGCCTTCCAGAAGGACGGCTCGCTGCGGCCGCTGTCGATCCTCACCGGCAATGGCGGCGCTGTTCCTCGACTTCGAGATGGAGCGCGGCGCCGATGGTGCGATGACCGGCTACGCCTTCCCGGACATGCTGGTCGACGTGGTGCGGATGTCGAAGGCCGGCCAGCGCGACGCCGCGCACGACCTGTTCGACGCGCACCTGCCGCTGATCCGCTACGAGCAGCAGCAGGGCGTCGGCCTTGCGGTGCGCAAATATGTGATGAAGCGGCGCGGCATGATCGCAAGCGACGCCCAGCGCAAGCCCGGCTCGTCGCTGACGGCGGCCGCGCGCAGCGAGGTCGACTATCTGCTGTCGCGGCTCGCGCGCAAGGACAAGCGCGCCGATCTCGCAGCACGCCTGAACGTGGCATGAGGTTTTCAAGATGAGCAAAGAACCAGCCGCCGTCCGTCCCGCCTCGACCATCCTGCTGCTGCGCGACGGCGCGGCCGGCATGGAAGTGTTCATGGTGGTGCGCCATCATCAGATCGATTTTGCCTCCGGCGCGCTGGTGTTTCCTGGCGGAAGCATCGATGCTGACGATCATGAGATCGCGAAGGATCCGGCGCTGCACGGCAGTGCAGGCGGCCTCGATGCGCAGGCGCTGGCGTTCCGCATCGGCGCGGTGCGCGAGACGTTCGAAGAGTGCGGCATTCTGCTGGCGCGCGACGCAAAATCGCAGCAGCTCGTCGACGCCGTACGCGCCGGCGAGATCGAGACAAGGCATCGCGCGGCGCTGAACAAGGGCGAACGAAACTTCTCCGAAATTCTGAAAACGGAAGGCATTGTCCCGGCATTGGACGCGCTGGTCCCGTTCGCGCACTGGATCACGCCGGTCGGCATGCCCAAGCGCTTCGACACGCAGTTCTACCTTGCCGTCGCGCCGGCTGATCAACTCGGCGCACATGACGGCAGCGAATCCGTCGACTTCGTCTGGGTGAATCCGAACGAGGCGGTGGAGGGGGCGAAGACCGGCAAGTTCAAGCTGGTGTTCGCAACCGAGCGCAACCTGATCAAGCTCGGACGGCAGAACACGACGGCGGCGACGCTCGACGCCGCGCGAACAGAACGCGTCGTCACCGTGCTGCCGGAGATCATTCGCGGCGAGACGAGCCGGCAGCTGAAGATTCCCGCCGAAGCCGGCTATGACGGCAGCGTCTTCGAGATGGGCGACGGGCTGAGCCGCATATGCTCGCTCCATAGTTTCGTCTCTGCGAAACTATTTTCTCGACCAGCGAAGTGCCACCTTCAGTCTGAAAGCTGGAGGGATGCATGACACTAGTGCAGCACAGCAG
Organism: uncultured Alphaproteobacteria bacterium; assembly: GCA_963757845.1. Lineage (GTDB taxonomy): Bacteria > Pseudomonadota > Alphaproteobacteria > Rhizobiales > Xanthobacteraceae > P52-10. Next base: position 126,288 of record CAVWTB010000052.1, read on the forward strand.
CGGGCCTGTTCTCGAAGGCAACCGTCCCGATCGCAAGACTGCAGCGGTCGCGGCAGAGCGGCGTCAGGAAGATCTCGCCGAAGTGGTAGCGGGGGACGCCAAAAACGTCTGGCAGCTCGCCCGGCAACTCCGCGACGAGTGGCGGCGCGAGCGGTATTCACGCCTCAAGGCCGGCTAACGAAGCGCGCGCTGAACTCTCGACAATCTCCGGTAGTCTTGCCCTCGCGTCTCATCGGCGAGCGCGGGCAGGGGCGCGCTTCATCCTTCGAGTCCGGCGCGGTTTCGTTTCGTACAGCAGCCGATGCAACTCCGGTTCGTAGAATGAAATCAGCTGCTTGGCGAAATCGGCCGGGTGGACGTCGAGCGTATTCGCCCAGGCCTCCAGCTTCTCGGTCGGCACGCGGCTGAAGCCGGTCTCCACCTGGGAGACAAAGGCGTAATATTTGAAGCCAAGCCGGCGCGCCAACGCCATCTGCGTCAGGCCGGCTTCTTCCCTCAGCTCCTTGAGCCACGCGCCCGCTTGTCGGCGCCCCTGCAGGCTTGACGAGAGTTTCATATCTACTAAACTATCATATTAACAACTATCGTATAAGCAACATTTCGTTGGCGCAGGCGGCGTGATGCGAAAGCTGTCCAACCGAAACGAGGGAGGAATGTCCGTCGGCCGTCGATCGGCCGAGACGGGTCGTCGTCCTCCAGCCGAGCTTGTCTTTGCCGGCGCAGTTCTCCTGGGCTTCGCCGTCGCCGTCATTTCGAAGGCGATGCTGCCTTCGGATCTCGTCATGCCGCTGGTGGCGACCACGTATCTCGTCCTCGCGGCGGTGCTGGGAATGGTCGCCTGGTGGTGCCGCGGCATGGATCCCGAGATCGCGTGACCTACACGGACGTTGCCGGCGCGCTGACGCTGATCGGCGTGTTCGCGGCTGCGGCGATCGAGCCGGAGCAAATGATGCGGCTCGTGGCGAACCACTGATACATTCGGAACTGGAGGGCATCTACCGAAACGCGATCGAAGCTAACCTTACCAGGCCGGGCCCCTCTGGCAGCGCACGCTGCGATGTCGGACTGGAATCCTAAACAGGGAGTGGCCCCTTGCGCCTTTTGTCTTGCGGCAAATCGTGCTGCGGAGCTGTCTGTGAACATCGATTGACCGGCGCCTCGCCAGTGCGGCGAGCCTGCGAGCGTATGCCGTGACCGGTGTCGCTGCCGGCGTTGCGTTGCTGGCTGCGTCGCCCGCCTTGGCGCAAACGACTGCGGCGCGGCCGGTCTATGTCTTCGGTATTCCTGTCGACTTCATCCTGTTCGCGCTGACGCTGATCGGCGTCGCCGTCTTTCACCACAAGACGCTGCAGGTCGCGCTGACGGGCCTTGCCGCGATCGTCCTCTACAAACTCCTCTTCACCGGCTTCAAGTACGGCAGCGGGCTTCAGCGGGCTCGGGCTGCACATGCAGCACGAGGCGGTGGTGCTCTCGAACCTGTTTCTGCTCCTGATGGGCTTTGCGCTGCTGTCGCGGCACTTCGAGAACAGCCGCATTCCCGACGAGATGCCGGCGTTCCTGCCCGACGGCTGGCAGGGCGGGCTCGCGCTGCTCGCCATCGTGTTCGTGCTTTCGGCCTTCCTCGACAACATCGCCGCGGCGCTTGATCGGCGGCGCGATGGCGCGGCATGTGTTCCGCGGCAAGGTGCACATCGGCTATCTCGCCGGCATCGTTGCTGCGTCGAATGCCGGCGGCTCCGGCAGCGTGGTCGGCGACACCACCACCACCATGATGTGGATCGACGGCATCAGCCCGCTCTCGGTGCTCAAGGCCTATGTCGCGGCCGCCGCAGGCTTTCTCGTGTTCGGCATTCCCGGCCGCGCTCCAGCAGCACCGCTATTCGCCGATCGAGAAGGATGCGCCGCGCGGCCTGCGGATCGACTGGCCGTCGCTCGGCATCGTCGCCGCGATCCTGGTCATCGCGATTCTCGCCAACGTCACCGCCAACCTGAAGTTCCCGGCGCTGCTGGATGTCGTTCCGGTGATCGGGCTTGCGGTCTGGGCCGTCATTCTCGCAACCGCGCCGATCCGGCGGCCCGACTGGGCGATCATGCCGGAGACCTTCAAGGGCACGATCTTCCTCCTCGCGCTGGTCACCTGCGCGTCGCTGATGCCGGTCGAGGAATTGCCGCGCGCCTCATGGCAGACCGCGCTCGGCCTCGGCTTCCTGTCGTCGGTGTTCGACAACATCCCGCTCACCGCGCTCGCCATCAAGCAGGGCGGCTACGACTGGGGCTACCTCGCTTTCAGCGTCGGCTTCGGCGGCTCGATGATCTGGTTCGGATCGTCCGCCGGCGTCGCGCTCTCCAACATGTATCCGGAAGCAAAGTCGGTCGGCAGCTGGGTGAAGAACGGCTGGCACGTCGCCGTCGCCTACGTGTTCGGCTTCTTCGTCATGCTCGCGATCCTCGGATGGAAGCCTGACGCGCCGCACAAGAAGCAGGTCGAACTGCCTGCAATTCAGTCACGATAGGGGATGCCTGATGACCTTTACCTTGCTGCAATGGATGACGCTCGCCGTTTTTGCGGTGACGATCATCGCCATCGTCGTCAACAAGCTGGATGCCACCGTTGCCGCACTGCTCGGCGTCGCCGTCATGGTCTGGATGGGGACCATGACCGAGGTCGAGGCGGCGCAGCTCGTCGACTGGAACGTGATGGCGATCCTGATCGGCATCTGGATCATCGCCGGCTATTTCGGCCGCACCGGCGTGCCGAGCTGGCTGTCGGTGCAATCGCTGAAACTGTCCGGCGGCCGGCCGGGACTGCTGATCATGGTCCTGTCGATGCTGACCGGTATCCTGTCGATGTTCATCGACAACGTGGTCTGCATCCTGATGATGGCGCCGGTCGCGCTGCCGCTGGCGCGTGCGCTCGGCATCCCGGCGACGCCGCTGGTGCTGATGATCGGCTTTTCGGCCAATTTCATGGGCACGGCGCTGCTGCTCGGCGACCTGCCGCCGCAGATGCTGCACAGTGTGGCCGGCGCGGAATTCTTCGACTTCATCTGGCAGCACGGCCGGCCGTCGTCGTTCCCGATCCTGATGGTGACGTTCGTCATCACGCTGGCGTTCATGTATTTCTACGGCTTCCGCAGCATCGGCCGGGTGTCGCCGGAGGGCGCCGCCAGCATCAAGGCCGATATTCCCGATCCGCTGTTTGCGTTCATCACCGTCGGCATGTTCCTTCTGACCGTGCTGGCGATGGCGTTCCGCGAGGTGTTCGGCGTCAAGCTCGGCTTCATCGCGCTGACCGGCGCGATCATCCTGGTGCTGATCATCGAGATCCTTGGCGACAAGCTGAAGGAAGCGCCGAGCTTCGAGCACATCGTGCAGGAGCTCGACTGGCGCGCGGTGTTCTTCTACATCGCGCTGTTCGCGCTGGTCGGCGGGCTCGAGAAGACCCACATCCTCGACATGATGGCGAACGCATGAAGCCGTTGTTCGTGACCAACTATGCGCTCGGCGCCACGCTGCTCTACTGGGTGACGATCCCGATCGTCGGGCTCGTGGAACACGATGCCTACATCCTGACCTTCCTCTACATGATCAAGGATCTCGGCGCCCAGGGCGTACCGACCTGGCCGTTGTGGTGGATAGTGCTGTGGGCTGGAACGCTCGGCAGCAACCTGACGGTCGCCGGCGCGCCAGCACTTTATGTCGCGCTGCGCATCGCCGAGAAGGAGGAAGACCGCAAGGTCTCGCTCAAGGAGTTCCTGTCGTGGAGTTTGGTGTTCTGCCTGGTCAGCGCGTTCTTCTGCTACATCCTCGCGATGCTGATCTGGGTTCTGCCTTACGCGAACTGAGGAGTCGTCGATGTTCAAGCACATCCTGATCCCGACCGACGGCTCGGAGCAGTCGCAAAAGAGCTACGGTACAGGGCGTTGCACTCGCCAAAGCCCTGGGCGCAAAGGTCACGGCTTCTTCGCCGCGCCGCCGGCGACGCCGATCGTCTACCGCCACCATCTGCCGGTCGGCCTCGCGCAGCCCGCCGAGCATGAGCAACTGATCGAGAAGACGGCCGCCGAATATCTCGGCTATCATCGAGCGGGCGGCAAACGAGGCGGGCGTGCCGTTTGAGGGCGTGCACAAGACAGACGACTACCCGGCTCACGCCATCCTCGAGATCGCCGGCAAGAAGAGGCTGCGACCTGATCGTCATGGGGACGCATGGCCAGGGCGGCGCTGCGCGGCCTGTTCATCGGCAGCGTGACGCACAAAGTCGTCAATCAGGCCAAAATGCCGGTGTTGGTCGTTCATTAGGTTTGCGACGACGTCAGTGCGGCTCCGGCCGATAGATGCGCAGGAAGATCTTGGCGATCTCCATGGCGACCATCAGCGACGCCGACACCGCGGTCGCGACCACCCAGTCTTGACAGCGAGAGCGGCACCGTATGGAATGCCGCCTGCAGGAACGGCACATAGACGACCAGGATATGGGTGCCGAGCGCGAAGGCGATCGCGACCGGCAGCCACTTGTTGTCGAGGAAGCCGTTGAAGGCGCTGCGCCGGCGCGAGCGGCAATTATAGACGTCGAACAGCTGGATACATCATCAGCGTCGTGAACGCCATGGTGCGGGCATGAGCCTCGTCGAAGGCATTGGGCGCGGTTCCGGTCGCGAACAGCGTGAACAAGCCGCCCGGATAGTAGGCGTCGAGCACGCGCGACGGTTCCGACCATCATGAGCAGGCCGACGCAGGCGAGGCGCACCCAGTCCTCGTTCAGGAGAATGCCCGAGCCGTGCTTGCGCGGCCGCCGCTTCATGACGTCGCGATCCTTGGGATCGACGCCAAGCGCGAGCGCCGGCGGCCCGTCGGTGACGAGGTTGATCCACAGCAGTTGCGCGGCAAGCAGCGGCAGGAACAGTCCGGCATCGAACGCAGATCAGGCCCAGCACGCCGGCGAACATCACGCCGGCGAACATCGTCATCAGCTCGCCGGAGTTGGTCGACAGCAGGTACAGCAGATACTTCTGGATGTTGTCGTAGACGCCGCGGCCTTCCTCGATGGCCTTCACGATGCTGGCGAAGTTGTCGTCGGTCAGCACGATGTCGGCGGCTTCCTTCGACACGTCCGTGCCGGTGATGCCCATGGCGATGCCGACATTGGCCGTCTTCAGCGCCGGCGCGTCGTTGATGCCGTCGCCGGTCATGGCGACGATATGACCCTTGCGCTGCAGCGCCTGGACGATCCGCAGCTTGTGGTCGGGATCGACGCGGGCGAACACGCGCACGTCCTCGACGATGCGCGTCGAGCTGCGCGTCGTCCATGGTGCGCAGCTCGCTGCCGGTCACGACCCGCGAGCCGGTCTCGAGGATATTCAGCTCCTGCGCGATCGCGGCTGCGGTCGCGGGATGATCGCCGGTGATCATGACGGTTCGGATGTGGGCCTGCCGCGCAAGCGCGACGGCGTCCTTCACCTCGGCGCGCGGCGGATCGATCATGCCGACCAGGCCGAGCAGGACCAGTTCCTCCTCGACCGATTCCGGCAGCTCGACGTCCGATGCGGGCTTCGCAGGTCGATGCCCAGCGTCGCGGCCGGCATGCTGCGGGTCGCGATCGCCAGCACGCGCAGCGCCTGGCTTGCGAGCGCGTCGTTGCGTTGCGCGATGCTGCCGCGCCTGCTGTCGCTGAGCGCGACCGGCTGGCCTTGTCTGCATGACATAGCGGCAGCGCGACAGCAGGATTTCCGGCGCGCCCTTCGACCATGATCTGCAGATGGCCGGGCTTGTCGGGATCGGCATGCACGGTCGTGTGCCGCTTGCGTTCGGAGGTGAACGGGATTTCCGCAACGCGCGGATGTTTGGCGAGCGACTGTTCGGTGATGCCGAACTTGCGCGCGGCGACGATCAGCGCGCCTTCGGTCGGATCGCCTTGCACGCTCCAGCGGCCTTCGGCGTTGGTGAGCGCGGCATCGTTGACGAGCGCTGCCGCCATCAACGTCTGTTCGAGGCACGATGGACCGACGAACCGGCGGCGAGCGGCTTGCCGTCGCAGGTGAAGTCGCCTTCCGGGATATAGCCGCTGCCGCTCACATCGATCGACCGAGGCGGCGCAGTAGATGGCGCGCACGGTCATCTCGTTGCGCGTGAGCGTGCCGGTCTTGTCCGAGCAGATCACCGTGGCGGCGCCGAGCGTCTCGATCGCCGGCAGCTTGCGCACGATGGCGTGGGCCGCAGCCATCCGCCGCACGCCGAGGCTCAGGCCGATCGTCACGATCGCCGGCAGCGCTTCCGGGATGGCGGCAACCGCAAGCGCGACCGCGAACAGGAACATGCTGAGCACGATGTTGAGCGTGAAGGCCTTGGCGCTGAGCAGGCCGGCCGCGAACACGAGGGCGCAGATGCCGAGCATGACGACGGTCAGCCGCTTGCCGGTGCGGTCGAGCTCCTGCTGCAGCGGCGTCGGCTCTTTCTCGGCGGCTTCGAGCAGGCCGGCGATCTTGCCGACTTCGGTCTGCATGCCGGTGGCGACGACGACGGCGCGGCCGCGGCCGTAGGTCGCGACCGTGCCGGCAAACAGCATGTTGAGGCGGTCGCCCAGGCCGATGTCGCCGCCCAGAGGGCGCGGGTTCTTGGCGACAGGCATGCTTTCGCCGGTCAGCGGCGCCTCGTCGGTGTGGAGATTGGCGTCTTCGATCGATGCGGGCGTCGGCCGGAATCTTGTCGCCGGCCTCGATCAGCACGATGTCGCCCGGAACGATCTCGCGCGCTGGAACGCGCTGCCGCTCGCCGTCGCGCACGACGGTCGCTTCCGGCGCGGCGAGCGCCATCAGCGCGCGCACCGATTTCTCCGCGCGCGATTCCTGCACGAAACCGAGGATCGCGTTCAGCACGACGATGATGGTGATGACGATCGCTTCGTAGGGCAGCGCGGTTTCGCGCGGATCCTGCAGCAGCCCATTCGATCACGGAGATGACGATGGCGACGAGCAGGATGATGACCAGGAAATTCTCGAACTGCTCGAGCAGACGCCGCCACCATGGCGTTTCGGCGCGCCCTTCAGCTCGTTCGGCCCGTACAGCTCGAGGCGTTCGCTGCGCCGCAGCCTGGGTCAGGCCGCGCTGGCCATCCGACTTGAGCTCGCGAACGACGGTCTCGGCCGGCTGGTGATGGGGCTGCTGCGAAGTGCTGTCGGTAACGCGCTCCGGGGTCGATGCGGCGATGGCGCGCGACGGCTTCTCAAGGACATTCATGATGATCCTCCGGATACGGTCGGTCGATGTGCGAAATGATGGAGGGCGCGCTTGAGGTGCGCGGCGCCGGGAGCGCCTTGCGACGCCAACGTCAAACGCGAATGGCTTCCGCGATTACACGGGTCCAAGGGCCACTCCCTATCCAGTCCGACATCGCAGCGTGCAGCTGCCAGAGGGGCCCGGCCTGGCGAAAACGTTGTCTTGTTCCGGCGCTTGCATCCTTCGACCGCGCAAACGTGCAGCAGGCCGGTCCGTCGGCGGCAACGCCGGTCTCCTTTCCCGACACGCCTCAGGCGCTTGTCGGGTCGTTCCTGAGTCTCCGAGTCACTCGAGTTGTGCCGTCGCCGGGACCAAAGCCGATTTCGATAGTCGATCTGATCGATAGTTTAGTGAACATGAAATAGGGGTCAAGCCTGAGGCATTCACAAGTCAGGCATCGCTTGCGCCGGTGCTCCGCCGCCGGTGCTGATGGTGCGGTGATCTTGCCTCTGCCCTGAAAGACCGAGCAAAGGCGAAAATGCCGCGTAACCCGATGCATGATGCACACGTGTCGCGGCGGCGGCCCTGGACGGCAAAGATGACCTTCGAGATGACGGCGCTCGTTCTTGCCTGCGGGTTGGGGCTGCTCCACATCATTCTGGCTTCGCATGCGGCGAGCCTGCAAAGGGGCTATCGCAGGACGGCAAGCGCGCGGGATGAGCCCGTTCCACCGCTTGCCGGCGTCGCCGGACGGCTCGGCCGCGCACAGTCCAACTTCTTAGAGACGTTTCCGATCTTTGCGGCGCTGGCGCTTGCGCTGCATGTCGTGGATGCCCACGACTGGCGGACAGTGTGGGGCGTGTCGCTCTATGTCGCGGGACGCGCGATCTATCTGCCGCTTTATGCGCTGGGCGTGCCGCTCGTGCGATCGCTTGTCTGGAACGTCGCGTTTGCGGGCATCGCGTTGTTGATGTGGGCCGTATTACAGCCTCGGCTCTGATCGCTCGTTGGATGATTTGATCCTGACCGACAACATTGCAATCAAGGCTCCGCCGGGGCGGATTTTTCGGCGCGAGAAACCTGCCGGCCCATACCCTTTTCTGATTCTCAGAAAAAATAGCTGGCCGGCGTCTCTTTGTTGTTCTTGACCCTCGTCGTAGGACTCATATCATCGCCCCATCCCGCACCGATAAGGGGCGCGTGGCGATCGTCTTCGAAACGCGGAGCGGGATGCGGTGGCCGCAACGATGCCGGGCCCCGGACACGTGCGAGGATTTCTGATCCTCGCGGCGGACGGGGCAGACGCCGGCGCAACGGGCGGACGGCCCAAGTGCATGTCCGGGCGACAGCTCGCACGAACGGGGGCGCGTCGGCGCCAGTGACAACCCCTGGGGCATGCAGCAAGCCGAAAAATCCATCCGCGTGCGGAACGCAGGCGAAGATCTGCTTCCGAGGCCCGGTTCAGCTCAACGATCTTCGGCGTTGGGCTGGGCCACTGCCCGTGTGCCGACGCGATCGGCATGCGGGATGCCCGCATCCAAACCATGCGGGCGCCGCGGGCGCGGCTTTTCGCCCTGTCGTTCCGCACGCCCTTACGGGAAAGAAGGAACAAAGAGAAGACCGGCGAGCCCTGGAGCCGGACAACACACGGGGCGATGACGCGTGTCTGTAGCCCGGATAAGCGAAGCGCCATCCGGGGGCTGAGTCGAGCCCCGCATATCGCTTCGCTCATGCGGGCTACGGTGCTTATGCACGTCGGGCTGTTTGACAATTAAATATGCAATGACGGCCTCGGCCGCCGCGGCGCGGAAAGTCATGCCCGCCGGAGTTTCAACACGCACCACCTCCAAACCCTCACCCTGAGGAGCGCTTCGAAGAAGCGCGTCTCGAAGGGCGAGGCCCGTGACTCGCGATTTGAACACGGCCCGCGCCCCGGCCTTCATCCTTCGAGACGCCCGGCTTCGCTCTTCGAGCTACGCCGAGCTCCTCAGGATGAGGATTAGAAGTTACGTGCCGGGATTCGGATCGCCGCGGGGACGGCTCCGAAAGTGAACACACCAATTTAATCTGATCTCGCCTTAAAGCCCCACCTCGGCCTTCGTCGCTTCGTTCAGCACCTTCTCGCCCGCGAGATAGCGCTTCAGGTTTTCCAGGAACAGCTCGTCGCCGCGGCGCATGGTGCCGGATCCGTTGCGGCGAGGTGTGCGCGCTGACGCGGACCTTTGGATGCTTCCACATCCAGTTGTCAGTCGGCAGCGGCTCCTGCTCGAACACGTCGAGCACCGCGTGGCGCGGCTGGTCGCGGTCGAGGCCACGCTTCAGCGCGTCGGAATTGATCAGCGCGCCGCGCGCGATGTTGATCAGGATGGCGCCTTTCTTCATCCTCTCGAAGAAGGCGTCGTTGGCGAGGCCGCGCGTCTCGTCGTTCAGCGCGCAGGCGAGCACGACCACGTCGGTCTCGGGCAGCACCTTGCCGACATCGGCCAGCGGGATCACCGCATCCGCAAGCCCGCGATCGTCGGACTGGCGCCGCACGACGGTGAGGTGCACGCCGAAAGGTTTGACGCGCTTGGCGATCTCGGGCCCGATCGCGCCGAAGCCGATGACCGTCCAGCGCGTCTCGCCGATCTCGCGATAGGGCGTGCGCGTCCATTCGCGTCTTGGCTTGCGCCGCGCGCTGCTGCTCGATCGGCAGCAGCAGGCTGAACGCGTGTCCGGTCACGTATTCGGCGATCGGGATCGCCTGCGCGCTGCTCTTCGACAGGCGGATGCCCTTGCCGATGATCTGCTTGAACGCCGGATGGTCGAGACCGGCGAGGAACGACTGCATCCATTTGGTCTTCGTGCTCTTGGCGAGGCAGCCGAGCACGGCCGGCAGGTAGCCGTCGCGCATCGCGTCGAGGCTGAGCCAGGCGACATCCGGATCGACCTGATCGGCGGGGATCTCCTTGCCGTTGCGCTCGAACGTGCCGGCAGGCGTGACGAGCGTGAGTTCGAGATCGGGGGCGAGCGCCTTGAGGCGCGGTTCGACGCGCGCGAGCGCGGATTTCGCAAGAAGAAGCTGCACGGAGATGCTCATCTGAGGTTGAGTGGCTGTCGTTGCGATCGATGGCTGGAGCTCTCTCAGCCTCACGCGGCGACCGTGATTATATTGATGGCGTCAGCTTACCGCAGCGCGCTTGCTAGAGGCAGCCAGCCGACCGCCAGCGGTCGCTATGCTGTGCCGGTCGGATCGACCGGGATCGGCAACGCCTTCGCGGCGCGGTCCGGCGTGTCTTCCTTCCAGCGCACCGAGCCGAACGGCCGCTCCAGCATGCGGCGGATGCGCACCGGCTCGGGGCCCATGTGAAATTCCTGCGCGCTCAAGGTCAGCGCGCGCTCGGACGCCGTCGGCCGGTTGCGCTGGCGCAGATAGTCGAGCCAGGTCGGGCAGTGGTAGCGCTCGGTCCACAATTCCGGATCGGCGATGTCGCGCGCGATCGACCAGCCATAGGCGCCGTTGCGCTGGCGCGACAGCTGCACCTGCTGCATCAGGTTGTGGAACTCGCGCGCGCGTCTCTGCTCGACGCGGTACTCGATCTCGATCACGACCGGTCCGCTGCGCGCGGTGAGTTGCAGGTGCACCTCCGGATCGGCGAGCGCTTCGGCGTCGTCGCTCGCGGTCGGCGACCGCCGGCATTCGCAGCCAGAGGCCGATCAGCGGCGAGGCGAGCATCACGCCGCCGGAAATCAGCAGCGTCTCGCTGACGCCGCCGCTGTTGGCGACGAGGCCCCAGCCCCAGCTGCCGAGCGCGACGCCGCCGGCGATCGACGCCTGGAAGGCGGCGAGCGCGCGGCCCGCGACCCAGCGCGGCGCCGACAGCTGCACGCCGATGTTGAACAGCGCGATCGCCAGCATCCAGACCGCGCCTGCGACCACCAGCGCAAAGCGCCGTCAGCACCGGCCAGCGGCTGAGCGCGATGACGATGACGGCCACGCCCATGATCAGCGAGCAGACGCGCACCGAGAGCTCGGCTTCGAACTTCCGCCGCACCGTCGAGACGTTCAGCGCGCCGATCACCGCGCCGAGGCCGAACGCGCCGAGCATGATGCCGTAGAGGCTGCGCGCCGCCGCCGAGCAGGTCGCGCGCGAGCAGCGGCATCAGCGCCGGCACGCGCTGCCGATGATGCCGAACAGCAGCGTGCGCGTCAGCACGGTGCGCAGGTGCGGCGAATGGATGACGTAGCGCACGCCGGAGACGATGGCGCGGGTGAGCCGCTCCGGCGGCAGGCGCGCCGGCTCGATCTCCCGCTTCCACAGCAGCAGCACGACGATCAGCGGAATGTAGAGCAGGGCGTTGACGACGAACGACGCCACGGCGCCTGCGGCTGCGACGATCACGCCGCCGATCGCCGGGCCGAAACTGCGCGCGATGTTGAAGCTGATGCCGTTCAGCGCCACCGCCTGCGGCAGGGTCTCGGGCGGCACCTGCTCGTTGACCGAGGCCTGCCACGCCGGCTGGAACAGCGCCATGCCGGTGCCGATCAGGAAGGAGAAGCCGAGCAGGATGTAAGGCGTCAGCCAGCCGACATAGGCCAGCAGCCGACAGCGTCGCGGCCGCGGTGAGCGAGATCGACAGCGCCGACCAGCGCGACGATGCGCCGGTCGTGCATGTCGGCGATGGCGCCGGCGGCGATCGAGATCAGCAGCGTCGGCATCAGCGCCGCGGTCTGCACCAGCGCCACCATGTCGGCGGACGACGTCATCAGCGTCATCTGCCAGGCCGCGCCGACGCCCTGGATCAGCAGGCCGAGATTGGACAGCAGTCCGGCGATCCAGATGCGCCGGAACACCGCAAATCGCAGCGGTGCGACGATGCTGTCGGAGGCGGCGACGTTCGAGGTCGGGAGCTTGTTCATGCGCGACGACCGTGGACGTTCGGCGCGTCGAGGTCAACGCGCAGGCGTCAGCGTTCGAGGCTGGCAACGCGGGATCGGAAGTCCGGCCGTCAGGCGGCGCGCTTGTGCGCAGCAGCGCCTCGCCGAACGCCTCGAACAGCTTGCGGTTGATCGGGTTCTTCTGCGGGTCGTATTCCGCGTGCCACTGCACGCCGAGCGCGAACGCCGGCGCATCGGCGATGCGGATCGCCTCGATCGTGCCGTCTTCGGCCACGCCTTCGATGACGATGCGTTTGCCGGGCTCGAGGATGCCCTGGCCGTGCAGGGAATTGACGCGGATCGTCTCGCAGCCGAGCAGCTGCGCGAACGTGCCGCCGGGCGTCAGGCTGACGTCGTGGCGGTCGGCGAACATGACCAGCGGGTCGGGATGGATTTCGCCGTTCTCCAGCCGCGGCATGCGGTGGTTCATGCGTCCCGGGATTTCGCGGATCTCCGGATGCAGCGAGCCGCCGAAGGCGACGTTCATCTCCTGCAGGCCGCGGCAGATGCCGAACACCGGCATGCCGCGGGCGACGCAGGCTTTTGCCAGCTCCAGCGAGACGCTGTCGCGCTGCTCGTCGTAGGGCTCGTGCTTGGGGTTCGGCTCGGTGTTGAAATGCGACGGGTGCACGTTGGCGCGGGCGCCGGTCAGGAGCACGCCGTCGACCACGTCCAGCAGCGCCCCGATGTCGGTGATTTCCGAGCAGCCTGCGAACATCAGCGGCAGGGCGCCGGCGACATCGGCGATGGCGCGCATGTTGCGCTCGCCGACCATCTGGGTGGCGAACTTGTTCTCGACATGCTGGGCGTTGCCGATCACGCCGACCACCGGTTTTCTCATTGCAAGTCTTGGTCCTTCAGTCAGAAGAGCAAATCAGTGCAACAATCATGCCCGGCCGGGGCCGTCCGTTTCAATATGCTGGAACCGCTTCGTCGGGGCGTCTCCTATGCGTCCGGCGCGACCCCACCGGAATTGAACTAATCGGCTCGGGCCGGATTTAACTGGCCGCAAGCAGAAGCGTGAGCAGGGGGAAGCATGTTCGAAGGTAACGTGTCGTCGCGCACACGCGCTCCCGCTATCCGATATTCCAGTCGCCGATGACCTGGATCGCCCGCTCGCCGCTGGTCTCGGCGGTCTCGGCCGCGGGCGGCATGGGGCTGCTGGAAAACTCGATTGCCGACCTGTCGGTGACGACCCGCGAGTTCGCGGCCATCCGCGCCGCCACCAACCAGCCGTTCGGCGTCAACCTGCCGGTGCGCTACCTGCAGGCGAACCAGGAGATGGAGAAGAAGATCATCGACTGGCTGCTCGCCCAGGGCATCCATTTCGTCACCACCTCGGCGGGCGATCCGACGCGCTATGCGAAGCTTCTGAAGGACGCGGGCGTGATCGTCTATCACGCCACCGCCACCTTGCGCGGCGCGCAGAAGGCGGTGGACGCCGGCGTCGACGGGCTGATCGTCGAGGGCGCGGAGAGCGCAGGGCTTCGCAATCCGGACGAGGTGCATTCGTTCGCGCTGCTGCAGGCGGTGCGCGAGGCGGTGGACGTGCCGATCGTCGCCGCCGGCGGCATCGTCGACGGCCGCGGCATGGCGGCGGCCTTCGCGCTCGGCGCCGAGGGCGTCACCATGGGCACGCGCTTCGTCGCCTCGCTCGAAAGCCCGGTGCACCAGAACTACAAGCAGGCGATCGTCGATGCGCCGATCACCGGCACGATGCTGACCGACAACCCGCCGCGCGCCCGCTCGCGCGGCTTGCGCACGCCGTACGCGGAGGCCGTCAAGGAAGGCACCCGCGAGCGCCATCAGGGCAGGGCGACGCTCGACATGCTCTATGTCAACGGCGACGTCGAGAACACCTCCGGCTCGGCCGGCGAAAGCGCAGGGCTCATTCACGAGATCAAGTCGGTGCGGCAGATCATCGACGACACGATCGCCGGCTTCTGGCGCGAGATCGATCGGCTTGCGGCGCTGCGGCCGCAGGTGCGGCAGCGGCAGGCGCGAGCGCAGCAGCGGGGCTGCGAGGGAGTGAGAACGCCGAGTGTTAACGCGAAGTAGCAAATTTCATTTCTCGATTGCCGGCACGCGGAATCCGAAAATTGCGAATTTGCGCGACTTGCCTTGCGCAGGCGAAAAACATTTGACGCGTTGAACGAGTTCTGCGCTTAGCTACACCAACATTTCGTCGCGGGAATCTTCCCGCATCATTGAGGACCGTCATGTCGAGCTTACGCTCACATATCGCAGGGACTGCCGCCAGCGTCCGACCGTTTATCCGGTTGGCCGATTGCGTGCGCATATCCGTGCGGAAGCAAGGTCCGAACTATCTGGTGCAGCCCGAAACACGGCTGAAACCGAACAGCGTAACGTCGGCGCAGGCCAGTCCTCCGCCGCAACAGGCAGGAGGGCTCAGATGGCCCAACAGACGACCCGAGCTACAGCCGAGAACCGTATGCCTGCGAGGTTTTTCTCCTCGCCGTACGCGCTTGCGTTTGTCCGCCGCGCTGTCGCCGGCGGTCTGCCGCAGGCCGAGGCTCGAAAACGCTATCTCGACTTCGTCAACCGGCTCCCCACGCCGCGCGAACCGCGCGCTGCGTGAGCACGGATGACTGACTTGAATTTTTTATTTTCCCGCCAACCAGTGCCGGCCCCTCGAGGAGAGGGACGACCGGCGGGCGCGGGCAGACAAAAGCGGCTTCACTGCGCGCCGTCTGTGTTAGTCAATTTGCATCCGTCGTTTCGACGGAAAGTGCGAAGCATTGTCCGCCTTCGCTGCTTCGCGAGCTACGGCGCGACGAGCCGGCGTAGCACAGTGGAAGTGCAAGCGTTTCGTAAACGAGAGGTCGCGGGTTCGAATCCCTGCCGCCGGCTCCATGCTCTCTTCGTTCATTCGGCAGGACGCCGCTTTGGTAAGGCGGAAAGACAGGATCATAGCCTGTAGAGAGCACCACGCTTCGCCTTCGGCTACGCGTGGCGCAGCCGCGCGCGTGGCGGAATGCGAAGCGTGCCCGGCGAAGCAGCGGGCGAAGCCGGGCATAAATTCATGCGAGCGTGGCGGAACGGCAGACGCGCTGGTCTTAGAAACCAGTTCTTCGGAGTGTGGGTTCAAATCCCTGCGCTCGCACCATCATTGCGTGTGACCAACTGGCTTGTCAGCGGCTTCAAAGACCGTACAGTTTCCGTGCAAATCGGCACGCGCACCGTTACGCTCCCTTCGCCAAGCGGCCCAAGGCATCACGCTTACATCGTGACATTCGGCGGTTCGAATCCGTCAGGGAGTACCAGTTCGCGCTTCGTAGATCAGCAAGCCATTCACGTCTTCGTAGTCAGCAGGCACGAACGCCGCTCCGACGCGGCGGAGCCACTGGTGCGAGTCCCAGCCGAACGACACCGTCAATGCGCCTGTAGCTCAACGGCAGAGCAATCGGCCGATAACCGATCGATGCAGGTTCAATTCCTGACTGGCGCACCACGCTTCGCCTGCGGCTACGCGTGGCACAGCCACGCGTGGCTGAAGGCGAAGCGTGCCCGGCGTAGCTGCAAGCGAAGCGGGGCAGCCTGCACCACGGATTCTGAGAGTTCAACCCGAATGGAGAGGGAGCGGATTTTTAACCCGTGCTCAAGTGGATCGTAACCACCGGAATCCGCCAACACACCAGTGACCCGAGCGGCAAAGGGGGCAGACTCTTAATCTGCTGGCTTAAGGCCTTCGTCGGTTCGAGTCCGACCTGGTGTACCAACAACTACGCGGCCGTGGCGGAATGGCAGACGCGCTCGCTTGAGAGGCGAGTTCCTTAAGGAGTGCAGGTTCAACTCCTGCCGGCCGCACCAGCCTTCGCTGGCTTCGCCAGCTACGGCTCGGCAAGCCAGCACAGCCTTTCGTAGCGAAGCCGGCGAAGGCTGCCGCGCCGAAGCTCGAAGAGCGAAGGCGGGCGCCCCTTGTTCGCCAGCCGGGCTGAGCTAACATGCTCCTGTACGCATCGGGTGAGGCGGGCCGACTGTCTATCGGCTGAGGAGGGTTCGAGTCCCTTCAGGAGCGCCATTTTAGCGCCATTCTTGAGGCGCGGATTTTCGGTCCTGGAGTCGGATGGAACGATTCACGGCGGGACCACCAACGTAGGACGCAGGAGACGACCATGTTCGCGAACAATCCCGCGTTGGTATTGAACGCGGACTTCCAGCCGCTCAGCTATTTTCCGCTGTCGCTCTTCAACTGGGAAGATTCGGTGCGTGCGGTGGTCAAGGGCAGCCACGTCGTCGTGGCCGAATACGATCAGGAGGTGCACAGCCCGTCGACCACGATGCGGCTGCCGTCGGTGATCGCGCTCCGCGAATACGTCAGGCCGCCGGCGCGCGTCGCCTTCACGCGCTTCAACGTGTTCCTGCGCGACCAGTTCAAGTGCCAGTATTGCGGCGACAAGCACCGGGCTTCGGATCTGACGTTCGATCACGTCGTGCCGCGGTCCGCCGGCGGCGTGACCTGCTGGGCGAACATCGTCGCGGCATGCTCGCCCTGCAACACGAAGAAGGACAAGCGGATCGTCAAGCCGCAGCGGGCGCCGTTCGAGCCGACCGTGCACCAGCTGCGCGCGGCCTCGAAACTGTTCCCGCCGAACTTCATGCACGAGACCTGGCTCGATTATCTCTACTGGGATGCCGAGCTGGAAGCGTAAGAGGCCAAAGAGGGACCACGCTCGATCAGCCCATTGCCTGGGTGGCGCGCAAGCGTCGTGGTGACTGCCGGGAAAGGCCGGCCGAAATATTTCTCCTTAGCTCAGCGGATAGAGCGCGATCCTCCGAAGGTCGAGGTCGCCCGTTCGAGTCGGGCAGGGGAAGCCAATACGGAGAGTTCGGGCGGAATGGTCTGCCAGCGGTTTCGAAAACCGTCGCTCCTCTCAAGGATGGGGGTTCGATTCCTCAGCTCTCCGCCAAGCTAGCCGTTCAGGACGGCGCATAACCCCTCACAAGATCGAGAAATTCAGCTGAAAACGGCGTGTTTTCGTTGCACGTCCTTTCACGTCCTAGCCATGTATGGCAAGATGCTGCGGGGGTACTTGCGGGGGTAGAAGCATGGCGCGGACGATCCGGCGGCTCAAGGCGCTCACCGTGGTGCGCACGACCAGACCAGGGCTCTACCCTGACGGCGGCGGCTTGTACCTGCAGGTCACCGGCGCGAGCGCGAAATCTTGGCTGTTTCGCTACCGCTTTGGCGGACGCGAGCGGCAAGCAGGGCTCGGATCCTGCAACACCTACGGCCTCGAGGAAGCTCGAGCCAAGGCGCTCGAGTGTCGCAAGCTTCTCGACAAGGGGCTGGACCCAATTTCGATCCGCAACGCTGAGCGTGCCCGCGCGAGGGTCTCAGCGGCAACCTCGATGACGTTCAACCAATGCGCCGCGGCCTACGTGGCGGCCAATGAGGTGGCGTGGCGGAACGCCAAGCACCGAGCCCAATGGACGTCGAGCCTCGATAAATATGCGCGACCGGTGTTTGGCTCGCTGCCGGTGGCGTCGATCGACACCGGTCTCGTCATGAAGGCCATCGAACCGATTTGGAAGACGAAGCCCGAGACCGCATCGCGGTTGCGTGGAAGGATTGAGGCGGTGCTGAGTTGGGCGAAGGCCAGGGGGTATCGCGAAGAGGACAATCCGGCCCGCTGGAGGGGGCATTTGGATCAACTGCTGCCTCCCCGTTCCAAGGTCAGAAAGGTGAAACACCACACTGCGCTGGCCTATGCGCAAGTCCCAGCCTTCATGGCTAGGTTGCGTGACGAGGCTGGCATGGCGGCGCTCGCTTTGCGTTTTGCGATCTTGACGGCGGCCAGAACGGGCGAGGTGATCGGCGCTACGTGGGACGAAATCGACCTCGGCGCAGGGGTCTGGACTGTGCCAGCCGGTCGCATGAAGGGTGGGCGCGAGCATCGCGTTCCCCTGACTGACGCGGCCATCGAGCTCCTGCGAGCCACTGCGGGCACCGGCTACCTCTTTCACGGCGGCAGGGTTGGTGCGCCCCTCACCAACATGGCGATGCTCAGTTTGTTGCGCAGAATGAACTCCGCCGCGACAACGCACGGCTTTAGATCCTCATTCCGAGACTGGGTGGGGGATAAAACCAACTTTCCCCGCGAACTGGCGGAACTGGCGCTAGCCCACAAGGTCGGGGATGCCACCGAGCAGGCGTATCGGCGCGGCGACGGCTTCGAGAAGCGGCGCAGATTGATGGATGCATGGGCGCAGGTTTTGCATTGGCCCGCAGGTGGGTGTTTCGGTCGTAACGTTGCGTTCGGCGGGCTAGATGGCCAGATCACCGCCGCCGCCAAAGTGGAAGAATAGAGACGATATCTACGACTGCGAGAAGCTGCTCATCGACAATATCTTCTCGACGGTGAAGATGCGCGAGGACCTTCCGCAAGATCGTCGAAAACTGATCGGTCGGCGCATACTTGAGGCCGCAATTGCAACGGCCATGAACGCTATCGAGCCGATCAGCGATGCGCGTCATGATGCCAAGCGCATTGCGCTGCTGAGCGACAAAGCAGCGGCGTTGCTGTCCAAGCTCTTGGATCACCTTGCGGGACGCAATGCCGACAACAGGGCCGAGGCCGTAGCGCACGTTCTTAGACAGTTGATCATTGTGGATCCAAGCAGGAGCGACCGGGTCGCCGATGAACTGTTCTCATTGCATGAAGATGCCCGGAGGGATGCACTGACCTTGGTGTCCGCGTTGTCGGCCCTTCGATGGATAGGCGCTGCCGCGAAACAGAAGGAAAGGCGGATTGCCGTAAGAAACAAGAACTTTGGAGTTGCTGATCAAAACGCTTTTGTTCGCGTGCTTGGCGACGGGTGGTTCATAGTCACCGGCGAACTGCCTAACACAAAGAAAAGCCGCAAGGGAGAAATCCACTTCTTTGACTTGCTGCAAGCCGCCTGGAAGGACGCGGGTCACTCGCCCGCCGGTCGAAACTTCAAGCCATCCATTGATAAGGCACGGCAGTTGCTCTTGTCACCGGCCTCTAAGGGCTCGCCGATGACGCGAGCGGATCTACTCAAGTGTACGGAGCCCGAATGGGGCCTGCCCGAGTGGCCGCTTCTATAAATGGGTGCCGACGCGCTGACTGGCTGCGTCGCATTCAATTTTTGCATCTGTCAGCGAGCTTGGCTCATCAGAATTGTTCGCTCGAGTGCAGATTGCATCTTCTTGCGATGAACAGGTTGAAGCACTGTCTTTCGCACAGTCGGTTTGTCTAGACCCCCACATTCAGTTCGTGGGGGTCTAGACTCGGTTCCCGTTCGGAAGCGTTCTCAAGGTGTCACTATCGCGCACAACCGCGCAGATGTGCGCAGAACGGAGTGACCCTATGTCTGGCGTCGAAACGCAACACGTGCGTAAGCGCAGCCGCGTCCGCACTGTTGCCGAACGCAACGATGTCTCCGAAAGCACCGTTTGGCGACTGATCCGCGCCGGGCAAGTTGACCGCACACCGTGTTGGTCGTCGCATTACCCTCATCGACGACGCCGAAGCAGATCGCGTGTTTGGCGGCGCGCCTCAAACAACCTCCGTGTGCGTCCGCAAGGTGAGCGCATGACAGACGACCTCACCTTCGAGGAGCTTCCGCCGGGCCGCTACAACGGTACGGTCGAGAAGATCCGCTACAGCTTCAAGGCGGCGACGCACATCGTCATCACCTACAGGCTCGACACGCCGGACGGCAAGGTCCGCCGCATCGTCGAGAGGCTCCCCATCGGTGCTCCGTCCTCGTCGGCTTTTTACTTCCAGACGGCGCTGGGCAAGGGACGGGTGGAAGACATCCTTCGGACCAAGGGCCTGTCGCTCGCCGACGCGCAGGCCGCGGGCGGGATCAGCGCATTGCCGGGCCTGCTCGAGGGCAGTGCAATCTGCGTCGTCACCCGGAACCGGCGGGTGGCCGGGTTCAACTGCCCCGTCGTGGACCGCATCGAAGCTCTCGAAGAGACCTAGACGCTGATCACCCATGACGCGTGGGGGCGCTCAGGAACGTCCCGAAGGCCATCCGGCGTCGCACAACGGAACGCGGCGCATCCGTGTCTCTCTGGAGGTGGGGTATCCGTGAGCCGCATGAACCGGAAGAACAGGAACAGCAAACCGTACGAGTTCGAAGACGGACGACGATCCATTCATCGTCGTCGGTATCGACGCCGAATGGGTCTACGAAAGCGAGGGGCGAAACCGCATCCTGTCCTACCAATTCGCCGTCCTCAATGCCGACACCGACCAGATGGCGAAGCTGATCGTCTACCCCAAAGGCGGCCAGCGCATATCGCTCGAACGCGGCCTCTCAATGGCGCTCCTCAAAGCGAGGCGGGGACGCGTCATCGATAAGGTGCCGCGCAGGTTCGTCATCGCGGGGCATTTCACAAGAGCCGATCTGACGACGTTCGCGGACTTCGGCTTCTTCAAGCGTCGCATAGGTGCCGTCCGGAAATCATACGCGACGACCGAGATGCCGCTCCAGTTGAGGCTGGCGTCGTCCGAAGGGCCCGTCAGGTGCGGCGTCATGATCGTCGACACCATGATGCTCACCCCAACCGGGACGTCCGTCGAAACAATTGGCAACCTGCTTGGCGAGCCGAAGGTCAATCTGCCAAACGGGTATTCGAAGGACCGGATGGACCTGTTCCTGAAGGACCATCCCGACCTGTTCGAAAAATACGCCCTGACGGACGCGGTCATCCCGGCGAAATGGGTCGCACGGACCTACAGCCTGCTGCTGGAGAGGCTCGGCATCGGCAAGAAAGTGATTACGCTCGGCGGCGCGGCCGTCGAACTGGTGAGGAGGCAGGCGAAGATCAAAGGGATCGACCTGAACAAATTCCTCGGACACGACAAGCCGAAGCGACCCTTAGCGCATCTGGCGCCGCTGATCGCGATTGCCGCGCAGGCGTATCACGGTGGCTACAACGTCGCTACCGCACTCGGCTTTTCTCCCGAAGAGAAAGAACTGGCGGACCTCGACATCAGATCGGCCTACCCGACGGCTTTGTCGTTCATCGGTTTACCCGACTGGCACACTGCGCGGCACTGCACCGATCTGGACCGTCTGGCGGTCATCGACGCAGCGATGACGGCGGCGCTCGTCGAATTCAGGTTTCCCGACGGGACGCTGTTCCCATGCCTGCCGGTCAGGGCATCGAACGGCAGGGGGCTCATCTACCCGTTGGAAGGAAGTTCGTGGTGCACCGGACCGGAACTGGTCGTCGCCATCGGCATAGGTGCCGACATCACCGTGAAGGATGGCTACCGCGTCGACTGGATACCCGGTTCAATCCGGTTGTTCGAGGACATCGCGCGGCAGGTCGGCGAGATCAGGGCCGAGGCTAAAGCGCAGCAGCCTCCCGACCTTGTGCTCGACAAAACCGTCAAGGAAATCGTCAATTCCGTTTACGGCAAGATTGCACAAAGCGTTGCCGGGATGAGGATCATTCAGGACGAACGCGATCAGCGCCGCGTCTTCAACACAATGTACGGCACGTCCGACAGGCTGGGTCCGAGCGCCATCACCAACGCCATGATGGCGGCCTACTGCACGGGTCTGGTCAGGGCATTGCTGCTGGAGACGATAACACGGCTGCCGCCTGGGACATGGGTCGGGACGGCAACCACCGACGGTTTCCTGTCCACCTGCGATCTGGGTGATATCGACCAGACGGGACCGGTAGCGACGGCATTCAGGGCGGCGCGGGGGCGCATCACGCCCGGTGACGACACGATCTGGGAGGTGAAGCATTCGATCCCCAGGGCCCTCGTGACCAAGACGAGGGGCACCTACACGGTCGCGCCCGAGGGCTGGAACGGACAGAGCGTCGTTCTGGCGAAGGCTGGATACATGACGCCGGAGGAGGCCCAGACACTCACCGAGATCGAGCAGTGCCGGGTGTGGATCGAGAGATACCGCGAGCGGAATTTCGAAACGAAGATGAGGTCAAAGTCGCTCACCTCCCTGCGCCAACAGCACCTGTTCGAGGTGGATCTTCAATCGGTGAAGCGGGATGTCCGTTGGAACGCCGACTACGACATGAAGCGGAAGCTGGTGAAGGTGCGCAACGTCGACGGTCTCATCACCGCCGACACGGTGCCGTGGCGCACCATCGACGAGTTCGAGCAGGCGCGAGACCTGCTGGAAGACTGGAAGCGGTCTCAGAGGCGGGTTCTGAAGACGAAGCAGGATTACGACGACATGATCGCCTGGGGTGCGGCGAGGAAAAGCCGGAGAAAGACCGGCACCCGTGGACACAACGCACTCTCGCCCGTCGCGTCGGCTGTCCTCAAGCTTCTAGCTCACCGCACCGCCGGCATCGTGACCGTTCTCGAAAGCCCGATATGGCGGAAGGTCGAGCGCCCCAAGCTCAACGCCCGAACGGCAAGGTTGATGACGGCGCTGTGCGGGGTGAAGGTCACCGAGATGAACGTCAAGGACGCCAAGCGGCGCGGTGCAGGACCCGACGACCTTGTCGGTAGTATCGCATCTTTCACGGACGACGACCGAAGGTTCCTGACGGCGTGGTTCCGTCTTTTCCCGGTCGCGCCAGAGGTTCTCGATATCGCCGAGATGCTCTGCGAGCAAGGGTCTGCGGCGTCGGCTGAACTTGACGATCTGTTCCTCGACGCGACGGCGTTCGACACCTCGTGCGGCGACCCGGACGATCCCGACATGGTCCACTACGACCCGTTCGACGACGATCCCGGCGATACGCAGACGACCTCGAAGTGGTTTCTCCGCAGCACTCCGACGCTCTATGAAGACGGCCTGGAAGAGGGTCTAGAAGATGTTTCGGATGCAAATTTCGGAACTCTCGAGCAAACGCCACCCGAGGCCTCGAACGGGTTCGGGTTGTAGTCAGAGAAAATGAAATCAACCACCCAAATTTTGCGAAGTCCGATGCAGATGCGTGTGTTGATATGAACTTCTCGAACAAACGCCACCCGGCAATTAAATCAACGAATTAGCGGAAGCAGAAATGGCCGCGTAACGGTCAGGTGGCGTTTGCGCTATTATGGCCCCTATACGCAAACGCCACTCGAGGGTTTGGAAGCCACGGCCGGGTTGGCAGATTTTGGTTAATCCTCGTCCCCGCCTATCTTGCGGGTCGATACCGTTCTCGCCGCCCTCACTGGCGTGTGATGGTCGTGTTTCGCTGAACGCACGGCGCGGGGTCTGGTCTCGGCCGAGAGCCACAGCGGTGGCGGTGTTGCTATAAACCAAAGCGCTGCCGCTGACACTGGAACTGCGAACCTCAAGACGCAGCCCGATGCCACATTAAAATGCACGTGGAACGGGGCTGAGAACGTAATTTCACCACGATGGACGGCAAAAAAAAAGTCTGAAGTTGCGGAGCGAAAACATGGCTCGAAATTTCGGAGTGCCTCGTCAGACCGGCCGGCATGAGCACGCGTCGGTTTGGCCGACGTGGCTTGTGACTTTTGCGATCAGGTTTGGCATTATCAACCCGGCGAAGTTCTCTAACCGCGAGTGATGCTCTGCCCGCTTCGCGGGCGCGCTCCCGAAATCGGGTCGATCATCGTGCGGATCGTGATCCTG
>CAVWTB010000053.1:0-62474 GCA_963757845.1 uncultured Alphaproteobacteria bacterium
GCACCAGCGTGGTGCCACTGCGGATGGCCTCCAGCATGCCAAGCTGACACATCACCTGGCGTTCCTCGTGGCTCAATGGGGGTAACGGCAGAGGCGCCAGGCCACCCTCAAACGGTGGGGTGTGCGAGGGCGATAAATCTTCATAGATGCCACGGGCGAGGGTGAGCCCAAAGTGGGTGTGCACGTTAGCAAATCCTGGCATGACCGCTTTGCCACGCCCATCAATACGCTCGGCTGCGGGATAACGCGCCAGCAGCTCAGCATTGGGACCAAGAGCAGCGATACGGTCGTCTGCGATGACAATGGCAGCGTCATAATGGACGGTGCACTGCTCGTCCGCCGTGACAATCGTCGTATGGTGAATGATGGTCTGCATGGTGGTACTTTCTTCGCCCTATCGCGGCCCCCGCGCCAGCGCGGCGCTATGGCGCCAGATCAGGTGGATGGCGCAGGTGCCAGTCGGTCAGGCTCTGGTAGGTACGCGCCACCGCCAGGATGACATTCTCGTCGTAGGCTCGCCCCATGAACTGGACGCCCGTTGGCAGGCCTTTGTCCGAAAAGCCATTAGGGACAGCGATAGCCGGTAGTCCGAGGCTGTTGCCAATGGCACCCATGATGTCTTTCGCCATGCCCCCAGCAGCGCTGCGAAACTCTTGATCGAGCGGGGTAGGGGGGGTGGCACGCGCTGGCCCTACCAGAGCATCAAAGCCAGCGAGGACGGCGTCCATCTGTCTGGCGATGATGCCGCGCAAGCGCAGGGCGCGGATATAGTCCTTCGCCAGCACTGCCGTACGCACATACGGGCCGTAGTGGTCCTCTGGAGCGGTCAACTCCGCCGCCTGGCCACTCTCAATAAACTCCTCGAAGGCACTGGCGGCTTCAGCGAACAGGATGGTGCGGGTGATTGCTTCGTAGGGCAATTCCGGCAACTCAACCTCCTCGATACTGGCAACCTGGGCCAGCACCTGGAGGGTTTGCGCAAAATTGCTGCGCACGGCCTCGTCAACATCTGCCGTGACGTCTTTGAGCACACCGAGCCGCCAGCGTTTCTCCGTGGGATCGGCAGTAGCGATAGGTATACGGTCGGTTGGTAGTCGTCGGGTCGAGGGGATCAGGGCCAGCAATGGCCTCCAACACTAGCCCGCAATCGTCGGCAGTGAGTCCCAGAGGGCCGAGCTTGTCCAGGCTCCAGCTCAGGGCCATCGCTCCATGGCGGCTGACGCGGCCGTAGGTAGGGCGTAACCCGGCGATGCCGCAATGGCTGGCCGGCCCCAGGATCGAACCCCAGGTTTCTGAGCCAATGGCAAACGGCACCAGTCCAGCGCTCACGGCAGCGCCAGAGCCGCTGGACGATCCACCACTCCAGGCGGTGCGGTCCCAGGGATTGATCCCGGGCCCGGTAAAGGAGGCATGGGGCTGGCGATAGCCCATGCCACCGGCCAGCTCGACCATGGCGAGCTTCGCCACCAGGACAGCCCCGGCCTCAGCGAGCTTGCGCACGACTGTCGCATCATAATCGAACTTCTGGTGGCGCAAAGGCGCTGCCCCCCAGGTCGTGGGAATGCCCCCGGAGGTGGCCAGCAGGTCTTTGGCACCATACGGGATGCCATGCAGGGGACCTCTGTAGTGACCGGCGGCAATGTCGCGTTCTGCTTGCCTCGCCTGCTGCAGCGCTCGCTCCCGGGTGACCGTCACCACCGCGTTGTACTGTGGTCCCAGGGTTTCCAGACGCGCTAGAAACGTTTCGGCCAGTTCGACGGGCGACACCTGCCGCGTCTGCACCAGGGTCTGTAACTCCCGTATGGGCATGAAGACAAGGGGACTCGTCACGCGGCTAGCCCTCCTGGCGATAAGGTATGCCGAGCGCGAACGGTTCATCGCTATTGTTGAGCCTGACGGCGCGTAGCGCCGCCGCAGCCTGGCTGATACCGGCCACGCCCTTGCGCACTTCCTCCAGCTCGTCTGAGGTCAAGCGGTGTCCATAACATTGTCTGATAACGTTGAACAGTGCCTCGCTCTCTGGCGTGGTCGCGCCGCTGCGCTGCAGCGCCCGGTGCAGGCGTTCTGGCGTCATCGGCAACTCCCGCAGCCTGACGCCTACGGCCCGGTAGATGGCATTCGCTATGGCCGCCGCAGGTGGCACGATGGGGACCTGCCCAACCGCGCGAATACCGTAAGGGTGATCACCAGACGGCTCTTCGACGACATTGGTGGCA
The DNA here is from genome assembly GCA_963757845.1 of uncultured Alphaproteobacteria bacterium. Taxonomy (GTDB): domain Bacteria; phylum Pseudomonadota; class Alphaproteobacteria; order Rhizobiales; family Xanthobacteraceae; genus P52-10. The sequence continues at coordinate 2,217 of CAVWTB010000053.1, forward strand.
ATGCGTGGGACGTCCAGGCTGGTGGGCATACGGTAATCGAGCAAGTTGGCGTTCTGGAGCACCCCCTGGTCGTCAAAGACATATCCCTCGGACAGAGCCCAGCCAATGCCCTGGGTGGCCCCGCCCTGCATTTGGCCTTCGACCTGATCCGGATTGACGCACAGGCCCACGTCTTGAAACGTCGTGTACTGGAGAAGCGTGACGGCGCCAGTGTCGCAGTCGACCTCAACGTCGGCCACATGCACCGCCGCGTTCGGCGCAATCGCCACGGTGCTAAAGGTCTCGCTATTGCTGCCATAGCCCATCACGGCGTCCTCGCCACGTACCGTGCGCTGCGCGATGTCGGCCAGCATCATGGCGCGCTCGGGGGAGCCCTGTACCCAGAAGCGTTTGCGCTCGTACACAATGTCGTGCGGCGCGGCTTCCAGTGCTGCTGCTACACGTGTTTTTAAGCGTTGTAACAGATCCTCGCTGGCTTTGAGGATGGCCTTGCTGGTCACATAGGTGATCTTATCGCCAGCACTGGCGCCAGAATAGGCGACCATATCCGTGTCTCCCACCACTACCCGCACATCCTCCAAGTCTAATTCTAAAGCTTCGGCAGCGACCATGGCGAGGCTGGTGCGTGTGGCCGATAAATCCACTGCCCCGAGCACGAGCGTCACAGAGCCGTCAGCATTCAGATTGATATGGCAGCTCGTGGTGCCGCCTGGCATGGTCCACAGGCCCAGGGCAATGCCGCGCCCCTGGTGCGGGCCAGCTAGCGGGGTCGTCCAGCAGGGGTGTGCCTGCACGCGCTGTAGCAGGTCGGTGAGACTGACCGAGGGTAATTGCACTCCGTCGGGCATAGGGTCGCCAGGACGCGAGGCATTCTTGAGGCGAAAGGCTATGGGGTCCAGGCCCAGGACTTCACCGACCTCGTCCATCACTGATTCCAGGGCAAAATTCGTTGGGGTAGCGCCAGGGGCGCGATAGGCAGCCACATGCGGGGTATTGGTGACCACGTCGTAGGCATCGATCTGGAGATTAGGGGTACGATAATGCGAGAACACCCGCCGGATAGCCGAGCGCAGGGGCGCCCCGGGGAACGCGCCAGCGTTATAGACCAGATGCGCCTGGATGGCGGTAATGGTGCCATCGCGCCGGGCCCCGACTTTGATCGTGGCCACCGTGGCGCTGCCGGGCCCCGTGGCCTGCAACACTTCGGTACGGCTGAAGGTCATGCGTACCGGGCAACCAGTGCGGCGCGACAGGGCCACACAGAGCGCTGACACCCGTACGGATTCCTTGCCGCCAAAGGCGCCACCGACCTCGGTCGGCACGACACGGATTTTACTGAGCGGAATGCCCAGGATAATGGCCAGATCCTGCCGCTGCGTAAACGTCGTCTGCGTGTTGGCCCAGACGATTACACTGCCGTCTTCACGTACCCAGGCGGCTTCGGAGTCCGGCTCAAGATACCCCTGATGCACGGTCTGCGTGCGGAACGTCCGCTCGATCACCACCTCGGCCTCTGCCAGGCCCCGCCCCACATCCCCACGCCCCATGTGGAGATGTTCCGCTACATTGCTGGGTGTGGTAGCTTTGCCCGTGCCCGTCTGCGTGTACAGGTCGTTGTGCAGCACCACGGCATCCGGTTGCATGGCCGCAACCGGGTCCGTCACATGGGGCAGCACTTCATACTCGACCTCGATCAGGTCCACGGCTGCCTCAGCAATCTCATCAGAAATCGCCGCCACAGCCGCCACCACGTGCCCATGGAACAGCACCTTGTCGCGGGCGAGAATCTCGCGACTGACGTAGTATTCCCGGGCCGTGACAACGCCACCAGGGCCAGACGCGCCGAGCGCTTATCTGGGGCAAGTCGTTCCCGGTGATGACAGCTTTGACGCCGGGGAGGGCGGCGGCTTTGCTCGTATCGATGCGCTTGATGCGCGCGTGGGCGTAGGGGCTGCGCAGCACTTTGCCCACGCAGCATGCGCGGCAGGGAGACATCCGCACCAAATTGCGCCCGCCCGGTGACCTTATCGAGGGCATCGACTTTTGGCGTCCTGCGGCCAATGACACGAAACATTTGAGTCCTATGTGATATGTCCATGACAGTCCACTCGCGTCTAAAAGGCTCGAAGAAACATGGCAATTCTCTCGTGAAAAGGCTACGAAAGTCCAGAGGGATTTTCCCAGGTTGCTGTCAGGATGACACTGGCCCTGGAGACCAGACTGATTACCTGCATGGTTATTCATAATCTTTCTGATCTATCACATCCGTGCCGATATAGAAACGCATGGACTTTTTCGTATCCATCACCCCTACAATGGTTTGTCCTTCTTTAAGGGCAAAATCGATCTCCACAACCGCTTGGGTTATTCCCACCGCCCTACTCCTCTGTGGCTTGAATCTTGGCACGAGCAGCATAAGCAGGGTAAAAAATAGGGCAATGCCAGCCGGCGCTAGTACATTCATATCCATGGGGTTCTCCTTTTCCCTCTCTCATTTTGACACCCGCGTCTAGGTGATGAGAGACTGGGAAGCTGGATGTTCCCTGAGTGCGTCGCAGTCACATTCAGGGAACACCCGTGAGGAAGGGAGGGAAACACTCTATAGACATTATCGGGGATAGTGTATACTGGCTGTATGCTCACCTATTCGACCTTACAAGACAGACCGCGCGAGTTCCTGGCTGCGACCGGCCTGACGCACGACGAGTTTGCGCGTGTGCTGCCGGCTTTCGCTGCGGCCTATGCCGTACTCTATCCGCCAGACAAGACCTGGGAAGGCAAGGCGCGCCAACGCCAGGGCGGCGGCGGCGCCAAAGGCGTCTTGTCGCAGATGGCAGACAAGCTGCTCTTTATTCTGGTCTATCAGAAGACGAATCCGTTGCAAACGATGCACGGCTTACAATTCGGGCTGAGCCAACCCCAGACCCACTACTGGATTCATCACTTGCTCCCAGTCTTGCCGCGCGCCTTAGCCGATCTCGGCATGGCCCCAGAACGCGATGCGAGCCAGGTCGCCACTCGCCCCCTCACCCTGGAGGGCGCCCCCCAGATGGCCATTGATGGGACGGAGCGTCGCCGCCAACGCCCCCCGGAGGCCACCGCGCAGCAGGCGCACTACAGCGGCAAGAAGAAGACGCATACCGATAAGAACATCCTGCTGGTCAATGAGGTGACGAGCAAAGTGGTCTATCTTGGCCCAACTGAGCCAGGCAAAACGCACGACAAGAAAGCCACCGATCAGGCGCCGATCGCCTATCCCAGCAACGCGACCCTTGACAAAGACCCAGGTTTTCAAGGCTATGAACCTGAACGGCTCCTAACCATGCAGCCCCAAAAAAGCCACGAGGCCAGGCCTTGAGCGTAGGGGACAAGTTCCTCAATCACCTCGTCTCCAGTGTCCGCATCGTCGTGGAACACGTGATTGCCGGGGTGAAACGGTGCCGTATAGTCAAAGATGTCTTGCGCCTAACCAAAGCGGGTATATCTGATATGGTCATGGAGATTGCGTGCGGCTTGCATAATCTCCGCGTAAGTTGTCGTCATCCGCTCCCCACATTCGACGTGCGGAGCTTGATCAGCTCTGGTTAAACCCGATAATGTCTTATGTAAACGGCTCTCCTCTCCGCCCTGGGGCCAGAGGATACGCCCTGGTGAATGTGTTATGTACCTCTAGCCTTACTGCAAGCTCTGTGCCACACTAGGAGACCGTGGGCCATGGTGTTTGAGTGCCCACACCCTCCTCCTCACAGCTCGTGCGCTATTATTGGCCCCCCTTCTTCTTCATCATGCCCTCGAGCATTCTGCGCTGCTCTGGAGTCAGCTTCTCCAGGGCCTTGTTGATCGTCTGTTGCTGCTCCGTCGGTATCGGCAACATGCCCGGCATCATGCCCAGCATGCCTTCCTGTTTTTTATAGCCCGCCGGGATCTCTAAGAGCGCGGCAGGAACGGCACGCTTCTCCGCTTTCACCAGCTCGAGCGTGACGGCGGGGGTGCCGGTCTTGTCCCGGCTGATCATCTTGGCGATAAAACCCTCTGCGCCAGCGTCCTTGAGCGCCTTCATGATCCCCTGCAGGTCGGCCTGACGATTGCGTTGCATGTACTCGCGAAAAACAGCGAGGTCCACGAGAGCGTTCGTCGTCCAGACTTCCGTCTCTTTGCCATCCTTAGCGGTCAACAGGAGATGCTCGCAGACGTAGCCTGCTACTTTCTCCTTGCCCAGCTTCTTGACGGTATACTCCTGGTCCGGACGATTTTTGGCGGTGTTGCCCAGGTCTTTCACGTTAATCTCGACGTAGGTTTTGGTAGCATCGTTGAGCAGGTACACCACGTCAGGGTTGCTGAACTTCATGAGCATCGTCATCGTCACCGGCATGTCTCCCATCTGCGCCACTCGCGCCGCCACCTCTGTGCGCGCCCCTACAGATGAGATCTGGCCCTTCATGATTCCCGAGCCCTCTTTCATCGTCATCTTCATCTCAATATAGCCCTCGAATGTGGCCCAGGCCGGACGGGCCACGATGAGAAGCAAGAGGATCATCCACCCCACAATCTGCATACTTATCTCCTTGGCAATGCGGCAAGCCCACGAACATACACTGCACAGGAACGTAGCATACTTCGGGGATGTGTCAATGCTGGAGTATGCCAACAGCCACTCCTGAATCACCTTCTGCAAGCGCGGCCCTGGCAGGGCGCGCCCTGACAGGGTAATCTGTTAGTATTTGGCTATGGGCTTCCGTGCTTCGGCCACTGCCGGCCTTCTTGAGACCCATGCCTTGCCCAAGGCGAGAAGCTGGACGCGGAGTGTGCGCATGCTTTTTAATTCCCTTGCCTTTGCGATTTTTCTCCCTACTGTGTTCCTTCTCTACTGGCGCATCCCACAGGAGTATGTCCGGGCCCAAAATGCCTTCCTACTGCTGGTCAGCTACTTTTTCTATAGTTGGTGGGATTGGCGGTTTCTCGCGCTGCTGTTTCTCAGTGCGTACCTGGATTTTTGGCTCGGGCTCGGCTTGCAGAAGACCAACCATCCTCTTGGGCGCAAGGCGTTGCTGGCCTGTAGCTTTGTCGGCAATTTAAGCGTGTTATTCTACTTTAAGTACTACAATTTTTTCGTCGAGTCTTTCGTGCAGATGATGCACGCGTTCGGCCTGCCCGCGAGTCTTAGCACGTTACAGATCATTCTCCCGGCTGGCATTAGTTTCACCACGTTTCAGAGCCTGAGTTATGGCTTCGACGTCTATAGACGGGAGATGCAGGCGATCAAGGACCCCATTGCCTATCTGGCGTGTGTCAATTTTTTCCCGCAGCTGATTGCCGGACCCATCGAACGCGCCCACGATATCGTGCCGCAGTTTATGCAGGCACGCACCTTTGAATGGGATCAGGCCCGAGATGGCCTGCGGCAAATACTCTGGGGCTTATTCAAGAAAGTCGTGATCGCCGACAACCTGGGGCGTCATGTGGATGCAATTTATGGCCAGTATGGTGCCCTGCATGGGTTGGAACTCGCGCTCGGGACCGTGTATTTCGCGTTTCAGATCTACTGCGACTTTTCCGGCTATTCGGATATCGCGATTGGTAGTGCCCGCTTGTTCGGGTTCAGGCTGACCCGGAATTTCGCCTATCCGTATTTCTCGCGCGACATTGCAGAATTCTGGCGCCGCTGGCATATCACCCTCTCGACTTGGTTTCGGGATTATCTCTACTTGCCGCTCGGAGGGAATAGGACTAGTCGGGGGCGTTGGATACGCAATATTCTGGTGGTCTTTCTGCTGAGCGGTTTTTGGCATGGGGCCAATTGGACTTATGTGGTTTGGGGCCTCTTGCATGGCTTGTACTACGTGCCATTGGTTGTGACGAGGGCGCATAGCCGCCACCTGGACACCGTGGCCCAGGGTCGGTTCTTCCCCACCGTCAAAGAAGCGCTGCAAATGGCGACGACGTTTTGTCTGGTGCTGGTAGCGTGGATCTTTTTTCGAGCGTCTTACTTCACTGAGGCGGTACGCTTCCTAGTCCACATGGTGACCCACGACTGGCTCGTCAATCCTGCCTATAAAAGTGGTCTGGGCTACGTAGGGGTACTCGTACTGATTGAATGGGTGCAGCGCTCTAAAGCCCACGGGCTCGAGATCGCACGGTGGCCCGTCGGGGTGCGTTGGGCGGTGTATTACCTCCTTATTGCAGGGATCTTTTGGTATGGTCACACGGCTTACTCGCCCTTTATTTACTTCCAATTCTAACCTGGTTATCATCCGCAGGTTTTGGCAGCGGGCGGGCGTGTTTTTTGCGCCTCTCCTTGTGCTCTTTGCATTCTTTGAGTTCGCGATCTGGCGTACAGGCGAAGCATGGCCCCTGGCGTGGGTTGTCGACACGCAACTCAGCCTTGGCACGACTCCGTCGCTCTATGGTCGTATGCTGTTCTCCCAGCAATTCAATGTGTACAAGTATGCCATGATCAAACGTACACGTCCCAAGATTGTCATGCATGGGACGTCGCGCGTCATGCAAATACGGGATTTTATGTTTCACCCTTTGGAGCAGTGGTTCTACAATGCCGGCGGGATGATCCAGAGCCCTCAAGATGTGGTGACTTATGCAGAGAGGATACGCAGCGGAGATTTGCCCAGGCCCGAGGTGCTCATCTTTGGAGTCGATCCCTGGTGGGTGAAGGAAGGCAACACGCATGGGGGATGGCTGGATAGCCAGTCGCTGCAGGATGATGTGGGGCTCTTTCCGGCGCACATCGAGGCTGCACGTCTGCTAGCGCATCATCGGGTATTCCCGTGGAAGGCACTCCTCGCGGGTGCGCCGAGCCCCATCACCGGGCTACCGCTATCAGGCGATCGGTGCTAAGCCGCTGCTCGATGGCGGCGGCTTTCGTATCGACGGCAGCCTCCAGCTCGAACTGGCAACGGTGCTCGAATCGATGCGTGATTCACGCTATAAAGACCGCAATAAGATCCTACAGATGGTCACCGAGTATCTAGAGCCCTTTGCGCTGCCTGCGAGGGTGGATGCCGGGCGGGTCACCATGTTGCTGGCAGCGCTGACGGAGCTGCAGCATATGGGTGTGGAAGTGTACGTTTTCCTGCCCCCCTTTGCCAGCGCAGTGCAAACCGCTTTTGAGACGTCCCCCACCTGGCAGCCGTTCTGGCGCGCGTACCACCTCGATCTGCCAGCACGCCTGCGGGCTGCCGGGATTGCCTGCTTACCCCTCTCGGTCCCGCAGCAAGACGGTTTCGACGATAGGTATATGTACGATGGGTATCACCCCACCGAAATCTACGCAGCGGCTCTTGTGAAACAGATCCTGCAACAAGCATCACCCCACAGTCTGTTACGCGCAGTCGATCTGGCGTATCTTGATACTCTTCTCGCCGGTACATATGCAACGCCCCTCTCTTTTGAGAGGCCACCGCTCAGTTCCGAGGACTAGCAGAGATGGCTGAAGAGAAGGGAAGGGCATGAGTGAGGGTATATAGAGCGAAGGAAAATGCCATGCAGAGCCCGGGTTTTGCTCCAGAGTCCGAACGCTATATGATAGACCATATGAATGCCGACCACGCGGATTCCAACCTCATGTACGTCAAGGTCTATGGCAATCGCTGGAGTGCGACAGCGGCCCGCATGGTCATCTTGGACAAGGACGGTATGGACCTTGAAGTTACTATCCCAGATGGGACCCAACGTATACGTATCCCCTTCGATCACCATCTCGCAGACGAGGCCGATGCGCAGCGCACCCTCGTGGCCATGTCGCGGCACGCACAGGCAGTCATCGCCCGGACAGGCCAGCCGCACTTGACGACATCCTGAGCGGGCGCTTATCACAACCTGTGGCCAGCGCCACGCAGCTTATCAGGTCGCATCGGCGTCATGGCTGTAATCCCAGGAGATGATGCGCTGTGGCTGCACCTGAATGTACGCCACACCCGGGCGCGGCTCGCGGGGCAGGGCGTCCTCCGCCACCCCGCGCAGACGGGCCGCTGCACGGCTGAGCCGCAGCGCCGTCTCCGGGTCGGTGTGCACGGTGGCATGGCCCTGAATCATCACGCCCTTGATGTCTCGCCGCGTCGAGCCACTTTCGAGCACCAGGCTCACCTTGGGATTGCGCTCAATATTTTTGATTTTCTGGGTGCCGGCCCGGCAGCCGATATAGACGTCATCGCCCAAGCGAAAGTACCCCAGCGGTACACTGTGGGGATAGCCATCCCGTCCGATGGTTGAGAGGACGATCCACCCCGGTTTTGCATCGAGAAAAGCCTTCACTTCCTGGTCCGTCATACGTGCTGGCATAGTCTATGGTCTCCATTGCTTATCAGGCTGTTGCTAGAGCTGTGAGCGCCTCGACCACTTTGCGTTCCAGGACCAGACCCTCGACACGTCGGCGCTCGCGCTCGCGGAAGGCGCGTTCCGAAGGGATTCTGATGTCCTCGACGCCCGGCTGACGCGGCGTGGCCTTGATACTGTCGATCAGTTGCGACACCTGGTCGGCAAACTGGTCTGCAGGAATGAGCAGGCCCGGGGCAAACACCACGAAGAGAAATCCATAATCCTGCACCTCACCCCGCGCCAGCGCGGCTCCGGCGAGGAGCCCCATGGCCTGAATCGTCAGGGACAGACCATAGCCTTTATGGCCCCCAAACGGCAGGACACCGCCTAGCAAGACATCCCTGGCGTTGGTGGTGGGGTTGCCGTCTTTGTCGATGCCGGTGCCAGCTGGCAGTGGCTTATCGAGATGGGCGTGCAGGAGCACTTCGCCCCACATGAGTGCCGAGGTGCCAATGTCGAAAATCACCGGGCCATGCGCCGAGGGGAAGCCGAAGCATAGCGGGTTCGTGCCCAGCGCCGGGCGCGTCCCGCCCGGCGGGACCACGTGTGGCTGCGCGCTGGCGAGGTGCATGCCGACCAGGCCAGCCTTGACGATCATCTCCATATAATAGGCATTGCGCCCACTATAGTAGCTGTTGTACACCCCAACGACAGCAAACTGGTGCGCTCGCGCCTTGTCGATGGCGACCTGGGTGGCGCGGTACACCGCCACATAGCCAACGTTGTTGCCGCCATCGAGCAGCGCCGATACAGGGGTCTCGTGTACCACGCGCACAGGCTGGCGCGCCTGGTGCGTCTTGGCGTCCTGGGCAATGGCGAGGATGCGCGGCAGACTGGCAAACGGATAGCCGCACAGGGCATTGTCAATCAGTTGGTCAACAATGATGCGCACATCGTCGTCAGGCAAGCCTATGCCCCGGAGAGCACGTTCCCCCAGTGCTGTGGCTTCCGCCACGCTCAGACGTATGGTGTCGGGCGTATCCTGGTCGAGCAAAGCCCCGGAGGCGCCAGGCGGTGTCGCGGACATGCTCTCATCTCCCCATCGCTACAGTAGTGAAATTCGGCTAGGCATGACAGCCAAAGCACGCTACACTGGTGCCACACCTGGGGTGAACCACAGCGCTCCTCTCTGGGGCCCCTCACCCTAACCCTCTCCCGGTGGGAGAGGGAACAAAGAGCACACCTTGTGAGGCAAAGACAAAGGGCAGGGGGAGGTATTTTACCGGAACTTGGACATCACCTCGCGCGCGAATAGCTCCATGGACCGCATCACGTCCGCATGCTGCATCTTGCCAAAGGCCATGTCGGCCCCAAAATACTGGACGTGGTACTTCTCCTGGAGCCAGCGGAGGCGCTGCACCAATTGGTCCGGAGTGCCGAAGTAGGCTGTGGTCTGCAATTCTGTCTCGTAGGTCGGCACCTGCACCGTCCGGGTGCGCCGCCAGTGCTCCAGGTCCCTGTAGATTTCACTGCCCCCGGTCAGCGTGCGGCGCAGGCTATTCAGATCCCGCACCCAGGTCAGACTGGCGCGTGGAATTTCTCGAGCCTGCTTCTCGTCTTCAGCAACATGTGTCAGCCGGAAGAAGGGCATAGCCTCGACCAGAGGCCTCTTCCCAACCGCGGCGCACCGTTCAAAGTAGAGAGAGCGGATGCCCAGCACGTCTTCGTCGGGGGTGTTAGCGCTGGTCAGGACAGGCAGGTTGCGCGACACCGCCACGTCTACACTGGCGGGGGTGCGGGAGACGGCCAGGTACATGGGCGGGTGCGGCCGCTGCACGGGCACCGGGGCAACAGTCATGTCGTCCACGCTATAGTATTTGCCATGGTAGGTAAATCCCGGGGTGCTCCACAGGCCCAGGATGATGTCCACAATCTCCTGAAAGCGCTGCGTGCGGGAGTCGTACTCCACGTTAAAATTATTATACTCATAGACCACCTGGCCCCGACCTACACCAAAGTCCAGCCGTCCATTACTCAGCACGTCCAGCATGGCGGTTTCCTCGGCCATGAAGATCGGGTTATGAAAGGTGAGCACGCTGACCCCAGTGCCAATACGGATGGTCTTGGTGCGGGCGGCGACGTAAGTCGCGAAGGGTATGGCTGAGGAGATAATGCCAAAGCGGGTGAAGTGGTGCTCTGCGAGCCAGACCGCATCAAAGCCAAGCTCTTCAGCGTACTGAATCTGCTCTACGGCCTCCTGGTAAATGCGCCCCTGATGCGAGGTCTCCGCTTCCGGCCAGGAGGGGAGAATGAAAATGCCAAATTTCATAGGATGTGTGCTCCTTGTGTACTATCGCTGCTGGAGATGAAGACCAGTTCTCGCCTCAAGCTGTGAGCTGACACACCACGTGATCCACGTAACGCCACGTGACCGCCCGCATGTTGTCGAGTGTAAGGTTGTGGAAAGCATTGTACACGCCTTGCGTGGAGAGAGCCAGTAGGAGTCCCCAGGCCCCGTGGTCACGCCTTTTCCTTTGTGGACCATCTAGGGTATGATCTCCCCCAGTGCCCTGGGCATTATCTCTCTAGCACATGCGGAGGCTATGGTGGACTGGCTTGACCGGCCTGACCTGCAGCGCTTGCACGATCCGGAGGACTTGTGGCAGGTCATTCAGCATCTGACCGCCCGGCTCGACGCCAACCCGCAGGATGCGCGTGCGTATTTCCTGCGGGGGAACGCTTATCTCGATCAGCGCTGCTTCGACCTGGCACGAGACGACTACACACGTGCGCTCAAGCTGACCCCGGACGACCCGATTGCCTACAACAACCGGGGCATCGCGTATCGCGGCCTGGGCCACCCGGCGCGGGCAATCGAAGACTATCGTCAGGCGCTGGCACTGGACAAGACGTACAGGGATGCCTACAACAATCTCGGACTCGCCCTCTCCGACCTGGGCGAGTTCGCAGCAGCCGTACAGGCCTACACGCAGGCCATCACCATCGATGCCCGTGACTGGCACGCCTATAACAATCGTGGCCTTGCCCTCTGGGCATTGGGACGCAGGGAAGACGCCAGGCGCGATTACGAGAAGGTTAGAGAACTGATCGGGAGCTGAATCAGATCTTAAAGCATGCGTCGAGTGAGAGTTGCCGATCGTGCACGGCGCACACTGGCAGAAGGCAGTGCAAAACGCAAGCATGCTATAGACTTCTTACTAAGAGTCATAAGATAAGGAAGCAGCGATGGCTAGCCAGGTACTCACGTTGGACGAATTCAAACAACACGCTCTCGAAGAGATCTTACACGGTATTGTTGAGCAAGACTCGACCTTAACGATCATTCTCCCCAATGGTAGAGAAGTCGTCATCGCGTCCAAGCCATGCTTGAAACCGCTGCCAGAGTTAGAGGGCTCTGTGCCCCAGGGCTGGAAGGAAGCAGTGTATGCCCGAAGCTGATTCTGCGCCAGGCTCTGAGCGCATATAGAAGTAGGCTTGCGGATGTTGGAGTTGGCGGCCAGGTATCGCCTTACGGGGCGGCGTATTCATGACGCACGCCATGCAGCGGCAGCCCTCGTCGCTGGCGTGACCGCCGTGCATACCTATGATGCGAATGATTGGGACGATTTCGCTCCCGAAGGCTTGTGGATTGTTGGTCCGCCCTCAACGCTGGTTCGCCTGGGCCAGGCTGCCCGGCAGGCCTGAGGACGTCACAAGCCTCAGGGGCGAGCAGATAGACAGATATTCTGGAAAACATCGACGTATTCGAGGGCTCTCTCAAGCCTAAGAGGAGGCATAGCGAACACCCATGAGCCAGAAGCAAAACGTGCTCTTAATTGTGGTAGACCAATGGCGAGGTGACACGCTCGGGGTCCTGGGGCATCCCTGTATCAGGACGCCACATCTCGACGCGCTCTGTGCCGACGGCGTGACATTCCGTCGTCACTTTACGCAGGCGGCTCCCTGCGGGCCTGGGCGTGCGTCTCTCTTAACTGGCCTCTACATGATGAACCACCGGGTGGTGCAGAATTCGGTGCCCATGGATGCACGCCATACCAATCTGGCGCTGGAGATGCGGAAGGTGGGGTATGAACCAGCGCTCGTCGGGTATACGACCACCACGCCAGACCCACGCGTGACCTCACCTCGTGACCCGCGCTTCCGCATTCTGGGAAGCCTCATGCGGGGCTGGCACCCGGTGGGCTCCTGGGAACCCGAAAAGGTGGCGTACTTCAACTGGCTCCGCACCAAGGGTTTTCACGTGCCGGAAAGGTCCGAAGATATCTGGCTGCCGCTAGAGAGCCACGGTCCGGGGGCTACAACCTCGGCCTCACGCATTCCTAAGGAACTCTCGGACACCGCATGGGCAACTGAGTGCGCCCTGTCCTACCTTGAAGGCATGGCACACCAACCGTGGTTTCTGCATCTGGGCTACTATCGCCCCCACCCGCCGTTTATTGCCCCGGCGCCATATAACACATTCTACGATCCGGCTGAGGTGCCGGCACCGGTGCGGGCCGCGTCTCCGGAGATTGAGGGGCAACAGCATCCGCTGCTGGCGCATTACATACAGTCACTGAAACAGTCGCAGTTCTTCCGAGATGGCCAGGGACTCGGGAGCGCCATGTCCGAGGCAGAAGTACGCCGCATGCGCACGGCCTACTATGGCATGATCAGTGAGGTCGATGACCATCTCGGACGGGTTATCGGGCATCTGAAAGAAACGGGGCAGTATGATAACACGCTGATTGTCTTCACCTGTGATCACGGTGAACAGCTGGGGGACCACTACTTGTTGGGTAAGGCCGGCTACTTCGACGAGAGTTTCCAGATTCCGCTGGTGATTCGTGATCCGTCGCCGGAAGCCGCGAGCAGCCGCGGGCGTATCGTGGAGCAGTTTACCGAGACCATCGACGTCACGCCCACCATCCTCACATGGGTAGGCGCTGAGGTACCCCGCGCCTGCGACGGCAGATCGCTCTTGCCCTTCCTGTATGGCGAGACGCCAGCGGACTGGCGCACCGAAGTGCACTACGAATTCGATTTCCGTACCTCATTCGGCAGTGCGCGCCAGAACATCCTGAATTTACATGCCGACCAGTGTGGGCTGGCGGTCATTCAGGACACCAGGTACAAATACGTGCACTTTGATGCCTTGCCGCCGCTCTTCTTCGACCTCGAGGCCGACCCCGGCCAGTTCCACAACCGCGCCTGTGACCCGGCGTATGCTCCACGCGTGCTCGAATACGCCCAGAAGATGCTGAGCTGGCGTTTGCACTACGCGGACCGGACGCTCACGGGCTACAGCGCTTCGCCAGAGGGCCTGCTGGATCGGCGCTTTGGGAAGGTGGCTCTGGTGGCAGGATGACCTTGGACGACCTCGCCGTGGCATGTCCTGGTGCAGTCTCAGGCGATCCTTTCGGATTCGGACATGCCGCCATGTCCCCTCTCCCTGTGGGAGAGGGTTAGGGTGAGGGACATTTCCCAGGGTCCACCGGGCCCCTCACCCTAATCCTCTCCTGGGCAGGGGTGTGCAGATGAGTGTATGCGCTACCGCACCACAAATATCGCTAGATTGTGCCGCCTCGCCTAGGCTGCGGTAAAGACGTAAACAGGAAAGCGGCGCTCCCCCTGGAGAGGGTCCAGCACCACAACCTCCTGCTCGCTCACATCGACCACCACCATGGCGTGTATGGCATCAAGCCCATCAAGCGGATTCAGGTCAACGAACACGATGGGGCAGTGACCCTCCCTTATTACAGTCTTCAGTTCCTCAAGCGAGAGCGTGTATTTAGCCGTTTTGACAAACCCTAATACGCGTGCAGCATCGACAGCCATGAGGGCGTCGGTGCCATATGGTGTGCAATCACATCGGGTGCGCAGGGCATTTTCTGAGAGGTCCACACCGAAACTGCTCAACACCATGCGCAGGCAGGCGGGGACGCAGGAATAGCGCGTCTCTTGCTTATGGAACGGAGGCTTCAATGGCATTGCGGTGTTGTTCATAGAGCGTGCGGGCAGCCACTTTCATCTCCTCGATGGGCGTGTATGATACCACCTCTGCCGCCGTCACACTAACCAAAATCTCGCCAGTCTGGCCGACCGGTCCGATGATGGGATACGCGAGCAGCACTGGCACACACCAGACTTGCGCTGCCAGGTTCAGGCTTGGCGGACCAGCCATGAAGCGGTCTGGTAAGTGGTCACTCAGAAACAGATTGGCTGTGGCCTGCGCCTGCAGTGCGGTAATAGTTGGAGCAATCGTTGTTGCCATAGAACCCTCCTTATACGATATCCGGCAGCGTATCAGGGCATTCTGTCCTGTCATCCTGAGTGCCCCTAGAACCATGGTGCTATCGTAACGCAGGGATGCAAGCGGTGCAAGCGTTTGGGTGGTGTCCCCGCATGTAACGATGGGCTTCCAGCTTGCCTCGCACGACCTCGACATTCGCGGCTCCGGCAATCTGCTCGGCGAGGAGCAGTCCGGCCACATCAAGGAGGTCGGCTTCAAACTCTACCAGTCGATGCTGGAAGAGGCGATCACCAACCTCAAGGCCGGCCTCACCACGCCGGTGGCCGATCGCTGGTCGCCGCAGATCACCCTTGGCATGCCGGTGCTCATTCCTGAAGGCTATGTCGCCGACCTTTCGGTGCGGCTGTCGCTCTATCGGCGGCTTGGCGATCTCGACAACGAAGAGGACATCGAAAACTTCGGCGCGGAGCTGCGCGACCGTTTTGGCGCGCTGCCGGACGAGGTGCGCTATCTGTTCAAGGTCGCGGCCATCAAGAACTATTGCCGCAGGGCGAACGTCGGCAAGGTCGACGCCGGGCCGAAGGGCGTGGTGCTGACCTTCCGCGACAACAGTTTTGCCCACCCGGACCGACTGGTGAGTTTCATCCGCGAGCAGGGGCCCGCGGCACGGGTGCGGCCGGACATGAAGGTGGTCTTCTTCGAAGACTGGAGCGACACCGACGAACGCGTGAAAGGCGCCACCGACATCCTGCGCCAGCTCGCGAACCTCGCCGAGAACCGCAAGGCGGCATAGGCAAGCGAGGAGCCACGGCGCGACGCGGAGCCGGCACCGGCGCGTCTGCCTTTTTCAATCAATCGTCATGGTTGCGGTGTGGCGCAATCACCACAGCGCGTACGGCAATCGCGCGGGGGGTACCCGCGTAAATTGTAGCGCTTGGTTGCCCCGGTAATCTGTTCCGGAAGCTATCGGGGGAATTTCTTGCCATGAACGGCCGCGCGTTGTGGCTGGCCTGCACGGCTCTGACGGTCGTTGCAGCGCCGACGTGCGCAGGCGCAAACCGTCTGGGATGGCTCGACTTCGACGGACTGGTTCACCGCCGGCATGGCGGCGGGCGTGCCGACCAGCGAGGACACAACATCGATACGACCGCGCCGAACCCGACGGTGATCAGCGGCGGAGCGGCGGCGTCAAGGATGACCGGATCGGAAATGCGGTCGGGGACAAGCGGCCAAGTGACCGTTACGGGCGTCGGGCAAGTCTGGACCGCCAGCGACAATTTCAAGGTGGGTGGCTCCCGGCAACGGCGCGCTGATCGTTCAAACGGCGGTCGCGTGCGGAGCGGTGCGCGACTCAACGTCGCCGCAACCCCGGCTCGAACGGTACGGTGACCGTAACCGGACGGTAGGTTCCAAATTCTCGAGTTGGGCGCCAGGCAGCTCCGTCGTCGGTCTCGCCGGTAACGGCACGCTGAACGTTTCGAACGGCGGTTTCAGGTCGGCCGCCTATAGCGCGGGCGACGTCGCCGACTTCGCACGGATCGACGGGCACGGTAATGGTCAGTGGGGCGGGCTCGACGTGGACTTCCACCAGCTTGATCTTGGGCGGCCAGGTTTCCGGCGGCTCCACTGGTACAATGACGATCCAGAACGGCGGCAGGGTATTCAGCCACACCGGCACCATCGCCGGCGGAAACGGCGGTACCGGCCAGGTAACGGTGACAGGCCTGAATTCGAGCTGGCACACCGCCGAGGAGATCTACGTAGGCAACAGGGGCACCGGCTCGCTGAACATCCTGAACGGCGGTGTCGTCAGCAACAGCGGCGCCAACGGTGTCATCGTCGGCAACTTCAACGGCTCGTCCGGCACGGTCACGGTCAGTGGCGCGGGCTCGACGTTGTCCATTGCCCGCGCCTTGTTCTTGGGCGGCCGGCTTACTTTCGGCCGGCGCCGGGACCATGACGGTCCAGGACGGCGGCGTGGTGGGCACAGCCCTCGTGATATCGCTGCGGCCGCGGGCCCGGTCGGCACGCTGAATATCGGCGCCGCGGCAGGTGCGGCGGCGGTGCGCCCGGCACGCTGATGCGCCGAGCGTCGGCTTCGGTGCAGGCACCGGGAAGATCGTCTTCAACCACACGGCGACGAACTATACGTTCGCGCCGCTGATCGGGGGACCGGGCACCGTGCTGGTCGAAGCCGGCACCACGAGCCTGACGGCGAACAACACCTACACCGGCAATACGACCGTCAACGGCGGCACGCTGCTGGTGAACGGCTCGATCGCCACCTCGCCGACCACGGTGAATGCCGGCGGCACGCTCGGCGGCGCCGGCATCGTCGGCAACACCATCATCAACGGCGGCACGCTGTCGCCCGGCAATTCGATCGGCACGCTCACCGTGCAGGGCAGCCTCGTCCTTCACCGCGGCCTCGACCTATCTGATCGAGGTCGATCCCAACGGCGCCGACCGCACCAACGTCACCGGCACCGCGACGCTCGGCGGCGCGCAGCGTGTCGCGCGATCTACGCGAACGGCAGCTACGTCGGCGCGCCGCTACACCATCCTGAATGCGACCGGCGGCGTCAGCGGCACGTTCAGTTCGCTGGTCAACACCAACCTGCCGGCAAACTTCTCGCGCATCGCTGAGCTACGATGCCAACAACGCCTATCTCGACCTGACGCTGGGCTTCACGCCGACGTCGCTGAACTTCGAACCGCTCGCGCCTGAACGGCAACCAGACGAACGTCGCCAACGCGCTGGTCAACTCGTTCAACACGGCCGGCGGCATCCCGCTGGCGTTCGGCGCGCTGACGCCGCAGGGCCTGACGCAGGTGTCCGGCGAAGCCGCGACCGGCACGCAGCAGACGACGTTCAACGCGATGGACCAGTTCCTCGAACGTGATGACGCGATCCGTTCTCTCGGCGAACGCGGCACGGGCGGCACGCGCAAGGCGGCGCGATCGTGCTACGCGGATGACGACGACGCTGGCCTATGCCGCAAAGCGCAAGGGCCGCAATCCGGCCGAGCAGGATGCCTATGCGGCGATGGCGCGGAAGGCGCCGCCGCGCGCAGCCGTTCGAGCGGCGCTGGAGCGTGTGGGGCGCGGGCTACGGCGGCACGCAATCGACCGACGGCAATGGCGGCAGTCGGCTCGAACGATGTCACCGTCGCGCATCTATGGCGGCGCGGCCGGCTTCGACTACCGCCTGACGCCGGAGACGCTGGTCGGCTTCTCGCTCGGCGGCGCGGGCACGAAATACGATCTCGCCAACGGGCTCGGCGGCGGCTCGCTCGGAGATGTTCCAGGCCGGCGTCTACGGCCGCCACGACTTCGGCGCCGGCCTACATCGCCGGCGCGCTGGCCTATGGCTGGCAGGACGTGACGACCGACCGCAACGTGCTGCTGAACAGCTACTCGCGCCAACTTCGATGCCAACGCGATCTCCGGCACGGCTCGAAGCCGGCTATCGCTTCGCCACCGGCGTCGAGCGGCCTCACGCCCTATGCCGCGGGCCAGTTCACGACGCTTCTTCCTGCCGGACTACGCCGAGCAGGTGGTCGCCGGCGTCGAACACCTTCGCGCTCTCCTATGCCGAGAAGGACGTCACCGCGTCGCGCAGCGAGCTCGGCCTGCGCGCCGACACGTCGTTCGCAGCATGCAGGACGCGATCGTCACCCTGCGCGGCCGCGCCGCCTGGGCGCACAACTTCAACACCGACCGCAGCATCAACGCGATCTTCCAGACGCTTCCGGCCTCAGGCTTCGTCGTCAACGGCGCCGCGCAGGCGCGCGACAGCGCGCTGGTGTCGGCCGGCGCCGAAACAAGATGGCTGAACGGCTTCTCGGTCGCCGCCACCTTCGAAGGCGAGTTCTCGAACGTCACCGAGAGCTACGCCGGCAAGGGCATCGTCCGGTATCAGTGGTGATCGGGCGCGCCGCAGTGACCTCACGAAGCCGCGCGCTGGCTGCCGCTTGAGCCGCTCGCCGGGGCAGACGAAGGGCCACGGCCACGCTCGTACCGCTTGCGTATCAGATAAGTATCTGCTTATCTGTCGGTATGATCGAGAACGACATCTTCAGGGCTCTGGCCGATCCGACCCGCCGCGCGATCTTCGAGAAGCTCGCGAGTGGGGGCATGAATGCCAGTGCTTTGCGGGAAGGTATGGAAATCAGCCAACCGGCCGTGTCTCAGCACCTTTCGGTTCTGCGCAACGCAAGGCTGATACGCGAGGAACGGCACGGGCGCTTCGTGAACTACGAGGTCGATCCGGAGGGCGTGGCACTGATAGCCGGATGGTTGGCGAAGTATCGCGCCTACTGGCCGGCACGGGTCGACGCCTTGAAGGCTTTGCTGAAGGACATGGACCAATGAAGGTTTGGACCAATGAAGGATTTGGACCAATGAACGAGATGGAAGCCGACGGGAAGACGAAGGATCTGGTGCTCGAATTTGAACTCGATGCGCCGCCTGAAAAGGTCTGGCGGGCGATCAGCATCCCCGCGTTTCGCGACAAATGGCTGCCGAAGGAAGCATTGGTCAGCGCCGAGCCGGTCTCTTTGGCTCGGGGCGAGGAAATTCGCTACAGCATGCGGGAGGACGAACCGCCCTTCCTCGAAAGCGTGGTGACGTTTCAGGTCAGGCCCAACGCCGATGGCGGCACCAGACTTAGAATTATCCATGGGCTGGTGAGCGCACGACTGGCAGCCGCCGCAGGCTGCAAACAACAACTGGCCGTGCCTCATGCGCGCCGCCTGACGCCTCGCCTCGACAACGAAAATTCCGAAACGACAGGAGTTCGCCTATGCGCGAAGCGATGCAACTCGTCCCTATGGTCGTCGAACAATCCAGTCGGGGAGAACGGTCCTTCGACATCTATTCGCGGCTTCTGCGCGAGCGGATCGTCTTCCTGAACGGCGAGGTCAATGACACGGTATCCGCGTTGGTCTGTGCGCAACTGCTGTTCCTGGAAGCCGAGAACCCGAAGAAGCCGATCAACCTCTACATCAACTCGCCCGGTGGCGTGGTCACGAGCGGCTTCGCGATGTATGACACCATGCGATACATCAAGGCGCCCGTGCATACGCTCTGCATGGGAACGGCCCGCTCCATGGGATCATTCCTCCTGATGGCGGGCGAGCCGGGCGGGCGCGCGGCGCTCCCCAATGCGAGTCTGCACGTCCATCAACCGCTGGGCGGTTTCCAGGGACAGGCGTCAGATTTCCTCATCCATGCCGAGGAGATGCAGCGGACCAAGCGTCATATGATCCGGCTCTACGCGGAACATTGCGGACGCACCTACGAGGAGGTCGAGCGCACCCTCGATCGGGACCGCTTCATGACTCCAGAGGAAGCGCTGGAGTGGGGGCTGATCGATCGCATCCTCAAGGAGAGGGACGTCGGCATCTAAAGCCCTTGTGGTGTTAGTGCCAGCGACGCTGCGGCGCTACGACGCCGCGCGCTGGCTGTTGCCTTGCAGCCGCTCGAGCACGGCTTCCGCCGAGTCGTTGGCCTTCAGCGTGGCAAGCGTCACGTGCGGGTCCATGCGCGACTTCTCGTCGGCGCTGAGCATGGTGTGTTTCAGCACGCTGGCGAGGCGGCGAACGATGACGTTGGCCATGCGCAGGTCGGTCTCCGCGAACGCGGCAATGATCGAACCGTCGTCCTGCAAAGCGGCAAAATCCATTCGCCGCATCAGCCGGCTCATGATGCGCGCGGCGTCGAGCCTCGTGCGGGCATCGGCCTTGTCGAAGCAAAACCGTGCTGCGGACAGTCCGCCGCCGCGTGCGGCGATATCGGAGACCGCCCTGGCGAAATCCTTGTCGAAGGCTTCGGTGGTCAACAGACCAGTGCGCGGGTCAAGTATACCGCCCGCGTCGAGTGATTTCAGCGCGCGCTCGAGGCGCTGCTCGAACGCCTGCTGACGGATCAGGGGCACGGCATTGGCGACCACCTGCTGCGGCTCGCCGCGGATGATTTCCAGGTTGGCGAGATCGTAGTTGCTCTTGATGCCGGCGAGGCTGCCGGCGACGATCACCGGCAGGTGGCGGAAGCGTGCGTCCTCCGACAGCACGGTGAGGAAGGCGTCGGCGACGCGCGGGCTGAAACCTTCGCCGAGAACGATGCCGTCGATATCGCGGATGTTGAGATGTTTTGCCCCGGCCTCGATGCTGAGCGCGCCGACAACGCCCATCTGCTGTCCGAGCGCAACCGAGAGCGCAGGGTAGGATGCGCCGCGCCCGACCAGGAGCGCCGTCGCATCGTGCAGCGGATCGGTCTCGGGAAGGACTGAATCGATGTTGCTCGGATCATCGATCCGGCGAAGCACGGTGGCGTGCAGTGTTCGGACTCTGAGGGCTGCGTTGGCGCGCCCCGGCAGCCGCGCGAAGGTCTTGTCGGAGCCGTCGAACGGCAACGCGTTCGGCGGCGGCGAGGCAAGCTCGCCAACGACGATCAGCGGCACGTACGGCTCCGCTTGCTGCGCGCATTTCGCAAGCTCGTTCAGCTGATCGGCGCAACCATCTGAAATTTCTGCAACTATAAGCGCCGGATCAAGCTTCTCGATGGCCGGCGCGACGTCGTCCCAGGTCGTCTCGACGACTGGATACGCGGCCGCGCTGGCCAAAATATCGGCGAAGGCGGGGCGCTCTTCGCGTGCCACGACGATGATGGGGCCTTGCTGGGACATCTGCGGAATTCAGGATGAAGTCCGCGCAAATCTAACTGCGCTGGCTTAATACCTCGTCAACGTCGGTAGCATGAGGAGGCTCATGAGGACGTGCGATCGCGGAAGGCTTCGACCATCAGCGGATTGAGGCCGAGCTGGGCCAGGGCTGCGCGGGCACGCGTGTTGTCGCTCGCGCGTCCGGCGAGACGGTGGCCGCTGATGCGATCGGGCAACGCCGTCAGCATGCCGCCTTGCGGCAGGCGCTGCGCCCAGTCGTTCAGGTCGTTGGCAAGGAAGCGGTAGCCGCCGACGTTGACGACGCCGGATGGCGGCGCGGTGATGCAGATCGCTCCGGTTCTGCGGTCGAGCCGTGCCGCGTAGCCGGTATCGACATGGTCCAGCTGCACTTGCGGCGTGAGCCCCGGCCGCCGCGGCGGCGCGTAGGCGGCAACCGGGATCATCGCACCACGCAGCGCGAGCGTGCCTTCCTTGGTGATGAAGGCTTCGCCCGCGGCGGCCGACGAGTTCTGGGTGCGGCGCAGCGGGGAGCCCGGCAGCACCGGCGCCGCCGCGCCGTCGTCTTCGCGCGGCACGGCAAACACGCCGACCTCGCCAAACGCATAAAGATCGTGGAAGCGCTGTGCGCTGGTCCATGCCGCACTCGCTGCGACCTGCTCCGGCGTGCGCCAAAGCCCGATCACCTGCGTCAGCGAGGCGGTCTCGGCGAACACGCCGGCTTCGCCAAGCCGCAGCGCCAGCGGAGCGGGCGCGACCAGGAGCTCGCTGCGATCGCGTGCGATCTGGCCCAGCAGGGCCTCGCCGTCGAACGGGATGATGAAGCGCGAGCGAGCCGCCCGACAACAGCCAGGTCACCGTCGAGGCGCACACGCCGGCAAAGCTCGACGGCATCGCAGCCGACATCATGCGGATGCCGGGCGAGATACCCGTTTCGAGAAAAACGGCGAGGCCGCCGGCGATGACCTGCATTTGCGTGCGCGGCACCGCGCGAAGTCCCTGCGACGTCACGTCGAAGGTGACGAAGTTGGCCCGGCGCGGATCGCGTTCGGCGATGCTGCGAGGCTGATGCGCACCGAACACGATCTCGTCGAGCGAGGTAATGCCTTCCGGGACGTCGTTGCCGAACATGCAGACATGGCGGATCGAGAACGCTTCCGCGGCGGCATTCATCGCGATTTCTGCGTGATCGATGCCGTCGATCCGCACCATGCCGACAAAACCGCGCGCGCCGATGCGGTTGAGCGCATCGGTCAGTTCCGCCTGACGCCACAGTTGCGGCAACAGCGCCGCCACAAGGCCCGCGCGCACGGCCGCAAGAATCGTCAGCGTCGCTTCGATCGTGTTCGGCAACTGGATCGCGACGATCGAGCCCATCGGCAATCCCGCCTCGGCGAAATGCGCGGCGAGGTTCGTCACCGCACGGTCCGCCTGCGCGTAGGTCAGGCGCCGTGGCTGTTGCCCGGTTACGCGCTCCTTGTCGAACGGATCGGCGAGCGCGTCGGCGTCCGGCTTGCGGGCGACGCTGCGGCGGAACAGATCGTCGAGCGACGGCGCGCTCACCATGGATTCGTTCGTGCGATCCAGCATGTGACTATTCCCGTCTGGCACCTGGCGCCTGCCACCAGGTTTCTGGAAGATTGCCGATCAGCGCCGATGCGTTTCGGCCGATCGACATGCGTCCAGCGGCCGAGCCACTGGTTCGGCACGTTGAACACCGGAATGACGTAGAAGCCGGACATCAGCACGCGGTCGAGTGCGCGCACGGCGGCGACGAAATCGCTGCGTTCGCGCGTCTCCAGCATGGCCGCGATCATCGCGTCGACCGCGGCGCTCTTGACGCCCATGTAGTTGCGCGTGCCTTGATTGTCCGCCGCCTGCGCTGCCGAAGTAGAACGCCTGCTCATTGCCGGGCGACAGCGATTGATCCCAGCGGTTCTGGATCATGTCGAACTCGTAGCCGAGGCGGCGCTGATCGAACTGCACCGCGTCGACCACGCGAACCGACGCCGCAATTCCGGCGCGCTTCAGATCACGGGCGTAGGCGAGCGCGATGCGCTCCTGGTCGCGGCTCGTCGTCATGATCTCGAAGGTGAAAGGCTGGCCGGTCGCCTTGCTTCGCAGCACGCCGTTCGAAACCTCATAGCCGGCCTGCGCGAGCAGGCCGAGCGCCCGCCGCAGCGTCTCGCGGTCGCGGCCGCTGATATCGCCTGCGGGCAGCTTGAAGGTGCCGTCCATGATGTCGGCGCGCACCGCGCCGGGGAATGGCTGCAAGAGCGCGCGTTCGCGATCGTTCGCCGGCACGCCATAGGCGGAAAGCTCGGAGCCTGCGAAATAGCTGCCCGAGCGCTGGTAGAGATTGAAGAAGTAGTTCTGGTTGATCCACTCGAAATCGAACAGCAGCAAGAGCGCTTCGCGAACGCCGGACGTCGGCAAACTGCGGACGGCGGGTGTTGAACACCAGAAAGTCCGACGGTTGCGGCGAACCGTTGGTGATCACTTCCTTCACGACCTGTCCCGATTGCACCGCGGGAAAATCGTAGCCGGAGCTCCAGCGCAGCGGTTCGTTCTCGAGGCGAAAATCATAGAGGCCGCGTTTGAACGCCTCGAACGCGGAATTCGCGTCGCGGAAGTACTCGAAGCGGATCTCGTCGAAATTCCACAGGCCGCGATTGATCGGCAGGTCGCGGCCCCAATAGTCGGGATTGCGCTCGAACACGATGCTGGAGCCCGGCTTGACGGGGCCGATGCGATAGGGGCCGGTGCCGATCAGCGGCGTCATCGACGTCTCTTCGAACGTCGCCTCGTCGATGGCGTGCTTCGGCAGGATCGGCATCAGGCCGAGGATCAGCGGCAGCTCGCGGTCGTTGGCGCCGGTGAGGTCGAAGCGCACGGTGCGCGGATCGAGCGCTTCGGCCTTGACGATCTTGGAGTAGTACAGGCGGTGGTTGGGCCGGCCTTTGGTGCGCAAGAGCTCGCGCGAGAACAGCACATCCTCGGCCGTCACCGGCTTGCCGTCGGAAAATCGCGCCTTCGGGTTGATGCGGAACGTGACGTAGCTGCGCGCATCGTCGGTCTCGACGCTTTCGGCCAGCAATCCGTACAGCGTGAACGGCTCGTCGTTGCCGCGCGCCATCAGGCTTTCGACCACGTGCCCGCGGATCTGCGGCAGGGTGACGCCGCGGACGATCATCGGGTTCAGGCTGTCGAAAGTTCCGAGCACGCCGTGCACCTGACGCCCGCCCTTCGGCGCGTCCGGGTTGGTGTAGGGCATGTGCGTGAAGTTCGCCGGGAACGCGGGTTCCCCGTGCATCGCGATCGCATGGCGGGGAGGGTTGGCGGGAGCCTGGCTTCGCGCGGTTTCGACGCCCGGCAGGCCGATCGCAAGGCCCGCTCCGAGGCCACACGCAAGCGTTCGCAGCAGCCGCCACGCATGCGTCGGCGGGTTATCAAAACGCACCCGCCGGGAGGCGACGCACCGCGCGCTGATTCGCTGCATTTCCATGCACAAATTTAGCATAGGCGGCCGCCTTCCGCCGGGCGCGGTGAAACCCGCTGCCATGTAGGTTGTCGGCATTGATCTTTTCGGCGAGCGTTGTATTGAAGGCGGGCGTCAAGCAAGGCCCGGTCGGCTCCGGTCACGCTGCCGCCCCATTTGGCGACGAGACAGCCGGCCCAAGCCCCCAATTTGCCGCGGTCCAATCGCGGTCGATATTCTACGGTCCAGGAAAGGGTTTTCCGCAATGAATAGCCGCTTCTTGTCCGCGCTGGCCTTGCCGCGTGGGCGGGTTATCGCCGGGCTTGTTGCCGCCGCAGCTTTTGCCGTCCTGCCAGCAGCCGCGCAGCAGCCGCCGGCGCAGCAGCAGCCTGCGCCCAAGGCGCGCCGCCGAAGGCCGCGCCAAAGGCGCCGCCGCCTGCCGCGAAGAAGGATGCGCCGCCGGCCCAGGCGCCGCAGCAGCAGGCCCAGCCGCAGGGACAGCAGGATCAGGTGCAGCTGATCTATTCGCCGTGGACGAAGTTCTGCCTGAAGGGGCAGGACACCAACGCCAAGCAGGTCTGCTTCACGGGCAAGGACGGCCGCATCGAATCCGGCCAGCCGGTGGTTGCAGCCGTGATCATCGAGCCGGAAGGCGAGCCGAAGAAGGTGTTGCGCGTCACGCTGCCGCTCGGCATGCAGCTCGTGCACGGCACCCGCGTGATCATCGACGCCAATCAGCCGCAGCAGAGCCCCTACGTGATCTGCTTCGCAGAACGGCTGCATGTCCGACTATGACGCGAGCGCCGAGGTGCTGGCCAACATGAAGAAGGGCCAGAACCTGGTCATCCAGGCGATCAACGCCAACGGCCAGCCGCTGACGCTGCCGCTGCCGCTGGCGGATTTCGGCAAGGCCTATGACGGTCCGCCGACGGATCCGAAGGTGTTCGAGGAGCAGCAGAAGAAGCTGCAGGAAGAGCTGCAGAAGCGGGCCGAAGAGGCGCGCAAGAAGCTCGAGGCGCAGCAGCCGGCCGGCGCGCCGAAGCAGTAACCGTCGAAGCCAGATCGTGAAAAAAGGCGCGCAGCGATGCGCGCCTTTTCTTTTTGCGGAACGCGCAAAGTCTACGCCATCAGGCTCTCCGCATTGGTACTGGCTGTACCTAGCCGTGCGAGATCACCACCTTGCCAAAATGCTGCTGGCTCTCGAGGTAGCGATATGCTGATTTCGCCTCCTCGAAGGCGAAGACCCGATCGACAACCGGCTTGAGCTTCTGCAGGGCGATCGCGCGGTTCATCAGCTCGAAGTCAAGTCGGCTGCCGACCGCGACACGGCGCAAGGTAACAATGCCGCGCTGCAGGGCCGTCGGATCAAATGAGCCGCTCGTACCCGCGAGCACGCCGATCAGGGACACCTGGCACTCCGGCCCAGCGCAGGCGAGCGAACGGGCAAGCGTCCCAGCGCCGCCGACTTCGACAATACAATCGACGCCGCGGCCGTCGTTCGCGGCCCTGACCTCGTGCTCCCAGTCCGGCATGCTGCGATAGTTCACGACGGCATCGGCCCCGAGCTCGCGCAAGCGCCTCGCCTTGTCGTCGCTGGAGGTGGTAGCGATGACGCGCGCTCCGAACGCCTTGGCGAGCTGGAGGGCGAAGATCGATACGCCGCCGGTACCCAAGGTCAGGACGGTCTCGCCGGGGGCGAGTTGCCGCGGCGCCGTGAGCGCGCTCCAGGCCGTGACGGCAGCGCATGGCAACGTGGCGGCCTCCTCGAAGGACAGGTGCGGTGGGATTGTGACCAGGGCCTCTTCGCTCAGTATCTTGTAGTCGGTGAGCAGTCCGTCGCGGCCGGCGCCGACATGCTCGCCGGGCGCGAAGCGGTGGGCCAATTGCTCATGAGTGATCCGTCCCGCGATCCACTTGGGATGAAACGTCGCGGCCACCCGGTCGCCGATCTTGAAGCGGCTGACGCCTTCGCCCACCGCCACGACCTCGCCGGCGCCGTCACTCAACGGAATGACGCCCAGCCTCACTGGTTGAAAATAGACGTTGTTGAGGATCATCAGGTCGCGGAAGTTGAGCGACGTGGCCCGGATGCGCACGGCGACCTCACGAAGGCCCGGTTTTGGATCGGCCGACTCCTGAAGCACCAGTCCATCGCTTCCGTGGGACTGCAGATAATAGGCTCGCATGTGGGCGGCTCCTGGTTCTTCGCTTGAAACTACCCGCCGAGCATGCTGGAGTATCGGACTTCTCAGGTCTATAATTGTTGTTCATTCGTCCAGGAATTCAGGTCGCATGGATCCATTGGAGGACGTGTTCAGGTCGATGCGGGTGGAGAGCGCCCTTTACGGCCGGCTCGAGGCGACAGCACCGTGGGCCGTCCGATTCCCTGGCGATCAACGGATCAAGTTCGGCATGGTCGCCAGAGGCGGCTGCTGGCTGTCGGTCGACGGTGAGCGCCTCCCGCTCGCGTTGCGCAGTGGCGACTGCTTTGTGCTGACGGACGGACGCTCGTTTTCTGTGGCAGACGATCCAGCCACGCCGCCGGTGCCTTGCACCGAGGTGCTGCAGGATGGACCGGGGCGGGGCCGCTTGCTCGCCTTCGGCGGCGGAGGAGCCGCGGCAACTTTGATCGCGGGCTGGTTCGGCTTCGATGGGCACGGCGGGCAACCGCTCTTTGACCAGCTGCCGCCGGTCTTGCACGTGCGCATCGACGAAGAGCGCGCTCGCGCGCTGCAAGCGACATTGGACCTTCTCGCGCTCGAGACCAGCGAAGATGACCTCGGCGGCGGGATCGTCACCAAGCGCCTCGCAGACATCATCTTCGTCCAGGCCATTCGCACATACGTGCGCACGACGGGCTGGCAGAAAGCGGGATGGCTGGCGGCGCTGACTGAGCCAAAGCTTGGCGCCGCCGTGCGCGCCATGCACGATCAGATCGATCGCTCCTGGACCGTCAGTGAACTCGCCTCGATCGCAGGCATGTCTCGTTCGGCTTTTGCCGCCGCGTTTCGCGAGCGCGTCGGCGAGGCTCCACACGCGTATCTGACCCGGTGGCGCATGTACAAGGCCGGCTGTCTGCTGCGCGGCGGCCGCTTGTCCCTCGCTCAAGCGGCGAAGGCGGTCGGCTACCAAACCGACAGTGCCTTCAACAGGATTTTTCGTCGGCACTACGGCGTCACGCCGGCAGCCTATCAGCGGGCCGCGGCCGCATCCTGACGCGTCTCGGGCCGGCATCGGCGCGAAGCAGACGCGTCGCGATGCGCGACAGTTCTTCGAAGCTTTGCGTGGGAGGTCGCAGTCAGCGGCCGCTCTAGTTCAGCGACGGATTGCGCGGGCGATAGCCGCCGGACTTGTCCTTGACGAAGATCTCGGCGATCTGCGAGTGCCGCACCGGTTCTCCGGTGTTATCGGGCAGAAGGTTCTGCTCCGACACATAGGCGATGTATTCGCTCTCGGAGTTCTCGGCGAGCAGATGGTAGAACGGCTGATCCTTGTGCGGCCGCACTTCCTCAGGGATCGACAGCCACCATTCCTCGGTGTTGTTGAATTCCGGATCGATATCGAAGATGACGCCACGGAACGCAAAAATGCGGTGGCGGACGATCTGGCCGATCTGGAATTTGGCGGTTCTGGTTTTCATCGCACCTTGTCGAATAGACCAGGATTGTGGCCGATGCTAGTGCCCCGGCCAAAGCTCCCGATCACAAACTCCAATCTCTGCCTTAACCCTTGACGCAACTCACACTTTCGCCGTTTCGCCGACCGCCTGCCGGCTGCCTTGAACGTGTCGCTGATGATCGACGTCCTTAACCTTTCGCTCCCCTACTTTGGGTTGATCTTCGTCGGTTTTGCCTGCGGTAAATTCAGGAAACTGCCTGAAACCGGATTGGCTTGGCTCAATTTCTTCCTGCTCTACGTTTCCTTGCCCGCGCTGTTTTTCCGCATCCTGGCCAAGACGCCGTTCGAACAGCTGAACAACCCGCCGTTCATGATTGCGACAATCTGCGCGACCGCGCTGGCCTTTGCCGTCGCCGCGGTCTTCGCCTTGGTCGTCAGGCGGCGCCCACGCGAAGCGGTGATGGCGGGCCTTGCGGGCGGCTACGGAAACATCGGCTACATGGGGCCAGGGCTTGCGCTCGCGACGTTCGGGCCGCAGGCGGCAGTACCGGTGGCGCTGATCTTCTGCTTCGACAGCGTGTTTCTGTTCTCGGTCGTACCTTTGCTGATGGCGCTGTTCCAGACGGCGCGCCGCCCTCTGCTGCCGACGATCGCGCACGTCGCAAAGCAGATCGTCTTTCATCCGCTGATCGTTGCGTCGTGGCTCGGCGCGCTTGCGGCGGCCTTTCATTTCGATCCGCCGGTCGCGGTGGATCGCACGCTGCAATTCCTGCAGAACGCTGCCGCTCCTGTTGCGCTGTTCGCGCTCGGCGTGACGGTGGCGCTGCGCCCGTTCGATCGCGTGCCGTGGGAGGTGCCCGGCGTCGTCGCGGTCAAGCTGCTGGTGCAGCCGCTGATCGCTTTCGCCATGCTGTCGTTGCTCGGACCATTCGACCGCGAATGGGTCGCCACGGCATTGTTGATGGCGTCGCTGCCGCCGGCGCTGAATGCGTTCATCATCGCCCGGCAATACGATACCTGGGTGGAGGCGTCGTCCACGGCGGTGCTGGTCGGCACGATGGTCTCGGTGCTGACGCTGACGACCATCATGTGGCTGTTGAAGACCGGTCAGCTGCCGATTTAGTGCATGATCCCGAAAAAGCTTGCCCCCGGACTTGATCCGGGGGTGGGAACCGGTTTTCGGATTAGATCATGCACAAACAGATAGATGAGCGAACGAGTTTGATCCAACGGAGTTGGATCAGACTCTAGTGATGATGGTGATCGGCGCTCGGATGAAACGAGCCGGGGCGATCGCCTGGCGCATGACGAAGCGGCGCAGCGGGCCGATCTCGTGCAGCGCCTGCATGCCGATGCTTCGCGCGAGTTGCATCGGCAGCAGATCCGACAGCAGCGAGCGGTTGGCGATATCGACCACGAACGAGCGGCTGAAGACGTCGAGTTGCCGTCGGCGCTGATAATCGGAAAGCGCTGCGGTGTCGCCGGGATCCTGTCCCAGCAGCAGCGCGTCCTTCGCGATCGCGGCGATTTCGGCCGCGTCCCGCAGGCCGAGATTGAGACCCTGCGCGCCGATCGGCGGCAGCACATGCGCGGCTTCGCCGACCAGCGCAATCCGGTGCAGGGCGATCTGCCGCGCCTGCTCGAAGGCGAGGGGGAAGACATGCCGCGCGGGCGCCACGCGCACGCGACCGAGATGGGAGTGTGACCGCTTCTCGACCTCCTGCGCCAGCTCGTCGTCGGACAGCGTCGAAAGCCGCGTCGCTTCATGAGGCTTTGTCACCCAGACGATGCTTGACCTGTCGCCGGGCAGGGGCACGAACACGCAGGGGCCGTTGACGGTGTGAAATTCGGTCGAGATGCCGTTGTGCGGGCGGGTATGGTCGATGTTGAGCGTGAGCGCGGATTGCTCGAGCGCTCGCCTGCGCACATCGATCCCGGCCGCGGTCCGGCAGATCGAGTTGCGGCCGTCGGCGCCGATCACCAATCTGCTTCGCAGCAACCATGCCTTGGCGGCAGCGGATTTCGGCATCCGCTTCTGAAGGCTTCACTGCGTCTGCGTCATCATCGATGCGGACAAGGTCGGCACATTTCGACGCCTGGTCTTCCAGCGCTTCGACCAGGTGCCGGTTCTCGATGTTGTAGCCGAACGCGTCGAGGTCGATCTCGTGGCAGTCGAAACGCAGTTCGGGGCTGCGGATCAGCCGGCCGCTGTCGTCGACGAGCCGCATGACGCGCAGCGCCGCGGCGCGATCGCGGCACGCGTCCCAGACATCGAGACCCTGCAGAATCTCGATCGACGCATGCAAGAGCGCCGTGGTGCGATTGTCGCCATAAGGAACGCGGCGGGCGACGAGCGCCGTTCGCGCGCCGGATCGTGCGACCGCAATGGCGGCGGTCAGCCCGGCCGGACCACCGCCGACGACGGCGACGTCAAAGTCCCTGGTGTCTGCCGCCGCGTTCATGCCGGTCGACTGCTCCCTCCACGCTGCCACAAGGGCGGCTACAGATCATGACGTACCGCAGATTATCGGTCATGCACAGGCTCCATGAAGTCATCGGCATGCAAGCTATCGTGAAATCTGCTAGCTAACGGCATGATCGAGAGCGAGGAAGATTCACGACCGGCGCGAAGGTCCGTGCGCGCGCGGGCGTTCGCCGTGCATATCTTCACGGCGCTGGGCGCCGGGCTTGCGCTGATGGCGCTGCTCGAGGCCGTCCGCGGACATTGGGCGGCAATGTTCGGCTGGCTGGGGATCGCGCTGCTGATCGATGCGATCGACGGTCCGCTGGCGCGACGGCTGCGGATCGAGGAAGTGCTGCCGAACTGGTCGGGAGAGACGCTCGATCTGGTCGTGGATTTCACGACCTACGTCTTCGTGCCGGCCTATGCCATCGCCGCGAGCGGGCTTCTGGTGCCGCATCTGGCGCCGTTCCTCGGCATTGCCGTCGTCGTCTCCGGTGCGCTCTATTTCGCCGACCTGCGCATGAAGACCGACGACAATCATTTTCGCGGATTTCCAACCTTGTGGAACGTCGCTGCGTTCTACCTGTTCCTGCTGCGGCCGCAGCCCTGGCTCGCAAGCGCGGCCATCGCGCTCCTGGTCGTTGCGACCTTCCTGCCGATCCGTGTCATGCATCCGGTCAGGGTCGAGCGGCTTCGTTCGTTCAACATCGCCCTGGTGCTGGGCGGATGCGCTCTCGCAGCCTTCGCCGTGGTCCGCAATTTCGAGGTGCCGGCCGCGGTCACGATCGCGCTGTGCCTGATTGCCGTCTATGTGATGCTGAGCGATCCGATCATCCGGCTGATCCGGAAAGTCAGCTCATAGACATGTCGTCCGTGCGGTCACTCGCCGCAAGGAAGGGAGTTCAGGCGCCGCAAGGCGGGGTTGTTCTTGTCCGGTCTTGGCCCTAGGCTTCGCCCCGAAATCAGGAGCGGCGCGATGGCCAAGGCAGTCAGGGTGCATGAAACGGGAGGTCCGGAGGTTCTCACCTATGAGGACATCGAGGTTCCAGCACCAGGCAAGGGGGAAGTGCGCATTCGCCAGCGCGCCAGCGGCCTCAATTTTATCGATACCTACTTTCGTACGGGCCTCTACAAGGCGCCCACTCTGCCGTTCATCGCCGGCAACGAGGCGTCCGGCGACGTCATCGAGGTCGGTCCGGGCGTGACCGGCTTCCATCCGGGCGATCGTGTCGCCTACACGTTTGCACTTGGGGGCTACGCCAGCGAACGCATCATGCCGGCTGAGCGGCTGGTGAAGCTGCCGGACATGATCACCTACGAGCAGGCCGCGGTGCTGATGCTGAAGGGCCTGACCGTGCACTATCTGCTGCACAAGACCTTCAAGGTGGAGCCGGGCCACAACGTGCTGATCCATGCCGCCGCCGGCGGCATCGGCCTGTTGGCATGCCAGTGGGCGAAGGCGCTCGGCGCCAACGTGATCGGCACCGTGGGGTCGAAGGAAAAGGCGGATCTTGCCGCGCGCAACGGCTGCGATCACGTCATTCTCTACAACGACAACGATTTCGTCGCGGAAGTGAAGAAGATCACGCGCGGCGACCTCTGCAACGTGGTCTATGACGGTGTCGGCAAGGTGACGTTTCCCGGATCGCTCGATTGCCTGAAGCCGCTCGGCATGTTCGTCAGCTTCGGCAACGCATCAGGCGTGGTGCCGCCGTTCTCGATCGGCGAACTGCAACGGCGCGGCTCGCTGTTTGCGACCCGGCCGTCGCTGAACGACTACATCGCAAAACGCCGCGATCTGCTGGAGGCGGCTGACACGATGTTCGCCGCCGTCATCAGCGGCAGCCTGCAGGTGCAGATCCATCATGCC
Organism: uncultured Alphaproteobacteria bacterium; assembly: GCA_963757845.1. GTDB lineage: Bacteria > Pseudomonadota > Alphaproteobacteria > Rhizobiales > Xanthobacteraceae > P52-10. The sequence continues at coordinate 34,853 of CAVWTB010000053.1, forward strand.
TATGCGCTGAAGGACGCCGCCAAGGCGCATCGCGACCTCGAGAGCCGCGCGACCACCGGCGCCTCGATCCTGAAGCCATAAGTTTTCACGCTGGACTGCGCATCGCCCTCAGCTGAGGGCGAGCGATCTATTTTTGGGAAAGCCAATGAGCCTGGATATTCGCGACATCACCGACGAAGACATTCCGGAGATCATCGCGCTGTGGAACGCTTCGGGCGTTTCGCGCCCGTGGAACGATCCGGCGCGCGACATCGCCTTTGCGCGGCGCGATGCGCATTCGACCGTGCTGGTCGGCCTCGACGACGGCAAGATCGTTGCCAGCGCGATGGTCGGCGAGGACGGTCATCGCGGCTGGGTCTACTACGTCGCGATTGCGCCCGAGCGGCAGCGCAGCGGTCTCGGCCGCGTGATGATGCAGGCGGCCGAAGACTGGCTGATCAAGCGCGGCGTCTGGAAGGTGCAGCTGCTGGTGCGCGCCGACAACGCCCAGGCGGCGAACTTCTACGAACAACTCGGCTATCGCGACACCCGCTCGGTGTGCCTGCAGAAGGTGCTGGAGGAAGCGGCGCTGCGAAGCGCATGCCGGAGGACGAGCGATCGCCGACTAGAAAGGTCGGTCGCCGCTCCGGCTATTGCTGCGCTGCGATCACGCCACGCAGCGTGCGGCGCCCATGCGCGTGAGGATCGCGTCGAGCTGCTCGATCATCTCGGCGACTTCCGCGCGTGACACGTTCAGCGCCGGCATGAAGCGCAGCGAGTCCGGCCGGGGCGAGTTAGCAGCAGGCCGTCGTTGAGCGCGGCCGCGACGATGTCGGGACCGGTCGGCCGCTTCAGGTCGAGCGCCTGCAACAAGCCTTCGCCGCGGACGCCGCCGAGCCCGTGCCGCGCCGAGAGGCGCTGCAGCTCGCTCGCAAGGAAGAGGCCGGTCTCGGTGACCGCCTTCAGGAATTCCGGCTGCGCGACCTCGTGCAGGACGGCAAGGCCCGCCGCGCACATCAACGGGTTGCCGTTGAAGGTGCCGCCCTGGTCGCCATGCGCGAAGCATGAGGCGGCCTTGGTCGCGAGCAGCGCACCGAGCGGCACGCCGCCGCCGATGCCTTTGCCCAGCGTCATGATGTCCGGCTCGATGCCGGCGTGCTCGTAGTGGAAGAGCTTTCCGGTCCGGCCCATGCCGGTCTGGATTTCGTCCACCATCAGCAGCAGGCCGTGCTCACGGGTCAGCGCCCGCAGCTCGCGCAGGAAGTCGTTGGTCGCGGGCCAGACGCCGGCTTCGCCCTGGATCGGCTCCAGCATGACCGCGATGGTCTTCTCGCCGATCAGCGCTTTGACCGAGGCGATGTCGTTGAGCTGCGCCTTGGGGAATCCCGGCACTTTCGGCTCGAACAGCGGCTCGAAAGCCTTCTTGCCGGACAGCGGACATCGTCGCCAGCGTGCGGCCGTGAAAGGCCCCGTCGAAGGCGATGATCTCGTAGGCGCCGCCCTTGTGCAGGGCGCCGTATTTGCGCGCGAGCTTGATCGCGCCTTCGTTGGCTTCGGCGCCGGAGTTGGTGAAGAACACCTGATCGAAGCAGCTGAGCTCGGTCAGCGCGGTCGCAAGCTTCAGGCTCGGCTCGTTGTAGAACGCAGGGCTCGGCGTCAGCAGCGTTGCGGCCTGCTTCGACAATGCCTCGGTCAGCACCTTCGGCGAATGGCCGAGGCAGTTGACGGCCCAGCCCTGCACGAAGTCGAGATAGCGCTTGCCCTGGTTGTCCCACAGATACGAGCCTTCGCCGCGCACGAAGACGACCGGCGGGCGCGCGGTGATGTCCATCAGGGCGTGCGTCGGAAGCGTCGCGATGTTCATGTCAGTCTCTCCATGGGGGTTGACGGGTGGGCCAAAACGCAAGAAGGCCGCACGTTGCGGGTGCGGCCTTCTCGAAAACTTTGCTGATTTTGTGCTGTTCAGCTTCGTCGTCGGACACGGCGCGACCCATCATCGTCGAACGAGCGACGACGGATGCAGGCGCGGCGGTTGGTCCGGTTAACGGTCATGGCGCGCCGATATATCCGCAACGCCCGGATTGTCAACAGGTATCAGAACCCTGCGACAGTCCCGTGTAGGTCGTAGGCGTCGGCGCGCTCGATTTTCGCCGTGACGATCTCGCCCTGCCTGAGCGGCCGGCGGCTGGAAACGTAGACCGCGCCGTCGATTTCCGGCGCGTCGCCCTTGCTGCGGCCCTTTGCGACGCTCGGGCCGACTTCGTCGATGATCACCTGCTGGCGGGTGCCGACCTTTTTCTTCAGCCGCCGTGCCGAGATGGTCTGCTGGTGCGCCATCAGCCGCTCCCAGCGCTCCTTCTTCACCTCTTCGGCGACCGGATTCTCGAGCGCATTGGACGTCGCGCCCGCTGACCGGCTCGTACTTGAAGCAGCCGACGCGGTCGATCTCGGCCTCGTCGAGCCACTGCAGCAGGTCGTCGAACTCCGCATCCGTCTCGCCCGGAAAGCCGACGATGAAGGTCGAGCGCAAGGTCAGCTCCGGGCACTCGCTGCGCCATTTGGCAATGCGCGCCAGCGTCTTGTCCTGCGCCGCCGGACGGCGCATGCGCTTCAAGCACCTCGGCATTGCCGTGCTGGAACGGGATATCGAGATAGGGCAGCACCTTGCCCTCGCGTCATCAGGCCGATGACCTCGTCGACATGCGGGTAGGGGTAGACGTATTGCAGCCGCACCCACGCGTCGAACTCGCCGAGTTCTTTGGCAAGATCGTAGAAGCGCGCGCGGACCTCGCGGTCCTTCCATGTGCTGGCGCGCGTATTTGATGTCGATGCCGTAGGCGGAGGTGTCCTGCGACACCACCAGGAGCTCTTTCACGCCGGCCTTCACCAGCCGCTCGGCTTCGCGCAGCACGTCGTCGGCGGGGCGCGAGACCAGATCGCCGCGCAGTTTCGGGATGATGCAGAAGGTGCAGCGGTTGTTGCAGCCCTCGGAAATCTTCAGATACGCGTAGTGGCGCGGCGTCAGCTTGATGCCCTGCGGCGGCAGCAGGTCGAGATGCGGATTGTGTTTCGGCGGCTTGGCCCGGTGCACCGCCTCCAGCACGCTCTCGTACTGCTGCGGCCCGGTGATCGACAGGACATCCGGATAGGCCTCGCGGATCGCTTCCGGCTCGGCGCCCATGCAGCCGGTGACGATCACCTTGCCGTTCTCGGCCATGGCCTCGCCGATGGCGCCGAGAGACTCGGCCTTGGCGCTGTCGAGGAAGCCGCAGGTGTTGACGATGACGAGGTCGGCGCCGTCGTGCTTGCGCGCAAGCTCATAGCCTTCGGCGCGCAGGCGGGTGATGATCCGTTCCGAATCCACCAGCGCCTTGGGGCACCCAAGCGATACGAAGCTGACAATCGGCGCGCGGCCTTGTTCCATCGTCTCAATGTCCGGCTGAAGGGCAGGAGCTAGCCCCGATCCCGTTGAATTACAAGGCTTTGAGACCGCGTTCGGGCCTGCTAAGACGGCCATTGCCGGAATGCGAGTAGTGGATGGCCGCCGAGTCGTCGCCCAAGATTGCCATTGTCGACGAGAATCCGATCCGCGCCGCGATCCTCGAAGAGGGCTTGCGCGAGGCCGGATTTACGGCGGTCGAGCATGTCGGCGAGATGAACAATCTGCTCGCCCGCATTTACCAGATCGATCCGGACGTGATCCTGATCGACCTCGAAAACCCCAGCCGCGACGTGCTCGAGCAGATGTTCCAGGTCAGCCGCGCGGTGCGCCGGCCGATCGCCATGTTCGTCGACCAGAGCGATGCCGCCTCGATCCAGGCGTCCGTCGACGCCGGCGTCTCCGCCTACATCGTCGACGGCTTCCGGAAGGAGCGGATCAAGTCGATCATCGACCTGTGCATCTCGCGCTTCAACGCGTTCGCCAAACTGCAGGACGAACTTGAGCGCACCAAGACGGCGCTGGAAGAGCGCAAGGTGATCGACCGCGCCAAGGGCATTCTGATGAAGGCGAAAGGCCTGTCGGAGGAGGAGGCCTACGTGCTGATGCGCTCCACGGCGATGCGCGAGAAGAAGAAAATCGCCGAGATCGCCCAGTCGATCATCACCGCGTCGGAGCTGTTGAGATGACGGACAACAAGTCAGGCTCGCTGACGCCGTTGCGGATCGGGTTCATCCCGCTGGCTGATGCTGCGGCACTGCTGGTGGCGGTCGACAAGGGATTTGCCCGCGACGAAGGGCTCGACGTGACGCTGCACCGGGAAGTGTCGTGGTCGAACGTGCGCGACAAGCTGAACCTCGGCCTGTTCGATGCCGCGCATCTGCTGGCGCCGGTGGCGATCGCCTCGAGCTTCGGGCTCGGCCACGTGAAGGTGCCGATCGTGGCGCCCTTCAATCTCGGCCTGAACGGCAATGCGATCACCGTATCGCCGGCGTTGCACGCGGCGATCATGGCGGAACTCGACGGCGATCCGCTGAACCCGCTTGCGACCGCGCAGGCGCTGCTGCGGGTGGTCACCGCGCGCAAGAAGGCGGGCGCCGAACCGCTGGTGTTCGGCATGACGTTTCCGTTCTCCACCCACAACTACCAACTGCGGTTCTGGATGGCCGCCGGCGGCGTCGATCCGGACGAGGACGTGCGGCTGGTGGTGCTGCCGCCGCCCTACATGGTCGAAAGCCTTGCCAGCGGCCATGTGGACGCCTTCTGCGTCGGCGCGCCGTGGAACTCGGTCGCGGTCGATCTCGGCGTCGGGCACATCCTGCATTTCGTCTCCGACATCCTGGCGCGCGCCGCTGAGAAGATGCTGGCCGTGCGGCAGCCGTGGGCGGAGAAGAACCCGGCGGTGCTGGCGGCGCTGATCCGGGCGCACGATCGCGCCGCGCGAGTTCATCGAGACGCCGGACAATCGCGCCGAGGCCGCGGCCATCCTCGGCAAAGCCCGAGTACATGGGCGTCGATGCCGAGGTCATCCGCCGCACGCTGGACGGCCGGCTGAAGGTTTCGCCGGACGGCAAGGTGCGCGAGAGCTCGCGCTATCTGCTGGTCGGACGGGAAGGGGCGGCGCGGCCCGATCCGGTGCAGGCCGCCTGGCTCTATGCGCAGATGGTTCGCTGGGGCCAGGCGCCGCTGTCGGATGCGTCGCTGGCCATCGCCATGGGCGTGTTTCGCCCCGATCTGTACGATGCCGCGACCGGGAAAACGGCCGCAGCAGAACGCCGCAAGTCGCCGATGGTGTGGGCGCGTTCGCGGGACCGCCGTTTGACCCGTCGGCCATCACAAAACACCTCGATTCGTTTCCGATCCGGCGGCGCTAGGCAGTCTCTGCCTAGATATTAATGCAGCTGTATAAAATTGAGCAATTGCCTTTCGCAGAGGCGAAATGCGAACTGCTGCTTTTTTGTTCATAGCTTGTAGCGATCTGAAATCGCTTCTGTTTTTGCACCGCACAAAACTGGCACGAAGCTTGAATAGGTAGACCTGTCGAGACCGGTTCCAGGGCTCGGCAGGTCCAACGACGGGCCAACCAGCAAAGCCGCTGTCCTGGGGGATCGCAACCAAGCGCGCCTCAGGGGCGGCTTTTGTCTTTTGCGAACGGACTGCGAGCGGCCGCCGAGAGAGGGCGGCGAACAGGGAAACCGAGAGGACGACCACAGACGATGACGACCAAGACGACCAAAGGCGGTTTGGCAGGCTCAAGGATGAGCCGGCGCGCGCTTCTGAAGAGCGCGGCAGGGACGGCGGCGTTGCTGGCTGCGGCGCGAATGAATTTCCCGGCGGGCGCGTTCGCGCAAGGCGCGGGGCCGGAAGTGAAGAAGGCGATCCTCGGCTACATCGCACTGATGGACGCCTCGGCGCTGGTGATCGCCAAGGAGAAGGGGCTGTTCGCCAAGCACGGCGTCGGCGACGTCGAGGTCTCCAAGCAGGCCTCGTGGGGCGCGACGCGCGACAACCTCGTCCTCGGCGGCGAGAAGAACGGCATCGACGGCGCGCACATCCTGACGCCGATGCCCTACCTGATCTCCACCGGCAAGGTGACGCAGAACAACGTGCCGACGCCGATGTATCTGCTCGCGCGCCTCAACCTCGATGCGCAGGCGATTTCGGTTTCGAACGAATACAAGGATCTGAAGGTCACGACCGACGCCTCGCCGCTGAAGGCGGCGTTCGCGAAGAAGAAGGCCGAAGGCAAGGAAGTGAAGGTCGCAATGACCTTCCCCGGCGGCACCCACGATCTGTGGATCCGCTACTGGATGGCCGCCGGCGGCATCGACCCCGACAAGGACGTGTCGACCATCGTCGTTCCGCCGCCGCAGATGGTGGCGAACATGAAGGTCGGCAACATGGACGCCTTCTGCGTCGGCGAGCCGTGGAACGAGCAGCTCGTCAACCAGGGCATCGGCTTCACCGCGTGCTCGACCGGCGAAGTCTGGTTCAAGCATCCGGAAAAGGCGCTCGGCATGCGCGCCGAGTTCGTCGACAAGTATCCGAACGCGACCAAGGCCATCCTGATGGCCGTGCAGGAAGCGCAGATGTGGTGCGACAAGCCGGCCAACCGCGCCGAGATGTCGGAGATCGTCGGCCGCCGCCAGTGGTTCAACGTTCCGGTCGCCGACATCATCGGCCGCGCCAACGGCGACATCAACTACGGCAACGGCCGGGTCGAGAAGGGCACCAAGCAGTTCATGAAGTTCTGGCAGGACCACGCGTCCTACCCGTTCAAGAGCCATGACGCCTGGTTCGTCACCGAAGACATCCGCTGGGGCAAGTTCGAGCCGACCACCGACGTCAAGGCGCTGGTCGACAAGGTCAACCGCGAAGACATCTGGCGCGAAGCGGCGAAGGCGCTCGGCGTCGCGGCTGCCGAGATCCCGACATCGCCGTCGCGCGGCAAGGAGACCTTCTTCGACGGCAAGGTGTTCGATCCGGAGAACCCGACCGCGTACCTCGAAGAGTCTGTCGATCAAGCGCGTCGAAGTCTGATCATCCAGGCGGGACGGCGCAGCCGCCGTCCCGCTTCCTCTCACCTGAGGCTCATCAGATGACGATTGCAGTTCAGAAGAATGTCGAAGCCGCTGCGGTGCCGCTGGCGCCGTCGGCGACGATCGTGCCGCTTTCGCCGCCGCGCGCGAGCTTCGTTCAGGCGCGGCTGATCCCGGCGGCGAAGGAGTGGGCGGCAACCCTGATCCCGCCGATCATCACGATCGGCGCGCTGCTGGTCGCTCTGGCAGATCCTCTGCATGAAGCCCGGCGCAACGTTGCCGTCGCCATCGCGTATCTGGGTCGACGCAAAGGACCTGATCATCGATCCGTTCTTCGTCGCAGGCCCGCAGGACATCGGTCTCGGCTGGCGCATCCTGACCTCGCTGCAGCGCGTCGCGATCGGCTTCGGCCTCGCCAGCATCGTCGGCATCCTGCTCGGCGCCTTGGTCGGCCAGTCGGTCTGGGCGATGCGCGGGTCTCGATCCGATCTTCCAGGTGCTGCGCACCGTGCCGCCGCTCGCCTGGCTGCCGATCGCGCTGGCCGCGTTCCGCGACAGCCGGCCGTCGGCGATCTTCGTGATCTTCATCACCTCGATCTGGCCGATCATCATCAACACCGCTGTCGGCATCCGCAACATCCCGCAGGATTACCGCAACGTCGCAGCGGTCGTTCGGCTGAACCAGCTCGAGTTCTTCTGGAAGATCATGATCCCGTCCGCGGCGCCGTACATCTTCACGGGCCTGCGCATCGGTATCGGCCTCTCGTGGCTCGCGATCGTTGCCGCGGAGATGCTCACCGGCGGCGTCGGCATCGGCTTCTTCATCTGGGACGCGTGGAACTCATCGCGCCTGTCCGACATCATCATCGCGCTGGTCTACATCGGCGTCGTCGGTTTCGTGCTCGACCGCATCGTCGCCTTCATCTCCAACATCGCCACCCGCGGCGCCCAGGCAAGCTGAGGATCGAAACATCATGGCTTATCTCAAGATCGATCACGTCGATAAGGTCTTCAGCCGCGGCAACCGCGAGACCGAGGTGCTGAAGGACATCATGCTGACGGTGGAGAAGGGCGAGTACGTCTCCATCATCGGCCACTCCGGCTGCGGCAAGTCGACCCTGCTCAACATCATCGCCGGTCTCACGACGGCGACGCAGGGCTGCGTGCTGCTGGAAAACCAGGAAGTGAACTCGCCGGGCCCCGACCGTGCGGTCGTGTTCCAGAACCACTCGCTGCTGCCGTGGCTGTCGTCCTACGACAACGTCGGCTCGGCGTCGACAAGGTGTTCGGCAGGACCAAGTCGCGCGCCGAGCGCCACGACTGGGTGATGCACAACCTCGATCTCGTGCAGATGGGGCATGCCAAGGACAAGCGCCCGTCGGAAATCTCCGGCGGCATGAAGCAGCGTATCGGCATTGCGCGGGCGCTGGCGATGGAGCCGAAGGTGCTGCTGCTCGACGAGCCGTTCGGCGCGCTCGACGCGCTGACCCGCGCGCATCTGCAGGATTCGGTGATGGCGCTGCACCAGAAGCTCGGCAACACGGTGATGATGATCACCCACGACGTCGACGAGGCGGTGCTGCTCTCGGACCGCATCGTCATGATGACCAACGGGCCGAGCGCGCACATCGGCGAAGTGCTCGAGGTGCCGCTGCCGCGGCCGCGCAAGCGGCTCGAGCTCGCGAGCCAACGCGACCTACCTGAAGTGCCGCCAGCGCGTGCTGGAATTCCTCTACGAGCGTCATCGCTACGTCGAGGCGGCCTGATCGGTACGAACGCAGGAATGCGGGACACTGCCAGTGAGCGAACCTCTGGTTGTCATCGGAAACGGCATGGCCGCGGCGCGGCTGGCGCAGGAAATCGCCGCGCGCGCGCTCGGCCGCTACGCGGTCGCGATCATCGGCGACGAGCCGCGGCTCGCCTACAACCGCGTGCTGCTGTCGTCGGTGCTGGCCGGCGAGATCGCCTCGCAGGAGATCGAGCTGCAGCCGGCAGACTGGTGGCGCGACCGCGGCGTGACGCTGAGCTACGGCCGCGCGGCGACCTCGGTCGACCTGCAAAGCCGGCGCGTCGTGCTGGCCGACGGCCGCCTGGTCCCGTTCTCGAAGCTCGTGTTCGCGACCGGCTCGCAGCCGTTGCGGCTGAACATTCCGGGCGCCGAGTCTGCCGGGCGTGCATACGTTCCGCGACAGCCGCGACGTCGACCTGCTGCTGAAGCTGGCCGCCGGCGCAGAAGCGCGTCGGTCGTGATCGGCGGCGGTCTGCTCGGCCTGGAAGCGGCCTACGGGCTCGCCAAGGCCGGCGCGCCGGTGACCTTGGTCCATTTGATGGAGCGGCTGATGGAGCGGCAGGTCGATGCGCCGGCGGCAGCGCTGCTGAAGCGTCTCGTCGAAGGCGAAGGGCATCGACGTCCGCCTCAACGCCAGCACGAAGGCGATCTTCGGCGACGGAAAAGTGCAGGGGATCGAGCTTGCCGACGGCACCCGCATCGCGGCCGACGCGGTCGATCTTCGCCGCCGGTATCCGCCCCAATGCGGCGCTGGCGCAGGCCGCGGGCATCGCCGTCGGCCGCGGCATCGTCGTCGACGACCGTCTCGCCACGAACGTCGATGGCGTCTACGCGCTCGGCGAATGCGCCGAGCATCGCGGCACCTGCTACGGCCTGGTCGAGCCGGCCTACGAGCAGGCGAAAGTTCTCGCCGAAACTCTCGCCGGGCGCACGGCTTCGTACGAAGGCAGCGTGCTCTCGACCAATCTGAAGGTGTCCGGCGTCAACGTGTTCTCCGCCGGAGATTTCGCCGGAGGCGAGGGCACCGAAGCCATCGTGCTCAGCGACGCCCGTCAAGGCACCTACAAGAAGCTCGTCATTGCCGACGGGCGGCTCACCGGCGCGATCCTGATCGGCGATACGCAGGATGCGCTCTGGTATCTGGAACTGATCCGCTCGCGCGCCAGCATCAAGGCCTTCCGCAGCGACCTGATGTTCGGCCGTGCGCTTGCCGAAAGGAAGGCCGCCTGACGATGGCTGCGGACTTCACGCCAGACCAGAAGCGCTATCTGGAAGGGTTTGTCGACAGGCCTCGGTGCAGCGCGCCTGACCAAGGGCAGCGCGCCTGCGAAGGGCGAGCCGGTCGGCCCGGATGCGATCCATCTCAAGGCGCAGGACAGGACCGTGGCTGGCGGCGGCAAGCTCGCCGAGCAGGAAAAATTCAAGCGCGACGAGCATCCGTTCGACGCCTATCCGCGGCTGGTCAAGCAGGCGCGCAACAACGAGCCGCCAAAACCCGCCGACAATTTCCGCTGGCGCTACTACGGCCTGTTCTACGTGGCGCCGGCACAGAAGCTCGTACATGTGCCGCTTGCGCATCCCGAACGGCATTCTCAAGCACTGGCAGCTTGCCGGGATCGCGGACATCGCCGAAAAATTCTGCGGTCCCTATGCGCATGTGACGACGCGCGCGAACCTGCAGCTGCGGGAGATCGAGCCGAAGAACGCGACCAACGTCATCGAGGCGATCCAGGACCTCGGCCTGTGGTCGCGCGGCTCCGGCGCCGACAACATCCGCAACGTCACCGGCACGCCGACCGCCGGCATCGATCCGCAGGAGCTGCTGGACACGCGTCCCCATGCGCGCGAGTGGCACTTTCATATCCTGAACGATCGTTCGCTGTACGGCCTGCCGCGCAAGTTCAATGTCGCCTATGACGGCGCCGGCCAGCATCGCCGTGCTGGAGGAGACGAACGACATCGCCTTCCAGGCGGTCGAGGTGCTGGACGGGCACGGCGTCGAGGCCGGCATCTACTATCGCCTCGCGCTCGGCGGCATCACCGGCCACAAGGATTTTGCGCGCGATACCGGCGTCATCCTGAAGGTGGAGGAGGCGACACGCGTTGCCGACGCCATCGTGCGCGTCTTCATCGAGCATGGCGACCGCACCAACCGCAACAAGGCGCGGCTGAAGTATGTGCTCGACGCCTGGGGGTTCGAGAAATTCCTGAAGGCCGTCGAGGAGAGGCTGGGCCAGCCGCTGCAGCGTGTCGCCGGCGGATGCGATCGCGCCGCGCAAGACCTTCGACAAGCTCGCGCATATCGGCGTGCATCCGCAGAAGCAGAGCGGCCTGAACTGGATCGGCGTCGCGCTGAAGCTCGGCCGCCTGTCGCCGGAGCAAATCCGCGGCCTTGCCGGTCTCGCGCAGAAATACGGCGACGGCGATATCCGGCTGACGGTGTGGCAGAACCTGCTGATCTCCGGCGTGGCGGACGAGAACGTCGAGACTGTCACCGCCGCGATCGATGCGCTGGGGCTGGCAACATCCGTGTCACCGCTGCGCGCGGGCCTCGTCGCCTGCACCGGCGCCACCGGCTGCCGTTTCGCCGCCGCGCACACCAAGGAAAGCGCCGACGAGATCGCCGCCTGGTGCGAGCGCATGTGGCGATGGATACGCCGGTCAACATCCACCTGACCGGCTGCCATCACTCGTGCGCGCAGCACTATATCGGCGACATCGGCCTGATCGGCGCGCGCGTGCCGATCAACGACGAGGGCGACACCGTCGATGGCTTCAACATCCTGATCGGCGGCGGCTACGGGCCGGACGCGGCCATTGCGCGCGAGCTGTTCACGAACGTGAAGGCGGAGGATGCGCCGCGCGCGGTCGCGCATATCCTGAACGTCTACCTGCGAGCAGCGTCCGTCGAAGGACGAGTCGTTCCTCGAATTTTCGCGGCCGCGTCGACGTCGACGCATTCCGCCTGGAAGCAAGGCTGGAGGCTGCGGAATGAACCAGCTTCTCCGCCGGCGCCGGCGCTCAGACCTTATTCCGGAGACCGCGCCGTTCACCGCGGAGCAGCGCGCCTGGCTGAACGGCTTCTTCGCCGGCCTCGTCTCGCTCGACATGCCGGTGCCGCGCCGCTGTCGGCCGGAGCAGGGCGCGGCGCTGATGCCGGGAGCTGCCGGCGATGGCGACGACGGCGAGGCGCCCTGGCACGACCAGACCATGCCGATGGCCGAGCGCATGAAGCTCGCCGAAGGCCGGCCGCTGCGCCGCCGCATGATGGCGGCGATGGCGCAGCAGGACTGCGGCCAGTGCGGCTACAACTGTCACGACTATTCGGAGGCGATCGCCGGCAAGTCGGAGGCGCGGCTCAATCTGTGCGTGCCGGGCGGCAAGGAGACCGCGCGGATGCTGAAGTCGCTGCATGAGGAGCTCGAGCGCGCGCCGGCTGCCGAAGGCGGCCGCTGCTCGCGCCGGCGATCCAGCCTGCCGCGCCGGCCGTCGGCGCCCGGCCGGTCGCGCGACAATCCTGCGGAGGCGACGTTTCTGTCGCGCCGGCGACTGAACAAGCCGGGCTCCGAGAAAGACACCTGGCATCTCGAATTCGATCTCGACGAGTCAAAGCTCGACTATGTGGTCGGCGACTCTTTCGGTGTGTTTGCGCTTGAACGAGCCAAAACTGGTCGAGAGCGTGATGGCGGCGCTTGGCGCGCCGCCGGATTTTTCGATCGGCGGCCGGACGCTGCGGCAAGTGCTCACCGATCAGGTGTCGCTGTCGCCCGCGCCGGACCAGCTGTTTCAATTGCTTTCCTACATCACCGGCGGCGACCGCCGGCAGAAAGCGAAGGCGCTGTCGTCCAGGGTGAGGATCCGGACGGCGACGCCGCAACGCTCGATGTGCTCGCCGCGCTGGAAAAGTTCGGCGTGCGGCCGGACCCGGAAGCGTTCATCGAGGCGCTGGAGCCGCTGCAGCCGCGCCTGTACTCGATCTCGTCGTCGTGCAACGCGACGCCCGGGCGGATTGCGCTGTCGGTCGATGCGGTGCGCTACACCATCAAGGACCGCAAGCGGCTGGGCGTCGCCTCGACCTTCTTCGCCGACCGCATCAAGGCGGGCGACAAGCTGAAGGTCTACGTGCAGAAGGCGCACGGTTTCGGCCTGCCGCAGGACCCGAACACGCCGATCATCATGATCGGCCCCGGCACCGGCATCGCGCCGTTCCGCGCGTTCCTGCATGACCGGCAGGCGACCAGGGCGGCGGGCCGCAACTGGCTGTTCTTCGGCCACCAGCGCAGCGACTACGATTTCTTCTACGCCGACGAACTGAACGCGATGAAGCAGTCCGGCCTGCTGACGCGGCTGTCGCTCGCCTGGTCGCGCGACAGCGAGCAGAAGTTCTACGTGCAGGATCGCATGCGCGAGGTCGGCCGCGACCTCTGGTCGTGGCTCGCGGACGGCGCGCACGTCTATGTCTGCGGCGACGCCAAGCGGATGGCGAAGGATGTCGAGCGGGCGCTGGTCGACATCGTCGCGCAGTTCGGCGCGCGCACGACCGACGAGGCGATCAGCCTTCGTGGCGGAGCTGAAGAAGAAGGGCCGCTACCAGCAGGATGTGTACTGAGGTGCGGATGACGGGGACGGACAGATTCGGTGCGAACAAAGCTTTCGCGGAGCGTCGGAGGAGGGGGATTTTTCTCTCTAGTCGGCCTGCGCGCTGGGCAAGAATTTCGTCTTTTTCGGCGGGATATTGCACTTTTGCAGCAGAAATATTCTATTTCCGGCATGTTCATTCGTCCTGGAAGACACCGACATGCGCGCTTTATCCCTGTGCCGCTCCCGCCTCAGGCCCTGCAACGGCGCATCGATCGCTGGCACACCATGACGTTCTACGGCGCCATCTCGTTCATCGTCGCTGATCGTCATGGTCACGCTGCCGTATCGGCCGTTTTAGGCGCTGAACGTAGCCCGGATGAAGCGCAGCGAAATCCGGGATCTTACTGCAGACTCAGCCCCGCATGGCGCTTCGCTTATGCGGGCTACGCAGCTTCATGCGGAGCCACTCCGCATGACAGCCCACCAAAACCACGTGCCCGTATTGCGGCGTCGGCTGCGGCGTGCTCGCAACGCCTGACGGCAAGGGCGGCGCCGCGATCGCCGGCGATCCGGATCATCCCGCAAATTTCGGCAGGCTTTGCTCGAAGGGCTCCGCGCTCGGCGAGACGCTCGGCCTCGAGGGCCGGCTGCTGCACCCGATGATCCGCTGCAGCAAGGGCCAGCTCGAACGCGTCGCATGGCCGGACGCGCTCGATCATGTCGCCAACCGCCTGCAGCACATCATCGCCAAGCACGGCCGCGGACGCGGTCGCCTTCTATCTCTCCGGCCAGTTGCTGACCGAGGACTATTACGTCGCCAACAAGCTGATGAAGGGTTTCATCGGCACGGCGAATGTCGACACCAACTCGCGCCTGTGCATGGCCTCGTCCGTCGCCGGCCATCGCCGCGCGTTCGGCTCCGACACGGTGCCGGGCCTCTACGAGGATCTCGATCAGGCCGACCTGCTCGTGCTGGTCGGCTCGAACGCCGCCTGGTGCCATCCGGTGCTGTTCCAGCGGATGCTGAAGAACAAGCAGGAGCGCGGCGCGCGCATCGTCGTGATCGATCCGCGAAGGACGTCGACCAGCGAAGACGCCGATCTGTTCCTGGGTCTGAAGCCCGGCACCGACACGGCGCTGTTCTGCGGATTGCTGGTGCACCTTGCCGACCACGGCGTGCTCGATCGCGACTATCATCGGCCGCCACACCAGCGGCTTCGACGACGCGCTGGCGCGCGCGCGCAGCATCGCCGGCAGCGTTGCGGCCACCGCGTTTGCGACAGGGCTGTCGGAGCAGGACGTCGCCGCGTTCTTCAGTCTGTTCCGCACCACGCCGCGCGTGGTCACCGCCTATTCGCAAGGCGTGAACCAGTCGGCGCAGGGCACCGACAAGGTCAACGCCATCATCAACTGCCATCTTGCGACGGGCCGGATCGGCAACGAAGGTGCTGGTCCGTTCTCGCTGACCGGTCAGCCGAACGCGATGGGCGGCCGCGAGGTCGGCGGCCTTGCCAACCAGCTTGCCGCGCACATGACCTTTTCGCCGCAGGACGTCGATCGCGTGCGGCGGTTCTGGAAGGCGCCACGCATGGCGCTGCACGAGGGCCATAAGGCCGTGCAGATGTTCGAAGCGATCGGCCGCGGCGAGATCAAGGCGCTGTGGGTGATGGGCACGAACCCGGCCGTGTCGCTGCCGGATGCCGATGCCGTCCGCAAGGCGCTGGGCAAGCTCGAGCTGTTTGTCGTCTCGGAAAACGTGCTGTCGAACGACACGGTCAATTCCGGCGCGCATGTGCTGTTGCCGGCCCATGCCTGGGGCGAAAAGTCCGGCACGGTGACCAACTCCGAGCGGCGTATTTCGCGCCAGCGCGCATTCCTCGACGCGCCCGGCGAGAGCAAGCCCGACTGGTGGATTCGTCGGCGAGATCGCAAAACGCCTCGGTTTTGGTGACGCTTTTGCCTTTCAGTCCGCGGCCGACGTGTTCCGCGAGCATGCGCTGCTGTCCGGCTTCGAGAACGAGGGCAAGCGCGGTTTTGATATCGGCGGGCTCGCGCAGATGTCCGACGACGAGTTCGACAGCTTCGCGCCGGCCACGTGGCCGGTGCGGGCGAGCGGCGAACGGCCGGAGCGCTTCTTTGCCGAAGGAGGCTTCCACACCGACGACCGCAAGGGCGCGCTTCGTCGCGCCCGAGGTGCCGCGGCTGAAGACACAGACATCCGTCAGCCGCCCGCTGCGGCTGAACACGGGCCGCATTCGCGACCAGTGGCACACGATGACGCGGACGGGTCTCAGCCCGCGGCTCGGGCAGCACCTTCCCGAACCGTTCGTGGAGATCCATCCGGACGACGCAGCTGAAGCGGGTATCGACGATGGCGGCTTCGTCGAGGTGTCGACGGAGTTCGGCCGGTGCATCCTGAAGGCGCAGGTGTCGGATCGGCAGCAGCGCAGCATGCTGTTCGCGCCGATCCACTGGAACGAGGAGACCGCATCGTCAGGTCGCGTCGGCTCGCTGGTGGCAGCGTTCACCGATCCGTTCTCGGGCCAGCCGGAGGCCAAGGCGACCCCGGCTGCGATTGTGCCGAAGCTTTACGCGCAGCGCGGGTTCGTGCTGTCGCGAAGGCCACTGACGATGCCGGAGGGCGTGTGGTGGAGCCACGTCGCCGTCGTGGGCGGACACGGCTATCTGCTCGCGCACAATGTCGCCGCCCGATGTCTGGCAAGACTGGTTCGCTGCCAACGCGCCGCGTGACGATATTGCAGCCTACGACGACCAGGCCGGCGCCACCTATCGCGCGGCGGCGTTTGCGAGCGAGCGCATCGAGCTCTGCCTGTTCAGCGGCGCCTTCGACGAGGCGGTCGAGTGGGATGCCGTCAAGGCGCTGTTCGAGAAGGACACCGTCACCGCCGAGGAGCGCCGCATGCTGCTGTCCGGCCGCAGCGGCGACGGGCTTGCCGGGGCAGGACCGATCGTCTGCGCCTGCTTCGGGGTCGGGCGCAACACCATCGGCGACGCGATCAAGGCCGGCGCATGCTCGGTGCCGGCGATCGGCGCATCGCTGAAGGCCGGAACGAACTGCGGCTCCTGCATCCCCGAGTTGAAGCGGATGCTCGCGCAGAGCCTGCAGGAGACGGGTGAGTGCGAGCGAGCCGGAGCCGCTGACGGCGTAGTACTTAAACCTTCCCCGCCTTGTCGAACGGCGCGATCTTGTGGCCGTTCTTCTCGAGCACGCTGCGCACCTGGCGGGCGATCGACACCGCGCCCGGCGTGTCGCCGTGCACGCAGATGGTGTCGACCGGCATCTTGATGGTCTTGCCGGAGACGCTGACGACCGCCTGGTCGTTCACCATGCGCAACACGCGCTCGGCGATCGCCTCGGCATCATGCAGCACCGAACCCGGCTTGCTGCGGCTCATCAGCGAAGCGTCATCCTCATAGGCGCGGTCGGCAAAGAGTTCTCGCGCGAGCGGCAGGTTGGCCGCTTCGCCGGCGCGCTCGATCTCCGAGCGCGGCAGCACCACCCAGATCAGGTCGCGGTCGACCGCCTTGATCGCCGACGCGAGCGCCTTCGCCGTCATCGGATCGGCGCAGGCGACGTTCGACAGCGCGCCGTGCACCTTGACGTAAGTGACGCGATGGCCGGCCATCGTCGCGAGCGCCTGCAGCGCGCCGATCTGGTAGGCGACCATGGTCTCGATCTCCGACGCGGTCAGTCCCGGCACCGGCCGGCGGCCAAAGCCATGCAGGTCGCGGTAGCCGGGATGCGCGCCGATGCTGACGCCCTTGGTCTTTGGCAAGCTTCGAGATCGACAGCATGATGTCGGAATCGCCGGCGTGGAATCCGCAGGCGACATTGGCGCTGACGTGACGATGTCGAGCATCGCCGCGTCGTCGCCCATCGACCACATGCCAAAACCTTCGCCGAGATCGCTGTTGAGGTCGACTGTTGCCATCGCCGTTACCCGTCCTTCGAAGTGTCGCCGTGCGGCGAAGTCTGCCACGTTGTGGCGTCGAATGCATTGACCGCGTGGCCCGCGAGGTTGGCGCCGTGCAACGCCTCGAGGTTCGGGCCCGACGCCGACTGGCTGCAGCCGGCCGCGTCAAGGATTTGATCAGTTCCGCAAAACGGCGCGCCTCGGCCTGCGGCTTCCTCGATGCCGATCTCGCAAAATCTCACGCTTTCGCCGACACGCCGCTGCGCCAGAAGGCCGAGATCGGGCCCGATGACGGTTGCGATCTTCGGATAGCCGCCGGTGGTGCCACGATCGCGCATCAGCGCGATCGGCTGGCCGCTGCCCGGAACCTGAATGCTGCCGTTCACCGTGCCGTCCGAGACGATGTTGTGTCCCTTCGCGTGCAACCAGTTTCGGACCTTCGAGGCGATATCCCATCCGGTCGGACGCCGACGAGATGGTCCATTCGCTCTCAAGGAACAGCTTGAACGCGTCGCCGAATTCCTGAACCTGCGGCCCGGCAAGCACGCGAAGCATCGCGCGAGCCGGCGGATCGAACACCAGACGTCGTTCGCCGGAGCTCGTGGCCTCGAGCAGATCAAGCTCGTCGCCGGCTTGCAGCGGGCGAGGGAAGGGACTGCCGACACCGGCGCGCGCGGTGACGCTGAGGCTGCCGAACACGGCCTTGCCCTGCACGGCGCCCTCGATGCCGAGGATGCTGAACACACCGCTCCGCGACGCGCCGATCTCAAGCCGTTCGCCTTCTCCCAGCACTGCCGTCGTGCCGATCGGCAGCGCGCGCCCGGCAATCTTGATGTCGCGCGCAGCGCCCGTGATGGCGATGCGCACAGCGCCGTGCCGCGCCTCAAAGACTGGCCCCGAAAGGGACCGATCTCGATCGCCGCTGCATTCGGCCGGATTGCCGACAAGCGCGTTGGCGGCGGCAAGCGCCAGCAGATCCATCGCGCCGCTGGAGGTCAGCCCATAGCGCTGCGCGCCATAACGGCCGGCGTCCTGCACGGAGGTCAGCGGGCCTGCTCTGACGACGGCAAGCTTGCTCATGCGGTGATCAGCTCCGCCACCGGCTCGCCGGCCTCTGCCGCGCGCATCGAGCGCAGCCCATTCGCGCTGGTCGATCGCATGGAAGGAGACGGCGTCGCCGGGCTCGACCAGGAACACCGGGTCGCGCCGCGGATGATAGGTGCGCACCGGCGTACGGCCGAGCAGATGCCAGCCGCTCGGGGCTTCCAGGCACTGCACGCCGGCCTGCACGCCGCCGATCGAGATGGTGCCGGCCGGCGTCACCGTGCGCGGATCAGTCGCGCCGCGGCGTCGCGAGCCTTGGATCGAGGCCTGCGAGATAGGCGAAGCCCGGCAGGAAGCCGAGCATGGCGACATAATAATCGCCGCCGGTGTGCAGGCGGATCACCTCGTCCGGCGACATGCCTCGCGCCTTGGCGACGTCCTCGAGGTCGATGCCGTATTCGCCGCCATAGACGACCGGAATGCGCCAGCGGCGGCGGGTCCCGTTCTCGACCCGCACCGCCTTGGCCAGCGCGAGCATTTTTTCGCTCAGCTCGGCGAAGCCCGTGGTCAGCGGATCGTAGTGCACCAGCAGCGAGCGATAGGTCGGAACCGTTTCGATCACGCCCTGCGATCTTCGCGCGCGCGATGGCGCGGTCGAGCCCCAGCACCTTGCTGTTGATGGCCTCGTCGATGGTATCGCCGAATTCGACCACCAGGGCGGCTTCGCTGCAGGGGACGATGCGAGGAGTCGGGGAAGAGCATTTTTGGGTGCGGCGGCGTTTGTGAATCTGGTTTCAGACCTACAACTATCACACCATTGACCTTGCTGAGCAGAGGCCGCAAGGGTGTCGGCCTATTCGTTTTTCGTCGGAGTTGACGCATGCTTGACAAGAAGGCCATCGAGACGCTGAAGCGTGTCTCGACCGCGACCCTCACCACGGTCCTGCTGAAGAAGGGCCTGCGCAACATCTGGATGCGCGGGGCGAAACCGCTGCGGCCGGGTCAGGCGCGGCTGGTCGGTCCGGCCTTCACCCTGCGCTTCGTGCCGGCGCGCGAGGACCTCGCCACGCCCGCGTCCTGGTCCTCGCCGATCTCGACGCGCACGGCGATCGAGGCGATGCCGGAAGGCTGCATCGCCGTGGTCGACGCCATGGGCATCACCGACGCCGGCATTTTCGGCGACATTCTTTGCGCGCGCATGGCCAAACGCGGCGTCACCGCGCTGGTGACTGACGGCGCCGTCCGCGATCTCGAAGGCGTGCTCGGCACCGGCCTGCCGGTCTGGTGCGACGGCGCCGCGGCTCCGCCGTCGGTCGCAGGCCTCACCTTCGTCGGCTGGGGCGAGCCGATCGGCTGCGGCGGCGTGGCCGTATTTCCCGACGACGTGGTCGTCGCCGACCAGGACGGCGCGGTGCTGATCCCGAAGGCGCATGCTCGAGACACGTGCTGACCGAAGGCCCCGCGCAGGAAGCGCGAAGAGGCCTGGATCGTCGACGAGGTCAACCGCGGCGCGACGCTGCCGGGGCTTTATCCGATGAATGCGGAGACGCGGGCGCGGTATGATGCGGTGAGGAAGAAGAAGTAGTCGCAAACGTAGCCCGGGTGGAGCGAAGCGAAATCCGGGCTACAAGTGCATCACTCCGTCTTGTACAGCCCCAGTCGCTTCAGCAGATCGCCCTCGAATTTCACCTGCTCGCCGATGTATTTCGTGTAGTCGGCGGTGTTCTTGTAGTTCGGCACCATCTGGTGCCGGTCCATCACCTCGACCACCGACGGCTCCTCCATCGCCTTCTTGAAGGCATCGTGCAGCTTTGCAACGATCTTCGGATCCATGCCCTTCGGTCCGGCAAGGCCAAAGGAGGAGTCGATCACATAGGGATAGCCGAGCTCCTGCAGGGTCGGCACGTCGGGAGCGAGCTTCGCGCGTTGCGCGGTCCAGATGTTGAGGAAGCTGGCCTTGCCGGCATCCACGTGCTGCTTGTTACCGGTGCCGCCGACGATCATCATCACATGGCCGCCGAGCAGGGCGACATCGGCTTCGGCCGCGCCCTTGAACGGCACGTGGGTCAGCTTGATTCCGGCCTTTTCAGCGATCATCTCCGTGCCAAGATGAGGCGTGCCGCCAGTGCCCGATGTGCCGTAGGTGACTTTGCCGGGATTGGCTTTGGCGTAGTCGATGACATCCTGCCACTTCTTGAAATTCGTCTGGGAGCCGGCGACCAGCATGAAGGTGTAGCCGGTGAGGTGGATGATGTAGCTGAAGTCCTCGTGGCTCCACGAGGCCTTCTGCATCATCGGCAGCCGATAAACCGGGATCGGAATCTGCGCGATGGTGTAGCCGTCCGGCTTCGCGGTGACGGCCATGGTGCCGGGCCCGATCGCGCCGCCGCCGCCGGCGCGGTTGTCGACGATCACCGGCTGGCCGAGATGCTTTGAAGCGGCGTCGCCCAGCGCACGCATCAACTGGTCGGTCGCACCACCAGCGGGGAAGGGCACGATCAGCGTGATCGGCTTGGTTGGATAATCCTGGGCATGAGGCCCAGCTTGCCGACAGGGCAAGCACCACCGCTGCGGCCAGCGTCGCAAGGCGTCGCATCAAATCCTCCCATTTTTTTCTTCGGCACGGTTCGTCGCACCGTTCGAAATTTGGAGCGCCGTTTACAGCGTCAATCTTCTTGGTTTTCCTTTCAGCATCGCAGATTGGCGGACGTGTTCAAATGCTTTGGCCACGATAGGCAGACATGCCTGCGCTGCTCACTCCTTCTTGACCATGCCGAGTTCGGTCATGATCATGCGTTCCGTCTCCATCGTCTCGGCGAGCGCCTTCTTGTAGTCGACGCCGCTCTTGTACGCCGGCACCAGTTCGAGCTTGGCCAGCACTTCCTGCACCTTTGGGTCATCGAGCGTTTTCTTGAATGCATCGTGCAGGATCGCGACGATTTTCGGGTCCATGCCCTTCGGTCCGGCGATGCCGATCGGTCCTTCGATGTCGAAGGGGATGCCGAGCTCGCGCAAGGTCGGCACATCGGGAAGCATCTTCAACCGGTTAGGCGTCCAGATGTTGAGGAAGCGCAGCTTGCCGGCGTCCGCCAGCGATTTCGCGCTGGTGCCCGATGCCCCGACCATGATGTGTCCGCCGGCGACCGCGACGTTGACCTCGAGCGCGCCCTTGAACGGCACATGCACGAGCTTGATGCCGAGCTGCTTCTGGATCCGCTCCATGCCCATGTGCGGCGTGCTCGCAGCACCTGGCGAGCCGAAGTTCACCTTGCCGGGATTGGCCTTGGCGAAGGCGACGACGTCCTGCCAGGTCTTGAACGGCGACTCCATCGGCACCGTGACGCCGTAGGCGTAGCCGGTGAGCTGGATGATGTACGTGAAGTCGGTCTGCGAGTCGTAGGTCGTCTTCTGCGTGATCTGCGTGCGGTAGACCGCATCCGGCATCTGCGAGATCGTGTAGCCGTCCGGCTTTGCGGTGGCTGCCATCTGCGCTGGCCCGACCGATCCGCCGCCGCCCGCCTTGTTCTCGACGACGATCGGTTGCCCGAGATGCTTTTGGGCGGACTCCGCCACCGCCCGCATGACGATGTCGGTCGGCCCACCTGCCACCCACGGGATGATCAGCGTGATCGGCTTGGTCGGATAATCCTGCGCGACGGCCGGGCCGAAAGCGAGGAGGGCGAGCGCAGCGATCATGCCGGTCAGCCCCCGCCGGGCAAATATCATGAGCGTTCCTCAAACCCTTCCTTTGCTTGAACCGGTTCAAATTAGCAGAGATGTCATGGCCATTTTGGTTCCGACAGCCATGCGCACGTTGACGGCCGATGCTGCGGTGCCATACACATCCCCCGGGTGCTGTGAATCTGATTACTGGCGCAGCATCGCGATCTGCTAAAGCTTTCGCAGCTCAAGGAAGGGTGGCCGAGTGGTTTAAGGCACCGGTCTTGAAAACCGGCGTACCTGCAAGGGTACCGTGGGTTCGAATCCCACCCCTTCCGCCAGTACAGAACCGCGAACGCTGCCGGTAGCCGATCTTACGCCCGAAATAGCTGCAAGCGTTCTGAGCAAATTGCTCTTCGGTCCCATGATGCGGACCTCGCGGTCGGCAACCTCGACCCTCATTCAATGGCGGACGTACAACAGACGTCGCGGCACTTCGCATTGTGCCAAAATGCATTGTGCCAAAATCAGGCCCGAACGCGCTTCTGCATCAGGCGGCGAGAAATGGCCAGGATCGCAGCCGCTGTTTCTGAGGGTTGGATCGTAGGATGCAGGTGCGTTCCATGAAGCCGCTGAAGGGGCCATCCGCGGCGCCGAGCCTCCGCCGCAGCATGATCGTAGATCGCCGAGGTCTGCACGTAACCCGATGGAACATGGTCCCAGCCGGCAAGATCGATCGTCTCATCAAACCAACTGATGTTCAGTTGCGGAAGTCTCTCTCGAATTGCGAGAGCGCGACAGGATCGCGCGCCAGGATATCGATGCCGACCAGCGAAGCACGCGGCGGGTCGTCGCGGAACCATTTTGACCAGACCGGAAGCATCCCATCAGGGCCGGCAAGGCTGGCAATAAAATTCCGAAGCGCCGGCCTGACTGGCGGTGCCGCGCCGATTGCGGGTGGAACGTCCCCATCAACAATGATCAACCCACGCGTCGCCAATTTAGACGCCAAATCGGCAACCAATGCACTCGCGGAGCTATGGCCCACGAGTATCAGTTCATTCCCGCCCGGGATGAGGTTGATGAGATGAGAGGTCCACTGCGACCAGGGCGGGGGCGTTCCACATGCGGTCAATACGTCCGGCACATGTACGCGCCGTCCTTCGTCGCGGAGTTGCCTGGCTGTCGGCTCCCAACTCGATGACCCAACCAATGGGCCGGCCACGAGGACAAAATCAGGGAGCATATCGGTCCATATAAATTGGCGGCTGTCGAACTCTCGCAACACCCTAGAAGCAGAATGGAGCGGCCAGCAAGCGCCGGATGGGGTCATGGCGCCACGGCGAAGCAATATTGCTCATCATCGTCGTTCGTGGCCCCGCCAGCCTTCGCTCGCTTCGCGAGCTACGGCTCGGCAAGCCGGCAGTGCCTTTCGAAGCGAAGTGGGAAGGCTGCCGCACCATAGGCGAACAGCGACGGCGGGCCGGTTCGGTCCGGGTCGGCAGACCTCAGCTTCCGCCCTCGCCAACAACGACGAACGGCGCCCAGATGGCCGGGTCGGCCATGCGGCCGCCCTCGTCGATGAGGGCGAGCATGGCGCGCCGCAGCGCTTCGGCGCGACCTGCGCCGGGGCTCGCACTCATTGCCGTGAAGGCGTGGGTGATGAGCTTCACGGTCGCCTCGCTGTCGACATACCAGTGCGACACGAGCAGGGCGCGTGAGCCTGCGTAGAAGAAGGCGCGCGCCAGGCCTGATAGCGCCTCCGCATCGAGCTTGTCACCGGCGGCGGTGTTGCAGGCCGACATGATCACCCAGTCGGCATCGAGCTTGAGCTGCGCCACCTCCGATGCCGTCAGAAGACCATCGTCTTCCTCGCTCGCACGCTGCGGCGGGGTGAGCAGCAGTGCCGGCTCCGCGGCAGCTTGTGCCACGTCGTGGCTTTCGTTTGCCAGCAGCCCATGCGTTGCGCTGGCGGCCTGGACCGGCGTGGGTCTCGACAAAGTCCGCGAGCGTGCCGCTCAGCTCCCACCCATCGATATCGGCTCTTGCGCTGAAGTTCAGTCGCGAACTCATAGGAAACGTCGCGCGACCAGCCTTCGCGCGTGTTGAACGCGACCACTCGGATCGGATCGTTGTACTGACCGGCGTATAGGTCCCGCAGCGTCGTCTCTCGATCGCACTGCGCGGAATTGGTCTCTCGGTAGACCCGGCCCAGCTTGGCGCCGAAGTCATCTTCAACAATGTAAACTGTGTCGTCGACTGAAGGGACAATGGAAGGGGTGAACACAACGCAACTCCCGGAACGTTCTGTTGCCTTGCTATTTATGCCCGGCAACGACGCAGAATCCGAGTTCGCGGAAGTTGTGTCTCACGCAAACCGCTGCGCGCCCTTTTCGGTGAAGCGGAAGAAGGTGCCGCTATCGTGCATGTCGATCAGGCCGTCGCGCTTCAGCAGCGCGATGCCTGCGCGATACTCGTAGGCCTCGCCGCCTTCGCGAAGAAAGACGATGTTGACTTGGCCGACATCGATCCGCCCGTCCGGACCTGCTTCGGTCGTGTTGGCGATTTCCAGCAGAGCCCAAGCCTAACATCGCGATGGTCCGGGAAGACCTCTGGCTTCGGAGTGGGTCTTAAGCATCCCTCTCCGGGGTCGAACGCCTCTGTTCTTGAATGGCGGGTTGGTCTTGGTTCGGCGTTTGCTGTTGTAGTTGTTGGCGGCGGTGGATTTCAGCACGAGCGGCTGCCACCTTGCCAATCGCAGTTGATCGTAATTGACGATCAAGCGCGTTTAAGGACGCTTCGGTTTTCTCGCTTGACGAAATGATTTCACGAGCGACAGTCGCCAGTTCGTTTCGCTTTGACGAGCAGATGCCGATGGCCGCGTCTGCAACAATATCGGACGGATCAGTGCTTGTGGGGATCAAATTGCGCAGGGCATCTTCAATGCACGAAACATAAGCGGATTTGGCAGCATCTGCCCTGCGGTACCAGTCGCTAAGCTTGGCGTCCTCGTTCCCCTGTCGGTATCCCGGGATCGGCTTTCCTTCAAACAAGAGCCGCCGCTCGGTCGCGGCAAGGGAGTTATATCGACTTACGGTGTGGCGGGACAGCTTAGGGGGCATGCCAAGTTTGGTCAGTTCGTCGACTACCTTCCGCTCATCTCTCTCGCATTTTTCAAGTATCGCGTCTTCAATCTCTTTGAGCGTGGCCCCCTTGTTCGCACTCGTCACCTTGATAGGGGTAATAAGATGACAAGCCGATAGCGAGGAAAAATACATCGCGCCCGGATAGCCTGGCTTATCTGCCTCAGAGCCAATTCGCTGTCTCGCGCCCGGATGCCACGGAAGACCACTCAGAAACTTCTGCAATTCGCTATCGGCCTGTGCTGACGGCGGGCTGAGTATCACGCTGCATAGACCTGCAACGAGCAAAATGGCCCGTCTCATTCTCTGACCCCCCAAAGGTCGAAGCTGCACCTCCAGGGTGCGCTTCACCGTCGTCGGATACTAGGATGCATGGCGACGCTCTTGCAATCCCCGCTCGCGAAAAGGCAACCGCGCTGTGCAAAACCGACCATGGTGCTCCGCGAAGCGTGACGAGCGGCCGATATAGGACGACAGATCGCAATGTCGTCAGGCCTTCATCGCGCTTTCCACCTTTCGGCATTCGCTTTCGATAGGTCGCGATTGCTCTCCCACTGTCCAGGGTCGAGAGCGTTCACCCACTTCAGGAAGGCATCGCGGAATGCCTGAATGCCGGCCTCTAGCGACCAGACCTCGCCCTCCGGATTTCCTTTCGCTAGCGGAAAGGTATCGACGCCCCAGCGCCAGTACACGTCCTAGGGTAGCCGCATCATGTTCATGGGATCCCAACCTCAGCTTCCGCCCTCGCCAACAACGACGAACGGCGCCCAGATGGCTGGATCCGCCATGCGGCCGCCCTCGTCGATGAGGGCGAGCATGGCGCGCCGCAGCGCTTCGGCGCGACCTGCGCCGGGGCTCGCACTCATTGCGGTGAAGGCATGGGTGATGAGCTTCACGGTCGCTTCGCTGTCGACATACCAGTGCGACACGAGCAGGGCGCGTGAGCCTGCGTAAAAGAAGGCGCGCGCCAGGCCTGATAGTGCCTCCGCATCGAGCTTGTCACCGGCGGCGGTGTTGCAGGCCGACATGATCACCCAGTCGGCATCGAGCTTGAGCTGCGCCACCTCCGATGCCGTCAGAAGACCATCGTCTTCCTCGCTCGCACGCTGCGGCGGCGTGAGCAGCAGTGCCGGCTCCGCGGCAGCTTGTGCCACGTCCTGGCTTTCGTTCGCCAGCAGCCCATGCGTTGCGAAGTGCACGTAACGCCTGCGCGCGAGTTCGCCGCTGGCCGAAAGCGTCTTGATCGTACGTTCCGTCGCGCTCTCGCCGAGATGTACGGCGCTCACCGGCGCTCCGAGCAGGCGCGCGACGTTGCAGAGTTCATCGGCCGTTTCCGGGAGCGGTGGCTGGTGCCGCAAGACATCGACGTTGGCGCGCGCGGTCCGTTGTGCCGGAAGCGCAGGGGCGCGACCTGCGACGCGGGCCTCGCGCGGCGCGCCTTGCTCACAGCCTTGCCTTGTCCATGCCCTGCGGTCGCTGCCACCGGGGCCGGAGAGGAGAGGGTTGCCGAAACCGACGAAGGGCTCGCTTGCGCGGCTCTTCTGCGCGAGGGAGCGCAGCGCCTTGAGGCTGGCAACCGACGGCAGCACGCTGATGGCGTTATGGCGCGCCATCCAGTCCACCGAGCGATAGTCGTATGTACGGGGGAGGCGCTCACTCTTGGGTGGACTTGCCACCAGCACATGAAGCGGAATGCTGGCGAGCGGTCCCGCAGCTACGATGAGCAGGTGCTTGCCCTTCACCAGGTCTTCGACCTGATCGAACAGGGCGCGATAAAAGTCGTGCGCGCGCATGACGTCGAAAGATTGGCGGATTCGACGTTTGTGATCGTGATGGCGCGAAGCAGGCCCGCGCAACGCTGCGCGCCTGCCCCGATCCAGGCGCCGTCGCGATCGAGCCCGCAGCGCAGGGCCGCCGCATGCTCGCCCAGCGCCGCCGTGCCGAGCGGAATTTTCACCCAACGGTGCGTGCTCCGCGTCACCGCCCAAAGATAGATATCGTCCTTGGTGGGGACAAACAGCAGCAACGCCTCGTTCGTGCCGAGCAAACCCGCGGTGTCATCGAGCGAGAGCGGAGCCGTGCTGGTCAACGTGGTATAGTCCCGAAACTGGACATTGAGTGCGGCGTCGATGTCCTTGATCCGACGCGCGATGGCGTTTGCGCGCTCGCGCAGCTCCGCCTGAGCAGGGGGCGCGCGCTGCTCCGTCGGCTGCGACAGCAGCGCGATCAGGGCGCGGTCGGTGGCAATGGCCTGCTCTGCGAGGTCCTGGCGCTCGCGCACCAGCTCTCCCAGGCGGCCGCCTCCGGCGGCGAGGCGCGCCGACATGCGGGAAACCGCGGCACCGGTCCGCGCAGCCGTCACCCATTGCGCCTTCTCAAAGGCGTCCGCGCGCAGTCCGGCGGCACTGGCGCCGGGGGCGCCCTCGGCAGCGTGATAGGCGGCCGCGATCAGGCCGCGGAAGGTATCTGCGTTGCTCCTGAAATCGCCCGGCCGGCCTTCGCTCGCAACGGCG
>CAVWTB010000054.1:0-312867 GCA_963757845.1 uncultured Alphaproteobacteria bacterium
CTCATCTTCGGCGTCGAAACGGTCAAGGTCCGGGCTGTCGACATCGAGCACTCCGATGAGATGAGAATCGGCGGTCAACATCGGCACCACGATTTCCGACCTCGACGCGCTGTCGCACGCGATGTGTCCTGGAAACTTCGTCACATCCGCGACGCGAAGCGTTGAGCGGCGTTCCGCTGCGGTCCCGCAAACGCCCTGCCCGAACGCGATTCGGACACAGGCCGGTTGCCCTTGGAACGGGCCCAGGACCAACTCGCCACCTTTCAACAAATAAAAGCCAGCCCAGTTCAAGCGCGGCACCGAATTGAAAATCAACGCCGCGCAGTTCGCCATATTCGCGACCGGGTCGGTTTCATCGGCGGTCAGAGCCTGGCATTGCGCGGCCAGCTCGCGATAAAGCTCCGTCTTAGTGGAGTTGCTGAGATCGGATGACGACAACATTCCGATCAGCTTACACGATTTGCTCGACGTGCACTCATTGTAGTGACGTCCTGTGGGGCGCGTCGACCCGCAGAACATAACGAAAACGCTTCCGAAGCTCAGGCGGCCGCTTGTTCGCTCACCATCTCATCGACGACGGCAAGAAACGGATCGATATCGAAAGGCTTGGTCAGATAATTTCGGGCGCCAGCGGCCAGCAGCCGCTCGATTTGGCTCGGGGTGGCATCGGCGCTCAACACGACCACCGGCAGCTGCGCGGTCGAGGGATCACTTCGCAGCCTCTCGATTACTTCCGAGCCATGCATGTCGGGCAGATTGAGATCGAGCAGGATCAGCTTCGGACGATGGATCTGGGCCAGCTCGACGCCTGCCTCACCGCGGGACGCATGGAGCAGTTTCAGCGTCGGCCGGAATTCCAAAATGCGCTCCACCAAATTAAAATTCACGAGATCATCTTCGATATAGAGCACGTCGCACGAGATGGGTGGGACGAGGCTGGGCTCGCTCTTTGGCGGCGGCAGATTGGGATCCGCCAATTCGCGGTTGATGATCTCGAGCAGGTCACGGGAGGCCTTGAGAATGTGTTGCACGTCCGGGTCTTTCATTGCCGTTCCCGGGCGCATTGCGATCAGCTCGGCGAACCCGATGATCGCATTGAGCGGCGTTCGCAGTTTCTGACTTAGCTCCGTGCAAAATTCGCGCTCCATCAAGTTCGGCCGGTCCGAAGGATTCAGGAGCGCGGTCCCCTCATTTTCAAACTCCGGGGGGAGAGTTTTGATTTCAGTAGTTTGGTTCATTTGCGTCAGGTCTGTGCTCACGCGGCGGCCCACGCCTTCGGATCGGGTTCGACGTCCATGCGGAGCCCCGAAGGCTCTTCGAAGCTGAGGTTGCGCAACTTCTTCACCATATCGATATCGCGCCGCATTTTGTTTTTGTGGGCGCAGAAGATGAGCGCCGTCTCGTCGGTGATGAGATCGGCCTTGTAAGCCTTGAGCAGCGATTGATCGAAGGTGTGCCAGCCCAGGGTGTCGCCAGCCTCGATGATCTCCTGGAACGTCCGGTTCTCGCCCTCACCGTAGAGCAGCGTTTCCCGTGTCCGCAGGCTGCTGCCCATGATTTCCTGAACGAGCAGCCGGCCGCCACCGACTTTGGTCACGAGCCGCTGGCTGACGACATAGCGAATGGTGTCCGCCAGGCGTTGCCGAAGCTGCTGCTCTTCGTCTTTGCTGAACATCCCGAGCACACGGTTGATCGTCTGGCCCGCGTTGATCGTATGCATCGTCGTGAAGACGATGTGACCGGTTTCGGAAGCGGTCATGGCGATTTCCATCGTGGCCCGGTCGCGAATCTCGCCGACCAGAATGACTTTGGGCGCCTGCCGGAGCGCGGCCCGCAGGCCGGTCGCAAAATCGGGGAAATCTCTTCCGAGCTGGCGCTGGTTGAAGAGGGCTTGTTTGTGCGGATGCAGAAACTCGATCGGGTCTTCAAGGGTCAGAATGTGAATTTTCTGGTTCAGGTTTAGCTCGTTCAACATCGCTGCGAGCGTTGTCGTCTTTCCGCTGCCGGTGGCGCCCGTGACGAAAATGATGCCGTTCTTCTCCTTGATCATTTCCTTGAAAATCGGAGGCAGCCCGAGCTGTTCCAGCGTGGGGATTTCCGTTTGAAGCTTCCGCATCACGATCGCTTGCCGGCCGTTTTGCTTGAAAATATTCACTCGAAACCGGGCGAGATTTGTGAGGGCGTAACTGCAATCGCACGAACCGTAGGTCGCGAATTCGTCTTTCAGCCGCTCGTCGTCACCCATCAGATGGGCCGCGATTTGACCGATTTGAGTCGAATCCAGGACACCCGTCTCCGTTTCCACGGGAAATTCCTCGAGGACGCCATGCTCCTCGATGATAGGCGGCCGGCCCACAGCAAAGAGCAGATCGGAAATGCCCTCGCTGCTGCTGATCATCGCTGAAAACAGAGCATCAATAAGTTCTTTGTTCACAAAAGGAGGAAAAGCCCCAATCAGAACTTAGCGAGAAACGTGCCGAGAAATGCGGTCTGGGTCCTCAAAACGTCCCACGGCAGAGGGGGTCGATCGCCCCATCAGATTGAAGCAGAAGCGAATTCTGGCTAAAATGGCGCTTTTCTCTTGAAAACTTTGCCCTGATATTCAGTTTCAGATTCCCGCATATGGACGCTTCTTCTGGCCTCGCTCCTCACCCGCACGCGGAACACGATCCGCATCATCACGATGCCGGGCACGATCACCACGAACTTCCCTTCTGGCGAAAATATATCATCTCGACGGATCACAAGGTGATCGGGATCCAGTACGGCATCACCGGGCTGATTTTTCTCTTCTTCGGCTTCGCGCTCATGATGCTGATGCGCTGGCAGCTGGCGTATCCGGGCCAGGCCCTGCCGGTGATCGGGAACTGGCTCGGTAGCGTCTTCGGGCCCGGCAGCATGCCGGACGGCAAGATGACCCCGGACTTTTACAATTCGTTGGGCGCGATGCACGGCACGATCATGATCTTCCTCGGCATCGTGCCGATAGCCTTTGCCGCCTTCGGTAATTTCGTCGTGCCGCTCCAGATCGGCGCGCCGGACATGACCTTCCCGAAGATCAACATGGCGAGCTACCAGGCGTTCTTTGTCGGCGGCGTCGTCATGCTCATCAGTTTTTTCGTTCCCGGCGGCGCGGCGAAGGGCGGATGGACCTCCTACACGCCGCTGGCCGTCATCTCCGACACGGGCCCAACTTCGATCCCTTTTGGAACGGGCAGACTCTTTGGCTGGTCGGCTTTATTCTGCTCATCACCTCGTCGCTTCTCGGCGCGGTGAATTTCATCGCGACGATCATCCAGCTCCGGGCCAAGGGGATGACCTGGATGCGCCTGCCGTTTTTCGTCTGGGCGCAGTTCGTGACCGCTTTCCTGCTTCTCCTCGCGTTTCCGCCGCTCGAGTCCGCGGTCGTGATGCAGCTGATGGACCGCATTGCCGGAACCAGCTTTTTCATGCCGACCGGGCTCGTGGTAAACGGAGCCCCGATGCAAGTCAGCGGCGGCGGCAGCCCGCTTCTCTGGCAGCATCTATTTTGGTTCCTCGGGCATCCCGAGGTTTACGTCCTCATTCTGCCCGGCATGGGCATCGTCGCGGAAATCATCGCGAACAACACACGCAAGCCGCTCTGGGGTTATAAGTCGCTCGTCTTCGCGGCGCTCGTTCTCGGATTTCTCTCCTTCATCGTCTGGGCCCACCACATGTGGCTGACCGGAATGGGCAATGTCGTGAGCGCATTTTTCCAGACGACCACGATGATCATCTCAATCCCGTCGGTCATCATCTTGAGCGCCTTCTTCATTTCGCTCTGGGGCGGCTCGATCCGGTTCAATGTCCCGATGCTTTTCGCCACGGCGTTCCTGCCGATGTTCGGAATTGGCGGCCTGACCGGGATTCCACTGGCCTTCAATTCGGCCGATCTTTACCTGCACGACACCTATTACGTGATCGCGCATTTCCATTACATCGTCGCGCCCGGCACGATCTTCGCCGTCTTCGCCGGAATCTATTTTTGGTTCCCGAAAGCGATCGGGCCGAATGATGAGTGAATTCTGGGGGAAGGTGCATTTTTGGCCCTCACTCATCTGCATGAACATGATCTTTTTGCCGATGTTCCTGCAGGGAATGCTCGGCATGCACCGGCGCTGGTATGACGGCGGACAGGGCTGGACGCTGGCGGGCGAAAAAGTCTGGGGCTTGAGCGGATTCGAATGGAACACCCCGATCTCGATTGCCGCCTGGGTCATGGGTCTGGCGCAGATCCCGTTCATCATCAATTTCTTCTGGAGCATGAAGTATGGGAAGAAAGTGAACGATAATCCCTGGGAGGCCACGACCCTGGAATGGACAGCGCCGTCTCCGCCGCCGCACGGAAATTTCGCCACCACGCCTACCGTTTACCGCGGCCCCTACGAATACAGCCTGCCCGGACGCGAAACTGATTTTACGATGCAAAGCGAACCGCTGACCGAGAGCGACCGGAAAGCCTACGAAGCCGCGGCCGCGTCCGCCGTCCACTGATCGCCGCCATGGAAATTCCTTACACAGTCACGGCGCGGCCCGATACCGGGCTTTGGAATGCGAAGGTCGGCATCTGGTTGTTCCTCGCCTCGGAAGTGATGCTCTTCGGCGGGCTTTTTTCCGCCTACGTTTTTCTGCGGCTCGACGCTCCTCCGGGACATTGGCCCCATGGCTTATTGAATGTGCCCGTCGGCACGATGAACACGGCGATCCTCATCGCCTCGTCGGTGACCGTGGTGATGGCGTGGGCGTCGCTGAAGATGAGGAAATTCAGGGCCTACCAATGGTACATGTTTGTCACCATTCTTTGCGGCGTCATCTTCCTCTTCGTTAAACTCTACTTCGAATGGCCCGAAAAATTTCACCATTTCGGAGCGCGCATCAAGACCCAGGCGCTGGAGAAATACGAGCCCTACCTTGGGAACAAACATTTGCTCGAAAAAGGGCACGCTCCCCGAATTGAGATCACGGGCCACCTTCATAATGAGGCGGCATTGCACGATCCCAATATCCACGAGTACGAAATCGCGATGGATCACGTTAATGCCGATCCCACCAACCCCGAGTCTGATCGCCCGCATTTCTGGCCCATCCATGCCACCGACAAGATTGCCAAGGTCGACAAGAAGGACGTGGAATTCGCCGGGATGTTTCTTCCGAGTTACAACACCTACTTCGCCACCTATTTTACGATCACCGGACTTCACGGCGCCCACGTCCTCGGCGGCGTGATTGTCTTCCTCTACCTCTGGCTGCCGGTCGGGACAAAACTCTACAAACGAAATCCCGAGCACCTGGCCAACCGCGTCGAGGTGGCCGGCTTGTTCTGGCACTTCGTCGATCTGGTCTGGATTTTCGTGTTTCCGCTCTTTTATTTACTCTGACGATGAACGACGCCGACGAAACGATTAACGCCGAAGCTGCTCCGGTCGCCGCGGACGGTCACACCGAGCACGACGACCACGTCGCCCATAATGTTTCGAAACATATCCGCGCCTACTTGTGGGTCGGCACGACCCTGATCGTCTTCACCGCGATCACTGTCTTTCTCTCCTATGTGGATTTCGGATCGATGGCGGCCAATGTCGGCATCGCCATGCTCGTGGCGACGTTCAAGGCGGGACTCGTCGCCGCCATTTTCATGCACCTTTCCAACGAGAAACAGCTCATCTATCGCATTCTCATCTTCACCGCTTTCTTCGTTCTCGGCCTCTTCTTCCTTACTTATCTTGCCTGGTACGATCCCGTCGTTCGCTGAATGTCGCTCAAGGGTTTCCATATCGTCTTTATCACGGTCTCAACGCTTCTCGCGCTGGGGACCGGCGCCTGGTGCCTTTGGATCGATTCGATGCACGGCGCTCCGGCCTATCGCGCCGGCGCGATAGGCTCGTTCGTCGCGGCCCTGGCCCTGATTTGCTATGGCATTTATTTTTATCGGAAAATGAAACGGCTCCGGATCATCACATGAAGGCGCGAATCATTCTGGCGGTTTGCCTGTTTCTCGGCACGTCGATGGGCCAGGCTCTGGCCTGCTCCGTTTGTTTCGGGGACCGCGCCTCGAAAAGCACCGAGCACATGGCCGTGGCCATCTGGGTCCTGATGGGAGTCGTCATGTCGGTGATGGGCGGCGTCGGCGCCTTCAGTTTCCATCTTTGGAGGCACGCCAGGACCCCGCTCGAGCCGCACCAGCAACTGACCGACGAGGATTTGAAGCCCTATGAATAGCCTCGCCCTCATCAATGAACTGATCGGCTTGCCGCCTAATGGTTCCGAGCATGGCTATCAAATCGATCACATCATCGAGTTCTGCCATTGGTTCATGGCCGCGCTTTTTGTCGGCTGGTCGGCGTTTTTCATCTATGTGCTCGTGCGCTTCCGCAAGGGGCGGCATCCCGTCGCGGACCATGAGGGCGTCAAGAGCGGCATTTCCACGCATTTGGAATTTGCCGTTGTCCTGATTGAGGCCGTTCTGCTCGTTGGCTTCGCGATCCCGCTTTGGGCCAAGCGAGTAAATCAATTTCCCGAGGACAAAGACGCGATCGTGGTCCACGCCGTCGGCCAGCAATTTAACTGGAATTTTCACCTGCCCGGACCTGATGGCCAATTCGGCAAACGCGACATCGGTCTCCTGACCAATTCCAATCCAATCGGCCTGGATTCAACCGATCCCGCGGCGAAGGATGACATCGTCACGCTCGGCGAACTGCATGTGCCGGTGGATCGGCCGGTCATCATCGAGCTTTCCTCGAAGGACGTGATCCACAATTTCGCGGTGCATCCCATGCGGATCGCGCAGGATGCGATTCCCGGCCAGATCATTCCGATGTGGTTCAAGCCGATCAAGACCGGCAGCTACGAAGTGGTCTGCGGCCAGCTTTGCGGTCTTGGTCATTACAGCATGAAAGGCATGCTCGTCGTGGATACTCCGGAGGATTATCAAGCCTGGCTGAAGGAACGGGCGGAACTGGCCGGGTCGCAGACCGCGCCGGCGCCCCTCGATCGACCGCCGGGCGAACCACCCGTTGGTCCGGCGCCCGGGACCGTGCCGCCCCCCGGCGCTCCCAAGACCGCCAACCCAGGTGGCGGGCCCGATGGTAAACCGGCCGAGCCTCCACCCGCGGCGAGTCCTCCCGGACATTAGTTTGCGTCTGAATTTCTTTGGTAGCGGCGGTCGCCTGACCGCCGAATTCTTCTTGCCTGACATGACTGAACCAACTCGACACCCGCGCGCGGCAATAAACAGGAGGTGGCTGCATCGCTTCGCCTTCTTCACCGCGGCCGCGACGCTCGTTCTCATTTGGAGCGGCGGCAATGTCACCAGCAAAGGCGCCGGCCTCGCCGTTCCGGATTGGCCGAACACTTTTGGCTACAACATGTTTCTTTTTCCCGTCTCCCGATGGGTCGGCGGAATCTTCTCCGAACACATCCATCGCCTGATCGCTTCGGCGATCGGTTTTCTCACGATCATCCTGGCCGCCTGGCTGTGGCGCGTCGAAGATCGTCGCTGGCTGCGCAATCTCGGATTCGCCGCGCTCGCCCTGGTAATTCTACAGGGCGTGCTGGGGGGCTTGCGCGTGACCTTGCTGAAAGATGAGATCGGAATTTTTCACGCCTGTCTGGCGCAACTATTTTTCGGGTTGCTCATCTTCATCACCCTTGCGACCTCGCGATTATGGCAACGCCTTTCGGCGGAGGGTTTCCAATCCGCCGCGGCCCGGCCTTTGGCGCGTCTCGCCATTCTTACGACGAGCGTGATCTACGCGCAGCTTGCGCTCGGCGCGACGATGCGGCATCAACATCGCGACCTCGCCATCCTCGATTTTCCCGCTGCCTATGGCCAGGTCATCCCCGTGTTATCGGACGCGAAGCTGGCCGAGATCAATACCTGGCGAAATGCGCGCGCCTTCTCGGAGGTCACGCGGTATCAAATCTGGTTGCAAA
This sequence comes from uncultured Alphaproteobacteria bacterium, assembly GCA_963757845.1. Lineage (GTDB taxonomy): Bacteria > Pseudomonadota > Alphaproteobacteria > Rhizobiales > Xanthobacteraceae > P52-10. The sequence goes on from CAVWTB010000054.1 coordinate 7,957, forward strand.
TGGCTCACCGTTTTCTGGCCCTGGCCGTCGCCGTGGGCGTGATCGCGTGCCTCTTTCGGGCGCGCGCGCCGGAATTGCGCGTCACGCCGCTGGCGTGGTTCTCAGACGCCTGGTTCCTGCTGCTCGCCTGTCAAATCACCTTGGGCGCCTGGGTCATCTGGAGTAACAAAGCAGCGGACGTAGCGACGGCTCACGTCGCGGTAGGCGCAACGATGCTTGCCGTGGGCGTCACCATTTCCACAATCTCGCTGCGACTCTCACCACGAGCGGAGGCGGTGACGGCGCGGCGTTATCCCGTTTCCGAAAAGGTGCACGCGTCATGAAGTCGGTCGCGCTTCCTTCGGTAAACGTGGAACCGGCCGCTCCTGAGGGGGAGACGCGCCGCCGGGGTTCGGATTTTGCGGAACTCGTCAAGGCGCGTTTGACCCTTTTGGTTCTGTTCACCACCGCAACCGGGTTCTATCTGGCCTCCGCCGGCCCGATCAATTACCTCACGCTTTTCCACGCCGTCTTCGGGACGGCGCTGGCCGCGGCGGGGGCGGCCGCGCTCAATCAGTGGTGGGAAAGGCGGCACGACGCGCTCATGCAGCGCACAAAAACGCGGCCAATTCCCGCCGGCCGCATGCGGCCGCGAAACGCCGCCATCGTCGGCCATCTCCTCGCGTTCGCTGGCGTCCTTTATCTTGCCCGCACCTGCAACTGGCTCAGTGCGTCGCTCGCGGCCGCGACGATCGTTGTCTACATCTTTGCCTACACTCCGCTGAAACGAATCACCACGACCAACACCCTGGTCGGCGCCATCCCGGGAGCGTTGCCACCCATGATCGGCTGGGCGGCCGCCAGCGGGCGCCTCGACCTCGGCGCGTGGAGTCTCTTTGCCATCCTCTTCTTCTGGCAATTGCCTCACTTTTTCGCCATCGCCTGGATGTACCGCGAGGATTATGCGCGGGCCGGCTTTCAGATGGTATCCAGTGGAGACGAAACCGGGGCACGGAGCGCGAGCCAGAGCGTTTTCTTTTGCATTGTTCTCCTGCTCGTGAGCGGGATCCCGGCGTTCCTCGGCGTCGTTAGTTCGATTTATCTCGCCGTGGAACTGGTCCTCAATGGATTATTCATTTTCGCAGCCATGCGATTCTTGCGCACCCAAGCGACGGCCGATGCCCGCAGGCTCTTTCTTGCGTCGATCATCTACCTGCCTTTGTTGCTCCTCGCACTCGTCCTGACCAAATCATGAAATCGGAAACCGCGACCATCCCTCTCACACCCCCGGCGCCGAAAAGGTCGGTCGCGTGGAAGGTGACCCTGATTCTGATCCCAATCGTGACCGCGGGTTTGCTCTTCTGGCTGCGTCAGGCGCAGGTGAAGCAGCTGTCGAACCGCCCTCTCTCCTCGTTGGGAACTCTCCCCACATTCGAGCTCGTCAACCAGGACGGCCAGCCCTTTGGCTCTGCCCAATTGGCCGGCAAAATCTGGATCGCGGATTTCATTTTCACCACTTGCCCGGGTCCATGTCCCATCATCAGCACCCGGATGAGCGAGTTGCAGAGGCCGCTGGAGAAAACCGACGTGCATCTCGTCTCGTTCACGGTCGATCCGGAGAAAGATACGCCGGAGGTCTTGCGCACTTATGCGGAAAAATTGCACGCTCGGCCTCAGCGCTGGGATTTTCTGACTGGCCCGCGGGACGCAATCTACGCGCTCGCGCGCGACGGATTTAAGCTCTCTGTTTTGGATGGCACCGAGGAAACAGGAGTGCCTGTTCACGACACCCGTTTCGTGTTGGTCGATCGGCATGGCGTGATTCGCGGCTACTACGACGCGCTGGCGCCGGACGCCGTCACGAAGGTACTCGCCGACGCGAATCACCTGTTTCGCGATCAGCCGAAGTGATTCGAATCACCCCGCTGGCTCGGGCGGATACGCGGTCGGTCCCTCGGTGCAGACGAGTCGCAGGTAGTCCTGATATTCGCCTTTCGGTAATCCATCGACGATTCGTTGTAGTTCCGACTCGGTAATGAAGCCCATGCGGAACGCGACCTCCTCCAGGCAGGCGATTTTCAGGCCCTGCCGATGTTCGATCGTCGCGATGTAATTTCCTGCTTCGAGCAAGCTGGTTTGCGTGCCGGTATCGAGCCACGCCATCCCGCGGCCCAATAACTTTACGTGCAGCTCTTTTTGCTTGAGGTAAACCGAATTGAGATCGGTGATCTCAAGTTCGCCGCGCGCTGACGGCCGCAGGCTTCGGCAAAATTCCACGACACGGTTGTCGTAAACGTACAACCCGGGGATGGCGAAGTGGCTCTTGGGATTTTTCGGCTTCTCTTCGAGGCTGAGCGCGCGTCCGTCCGGACCAAACTCCACTACTCCGTAGCGCTCGGGATCGCGCACCTGGTAGCCGAAGATGCACGCGCCGTGTTTGATCTTGAGCGCCTCACGATAGAAATCGAGTTTCCCGTAGAAAATGTTGTCGCCCAGGATGAGCGACGCGCCAGAGTCGCCGAGGAAATCCGCGCCGATGAGGAACGCCTGGGCAATTCCCTCCGGCTTTGGCTGCGCGGCGTATTCGATCCGGATTCCGAGCCGGGAGCCATCGCCGAGATAATCCCGGAGCATCGGCAAATCCTTCGGCGTGGAAATGATCAACACCTCTCGCAATCCGCCCAGCATCAGAGTGGCGAGCGGATAACAAATCATCGGCTTGTCGTAAACGGGCAGGAGCTGCTTGCAGACGATCTTGGTCAAGGGATAGAGGCGGGTGCCGGCCCCTCCTGCGAGAAGAATTGCTTTCTTGTTCATGCGAGAAGTTCGATCACCGCTCCGAGCTCCAACTTTCGAGCAGGCTGGACCATTTCTGCCAAAAGCGGTCGCGACGCGTCAAATCGATCCGCGTGACCGGTTTCAACCAGCGCAGGCTTCGAATCCAGACGCGATTGCTGCCGGCCCGGTCGAAGAAAAAAGGATCGCCCAGGTGCTCGCTCAGTTTGCGGTCGGCAATTCGACCGCCCACGGCATGGCGCAGCGCATTCTCGATGACCTCGCGCGAGATCGGCGGCTTCGCTTCGATCGCCGCACTCAGAGTGACCCCCAGAATCTTCTTCAGCAGGACGCCGCAAATCAACGCGCGCGAGCTGGTCGCGTGGACGTGCGAAATATTTCTTTGGGCAAACATCCGCCGCAAAGTGATCGCAAAACGCGCTTCCCGCAAAAAGAGGTCGGCCGGCGCGCGGGCGGCTTCATTCGCGCGATCGTCTTCGAGGGCGAGAACAAGCTTTCGATTTGCCTGCCATTCGGCTTCGATCGCCATCGCGTCCGGGAGAAATTGGAGCTGAAGCGCCAGGGTTTTCATCGCGGGCGTGAGCCGGCGGCCGGCCGCGAATTCGCAGACGAACGCCGTCACCGCATGGTTTCGTTTCTGAAGTTCGAGCAATTCCGTTTCGATCGAAGGCGACGTCTCATCGGGCCATCGATCGATCAGGTAAGCAATCTCTGGCCGAGGAGAAGACGGTGCGGGACTCTTCTCGGCCGGCGCCATGGCGCGTCCGTGTTTCTCAAACAGCTCGAGCAGGGGACGGACGGTCGTTTCCACCTGAAAGTGATTTTCGATCCGGGTGCGCCGGCCGGCCGAGCCGTAACGAGCGCGCAGTTCGCTGTCTCGGCAGAGAATTTCGAGGGCGTCGGAGAAAAGGCCACTCTCCTCCGCTGGGACCAGCAATCCCGTTTCCCGGTCCACGACCGCTTCAGGAATTCCCGCGACGGTGGTTGAGACCACGGGACGCGCGGATGCCATCGCCTCCAGGATCACTGTGGGAAAGACGTCGCTCGCGCCCGCTTCGTCCACCGTCGAGGCCAGCGCGAAAACATCGCAAGCCTGGAGTTTCTCGAAGACGCGGTCTTGCGGCAAGGCGCCCTGCAACGTCACAAGACCGCCCAGGCGCAAATCGTCGATTCTTTGCTGCAAACTTTCGCGCAACGGCCCGTCGCCGATAATTTCGCAGCGGAACGGAACGCCCCGCTGCCGGATTTGTTCGCAAGCTTCGATCAGGTATTCGAACCCCTTAAACGCCACGAGCCGCCCGACGCTTAGAATCTGGACGGGCCCGGTCGCCTGAACGGGTGCGGCGGGGCGCAAAAAATTATCGAGATTCATTCCGTTATACACACGGTGAATCTTGCCGGCTGCTCCCGGGCAGCGTTGCGCCATCAAGCCGCGGCTGTATTCGGTTTCCACTGCGACGAATTCGGCCGCGTCGCAGATCTCACGCAGGAGATCGTCGTTGCCGAGATCGGCCATGAAATCCTGACCGTGCGCGGTGATGCTGAACGGGATATTGGCCATCGCTTTCAGGAAGAGCGCGGTATGCGCCGCGCGGTTTGCGAAATGCACGTGGAAGTGGTCGATCTTGTGTCGCGCAAAAAGCTCGGCAAAATAGGCGGCGTTCCGGGCGCGTGTCGCTGCCTTGACCGCGCTGCCGTATTTTTGCTCGTGGGTCGCGATGAGCGCTTCAGGCCATCGATTTTCCGCGCGCGTTTTCTCTTCCCAGAGCCGGAGGATCGGCTGTGGCGGCGCATAATGGATGGGGGCCTGTAGTCTGCCGGCATGTGCGTGCCGAATGCTCGTCAGCGGCGAGTGAATCGACCCAACCAGGAAAGAGAAGCCCAGTTGCTCCAGCGCGAGCATCTCCGTATCGCAGAAAGTTTGCGAGAGAACGGGATAACGCGAATAGAGATAAGCGAGACGCACTTTAGGATTTCGGATACCGGAAAGCGGATACCGGAAAGATTGCCAACGTGACTACCTCTTTCTTTCCGAAATCCGGTATCCGAAATCCGAAATCACGAGAACCGCACGTCTTTGCCCGGATCCATCTCGAAGTCGAGGGCAAGGGAGTCAGCTACGTTCGGCTTAATCACTTCCTCCATGAATTTCACATGGATCGGGTCCTCGCGGAAGACTTCGTACCGGTCCATCGATTCGAAATCGATCGCGATAAAAAACGGCCAGGGCAACTCCGGATCGATCCGCTTTCCGCATTTGATGCTCAGCACCTCGGGGATTTTCAGGAGCTGCATGCGGGTGTTCATCATCATCTCTTCGATTCGGGCAAGAGTGACCTCGGGCTTGAGCTTGAATAAGACAATGTGATGGACCATTGGGGTTTAAGGTTTAGGCGGGGAGCGGCTGGCAGGCAAGCTGGAAACCGGCGCTTTCGCCGCCGTCCTGCGGGCTCCGGGTAAAATTGGCCGCTACTTCTTCCAGTCCAGGGCGCCCTTCTTCAGCGCGTAGACGTATCCAACCATCAGGATCGTAATAAAGCTCAGCATGCTCCAGAGGATCAGCTTGCTCTCCACGATCATCTCTCGGTAAACGACCGCCCACGGATACATGAACACGATCTCCAGATCGAAGAGAATGAAAAGCATCGCGACCAGGTAAAACTTGACGCTGAAGCGCGGCTGCGCTTCCCCCTGGGGCACCATCCCGCACTCGTAGGCTGTATTTTTTACCCGGGTGCGCCGGCCGGCCATGCCCAGCAGCACGCTGACAAGCAAGGCGGAGACCGCAAAGCCGATCGCGATCCCGATATGCAGGAGCAAGGGAAGGTAATCGCGAAGCATGATCGTTCCGGAACCGTGGTCGCCGGACTCCGGCGCCGATTTACTTGGCGGCAGCAGCGGCGGCCCGGGCGATGGCGGCGGTCCGGGCGCTCGCGGCGGCGGCGGCAGCAGCCGGAATATGTCCGTTTTGCGGGGCGATGGCTGCGGCCAGAGCGGCCGGAAGGCCCTTGTATTTCTTGCCGGTCTTTCTCACCGCGCCTCGCGCCACAAGATTTTGCAGCTTCTCATAAGCACGCAGGCGCAGCATTTCCTCGCCACCGCTGGCCGCATTTCGCGCGCGCAGATTTTCGTGCACGATATCGAAGAGCTGCTTGAACTCGAACGATGCACGACGGGAAAGCACCGCCACTAATTCCTCGGTCACAAGATCAGGAACTCGGCGCGAGAATGCGTTTTTCTTGAGGATAGCCATAAGGCGCAAATGATATCACATTTTGCCCACTGCGCAGCATATTTCTCCCGCCCAACCCTTTAGCCCCTATCTCCAAGGCATTTAGGCGGATTTCCAGGCGGTGTCCGCCACGACTGGACGCCCGGATTACTCGGGGGATTCGTCCGGACTGGGGGAGGGCGGGGCCGACGGCGAGGCAGCCGGGTGAGTCGTGGGTGAGCTGAACGCGGGTGGCGACAGTAAGGCCCCGGCGTCTGGCGTTTATAGAGGACCGCTGCCGCGGCGCCGAGCCCTCCTGTCCCGATAATCGTCTGATAGACGGTGACCGGGCCGACCGACTCGGCGAGATATCCATCCCCGTCATAACTCTGCGACATCACAATCGGACTGAGATGCTTCGTGATGACTTCCGGCGCCGGCAGCTTGCTCAGATCGATGGTCTCGGCGATCGCCGGAAGGAACGCCGCGCCCATGAGAAGCATGGGCCGGAAAGTCGCATCAACTCGCGTGTAAATGAGAGCGGGATCGATGTAGGCAAATGCTTGCTTGGCGGCGGGCACCGCCCCTCGGCATTCTGGAAGTTTTTTGAAGCGGCCAAGTCGGAAGTTCCGGTCGTGCTTCGCTTCATCGCGGCTTCAACCGACCCTGCGTCCGCCCCGGCAATCAGCATCCGGTCCGATAGCCCGATAGTGGGCGAAAACGAGAAGAGCTGCCCGCCCGAGCGGGTGGAAAAGTAGTGGACGCCATCTTTTTCCTGGCGGGTCCAGTCCTCGGAATCCTCACTCGCCGTCGTCATAATGCTAAGGATCTTGTTCGCCTTCGCCGGATCTTTCACGGGAAGGGTGGCAAAGACCGTAGGCCAGTGAGAATTCGCCGGCCAGGCGCCCACCCAGCTCAATTCCGGTCCGAAGGCGCTGTTCCACTCCCCGAGGGTTATGCCATTCGACGCGAGAGCGCTGGTGATTTTCTGCAAGCCACCCATCCACCCCAGGCCGCCCGGCGAACTCGGGAGGGGAACGGGATTCGTCAAATTCAGGAAGCCGGCGGCATAGAGAAATGTGTCCTTTGGCGCAATCGCCAGCGACGCGCGGGTCAGATCGCCCGCATCCAACAATTTCGGCATACCCACGAAGATGGTGTCGCGAATTTTTCCGCCATCGAACGAAGTCGCGGCGCAAATGCTGCGGATTTGGCGGATCGCCGCTAATTGATCGGCTGATTCAGGGGCCTCGTTTGGAGGGCATCAGTTTCTCGACTAATTGGTCGATGCGCGCAAAGGCCAGACCTGCGTAGGTCGAAGGCATGCGCTTGGAGGCCGTGGCGAAGACATCGTCCGCTGCCAGCACTGTCTCTGGATCCTTGAGCCGGCCATCCACGCGATCCAGGAGCGGTTTTAGCTGTTCGGGATCGTTCGCAAAAAAGAACCATTGACCGTCACGGACAGTGGAGAGACGGACGATACCCGAGGTGGTGGCCTGGATCTGGTGGCCCTGGTACTCAACGGTTTCCTGTTTGAGATCGGGCGTCGTGCCGAGCAGCTTGGCTCTCCAGTTTGTCACGATCTGTTCCGCGTTGGCTGAATCTCCCTTGAAGCGGAACCCGCCCACAATTTTCCAAGCGCTGTGTTCGATGGTGAGCACGGCGACGAACGCGTCCTTCATCTGGAGGGACTCACATTCCTGCAGCGTTGACCCCAGGCCTTGGGGCGCAGGCACTTTCGCGCGGGGCCTTTGCAGGAATTCCTGAACGGCCGGTTCCGCCCAGATTTGGTAGAGGTCGGTCTGACGCAGTTCCGAGCGGGACCGGTTGAAATCAGGCATGTGCAGCAACGCGAGAGTGTCTTTCGGGAGAAGCGCCGTGACCGCAGCGCTCGAAGTGTGGCGGGATCGGTAAAGGCCCATCCAAATGACGCCCGCCGTAATCATCGACACGATGACGAGCAGCTGAAATCGTTTCATAGGCGGACATTGTAGCGCGGTCTGTCCTCGCCGCGAATTTTTCCAGGTTCGGCAAGCCGCTGCACTGACTGCATAGACAGGCTCCAACCACTCAGGCGCGCGGATGAAACTTCCGGTGCACGGCTTTCAACCGTTGCTGGTCGACGTGCGTGTAAACCTGCGTCGTTGAAATGTCGGCATGGCCGAGCATCTCCTGAATGATGCGCAGGTCCGCGCCATTGCTGAGAAGATGCGTGGCAAAACTATGGCGGAGGAGGTGCGGATAGATATTGGTCTCCAATCCGGAGTGCCGGGCGCGCGCTTTCACGATTTGCCAAACGCGGGCAGTCGTTAGCTTCGTCCCGCGGCACGACAGAAAAATCTCGCTCCCGCTGCGGCGCTTCGACCAGCTCCGGCCGTTCCGCCGAAATATAGGTAGTGATCGCCTCGCACGCCTTCCTCCCCACTGGCACGAGCCGCATCTTGTTTCCCTTGCCGGTCACGCGCAAAATGCGTTCTTCGAAATTCAGGTTCTCCAGGCGGGCGTTGGCCAGTTCCGAGATTCGCAGCCCGCTCGCGTAGAGCAGCTCGAGGATCGCGCGATCGCGCAACCCGAGCGGCTGTTTCGTATCGATACTTTCAATCAGGCGTTCGACTTGAAGCTCGTTCAGCGTCTCGGGCAGATACCGCTCCATTCGCGGCAGCGTAAGCGTTTCCGTCGGATCCCGTTTGAGCGCGCCTTTCCCGATCAAAAAGCGAAAGAAGATTTTCAACGCGACGACGATCAGTTTTATGGACGACGCGGAAAGGCCGTTCTTCTTGCGCGAGGAAAGATAGTCGCTGATCAATGGCTGCGTCACCTCTGCCGGGGCGGTGATTTGCTGCGCGGCCGAACACCACGCCGCAAACTCCGCGAGCGAGCGCCGCGTCGAGAGCTGATAATTATCCGAGAGGCCGCGTTCCGTGGCCAGGAAACGGATAAACGAATCGATCTCCTGTTCCACGGTGCTATTGAAGCAGCAAGGCAGGAAAACAGGAAATTGAATTAAGGGGGAAGGATTGACAAAGCCGGTGTCAGTTCCAACGTTAATCGCATAATGAGTCTTGACCTCAATTCGCTCCTCAAAGATTGGCCCCATGAATCCGGTGCGATCAAAGTGCGGAAAGTCATCGGCCTCGACGGCCACGAAAAATTGCAGCTCCGGATCGACCTCGGGATTCTCCAGATGGAGATGACCGGCCGGCCGGACGGACAACGGCCGCACAACTGCGAGTCGCTGCTCGTTTATCATCAGCGCCGCGCCGAGCGGGCGGAAGCGCGCGGGGATAACTACGAATTGACGCCCGAGCAATGCAACGAACTGCAGCAGGAGGGCATCCAATATTATCACCGCTACCTCAGTCTTTTTCAGATAAGCGACTTTCCTGGCGTGATTCGGGATACACAACGCAATCTCGACCTCTTCGCCTTCGTCGCCGAGCATGCCGACCGTGACGAGCTGATCTGGAGTTTCCAGCAATTCCGGCCCTACGTTCTCATGATGAACACACGGGCCAAGGCTTCGATCCTTCTCGGTGAAGGCCGGTTCGGCGACGCCATGCGCGAGATCGAACGGGGACGCGATGCCATCCAGGAATTCTTTCAGCAATCTAATTTTCCGGAGCTGGCCACAAAGAGTTCCGAGCTCGCATTTCTTGAGGAATGGCTCGAGGAAGTCAGCTCCAAACGCCCGCTTTCGAAGCTCGAGGTTATGCAGCGCGAGATGGAAGTTGCGATTGCGCGCGCACGCGCGCGGACTGGATGGCGCGGCTGGAGGCGCATCAGGTGCCCACTGCGCCGGTGCTGAACATCGCCGAGGCGCTGCACCATCCGCAGATGACCGCACGGCGGATGGTCGTGCCGGTGGAGCACAGCGCGCTCGGCACCGTGGAGACGCTCGGACTCCCGATCAAGTTTTCCGACGCGGCCACCGGACCGTACCGCGGCGCGCCGATGCTTGGCGAGCACACGGCGGAGGTGCTCGCCGAGTTGGCGCGCGACAAAGTGCGAGGACGAGCGAATGAAGCCACGTCGCGCCGCAGATATCGGATGTTTGCGATGACGCGGCGCATCGGCCTCCTCTCGTTCTCCATCGAGTGCAATCGCTTTGGCGAGCGTGCGACGGAGACTGATTTCGCGGCCGAGTTCCTGTTTCGTGGCGACGATCTCGTCGCAGCGATGCAGGCGGACCCGCCGCAGGTCGCAGGCGAAATCACGGGCTTTTGCCAACGGATGGATACGCTCGCGGCCTGGACGCCGGTCCCCTCGTCTATGCGGCTTCACACCCGAAAGGGCCGGTGGACGACGGCTTCTTCAGCGAGTTGTGCGCCGACATCCTGCGGCGCCTTGCCGGCGCCGGTCCGCTCGACGGCGTTTACGGCATCATGCACGGCGCAGCGCTGACTGAAAGCGACGACGACCCGGATGGCGCGTTGCTGGCCGCGGTGCGCGCGGCCATCGGACCCGGTGTGCCGCTTGTCGCAACGTTCGATCTGCACGCCAACGTCTCGCCGCGCATGGTGCACAATGTGGATGCCTTCATCGGTTACCGCACAAACCCGCACGTCGACCTTGCCGCACGCGGCGCGGATGCCGCCGAACGCATGGCGGCATGGTGGCGGGGCGAGCGGCTCGCCAACGCGCTCGTGCGCATTCCGATCGTGCCGCCGACACTGACGATGCTGACCGCGCCCGATAGCGGCGCTTTCGCCGATCTGATGGGCGCGGCGCTCGGGCGCCTGGGCGGCTCGGTGAAGACGATATCGGTGATGGGGAGTTTTCCGCACTCCGATACGGCTGACAACGGCATCGCCATCATCGTCGGCGCCGACCATGACCCGGCCCTGGCGCGCAGCATTGCTCTCGATCTCGCGGAAAAAGCCTGGGCCGAACGGCATCGCTACCAAATCCGGCTGACGCCGGTTGCGGCCGCAGCTGAAGCCGCGCGCGCCAGCGGCGCCGATTTCAGCCTGCCGGCGCCGCTGCTTGCCGATCTCGGCGACAATCCGGGCGGAGGCGCGCCGGGGACGTCCACGGGGCTGCTGCACGCACTGCTCGAGGCGGGAGCGACAGGCTTCGTTTTCGGCCTCCTGCATGATCCCGCGCTGGCCGATCGCGCACGAGCGGCGGGGCCGGGCGGGCGCGTCACGATGGAGACGGCGCCGTTCGGCGACAAAGCACCCTGCCCGCGCGATACGCGGGTCGCAGCCCTGAGCAACGGCGACACGGTCGGCCGGCGCGGCATGCTCGCGGGCTCGCCGATCCATCTCGGTCCGTCGGCATTGCTGGCGGTCGGCGGCGGACTTGTCGCGGTGACCTCCAACCGCTTCGCGCCGAATGATCCGATGTGCTTTGAAATCTTCGGCGTCGATCTCGCGGCCGCGCGATCCATCATGGTGAAATCGCGCGGGCACTTCCGCGCCGGCTTCGACGAGTTCGCAAGCGGCGAACAGGTGCTGGAGGTGGATACGCCCGGCATCACTTCACCCAATCTTGCCCAGTTCGCCTGGACGCGGTTGACGCGGCCGAGCTATCCGCTCGACCTCGACACCGTCTTCCAGCCGGTCGTGCAGATGAGTGGCAGGAGCGCAGCATGACGCCGCGCGCGCAGCCTCGACTCGCCATTGCTTCAGAAGCAAGGACGCATGCTCTTCCCGACACGATCTGGCACGACCGGACGCCCTGGCTCCTTCCGACAGATGTCGCAAACACCATCTGCCACGCAACGATCGCGTTGACCGATCGCGCCGGGCGCCGGTGGCAGACGGAGCGGCGCGGTGTAACCGATGCTGACGCCCGACTGCACCTTATTCCTGCAGACATTCTGCCGTTCCTGAAGCCCGCGGACACAAGGGCCTACTGGCGTGACGTACGCACCGACCCGGCCACGGGATCGCGGCCGTACCTGCCTGACATGGAGCCCGTCAACCTCGCGATCCACGTCCGCGCAGGCTCAGACGTCCGCCTGGACCTTCGTCCAGCGGCGCCACCAGCACGCGCCGGAAACGCAGCCCGAAACGCTGGCGACGCCGGACGGCGCGCGCGGACTGTTTTTCCCGGCCTCGGCGCCTTCGCACCGTATCGGTGTGGTGACGATGCCGGGCTCAAGTGGCGGCCTCGACGCCAAGGCGGCCGCGCTGCTGGCCAAGGACGGCTTCGACGTGCTGGCGCTGGGATTGTTTGGCCATGCGGACCTCACCCCGCATATGGCGATGCTGCCGCTGGAGCATGTGGCAAGCGGCATCCGCTGGCTGCGCAAGCGGCTGGGACACGAGCGGATCGCCTTGCGCGGGATATCGAAGGGGTCGGAAGCAGCGGCACTGACGGCGATCCATTTCCCCGACCTGGTCGGTGCGCCTCGTGCTGTGGGTGCCGAGCCCGATGGCGACGAGCGGTCGTTCCGCCGACGGCGCCGCTGCGCTCTATACGCTGCGAGGCGAGCCGCTGCCCTGGGGTTCCGCGCCCTTCCCCGAGGACGCATCCCCGGCGCGGACCACGCGCGCAAAACCGTTCGCCATGGAAGTGTATTTCGAGCAGATGTGGCGGGATCCCGCGAACGAACATCTCGCCTTTGCGCTGGAGCGGGCAACCTGCCCGATCCTGATCGTCTCCGGCACGGACGATGGCTTGTGGCCCTCCACGCTGGGAGGGCAGATGATCGCCGATCGTCTTGCGCGCCACCGCGCGCCGCAACTGGTCAGGCACGTCGTCAACCAGGGCGCCGGCCATCTGTTCAACCTGCCGCTGCAGGTGGAAAGCTGCGCGCAAGTCATCTGCCATCCCGTTCAGCGCTGGTGGCTGCGCGCCGGCGGCACGCCGCGGGCGAACGCCAACGCTGCTCTGCGCTCATGGGAGGCGATGCAGGACTTCCTGCGGGAGACGTTTGACGGACGCACGGCAGGGGGCGCAGCGATGACGGCGTTTCTGACCGCGCGCCTGTTCCAGGCCCTGCTCGTCCTGTTCGTCATGTCGCTATTGGTGTTCTTATCCGTGTACGCCATCGGCAACCCGGTCGACATGCTGATCGCTGCGGAGGCGACCCAGGACGAGCGCGAGACGATGATTTCGCGTCTCGGGCTCGACCAGCCGCTCGCCCTGCAATACCTCACCTTTCTCAAGGGCCTGTTGAGCGGCGACGTCGGGCGCTCCTTCGCGCATGATGTGCCGGCCGTGTCGTTGATCGCGGCGCGCTTCCCCGCAACCTTCGAGCTTGCGCTCGTGGCGCTGTTTGCGTCGGGCCTGATCGGATTGCCGCTCGGGCTGGTCGCCGCGATGCGGCCGCGCAGCCTGGTGGCGCGGCTGGCGCTCGGTTTCAGCGCGATCGGCTTCAGCATACCGACTTTCGGCAAGGCGATCCTGCTGATCCTTATCTTCGCCGTCGGCCTCGGCTGGCTGCCCTCGTCGGGCCGCGGGCCGGTCACGTCAGTGCTCGGCTTCCCCACCAGCCTCGCCACAGTCGCAGGCTGGAAATATGTCGTGCTGCCGGCGACGACGCTCGCCATCTTTCAGACGGCGCTTCTGATCCGCATCGTCCACGCCAGCACGCGCGAAGTGATCGCGACCGATTTCGTCCGCTTCGCCCGCGCCAAGGGCTTGAGCGAGCAGCGGGTGACGACGCACCATGTCCTGCGCAACAGCCTCATCCCGGTGGTAACCGTATTTGCACTCGAGTTCGGCGGCCTGCTTGCGTTTGCGGTGGTCACCGAGACGATCTTCGCCTGGCCGGGCGTCGGCCGCCTGCTGCTGGAAAGCATCACCATGCTCGATCGGCCCGTGATCGTGGCCTATCTCATGGCCACGGTGCTGCTGTACGTCGTCATGAATTTCATCGTCGACGTGCTTTACGCCCTGCTCGATCCGCGCGTGCGTATTGCCGGGAGCGAGCGATGACGGTGGTGCATCCCGGTCCCGGCGGTGCCGCGGCCCAGACCTCGATCGTCGCGCAGATCGCTCGGCCATGGGCGGTCCGTGCGGCGATCGCGACGCTGACCACGATCCTCATCGGTGCGGCGCTTGCGCCGCTGATCGCGCCACAGAACCCGTTCGATCCCGCCTCGTTCGACCTGTTCGACAACCTGCTGGCGCCCGGCGGCAAGGCGATGGCGACCGGCAGGCACTACCTGTTCGGCACCGACGACCAGGGGCGCGATATCTTCTCGGCGATCCTCTACGGCCTGCGCATCAGCCTGCTCGTGGCCGTGACCAGCGCCGCCGTCGCCATCACCATCGGCGTCATCATCGGGCTGGTCTCGGCCTATTGCGGCGGACGCGTCGACGCACTGCTGATGCGCATCGTCGACATCCAGTTGAGTTTTCCGGCGGTCCTGATCGCCCTTGTGCTGGTCGCGATGCTCGGACGCGGCCTCGACAAGACGATCTTCGCGCTCATCGTCACCCAGTGGTCCTATTATGCCCGCACCGTGCGCGGCGTCGCCCTCGCCGAGATGGGCAAGAACTACATCGAAGCCGCGCGTGTCGGCGGCTACGGCTTCCGGCGCATCCTCTTCGTGCATCTGCTGCCGAACTGCCTCGCGCCGGTTCTCGCCGTCGTCGCACTGCAGGTCGGCGGCGCGATAGCGCTGGAGTCGACGCTGTCGTTCCTGGGGCTCGGCGTGCCGATCACGCAGCCGTCGCTGGGCCTGCTGATCGCCAACGGCTTTCCCTTCATCATGTCGGGCCGCTACTGGATGACGGTCTTTCCGGGCATAGCGCTGCTGCTGCTGGTCGTCAGCATCACCATCGTATCCGATCGCGTGCGCGAGGTGCTGCGCCCGTCCGAGCGAGGTCTCGGATGAGCGAACCCGTGCTCAAGGTCGATCAGCTGTCGGTGTCGTTCCGCACGCGCGGCGGTCCGGTACGCGCGGTCGATCGCATCTCGTTCGAAATCCAGCCCGGCGAAACGCTCGGCCTGATCGGCGAATCCGGGTCCGGCAAGAGCGCGACCGGGCTTGCCATCCTCGATCTGCTGGATCCGTCCGCGACGCGCAGCGTTCGCGCCATCACGCTTGCGGGGCGGCGGGTCGATACGCTCGACGCCGAGGCGATGGCGCGGCTTCGCGGGGCCGAGATCGCGATGATCTTCCAGGACCCGACGACCTCGCTGAACCCGGTGATGCGCATCGGCGATCAGATGGTGGAGATGCTTTGCGCCCATCGCCCGATCGGCGCCCGGGAGGCGATGCGGCGCGCCGAGGACGCGCTGGCGCAGGTCGCGATTCCCGATCCTGCTTCGGGCCTGCGCGCCTATCCGCATCAGTTCTCCGGCGGCATGCGCCAGCGCGTCTGCATCGCGATGGCATTGCTGTGCCAGCCAAAACTGATCATCGCCGACGAGCCGACGACGGCGCTGGACTCGCTGGTGCAACTCGACGTGCTGAACCTGCTGACGCGCTTGACCCGCGAGCAAGGTGCGGCGCTGCTGCTGATCTCGCACAACCTTCCGCTGGTCGCCCATTTCGCCCAGCGCGGCATCGTCATGCACCAGGGCCGAATTGTCGACGAGGGGCCGATCGCCGACATCATGGCCAATCCGCGTGACGCCTACACCCGCGCACTGGTCAATGCCGTTCCAAAGCGAAGCACCAGCGCGATCGCTCCGCGCGAGCAAAGCGTCGCCGAGGCACATCAGGTCAGCATCAGCTTCCGTTCGGGCCGCAGCCTGTTTCGCAGGGCGCAGTCATCAAAGCCGTCGACGGTGTGTCGCTGGCGATCCATGCGGGCGAGACGCTCGCGCTGGTCGGGGCCAGCGGCTCGGGCAAGTCGACACTCGGCCGGCTGTTGCTCAAGCTGTACGATCCCGATGGCGGCGCACTCCTGTTCGAGGGCATCGATGCGACCAGGCGGCGCGGCGCGGGCATCGCCGCCTTGCGCGCCCGGGCGCAAATGATCTTTCAGGACCCGTACGCCTCGCTCAATCCGCGCCAGCGCATCCTCGACATCGTCGCCGAACCCCTGCACGCCCACGGCGACGGGCCGCGCCGCCAGCGCGACGTTCGCGCCCGCGCGATGCTGGCCGAGGTGGGCCTCGCCGACTATGCGGAACGCCTGCCGGGCCAACTGTCCGGCGGTCAGCGCCAGCGGGTGGCCATCGCGCGGGCGCTCGTTCGCAATCCCTCTTTCGTGGTCGCCGACGAACCGATCAGCGCGCTCGACATGACGATCCAGAAGCAGGTGCTGGAGCTGTTCCGGCGATTGCAGGCCGAGCGGCGCTTTGCATGCCTGTTCATATCGCATGATCTCGCCGCCGTCGGCGCGTTGGCGGATCGCATCGCGGTGATGCAAGCCGGCCGCATCGTCGAGGAAGGCCCGCGCGATGCCGTGCTCGACCGGCCGCAGCACGAATATACGCGGAGGCTTTGGGCGGCTTCATTCGGGGCAATCGCATCGAACGGGCAACAACCATGACACCAATCACCCCCGGATCGGCGCCGATCGACTTCCTTGCTCTCGACAAGCTCGTGCGCGGTTCGCCGTTTCACGCCTGGCTCGGCGTCCGGCTCGAGACGCTTGATGAAGACAGCATCACCATGCGTCTGCCATGGCGCGAGGAGTTCGTTTCCGATCCGGTCGTCCGCTACACCCATGGCGGCATCCTTGCGACCTTGATCGATCTGGCTGCCGACTATGCCATCGCGGCAAGGATCGGCCGGGGCGTGCCGACGATCGATATGCGCGTGGACTTCCACAAGGCGGCGATGCCGGGACCGCTCACCGCGCGCGCCCGCGTGATCAAGCTCGGCGGCACACTGGCGACCGCCGAGGCGCATGTGTTCGATGAGGCCGGCGCGCTGATCGCCAGCGGCCGGGGCGTCTATCTGACGAGGAAATGACAGCCATGCCGACGTCAGCGATCCAATCATGGACCAGGCCCACCGAAACCGACCTCGCTTCGTCCGATCCGCGGCTGGGCAACCTCGGCTACTGGTGCATGGACGCGGCACGGCGCACGCCGGACAAGATCGCGCTGATCGATCTTTCGGGCAAAGGCGAACGGACGCTGACCTACGGTGCGCTGGACGAGCGCCTCGACCGCGTCGCGGCGACGTTGACCGCATCCGGTATGCGGCCCGGCGACAGGCTCGCCATTTCCCTCACCAACCAGCTCGAATATATCGAGGCGATGTTCGGCGCGATGCGCGCAGGCGTCGTGCCGGTGCCGCTGAACACGAAGCTTGGCGCGGATGCCCTCGACTATGTGGTTCGTGATGCGGGATGCAGCGGCGCGATCATCGAGGAAGCCGCGACGCCCCATGCAAGACCGATCATCGATGCGCTTGGCTGTTCCGTTCGGGTGATGCTGCACGGCGTATCGGACGGCTGGCATGACTACGAAAGCGCATTGGCTGCGAGCGGCCGCTTCGAGCCGCCCCTGCTCGCGCCAGACCACATGTGCTTCCTGCCCTACACCTCGGGCTCGACGGGACGGCCGAAGGGTGTCGTCCTGACCCATGCCGGGCAGTGCTGGTGGCTGCGCTGCATCTTCAAGTACTGGCCGTCATCTCCGGACGCCCGCGCGCTTGTCGCGGTCCCGCTCTACCACAAGAATGCGATGGCCGGCGGGATCAAGCCGACGCTGGCGATCGGCGGCTCCACGGTGATCCTTCCCAACTTCGAGCCACGGCGTTTCCTGCACGCGCTCTCGGCATACAAATGCACCAAGGCCGGTGCCGTGCCGGCGGTCTATACGCTGCTGCTGCAGGAGCGCGACCTGATCGCGAACCTCGACTTCTCAAGCCTCGAGACGCTGACGGTCGGCTCGGCGCCAACGCCGAAGGAGTTGCAGGACGCCATCGAGGACGCGTTCAAGGTGCCGGTCGTCGAGACATATGGCCTGACCGAGGGCGGGCCGGTGATGGTCGGATCGCCGCTTGACGGGCGGCGCATTCCGCATGGGTCCGCCGGCGTGGCCTGGCCCGAAGGCGAAATGAAGCTGGTCGGCGCGGCGGGCCAGGAAGACCAAAGCGACGGCGAGCTTTGGGTCCGCAATCCCGGCGTGACGCCAGGCTATCACAATCTGCCAAAGGTCAACGCCGAGCGTCTGAGCGACGGCTGGCTGCGTACCGGCGATTTGTTTCACCGCGATGCGGACGGCTTCCTCTATTTCCGCGGCCGCGTCGACGACATGTTCAACTGCGGCGGCGAGAACGTCTATCCGATCGAGGTCGAAGACCTGCTGATGCGGCACCCGGCCGTCGCGGAGGTTTCCGTCGTCGCGTTGCCGCACGCTGTCAAGGGCGAGGCCCCCGTGGCGATGGTCGTGTCGCAAGCGCGATCATGAGGTGACCGAGAACGAGCTGAAGGATTTCTGCATCGCCAACGGCCCGGCCTATGCCCACCCACGCCGGGTCCACTTCGTGGCGGCGATGCCGCTGAACGGGCCCGGCAAGATCGACCGGCGGCTCGTGCAGACCGCATTGCGCGATATTTTCGGCACCTTGTCATGACACGAACAACGGGAGCGCACCCATGAAGGCGATGGTCCTCACCGGGCACGGCGGCAACGACCGGTTCGTTCTGGAAACACACTATCCGGATCCTCGCCCCCGTCCGGCAGACGCAGTGCTCCGCGTACGCGCCTGCACGCTGAACTATCACGACATCTTCACGCGCAACGGCATGCCGGGCATCAAGGTGCCGCTGCCGTTAGTGATCGGCATCGATCTTGCCGGCGAAGTGGTCGAGGTCGGCGCCGAGGTGAAGGATTTTGCGCCGGTGACCGCGTGATGGTGGACCCGATCGACCGCGTCGACGGCGGCCTGATGGGCGAGGCGTTCGATGGCGGCTTCGCAGAGTATGTGCGCGTGCCGGCGCATATGCTGGTCAAGATCGACGATGCGCTGTCATTTGCCGACGCCGCTGCAATCCCCTGTGCCTATGGCACGGCACATCGCATGATGATCACACGCGGACACGTGCAACCGGGTGAAAAGGTGCTGATTCTGGGCGCGTCCGGCGGGGTCGGCTCCTGCTGCGTGCAATTGGCGAAAACCTGCGGCGCGACCGTGATCGCGGCCGCCTCCAGCACCGCGAAGCTGAACCGGCTGAAGGAGCTCGGCGCCGATGCCGGCATCAACTACACGGAGGGCGATTGGGTGAAGGAGTGCCAGGCCATGTTCGGCCGCGCCCGCGTCGGCCCGCGTGACCAGGGCGGCATCGACGTCGTGGTGAATTTTACGGGCGGCGAGACATGGACGCGATCGCTGCGCGTGTTGCGCACCGACGGCCGCCTGCTCACCTGCGGTGCGACGGCCGGCTATGACCCCAAGGAAGACATCCGCTTCATCTGGACCTTCGAGCTCAACGTCATCGGCTCCAACGGATGGAGACGTGAGGACCTGCATGCCCTGCTCGCGCTGATCCGCGCCGGCAGGCTCAAGCCCGAACTGCATGCTGAACGCTTTCCCCTCGCCCGGGCCGCCGACGCGATGGCCGCGCTGGAGAGCCGCGCCTTCTTTGGGAAGATCGTGATCGAGCCGTGACGAACCCCTCAGGCAAGGACCCCGGCGTGCCTAGGAGACCGGGACCTTGCCAACCGCAACTGCTTCCCCCAAAGGGACCGCTCGGCCCTTCGCCGCAGTCGCGTAGCCCCGCAGTTGACCGTCATCAATCACGCAGCACAGCGGTCGACCGCAGGGCCTCCGCCTTTTTGAGCGCGATCGAACTCATGTCCAGTTAATTGACGGCAATGCATGCGCTTTGCCGAAATCCGAATTCCGGAAGGCGCCGGACAAAGTACGCGGCGTGGTGGGCAAAGCGAGCAGCGAGGAAGTGGCGATGATCCAGAGTGAAGCCGGGCCTTCCGTCCGGGTGGTCACCGCCCGGACTTCAATCCCGGCGACTCGGTTATGATGGCCGGCAGCTTTGGGCCGGGGGCTCCTCCGCGCCTGGGGTTAGGGCCGGCGCGGAATTCATCCCTCCGGCCGGCCCGACGATCTGACGCTAACTGAACAGCAACGCCACGATCACTAGGACCGCGGCACGGAAACGTTGTTCGGCCTATTACCGCCGCACGGCAAGGCTGAAGAAGCAGGACCGCTGGCGCGAGCTACGCAAGAAGCGATAGCGGGCGACCACGTCCGCAACGCGCGCACGGAACATCAGCGCTGGCCACGCGTTCAGATCGCATGCCCGTCACCGTCACGCTATGGCTGATATTCGTCTGGTTTTGCGTCGGGTTCTTCGCCGGCCTGGGCTGGCATCTCGCCGCATGGGTCATCGGACGAATTCAGATCGGGCCCGGTCGATTTTGGCGCCGCTGACGCAATGAGCACCGGATTTACACCGACACGTCCAAGCAGGTCGGCGACGTCGACCAGCTGAAGGTGTTCGATACGCCGAGGCCTTTGACCGCTGGAGGGATGAGTACGACCCGGAAGGTGTTGCGTTTGAATAGCCCGTAATCGGGGACGCGGGCGAAATGATCCGGCAGCCCGCTCCATAAAAAGGCCCCGTCATTCGCGGCGGGGGCCTTTGAGTTTTGGCGGTCAATGGGAGGCTACCGCCTCTGTACTATGAACCAATTCGGCAGTCTTCATAATCCCAAACTGAGCGCGATCAACGCGGCGACCACAAGGACCGCGGCGTAGATGATTGTGCGGGCGCCCAAACCAATGAAGGCCCGATTGAACTCTGGCAAGCTAGGGCGAGAACCTGACGCGGTCAGATATGGGGGCGTCATGCGACCGATCTCGCTTGCCTTGATAGTTTCGGCATCATTGGCGCTCGGTGCGTGCGGGCGCGATCCCGGACCGAAGGGAGATCCCGGGCCTCAAGGGCCAGCGGGTCCGCAAGGCGCGCAAGGCATTCAGGGCGTTCCAGGCCCGCAAGGACAGGCGGGATCGCAAGGTCCCCAGGGTCCGCAGGGCGCGCCTGGAGCGAAGGGAGACAAAGGCGACAAGGGTGATAAGGGCGAACCCGGTGCCGTCAACATGCGCGTCGTAGAGAGCAGTGATGGCGTTTCATGTGAGAGTTCTGAAACGCTGGTGTCGGTCTTCTGCCCGGCGGGCGGTGCGTCTGACGGTCCGAAGTGCGCCTCCGGAAACGCAGTCGGGCTTTGTGTGAAGAAATAAATCTGCAATCATTGCCGCGCCCTCGCCATTTTCCCGCACAGGATCGCGTTGCTGGTTAATTCTAGTTCAGGTTGCGATAAATCAGTCTACAATTTATGGATGATCGTTAAATGTTTGAATTATTTGATTTTTCTGGTGAGCGCGGAGGGGACTCGAACCCTCGACCCCATGATTAAAAGTCACGTGCTCTACCACCTGAGCTACGCGCTCACTCGGGCCGCTGTGTAGGTGCCGGGGCAGCCAGGGTCAAGCGACCTGACAGGTCTGGCGGACGGCTTCATCGGCCTGCGGAAGAATCATCCATCGCAAGGCGATAGCGGCACCAATTGATGTTAATTCTTCGCCTGAGCCGTCGTTCCCGCAAGGGCGCCCTGCCTCAATCGATGAAGCAGGCCTTGTCGGCACCGACGTACGGATCGCCGAACACGCTGTTGTTGCAGGCGACGCCGTTGAACGCGCGCCGGGACACGAATCGCCCGCCCGCGCCGTAACGCACGGTCGCCGGCCCCTCGAAGGCGCAGTAACCGCCCTCGCGCGCGCAGAGGACGCCGCCGCGCGCCGCGCGGCTGACGATAGACGTCGCGCTCCCGGTAGTGCTCCGGAGGGCGCTCACGATAGTAGCGGCGCTCCTCGTAATAGCCCGGAGGCGGTGGCGGCGGCGGCCCGCGATCGTCGTAGTACCGGCGTCCGTAGGGGTCGTAGTACTGGGCCGAAGCCGCCTGCGGGATCACCAGCATGGCGATGGCAGCAAGGAACAGCAGCTTTGACCGCATTGACGAATCCCCCCGCAAATCTGCCGGCAGTCTAACGGCCGCCGCAGCGGTTTGAAAACGAATTTGCGAACCCAGTCCAAGCGCCCTTGAATGTGATCTAGCTCACATCGGAGCCTGCAACTCTGCGGCACGCTGCGCCCGACAAACAACAGGGGACGCAAACATGCGTACGCACATTCTGATCGCCGCCGCCCTCGCCCTCTCCGCCACCACCGCTCACGCCGCGCCGCGCAGCCTGAGCGCGCCGCAGTCAAGTCCGGTTCAGACCGCGCCCGAGGCCGCCAGGCCGGCCGATGCCCCGGTCTTCAAGGTGCAGTCCAACGAAGAGGCCAAACCGAGCGAACAGCCGCAGGCCGCCCCGCAACCCGCAGTCGCACCACCGGCCCAGGCGGCTCCCGCTGCACCACCGGCCGACACAGGCGTGGCGCGATCGGCTGAGACGACGCCTGCCGAGACACAGGCTGCACCGGCGGCAAAGCCCGTGCGACAGGCCCAGCGCAAGCAAAGGCACCGACAACTGACGGTGGAGCAGCACGTCGACCGCGAGCTGCGGTCGATCGAGCGAAGCATCGGCAGCGCCATGGGCGCCGCGAGCGCGATCAGCTCCCTCGGCTACGCCATCCCGCTGGTGATTTACTGGTAGCCGGTCCGCTGTTCAGAACGCGTCCGGCCTGCTCATAACGGCGTCACGCGGCGCGGTTTACAAACGCCGCGGGCGGTCTACAAAGCAAGTCTGGGCGCATGGCGGACAATGCGAAACGGACTTTACTCGATCCACGTGGATCTGCTTGACGGCCGCTTCGGCAAGGGCAGCGGCGTCATCGTGTTTCATGACGGCAGTATCCTCGGCGGCGACGCCTTCCTGTTCTACACCGGCACGTATGCCGTTCAGGCAAAAGCCGCTACGTTCCGTGGCGAAGTGATCGTCAACCAGCACACCCCCGCCTCGCGCGACATCAATCCGCTGTTCGGCGGCGGCGAAGTGAGCATCGGCGTCTCCGGCACCTACACCGACACGGCGGGCACGATGAACGGCACCGCGCTGGTCGGCAAGCAGAGCCTGCTGTTCAAGGCCACGCTGCGCCGCCTTGCGGACGCAGATTAGCGACCGTTAGACTTGGCGGACTGAATCCTCTTCGGAGAGCCGCTTGCTGTCGCTCGACATCATCGCCCCGGTCATCATGTGCTGCGCGCTGTTGTGGTGGGTCAGCCGCGGCATGACCTGGAGCATGCGCCTCACCATCGCAGCGATCACGCTCGCCGTCATCGTCGTCATCGTGACGATCGAACGCTCCGGTTTCTGGGCGAAATAGATCCGCTGCCGGTGCTCTTTGATTGATAGCAACGAACTTGATTCAACGTTGCATCATGCGGCTTCATCTCGGAAGCGACGCGACTGTGATTTAGATCACTGACCGGCGCGCCATTCGAGACGAATACCGCGGCGTGCTATCTTCCCTGATCACAGCAACCCTTGGAGTCGCGCGGTGGCCGCAAACCAGACCAGAGCTTCATTGTCTTGCACGGCTCGCGTGATCGCGGCCGGATTTGCGTTGTTGACGATCGGCGCCGTGCCGGCGTTCGCGCAAAACTACGATTCGATCTCGACGCCCGGCCAACGCCGCGCCTGCACGCCCGACGTCTACCGCCTCTGCGCCGGCGAAATTCCAAGCGTTCCGAAGATCACCGCCTGCCTGCGCCGCAAGAAGGCGAGCCTGAGCGATGCGTGCCGCGTCGCCATGGGCGAATAGGCGCACGGCCACGCTGCTGAAAGCAGAAACGCCGGCCCTTTCGGCCGGCGTTTCGTTTGTTACTTGATGCGAGATCAGCCGCGCTTCTTGCGCCGGCCGTGGCGGCCGCCGCCCGTGTTGATCATGCTCATCATCTGCGGAAGCATCGCCATCATGCCGCTGCCGCCGAGCACGCTCATGAAGTCGCCACCGCCGCCCGTGGAATACTGGCCAAGGTCGCCGCCCATGCCGACGCTGTTGTAGCCGCCGCCGAAGCCGGAGAAGCCGCCGCCACCAAGGCCGCCGAAGCCACCGCCGCCCAACCCGCCAAGGCCGCCGCCACCCTCCATCATGTTCGACATCATCGGGCCCATGGTCTGCATCATCGTCGCAAACCGCTTCTTGCCCATCTTGGCTTTCATCATTTCGAGCATCGGCGCCATCTGGGTCATCATGTCCTGGTCGCCGCCGCCTCCGCCGAACTGCGCCTTCGCAGGCGCAGCGGTCGCGACGGCAAGCAACAGCGCGAGCGCTCCCGCCTGGCACATCGCTTTCATCGTGCCGGTCATCGTGTTCTCCTAAAATGCGTTGCCCAGCGGAAGCGGGGCAGATCTGGACGCATGTCGGAAACGCTAGCGAGCTTCACGAACAGGAACTGTGATATTGATCACGTACTTTGCAGCAGAAACGATAACCGACGCCGGCGGTCCAAGCCATCCGTGAGATACTGAACGGCGCAGCGCCAATGTTGCAGCAAAGCGCGGCTGCCGCTATCTGCGCCGCAAGGTACTGCCGAACGAGACTGGCAGAGGGAGAGGACGATGCTGAGCGGTGAGGCGCTGGACCTCGCATTTGCCCTGCGCGCGCAGGTTGGTCCGCTCCTGCAGGGCGACGGGCCTGCGGCATCGACGCTGCGCGAGGCGACCGGACTGCCGCAACCAGAGTTTGAGCGCGCGCTCGCCGAGCTCGAGAGCGTCGGCTTCATCGCCATCGATCGCCGGTCGGCGACGACATCGCCATCGTCGTGCTCGCCCCGCTGCAAATCTATCTCGACGACCTGGAAAGCCAGGGCAGCGACGATTTCTGAGCGCACCTGCGACGTTCTGCGCCGACTCGCTCGCGAAACGGTACTTTTCGGCGCGCTATCGGCGTTTTTGCGGTTCAGCATGCCCAATGAACAGGCCGTCCGGGCTTGCAAATCAGGCGGGTCGGGTTTGTAATCGTTCTAACGTGGCACCTTTGCGCGAATGACAACGCATCATCCGGGGGCCACTCGACCGGATGATCGCTAGCGGAGCAACACCCCAATGCATGGCACGATCAAGCCGGCGGAGAAGAAGCGCGCGAACGCGCCTATGCGACCCCCCTTGAAGACTTCGACGTCAGCCAACCCGAGCTGTTCCGCACGGATACGTTCTGGCCGTACTTCGACCGGCTGCGCAAGGAAGAGCCGGTTCACTACTGCAAGGACTCCATGTTCGGACCGTACTGGTCGGTGACCAAGTACAACGACATCATGGAGATCGAGACCAACCACGCGGTGTTCTCTTCGGCAGCTTCGCTCGGCGGCATCACCATCCGCGACGTGGCCCCGGACCTGCGCCGCGAAAGCTTCATCGCCATGGATCAGCCGCGGCACGGCCCGCAGCGCAAGACCGTCGCGCCGATGTTCACGCCGACGCACCTGGACGAGCTCGCGATCAACATCCGCAACGCGCTCGGCTTCGTGCCTCGACAACCTGCCCCGCAACGAGACCTTCGACTGGGTGGACAAGGTTTCGGTCGAGCTCACCACGCAGATGCTCGCCGTGCTGTTCGATTTCCCGTGGGAGGAGCGGCGCAAGCTGACGCGCTGGTCCGATATCGCCACCACCCTGCCCGGCCCTGAAGGCCTGGTGGCGACGGAAGAGGCGCGGCAGGCCGAACTGATCGAATGCGCGCAGTACTTCAAGAAGCTGTGGGACGAGCGCATCAAGCAGCCGCCGAAGAGCGACCTGTTGTCGATGATGGCGCACAGCGAGGCGACGCGAAGCATGGACTTCGCCAACTTCCTCGGCAACCTGGTGCTGCTGATCGTCGGCGGCAACGACACCACGCGCAACACGCTGTCGGGCAGCATCTACGCGCTCAGCAAGAATCCCGACCAGTACAAGAAGCTGCGCGAGAACCCTGCGCTGCTCGACAGCTTCGTGCCGGAAGTGATCCGCTGGCAGACGCCGCTGGCGCACATGCGCCGCACTGCGCTCGAGGACATCGAGTTCAAGGGCAAGCAGATCAAGAAGGGCGACAAGGTCGTGATGTGGTACGTCTCGGGCAACCGCGACGAGGAGGTGATCGACAACGCCTACGACTTCATCATCGATCGCAAGCGGCCGCGCACGCACCTCTCCTTCGGCTTCGGCATCCACCGCTGCGTCGGCTTGCGGCTTGCCGAATTGCAGCTGAAGATCATCTGGGAGGAAATCCTCAAGCGCTACGACACGATCGAGATGATGGACGAGCCGACGCGCGTCTACTCCAGCTTCGTGAAGGGCTACGACCACCTGCCGGTGCGCATCGCCGCATAGGCAGCGAGCGCGTTTCATCTGTCATCCGCCTCGCTCGCGAGGCGGATGCTGACCAGAGGTAAAGGTCGACAGACCGGGAAATATCATCATGCACGGCACCGTTATGGGAATGGAGCAGGCCCGCCTCGAGGCCTATTCGATGCATCTGGACGACATCGATGTGTCGAAGCCGGAGCTCTACCGCTCCAACACCATGTGGCCCTACTTCGAGCGGCTGCGGAAGGAGGATCCGGTCCACTACTGCCCGCAGAGCCGCGTCGGCGACTACTGGTCGATCACCAGGTACAAGGACATCATGCAGGTCGAGACCAGCCATTCGCTGTTCTCCTCCGACGTGCATCTCGGCGGCATCGGCATCCAGGACGTGAAGCCGGTGTATGCCCGCGAAAGCTTCATCGCCATGGACGAGCCGAAGCACTCGCGCGCAGCGCAAACCGTGCAGCCGATGTTCATGCCGCAGAACCTTGCCACGCTCGCCGAGACCATCCGCGTCCGCGCCTGCGAGATCCTCGATCACCTGCCGCGCAACGAGACCTTCGACTGGGTCGACAAGGTCTCGGTCGAGCTCACCACGCAGATGCTGGCGATCCTGTTCGACTTTCCGTGGGAGGAGCGGCGCAAGCTGACGCGCTGGTCGAATGTTGCGACCGCGGCCCCAGGCAACCGCGAGATCATCGCCTCGGAGAAGGCGCGCGACGACGAGTTGCAGGAGTGCGGCGCCTATTTTGCGAAGCTTTGGGAAGAGCGCGCCAGGCAGCCGATGAAGACGGACCTGTCTGTCGATGATGGCGCACAGCGACGCCACCCGAGACATGGATCCGCGCAACTTCCTCGGCAACCTGATCCTGCTTGATCGTCGGCGGCAACGACACCACGCGCAACTCGCTCTCCGGCAGCGTCTATGCGCTGAACAAGTTCCCGGACCAATATGCCAAGCTGCGCGAGAATCCGGGGCTGGTGCCGAACCTCGTGCCTGAAGTGGTGCGCTGGCAGACGCCGTTGACGCACATGCGCCGGACAGCGCTGGCCGATGCCGAGATCGGCGGCAAGACGATCAAGAAGGGTCAGCGCGTGGTGATGTGGTACGTCTCCGGCAACCGCGACGAGGAGATGTTCGCCCGCCCGGACGATTTCTGGATCGAGCGGCCGAATGCGCGCAACCACATCTCGTTCGGCTTCGGCATCCACCGCTGCCTCGGCCTGCGGCTTGCGGAACTGCAGCTGCGCATCACCTGGGAAGAGATCCTGAAGCGCTTCCACACCATCGAGGTCGTGGACGAGCCGAAACGGATCTATTCGAACTTCGTCAAGGGCTACGAGACCCTGCCGGTGCGGATCGCGGCCTAGCATTCCAGGACGCATGGGCTCCTCGCGCTGATCGTCGCAAGCGTCCGTGCATTGGGGTTCGCCTCGCAGACACCGGCGGATGTCTGCGACTTCCCGTGTCGGCGCTTGCGGGCCAATAGCTGCGCGTTGAGCTGGATCAATTCAATCGGTTGGTCGAGCGCTGAAGGTATCGTCGATTTGCTTCGGCGAGACCAGGGTCATGCGCCTTCTGCTAAAGGAGATCCGCCAAAGCCCGCTGCTCTGGATGCTGGTCTTCGTGCCCATCGTGATGGTCGCCGAACGCATTGCTCCGTCAGCCCATACAGCGCTTTTTCTGCTTGCCGTCCTCGCGATCGTGCCACTTGCCGCCCTTCTCAGCCACGCAACAGAGAGTGTCGCAGTCAAGACCGGCGACGCGGTAGGCGGGCTGCTCAATGCAACCTTGGGAAATTTGACGGAGCTGATCATCGCCATCACGGCGCTTCGCGCCGGCGAATACATGCTGGTCAAGGCGTCAATTGCCGGGGCAATCGTCACCAATTCCCTTTTCATGCTGGGAGCGTCTTTTCTGCTCGGCGGGCTTCGACACCACGTCCAGGAATACAATCGATCCGGCGGACGACTGTATTCAGCATTGCTGTTGATGGCCACGATCGCCCTGCTCGCCCCCGCAGCGGTCGCCGACCTCGACTTGGCGCGAGGTGAAGCAATGGCGCAGAAGCTCAGCGCCGGCCTCGCCATACTGCTCATCGCTGCATACGGATTGGGTCTGCTGTTCTCGCTGAAGACGCACAAGGAATTGTTCGGAAGCGTAAATCACGGCGAGCCAGGCGAAGCGCCTTGGCCCATCGGCCTGGCCGTCGGCACGCTCATCGTTGTCACCGTGCTGGTTGCGTTGGTGAGTGAGATATTTGTCGGTTCGGTGCAAAAGGCAGGAGAGACGCTGGGCATGAGCCCCGCCTTTGTGGGGTTCATCATCGTCGCGATCGTCGGTGCTGCGGCCGAAATGGCCGTCGCGTTCTCTGCGGCGCGCAAGAACCGTCTCGATATGAGCGTCAGCATCGCTCTCGGAAGCGCTTCGCAAATCGCTCTGTTCGTCGCCCCCGTGCTCGTTCTTCTCAGCTACGTTGTCGGTCCGACACCGATGGATTTGCAGTTCTGGCCGGGGGCCGTGACAATGATGATGATCGCGACCGTCACGTCCTGTTTCATCACGAACAGCGGACGCTCGGCGTGGTTCGTTGGGGCATTGCTTCTGTTCATCTACGCAATATTCGCCATGACCCTTTATATGGTGCCGCCTGGGCCGCACGCTTCGGTGTGAACGGCACCGCCGGGAAAACGCGGGGTTGCACGGGCTGCGCAGCCGAGCCGCGCGTTCCGATATCTTGATCTGGCTCAAGGCACGCGGGCGACCGGTGCGGTTGGATCGGCTTGGCCAAGGCAGCACCCCCACACCCCCCAACGCTGCGTTGGCTATGCCCGGCGCCACCGGGCATTGCCGAGCAGCGCGCCTCTTCGCCCCCCAACGATAGCGCTGCTGCGCGGTCGGCGAAGCCCCGGTCTGTACCTGGGCTTCGCCAGAACTCTCCAACGGTCCAGGCGCAGTCCATGCTTCGACAGATCATCTACGGAGCTGTCGTAAGCCTCACGAACATTGCGGTTCATGCAGCCGCTATGGCCTTGGTCATCGGCGCGGCCCGGGCGACCGCGGCGAGATGGCCGTCGTCGTCGGCGTCGCATCTGGTCGCCGTGATGATGGTCACCGTCGCGGTACTGATGGTGGCGCATACCTGCGAGGTCGCCATCTGGTCCGTCGCCTACGCCCTCGTCGACGCCACCCCGGAGCCCACTGATCGAATGTACTTCGCATTCGTGAATTTCACCACTTTGGGATACGGAGACATCGTTCCCGCGCCGCGGTGGCGACTGCTTGGTCCGATGACTGCGATGAACGGCGTAATCCTGTTCGGATGGTCGACGGCCGTGATCTTCGAGGTTTTGCGATCCACACTTCAGACTGGAAAAGAACCTCCGGCACCGGGAAATCGGTATCGCTGAAGCACATTGTGTGCCAATTCGCAGACATGCGTGACCTTGCAGCGATAAACCAGCTACGAGTTCAACCGCGGAAACTTGCGTGCTCAATTCGGCAGAGATTGTGGACGCGTCGGGGGGTAAAAAAAAGCGCTTAGTGACTGCTCTTCCTGATAAAAAGGCGTCCTGCTGAGCGTCACGACGGCCTCCGCGAACGGCGCGTAGCTTCGTGGTCGGCAACGGCGCCTACAAGAAGGTACCGGCGCTTCCCCGACCCGATGATCGATTACAGGTCGATGGCGTTGGCGCTGCGCAATGTCGGCTTAGAGGTGGTAGAAGGCACGAACCTGACGCGCGACACGATGACGCAAGCTGCTCGAATCGGGCAGAAAGCGCGAGGCGCTGATATCGCCGTATTCTACTAAGCGGGCCACGGCATCGCCGTGAACGGCACGAACTACATGCTGCCGATAGATGCCGATCTGAAATCGGAGATCCACGTCAAGCTTGGTGCTGCGATAAACATGGACCTGACGCTCGCGGTGCTACGCGCTGAACAAGTTTCCGGACCAGTACGCGAAGCTCCGCGCCAATCCGGCACTGGTGCAGAACCTCGTGCCGGAAACCGTGCGCTGGCAGCCGCCGCTGACGCACATGCGCCGCACCGCGATCGCCGACGCCGAGGTCGGCGGCAAGCAGATCAAGAAGGGCGAGCGCGTGGTCATGTGGTACGTCTCCGGCAACCGCGACGAGGAGATGTTCGAAAAGAGGCCACGACTTCGTCATCGAGCGGCCGAACGCGCGCAACCACATCTCGTTCGGCTTCGGCATCCATCGCTGCCTCGGCCTGCGGCTGGCCGAGCTGCAGCTGCGCATCATCTGGGAAGAGATCCTGAAGCGCTTCGACACCATCGAGGTGGTGGAGGAGCCGAAGCGGATCTACTCCAATTTCGTCAAGGGCTACGAGACCCTGCCGGTGCGGATTCCGGGGTAGGCCGTCGCCCCGCCCGCTCGCAATGACGGTATTTGCGTGCTAAATTTCCCCGGATTCCGGCTGGGGGATTTCAAATATGCGCATCGTTACGGCCCTCTTTTGCGCGCTCTGCATCCTGTTCAGCGTCACCACAGCCTCGGCCGAGCGCCGGGTCGCCTTCGTCGTCGGCAACGGCGCCTACAAGAACGTGCCGGCGCTGCCCAATCCGACGATCGACGCCAAGTCGATGGCCTCGGCGCTGCGCAATGTCGGCTTCGAGGTGGTCGAAGGCACCAACCTGACCCGCGACACGATGACCGCCAAGTTGCTGGAATTCGGGCAGAAATCGCAGGGCGCCGACGTCGCCGTATTCTACTACGCGGGCCACGGCATCGCCGTGAACGGCGCAAACTACCTGCTGCCGATCGATGCCGACCTGAAATCGGAGATGGACGTCCGCCTCGGGGCTGCGATCAACATCGACGTGACGCTCGACCAGACCATGGGCGACGCCAAGGTCAAGCTGGTGTTCCTCGACGCCTGCCGCGACAACCCGTTCGCCAACAAGATCAAGGCGGCGGCGAAGACGAGCCGCAGCGTCAATGTCGCAGACCGGCCTTGCCGAGATGAAGTCCGGCGAAGGCACGCTGATCGCCTTCGCCACCGGTCCCGGGCCAGACCGCACAGGACGGCCAGGCCGGCACCAACAGCCCGTTCACCCGCGCCCTGCTCGCCCACGTCACCCAGCCGGGCGCCGAGATCCAGCAGGCGATGACGAAGGTCCGCGCCAGGTGAATGAGGAGACGCGCAAGGAGCAACTGCCCTGGGGGCATACCAACCTGATCGGCTCGGTGTACCTCAATCCTGCGGCCGCGCCTGCCGCGAGCGGCGGCGCGCAGCGCCCGGCGACGCAGGTCGCCGCAGCGCCGGCATCGACGCGAAGCCGAGATCGAGTTCTGGCGCTCCGTAAAAGACTCCAACAAGCCGGAGGAGCTCAACGCCTACCTCACCAACTACCGGGCGGCCAGTTCCGCTCGTTGGCGCTGGCGCGTATCGCCGCGCTGCAGAAGGGCGCCAGCACGCAGACGCGCGCGCTGACCACGGGCATCGATCCGGCGGTCTTCACCGAGGTCGGCTCGCAGCTGAGCGAGGATCAGATCGGCCTCGACCGCAATCAGCGCCGTGACATCCAGCGCCGCCTCACGGCGCTCGGCTTCGACAACAAGGCGAGCGGCGCGTTCGATGCCAACACGCGCCACGTTTTCAAGCGCTGGCAGGCCGCGCGCGGCTACCGGACAGCGGTTATCTGACCAAGCATCAGCACAGGGCGCTGGTCGGCGAGCTCCTTCCCGCGCGCGCCGTGGCCACAGATGAAGAAGAACGCCCGCGCAAGCGGCCTCCTCCTCGCTCCGCAGTACGTGGGAAGTGGCCCTCCGCCAGGCGGTGGGCCCTCCGCCGCCCAACCCGTTCCAGGCTATCCGGGCGGGCGATGATCGGGCGAGCGATCTTCGGGCGTTAGCGCGAGGTTGGCGTTTTGACCGGCCTCGGCCAGCAAATAGGCCGTGAGCTGCCTCACATGAGGATCACGCGCCACCTCGGGCCTGACCCGCAGCACGAAGGCCCAGGAGTAGCGCATCGATAGTGGCGCGAAGAGCCGGACCAGCCGCCCTGCCGCCAGTTCGGCATCGATGGTCGGCGAACGCCCGATCGCGATGCCGGCCCCGGCAACGGCGGCACCGATCGCCTGGTTGAAGCGCTCGAACCGCAAGACCTGCCCCGCATCCGGGGGATGCCCGAGCAGTGGCAGCCAGTGACGCCATTCCGCTCGGCGCTCTGACCGTCCTCCTGCAGAAGGGTAAGACGTGGCAGATCCGCTTCGGTGAGCCCTTGGGCAAGAGCCGGGGCGCATACCGGGAAAAGGGTTTCGGAGAAGAGCAGCCTGTCCTGTGGCTGCATGGTCTCCGGCTTCAGCCGCAGCACCGCGATGTCGATGCCCTCGGCAGCCATGTCCGGCGCAGCGAGTCCTCCGAACGCACATGCCACTCGACGCTCGGATGCTGTCGGGCGAAGGCCGCCAGCCTTGCCGCCAGCCAGAGCGAGGCGAAGGAGCCATTGGCCGAAACCACGAGGCGCCGCCGGGGCTGGTTCGCCTTAGCGCGGATCGCATCGCAAGCCATGGCCAGCCGCCCCAGCGCCTCCTCGACCGCCCGCAGCAATTCCTCGCCGGCAGCCGTCGGGCCCGTGCTGCTGCGCCCGGCCCCGTTGCGGGCGCGGGTCAGCAAGGGCGTGCCGAGTTGCTCTTCAAGCGCACGGATCTGATGGCTGACGGCGCTGGTGCTGATATGCAGCTTTTCGGCCGCCCGCGCGAAACTGCCTTCCCGTGCCACGGCGGCGAAGGCACGAAATGCGGGCAAGGACGGCAGATGGCTGCTCATCGCTGTTCAATCCAGCTAAACAGCAGATGAAATATCCGCGTTTGCCTCGCCGCGCCAGCGCTGCACAGGGTGAGCGGACCATAAAGCCAACGAGTCTCCCATGTATTTCGATTTCCGCCTCTGGCGCCTGACGGCCGGCTTCCGCGGCCGCATGGCTCTGGGCACCTTCCTGGGTCTGCTGGCCCTCGGTGTCGGCATCGCGCGCTTCGCCTTCCTCGGCATCGCCCTGGCCGCCGTTTTCGACGGGCACGGCCCGGCGGCAGCCCTGCCCTGGCTCGCGGCCGCCGCCCTCGCCGTGCTGGCCCGCGCGCTCCTCGACCAGCGCCGCGCCAACATCGCTCACCGACGTCGCGGCGGCGGTGCAGAGCAAGCTGCGCGTGCGGCTCTACGACAAGATCGCGGACCTCGGCCCGGCCTGGTTCGCCGAGCAGCGGACCGGCGGCGTGATGCTGTCGATGATCGACGGCGTCGAGCAGTTGCAGACCTTCTTCGGCCAGTACCTGCCGCAGCTCACCGTCGCCGCCTGCTGCGCCGGTCGCGATCTTCGCCGTTCATGGCCTGGTGGGACGCTGCCGGTCGCCGCCGTGATGCTGGTCGCGGCGCTGGTCACCCTGGTTCTGCCGGCCTCGTCCACACGGCGACAAGCCGGCGCCTCGTCGCGCGCCAGCAGGCGTTCAAGGCGTTCGGCGCGGAATTCCTCGACGCGGTGCAGGGCCTGCCGACGTTGAAGGCGTTCGGCCAGAGCGCGCGCTTACGGCCGCGCCTCGCCGAGCAGGGCGCGCGCCGCTGTCCGACGAGCACGTTCTGGGTGCTCGGCGCTCAGCGTGATGACGCGCGGCATCACCGATCTCGGCATCGGCGCTCGGCGCGGCCGCGGCACTGGCCCTCGGCGCCTGGCGCGTGTCGCATGGCGAGATGAGCCTCGAGGCGCTGCTGATCGTGCTGATGGCCGGCACCGAGATCTTCCGGCCGCTGCGCGACCTGCGCTCGGTACTGCATCAGGGCATGGTCGGCAGTCGGCGGCCGCCGGGCGTCCACGCGCTGCTCGGACGCGGTGGAGTCGCGCGCCCGAGCGGCAGCGCGGCGGCCTCGCGCGGAGACGCTCGCGCCGGCCATCCATCGCCTTCGAGGATGTCCGCTTCGCCTATCCCGGCGGGCGCGGCGCCGCGCATGACGGAGCTGACCTTCACGATCGCGGCCGGCGAGCGCATCGGCATCGTCGGCCCGAGCGGCGCCGGCAAGTCCTCGATCGTGCGCCTGCTGCTGCGCCTGTTCGACCCGCAGGCCGGGCGCGATCCGCATCGGCGGCCACGACCTGCGCGACGCTCGATCCCGGAGCGATCTGCGCGCCATGATCGCGGTCGTCGCGCAGGACACCTACCTGTTCCACGGCACGCGTCGCGGACAATCTGCGCCTCGGCCAGCCAGAGGCGACGCCAGGCCGAGCTCGAAGCCGCCTGCCCGCGCCGCCAACGCGCACGACTTCATCCTGGCGCTGCCCGACGGCTACGAGACGCGTGATCGGCGAACGCGGCGCACGGCTCTCCGGCGGCCAGCGGCAGCGCATCGCCATCGCCCGCGCCTTGCTGCGCGATGCGCCGATCCTGATCCTCGACGAGGCGCTGTCCTCGGTCGATGCCGAGAACGAGGCGCGTGATCCAGCAGGCGCTCGACCGGCTGATGCAGGGCCGCACCACGCTGATCCTGGCGCATCGCCTGTCGAGCGTGATCGGCGCCGACCGCATCCTGGTGCTCGACCACGGCCGCGTCGTCGAGAGCGGCCGCCATGCCGAGCTGATGCGGCGCGACGGCCCGTATCGCCGCCTGATGGGCGCCGCAGGCCGCGGAAGCGCAGCGCCACGTCGGGCGGATGACGCATCGGAGACACCCGCCGCCGCTGCCGACGACGCGGCGCGGAAGCCGCCCCGCGCTCGCGGCGCGATATCTCCGCCGAAGCGCAAGCCATCGGCTGGCGCGAGACGCTCGCAGAGCCTGTTGCGCTATCATCGCAGCCCTGGCATGGCAGCTCTGACCGTCACCGTGCTCTGCGGCATCGGCCGGGTGGTGGCCTTCATCGGCGTCGGCGTGCTCGGCGCGCTGGCTGATCGCGGCGCGTCAAGCGCGGCGGCCATCCCGCTCTGGGCCTCGCGATCGCCGCTGCTGCATCGCGGCGCCGGTGGCCGGGCCTGCTGCACTGGCTCGAATCGCTGGCTCGCGCACGACATGGCCTACCGGCTGCTGGCGGAGATGCGCATCGCGCTCTTCGCGCAAGCTCGACGCGCTGGCGCCGGCCTATCTGATGCGGCGGCGCTCCGGCGATCTGGTCGCGCTGGCGACGCCAGGACGTCGAGACGGTCGAGTATTTCTACGCCCATACCGTGGCCCCGGCTCGTGGTCGCGTGCTGGTGCCGGCGACGGTGCTGATCGTGCTGCGCCGCATCGCCTGGCCGCTCGCCCTTGCGCTGCTGCCCTTCCTCGCTCTTCGCCGGCCTCGTCGCCGGTCGCTGCGGCCGCGCGCGGATCGATCGGCTCGGCGCCGAGAGCGCGCGAGGCGCTGGGCGGGCTCGGCGCGCATCGTGACCGAGACGATCCAGGGCCTGGCCGATCTGCATCGCCTTCCAGCGCCGTCGAGCGCCGGCGCGACGAGCTTCATGGCGCCATGCGGCGCTACCAGGCGACCGCCGCTCGGCGCCTGCTCGCACGACCTGGCCGCGCCAGACGGCGCGGGCTCGAGATCGCGACCGGGCTCGGCGGCCTGGCCGTGGCGGTGGTCGGCGCCTGCCTCGTCGCCCAGGGCAGCGGCTCGCGCCGACGCTCGCTGCCGCTGCTGATGCTGCTCGCGATTGCCGCCTTCCTGCCGGTCTCGGAAATCGCGCAGGTCGGGCGGCAGCTCGCCGATACCATCGCCTCGACCCGCCGGCTGCGCGTGCGTCGAGCGCGAGCCGGCCGCGCGATCGACCGACGGTCAGCTGTGCGCCGGCGCGCCCCGCGGTGGCTCGGCGCTGCGCTTCGAAGACGTGCGCTTCACCTATCCGGGCCGCAGCCGCCCCGCGCTGGACGGCGTCGACCTTCGACCGTGCCGCGCCGGGCGCACGGTGGCGCTCGTCGGGCCCTCGGGCGCCGGCAAGTCCACCGTCGCCAACCTGCTGCTGCGCTTCTGGGACCCGCAGGCGGGCCGCATCCTGCTCGACGGCGTCGATCTCGCGCGATCTGACGCCTCGACGGCCTGCGCCGGCGCATCGCGCTGGTGGCGCAGGACACCTATCTGTTCAACGACACGCTGGAGGCCAATATCCGCCTGGCCCGCCCCGAGGCGAGCGCGGCCGAGCTCGCTCGGGCGCATCGAGCGGGCCGCGCTCGCCGACTTTCGTCGCCGAGCCTGCCGGAGGGGCTCGCGACGCCGCGTCGGCGAGCGCGGCGTGCAATTGTCGGGCGGACAGCGACAGCGGGTCGCGATCGCCCGCGCCTTCCTGAAGGACGCGCCGATGCTGGTGCTGGACGAGGCGACCTCGCATCTCGACGCGATCAGCGAAGCACAGGTCCGCGCGGCGCTGGACGAACTGATGCGCGCCCGCACCGTGCTGGTCATCGCGCATCGGCTTTCCACCATCCGCCACGCGGACAGCATTCTCGTGATGCAGTCCGGCCAGGTGGTGGAAGCCGGAACCCATCCCGAACTGCTGGCGCGCCAGGGCGCCTATGTCCGTCTGGTGGCCCGGCAGATGGAAGGCGTGGCGGCGTAACAGAAAGCGATCAGCCGCCGCGCGTGTCGCGGCCGAGCCGGTTGAACTTCGCCTTCTGCTCGTCGTTCAGCGCAGCGTAGAAATCCTGCAGCGCCGGACGAACGCTGTTTGCTGCCTCGATCATCGCCTCCAGCCGCTTCTGCATCACCTCGAGCCGGCCGACCGGCGTCGCCGGCACAGACGTCGGGCAGGCATCGTTGAGAATCTCGACCGCCTGCTGCGTCGCCTTGTCGAGGCGATCGAGCGCCGTCGCCTGCGCACCGGTCGGCCGCACCACCCGATCGATCTCGTCGATCGGCAGCGCCGAGAGTCCGGCCTTCTGGCCGCCGCAGTCGTCTCTCCGGTCTCGCGCTTGCGCGGTCGCGGTGCGTTCCTCCTTCAGCTTCGGCCGGATCTCGTTGAAGCGCGCCTTCTGCTCATCGCTCAGCGAGGCGTAGAAAGCCTTCCAGCGCCGGCCGCACCGTCTTCACCGCATCCAGCGTCGCTTGCAGCCGCATGGTCATCGCCTGCAGCCGTCCCGGCGGCGTCATCGGCAGGTTTTCGGGGCAGGCTTTCTGGAACGCGTCGGCAGCGGAGTCCGCCGCCCGCTTCAGGTCATCGAGCAGCCGCCTCTGGTCGCTCGACGGCCGCACGGCCTCTTCGATGTCCCTGATCGGCCACGCCGTGATGCCTTCGTCGGGCTGCGTGCACAGGGCGCGCGCGGCCTGGCTCAGGCGACCCGGCGGGTGCGTCCTTTGACGCGCGCGGCGCGCTGCCGGTGGTGACGCCTTCGGCGATGGTCCATAGGGACCGGCATAGGCGTAATCGACGTGGGGCGCGCCATAGGGGAAGTAGATGCCGTCGAAGAAGTCGTCGTAGGCGTAGGCCCAGTAGCCCTCCTCATACACGTCAGGCCAGAACGTGTAGTAGAACACGTCGGAATAGGCATAAGGCCAGTAGACGGCGCTGACCCACGGCACATAGCTGCGCGCGGCAGGGCCAGGCGCCAGACGGCGCGCGGAGCCTGATGCCTCTGACGCCAGTCGCCGCGGCGCTCGTTCCTTGCCGCTGCAAAGCTGGCGGCGAAGCGACCCGCTGCCGCCTGCTGCGGCGTCACGCGCGCAGGCTGCCCGGTCTGGACGCCGGCCGGTCCGGCGCACGAACCGCCTGGCGCTGCTCAAACCCGAGCGCCCGTTGCTGACGTTCGAGCTGGCGCAGCTCGCGCTGCTCGGCGCGATCAAGTCGTCCGCTCTGCGAGCGGCTCTGCAGCTGCTCCAGCCGCTGCGCGGCGGACTTCTGCAACTGCTCCCGGCGCTCGAGCCCGCGCAGTTCACGCTGCTCGATGCGGCTCAGCCGTCCGCTCTGCGAGCGCGTCTGCAACTGTTGCAGCCGCTCCGCGGAGAATTTCTGCTGCTGCTCGCTCTGCTGCAGCCGGCTTAGTTCGCGCTGCTCGATGCGGCTCAGCCGCCCACTCTCCGAGCGCGCCTGCAGCCGTTGCAGCCGCTGCCCGGCCGCTTGTTGCTGCTGGGCGCTGCGTTCGAGCTGGCGCAGCTCGCGCTGGTCGGAGCGCGTGAGGCGCCCGCTTCGCGCCTGCTCCTGTGCGCGATCGATCCGCGGCTCGATCCTCTGCTGGGCACGCCGCTCGACATCCGGACGGCTCGCTGCCCTCGGAGGCGGTGCGGCGCGTTGCACAGCGGGCGGCGGCGAGGGCCGCGTCGGTGCTGCAATGCGCGGCGGCGCTGGACGCGGAGGCGCGGCAAAGCGCGGCGCGGGCTGCGGTCGCTGCATCTGCGGCGGTGGAGGCGCGGCCGGTCGTGCAATGTGCGGCTGCGGCGCAGGACGAGACATCTGCGGCGGTCGGCGCGGCGCGCATGGCGGCGGGCGGTGGCGCCTGACGCATCGCTGCGGGCGGCGGCATGGCCGGACGAGGTGGCGGCGCGGCGCCGGGCGGCAACCGGCGCGGCAGGCCCTGCGCCGCCTCCGCCGTGCTTGCCTCGCCCGGTCCCTCCGGCTGTGCAAAGGCGATCCCGTCGAGGGGAGCCGCAATCATGAAGAGCGCGACGACTGTCGTTGCGCCAGTCGTGAGCAATCCAGCACCAACACGCAACATGGCCTCTCCTCCCGGCGGCCAGCGCTGCGTTCATAAACAAAGCCAAACGGCTGCTGGGCGCCTTGTCCTCAATCCACCATCCCGTGGAATGAAAACGGCGAACGAGGCGGCTTCGTTCCCGATGTCAGGCGCTGTTTCGACGAAGAGGTGAAGCGCGTAGGCACGGCGAGCTGTGCAAGCGATGCGGCCGACAATCGAACCTTGATGAACAAATTGACAGCTACGCCTCGTCAAACAGTGGCGACAGGCGTCAGCGGTGAGCCGACACTGCCCGGAAGGCGCAAAGGCGGCGCGGTGAGGAAGAAGTGCGCGCGGTTGTTCGCAGAAAGCCACGCCGCGAGGTCCTTCAGGTACCACAGCTCGCCCAGATGAATGCCCTGCTTGAACAGGCAGTGAGCATGCAACGGCAGCAGCGCGCGCGGTCCCTTGCCGCGGCGTGCGGATGGCAAGAGCTCGACCGCCGTATTGTCGGCGATCACCGCGACCACGCCTGAATCCGTGATCCACTGCTGCAGCTTCTCGTCGCCGCCGTCGAGGCCGCTGCAGACGCCATGCAGCACTTTTGGATCGGGTTCCTTGCGCATCCCGAGCAGGATCTCGTCGAAGCCGGTGTACAGGCAGAGGAAATCGCCCTTCGCCACTTCGACACGCTGCTGCTCCATGATGCGCATCAGCTCGTCATAGCCGACCGAGACATGGTCGCGGCCGTGGACGGCATGCAGATTGACCATCGTGCCGCGGCCCTGCGCGCAGGTTTCTGCAAGATTTTGAATGCCGAGCGCCTTGGCGCGCGGTTCGTCGCTGCCTTCCGCCGGCGAGATGATGTGCTCTTCGGCGCGAAAGCCGTTGTAGTAGACTTTCTCGGCTTCGCCGTCGCCGTCCGCATCGAAGAACTGGCCGTAGTGGCAAAGCGCGTCCCATTGGGTCGAATATTGCGTGTAGAGCGTCACCGCGTCGTCGCAGGTCACGTCGAGATGATCGTGCTGGCAGGTGAGCGCGCGCCAGGGGAAATTGTAGTTGACCTGCCCGCCTTCGCGGCGAACCGTGAACAGCCGCGGCTGCTGCCGCGCCTTGATCAGCGCGTTGCCGCCCGGATAGTCGAGCGGAAGGCTCAGGCAAAAGGAGATTCCGGTTCTGATCTCTGCGGCAGCCTTGAGCCGGATCTCCGGCGTGACGAGGTTGATCCGCCCCTTCTGGTCATCCTCGCCGAAATCGCCCCAGTTCGACCCCTCCGGCCGGTGCTTCCACCTTTTCACGACCGCCTCCCCCTTTTTGTTCTCTTCGACTTTCCAACGCCTATTCTGTTCAGAAATTCGCTGCGCTATGTCTGCCAGACGCGCAGCCTCATAAGCCTGCAGCGACTTGATGGCCTCTTTCATGCCGAGGTCGACCACCCGCTGGCGCATCTCGCGCGCGCCTTCGCTGAAATGACACAGCGTGTCCCACTCGGCGCCGCCGATCATGGCCTGGCGAAAACCCTGCCACTCGACGACGCGGTTGATCGCCATCTTCTTCAGCCGCAGCAGATCCCCCGGCGTCCTGGAAATCGCCGTCGCCATCTGGGTGGCTCTTGCTTCGAGCTCAGCCGGCGGGATGGCACGGTTGGCAAAACCCCAGACTTCGGCTTCCGCGCCGGTGATCTCGCTTCCGGCGATGAAATCCATCTCCTTCGCCCGCTTGGGGCCGACGAAGAACGTCCAGAACGACGAGACGAAGCCGCCGCCGATCGGGATGCTCGGAAAGCGGATCTTGCAGTCGGTCGACACCAGCGTGATATCGCATGCCAGCGCCAGCATCGTCGCCGCCGCGACGCAATAGCCGTGCACCTGAGCGATCACCGGTTTTGGAAAATCCCAGACCCGCAAGAAGTCCTCGATATGCGACTGCAGGCGGCTGCGGTCGCCGGTGACGCCGAGCTGCGCCGGCGACGGGCCGCCGTCGAGATCCATGCCGACGGAAAACGCCCGCCCCGCCCCTTTCAGGATCACGACGCGGATCGCCGGGTCCTGTTCGGCCTTGTCGAGCGCGCGGCCAAGCGCCGTGAAGAGCTCGACGTTGAAGGCGTTCATCTTGTCGGGACGGTTGAGGATCAGCGTGGCGATCGGTCCGTCGGTTTCGTAGAGCACTTCGTCCGACATGGCGTTTCGTTTCTCCCTGATATGTCTTGGCTCGCGGACGGCGCCGCGCACCGCGTCATTTGTCATGGACGCGTTCGGCCCTCGCCATTTTCATTGAAAAAGATACTGCGTCCAGAGACGGGATGCACGGGTCATAGGCGAGCGAACGACGCCGTTCTTCGAACGGCTATGCCCGCGTCAAATCCCCTCGAACAGCGCCGTCGACAGGTAGCGCTCGGCAAACGACGGCACCACCGCCACGATCGTCTTGCCGGCATTCTCGGGCCGCTTGCCAAGCTCGATCGCGACAGCAATCGCCGCGCCCGACGAGATGCCGCCCGGGATGCCTTCGATCCGCGCCAGCGCGCGCGACATTTCGATCGCGGTCGCGCCGTTCACGCGCATGACCTCGTCGATCACCGAGCGGTCGAGGATGTCAGGGATAAAGCCCGCGCCGATGCCCTGGATCTTGTGCGGCGTGTGCTGGCCGCCGCCCAGCACCGGGCTTTCCTCCGGCTCGACCGCGATCACGCGCAGCGACGGCTTGCGGGGCTTAAGCACCTGCCCGACCCCGGTGATCGTGCCGCCGGTGCCGACGCCGGCCACGAACAGGTCGATATTGCCCTGCGTGTCGTTCCAGATCTCCTCCGCGGTGGTGCGGCGATGGATTTCCGGGTTGGCGAGGTTCTTGAACTGCTGCGGGATCACCGAGTTCGGCGTCGAGCGATTGAGCTCCTCGGCCGTGGCGATGGCCCCCTTCATGCCCTGCGCCGCCGGCGTCAGCACCAGCTCGGCGCCGAGAAAGGCCAGCATCTTGCGCCGCTCGATCGACATCGATTCCGGCATCACCAGCTTCAGCCGATAGCCCTTTGCCGCGGCGACGAAGGCGAGCGCGATGCCGGTGTTGCCCGAGGTCGGCTCGATCAGCACGGTGTCCGGATTGATGATCCCGGCCTTCTCCATCGCGGCGATCATCGCCGAGCCGATACGGTCCTTCACGCTTGCGGCCGGATTGAAGTATTCCAGCTTCGCCAGGATCGTCGCCTTCGCGCCGCGCTGCTGCGGCAGCTTGTTCAGCCGCACCAGCGGCGTATCGCCGATTGCGTCTGCAATGCTGTCGTATACGCGGCCGCGTCCGGGCACATGCGCTGGGACAGATTTGCCTGTGGCGGCTTGAGCCGGCGATGACGACATGCTGGGAACTCCGAATTGCAATGCGGGAACTGACTTTACTGCACCCGGCGGCGCCATGTCGAAGCGGCAAATGTCGAAAAAATTCGATCAAATGCGCCGCGCGGGAGCAAACGCTTCTTCAGCGTAACAGATCAAAGCCCGGCGCTGCACGCCCGACGACAGCCGCAGCGCACAATGCCAGCTTACGCCTGTGCTGCAGCGATAAGCATCATCACGCGCGATCAACTCGTTGCGATGCAAAAGCCGAATCGTGAAATCAACGCAAATATGTCGTGACACCGTCAGACTAATTGATGATAAGCTTTTTTTGCGCATAGCCGTTGGGGACGTTCACTCGAACCGAAGGAGGAGGTCACGATGTCAGTCGCTGAACTACTGTCGTCCGACACACCTCGTCCGGCTCCCCGTGCGAGCGACATGCCGGATTGTCCCATCTGCGCCGATTCACTTGTGGCGGCCGAAGGCTCGGCCTTCTCGGCGATGGCGAGCTGAGCTACCTCTGGAGTTGCGAAACCTGCGGCTACGGTTTCGTCACCAGGCACGCCATCAAGAAACCTTCGTCTGCAACTAGCCATTCGTTTGAGCAGCTAGAGCGGGGCGAGATCGCCTCGCTCCCATTCCGCGCGCACGCTCGCGCGGAACTGTTCGAACGCGCCCGCGGCGATGGCCTCGCGCATGCCCTGCATCAGCTGCTGATAGTAGGCGATGTTGACTTCCGAGAGCAGCATCGCGCCGAGCACCTCGTTGGCCTTGACCAGATGATGCAGATAGGCGCGCGAATACGTTCGCGCCGCCGGCCAATTGCTTTCCTCGTCAAGCGGGCGCGGGTCGTCGGCGTGGCGCGCATTGCGCAGGTTGATCGTGCCGCGCCGCGTGAAGGCGACGCCATGCCGGCCGTTGCGGGTCGGCAGCACGCAATCGAACATGTCGATGCCGCGCGCCACGGCCTCCAGCAGATCCTCCGGCGTGCCGACGCCCATCAGGTAGCGCGGACGATCCGTCGGGCAGCAGCGGCGCCGTCTCGTCGATCATCGCCAGCATCACCTCTTGCGGCTCGCCGACCGCGAGCCCGCCGATCGCGTAGCCATGAAAGCCGATCTCGATCAGCGTTCGCGCGCTGGCGTGCCGCAGCGCCGGCACGTCGCCGCCCTGCACGATGCCGAACAGCATTGCGCCCGGCGGCGCCGTCTCGAACGCACGCTTGCAGCGCTCGGCCCAGCGCAGCGACAGCTGCATCGCCCGCTCGATGTCGCCCCGCTCCGCCGGCAGCCGGACGCATTCGTCGAGCTGCATGGCGATGTCGGCGCCGAGCAGCCGCTGCACCTCCACGGCGCGTTCGGGCGACAGCACGACGCTCGCGCCGTCGAGGTGCGAGCGAAAGGTCACCGCGTCCTCGGTCACCTTGCGCAGCTGCGCCAGCGACATGACCTGGAAGCCGCCGGAATCGGTCAGCATCGGCCCGTTCCAGCCGGTAAAACTTTGCAGTCCGCCAAGCGCCGCGATCCGCTCCGCGCCCGGCCGGAGCATCAGGTGATAGGTGTTGCCGAGCACGATGTCGGTGCCGGCCTCGCGCACGTCGCGCCAGTGCAGGCTCTTCATCGCGCCGGCCGTGCCGACCGGCATGAAGGCCGGCGTCCGCACCACGCCATGCCGGGTCGTCAGGCGGCCGGTGCGCGCCGTGCCGTCCGTGTGCAGAAGCTCGAAATGGTTGGGGACGCTCATTGGCTGTCCGCGTAATCGGCTTGACCCCGCCTGTAAAGCATTGACGCCGCGTCACACTGACAATATGTTCCGCGCCCATGACCAAGACCGCCACGCGCACCACGAAAAAAACGCCCCCTCGGGCGGAGGATAGCGCGCGCGTCTAGTCGACAGCCAAATCGCTTGATCCGAAGCCCCGCACCGCAAGGTCCGGGGCTTTTTTATTGCCATGCCAAGGAGACCAACGTGAACAGCAATCCCACCGTGGCCATCGTCGGCGTCACCGGCGCCGTCGGCGCTGAATTCATCGCCACCATGGACAAGCGCAAATTCCCGGTCGGCCGGCTGAAGGCGCTGGCGAGCGCCCGCTCCGCCGGAAAGTCCGTCGGCTTTCGCGGCCAACAGATCGTCATCGAGGAACTGACCGAGACGGTCGTTCGAAGGCGTCGACATCGCCCTCTTCTCGGCGGGCGGCGGCATCTCCCGCAAGTTCGCGCCGATCGCGGTCAAGGCCGGCGCGGTGGTGGTCGACAACTCGTCGGCGTTCCGCATGGCGGCCGACGTTCCGCTGGTCATCCCCGAGATCAACGCGCGCCGCATCAGCGAGCACAAGGGCATCATCGCCGATCCCCAACTGCGCGGCGATCACCGCGCTCGTGCCGCTGTGGCCGATCCACCAGCAGAACCGCATCAAGCGCGTGATTCTGTCGACCTATCAGGCCGCCAGCGGCGCCGGCGCCGCCGCGATGGAGGAGCTCACCGAGTCCACCCGCGCGCACCTGAACGGTGAAGCGTATGCACCAAAGGTGATGCCGCATCCTTATGCGTTCAACCTGTTCAACCACAACACGCGCGATCGATCCTGAGACCGGCTACAACGAAGAAGAGAGCAAGGTCATCAAGGAGACGAAGAAGATCTTTGAGGACGAACGGATCGGCGTCGGCGTGACCTGCGTGCGGGTGCCGGTGCTGCGCGCCCACTGCGTAGCCGTCACCTTCGAATGCGAGCAGCCGATCACCGAAGACGAGGTGCGCGAGATCCTTCGCGGCGC
This sequence comes from uncultured Alphaproteobacteria bacterium, assembly GCA_963757845.1. GTDB lineage: Bacteria > Pseudomonadota > Alphaproteobacteria > Rhizobiales > Xanthobacteraceae > P52-10. Next base: position 52,745 of record CAVWTB010000054.1, read on the forward strand.
CCCAGGCATCAGGATCGTCGATGATCGGGTGAAGAACTACTTTCCGATGCCGATCGACGCGTCGGGCCAGGACGACGTCCTGGTCGGCCGTATCCGCAAGGATCTCAGCGATCCGTCCGGGCATTCGATCTCGATGTTCGTCGCGGCGGACCAGCTGCTGAAGGGCGCCGCGCTGAATGCGATCCAGATTGCGGAGCTGGTGCTGAAGCTGGAAGCGTAAGTCGAGCCGGCAGCCTGCACGCGCGATCGCGTAAATCTTGTCGTCCCCGCGAACGCGGGGACCCATACGCCGTGTCGGCTGTGGTGCAGGTGGCAAAGGTTGCCTTCCCTCAAAAAACGCGGAGGGTATGGGTCCCCGCATTGGCGGAGGACGACGCCGTGTTTGGCTACGCCCGAAACAACAAACTGGCGTCGCCATACGAGTAGAAGCGATAGCCGTTCGCCAGCGCATGCGCATACGCGGCCTTCATGGTGTCGAGCCCGGAAAAGGCCGCGACCAGCATGAACAGCGTCGAGCGCGGCAGGTGGAAATTGGTCATCAGCATGTCGACGGCGCGGAAGCGGTAGCCCGGCGTGATGAAGATCGACGTGTCGCCGCTGAAGGGGCGGATCGTGCCGTCCTCGCTGGCCGCGCTCTCGAGCAGCCGCAGCGATGTCGTGCCGACGGCAACGATGCGGCCGCCCGCGCGCCGCGCGGCGTTCAGCGCATCGGCAGTCTCGTCGGAGACGACGCCCCACTCCGCGTGCATCTTGTGGTCGGCCGTGTCGTCGGTCTTGACCGGCAGGAACGTGCCGGCACCGACATGCAGCGTCAGGCGCCGGAGTTCGGCGCCCTTCGCGCGCACCGCGGCCTCGAGCGCGGGCGTAAAATGCAGGCCTGCGGTGGGCGCGGCCACCGCCCCTTCCTCACGCGCGAACATGGTCTGGTAGTCGGTCGCGTCGCGCTCATCGACGGCGCGCTTGCCGGCGATGTAGGGCGGCAGCGGCGTGTCGCCCATCTCGGCGATGGCCTGGTCGAGCGCGGGACCATGAAACGTGAAGGCGAGCGTCACCTCGCCGGCTTCGCCCTTCGCTTCGACGGTGGCGTCAAGCTGCCCAAGAAAGCAAACGCGCCCCTCGCTGCCGAACCGGACGATGTCGCCTTCGCTGAGCCGCTTTGCCGGCTTCACCAGCGCCTGCCAGCGCGACCCGTCGATGCGCTTGATCAGCGTCGCCTCGATTTTCGGCTCAGGCTGCCGGCCGAGCCTGCGCCCGGTCAGTTGGGCCGCGATCACCTTCGTGTCGTTGACGACGAGCTGATCGCCCGCGCGCAGGAACGACGGCAGATCACCCACGCTGCGGTCTTCGAGCGCCCCGCCCGGCCTGACGACCAGCATGCGCGCGGAATCGCGCGGCGTTACGGGCCGCAGCGCGATCCGTTCGGGTGGCAGCTCGAAGTCGAAGAGATCGGTGCGCATGAGTCCAATGCGCTCAGAGCAAGCTCCTCACCATGAGGAGCCGGCTTCACCGAATCCTGCGCCATGTGCGCCTTGACGATCTTGTCCGGGTTCTGCACCGGCTCGCCGCGCTTGATCTTGTCGACGTTCTCCATGCCGTCGGTGACCTTGCCCCAGACCGTGTACTGCTTGTCGAGGAAGCGCGCATCGTCGAAGCAGATGAAGAACTGGCTGTCGCCGGAATTCGGGTCTGCCGAGCGCGCCATCGACACGGTGCCGCGCACATGCGGCTCGGCATTGAACTCGGCCTTGATCTTCTTGCCCGAGCCGCCGGTGCCGGTGCCCTGCGGACAGCCGGTCTGCGCCATGAAGCCGTCGATCACCCGGTGGAAGACGATGCCGTCGTAAAAGCCCTTCTTGACCAGGCCCTTGATCTGCTCGACGTGCAGCGGCGCGAGATCGGGTCGCATCTCGATGGTGACCGGGCCCTGGGTGGTCTCGAGGATCAGGGTATTTTCAGTGGCCATGTTCCAAACTCCTTCTGCCGTTCACTTCACGTCCGATGCGACCTGCACCTTCACCATCTTGTCGGGATCGGTGACCGCGCCGCCGGCCGAGCCGGGAGGCGCCTTCTTCAGCTTGTCGACGACATCCATGCCCGACACCACGTCGCCAATCACCGTATATTGCCCGTTCAGGCTCGCCTGTTCCGCAAACATGATGAAGAACTGCGAGTTCGCGCTGTCGACGCTGTCGCCGCGCCGCGCCATGCCGACCACGCCCCGCTTGAAGGGCACATTGGAAAATTCCTGCTTCAAATTCGGATACTTCGAGCCGCCCGTGCCGTTGAAATTCTGGCCATCGCCGGTCTGCGCCATGAAGCCGTCGATCACGCGATGGAACGGCACGTTGTTGTAAAACCCCTCACGCGCCAGCATCTTCAACCGTTCCGCGTGCTGCGGCGCGATGTCGCTGCGCAGCTTGACGATGATCCGGCCCTTGGAGGTGTCGATCACCAGCGAATTGGCCTTGTCGAGATTGGCCGGCAGCGGCTGCGCCAGCGCAGGCACAACGGCAAGCAGCGTGGCAATGACGGCGAGGAAGCGGGTCATGGAAACTCCGGGAAAATGAGGCAGATGCCGGCTCTGAAGGTCAGCCGGCGAGTTTCGCCTTGAGGCTCTTGGCGACGGAGGCGGGCACGAACGGCGTGACGTCGCCGCCCATGGAGGCGATCTGCCGGACCAGTGTGGCGGTGATCGGGCGAGCAGCCACCGATGCCGGCGTAAAAACGGTATGAATGTCCGGCGCCATGGTTTCATTCATGCCGACGAGCTGCATTTCATAGTCGAGGTCGGTGCCGTCGCGCAGGCCGCGGATCATGAGGGTGGCGCCGACTGCGCGAGCCGCCGCGACCGTCAGATTGTCGTAGGTGGAGCAGTCGAACTGGCAGCCCGCCTTCTTGGCAATCGGCTCGAACACCTCACGCACCATCGCCAGCCGCTCTTCGGTGGTGAACAGCGGCTTCTTGCCCGGGTGGATGCCGATCGAGACGATCAGCTTGTCGCAGAGATGCACCGCGTGGCTCACCACGTCGAGGTGGCCGTTGGTGACCGGATCGAATGAACCCGGATAGATGGCGATACGAGGCATGGTCATTCGTCTAACCCGCCCGATGAAGCCTCGCAAGCACGACAGTTCCGCCGATCGGCGAGCCAGATCGCAAAATATTTTGGACCCTTCCCCGAAACGAATTTGGTGGTCGCGCGTCTACTCCTCCGAAGGGGCAATTCCTTGAACCAACGGCGTTTTTTGCCGGCTTGTTTCGTCGGAACTGCGCCACGAAACAATCTTGGCCGGCAACGAAACCGTTTTCCCCAGCTCACGCAGACATCCTGAAACGGTGGCTCGGTAAACACTTTCCCAACAACGGCGCAACGAGCGGGCCAACGAGCCCAACGTTAACAGGGGACCATCATGATCAAGGCGCTTTCAGCGATTGCCGTCGCGGCTTTCATCGCGGCCGCGCTGACAGTTCTCCCGGGTTTCGCTCCGCAGGTCGAAGCGAGCGTGAATTCCTCGGTCGTCCTCAAGAAGGCCGACCGCCTCGACTACCGGCCGATCGGCAAGGATTGCTCGCAGCAGGCGTGGCCGAATTTCGAGCCGTCCTGCCTGCGCAATGCCGGCACCAAGACGGCGCCGGAAAAGGTTCGCACGGTTTCGGTGGTTCAGCGCTGAGCTGACCACCGGATTACAATCGGAGGATGCCCCCTCCGGTTCTTTACTTCCTCCTCCAAGACTGTGACTCAAACGGCGGCCCAAAAGGCCGCCGTTTTTTCTTTTCTGTTATTCCGGGCTCGCCGGCGTCCCGGAATGACGTTTTCGGCGGTCTTGACCGAGATCAACGAACACGATGACCTTCACGGTGCGAATGGGTCGCAGGAAATGCTTCATGTTTCGCCCCTCGATCAAGAGAAGATCGTCAGCATCGCCCTCGGACTGATCGTCCTGATGGTGGTCACATCCATTCTGTCGATCTTTCTGGCCGCCAAGGTCGGTCATCTGCTCGATGAGCTGACCAACCGCTATATCCCCGCTTACGGCAACCTGGCGCGGGCGAACATCCGTTCGCTGGAGCGCGGCCTCGCGCTGCGGCGGATGGTCATCGCCAAGATGCAAAATCCGCCCGATGAGGCGGCCTACGCGAGCGCCTCAAAACGTTCGAGGCATTGGCGGCGAGGTCGACCGGGAAGCTGAAGCGGCGCGCCAACATGATCCTGGCGATCATCGCCGATGTCAGCACGCCGTCCGACAATGCCGGACTTGCCCGCCTCGAATATCGCATCGAGACCGCGAGCTCACGATATCCGCGAGCCGCATGAACCGCGAGGTCCCCGCGCTTCTGTCCCACCTCGACAAGCATGAATTCGACAAGGCGAGGACTGCGCTCGGCGCAAATCGATGCGCTGCGCGACGAATTCATGGAAAAGATCGACGCGATACGAGCGACATGCTGAAGCAGGTCTATGCCGGCGCGAGCACAGTCGTCCGCGACCAGCATCGGGCGATCATCATCTCCGGAATCGTGACAACGCTCGCCGCGGCGATCGGGCTCGCATTCGCCATCGTCGTCAGCGGCGGGATCACGCGACCGGTCCGGCAGTTGCTGCAAGGCGCCCGCGACGTTGAAGCGGGTCACCTCGACAAGGCGGTTGCCGTCACCGGACGCGACGAGATCGCGCAGTTGGCACAGGCTTTCAACAACATGGTCGAGCAGTTGCGCGAGAATGCGCGCATCCGTGAGACGTTCGGCAGGTACATCGATCCGCAGGTCGTCAAGGGGCTGATCGACCAGCAGAGTGTGGCCACCGAAGGACAGCGCCGCACCATGACGGTGATGTTCTGCGACATGAAGGGTTTTACCGTCGATGAGCGAGGGCATGACGCCCCGCGGACTGGTCCAGGTCATGAACCGCTATTTCTCGACCATGTCGGAGCCGATCCGCGTCCAGCGGGGCATCATCGACAAGTATATCGGCGATGCGATCATGGCCTACTGGGGACCGCCCTTCGTCGAAACGGCCGAGGAAGCCCGGCTCGCATGCCAGGCCGCGCTCGACATGCTTGGACGGGTCGCACCGCTGCGCGAGGAGCTGCCGGAGCTGCTCGGTGTCAAATCCCTGCAGATCGACTGCGACCTGCGCATCGGCATCGCCGCCGGCGACGTGCTGGTCGGCAGCATCGGCTCCGAGCTGATGATGAGCTACACCGTAATGGGCGACGCGGTGAACCTTGCCTCGCGGCTCGAGCATGCGAACAACGCCTACGGCACCCGAATTCTCGTCTCCGAGCCGGTTGCCGCACCGGCTGGTTCGGAGTTCGAATTCCGCGAGGTCGACCGGTTGCTGGTGGCCGGGCAAAGCCGCCCGCTGTCCGCCTTCGAGCTCCTGAGCCGGAAGGGAGAACTGACCTCGGCGCAGGCCAGGCTGCGAGCCCTCTATACGCAAGGGCTCGAAGCCTACCGTGCGCGGGGCTGGAACGAGGCGCGGGAGGCCTTCAAGGAGGCACTGGCAGCGGTGCCCGGCGACGGCCCGTCCCTCACCTTGCTGAGCCGCCTTGAACGGATCGAACTTGATCCCCCCGCTGAAGACTGGGACGGATCCTGGAGTGTATCGAAGTAGACGCCAAACGGCGCCCGAGGGCCTCGTTTTCTTTCGCTGACGCATGCGCTTCGATCGACTGATGAAGTTCCTTCCGATGCTGGCCGCAGCCTGCTGCCTTTGTCTTGCGCCCGCGGCGGCGCAGGTCGGTCCGACCGCGTCCGAGCTCTCTTCATATGCCGGTTTGCACGCGGCCGCTGCTGCGGGCGACACCGCCGCAATCGAGCGTCTTGTCGCATCCGGCGCGAACAGAGAAGCGGTGGACGGGCGGCAGCGGACGCCGCTGCATGTCGCCGTCTATCAGAAGCAGCACGAAGCGGCGCGCACGCTGCTGCGGCTCGGCGCAAATCCCAAGGCGCTGGAGATCGACCGCTACGACATCATCACCATCGCCGCGGTCGCCAACGACGTGCCGATGCTGCGGATTGCGCTCGACGGCGGCGGCGATCCCCGCGCGATCACCAGCCGCTATGACGGGACGGCGCTGATTGCCGCCGCCCATCTGGGACACGCGGAGGTCGTTCGCATGCTGATCGCGGCCGGCGCCCGCTCGATCATGTGAATAATCTGGGCTGGACCGCCCTCATTGAGGCGATCGTCCTCGGTGACGGCGGACGCAACCACACCGACACGCTCGCCGCGCTCGTTCGCGCGGGCGCCAACGTCAACATTCCCGACAGGCAGGGCGTCACGCCGCTCGGACTGGCGCGGCAACGCGGCTACGCCGAGATGGCGCGCATCCTGGTCGAGGCCGGCGCGAAGTAGCGTCCGCGATCAGCCGCCGTTGCCGTTCTCGCCTTCTTCGCCGATGTGCTCGACGGAGACGACGCGCTCGCCTTCGGCGGTGTCGAACACGATCACGCCCTGCGTCGAGCGGCCGGCGCTGCGGATGCCGTCCACCGGGCAGCGGATCAATTGGCCGGCGTCGGTCACCAGCATGATCTGGTCGCTCTCTTCCACGGGGAACGACGCCACCAGCTTGCCGTTGCGGTTGTTCACCGACATGGCGACGATGCCTTTGCCGCCGCGGCCGGTGGTGCGGTATTCGAACGACGAGGTGCGCTTGCCGTAGCCGTTTTCCGAGATCGTCAGCACGAACTGCTCGGCCGCCGACATCTCCACATAGCGCTGCTCGCCGAGCTCGATCGCGCCGCTCGCCTCTTCCTGCTCGGTTCCCGCCTCATCCTCGACGCCGCCACGCCGCACCGCGCTGGCGCGGCGCAGATAGGCGGCACGCTCCTCGGCCGTGGCCTCGACGTGATGCAGGATCGACAGCGAGATGACCTTGTCGTCGCCGGACAGCGCAATGCCGCGCACGCCCATCGAGGTTCTGCCTGAGAACACGCGCACATCCTTGACCGGGAAGCGGATGCACTGGCCGCCCGCAGCGGTCAGAAGCACGTCGTCACGCTCGGTGCAGATCTGCACGTCGACGATCGCCTCGCCCTCCTCCAGCTTCATGGCGATGATGCCGGAGCGGCGGACGTCGGCGAAATCCGACAGCTTGTTGCGGCGGACGGTGCCGCCGGTGGTGGCGAACATCACGTCGAGCTCGCCCCACGACTTCTCGTCCTCGGGCAGCGGCATGATGGTGGTGATGCGCTCGCCCTGCTCCAGCGGCAGGATGTTGATCATCGCCTTGCCGCGCGAGTTCGGCGCGGCCATCGGCAGACGCCAGACCTTTTCCTTGTAGACCTGGCCACGCGAGGAGAAGAACAGCACCGGCGTGTGCGTCGAGGCGATGAACAGCCGGCTGACGAAATCCTCCTCGCGCGTCTGCATGCCGGAGCGGCCCTTGCCGCCGCGCTTCTGCGCGCGATAGGTCGACAGCGGCACGCGCTTGACGTAGCCCGCATGCGACACGGTCACGACCATGTCCTCGCGCTGGATCAGGTCCTCGTCCTCGACCTCGCCTTCCTGCTCGATGATGACGGTGCGTCGCGGGGTTGCGAACTGCGCCTTGATGGCGCGCAGCTCATCCTTGACGATGCTCTGCACCCGGGCGCGCGAACGCAGGATGTCGAGATAGTCGGCGATTTCGGTGGCGAGCTTGTCGAGCTCCTCGGCGATCTCGTCGCGCCCGAGCGCCGTCAGCCGCTGCAGCCGCAGGTCGAGGATCGCCCTGGCCTGTTCCAGCGACAGCCGCGCCGTGCCGTCGGGCGCAATCCGGTGCCGGGGATCGTCGATCAGGGTCATCATCGTCGCGACGTCCTGCGCCGGCCAGTCGCGCGCCATCAATGTCTCGCGCGCGGTGTTCGGATCGGGCGAGGTGCGGATGACGCGGATGACCTCGTCGATATTGGCGACTGCGATCGCAAGACCCACCAGGATGTGGGCCCGGTCGCGCGCCTTGGTCAGCAGGAATTTGGTGCGGCGGGTGACGACCTGTTCGCGGAAGCCGACGAAGATCGTCAGCAGATCCTTCAGGTTCATCAGCTGCGGCCGGCCGGAATCCAGCGCCACCATGTTGACGCCGAAACTCGTCTGCAGCGGCGTGAAGCGGTAGAGCTGGTTCAGCACCACGTCCGCCATCGCGTCCCGCTTCAGTTCGACGACGACGCGGTAGCCATCGCGGTCCGACTCGTCGCGCAGGTCGCCGATGCCCTCGATCTTCTTTTCGCGCACCAGTTCGGCGATGCGTTCGACCATCGACGCCTTGTTCACCTGATACGGAATTTCGGTGATGACGATCGCCTCGCGATCCTTGCGGATCGTCTCGATCTCGAGCTTGCCCCGCATCACGACCGAGCCGCGGCCGAGATGATAGGCCGCGCGGATGCCCTGCCGCCCGAGGATGATGCCGCCGGTCGGGAAGTCCGGCCCGGGCATGATCTGGATCAGGTCGTCGATGCCGAGCGCGGGATTGTCGATGATCGCGATGCAGGCGTCGATCGTCTCGCCGAGGTTGTGCGGCGGAATGTTGGTCGCCATGCCGACGGCGATACCACCGGCGCCGTTGACCAGCAGGTTCGGGAAGCGCGCCGGCAGAACCAGCGGCTCCTTCTCGTTGCCGTCATAGTTCGCCTGGAAGTCGACCGTGTCCTTGTCGATATCCTCGAGCAGCGCCATCGCCGGTTTGGCGAGACGCGACTCGGTGTAGCGCATCGCCGCCGGCGGATCGCCGTCGACCGAGCCGAAGTTGCCCTGCCCGTCGATCAGCATCAGGCGCATGGAGAAATCCTGCGCCATGCGCACCAGCGCGTCGTAGATCGATTGGTCGCCGTGCGGATGATATTTACCCATCACGTCGCCGACGACGCGGGCCGACTTCACATATTTCTTGTCCGGCGTGTGCCCCTGCTCGTTCATCGAGAACAGGATGCGCCGGTGCACCGGCTTCAAACCGTCGCGCGCGTCGGGCAGCGCACGCGAAACGATCACGCTCATGGCGTAATCGAGGTACGAGCGCTTCATCTCGTCGAGGATGGAAACGGGCTTGATATCGGAGGGCGCCGGCGGCTCCCCCGGTTTGTTGTCGTCAGTGTCGGACAAGATCGAATCCAGGCTGGATTTAGCTTGGAATCATATAGCCCATCGAAGTGCCAAAACCAAATAGATCAGCCCTTTTTCGGAGCTTTTTCCCGCTGCTTTTCCAATGGCTTATGACCCGATTTTTCAGTTCCCGAAAGCCACCGCGTGCATGATGCGTCCGGGAATGAAAGTGAAGCCGCCGGCAATCACAAGCGCGCCGATAAAAAGGCTCACCATGGTCCTCGCGTGACCGCGGGCGTTGTGGCGATGCGCGAACAGAAGCGCGATCGGCAGCAGCGTCAGGACGACGATCGACAGCAGATGAATTGGGCCCCATGAACCGACCAACCTGACCCCCTCGCCTTGAATCCAGAACGAGCTGACGGCGATCACAAGCATCAGGGCAACCCAGACCCAACCCACCGTCCGATGCGGCAGCGTGCCCTTCGGCGCGACGAATTGCAGAATCCCCAGGACGAACGCGCCCATCGCCGCAAAGGCGTGAAGCTGGATGACGATCGGGGCGTTGAGCAGCGGGAGAAGGCTCATGAGGTGACTCCCAATCGCGACGCGCGCTCTTGATGTCAGTTCCCGAAGGCCACCGCGTGCATGATGCGTCCGGGCACGAAAGTGAACAGGCCGGCGATCACCAGACCGCCCAGGAACATGCCGATCACGGTGCGGCTGTGGCCGCGAACGTTGTGGTTGCGCGCGAAGTAGACGGCGACCGGCACCATGATCAGCACGTAGATCGAAATCAGGTGGATCGGGCTCCACGGCCCCCACAGCCGGATCTCGTGGATCCAGAACGATGAGAGCGCGACGGTCAGCATCAGCGTCAGCCAGATGAAGCCGACCGTCCGGTGCGGCAGCGTGCCCTTGGGCGCGGCGAACTGGACAAGCCCCAGAACAAAGGCGCTCATGGCAGCGAAGGCGTGCAGCTGGATGGCAAGCGGGGCATTGAGCAACGGCGCGAGGCTCATGGCAGTGGCTCCATGGCAATAGCTCCAGCGTTCGTGGGCGCGAAGGCAAGACGCGACGCAATGTAAAAACAATTAACATTCAATCTTGTCGGTGTCAAGATTGAATCGACGCGTAAGCGTAGGATGCCGCCTTGCACCGTCAATGGCAGGCTGCCGGATCCGTTACCCCGGAACTAACGAAGAGCGTAAAGTACGGCGTCCGATGACGCGGCAACGCAACCGGTCTTCCGGGCGCCGCGCTGCGCGCGGCATGCCGAACGACGAGTTATTGCTCCGCTTCAGTTCGGCACGGCCGTCCGCGCCCCCTTCGGCGCGCCCGCGCTGACCGAGCCGCGCAGCAGGCCGAGGGCAGCGCGGAGCGCCTTGTCGTCCTTTTCGTCGGGCGGGACGTAGGACTGCGAGCCGGACCTCTCTTCGCCGTCGGCTGAAAGATGTCCGGGCATGGACGCCTCCCCCTGGATTTCCGAGCGCCCCTTCAACGCGTCCGGCACGTCCTGCAGAACCTCGATGTCGGGCGCGATGCCCTGCGCCTGGATCGACCGGCCGGACGGCGTGAAGTAGCGCGCGGTGGTGAGTGCCAGTGCGCCTTTGCCCTCTCCCAGCGGCATGAGCGTCTGCACCGAACCTTTGCCGAACGAACGGGTGCCGATCAGGGTCGCCCGCTTGTGATCGTGCAGCGCGCCGGCGACGATCTCCGACGCCGAGGCCGACCCGCCGTTGATCAGAACGACGACGGGCTTGCCCCTGGTCAGGTCTCCACCGCGCGCGGTGAACCGTTGCGTCTCTTCGGCGTTGCGGCCACGCACCGAAACGACCTCGCCACGCGCCATGAACGCGCTCGACACCGAGACCGCCTGGTCGAGCAGCCCGCCCGGATTGTTGCGCAGGTCGACGATGTAGCCTGAGAGCTTCTCGCGCGGCACGCGCCTTGCGATCTCTGCAAGCGCCTTCCGCAATTCGTCCGTCGTCTGCTCCCCGAACCTCGCGATACGCACGTAACCGATGTCGTCGCCGTCGACGCGGTAGCTGACCGACTTCACGCGGATGGCTTCGCGGGTCAACGTGATATCGATCGGCTGCTCCGCGCCCTTGCGGATGATCTTGAGCCGGACCTGCGTGCTGATCGGCCCCTTCATCCATTCGGAGGCCTGCTCCAGCGACAGCCCGCGGATCGAGCGGTCGTCGACATGGGTGATGAGGTCACCCGACATGATGCCCGCCCGCGCCGCCGGCGTATCGTCAATGGGTGCGATCACCTGGATGAGATCGTCCTGCGTCGTGATCTCGATGCCGACGCCGCCGAATTCGCCGCTGGTCGTGACCTGCATGTCGCGCCAGGCTTTCGGGTCCATGTAGCGCGAGTGCGGGTCCAGCGACTCGAGCATGCCCTTGATGGCGCCTTCGACGAGCTTCGCGTCGTCGACCTTTTCGACGTGCTCGCGCTTCAACCGCTCGAACACGTCGCCCAACAGGGTTAGCTGCGAATAGGTTTCGCTGTTGGCCGCGGCGTGGGCGGAAGAGATGGATGGCAGACCGGGCGGCTGCGTAACCAGGAAGCTCAGGATGGCTCCGGCAGCCGTGCCGAGGAAACGACGAGACGTCATGCGCATCATTGCGAACCTTTCGCTCTCTGCTGCTCGGGTCGAGGCAGCCTGCCATGTGTATTCGGTGGACAGACGTTAGGAACAGATACGGTGAAATTGCGACGGCCATCGCCCGGGATCACCGAAAACTGAAGTACGCGGCTCCTGGCGGTCGTCCAGGGTTGCGAGGCCGACCAGGATCAACGCGACGACGGGCACGGTCTTGACCATCGAGCCGACCGGATCGGCTCTGTCCGGGTTCACTCAAAGTGATACACAATGGACGACAAAATCCGCTCGATGGGCTGTGGCGATGGATGCAATGATCGTTGTCGACATGCAGCTTGGGCTTCTCGCCGGGCCGCCGAAGCACGATTTGCACGGCGTGATCGCCCGCATCAATCAGCTGGCGGCGATGCTGCGCGCCCGCGCCGGCAAGATCATCTGGATTCGCCATTGCGGACGTGGAGACGAGTTCGCCCGCGGCAGCCCCGGCTGGGCGTTCCTGCCGGAGCTTGACCGGCAGCAAACCGACCTCGTCGTCGAAAAGACGCTGAACGATCCATTTGCCGGCACCGACCTGCAGGCAACGCTGACGGAGATCGGTCCCGCGCGGGTTCTCATCGCCGGCTGGGCGACCGACTTCTGCGTCGATGCCACCGTCAGGTCCGCGGTTTCAAACAACTACGATGTCGTCGTCGTCAGCGACGGACACACGTTGAGCGACAGGCCGCACCTCGATGCGGAAACGGTGATCCGTCACCACAACTGGGTGTGGAGCGACCTGATCACGAACCGCTCGATACGAATCGCGAGTGCGGCCGAGCTGCTTGCTGAAGGGTCAGAGGCCGCGCGCTAGTTTCGCGCTCCCGCTCAGAACGGAATCTCGTCGTCCATGTCGCGGCGGCCGCCGCCGCCTCCGCTCGCTGCGACGCGGCGCTGGCCGCCACCGCCGCCCGCGGACGAGCCGCCGCTGCTGCCGAAATCACCGCCGCTCTCCTCGACGAAGTTGCCGCCAGCGCCACCGCGCGCACCGTCAAGCATCGTCATCACCGAGTTGAACCCCTGCAGCACGACCTCGGTCGAATACTTCTCCTGGCCCTGCTGGTCGGTCCATTTGCGCGTCTGCAGCGCGCCCTCGATGTAAACCTTGGCGCCCTTCTTCAGGTACTGCTCGGCGACCTTGCAGAGGCCTTCGTTGAAGATGACCACGCGGTGCCACTCGGTCTTTTCCTTGCGCTCGCCGGTCGCCTTGTCGCGCCAGGTCTCCGAGGTGGCGATCCTCAGGTTGGCGATCGGACGGCCGTCCTGGGTGCGCCGGATTTCGGGATCGGCACCGAGGTTGCCCACGAGAATGACCTTGTTGACGCTACCCGCCATCGCAACTCTCCGCTTCTTGCACGCGCGTGGCGTCTCGTGCCAACGCGCCGCGTAAACCAAAAACTCACCGTATAGTGCGATCGCAGCCGCTGAGAGCGGCCACGCCGCTTATCCACGCGCAAATTTAAGACCGCCGCGCGGCCGCTGCATCCGCAATGTTCCGCTTATGTTCTATTCTCTTTTTGCATGCGAGTCCAGTCCACGCCACGATTGATCGGGCGCTTTTGACTCAATGTTTCGCGGAGTTTGCCGACGCTCGAAACATTATTCCAGAGCCACGCCGAAAGCCCTGTCCGGGACGCCTGACTGCGGCCAAAGTGGGGCCATTAAGAGACTTTTAACACATTGATATAATTAGGAAATTGTTAGTTTTTGCACCGCGAGTTCGCGTCCCGGTGTGACTTTTGGGAGACGGCGATTTGGGTCGGGAAACGCTATAGTTCGTGACATGAAAGCGACGCGGTTGCCTTGTGGGGTGAGCAGCCGGGCGCTGGAGATCGAGGCCTCGGCAGTTCACCGCGGCTATGCACTGGAGAAGTGAAGATGAAGAAGTATTTGCTGGGTACCGCCGCGCTGGTCGCGCTCGCGGTTGCAACTCCGGCCGTCGCCGCCGACATGGGCGCGCGCTATCCGATGAAGGCGCCGCCGCCGGTTGCCCAGGTGTGGAACTGGACCGGCTTCTATGTCGGTATCAACGGCGGCTACGGCTGGGGCGAGAGCCGCTGGAGCCTGCTGCCGGCCGGCCTCAATGAAGGCACGCATCATACGGATGGCGGCACGGTCGGCGGCCAGATCGGCTACAACTGGCAGATCGGCGGCGGCCCCTGGGTGGTCGGCCTCGAAGCACAGGGCAACTGGGCGGACTTCCAGGGTTCGAACGTGAGCCTCGCTGGGCCGGCGACCACGAACCGCACCAGCATCGACGCGTTCGGCCTGTTCACCGGCAAGGTGGGCTACGCCTTCAACAACTTCATGGTCTACGCCACGGGCGGCGCGGCGGTTCAGTCGGTCGACCACCGCTGGTTCACCACCGCGACCAACGTCACCGGCGGCACCGCCGACGAAACCCGCTGGGGCGCGACCGTTGGCGCCGGCTTCGAGTACGCCTTTGCGCCGAACTGGTCGGCCGGTGTCCAGTACAATCACATGTTCATGGGCAATCGCGACGTCACCTTCGCACCGGCTCCGAACTTCTCCGACCGCATCCGCCTCGACAGCGACGTGTTCACCGGCCGCATCAACTACCGCTTCGGCGGCCCGGCCATGACCCGCTACTGAGATCGCAGCGATCTTCGACTTCAAAAGGCCGGCCTTGCGCCGGCCTTTTTCTTTGTTGGCTCACGCTGCGATTGCTGACGGTTTCTGACATCAGCGGTGCGAACCTGCGGCCCCGGAGCACTAGCCAGCACGAAGCGGTTGATGAGGCGAACGAGCCTCTGGAAAACCCGCCTCGTTCCCGCTATGTTCCATAGCTATATCCAGATCCAAGCTAGCAACGTGAACGTCACGTCCGCGCGCGAATTGACGTTGTGCGCGGACAGTCCGGAATTGACCGATGGATGAAGTGCTCAAGGCGAACCGCAAGCAGTCCGCGCAGCGGGCTTCGCTCATCAGCATTCGCGGCGCCCGCGAGCACAATCTGAAGGGCGTCGACCTCGAGATCCCGCGCGACAAGCTGGTGGTGTTCACCGGCCTGTCCGGCTCCGGCAAGTCGTCGCTCGCCTTCGACACCATCTACGCCGAGGGCCAGCGCCGCTACGTCGAGTCGCTCTCGGCCTACGCCCGGCAGTTCCTGGAGATGATGCAGAAGCCGGACGTCGACCAGATCGACGGCCTGTCGCCGGCGATCTCGATCGAGCAGAAGACCACCTCGAAGAACCCGCGCTCGACGGTCGGCGACCGTCACCGAGATCTACGACTACATGCGCCTGCTCTGGGCGCGCGCCGGCGTGCCCTACTCGCCGGCGACCGGCCTGCCGATCGAAAGCCAGACCGTCAGCCAGATGGTCGACCGGGTGCTGGCGCTGCCCGAAGGCACGCGGCTCTACCTGCTGGCGCCGGTGGTGCGCGGCCGCAAGGGCGAGTACCGCAAGGAGCTCGCCGAATACCTCAAGAAGGGCTTTCAGCGGGTCAAGATCGACGGCGACGTTCCACGAGCTCGACCGACGCGCCGGTGCTCGACAAGAAGTTTCCGCACGACATCGACGTGGTGGTGGACCGCATCGTCGTGCGCCCCGACATCGCCGCAGCGCCTGGCCGAGAGCTTCGAGACCGCGCTGAAGCTGGCCGAAGGCCTCGCCGTGGCCGAGTTCGCCGATGCGCCGGCGGCCGCCGAGCCGCGCAAGGCGAGAAGAAGACCGCGAAGATCCACGACAAGTCCGGCCCGAGCGCCTGCTGTTCTCGGAGAAGTTCGCCTGCCCGGTCTCCGGCTTCACCATCCCCGAGATCGAGCCGCGGCTGTTCTCGTTCAACAACCCCTACGGCGCCTGCCCGGCCTGCGGCGGCCTCGGCGTCGAGCAGCACATCGATCCGGACCTGGTGGTGCCGGACAAGGACCTGACGCTGCGCAAGGGCGCGATCGCGCCGTGGGCGAAGTCGTCGTCGCCCTACTACGTGCAGACGCTGACCGCGCTCGGCAAATTCTACAAGTTCACCCTCGACACCAAGTGGAAGGACCTGCCGAAGAAGACGCAGGACGCGATCCTGCACGGCTCCGGCGAGGACGAGATCAGATTCGCCTACGACGACGGCATGCGCTCGTACGAGACCAAGAAGCCGTTCGAGGGCATCGTCACCAATCTCGAGCGCCGTTTTCGCGAGACCGAAAGCGAGTGGGCGCGCGAGGAGCTCGGCAAGTATTTCACCGACATCCCCTGCGCCGCCTGCAACGGCTACCGGCTGAAGCCTGAGGCGTTGTGCGTAAAGAGTCGGCGGCAAGCACATCGGCGAGGTGGCCGAGCTGTCGGTCAAGCGCGCCGGCGAGTGGTTCGAGGCGCTGCCGAAGAAGCTGAACAAGCAGCAGAACGAGATCGCGGCGCGCATCCTGAAGGAGATCCGCGACCGCCTGACGTTCCTGAACGACGTCGGCCTCGACTACCTGACGCTGTCGCGCGCATCCGGCACGCTGTCGGGCGGCGAAAGCCAGCGCATCCGCCTCGCCTCGCAGATCGGCTCCGGCCTGACCGGCGTGCTGTACGTGCTGGACGAGCCCTCGATCGGCCTGCACCAGCGCGACAACGCGCGGCTGCTCGAGACGCTGCGCCGCCTGCGCGACCTCGGCAACACGGTGATCGTCGTCGAGCACGACGAGGACGCGATCCACACCGCCGACTATGTGGTGGACGTCGGCCCCGGCGCCGGCGTGCATGGCGGCCGCATCGTCGCGCAAGGCACGCCTGCCGACATCATGCGCCGCCGCGCCTCGCTCACCGGGCAATATCTCACCGGCGAGAAGTTCATCAAGGTGCCGGAGCGCAAGCCGCCGAACCATCGCCGCACCATCAAGGTGGTCAACGCGCGCGGCAACAACCTGAAGAACGTCACCGCGGAAATCCCGCTCGGCCTGTTCACCGCGATCACCGGCGTCTCCGGCGGCGGCAAGTCGACGCTGCTGATCGACACCCTCTACAAGGCGATCGCGCGCAAGCTCAACAACGCCAGCGAAGGCCCGGCCCCGCACGACCGCATCGAGGGGCTGGAGCACATCGACAAGATCATCGACATCGACCAGTCGCCGATCGGCCGCACGCCGCGCTCGCAATCCTGCGACCTACACCGGCGCGTTCACGCCGATCCGCGAGTGGTTTGCCGGCCTGCCGGAGTCCAAGGCGCGCGGCTACGAGCCGGGGCGCTTCTCCTTCAACGTCAAGGGCGGCCGCTGCGAGGCCTGCCAGGGCGACGGCGTCATCAAGATCGAGATGCACTTCCTGCCCGACGTCTACGTCACCTGCGACACCTGCAAGGGCAAGCGCTACAACCGCGAGACGCTCGAAGTCCTGTTCAAGGGCAAGTCGATCGCCGACGTGCTCGACATGACGGTCGAGGAGGCGGCCGAATTCTTCAAGGCGGTGCCGCGCGTGCGCGAGACCTTCAAGACGCTGCAGCGCGTCGGCCTCGGCTATATCCATGTCGGCCAGCAGGCGACGACGCTCTCGGGCGGCGAGGCGCAGCGCGTCAAACTCGCCAAGGAGCTCTCCAAGCGCGCGACGGGCCGCACGCTCTACATCCTCGACGAGCCGACCACGGGGCTGCACTTCCACGACGTCTCAAAGCTGCTCGAGGTGCTGCACGAGCTGGTCAACCAGGGCAACAGCGTCGTGGTGATCGAGCACAATCTCGAAGTCATCAAGACCGCCGACTGGGTGATCGACCTCGGCCCCGAAGGCGGCGACGGCGGCGGCGAAGATCGTCGCCTGGGGCCCGCCGGAGGATATTGTGAAGGCGCCGCGGAGCTATACGGGCAAGTTCCTGAAGCCCGTGCTGGCGAAGAAGCACGATGGCGTGGTGAAGAAGTCGAGCGAGGAAGGGACGGAAGAAGCGGCGGAGTAGTCGTTCCGGCCGCCGTGGTTGAACGAACCCGGCCTCCACACCGACAAGTGCTGTCTCTTGCGCGAGTACACCGATTTGCACTGCCGGAGATGCTCAAGGCGGATGCCCGCTGACATAGAAGGTGAAGGCTTCGCGGCCGCTCAGCCTATAGCTGGCTGAGCCGCGTCTGCACTTCGTCCCGCAGCTTCCTCCCGACTTCGGCTTCAGAGAGCTTTGTCGCAAAGGACAGCTTCATCGGATCCCATTTGCCGCGCTGCTTGATATCGAGGTTCTTCTCGACCTCGCCATGGCCAAGCACCGTCCGCGGCGTGACGTCGATCTTGTATTTCTTGCAGAGTTGCGCAGCGACGTCGATCATCGCGTTCCACTGCCCTTCCTTCATCGGAAACTTGCCCGACTCGAACGGGCGCCTCTTGGCGCCAGCCATGCAGCACGTGGAAACACCGATCGCGCGAGTGTTGGCGCCCAGTGTGTGTGCGGCGTAGTCGCCGTCGCCGGTCAACTCGTTGTCGGCGATCGTATGCGTACCGCGATGCAGATTGCCCTCGCCGTCGATCAGGATGTGATAGTGCGCCAGGTCGTTTTCCGAAGGGGCGTAGGCCCCGGCCGTCCAGTGGACGATGATGCGGCGCATCTCGACGTTCGAAAGCCAGCCCGGCGGGATCTTCGGCATGTGACTCCCCTGCCTGCGCGTGAGTGAACCTCCACACGATACAACAAACGGTTGCACACGCAATCGGGTCCGGATCGGCACGCCGAACACGAGCCGTCGATCAAGGCGGATGCCCGCGGACACCCTTGGCGCCTTGCCCCGTCCTCATGTTCGTCAGCGCCGTCAGCCAGCAGGCTGACGAACTGCCGCTGAAGCGCGTCTATGTCGAGAACAATTCTGGCGACATCACGCTGGAAAGATCGCCAGCGTCTGCCGCGACGTGCCGAAGAACTCGCCGGTCTTCGCAATGCTTGGCCCTATCGCGAGGACAGCGTTCTATCTCGCGCCGGCGGGCGCGATGATGCGCAAAGGCGCGGTCATGGTCGACTTCGCCGTGTGTCCGTCTTCCATGACCTGGCGCAGCGCCGAGATGTGAACGTGAATGTTTCCGTCAGCGATCGGCGAAGCGCCTCGCGCCGGCGCTCAGTAATAGTTGCAGGGGTTCACCCAAACGATGCGGTATCCGTAGCCGTTCCAGATACGCTGCCGCACAGGGCTGCAATCGTAGTCGGAGTAGCCGTAGTAGTCGTACGGATTGTAGTAGGCCGCGCTCGCAAGGCCGAGACCGGCCACTGCGCCGTACACCGGCCAGCGATTGCGGTGGCCCCAGCCTGCCCAGCGGCCGCCCCAACCCGGACGACCAGCCCATCCGCCGCCCCAACCTGGACGACCGACCCATCCGCCACCCCAGCCTGGGACGGCCGGCCCAACCGCCTCCCCATCCGGGACGACCTGCCGCCACACCCCAGCCCGGTCGACCGATACCACCGGCCGCCCAACGTCCGCCGCCGAAGCCGGCGGCTCGGAATCCACCTCCGCCGACCGGTCCGCGAAAGCCGGCGCCACCGAAGCCACCGCCACCGCGAAAACCGGCGCCACCGAAGCCGCCGCCCCCGCGAAAACCGCCGCCACCGAAGCCGCCGCCGCCGCGTCGCGCCTCGGCATGATCGTTGACGAGCAGACAGAATGCGAGCGCCGAGAGGCCGATCATCATCATCCGCCGCATGGGAATTCCTCCACTATCTGGATCGCACGCGTGGCCCGCGCGCGCCGTGGCGCACATTAACCAGCGTCGGCCGATTCAATTGCCTTGATGGAGGTCAAGTTCCCGGGCGTTGTTCGATGAAAATGGCTCGCGCGCTGTCGTCTCGGATTCGGCTGGTTCGAGCAGCAGGCTTCGTGGCCTGGGTGAGCGAAGCGACACCCGGGGGCGGCTTCCCCGCATATCGCTCCGCTCCGCAGGCTACCGCCTACCAACTACGCCTCGCGCGCAAGCGTCCGGCGCAGCGAATCCGTCCACTCCGGGATCCACGCCAGGAACAGCTTGTGCCACGGCTCCTCTTCGCCGGGCGCCGCATCAAGGATCACCGGCCATTCGATGAAGGTGCGATCGCCATCGACGATGCGGTGCAGCTGGATCGTGCCTTCATAACGTGTCGGTGACGGCGCCTCGGCTGCGATCGCGGGCGGGAACGCGAGCGGATCGATGCCTGCGTAGGTGAGCAAATGCTGCTCGTCGGAATGCCGCACCAGCCGCTGGCGGATCCAGTTGCCCTGATAGTTGAAGCGGCGGACGGCGCCGACCTCGTCGCCGCGCTTGTCGTCCTCGATCACGCTCTCGATGACGCCGTCGATGTAGCGCGGATAATTGTTGAAATCGCGCACCAGCGCCCAGACGCGGTCGAGCGGATGATCGAGCACGGTGCTGTAGAAGGCGGTTATCATCGGAATGCTCCTGGTATCGGTTGGCCCGCCGCCTATGTGGATGCTGGCCAGCCGCAGCGACACCCGAATTCCGATGAAGGCTTACGCGGAACCGCGGTTCAGCATGCCCTCTCGCGACCTACGCCCTGTTCCGCGACGCGATCCTGGCCGAGCAGCAGGTGACCTGCAGCTATGACGGCCGCCACCGCGAGCTGTGTCCGCACATCATCGGCACCAACAAGGACGGCGAGGAAGTCGTGCTGGCCTGGCAGTTCGCCGGCGAAAGCTCCGGCCGGCTGCCGCAATGGCGATGCCTGAAGCTCAAGCAACGTTCGCGATGCCAGGCGCGCGACGGCGAATGGTTCGCCGGCTCCTCGCACCAGACGACGCAAACGTGCGTCCCGACATCGACCTCGACATCAACGTCCATGTGCGCAAGCTGCGTGAGCGGGAGTAATGAGTGTTGACGTCCTTGGAAACCTAGCCTCGCCCCTTGAAAACCGCCGCGAAGCGTGAAGATGCCGGCGTGACTTTGACCGACCTGAAACGCACGCTGCGCCGGCTTTACGAGGGATCGACGCCGCAAGGCGTGCGCTTTCGGTATGCGCTGCTCGCCTTCGACATCGTCACGATCCTGTTCATCATCGTGACGTCGTTCCTGCCCTCCACGCACATCACCGACATCATCGACGTCCTGTTCGGCGCGCTGATCCTCGCCGATTTCGCCGCGCGGCTATTCATCAGCGACAACCGCATGCGCGACCTGACCACGCGTTTCCACCTGGACCGACATCATTGCCATCGTGTCGTTCCTCGCGCCGCTCGCCGGCGAGGGCGGCGGCTTCCTGCGCATCCTGCGCACGCTGCGGCTGCTTGCGCGACTACCAGGTGCTGGCGCGGCTGCGCAGCGATTTCGGCTTCTTCAAGCCGCAACGAGGAGGTGATCTTCGCGGTCACCAACCTCGGCGTCTTCATCTTCATCATGACGGCGATCGTCTACGAGACGCAGAAGCTCCGCAATCCGCAGATCCACAACTATGCCGACGCGCTCTACTTCACCGTCACCGCGCTGACGACGACCGGGTTCGGCGACATCACCCTGCCGGGCACGACCGGCAGACTGATCTCGGTTGTGATCATGATCTTCGGCGTGACGCTGTTCTTCAATCTCGCCCGCGCGCTGATCTCACCGAGCAAGGTTCGGTTTCCCTGCCCGACCTGCGGCCTGCAGCGCCACGACGTCGACGCCGTCCATTGCAAGGCCTGCGGGACGGTTCTGAATATCGCCGATGAAGGCCTGACGTAGCGGCAACAGCTCGACCGGCACCCGCGGTTTTCAAAGGCCGCTCCAGGATGGCCAGGAATGCCAGCTCAAGCTTCACAAGCGCCTCCAGCCGACGCCGCAGATCCCGCTGCAGATCGGCTTTCGACACGTCTCCCCGAACCCGGTCGATGGGATCGGCAGCGCCATGCTTATTCGCAGTTTTTCTGAGGGTTTTGTTCGTGCTTCTCGACTTGGCCTTCTTTGTCATTGACCGCCCCTACGCAGAATAATCTGGATAAGTATGGTTGCGTTGTCGGCGATCGCACCGTGCTGCGCGTCATACGAACGAATGACCGCGGGTGCTTCAATCAGCAAAGTCGTATTTTTGAGGATTTTGCCTGCGCCGCGAGCGAGCGGCGCAAGGCATCACCAGGTATCGCGCGATTTCGGCGGACCGACGCTCGCCGGCGCATCCGGCGAGATGTCGGCCACGCCGCGAATGCTGCGCGCTTTCTTGACCGCCTTCTCGTCGGAAGAGCCGGTGATTACGCCAATCTCGCCGAGCGTCTGCTCGACCTTGAAGCCCGCGGCCGACAAATCCTTGGCGATGTCGGCCACGGGACGATCCGGCGAGGTCGTTACGACCCACGACTGATGTTGGGCACCCTTCGTGGTTTGCCGAACCGAGCGACATCGAGATGACGGCGCACCTGTTGGCGATTGCCCAGTTGATACCGGCAAGGATGCCTGCCTGTGACGCCCGAACCGGAGTTAGACAACACCTTGCCGGCGAAGATCAAGCGACTTGTGGGCGACGCCGTAGCGCGGCGTCGATGCCGATCGGCGCGAGCAGTCCGCACGCGGTACCGATACAATGGGTTCCGTGGCTGTGCAGATCCTGCACCGGCTGGCCGACAAAGGTCTGGCTGGTGATCGAACGCCCGGCGAAGTCGGGATGCCCCAGGTCCATTCCGGTGTCGAGCACGGCGACCTTGATGCCGGCACCGCTGCGCATGCTCAGCGGCACGCGGCATTTGATGAGGCCCCACGTGGCGCCGGCCACCTGCACCTGTTCGTCCTCCAGCTCCGGTATCGGCAATTCGAGCGCCGGGACCGATGTCCCTGGACGATCACCTCGACCGCGCGCGAGAACCCGCGCAGGTAGTCGGTCGAGTCGTTGGCGATGACGCGCTTCGGGCGTCGGTCAATCGATGGTATGTTGTTACCGTATTTCATTTAGTAGTGCATGCGGCAGAGAGCCTTTGACACCAACGCGACTTTCCCCGACACATCCGAACGGATGAGGGGTGCAAAATGCGCGCAGCAATTTTCAGGAACGGCGAGATCGTTACGGACACCCTGCCCGAGCCGGTGCCTGGCGCAGGCGAGGTGCTGGTGAAAACGCTAGCCTGCGGCATCTGCGGCTCCGACCTGCATGCACGCAAGCACGCGCATCGGATGGTGGAGATGACGCGCCACCTGAGCGGCAGCCGCAAGCCGATGGATCTTTCGCGCGACGTCGTGTTCGGCCACGAGTTCTGCTGCGAGGTTCTCGACTACGGACCGTCCACGCAAAAACGCTTCAAGCCGGGCACGCGGGTCTGCTCGATCCCGGCGCTGCTGTCCGCCGAAGGACCAAAAGGCATCGGCTATTCCAACGACAATCTCGGCGCCTACGCCGAGCAGATGCTGCTGAGCGAGGCGCTGCTGCTCGAGGTGCCGAACGGGCTTTCGCGCCGAACACGCGGCGCTGACCGAGCCGCTCGCGGTCGGCATCCATGCGGTCGAAAAGGCCAACGTGCGCGGCGACGAGGTGCCGCTCGTGATCGGCTGCGGTCCGGTCGGCCTGGCGGTGATCGCCGGGCTGAAGCTGAAGGGCCTGCACCCGATCGTTGCCGCCGACTATTCGCCGGCGCGGCGTGCACTGGCCGCCAGGATGGGCGCGGATGTCGTCATCGATCCTGCCAGGGACCTCCCCTTCAAGAGCTGGGCCGAGCACGCGGCGATGACGGCTGAGCAGAAGGCCGCGCGGCCGCCGGCGCAGATGTGGCTGCCGGCCTTGAAGCCGGCGCTGATCTTCGAATGCGTCGGCGTGCCCGGCGTGATCCAGCAGATCTTTGAAGGCGCGCCACGCGATGCGCGCATCGTCATCGTCGGCGTCTGCATGGAAACCGACCGCTCCGAACCGATGCTCGGCATCATGAAGGAGCTGAGCGTGCAATACGTGCTCGGCTACACGCCGACGGAATTCGCAAGCTCATTGCGGCTGCTCGCCGACGGCAAGGTGGAGGCGGCCTCGCTGATCACCGGCAAGGTCGGCATCGATGGCGTCGCCCAGGCGTTCACCGACCTGGGCAATCCCGAGAAGCACACGAAAATTCTGGTCGAGCCCTGGCGGTGAGCGCCTCTCGCTAGCGCACTGGCGTGAACAACCTGTACCCGATCCGAACATCTCTGGAGCAGCCATCGGAGCGATGCGGGCAGTATCCATGGAAGATCCAGAAGCGCACCTTGCGCGGATGCCCGCGCAGAATCTCGTAACCGTGGATCTGTTCGGCGAACACGCTGCGGATTCTGCCATTCGGCAAGGTCACCAGAAAATCCACCATGCAGCCGCCGGTGCCGCAGAAGCCGCCGGTCTTCGCGCCCCCGCACGTCGTGTTCTCGAAGCTGACGATATAGTCCTTGATGCCATCTCCGTTGAAGTCGACCTTGCGCACGGTATCCCTTGCGAACGCGACCTTGCCGCCGCCTTCCACTTCACGGCAGGTGACGGGCCCCAGACTGAGCGTTTTTCTGACTTCGATCGGGTAGTCGGTCACCTTGAACGGCCGCGACTTCGCCGTGGCGCTGCCGGCGCTCAAGCCAAGCATGATGGCGGCGCCCAGGACGGCGATCAGTTTCAGCATCACCCCTTCGGCTCCTTGAACTCGAACGGCTTGCCGGTGATCCTGTGGCTCCTTGAAGCACGAGGGATTGCCCGAGCGGCCGCAGTACGAGCCGTGCAGTTGAAAACGGACCGTCCGCGGCGCCCTGCCGGCAAAATCTCGTAGCCGCGGATGCGGGCGGCGAAGACGCTGCGGATCTTGCCGTTTGGCAGCGTCACCAGGAAGTCCATCGTGCAACCGGCAGTGCCGCAAAAGGCTCCAGGATAAGTCGAGCATTCCGCATCCTGAAAGCTGACCACATAGTCGTCGCGGCCGTCGCCGTTGAGATCGACCTTGCGCACGGTGTCGGGCGCGAAGGTCACCTCCCCGCCGCCCTGATCCTTACATTCCTCCGGCCCATATTTGAGCGCTTCCTGGACCTCGGCCGGATAGTCGCTCATTTTGAAAGGCGGTTTGGCCGCATCCTGCGCGACGCCGCCGCCGATCATCGATGCCAGGACGGCAAGCGCAAGCAATCCTCGTCGCATCATCCGATCTTGATCTCCGTGGAGCGCGGCGTGCCTGTACCGGCGCAGCCAGGCGCAATAGTCTTGAATGGAACAGCCTTTTGTCGATCGAATGCCATCAAGGTTCACCGCAACCATGCGTATCGTGATGAAGAGAGCCGCAAGAAGCGTGGCTTTGATCGCGTCTGCGGCCTGCTGGCTCGCGAGCGGCCCGGCTCAGGCCGAGGAAATCTGCACGTTTCCCGCGCCAAAGGACATTTCGATCGAGAAGGAATTGCTGATCACCGACCTGTCGGTGGTCAACGACGCGCGCGCATCGGCGCCGACGGCGCATGGTCGTTCGGCGGGCTTATGACGGCGCTCGCGCCGAACGACGCACCGGCGCTGGTCAAGCAGTGGCTCGACAGTTTTGAGCGACGCCAGGACGTCAACGACTTTCCGCTTCCGCCGCGGCCGGCGATGCGCGCACGGCTGACAAGACTGTGGATGGCGAAGGACGGCGCGACGACGTTCGCCGCCTGGACGCCAAATCTTGCGAACGCACCGTTCCGCCTGCTGGCGATCGTCTATCGCCCCGATCTCGGCGTCGTCGACCGCGACGGCACGATCAGGAGCGCGGGCGAAGCGCGCTTCGTCTTCACGGCGCTCGACCTGAGCAAGGTGCGGCCCCTCGATGAAGCACCGCCACTGCCGTTCACCGTCATCTTCGAGTATGGCTTGCGCGCGTCCGACCGCGACGGCGTGAAGGCATGGGCCGAGCGATGGCATCGGCTAGGCGGCATGGCGTTCGGCGCCGACTACAACGCGGCACTGCAGGCGATCACCGACAGCTTTACAAGACGCCCCGGCCCGAGGCTGCGGGACACCTCAACCAGCTCCGCACCAATGAAGGCCTCGCCCTGCCCTGGCAGCTGCGAGAGTTTCGTTTCGACGCCACAGCCAGGCGTCTCGTCAACGCGCCGTTGAAGGACACGCCGCATCAGAGGCTCATCGCGCGATGCGCGCGAGCTGTCGGAATTCATCAGCAAGCAGTCCGGATGACGATCTTCCGAACAAGTTCCTGAGCGGCAGCGCGGACATTCCGAAGGCGAATTTCCGCTGGCCGCAGATGCAGATCGCCAACAACGTGCTGCGCCACAATTTTGCGCTGCGCACCTGCAACGGCTGCCACGGCGCGGAGACCGGAGCGAAGGCGGACGAGCGTTCAGCGGAGCCGGCGCAGCATCGCGGCTTCCGGCACATCAGCGGGCGGATGCGCAACGAACGCGCGACGCTGTCGGAATTCATGACCGGCGATCCCGCGCTGGTGGTGGATCCGACCGGCAAGGTGCATACGTTCTGCGACCTGAAGATCCGCCAGCAGGCGCTGCACGAAGCGCTCAATCCGAAGCCGGCCACCGCGCCATCGCCGCTGCCGGCGGACGACCTCACCGTCGCGCGCAAGCGACGCGAGCGCGCCGATTGAGGTCAAAGCAAAGCGGCACGAGGCCGAGTCGTGCGGAACCAACGATGCGCACGGGAACTTCCGGCACACGATGGCGCGACTTGCAACCGCTTCCGCCGTCATCCCGTCGCTGCAATGCAACGACGACCTGCCGCCCCTATTTGCCGTGCTCGGCAAGCTCCTGATCGCTGAGCAGCCAATCCTGCCAGAGCTCGAGCGCCGCCAACGCCACCACGAGGGCGCCGAGGACGAAATGCCAGTAACGCAGCGGGTCGGCACCGGCATAGTCGAAGATGAACGGCGAGCAGATCAGCCAGACGCCAAGCACGAACGAGCCGGCTTCCTCCCAGCGCTGCAATGCAAGGTACTCGAGCTGCGCCAGGCCGAAGACCAGAATGCCGACGGCCATGGCATTGAGGATGACCTCGCTATGATCCGGCCGCGTCGCGAACCACGGCGACAGCAGGATCAGGATGCCGAGGATCATCCCGCACCATTCCTCCCACGTTCTGTGGGTGCTGAAAAAGCGGTTGATCGACATCGAAGCCTCCATAGCAGAGAGGCATACGTCTGAGGCCGGGACCGAGACACAATGCCGATGACCGGGCCGGCCGCATTGCGTATGTGTGTCAAAGACGTAGGCGCGCGGGAACCGTTTGCAAGGGCGCTCGATCGCCCATGCCCCGCCCTGTTCGCTCGCGCAGCATGGCCGCCCTGCTCGGCAAGAGGTTCTGCGGCACCCGCGCGAGGCTATATGGCTTGGGCCATGAGTGACGCCGTCATCCATAACGCTGCAAAACACCGCTTCGAGCTCGACGTGGACGGCCAGACCGTCTTCACCGAGTATCGCCTGTCGCCGGGCGTCATGACGTTCTTTCACACGCTGACGCCGCCGGCCCTGCGCGGCCGCGGCCTCGCCGCACGCGTGGTGCAGGCCGCGCTGGACTACGCGCGCAGCGAGGGAATGAAGGTCATTCCGCTCTGTTGGTACGTTAGCGGCCACATCGAAGCGCACCCGGAATTTCGCGATCTGCTCGCTCAGCAGGCGCGCGCTGAACGAAGCTTCATCACCATGCGTAAGGTGAATGGAAGGCATGAGCGGCACTGCCGCAGTTTCGCCTTTCGCAGCGTCCGTCATGAACTAAGCTTTCTCGCCTTCGATCCATCGGCCAAGAACAAGAAGGACCGCGGTCATGCCCAGCACGCTTCGCAACAACAAGAGCAAGAGCCGGTTCGAACTGGAGATCGATGACTACGTAGCGTTCGTGGACTACGCGATGCCGTCATCGGGCGCGATCACGCTGCTCCACACCGAGGTGCCGAAGGAGCTTGGCGGCCGCGGCGTCGGCTCCATTCTGGCCAAGGCCGTGCTGGAAAACATTCGCTCGCATGGCTTGAAGGTCGAGCCGCAGCTGCGAATTCCTCGCCGGCTACATCAAGAAACATCCGGAATTCAGCAGCCTCGTGAACTAGCCAGATTTCAGCGAGCTGGATCACAGCCGCAGCCATCGATTTAACCGGTATTTGCGCGGCAGCCATGCATTCTGCCGCAGTTGCGAACCTTTGCTGCATCGCGCCGACCAATCTGCACCACGGCAATTCAGCCGAATTCGAAAGATTGGAAGACGACAATGCTGATCTCACTGATCCGGATGGTCCGGGACTACCTGCGGCGGCGCGCTGTGCTCGCCGAAATCGCCCACCTCGACGAGCGCACCCTGCGCGACATCGGTCTCTCGCGTCGCCAGCTTCCGGCGAGCTGGGGCTGCGAATAGATGAAACGCCAAATCCGTTTGCCGCCAACGACAAACGTGAAAGCCCGCCTTGATGGCGGGCTTTTGTTTTCTTGAGCGTCGCCTGCCGCCCTTATGACTTACTTCAGCTCGTCCGGCACCTTGCCGCCGTTGGCCGCCAGCTTGATCATCACCTGCTTGTGCAGCCAGATGTTCATCTTCGCCGAGTCATTGGTGTCGCCGGTGTAGCCGAGTTCCTTGGCGAGCTCCTTGCGCGCGCCGAGGCCCGAGTCGAGGTCGAGCACCTTCATCAGGTCGACGATCGAGGTGCGCCAGTTCAGCTTCTCCTTCTTCGCCGCCGCTGCCTTCTCGAGGATGGGAACGACGTCGACGGTTTGCGCAGGTGCTGCGGTCGCGGTCGCCGTGTCGCCGGCCGGCGCGCCCGCCGGTGCCGCCTCGGCCTTGGTGCCGAAAATCGCGCCCATGATTTTTCCGAAGATGCTCATGATGTCACTCCCGAATTTGAAGAAGAGTAGTGAGAAAGTACGCCCAATGCGTTCCGATCAACGTATGGCGGCGCAAGCTTAAGCCCGCCGCTTTGCGATTGCCATCGTTTTGCATTGCGATCTCTGCGTGCCGAAGCCTTCGGGATTATGACGAAAGCGAGACAAATCGTTCCGGTTGCTCGGGTTCTTAACCGTTACGGCATTCGTCTCACTGAACAGTGAGTGCATTTGCATCGAACCTGCGATATCCTCATGGAACAGGTCGCGGCTTTGCCCAACACGGCACTCTCGCTCGCGCTTGGTTCTGGTCGCGGCACAATGTCCGGGACGGGCATGCGCGATCGTTTGCGCTCTTCTCGCTCTGCGGACGCAAGGGAGAAAAGCGACCATGGCATCTCATATCTTTGGCAATTTGGCGCAGATCGGCGCCGCGGCTGATGGCACGTCGCCGGTCGTGCGCAAGCTGACGATGGAGGATCTCGGCACAGCGTTGCGCAAGGGCCTCGATGATTTCAAGGCGGTGCCGAGCCACGCCGTCATGCTGTGCGTCATCTATCCGGTGCTGGGCCTCTTCATTGCGCGATGGGTGCTCGGCCATTCGGTGATGCCGTTGCTGTTCCCGCTCGCAGCCGGCTTTGCGCTGCTCGGACCGTTCGCCGCGGTCGGACTTTATGAGTTGAGCCGCCACCGCGAGCTTAACGACGAGGTCGGCGCCTGGCAGGCGTTCGAGGTGCTGCGCTCGCCCTCCTTCCCCTCCATGCTCGGCCTGGGCGTCGGGCTGCTGGCGCTGTTCGTGGCCTGGATCATGACCGCGCAGGAGATCTACGAGATGACGTTCGGCTATGCGCCTGCCGCGACGATGCCCGACTTCGTCCAGCGCGTGCTGACCACGCCCGAGGGCTGGGCGCTGATCATCGTCGGTTGCGGCGTCGGCTTCGTGTTCGCGCTGGCGGCGCTGTGCGTGACCGTGGTGTCGTTCCCGATGATGCTGGATCGTCACGCGAGCGTGATGGAAGCGGTTGTGACCTCGCTGCGCGTCGCCGCTCGCCAATCCGGTCGTCGTGGCGCTTGGGGCCTGATCGTCGCAGGACTGCTCGTGATCGGCACGATCCCGCTGTTCCTCGGCCTTGCCGTCGTCATTCCGGTCCTGGGGCACGCGACGTGGCATCTGTATCGGCTGGCGGTCGAACCGGACCCGACACATCCGCACTACGACCCCCCGCCGAAGCATCATCATTCGGCCGCGAACTTCCCGGCGTCGCTGTTCCCGTGGACGCGCGACAAGCACGGGGATTGATCCGGCAACTGAGCCTGATTGAGACACGTTCAATCAGGCTCAAGCCATTTCGCCAATTGATCCTCCGCCAAACGTTTGGCATGCAAGCTGCCTCGTCTCGCTGACCGAGGCAGCTTTCATGTTCGATGCAATCGCGTTCGCGGGCGGCGGCAATCGCTGCTACTGGCAGGGCGGCTTTTACGAAGCCGCCGCGCAGCGCCTGGGCCTTGCGCCAAAGCTCGTCGTCGGCGCCAGCGCCGGCGCGTTCGCCGCCTGCTATTCCCTGCTCGGCATCGGCGATCGCGTGCGCGAGCTGGTGATCGGCGGCTGCGGCGATCATCTGAAGAATTTCGACCTTGCAGCCTGGCGACGCGGCGAGCCGCTCTGCCCGGTCGGACCGCTGTATCGCGACCTGCTCGCCAACGTCATCGACGAGGCGGCGCTCGCCCGCCTCAACGCGCTGACCGATCTGCGGCTGGCCATCTCGCGGCTGCCGCGCGGGCTGTCGCCGGTCGCAGGCGCGGCGCTCGGCATTGCCGCCTACCAGATCGAGAAGAAGCTGCTGCATCCCGTGCATCCGCGGTTCGGCCGCAAGCTCGGCTACAGCGCCGAGTTCGTTCGCGTGCGCGAACTCGGCGAAGCCGAGCCGCTTCGCCTTGCGCTGATGGCGTCCAGCGGCGTGCCGCCGTTCATGCCGGTGACGCTGGTCGCGGGCCGCCCCGCCTTCGACGGCGGGCTCGTCGACAACGTGCCGGTCGAGCCGCTGGCCGAGATCGAAGCCGAAGGCGGGCGCACGCTGGTGCTGCTGACGCGCGTCTACAAGCACATTCCGAAGATCGACGGCCGCACCTACTTCCAGCCGTCGCAGAAGATCGGCGTCGGCCAGTTCGACATCACCAACCCGGACGGCATTCGCGCAGCCTACGAGCTCGGCTTGAAGGACGGCGACGCGTTTGCGAAGGCGATGGGGAGATGAAAGGGGCGAATGGCGAGTAGCGAATGGCGAGTAGCCATTCAGCGTTCCCTATTCCCTATTCGCTACTCCCGATCGATCGCCACTTCAATGCTTATGCTCGATGCGGCGCGGAGGCGCCGCCGACGGAGCCGACCTTGAAGGTGACGTCGACCGTTGCCCGCCTTCTCGAACTGCAGCGTCGCCTTGACGGTCTCGCCCTCTTCAGCTGCCGCTTCAGATCCATGAACATCACGTGATAGCCGCCGGGCTTCAGTTCGACGGTCTGTCCGGCCTTCAGCTCGAGGCCCGCATCGAGCGGCCGCATCTGCATGACGCCGCCGCTCATCGCTCATCTCGTGGATCTCGACGCGGCCGGCGATGTCGGTGGTCGCGCCGACGAGCTTGTCGGCGGCCGCGCCGCTGTTCGTCACCTTCAGATAGCCGCCGGCGACCTTTGCACCGCCAGGCGTCGCGCGCGTCCATGGCGCGGCGACGGTGATGTCGCCGACCTTGAAGGTGTCGGAAGCCGGCGGCGCTCGCGCCATGCTGATGATCGTGGCCGCCGGCCTGCGCGACCGCTGTGTTGGCGGAAATCCGCAAAGCGGGCGCCGGCTTCTTCAGGTCGCGCGGCGATTGTGCCGGCTGCGGGAATTTCGGTCCAGGCCGCCTCGCCTTTCGCGCACTGCTGCACGATCGGGAAATAGACGGCCTTCGCCGCACCGCCGTCGGTCGCGATCGATGGCGGAGAACGTGAACTCGTCAAAATGCTCGTCGGCCAGGTTGCCGCCGGACCAGACGATCTCCTTCACCCCTTCGTTCACCGTGCGGCCGTGATTTTCGTAAGGTTTGGCGTACGCGCCGCGCGTCGTCGTCAGCGTCCAGCCGGCCTTCGGCATCGGCTTGACGGCGATGACGCCTTCCGGGATTTGCACGCGAACGGCTGTGGTCGCCTCGCCGTCGCACCCGTGCGGAACCTGCAGCACGGCCTTGTAGGTGCTGTTCGGCGCCGCTTCCTTGGTCGCGAGCGAGACATGCGCATCCGCGCTCGAGATCGCGACGCTTGCGAGAAGTGCGCCGATCGCCAGCGCCGATGAGTGGCCGCGCGCAGCCGGCCTGAATGAGTGGTCATGATGGTCTCCGAAGATTGAATGAAGTTGGCGTTTCAGCTCGTTCAGACAATCGACGGCGGGCCTCGTGCATTCAGCGTGACGTGGAACCCGGTGCGCCAGCGCAAACGATCGTCGGCCGAAGCGGATCGAGATCGCCGCCGCGCGGAAGCTGCGAAATTCCGCTGCCGTGCTGACGCTGGCCGGCGGATCGCCGGCCGCACACGCGCCGCTCAGGCACATCGCCGCGCAATGCGCACCCGGCGCAGCATCGCCGCCCGGCTGCTGCGCGTCGCCGCTTGGCGATCGTGCGGCAAAGCGTCAGCGCCGGATCGATCGATGCCGAAGCAGCTGCCTGGCCGGCCCAAGCGCCCAGCAGCGCCTGCAGCGCCAGCAGCATAGGCGAGCGCAGCTCCTTGCAAGCCTGGATTTGAGAGGCGTCCCCGGCGCATGGCGGCAGCTATCGCACGGTCCCGATCTGCACGGTCCACTCACCTTGGCCTGATCCCCGACGCAGAATCGGCAGGATCCGCGTAGGTTTCGGCGCGCACTATAGAAATGATCCAGAATTCACTTTATCAGTTACACAATCTCGTCATAGAGACGCATGGCTTGCCGGGTAATCGAAGTAACCGGCTCCATGAGGCATCTGACCATCGACAAGAGCATTGGACCATGAATATCGGTTTATATTTCACTGCATAATTCGCCATCGACGTGCCCGCTGCCTGACGAGTCAGCGAATCGCTGAATTATTGATCACACCTTAATTAACCCATGCAAAAATCACTTAGCTGCATCGCAACATCGCCTCTGCTGCAGCGCGAGAACAGCGCGCTATATAGGTTCCAACGATGGGTTTCGGACCCATTCGGACAAGGAGACCAAGACCATGTTGCTCACCATCATTCGCGCGATTCAGTCCTTCAAGGACTATCATCGCAACCTGCGGGAACTGTCGCAGCTGACGGATCGGGAACTTGCCGACATCGGCATCGACCGCGCCGACATTCCCCGCGTCGCTGCCGGCCACGCGCTCGACTAACGTACTCAAGCGTACCTCCCGCGAGACGGTTGCCCCCCTCTCTTGCGGGCACGCCGGCGTCGACGCGGCGATCCGCGAACTGATACTGACACTGACGATGGCGCCCGCTGCTTGAGCGGGCGCTCTCGTTTTCGGGCCACCTGCCTGCGCCGCGGTTGCGCCGCGCGTGCGCGCGCTTTAGGTGTCTGCCCATGACGCCGGCTGCAAATCCTCAACCCACGACCGTTCACATGATCGGCGCAGGCCTCGCCGGCTCCGAAGCCGCCTGGCAGCTCGCCAGCCGCGGCGTGCGCGTGGTGCTGCACGAGATGCGCCCGGTGCGGACGACCGAAGCGCATGTCACCGACAGCTGCGCCGAGCTCGTCTGCTCCAATTCCTTCCGCTCCGACGACGCCAGCAACAACGCGGTCGGCCTGCTGCACGAGGAGCTGCGCCGGCTGGATTCGCTGATCATGCGCGCGGCCGACGCCAACAAGGTTCCGGCCGGCGGCGCGCTCGCCGTCGACCGGCACGGCTTTTCCGCCGCCGTGCAGGCCGCGCTGGAGCAGCATCCGCTGATCGAGCTCCGCCGCGAGGAGGTCGCAGGGCCTGCCGCCCGCCGACTGGCGCAACGTCATCATCGCCACCGGACCGCTGACCTCGCCGGCGCTCGCCGACGGCATCCGCAGCCTCACGCGGCCAGGACTCGCTCGCCTTCTTCGATGCGATCGCGCCGATCGCCTATCGCGACACCATCGACATGAGCGTCGCCTGGTTCCAGTCGCGCTACGACAAGGTCGGTCCGGGCGGCGGCGACGCCGACTACATCAACTGCCCGATGACGCGCGAGCAGTACGAGGCGTTCATCGATGCGCTGCTCGCCGGCGAGAAGACCAGCTTTCACGAGTGGGAGACCAACACGCCCTACTTCGACGGCTGCCTGCCGGTCGAGATCATGGCCGAGCGCGGCCGCGAGACGCTGCGGCACGGGCCGATGAAGCCGTTCGGCCTGACCAATCCGCACAATCCGACCGTGAAGGCCTACGCCATCGTCCAGCTGCGCCAGGACAACAAGCTCGGCACGCTCTACAACA
This sequence comes from uncultured Alphaproteobacteria bacterium, assembly GCA_963757845.1. Lineage (GTDB taxonomy): Bacteria > Pseudomonadota > Alphaproteobacteria > Rhizobiales > Xanthobacteraceae > P52-10. The sequence goes on from CAVWTB010000054.1 coordinate 86,515, forward strand.
TGGTCGGCTTCCAGACCAAGCTGAAGCACGCCGAGCAGGTGCGCATCTTCCGCACCATTCCGGGGCTCGCCAACGCCGAGTTCGCGCGGCTCGGCGGCCTGCATCGCAACACGTTCCTCAATTCGCCGGCGCTGCTGGACGGCCAGCTGCGCCTCGCCGCCGAGCCGCGGCTGCGCTTTGCCGGCCAGATGACCGGCTGCGAAGGCTACGTCGAATCCGCCAGCGTCGGGCTGATGGCCGGCCTGTTCGCCGCGGCCGACGCGAGCGGCGACGCAGGCGTACCAGCCCGCCGCCGACCACGGCGCTCGGATCGCTGCTCGGCCACATCACCGGCGGCCATATCGAGACCATCGACAACGGTCCGCGCTCGTTCCAGCCGATGAACATCAATTTCGGCCTGTTTCCGCCGCTCGCCTCGGCGCCGACCAAGGGCCCCGACGGCAAGCGGCTGCGCGGCACCGAAAAGTCGATCGCGCGCAAGCAGGCGCTGACCGCGCGCGCGCTTGCGCGATCTCGATCGCTGGATCGCCGACATGCGCGCGGCGGCTGCCGCGGCCTGACCATTTTTCATCGCATGCCGCTTCCCGACGACGACGCAAAAGTTCTGTCCGAGCGCTGGTCTGCCGGCGCGCTGTTGAAGCGCGACGTGTTCTCGACCGTCGAGCGCGGCCGTTTCCGGATCGACGGCGGCGGACGTCGGCGCCATCCTGCGCCGGCTCGATCAGGTGCCGTGGTGGTCGCGGCCGCTTGGCCAACCATCTGTTCAATCGCGAGCGGCGGGCGCTCGGCGCGATCCGCGGCATGGGGATCGGCCCCGAATTGCTCTGGGCCGGGCGCGCGGCGCTCGTGCGCGGCTTCATCGACGGCGTCGCGCTGCACCTGGCAAAGCCCGACGGCGACGTCGCCTATTTCCGCACCGCCAAGGCGGCGCTGCGAAAACTGCGCCGCGCCGGCGTCTGCCACAACGATCTCGCCAAGGAGCAGAACTGGCTGCGCGGCACCGACGGCAAGGCCTACTGACCGACTTCCAGCTCGCCGCCTGCTTCAAGGGGCGCGGCAAGCTCTACCGGATCCTGGCCTACGAGGACCTGCGGCATCTGTTGAAGCACAAGCGCCGCTACGCGCCCGCAGCGCTGACGCCGAAAGAGCGCAAGGTGCTGGCGCGGAAATCGATCTTCTCGCGCGTCTGGCTGATGACGGGAAAGAAGGTCTATGTCGCGATCACCCGCGGGCTGTTCAACTTCACCGACCGCGAAGGCGGCGGCAAGCGCCTCGTCAACGACGCGCCGGTGCTGATCGAGCGCATCAAGGCCAATCCCGCCGTTCGCGACGTCGCCATCGTCGCCTTCGCCGATCGCCGCGCCGGCGTCGGCCTCTATGCCTTCGTCGAAGGCAGCGGCGACAATCTCGAAGCGACGTCTGCGCATCGGCGCTTGCGGGCGCGAAAACGCCGCAGCCGCCCGAGCACATCCAGATCGCGCCGGCGCTGCCGCGCGATGCGGACGGCGCCGTGCGCCGGGAAATCCTGCAGCTGATCGCCATGAACCAGGTCGATCTGATCGAGCCGCTGCTGCATGCGCCGGCCGAGCGCGAACTCGTGCGACGATCTGCGAAGAGCGGAAGAATTTGCGGGACAGGTTCAGCTTCTGAACGGCTCTCGGCGCGAGGCGCGCCACAAGCGTCCAGAGCACGGCAAGGTTCGACGGCGCCGGCCGTGCCCCGAACGGCTTGAACGCCGCCGACAGCACGCGCCGCAGCTTGCGATCGATCAGGGCCAGCGGCAGGAACACTTTGCGCGCCGGCGTACGGTCGCGCGCAAGCCGCTCCAGCGCCGAGCCGCAGATGGCTGCGCGCCTGTCCGGCAAGGTCCTGCAGGAACCGCTGCAGTTCCGGCGTCGATTTGCCGGCGAGGATGTCTCGCAGGCGCGACGCCCGCCCGCGCCAAGCTCGTCCAGCGGCAGGTAGAACTGCCCGCGCGAGGCGTGGCGCGGCAGCGCTTCGACGATCCGCGTCAGGCCGAACGCCAGGCCCGCGTGACGCAGCAGCTCGTCGTCGGCTGTGCATCGACGCCGAGCACGAGCGCGCCGAGGCCGAACAACGCCGACGCGGTGCCCTGAAGATAGCTTTCCAGCTCCGCGCTCGTCTGCATCGGCTCGTCATAGAGGTCGAAGCGATGCGCATCGATCATGCCGCTCAAGAGCTCGTGCGGCAGGGCATGCCGCTCGATCGCCCGCAGCAGTTCGGCCGCGACCGGGATTGCCGGCCGCCTCGCCATGCGCTGTCCCGGCCAGCAGATCGCTCCACCACTGCAGGCGGATTTCGCCGGCGAGCGGCTGGCTGATCTGCTCGCGGATGCGGGCGATCTCGATGATTGAAGGCGAACAGCGCCAGCAGCGCGCGCCGCAGCTCCGGCGCTGACGAACAGCGTCGCCGCATAGCGCTCGAAATCGCCGCCGCGAACGAGGCTCGCGCAATAGGCAGCGTTCGCCTGATCCCGTCGCGGCCGCGCTCATGGCACCGCGATCAGGCCGGCGGCGACGCGGCGGCGCTCGCCGATCATGATGTTGTAGACGCGGATCGCAGGACCTGTCTGCATCGCATCGACCACGACCTGGACGGCGCGCAGCGCCTGCCGCAGCGCCGGCGGAAACGGAGCCATCTCCCTGCCCGTGCCGATGATCAGCGTGTCGAGCTCGTTCGCCTTGGCGAACACCAGCGCCAGCGCCTGCTCGTCGATCTCTTCCGCGCGCTCGACCGGCCAGGCCCAGATGCCGTCCGGCAGGCACAGCAGCGAGCCGCGGTGCGACATGTCGGCGAAGCGGAAGCCGCCGTTGCCGTAGGCGTCGATCGGCGCCGCGTGCGGAAGATGGCGCCCGCCCTCGCCGCGTCCGCCGTCACGGCCTCGCCGGCTTGGCGGGCTTCTCCTCTTCATCTCGAGGCGATTGGTGCCGACGCCGAGATAGATCAGGATCGGCGCGGCGATGAAGATCGAGGTATAGGTGCCGACCAGCACCACGCCGAACATCATCGTCGCGGTGAAGCTATGGATCGCCTTGCCGCCGAACAGCAGCAGCGCGAACAGCGCCAGCGTCACGGTGACGTGGGTGATGATCGAGCGCGACAGCGTCGAATTGATCGACACGTTCAACAGCTCCGGCATCGACATCTTCTTGTAGCGGCGCAGCATCTCGCGGATACGGTCGTAGATGACGACCGTATCGTTCAGCGAGTAGCCGAGGATGGTCAGCAGCGCCGCGATACTGGTCAGGTCGAAGTCGATCTGCGCGATCGACATGAAGCCGATGGTCAGCACGATATCGTGCACGTTGGCGATCATGGCGCCGAGCGCGAACTGCCATTCGAAGCGGAACCAGAGGTACATCAGGATGCCGACGATCGCGAGCATCAGGCCGCCGACGCCATAGGCGAGCAGTTCGCTCGACACGCGCGGTCCGACCACCTCGACGCGCCGATATTCGACGGAGTCGCCCGAGCGCCTGGCGCACCTTCTGAATGGCCGCCTGCTGCTCGGCGTCGCCGCCGGGCTGCTGCGCGAGGCGGATCAGCACGTCGGACGGGCCGCCGAACAGCTGCAGCTGCACCTCGCCCAGCCCGAGGCCGCTCGATCGTGGAGCGCAACTGCGCGATGTCGGCCGGGCCGCCCTTTTGCTGAACCTCGATCAGCGTGCCGCCGCGGAAGTCGATGCCGAAATTCAGCCCATGGCTGAAATAAAGCACGATCGCGAGGATCGACAGCACCGCCGAGATCGGAAAGCTGATGCGGCGGAAGCGGATGAAGTCGAACTTCGTGTCGTCCGGCACGATCCGCATCGCCGGAAGGAGCTCCGTAGATGCTGAGGACCGTCAGGACGACAATGAACGCTGCAAGCGCAATGATAATCCAGAATGTCACGTGCGCCTGCTTCCTTAAATCGGCACGGTCTGCGGCCGCTTCCACTTGCACCCACATCGCGACGATCAGCCGCGTGACGGTGAAGGCGGTGAAGACCGTGGTGATGATGCCGATGCCGAGCGTCACGGCAAAGCCGCGAACCGGGCCGGTGCCGACCCAGAACAGCACCGCGGCCGCGATGAACGTGGTGATGTTGGAGTCGAGAATGGTCGCGAGCGCGCGCGTGAAGCCGGCGTCGATCGCCGAGATCGGACTGCGGCCTGCGCGCAGCTCCTCGCGGATGCGCTCGTAGATCAGCACGTTGGAATCCACCGCGATGCCGACCGTCAGCACGACGCCGGCGATGCCGGGCAGCGTCAGCGTCGCGTTCAACAGCGACAGGATGCCGAAGATCATCGCCACGTTGATCATCACGGCGACGTTGGCGAAGAAGCCGAACAGCCGGTAGGTCAGCAGCATGAAGACGATGACGAGAATGGCGCCGACATAGGAGGCCAGCTCGCCCGCCTCGATCGAATCCTGACCGAGGCCCGGACCGACCGTGCGCTCCTCGATGATGGTCAGCGGCGCCGGCAGCGCGCCGGCGCGCAGCAGGATCGCGAGGTCGTTCGCCTGCTGCACGGTGAAGCCGCCGGAAATCTGGCCCTGGCCGCCGGTGATCGGCTCGCGGATCGTCGGCGCGGAGATGACCTCGTTGTCGAGCACGATCGCGAACGGCAGGCCGACATTCTCCGACGTCGCCTGCGCGAACTTGCGCGCGCCCGAGGTATTGAACTTGAAGCTGACGATCGGCTCGCTGGTGCGCTGGTCGAAACCCGGCTGCGCGTCGGTCAGGTCGCCGCCGGAGACGAGGACCTGCTTCTTGACGACGATCGGCGCCTTCGGCGGCTGCGCGTTCGGCAGCAGTTCCGACTCCGGCGGCAGGCGGCCCTGCTGCGCCTGTTCCGGCGAGATGCTGGTATCGACCATCCGGAAATCCATCTTGGCGGTCTTGCCGAGAATTTCCTTCAGCCGCGTCGGGTCCTGCAGGCCCGGCACCTGCACGAGAATGCGGTCGATGCCCTGACGCTGGATCAGCGGCTCGACCGTGCCGAGTTCGTTGACGCGCTTCTCGATGATCTGGATCGACTGCTCGACCGACTGGCGGATGCGTTCGGTGATGGCCGCCTGCGGCACGGTCAGGCGGATAAGGCCGCCGCCCGCATCCTGCACCTCGAGGCTGCGCTGGCCGCTGGAACCCAGCAGGCCGCCGAGCGGCTGCGACAGCTCGCGCAGCTTTGTGCAGCGCGTTCGGAACGTCGTCGGCTCGTTGACACGCACTTCGACCACGTCGCCGCGAACTGCTGAGGCCCGGAGAAGCGAATGCGCGCGTCGCGCAGCACCCGACGCGCATCGTCGACAACCTGATTGAGCTTCTCCTTCTTGACCGCGTTGGAATCCACCTCGAGCAGCAGGTGCGAGCCGCCCTGCAGGTCGAGCCCGAGCACGATGTGGCGCTGCGCCCACTTCGGCCAGCGACTTCACCGTGGCTTCCGGAAAGAAATTCGGCACGGCAAACAGCACACGATCAGCGCCGTGGCAATGATCGAGACGATCTTCCAGCGTGGTGAAATAGAGCATGACTGCCTGCCGTGGTGTTGCGCCGCCGCCGGCCGATCCTAGCTCGCCGCCTCGTCCTTCGCCGGCTCGCCCTTGGCGCGCACGGCGGTGATCATCTGGCGCATCTGGCGGATGCGGACGCCGTCGGAGATTTCCATCTCCACCTGGTCGTCGTCGACCACCTTGGTCACCTTGCCGACCAGCCCGCCCGACGTGACGATGGTGTCGCCGCGGCGCACGTTCTTCACCATCTCGGCATGATCCTTCACCCGCTTCTGCTGCGGGCGCAGGATCAGGAAGTACATGATGACGAAGATCAGCGCGAACGGCAGCAGCGATGTGCAGCATGCTCGCCGGCGTCGCCGCCGACAGCTTGCGCATACGCAGGAGTAATCAGCATGGAGGGTCCTTATGAAAGCTGGCTGGGAGACGGCTCTAGCGAGCGGCCAAATCGGGCGATTTGACCAAAATTCGCGCGGACTATAGCGGCCGCGGTCCCAATTGCAACGGCAGCTAAGGCCTTGATTTATGGGCCGCTTGCCCCTCCGGCCGAGGCCCGTTATGGGTGCGGCGGAAGGAAGCATCACATGCCGCGCAAGGCCTCCCGACAAGCCCCCCGCAACCCGCTCGAAGAGCCCGCCAGGCGCCGCCGGCGCGAACGCGACACGGCGCCTGCCGCAGCGCCAGAACCGCGCCCGACGGACGCCGCCTACGAGCGGATCGCCGCCGCGCTCGAGGCGATCGCCGCGAGCCTGCCCGGCGCGACGGCGAGCCGGAAGGTCCGGCAATCCGCTTGCGCGGCGCCGAAGCGTTCGTCTGGCATCCTGCCGGCCGCCTGATCGGCGTGCCGCGGGTCAGCCGCGTCGAGCTGTCGCTGCTCAAGGGCATCGACCGGATGCGCGATATCCTCACCGAGAACACCGAGCGCTTCGCCACCGGGCTGCCCGCCAACAATGCGCTGCTGTGGGGCGCGCGCGGCATGGGCAAGTCGTCGCTGGTGAAGGCCGTGCACGCGAGCGTCAACCAGCGCAGCGACGTCGCCGGCAACCTGAAGCTGATCGAGATCCATCGCGAGGACATCGAGAGCCTGCCCGCGCTGATGACCCTGCTGCGCGGCGCGCGCTGAGCGCGTCATCGTCTTCTGCGACGACCTGTCCTTCGACGGCAACGATGCCTCGTACAAGTCGCTGAAGGCGGTGCTCGAAGGCGGCATCGAAGGCCGGCCCGACAACGTCATCCTCTACGCCACCTCGAACCGCCGCCACCTGCTGCCGCGCGACATGATCGAGAACGAGCGCTCCACCTCGATCAATCCCGGCGAGGCGGTCGAGGAGAAGGTGTCGCTGTCGGATCGCTTCGGCCTGTGGCTCGGGTTCCATCGCTGCAGCCAGGACGAATATCTCGCCATGGTGCGCGGCTATTGCGACCACTTCGGCATCAAGGTCGCCGCGGACGAGCTCGAACGCGACGCGCTCGAATGGTCGACCACGCGCGGCTCGCGCTCCGGCCGCGTCGCCTGGCAGTTCGTGCAGGATCTGGCGGGACGGTTGAGGGTGCGGCTGAGTAGCGAATAGCGAGTAGCGAATAGCGAATAGACGGCGCTTCCTATTCGCTACTCCCTATTCGCTATTCGCCCTCTTCGATCACGTCCCGTTCAGGAATTTCGACGGGTCGACGGGTGTCGATCCTTGACGGATTTCGAAGTGAAGCTGCGGTGACGACACCTCGCCCGTCTGACCCGCCTTGGCAATGATCTGGCCGCGTTTGATCGTCTCACCGCGCTTCACCATCAGCTCACTCGCGTGGGCATACGCGGTGACATAGCCGTTGGAGTGCCGCACCAGAACCAGATTGCCATAGCCTTTCAGTTCGTTGCCGGAGTAGGTCACCACTCCGTCTTCGGCGGCCTTCACCGGCGTGCCTTCGGGCACGGCGACGTTGATGCCGTCGTTTTGCTTGCCGCTGGTCTTCGCGCCATAGGCCGCGATCACCCGGCCGCGCACGGGCCAGCGGAACGACGGCAGGCCGCCGGTCGCGTCCTGTTTCGCTTCCTTCTCGACTTCCTTGGTCTCGGTCGCGAGGTTGGCGGTTTCCTTTTTCGGCAGCCGGCGCTTCGGCGACGGTCACGGGCGCTGCTGCCGGCTTGGCCGGAGCGGCGACCGTGTCTTCGGCTGTGGCGCGGGCGCTGCTGCGGCCGCCTTCATGCCGGGAACGGTGATCTTCATGCCGGTCTTGAGCTGGGTGGTGACCGGCAGATTGTTGGCCTTCGCGAGCTTTGCGGCCGGAATGTTGTTCTTGCGGGCGATGCTGTGCAGCGTCTCGCCCGGATTGACGACGTGAGCGCCGCCGCTGCTGGCGACCGCTGCGGGCCTGCGTCTGCGGCGCCGACATCGCGGGCGCAGCAGCTGTGACCTGCCGCGGAATGACCAGCGACTGGCCGGGCTGCAGGTTGCGCGGGGTCGGCAGGCCGTTGACGCGCATGATCTCGCGCGCCGGAACGTTGTAGCGCTGCGCCAGCGCCGTCGACCGTGTCGTTGGTGCCGACGATGATGGTGGTGCCGTCGGCCGCGCTCCAGCTCGCATTCGAGGCGATCGACCGCGGCGCGGTCGTGCCGGTGGTCTCGATCGGCCGCGTGGGCGGCGCATAGGCGGCGATGCCGCGGCCGCCGCCGGAGATGCCGGACGACTGGCTCTGGCGCTGGAAAGCCGTAGGCGGCGTGGTTTGCGGCGGCTGCGAAGTAGTGCTGCGTACTGCGGCAGCGGACGGCTTTCGATCCGGCCGGACGGCGCGGCCTGCGCCGGCGGCACGGTGCCGGTGACTTCCTGCTGACGCGAGGCGAAGGGGTTTTCCGCGAAGCGATGTGAATCGCCGCTACAGCCGGCAAGACCGGCGGAAATCAGCGCAACGACCGCAACAGGCGACGCGCGGCGTGCGCGAAACAACTCGGCGACACGGGACATGGTTACTCACTTCGTACGCAACTCGAACGAATTCGAGTTAACATGTCGCCAGTAAATAACCCTTTAATCTGCCGCAATTGCTTGGTCGCGCTCGCGAAAGTGGAATCAGCGCGGCGCGGCACACTCGCGCGACTTGCCTACAGCTGTCGCGCGATGCCCTTCAGCGCCGGCACGAAGCGAACCTCGAGCAGCTCTTCGGATGGCAAATCCATCGCCGGTGCGACGGATGCGCGTGAGCACCTGAACGCCGTCATGCGGTCCGACCGGCGCGAGCAGCGACGCCGTCCCTTGCAAGCCGGTCCTTGAGATCGTCCGGCACTTCTTCCATCGCCGCGGTGACCATGATGCGATCGAAGGCTGCCGAGGTTGTCGGGCAGATCGAAGCCATCCGCCGTCAGCACCTCGACATTGTCGCGCGCAAGCCGGCGCAAGCCGCAGCCGCGCGCGATCGGCGAGCGTGCGGAAGCGTTCGACCGTGACCACCTCGGCGGCAAGGTGCGACAGCACCGCCGCCTGGTAACCGGAGCCGGTGCCGATCTCGAGCACGCGATGGTGCGGCCTGAGCCGCAGGTGCTCGGTCATGTAGGCGACGACGAAAGGCTGGCTGATGGTCTGGCCGCAGGCGATCGGCAGCGCCGCATCCGCATAGGCCTCGTCGCGCGTGATCGGTTCGACGAACTCCTCGCGCGGCACCTCGTCCATCGCCTTCAGCACCGCATGGTCGATGATCCCGCGCCGCCGCAGCAGCAGCTGGAAGTTCATCCGTTCGTGTGACGGGTCGTCTGGACGACACGGGTGGCCCGCAAAGTCCATTGTCCGAGCTTCTCGTTCACGTGTCCTGGCCGGCTTGTTCCGGCCATCCACGTCCAGGCCTCGGGAAGGAAGACGTGGCTGCCCGGCACAAGCCGGGCATGACGCCGCGCAGAATCACTCGCTCGGAGAATAACACCGAGCCGCGATTCCCGTTCACCTCGGGGCGCGATCTTTCAGCACGCCTTCGAGCGTGCGGGAGAAGTCGACGTCGGTCAGGTCCAGCCTGAGCGGGGTCACCGAGACGCACTTGCGCGCCAGCACGTCGAGGTCGGTCCCCTCGCCCGGCGTCTCGGCCGCGAGCGACCGCTCGAAACCGATCCAGAAGTAGTCGTTGCCGCGGCCGTCCTTGCGGCCCTCGATCTTCAGAAACCCCTGGTTGCGCTTGCCCTGCCGGCTGACGACGACGCCCCGGACCTCTTCTGGCGCGCAGTTCGGGAAGTTGATGTTGATGACCGTGTCCGGCGGCACGCCGGTCTCGAAGATCCGCTTCACGATCTCGGGGCCGTGGGTCAGCGCGGTGTCCCAGGGCAGGTTCTGGCGGTTCTCGACGCCGAACTCCTGGCTCAGCGCGAACGACGGAATGCCGAGGATGACGCCTTCCATGGCGCCGGCGATGGTGCCGGAATAGACCACGTCCTCGGCAACGTTGCGGCCGCGGTTGACGCCGGAGAGCACGATGTCCGGCCGCTTGTCCTTGATGAGGTGGCGCACGCCCATGATGACGCAGTCGGTCGGCGTGCCGCGCACCGCAAAATGCCGCGGCGAGATTTCGCGCAAGCCGCAGCGGATCGTTCAGCGACAGCGAATGCGACACGCCGGACTGGTCGCTCTCCGGCGCCACCACCCAGACGTCGTCGGAGATCTGCTTGGCGATGTCCTCGACGATGCCGATGCCCGGCGCGTTGATGCCGTCGTCATTGGTGCAGAGAATTCGCATGGCTTTGAGCTTAGCTGCCTTTCTCGATGACGTTGAGGCCGCCCATGTAGGGCTGCAGCACGTCCGGCACGGCGATCGAGCCGCCCTGCTGCTGGTAGGTTTCCATCACCGCGATCAGCGCGCGGCCGACGGCGGTGCCCGAACCGTTCAGCGTGTGCACGAAGCGCGGCTTGCCGTCCGGCCCGCGCGAACGCGCGTTCATGCGCCGCGCCTGAAAGTCGCCGCAGACCGAGCAGGAGGAAATCTCGCGGTACATGCCGCCCTCGCCCTGCCCCGGCATCCACACCTCGATGTCGTAGGTCTTGTGCGAGGCAAATCCCATGTCGCCGGCGCACAGCGTCATCACGCGGTAGTGCAGGCCGAGCCGGCGCAGGATTTCCTCGGCGCAGGAGAGCATGCGCTCGTGCTCGTCCTTCGAGGTCTCCGGCGTCGTGATCGACACCAGCTCGACCTTGTTGAACTGATGCTGGCGGATCATGCCGCGCGTGTCGCGCCCCGCGGCGCCGGCTTCGGCGCGGAAGCACGGCGTCAGCGCGGTGAAGCGCAGCGGCAGTTCCTTCTCGTCGAGGATGGATTCGCGGACGAGGTTGGTGAGCGAGACTTCGGCGGTGGGGATGAGCCCGAGGCGTTTGCTCTTGATCGGCATCGGGTTCGCCGTTCAGCGCCTCGCCCGAGATCGCCCAAAACTGATCCTCTTCGAACTTCGGCAATTGCGTCGTGCCGAACATCGCCTCGTCGCGCACCAGCAGCGGCGGATTGACTTCGGTATATGCCATGCTCGCCGGTGTGCACGTCGAGCATGAACTGGCCGAGCGCGCGCTCAAGGCGGGCCAGGCCCCTTCTTCAGAACGACGAAGCGCGCGCCGGAAATCTTCGCGGCGGTCTCGAAATCCATGTCGTCGAGGTCTTTGCCGAGATCGTCGTGCTGCTTGGCTGCGAAGCCGAGCACCTTCTTCGCGCCAAAATGGTGGTGCTCGACGTTGCCGTGCTCGTCCGCGCCATCCGGCACTTCCGGCGCAGCGAACGGCAGGTTCGGAATCCAGGCGAGCGCGTCGTCGAGCGCCTTGGTCGCTTCCTTCGACGCGGCCTCCAGCTCCGGCAGTTTCGTCTTGAGCTCGTTGACCTCGGCCATCAGCGCATTGGCGCGCGCCTCGTCCTTCGCCTTCTTGGCGTCGCCGATTTCCTTCGACGCGGCGTTGCGCCGGGCCAGCGCCTGCTCGGCCGCCGTGATCGCCGCGCGGCGCTTCTCGTCGAGCGCGATCAGCGACGGCGACTGCGGCTCCAGCCCGCGTCGCTTCAGCGCGGCGTCGAAGGCCGCGGCGTTGTCCCTGATCCAGCGGATGTCGTGCATGGCCGATTCCTGCGTCATGGCCGGCGACCGTCCATGCTTGCTCTGCGGGTGCTTAAAAGACGTGGATGCCCGGCACAAGGCCGGGCATGACGAATCAGAGTTTTATGGCGGCAATGATGCCCGAAGAGGCGCCGAAAGCGCCCTATTCCGCCGGGCTGGCCGTGCCGCTGGAGGGGTTCGGGCCGGTCATGGTGGCGGCCGCCGCCTTCTTCTCGACCAGGCGCACCGCGAAGATCGAGCCCTCGTAGAGGATCACCAGCGGAATCGCGAGCGAGAACTGGCTGATGATGTCCGGCGGCGTCAGCACGGCGGCGATGACGAAGGCGCCGACGATGAAATAGCGCCGCTTCTCCCTCAGCGTCTTCGAGGTCAGGACGCCGATGCGGCCGAGCAGCGTCAGGATCACCGGCAGCTGGAAGGCGATGCCGAACGCGAAGATCAGCGACATCATCAGCGACAGATATTCGCCGACCTTCGGCAGCAGCGCGATCTCCGCCTCGCCCTCGCCGGTCTGCTGCATGCCGAGCGAGAAGCTTCACCAGCAGCGGCAGCACGATGAAGTAGACCAGCGTCGAGCCCAGCGCGAAGAACACCGGCGTCGCGACCAGATACGGCAGGAACGCCTGCCGCTCGTTGCGATAGAGGCCGGGCGCGACGAACATGTAGATCTGCGTCGCGATCACCGGAAACGAGATGAAAGCCGCGCCGAACATCGCAAGCTTCAGCTGCGTGATGAAGTATTCCAGCAGCGCGGTGTAGATGAACTTCGAATTGCCGACGCCGGCGACCCAGGTGAACGGCCACACCAGCACGTTGTAGATCTGCTTGGCAAAGAAGAAGCAGAAGATGAAGGCGATGCCGAACGCCAGCAGCGCCTTGATCAGGCGCGAGCGCAGTTCGATCAGGTGATCGAGCAGCGGGGCCTTCGTGGCGTCGATGTCTTCCTGGCTCATGATGCCTTGTCGACCGGCTGGATAGGTCGCAGGTTGCGGCGGGCGTATCGGTCACCGCCTCATGAACGGTTGCTTCCTTGTGCGTCTCGGCGGTCGGCGGCTCGGGCGTCGTCGGCGTCGCGATGGCCGACGTGTCGAGCTTCAGCGCATCCTCGACGTCCTTGACGGTGGAGGTCAGCACGTTGCCGCTGGCGATGTTCGACGCCGCCTCGACACGTCGTCGAACTGCTTCTTCACGTCGGCGATTTCGGCCTCGCGCATCGCCTCCTGAAACTGGCTCTGGAATTCGCCGGCCATGCGGCGGGCCTTGCCCATCCACTGGCCGACCATCCGCAGCACGCCGGGCAGTTCTTTGGGGCCGATGGCGATCAGCGCAACGACCCCGATCACGACCAGCTCAGACCACCCGATATCGAACATGAAATCTTTCGCTCGCGCGCGCCTCTTAAACGATCGGCGGGCGCAGCCGGCTACAAGCCAGGAGTAGCGGCTCAAACCGCCTTGCGGTTGGCGTCGGTCGGCTGCGGCGTCGGCCTGCGCCGACGCGCTGTCGATGGTCTTCATCGGCTCGGCCGGCTTCTCGGCGGTCTTGTCGTCGTCCGACATGCCCTTCTTGAAGGCCTTGATGCCCTGCGCCACGTCGCCCATCAGGTCGGAAATCTTGCCGCGGCCGAACAGCAGCAGGACCACTGCGATCACGATGATCCAGTGCCAGATGCTCATTGAACCCATCCTGCTCTCCCGAAAACACGTGATCAAGGGCCTGCGTTCAGCCCGCTCTCTCCACCGGAAACTAGGCCGGAGGGGTGGCAAAAACAAGGACTTGGGCCGGTCACATCTTGGCGCAGATCAGCGCATTGGCGGGCGTGGTAAATGGCCGAAACCAGTGCTTCGGCCTCTCAGGGCCGTTCCCCGCGCGCAAGCCGGCCCTCGATGACGTCCAGCACCGGCGGCAGATCGGCGATGCTGTCGATGACGTAATGCGCGCCGCCAAGCGTCGAGCTCGCGCATGGCGAGCGCCGCGGCCGCCAATTCCGCTCGGTTTCCGACAGCGCGTTGAGCTCGTTCCAGCGACAGCCCCAGCGCATTGCCGGACATCGCCACGCCGACGGTCCAGCAACCAGCCGCGAGGCCCTCGGCGATCCCGGAACCGTGTCGTCGACCTTGACCACCGCCTGGGCCGGCCAAACGCCGAGGTCGGCGAAGCAGCTGTACATCATCAGCGGTGTCGGCCGGCCGGCCGCCAGATCGCCGGCACACACCAGATTGTCCGGCGCATAGCCCTGCGCACGCGCGAGCGGCAGCAGCGGTTCCATGATCTCGCGGGTGTAGCCGGTGGTCGATCCGATCTTCAGGCCGCGCCTGCGCGCATCGGCGACGGTCTCGACCGTGCCCGGGATCAGGTCGGCATAGTCGGTCACGACGCGCGTGTTGAGCGGCACGAACACCTCGTAGATGCGGTCGACGTCGCGCGTCGGTCGGCGCGGCGCCATGCGCGCGCTGCCAGCGCGCGGCGATGTCGGGATCGCTGACCAGCGCCTTGATGTGATCCCACTTCGGCAGGCCCATCGGCCGTCGCGCTTCCTCGATCGAAAGCTCGACCTTGAATTGCGCGAAAACCTCGACGAACGCGCCCATCGGCGCGCGCGAGCCGTAGTCGATGGTCGTGCCGGCCCAGTCGAAGACAACGGCCTTGACGCATCGCAGCCTCCTTATTTCGCCGAACCGAACATCTCGCCGACGACCTCTTCGGCGATGCGCGAAGGACGTCGACGCGCCGGTGCCGCTGGTGACCACGACGATGCGGACGTCGTCGCGCGGGCGGTCGCAGAACATCAGCCGATCCGGCGCCGACGCATAGTAGCCGACCCATCGTTCGAGAATGCGACGGCGCGGAAGATCGAGCACCGCATCGAACTCGTCCATGATGATGTCATCGACGAACGCCGGCGCGAACGGATCGGCCGCGGCGCCATAGTGATGGCTGTCGCCGACCACCAGACTGCCGTCGCCGACCGCACCGCGATCAGATGCACGCCATGCTCGAGGGCTGCGGCCTGCTCCGCCTCCAGCCGCCGCTTCAGCGCGGCCGCTTCCGGCAACTCGGCGTAACCCAGATACCGCACGAGGCCGAGATCGGACATGACCGCCGCGTCAGCGCCGGCGCGGCGCCTGGGATCGACGCGCAGCATGTGCAGCTTGCAGGTCGTGACGCCGTAGGCGGCGATCCGCTCCGGAAACAGCGTGAGGAAATCGGTGCCCGGACAGACGATCGCCGTTTCCGCGTTCACGCGCGCCGCGCGTGGTTTCGATCACACGGCGGCGACACGTCCTTCACCAGCGTCGAGCGCAGGAAGGTGACGCCGCAGGCCTCTTCGAGCCATCGCGCGAGCTGCGGGATGGCCGTGCGACTTTCGACGCGCAGATCATGCGGCGACCAGAGCACCGCCTCGGCACGCATCCGTGCGCAACGACGGCACGTGCACCGCGGCCTGCTGTGCGGTGAGCATTCGGCAGGCGCGGCCCATGTCTGTCGCGATGAAGGCTTCGAGCACCTGCCTCGCCTCCGCTCGGCGCGCGACCACGCAAAGTCCCTCATGCGCGATCGCGATACCGGCCTTCGGCGCGATCTCGGCCCAGATGTCGCGCGAGCGCATCGCGCGCTGCCAGCACGCGCCCGCCTGCTGGCCCGTGACGGTGATGAAGCCGAAGTTGCGGACGAGGCGCCGACCGCGTGCGCGTCGCGGTCGATGACGATCACCCGCTTGCCGCGCCTTGCGGCCGCCAGCGCATGGGCAAGACCGACGATGCCGGCGCCGACAATCGCGACGTCAAAGCTGCCGCTGACCGCGGCATTTGGCCGGAAGACAAGGACATGTTCGGCGGATTCATCACAGACGGCAGCTCCGCGACGGGCGAGACATAGCGCCGCCGCCAATACGCCTGTCGTGTGTAATTTATGCGAACAGCTGCCGGAAGCCTGCCTATTTCGTCTCTTCCGGCTCCACCGCGGGCGCCAGCGCGAGGTCGAGATCGCCGGGCTCCAGCGGGTCCTCGTCCTCCCGCAGCTGCGGGTCGTCGGAGGGGGTCGGCACGCTGAAACCGCCGGGCAGGCGCGAGTCCAGAAGGCCGGTGCCGCGCAGCTCGTCCAGGCCCGGCAGGTCGCCCACCGCCTCCAGATTGAACTGCGACAGGAACTGCTCGGTGGTGCCGAAGGTCAGCGGCCGGCCCGGCGTCTTGCGGCGGCCGCGCGGCCTGATCCAGCCGGTCTCGAGCAGCACGTCGAGCGTGCCCTTCGAGGTGACGACGCCGCGGATCTCCTCGATCTCGGCGCGCGTCACCGGCTGGTGGTAGGCGATGATCGCCAGCATCTCGATCGCCGCGCGCGACAGCCGCCGCGTCTCGGTGCTCTCGCGCGTCATCAGCCAGGACAGGTCGGA
Source organism: uncultured Alphaproteobacteria bacterium (assembly GCA_963757845.1). Lineage (GTDB taxonomy): Bacteria > Pseudomonadota > Alphaproteobacteria > Rhizobiales > Xanthobacteraceae > P52-10. The sequence continues at coordinate 102,482 of CAVWTB010000054.1, forward strand.
CGCCGTGCGGAACGACCACTTGCCGTTGACGCGCACCAGATTGACGCCGCGCAAGGCATAGTCGGCCTGCAACTGCTCGAGCGCGACCTTGATGTCGATCCCGTCGGGCAGCTTCTTCTTCAGCGTGGCTTCGTCGAGCGGCTCGTTGGATGCAAACAGCATCGCCTCGAGCAGCCGCAGTTCCTCGGCGCGCATGGCTAGCGCCTCCGTCGGATCGGACGGCTCAACCCGCATCTCTGCCAAATTGCCCGGCATCGGCTACTCTCCTTGCATTTAGCCCGCATCTTGCGGCGCGAGCCCGGCAGCCTCTGACGGCGGCCGCTTACGAACATAAATCGGCGCGAAAGCCTGCGTCTGGTTCAACTCCGCCTCGCCTTCGCGCACGAGCTCCAGCGCCGCCGCAAAGCTCGACGCGAACACGGTCGCGCGCTGCGACGGCTCGACCACGTAGCTCAGCAGGTACTCGTCCATGCACGTCCAATCCTCGGACATGCCGACGAGCCGCTCCAGCGAGGCGCGCGCTTCGGCGAGCGACCAGACGGTCCGCTTGGCCAGATGCACGTTCGCCAGCACGCGGCGTTGCCGCTGCGACGAATAGGCGGTCAGAAGGTCGTAGAGCGTCGCCGTCCACTTCTGATGCTTGATGTCGACGATCGCTTCCGGCTGGCCGCGGGCAAAGATGTCGCGGTCCAGCTGCGGCCGCGTCATCAGCAGCTTTGCAGCGTCGCGGATCGCCTCCAGCCGGCGCAGCCGGTTGGCGAGCGCCGTGGCCATGTCTTCGGCGCTCGGCCCCTCCGCCGTCGGCGGCTCGGGCAACAAAAGGCGCGACTTCAGGTAGGCGAGCCACGCGGCCATCACCAGATAGTCCGCGGCGAGTTCGAGCCGCAGCTTGCGGGCCTGCTCGATGAACGCGAGATACTGGTCGGCAAGCGCCAGGATCGAGATTTTTGCCAGATCGACCTTCTGGTTCCGCGCCAGCGCGAGCAGAAGATCGAGCGGGCCTTCATAGCCCTCGACATCGACGACCAGCGTCGGCTCGTCCGGCGCGCGCTCGGTTTGCGCGCGCGTCGAATGGAAGGATTTCCGCGCTCATGCGATCAATGCTCCGGCGCGGGCGACCAGCTCGTCGAGCTCGGCGCGCGCGGTGTCGCGGTCGAACGGCTGCGGCGATTTGCGCGCTTTCAGCGCGGCATCGGCGCGCGCGAGCGCCTGGCCTGCAAGCACCGGCACATTCGCCGCGACCTCGGCCATCTCGTCCGCATTGCCGTTGCAATGCAGGATCATGTCGCAGCCGGCAGCTGAGGCTCGCCCGCGAGCGCTCGGCGATCGTTCCCTGCAGCGCATTCATCGACACGTCATCGCTCATCAGCAAACCTTGGAAACCAATCGAGGCGCGAATCACATCGGCGATGATTGTCGCAGATGTCGTCGCTGGTTGGGCGCGATCAAGCGCGCTAAACACAACATGGGCGGTCATGGCCATCGGCAGGTGCGCCAACGGCCGAAACGCCGCGAAATCAGTCAGTTCCAGCTCCGGCAACCGGTGTGTCCACCACCGGCAGCAGGAAATGCGTATCCGCGGTGGCCCGGCCATGGCCGGGAATGTGCTTCAGGATCGGCAGCACACCGCCCGCTTCCAGCCCTTCCGTCACGGCCTGCGCGATCGCGGCGACCTTGCCGGGCTCGTTGCCATAGGCGCGGTCGCCGATCACGGCATCCGCACCTGCGACCGGCACATCCGCCAGGGGCAAACAGTCGACCGTGATGCCGAGTTCCGAAAGATCATCGGCGATCAGCCGGGCGCTGAGGTAACGCCGCCCGCAGGCCCTGGTCCGGCGACTGGTCATAAAGGCGGCTGAACACCGCCCCACGCGGGTAAGCCGGCCATTCCGGCGGCTGCAGCCGCTGCACCCGGCCGCCTTCCTGGTCCATCAGGACCGGCGCATCGGCCGTTGCCGACGCATTTTCGCAATTCCGAAACCAGCGCCGCGACTTGAGCGCGGTCGCTGACATTGCGTTTGAAAAGGATGAAGCCCCAGGGTTGTTCGGCGCGCAGAAAATCACGCTCTTGCTCGGTGAGCGTGAGGCCGCCTACTCCGCAGATGAACGCCTTGATGCCCATGATGGGCCGATTAGCCCGCGCCGGCGCTCAGGGTCAAGGAAACGGCCGTTAATTCCTTTGGACGACGCACTGACCGCCGGCGGATTTCAGGCTGGTGCACAGCTGCCCGGCCTCTTCGGCCGCGCCGAACGGTCCGATCAGCGCCCGGTAATAGATGCCCTTCTCGCCAAGATCGGCGCGGCGAATCGAGGGCTGGTGCGAACCGAGCACGTTCGGGTATTTCAACTGCACCGCGCGATAGGAGGCCTGCGCGTCCGCCTCGCTTCGCTGCGAGGTGATCTGCACCATGTAGCCGCCGCTCGTTGCTGACGGCGCGGGAGCCGGCGCAGGCGCCGCTGCCGCGGTCTGCATGCGGCCGCGGAGCGGGCCCCGACTGTGGCGAAAGCGAGACCGGCGAACTGCCTGCGGGAGCGGGCGTTGGTGCCTGCGCCCGTGCCTGCGTCGCCGCACGCTGCTGAGCCGCGCCCTGCGGCACGGCGTCGGGCTGATCGGGGCGGATCGGCATAGGTGCGAACGCGCCTGGGTTCATCGCCCAGCGCGCCGTTCGAGGCACCCGCCTGCGGCGCAGGCGGCGTGACCTGCGTCGTGGCCGCAAGCTGCGGCGGATTCGCGTTCAGGTTCGGCGGCGGGAAGACGACGCGCGGCGGATTGCGGCCGTTGATATCGATCGGCTGCTCCTCGCGCGGCACCACGCGTTCCTGACCGCTGCCGTTGCCGCCGATTCGGTCGACGATCTTGCCGGTCGTGTCGCTCGTCTGCGTCGGCGGCACGATCTTGTTCGCGCCGGGCTCGGCCTTGATGACCGGCGGGTCGCCGCTGCGGGGCGATCCGGTGAACGAGCGGTAGCCGTAGGCCGCAGCAGTCCCGACGAACGCCAGCACCAGCACGGCGAGGATCGTCATCAAACCACCGCGCTTGCGCCGCGGCTGCTCCTCTTCCTGTTCGCCATCGGCATAGAACTGCGGATAGGCGTTCGGGTCGGACTGATCCTGATAGCCGTCCTGATACTGCCCATCCGCGTATTGCGGATGCACCGCGTTCTGCGAGTTCTGGTCGTAGAGCACGTCGTCATAGCGCGAGTGATCGTGCTGGCGCGCCGTGCGCAGAAACGCCGGCGTATCGGAGTAGTCGGTCCTGCGTGCGGCGATAGCGCGGCTGCTCCGGTGCGGCATGATGCGCCGCCGGCGCAGGCTGCTGCTGCCAATCTCTCGTTGCGGCCGTGCGCATCCACGACGGCTGTGCGAGCTCCGGGTGAGCCGGATCCGCATGCTGATCGTGCAAGTGCTGATCATGCGCCGTGCTGATCGTGGCCATGCTGATCGTACGCGTCGTGCGCGTGCTGATCGTGATACCGCTGATCCTGGTAGTGCGGATGCGGATCCTGATAGTGCTGCTGAGGCTGCTGCTCCTGATAGTTCGCCCGTTTCGACTGAAGCGCCGCAGAAACGTTGCCCACAGCATTCGGGTCGGTTTGGCCGATCAGGCGCGCGAGTTCGGCAAGCGGATCGCTCTCGGTCGGGCGCGCAGCATTGTGATTGTCGCGAGCGCCAGCAGCGCTCGGCACGATATGGATATCGATCCGCCATTTGATGCGGTCCCCATCAGGTGGCCGGAACGGCGCTCGCTCGGAACGTGTCCAGCGGAACGTGTCCAGCCGCTGCATGTCCCGTCGCCCCACAACGACGGGTTCCCCAATTATCGCATTTCGTCCGGCGCCTGGACACCCAAAATCGCAAGGCCGGTTGCGATAACCGACACGACTCCCTGAACAAGGGCCAGTCGTGCTTTAGTCATCTCTGCATCATTCTGGATAATGAAGCGTAAATGAGGCAAATCCCGCCCCCGGGTCCAAAGCGCGTGAAATTCACTGGCAAGATCATAGAGATAAAAGGCCACCCGGTGCGGCTCATGGGCTTCCGCCGCGCTTTCGACCAGCCGCGGAAACAGCGCCAGGCGGCGCAATAGGCCGATCTCGGCCGGGTCGGTCAGGCGTGCCGGTATCGGCAGTCCGCAAGCCATGCGGCCCGCGTTTTCGCGTCCTCCGGCACCTGCGGGAATTCCTCCCGGGCGTTGCGGAAAATCGAATGGCCGCGGGCATGCCCGTACTGGACATAGAACACGGCGTTGTCGCGCGACTGCTCGATCACCTTGGCGAGGTCGAAATCGAGCACGGCGTCGTTCTTGCGATAGAGCATCATGAAGCGGACGGCGTCGGCGCCGACCTCATCGACCACTTCGCGCAAGGTGACGAAGTCCCCGGATCGCTTGGACATTCGGACCAGCTCGCCGTTGCGCAACAGCCGCACGAGCTGGACGATCTTCACGTCCAGATCGCCCTTGCCTTCGGTGACCGCCTTGATCGCCGCCTGCACGCGCTTGATGTAGCCGCCATGGTCCGCGCCCCAAACGTCCACCATGCTGGCAAAACCGCGGTCGAACTTGCTGCGGTGATAGGCGATGTCGGAGGCGAAATAGGTGAATGAGCCGTCCGACTTCAAAAGCGGCCGGTCGACGTCGTCGCCGAACTCGGTGGCGCGAAACAGCGTCTGCTCGCGATCTTCCCAATCCTCGTCGACTGCCCCCTTCGGTCGCGGCAGGCGGCCTTCATAGACCAGACCGCGCTTGCGCAAGCCGTCGATGACGGCTGCGACGTCGCCGCCGTTCGCGCCCTGCAGCGAACGCTCGGAGAAGAAGACGTCATGGCTGATGTTGAGCGCGGCGAGATCACCCTTGATCTCGGCCATCATCATCGCGATGGCCTTGTCGCGCACGATCGGCAGCCATTCGGCTTCCTGCAATTGCGCGAGCCTGGTGCCGTGCTCGGCGGCGAGCGCCTGGCCCACCGGCTTCAGATAGTCGCCGGGATAAAGTCCTTCCGGAATGTCGCCGATCGGCTCGCCAAGCGCTTCGCGATAGCGCAGGAACGCCGAGCGCGCGAGCACGTCGACCTGCGCGCCGGCGTCGTTGATGTAGTATTCGCGCGTGACGTCGTAGCCGGCGAATTGCAACAGGCTCGCCAGCGCATCGCCGAACACCGCGCCGCGGCAGTGGCCGACATGCATCGGCCCGGTCGGATTGGCCGAGACGTATTCGACGTTGATCTTTTCGCCGTGGCCGCTGTTGGTGCGGCCATACGAACTGCCGCCTTGCAGGACCGCCGTCAGCACCGCAGGCCATACCGAGGCTTTGAGCGTCAGATTGATGAAGCCTGGTCCTGCGACCTCGACCGCCTCGACCAGCGGATCGGCGCGCAGCTGCTCGGCGATCCGTTCGGCAAGATCGCGCGGTTTGGCCTTCGCGTCCTTGGCCAGCACCATGGCCGCGTTGGTCGCCATATCGCCGTGCGCGGCATCGCGCGGCGGCTCGACCACGATCCGCGACAGGTCGAGGCCTGCGGGCAGCACGCCGTCGTCCGCGAGCACGCGGCAGACGCCCTGCACGCGTGACAGGACTTCGGCAAAGAGGTGCGAGAGCGGCTCAAGTTTGAATTCTGCAGCAAGCTGCGGCTCAGCAAGAACTTCTTGCGGACCAGGCTCTTGTGGGGGAGTAACAACGACAACAGCCTCAGCTTCTTGTGTCTCAACCTCTTGAGTCTCGACTTCTTGGCTGGTCGCGCCTCCTTCGGTCTCCTCAGCCTCTGCGCTGCCGATGCAAATGCGGTTTCTCCTTGACGGCTGCTTAGGCTCGCTAGGAACCCATCCTCTTGTCGCGTCGACAGCGGCTCTCCTGCCGGCGTTTGGCTTAGTCCATTGAGCGAACGCTTGCCCTTTGCGGTCTTGGATCGTCGTTATCTTCTGTTTCTCGAGCCTCTGGGGCGGCGACTTTGGACCGATCTTTGTCCTCTTGGTCAGCGAGATCTTGCATCCTTTCGCGGACTTTTGACTGCTCTTGCCGCGAGAAGCTGTCAGTCGGCGACCGAAGTTCGTCCACCGTTGCTCTCGTCGGTGTTCGCTTTCCTGCAGGCTTCGTGGCTCCCTTCTTTGGCTTCTCGAGCGATCTTCCTTTTTTTGGCGCTCGCCTTCTTCTTACCAGCGGACGAACTCGCTGCCTCGCCTTCGCTTCAGATCGCCTTGCCTGCTGGGAGCTTTCTGCTTGAGAACCCTTCGGGCCCTTCTTGGCACGCTTCAACTCTTCAGCAGTTCGATTTTGTGTCTCCGCTTCTTAGCTGAACTCCGAGTCTCTTTTTCTTGGACTTTTTCGCCATCAAACCAGTCTTTCGTCAGCCGCCATGCGCCTCGCGCGAGATACGCGCGCCTAACGCAAATCCGGGGTCGAGTCAAAAATCCGCACGTGCTCGCTCAAGGCGAACCGGTCGGTCATTCCGGCGATGAAATCGCCGATACTGCGGGCGATGTCGTCGCCGGCGGCGTCCGCCGGCAGCCAGGCGTGAGGAAGCTCGTGCGGATGGGCGAGATAATGGCCAAACAGGTCGGCGACGATCTTTTCGGCATCGCGCATGATCCCCATCACGCGCTGATGGCGATACATGCGGCGGTAGAGAAACGCCTTGATGGTCCCCTCGATCTCGACCATCGAAGCGGAGAACGCCGCGATCGGCTGGTCGAGCGCGCGGACCGCGTCGGCGGACGCAGGTGCCGCGGCCCGCAGGCGGCGTGAGGTCTCGGCGACCACATCGCTGATCAGGCGGGAAATCAGCTCGCGCACGAGCTCGGCGCCGCGCCTTGCATCATCGAGCCCGGGATAGGCCTTGTCGATATCGGCCGATGATCGCCTCGATCGCCGGAACGTCCTTCAGGTCGTCCACCACGAACAGGCCGGCGCGCAAACCGTCGTCGATGTCGTGCGCGTCATAGGCGATGTCGTCGGCAAGCCCCGCAACCTGCGCCTCAGGCCCGGCAATGCTCCAGAGCTCGAGGTCATGCTTTTGCACGTAATCGGTGATCGCAACCGGCACGCCGCCTTCGATATAGCGCTCCAGCGGCCGGTTCGCACGATCCACCAGCGGACCGTTGTGCTTGACGATGCCTTCCAGCGATTCCCAGGTGAGGTTCAATCCATCGAACGCCGGATAGCGCCGTTCGAGCGTCGTGACGACGCGCAGGGTCTGTGCGTTGTGGTCGAAACCGCCCCACTGTTTCAGGCTCGCATCCAGCGCGCGCTCGCCGGCATGTCCGAACGGCGGATGGCCGAGATCGTGGGCCAGCGCCAGCGCTTCGGTGAGGTCCTCGTCGAGCCCGAGCTGCCGCGCGATGGCGCGGGCGATCTGTGCGACTTCCAGCGAATGCGTGAGCCGCGTGCGGAAGTGGTCGCCCTCGTGGAAGACGAACACCTGGGTCTTGTGTTTGAGGCGGCGGAAGGCGGTCGAATGGATGACGCGGTCGCAATCCCTGCGGAATGCGCTGCGGGTCCGGCTCGGCGGCTCCGGATGCAGCCGGCCCCGGCTGTGGCCGGGATCGCAGGCGTAAGGCGCCCGAGACGCCGCCATGCCGACCGCCATGGTTTACCTCTAAATTAAGCGAATACAGGTTTGATTCTGCGCCTTCGCCCACCTAACTATTATGCCTTGGGGGCTGATCAAACCCCTTACGATCCCAGGTTGCGAGAAGCTTTGGACCAAGAGAAGCGCTGGAGCGCCCGAAAATGACCGAAAACGTCACCATCACCGAACGGGCTGCCCGGCGCATCGGGCAGATCCTGAAGTCGGAAGGCGACGGCGCCATGCTGCGAATCAGCGTCGAGGGCGGCGGCTGCTCGGGCTTTCAGTACAAGTTCGACGTCGAGCGCACGCGCGCCGACGACGACCTGTTGATTGCGCGCGATGGCGCGGTGGTCGTGGTCGACCCCGCGTCGGTGCCGTTCCTGGCAGGCTCGGAAGTCGACTTCGTCGACGATTTGATCGGCGCCTCGTTCCGCGTCACCAATCCGAACGCGACCGCGTCCTGCGGCTGCGGGACGAGCTTTTCGATTTAGCGAAGACAACCGACCGCGCACACTCAATCCTCATCCTGAGGAGGCGCTCTTGCGCCGTCTCGAGATGAGCCCCGGCGCGACGCACCGGCCACATCCTTCGAGACGCGCTTCTGCGAAGCGCTCCTCAGGATCGAGGGTCGAGGTTGCTACTCCGCCGCCTGGCGCGGCTGCTCCTCGATTTCCTGCAGCTCCGGCTCGAGGCGGCGCTTCAGCGTGCGGTCGAGGCGATCGAGATAGATGTAGACCACCGGCGTGATGTAGAGCGTCAGCATCTGCGAGACGATCAGGCCACCCACGACCGCGACGCCCAGCGGCTGGCGCAGCTCGGCGCCGGCGCCGGTGCCGAGCGCAATCGGCAAGGTGCCGAAGATCGCCGCAAACGTCGTCATCATGATCGGGCGGAAGCGCAGCAGCGCAGCTTCGCGGATCGCATGCTCCGCGCTGAGGCCTACCGCACGGCGGCTGATCGCGAAGTCGACCATCATGATCGCATTCTTCTTGACGATGCCGACCAGCATGACGATGCCGATCATGGCGATGACCGACAGCTCCATGTTGAACAGCATCAATGTCAGGATCGCGCCGATGCCCGCCGACGGCAGGCCGGAGATGATCGTGATCGGATGCACGAAGCTCTCGTACAGAACTCCGAGGATCACGAAGGCGGCGAACACGGCGGCGAGGATGAGAATGCCCTGCCCGCGCAGCGAGTCCTGGAAGATCTGCGCGGTACCGGAGAAGCCGGAGACGATCGTCACCGGCATGTTCGCGGCGCGCTCGATTTCCGCGATCTTGTCGACCGCATAGCCGAGCGACACGCTGGGCGCGAGGTTGAACGAGATCGTCACCGCCGGCTGCTGGCCCTGGTGGTTGATCAACAGCGGACCGACGGTCGGCACCATCTTTGCCACCGCATCGAGCGGGATGGTCTGGTTGTTGGCCGTCTTCAGATAGATCTTCGTCAGGTCGGACGGATCGACGCGGAAGCGCGGATGCGCTTCAAGAATGATCTGATAGTCGTTCGACGGCTTGAAGATGGTCCCGATCTGCCGCGAGCCGAACGCGTTGAACAGCTGGTTGCGGATCTGGTCGGCGGTGATGCCGTAGACGGCCGCCTTCTCGCGGTCGATCTCGATCGAGAGTTCGGGGTTCTTGATGTAGAGGTCGGTCGTCACGTCGAGCAGGCCCGGAATCTGCGCGATCTTGTCTCGCATCGCCGGCGCGATCGCATAGAGGCGTTCGATGTCGCTGCTCTGCAGGGTGTACTGGTACTGGCTCTTGGAGATACGACCGCCGACGTTGAGGTTTTGGATGCTCTGGAAGAAGGTCTGCATGCCGGGCACCTGCGACGTCTTCTGCCGCAGCCGCGCGATGATGACCGGCGCCGGATCGCGCTCGGCCTTCGGTTTCAACCCGATGAACATGCGTCCGTAGTTGGCGGTCGGATTCGGTCCGCCCGCGCCGACGGTGGTGTTGAGGAATTCGACCGCCGGATCGGCGCGAACAATCGCATCAAGCTTGGCCTGTCGCTCGACCATTGCGTCGAACGAGGTGTCGGTGGCGGCTTCCGAGACGCCCGACAGGAAACCGGTGTCCTCCTGCGGGAAGAAGCCCTTTGGCACGACATAGTAGAGATAGACGGTCAGGCCGATGGTCGCGAGCGTCACCACCAGCATCACGCTCTTGGCTGCCAGCACCTTGTCCAGCGTCCATTCGTAGGCACGATGCCACTGGTTGAACATCGCCTCGAAAATCCGCAGCACGATGTTGGGGCGCTTATGCTCGTCATGCGATTTCAGGATGCGCGCGCACAGCATCGGCGTCAGCGTCAGCGACACGAAGCCCGAAACGACGATCGCCACCGCCACCGTCACCGCGAACTCGCGGAACACGCGGCCGACGATGCCGCCCATCAGCAACACCGGGATGAACACGGCGATCAGCGAAAACGTGATCGACACGATGGTGAAGCCGATTTCGCGGGCGCCCTTCAGCGCGGCCTCATAGGGCCGCATGCCGTTCTCGATATGACGCATGATGTTCTCGAGCATCACGATCGCGTCGTCGACCACGAAACCGACTGACAAGGTCAGCGCCAGCAGCGTCATGTTGTTGATCGAGAAGCCCAGCAGATACATCGTCGCGCAGGTTCCGAGCAGCGAGATCGGCACCGCCAGCGCCGGAATGAACGTCGCCGACGCCGAGCGCAGGAACAGGAAGATCACCAGGATCACAAGGACGACGGCGATCGCCAGCGTCTCCTGCACGTCGAACACCGACTGCCGGATCGAGATCGAGCGGTCCATGGTGACGTTGACCTCGATCGACGGCGGCAGTTGCGCCTGCAGCGCCGGCAAGCGGGCGCGAACCGCGTCGACGACCGCGACCGTGTTCGCATCCGGCTGCTTCTGAATCGCCAGCACGATCGAACGGTTGCCGTTGAACCAGGTGGCGGTCTTGTCGTTCTCGACGCTGTCGTAGATCTTCGCGACCTCGTCGAGCTTGACCGGGGAGCCGTTGCGCCAGGCAACCACCACTTCCCGGTAGAGGTCGGCCTTGTCGAGCTGCCCGGACGCCTGCAGCGTGACGTTCTGGCTGGGCCCGCTCAACGTGCCGACCGGCGTGGTCGAATTCGCCCGCTGGACGGCCGTGCGGATGTCTTCCATCGACAGACCGCGCGCGGCGGCGGCTTCCGGGTCCGCCTGCACGCGTACGGCAAATTTCTGGCTGCCGTAGATCTGCACCTGGGCGACGCCGGAGATCTGCGACAGCGCCTGGCCGATGTAGATGTCGCCGTATTCGTGCACGGTCGACAGCGGCAGCGTCGCGGAGCTCAGGGCCACGAACAGCACCGGAAAGTCGGACGGGTTCACCTTCCGGAAGCTCGGCGGCGTGGTCATCTCGATCGGCAGCCGTCGCTGGGCGATCGTCAGCGCCGTCTGCACGTCGAGGGCCGCGGCATCGATGTTGCGGTCGAGATCGAACTGGATGGTGATCGAAGTCGTCCCCTGCGAGGACTGCGAAGACATCGATGAGATGCCCGGAACAGTCGACAGCTGCCGTTCGATCGGGCCAGCAACCGAGGCCGCCATGGTGTCCGAACTGGCGCCGGGGAGCGTTGCGGTGATGGCGATGGTCGGAAAGTCGACTTTTGGCAGCGCGGAGACTGGAAGCAGGCGGTAGCCGAAAATGCCCAGCGCGATGATCGTCGCCGTCAGCATGGTCGTCATGACCGGACGACGGATACTGGTCTCCGACAGCTGCATGTGCTTAAGCCCCCGCCTTGCGCTCGCGAATGTCGACTGCCGTGCCGTTCGAAAGCAGCATCTGGCCGTCGGTCACGACCGTCTCGCCGCCGGACAGACCCTTCTCAATCACCGACTGGCCCCGGAACGTACGCGCGACGCTCACGGGCTGAATGGCGGCCTTGCCGTCCTTGACGACAAACACGAAGTTGCCGGTCTGGCTGCGCTGGATCGCCACCGACGGGATCACCACCGCATCCTCGCTGCGGACATTCAGCTTGCTCGAAACCAGCGTGCCCGGCCACAGCGTCTCGTTGGCGTTGTCCATGATCGCGCGCACCGTCACCATGCCGGTTGCGACGTCGACCGTGTTTTCGATCATCGCCACCTTGCCGGTCTCAGAAGCCTTGTCGCCCGGCATCGATGCGACGACGCTCGCAGCACCGGTCTTGATGGCGTCGCGCAAATCCGCAAGGACGCGCTGTGGAACACCGAGCGTGACGTAGATCGGCGCGATCTGGTTGATGGTCGCGAGCGGCGCGACGTCGGCCGGGCGCACGAAGTTGCCGATCTTGACGTTGGCGGCGCTGATCCGGCCCGAGATCGGCGCGCGGATCACGGTGTAGCTCTTCTGGACCTTCAGGTTGTCCAGTTGCGACTCGTTGGATCTGACGGTTCCGCGCAGCGCGTCCATCTGCGTCTGCGCGTTGTCGACGTTGAGCTGGGTTGTCGCGCCCTTGCCGATCAGTTCGCTGTAGCGCTTGTAGTCGCGTTCGGCGCCGGCGAGCTGCGAACGGTCCCGCACCAGCGTCCCTTCGGCCTGGGCGATCTGCGCGTCGATCTGCCGTCCATCGAGCACGAACAGGATATCGCCTTCGTTGACGCGCGCGCCGTCCTGGAAATGCACCTCGGTGATGGTCGTCTCGATCCGCGATTTCAGCGCGACGCTGGCGATCGGCGAGACCGTGCCGATGGCGTCGACCTCAACCGGAATGGACTTGCGCTGGGCGTTCGCGACCTGCACCGCGACAGTGCGTCCTCCCCGCGCCGGCCCCTGCGCCTGGGCCTTGGCCGCTCCGCCCGCGTCCATCCAGGACGAACGCGTCGCATATCCCGCAGCGGCCACGCCGGCCACCAACGTCAAAAAGATGAGTAAACCTCGTTTTTTCATGATCTCGCATTCGCCCGGTGCCTCTGTCTGGCACCGTTCCGCAACCCCCATATGAAACCTTAAGTTTCCCCCAGACCCGTTAAACCGGGCTCTTGGCATGATATTCCCGAAGAAATTATCACAGTTACCGTGCCCGTGCAGTAACCATCGCCTGGAATCGTTGCCATCGTGACAGGGAAACCTGCATAGCCAAGTGAAGAAACGTTAATCACGCCGGTCGCAGCCGGTGCCGATAAACCGCCCAACAGGCCTGCCCAATAAGGTTGCACAACATGCGCGTTGCCACCTGGAATGTGAACTCGATCCGCCAGCGCGTGGATCACGTGGTGTCCTGGCTCAAGGAGACGGCGCCGGACGTCGTCTGCCTGCAGGAGATCAAGTGCGTCGACGAGGCGTTTCCGCGCGAGCCGTTCGAGGCGCTGGGCTACAACGTGGTGACGCACGGCCAGAAGAATTTCAACGGCGTGGCCCTGCTGTCGCGCCTGCCGTTCGACGAGACGCAGCCTCGCCTTGCCGGCGACGAGGAGGACGTGCAGGCGCGCTTCCTTGAGGGGATCGTCTCGCTCAAGCGCGGCGTGCTGCGGATCGCCTGCCTCTACCTGCCCAACGGCAACCCGCCGGACACCGACAAATACCCCTACAAGCTCAAGTGGATGAAGCGGCTTGCGGACTATTCGAGCGAGCGGCTCAAGACCGAGGAGCCGTTCATCCTGGCAGGCGACTTCAACGTCATTCCGGCAGCCGAAGACGTCCACGACCCGGCGGCCTGGGCAGGCGATGCGCTGTTCCTGCCGCAGACCCGGGACAGCTTTCGCGCGCTCACCGCGCTCGGCCTGACCGACGCGCTGCGCGCCGTCACCGACGAGCCCAAGCGCTACACGTTCTGGGACTATCAGGCGGGCGCCTGGCAGAAGAACAACGGCATCCGCATCGACCACCTGCTGCTGTCGCCGCAGGCCGCCGACCGGCTGGTGTCGGCGGGAATCGACAAGCATGTCCGCGGCTGGGAGAAGCCGTCGGATCACGTTCCGGTCTGGGTCGATCTCGACCTCGAGACCAGGGGCTGAGCCAGACGCTCAAGAACAAGCGCTCAGGAAACAGGCGCACGAAAAAGAGGCGAAAGAAAAGGAAAAGGGGCCCGATTCGGCCCCTCCATAGCATCACGGATCTGGCGGCTGGTCAGTCGCGCCGACCCTGCACCCAGCGCTCCAGCATCCGGCCTGCCACGGCGCGATCGTCCTCGCTCGCCCGCTTCAGCGCGCTCGGTATAGACCTCGTTGATCCAGACTTCGTCCGGCCCCGCATTGTCGCGCGCAAGCGTCAGCCACATCAGCCCGCGCGCCGGCTGCTTCGGCAGCACGTCGCCGTTGAACAGCATCTGGCCGAGCAGCGCCTGCGCCTGGAACTGGCCCTTCTGCGCGGCCTGCGACAGCCAGCGCGCGGCGTATTTCGGGTCGCGCTGGGTGCCGACGCCGTCGAGATACATCCGCGCCAGATTGTACTGGGCGTCGGCGTTGCCGAAGTAGCTCGCCGCGTATTGGAACATTTCCCGCGCGCGCTCGCGATCCGACTTCACTCGCGAATTGGGAATGCCATCGCGGTAGTAGCGGCCGAGCGCCACGAACGCATTCGCGACGATCTGCGCCTGCGGCGCCGACGGGCTGTCTTCCGCGTGCTGATTGGCGATGCGGCTGAAATACTCGAAGGCGCGCAGGTCGTCGCGCGCGACGCCATCGCCGTCGGCGTACATGCGGCCGAGCCGCCACTGCGCGATCGGATGTCCGCCTTCAGCGGCGTACTGCAGCGCGGTCAGCGAGTTCGACGGCGGCACCGCGTTCTTCAGCGCGACAGCACCTGCAGCCGTGGGCGCGGCGGATGCAGCGACCGGCATCGCCGGGCTGACCGGGATCGATGCCGGCGGCACGAGGCCCGCCGCGGGTGCGGACAGGGCGCCGGCCGGCCGGCCGCCGGGCGTCGTCCCTTCGAACGCGAGCGCAGGTACCGCGGCCACGGCCGCGCCTGCCATCACGATCGATGCGATATGCCTAGATATCCGCATAGCACTGCTTCTCTTCAGCCCCGCCCGGATGGGTCACCGCGCCATTGACGGCCGGCCCAACCTGTTGGGCGTACTTCCACAACACCCCTGACCCGAACCGCTGCTCACGCGGCTTCCAGCTCTTCCTGCGTTCTGCGAGTTCGGCGTCCGACAGCTTCACGTCCAGCTTGCCGTCGACGGCGTCGATCTCGATGATGTCGCCGTCGCGAATGAGCGCGATCGGCCCGCCGATCGCCGCCTCCGGCCCGACGTGGCCGACGCAGAAACCGCGCGTCGCGCCCGAAAATCGTCCGTCGGTGATCAGCGCGATCTTGCCGCCCATGCCCTGCCCGGTCAGCGCCGCCGTGGTCGAGAGCATCTCGCGCATGCCGGGGCCGCCCTTGGGGCCCTCGTAGCGGATGACGATGACCTCGCCTTCCTTGTAGGTCTTGTCCTTCACAGCTTCGAACGCGTCTTCCTCGCGGTCGAAGCAGCGTGCGGGACCGGTGAATTTCAGGTTGCTCATGCCGGCAACCTTCACGATCGCGCCTTCAGGCGCGAGGTTGCCCTTCAAGCCCACGACGCCGCCGGTGACAGTGATCGGCTTGTCCGCTGGGCGCACGACGTCCTGATGCGGATTCCATTTCACGCTGGCCATGTTCTCTTTGATGGTGCGGCCAGTAACGGTCATACAGTCGCCGTGCAGGTAGCCCTGATCCAGAAGGGTTTTCATCAAAATCGGTATGCCACCAGCTTCGAACATGTCTTTGGCGACATAACGGCCACCCGGCTTCAAATCCGCGATATATGGTGTCTTTTTGAAGATTTCGGCGACGTCGAACAGGTCGAACTTGATCCCGCATTCGTGAGCTATTGCGGGCAGATGCAGTGCAGCATTTGTCGAGCCACCTGAAGCGGCGACGACCGCTGCCGCATTCTCCAGCGCCTTCCTTGTGACGATGTCGCGCGGCCGGATATTCAGCGCGAGCAGGTCCATGACTTTCTCGCCCGCCGTCGTGCAGAAGGCGTCGCGGATCTCGTACGGCGCCGGCGCACCGGCCGAGTACGGCAGCGCGAGCCCGATGGCCTCCGACACGGTCGCCATGGTGTTGGCGGTGAACTGAGCGCCGCAGGCGCCGGCCGAGGGGCACGCCACCCGCTCGATCTCGTCGAGGTCGGCATCCGACATCTCGCCGACCGAGTGCTTGCCGACCGCCTCGAACATGTCCTGCACGGTCACCTGCTGGCCGCGGAAATTGCCGGGCAGGATCGAGCCGCCGTAGATGAAGATCGACGGCACGTTGAGGCGGACCATGGCCATCATCATGCCGGGCAGCGACTTGTCGCAACCGGCAAGCCCGATCAGCGCGTCATAGGAGTGGCCGCGGACGGTGAGCTCGACGGTGTCGGCGATCGCCTCGCGCGAGGGCAGCGACGAGCGCATGCCGTCATGGCCCATGGCGATGCCGTCGGTGACGGTGATGGTGCAGAACTCGCGCGGCGTGCCGCCGGCGGCCGCAACGCCCTTCTTGGCGGCCTGCGCCTGGCGCATCAGCGCGATGTTGCAGGGGGCCGCCTCGTTCCAGCAGGAGGCCACGGCGACGAAAGGCTGGTGGATCTGGGCCGTGGTCAGGCCCATGGCGTAGTAGTAGGAGCGATGGGGGGCGCGCTCCGGCCCCTCCGTAACATGGCGGCTCGGGAGCCTGCTCTTGATGTTGGTCTTGGCGTCCATAGCGGCCTGAATTTCCCAACCAACCACGCATCACGCTCAAATCCGGAAACGATCGACCAGGACTTTCGTGCCGCAGCGTTGGCTTCACAACGAGATCATTGAGGCGTGTGGCCAAATCGCGGCGCGCACAAGGGCTACCCGGTCCTACGGTTAAGTATTAGGGAACTGTGGCGAGCCAGCAACATCTGTGGATTGCGCGCAACGGTTCCATACCGCACTGCAGCGCGCGTGAACGTAGCGGCCGCCGGCGGCGACGAACCGGCCGGAAGCACCCCGGGGACCCACCAATGCCAAGCCCGCTGCCCTCTCGAACCGGCTCAGCGTACCTCGCCTGGACCGATCTCACCGCCACGGTGCGCAGCCATCCGCTGCTTGCCGTGATCGCAGTCGCCGCCTGCACCGCGACCTCGCTTGCGACCGCCTATTTGAACCTGGAGGACGATATCTCGGCTGCGCGCCATCGTCAGTGGCTTCGGTCTCGCCGCCGCTGAGGCGTTCCTGATCACGCCGGTTCTGCTCGCCTCCCATCGCTTCGTGATCCTCGGCGAGACCACGCAGGATTATATCCGCGCCTTGCTCACGCGCCGGTTCTGGCGCTTCTTCCTGCTGTCCGCGGCGATCGTCGCATCGCTGTTCGTGCCGATCCTGCTGACGCGCTGGCGACTGCTCGACGATGAAATCTCGTCGCTTGCGCTCGATGTCGGCATCGTCAGCCTTTGTCGCCGCAAGCCTGCTGGCTGTCATTGCTGTTTCCCGCCATCGCCGTCGATGCGCCCGGCGCCGGCATCCGCAACGCCATCGCGGATCTCCGGGGCAATGTCTGGCGCATCTTCTGGGTGGGAGTGCTTGCCCTGCTGCCGCTCTTGATTGCGACGATGGTCGTCGGCGGGATCCAGGCCATGATTTTCGAGGATTTGAGCGACGTCTCACTCCGTGTCGCGTTCGCGCCGCTCGAAGGCGCGATGATCGCGGCAACCTACGTGCTGCTGGTGCTGATCGCGTCCCGCTTCTATCTCGCCCTCGGCGACCGGCTCAGACAATCAGGTCCAGTTGCGACCTAGCGCTTCACCAGCACGCGCCAGGCGACGAGGATGATGATCGCGCCGATCGAGGCGGACACCAGCGTGCGGAAGAAGCCGAACACCGGCACCTCGGCGATCTCGGCCAGCTTTGCACCGACGAATGCGCCGGCAATGCCGATCAGGATGTTGGTGAAGATGCCGTGGTTGGACTGGGTCACGCGCTCGGCGATCCAGCCGGCGATCGCCCCGATCAGGATCATGGTGAAAAAGCCGACGCCCGGCTGGGCGAAAAAAGTCTGAGCCTCGTTCATGTCAGTTCCCCAAACGTGCTGACGCTCAGATTAGCCGAGTCCCTCGGCGCCGGCACCTTCTCCCGCATCACGCCATGAACGGAATGTCGACCGCGAGCGTGTAGCCGTTGATCATCAGCAGGCCGCCGACCGCACCCACCAGCCCGCCCAACACCGCAAGCCACGGCAGCGTCGCCACGATCGAGACGGAGATCAGCACGATCGCGATCTGCAACAGCGCCTCGGCATAGTCGAAGTAAGGATCCTGCTTCAGCGCATGGTCGCGCTTCTTTTCGAACTCTTTTGCCCGCACCATCAATTCCTTCTTGCCTTCGTTGGTCTCGGGCTCGGTCTCGTAGCGCGCGGAGGTTTTGCGGTAGGCGTCCGCCTTGGCCTTCAAGGCCGCCTTTGCCTCGGCGCTCAGGTTCGTGTCCTGCAGGAAGGCCAGCTCGATCGCGTCGGCCGCAAGATTGAGGTCGGTCTGGCGGATGTTCTTGGCCTGATAGAACGCATAGAAGTTGGCGGCGTAGATGTTGTTGTTGGTCGCCTCCTTGCCCGCGTTGGCGCCGCCGAGGCCGGTGATCGCCAGGAGCATCGCCAGGATGGCGATGCCGACCGCTGCGCGCTGCTTGAAGCGGTCGTTCTGCTTGTCCTGGTCCATCATGTCGGCGGCGTCTTCAGCTTTCATCATCGGGCTCCATTCAGATCGGAGCGCGACGATAGCAACGCCGTTGTGTCATCATCGCGACGACCGGCGCGTCGATTTGTCCGCGTGAAATGCGACGCACCGCTCACGACGGCGTCCGGCTCATCTGCGCGCCAGGCTCAGCCGAGCCGTTGCGATCGATTCACTCGGCTTCGGGACCACGCGTTGGACACGGCTGCAACAGCCCAGCCGAACACGGCAGCCGCTCCGATCCAGATCAGGAAATCGCTCCACCGCCCGGCAACGCCCAGCGCAGCGCCAGGGGCCAGTACCGCCAGGAGCAGGAGCAGACGGATTGCGGATCGCGCGGCGCCGTGGCTGCTGCGCCGTCGCTTTGGATCGGTCGCCGCGAGGATCGCGATGCCCGCGGCGCTGAAAAGGGCCCAGCCGAGGCCCGCCAAGCCGACGGACATCACTCTGCCGGCTGCGCGATTGAAGTTGTAACGGTCGCGGGCTCTCGTCGCGATCGCAACGCGATGACGCAAGATGCGATGCACGCCGCGCCGCCGAGAATGACGAACACGTCCATGACCGGCACGGCATCATGCCCCGTTGCCAGCGCTGTGCCCCAGCCCGGGCCTCCGGCCGCAGCGCGCAGCACGGGAAGCGCGAGAAGCAGCATGCCGGTTGCGCCGAACAGCAGCGGCGCAATACGTTCGACAGGCCGCACGTACAGCATCGGGGCGAGCGCGAGCGCTGCAGCGATCAAGAAGGCCGCGGGTGTCCAGAAAGCGGTCGTGAGCGACGGCAGGCTGATGAAATAGGCCACCGCGGCAGCGGCCATTGCGAACGGCAAACCGCCACCGACCCATGCCGTCATGCAGCCGAGCGCGCGCCATCCGCGCTGGCCGGCCCTCCGCCTCACCCACAGATTCAATCCGCTCCAGGTCACATAGGCGCTTGCGGCGCCGAGCGCGAACCACACCGCGCGCGACCACCATCCGGCGAAGTTGCCGAAATGCAGCGGAGCGACAAGCGCGAGCAGCGACGCGCCGGTCGATGGCTGCATTCCGATCAACGGCCTTTCGCGAATGAGCGCACCGGTCGTTCCGTCATAGATGAGCCTCGGCGCGGACAGCTCGCCGGATTTGGGCGCCGGGAAAATGGTGATGCGCGAATCGGCGCGGCCGCGGTTCTCGGCGGCGGCAAGCAGCAGCGGCGCGCCGGCACGCCGGCGCGCATCGGCGAAAACATCGTCGAGATTGGCTGTTGCGGCCGGGCGGGCATCTGCGACGGGGATGCCGTTCAGTGTCGTGACCATCTGGCGCACATCGCCCTTGAATGCGATCTTCGCGAGCATCGGCAAGCCCACGGCGATGGCAAAGCTCAGATAGGCGCCTGTGAACGCCAGGACGAAGGCATGCGGCAGCGTCCATGTCCCGGCCACGGAATGCAGATCGCGCAGGCCGACCATCCGGTCTCGACCGCGCAGCGTGAAGATGTCCGTGAACAGGTGGCGGTGCATCAAGATGCCGGAGACCGCGGCCACCAGCATGGCGAGACCGAGGATACCCGTGAGGACGAGCCCCCACGGATTCGGAACGTGCAGCCGCACATGCAGGTCGACGTAGAAGCGGCCCAGCGCCGTGAAAGGATCGGCGGCTGCCATCTCGTCGCCATAGCCTTCGCTGCGGGCAACGACCCGGCCGTCCGGCGCGATCGTGTACAGGATCCCGCGTTCCTTGAGCTTCCCGTCGACCTGTTCGTGGACGTGAAAGAAGGCCCAGAGATTGCCGCCCGGCGTGGCTCTGAGCGAAAGGTCTTCGCGAAATTCCTCGGGCGTGTCGGCCGCCAGCCGCTCCATCAGGGCATTCAGCGGCCGAGCGAGCGGTTCGCTGGTTCCGAGTTGCCCGCTCGACCACGCCTTGATTTCTTTCGCAAAGACCGCCGCGGTGCCGGTGACGATCACCGCATAGAGCAGCAAGCCGAGCAGCGCGCCCGCCCAGCCGTGGACGGCGACGAGCGTTCTGGTTTCGCGCGTTTTCAGTTTGATCACGGCCGCCGCCTTTCTCCACCGACAACGAACTCAGCCGGAAAGATATCGCTTCAACACGATCACGTGGATGACTGCAACCGCGCCCATGATGATCGCGATCCGCGCAAGGCTCCGATCCAGCAGGGCATAGAAGAAAATGACGCCCCAGATGGCCGGCAGGAAGAACAAGGGAAAGGCAATGTGATCCACGCCCCCGGCCCTTTGGGCACCCAGGAGGGCATTGCCGCAAACACCAGAAAGGTGAGCGCAGCCGCGCAAGGTCCGGCCAGCAATGCGCGAAGCCAGAGATGCAAACGGCTGCTGCCGGCCGCTCCGGCGTCGCATCCTGGTGGCCGGACCGTCCTGCGAAGATCATCAGAAGTTGAACGTGGTCGATGCGAGATAGGTGCGCGGAGCGCCCACCGACAGCACGCCGTCAGCCGTGTAGGACTGGTTCCAATAGGCGTTGTTGAGGACGTTCTCGACGGCGAAGCGGACCGTGACGGGTTTGTTATTCCAGGGTGCGGCGAACGTGTACCGCGCGCCAAGATCGAACCGCGTCCATTCCGGGATGGATTGCGTGTTCGCCGCATTGATGAACTGGCCGCTCGTATAGATGACCCTGCCGCCCACCGTGAGGCCCGGAATGAACGGCGTGTCCCAATCGAGGCCGATATTGAGATTGACGTCGGCGACGCCCTGGGCCTTGTGCCCGTCGTTTCTGCCGCCTTCGGTCTTCGTCAACCGCCCGTCGATGAATGCCACGCCGCCCAGCACACGCAGGCCCGGGGTGATCTCACCGAACGTATTGATCTCAATGCCGCGATTGCGCTGCTCGCCATCAGGCGCCTGGCGGGCATTCGGCAGCACGCCGATCGTGATGAGAGACGGCTTCGTGATCTCGAAGGCGGCGACGATCGTGGTTACCTGACCGAAATCGACTTTGACACCGACCTCCTTCTGCTTGGTGCGATATGGGGCAAACATCTCGCCCCTGTTGACGAAATCGATGCCGACGACCGTGCCGGCCTGAAGTCCCTCGATGTAGTTGGCATAGAGCGAAACATTCTCCAGAGGTTTCACGACCACGGCATAGGCCGGGCTCCAGGTCTCCGCGTCGTAGGATTGGACCGTCGTCGTATTGAAGAGGAGCGATCTCGTGACGCTTCCTGTCGTCACCTGCTGTCGGCGCGCGCCGACAGTGACCTGTATCCGCTTGTCGAGAACCGACATCGTGTCCGCGACACCGAAGCTCGACAGATTCGTGTCGACGTGTGCTGAGCAGCAGCCGC
Source organism: uncultured Alphaproteobacteria bacterium (assembly GCA_963757845.1). GTDB lineage: Bacteria > Pseudomonadota > Alphaproteobacteria > Rhizobiales > Xanthobacteraceae > P52-10. The sequence continues at coordinate 124,006 of CAVWTB010000054.1, forward strand.
GTGAACGTCGGCAGAGGCAGGGCGACGGGATTGTAGAGATTGGACGTTACGGAAGGCCAGAGCGGGAGAAGTCGTTGTCGTTCGGCCGATCGACCTCGGAATAGTTGACGTTGAGGGCATGATTGATCGGACCGGTATCGACCGAGGCCCGAATGCCAGCCTGCCCCGCGCGCGTCTCGAAGGTGCTGGAGCCCAGGAACGGAAACGCCCGCCAGGTCCCGGTGATTCCGTTCGTCACCGTCGGCGAAATATATCGGAAATCGATGGCGCTGTTGTGCCATCCGAGCGCAGCGTAGGCCGTCACCTGATCGGTGACGTCAACCTCGCCCTGAATCATCGCAAACTTGTCTTTCGGCTTCCAGTTCGACCACGACGGCATGCCGTAGGTCGATCCCGCCGACGGAGGCCGCGGAACGATCGTATTCGACGCAATGGAGACGAAGCGCTGCGGCACGGACAGGTCATCCGACTGGTAGCCGATATCGGCGGAAACGCGCACGCGCTCGCCGCGATAGTCCATATTCAGCACGGCGTTGCCGAATTCATCGGTCTGATTGTCAAAAGCCGTGCGGCCGCCGCGATAGCCGCCGTTGAACCGTACGCCGAATTCCTTGTGGTCGCCGAACCGCCGGGCGACATCGACCCCAGCACCAAACAGCGCCTTGGATTGATACGTCGCGGTCAGCTGCGTGATGGGAACATCGGGCGCCTGCTTGGTGATGAGATTGATGCTTCCGCCGATCGCGCCGGCAGGCGGCATTCCGTTCAACAGTGCGCTCGGTCCCTTGAGGACCTCGACGCGCTCCAGAAAATTGACCGCTGTCGAATAGTACGGCGGGATGCCGTAGAGGCCGTTCAGCGACAGGTCGCCGCTGTCGTAATAGAAGCCGCGAATGTGAAAGACATCCAGGTTGTTGCCGGCATTCGACACCAGGCGCACCGAGGGATCGTTGTACAGGACGTCGGCAACTGTGCGCGCCTGCTGGTCCTGCATCAGTCTGCGCGGTGTAGCTCGTCTGATTGAACGGCGTGTCCATGACGCCGCGATTGCCGAGAAAACCCAGCCGGCCGCCGGTCGCGACCTGTCCCCCCGCGTAAGGCGCCGGTGCGCCGCCAAGAACTCCGGTCGACGGTGCGAGATAAGGAACCGGCTGCGCTTGTGCCGGCGCCGGGGCGGCAACGCGCCGACGCGCTTCGCCTGCTCTTCTTGCGCTGCGCTGCGGTTGCGTGCGTCGCACGGCCTGGCGATTTGGAGCGTCGACAGTCACGGCCGGCAGCGGCGATTGCGCGTAAGCTTCACCCGATTAAATCGAGAGAGAGCGCCAGACCGCTCAACCCCCACAACAGCAAGCCACCCACGCGAGTTTCTTCTTCTTGAAATCAGCCATTACAGCCCCTCAATGCCGACTCTTGCGGCGCCCCGAACGATCTATTTTGCTTACATGTGCGATCCTCGCCGAGACACGTTTCGGCTGTTAGAAATGCTTGAAACGCGCGCTTGCCGCTGCATGTGTTGCCGTAAGGCGACGCATTGGAATTTGAATAAGAAAAATTCTAACTTTTGCTGCTATGTGAGAAGCAACAGACGAGGTCGGTTGCTCAGGCCGCATTCAGCCTGTGCCGATCGCAACGAGGCGATTTCCGGAACTTGCGTCCGCTAGCGCTTGTCTCGCAGCCGGAAGACAACGGGCAGCGTGAAACTCAGACCTTCGTCGGCAACGAGTGGAGGTGGAGCAGGCACGGGGTTTGCCCGCTTCACCATGGAGCGCGCCGCTTCGTCGAACGCTTCATCGCCCGAACTTTCGACGATGCCGACGGACAGCACCCGTCCCATTCGATCGAGGACGAGCGACAGGAGAATCTGTGCCGCCTTCTGGCTGCGGTCGGAAGGGTATTTCTTGTGTTTGTCGAAATGCGCGAGCAACTCTCGCTGCCAGGTCACGCGCGCGCGCTGCCGGCTCGCGCCGGTGCCCTGGTCGATCGTGGTCGCCTTCTGCGCTTCCATCGCATCCGGCAAGGATGGAGATGCAGTCGCCTCCTGCGCAACCGATTCCTCCGACGCTTGGGTCTTGACCTTGACGTCCGGACTCTCGTCGTCCGGCTTGTCCTTGGTGTCGACCCTCACCTGCTGGTCGGCACGCTCGGTATCAACCGGCGTCTCCTTCAAGTCGGCTTCCTTCACCTCGGCCTTTTGCTCAGCAACGGCCGGCGACGCGACGGATGCCTCAACGTCGGGACCGGGAGGCAGATCCGACGGCTGCGTTTGCGGCGAGGCCAGCTCAAGAGCGATCTCGATGCCCGGCGCGCCCAGATCGTCGCTTTCCGTCTCCCGCTGCGCGTAAACGTAAGCGAGAGCGGCGAAAGCAAGATGGAGCGATACCGCAACCGTTGCAGCAGCGGCCCAGAGGCTCCTGCTCGTCCCGGGATGTCGCGGAATTGCAACCGGTTCAATCATTGCCCAGCGCCGGGTTTGGCGGCGGCCTGCCCCGGGGGACCCGGCAGCGCCTCCAGCGCCACCAGCGCGACCCTGGTGTAGCCTCCGAGCCGCAACAGCTCGAGCACATCCATCATCTCGCCATAGGGGACGAGGCGATCGGCACGCAGGAAGATGCGCCGCGCCTTGTCGGGATCGGCCGCATCGAGCGAACGAACGAGATCCGTCCGTTTGACGGGCGTCTCTCCGATCGCAATCGCCAGGTCCGACTTGATGGATACGTAGGTCGGCTTGTCCGGCTTCTTCTGCGGCGCCGCGCTCGACGTCGGCAGATCGACGGGCAGATCGACCGTGGATAGCGGCGCCGCCACCATGAAGATGATCAGCAGCACAAGCATGACGTCGATGAAGGGCGTGACGTTGATCTCGTGCGTTTCGCCGAAGTCGTCCTCGTCATCGATGTCGTTGAACGTGACGCCCATGGCTTACTCCGCGGCGTTTGGACCGAGGCGGGCATGCGGTCGAGGTCACGCGACAGCTGCCGCCCTACCGCACCGCTCGTCCGGTTCACCAGGTCGAGATAGCCCTTCGTCACGCGCGAGAAGTGATTGTAGATGATGACCGCGGGGATCGCTGCGGCGAGACCGATCGCGGTCGCGAGCAGCGCCTCGGCGATGCCCGGCGCAACGACCGCCAGGTTTGTCGTCTGCGACTTCGAAATACCGATGAACGAATTCATGATTCCCCACACCGTTCCGAAAAGACCGACGAAGGGAGAGGTCGCCGCGATGGTTGCCAGCAATCCCATGCCGAACCGGATGCGCCGCGCTTCCGTTCGCATGATTTCGGCGAAGCTGGATGCGGCCCGTTCCTTGACGTTCGCGTCGTTGCCGCGTCCCTCCGACAGGCGCACCTCGTTGAGTGCAGTTGCAACGAACGTCCGCGTGACGCTTCGGTCGGATTGGAGCGCGTCATATGACTCGCCCAACGAGCGCGTCCGGGAGACCGTCTGCAACGCCTGGGTAAGACGTCGCTTGACGATGAACAGCTCGGCGAACTTGCCGACGAAGATCGTCCACGTGACCAGGGACGCAAAGGCAAGTCCCACCATGATCGCCTTTACAACCAGATCCGCGTTCAAGAACATCGACCACGGAGACAATTCGTGGATACCGACGGCAACGCCGCCCTTGGCTGTGGCCACGATCGTGTCCGCCGACGCAGGCTGCGCCTGCGCCACAGCAATATCGGTCGAGGGCGTTCCCTGCGCGCCGGCCGTCAAACAGGACATTGAGAGCACAAGGAGGGCGCAGAAGGCAAAGCGCAACAGAGTGAGCATCACTGGTTCGGTTCCATCGAGTTTCTTGAGCAGTTCGTTTCTTGAGCAGTTCTAAACTGCGCGCGTTTTTCAGATTGGAACGACTTTAAACTGCCACGCGATTTGGATTTCCGAATTCTAGTTCGGCGTCCGCCATCGCGCCAGTAACAGCTCATGTCGGCAGCGCCAAGCTGTCACACTCGATTGTCACCGAGAACCCTCGCAGGCGACATCGACCGCCTCGGCTTACGGCTCCGCGCGACGATGCTGTTTTTGATGCTAACGCCGCGGAGCATTGCGAGATGCGCGACCACCTGCGTTTTCTTTTTCGATGGCGGCGCTGAGCTTGTCGATCAGCTTGAAGATCTTGGTTCGCTCGCCGGGCGCGAGAGCTGCGAGCAGGCGGTGATGCCGGGCGAGCATCACCGGGCGGACGACCTGTGCGAGCTTGTTGCCGCGCGCCGTCAGCTGCGCCCAGACCGAGCGCCGGTCCTCCGCCTTCCGCACGCATTTGACGATGCCGCGCAGTTCGAGCGCACGAGTGTCCGGCTTAAAAGTCCGCGTCGAGCTTCGCCGCGTTGCCGATCAGGCGTCCGTTCATCTCGCCATGAGCGCCGAGCAGCGAGACGATCCGCCATTCCGGGATCGTGAGGCCGCCGGCCTCCTTGAGCAGGCGGTTGCTTTGCCGGTTGAGCGCCGCATAGAGCCGAACAAGCTGAAATGTCAGCATGTTTTCCGGCAGAGCTGATTTAGGAAGGGAGCCCACGGTCGTTTCCAATCCGGATGTTTGTCATGTCAATCTTTGACTTCACAAATAAATTACCCGACACGTATGCTGCCGCGCAATCGGCTTTGAGAACGTCATTGCTCGCATAAAGGACAGGATATGCCATTGAGACGGAACGCGCTGAAATTCGCCTTGACTGCGGGCTTGGCGGCGGTCCTTGCCTCGCTAGACCGTCGACGGCGCAGACGCGTTTTCCCGAAAAGGCGGTCCAGATCATCGCGCCCGATGCTCCTGGCGGCGCGGCCGACGTGTTCGCCCGCTTGATCGCCAAGGAGCTCGAGGGACGCCTCGGCCAGCCGGTGATCGTTGTCAATCGGCCAGGAGGCGGCACCATCATCGGCGCGCAGGCGCTGCTGACCGCGCCGGTTGACGGCTACACCCTGTTGCTGACGTCGAATTCGACTTTCACCCTCAATCCTGCCGTCGTCCCCAACCTGCCCTATGACAGCGCGAAGGATTTCGAGCCGATCGCCCAGCTCGCGACCATCGTTCTCGCGCTGGTCACCTACACCGAACAGCCGATCAAGGATGTCGCTGCTCTCGTCGCCGCCGCGAAGGCGGACCGGACAAGCTCGCAATGGCCTCGTTCGGCAACGTCACGGTTTCGCCCTTCGCTGGCGATGGTTCAAATCGGCTGCGGGCATCAAGATGGTGCATGTGCCCTATCGGGGCAGCAATCCCGCCATGAACGATCTCATCGGCAGGCATGTCCCCTTCCTCGTCGACACCGTCGTCGCCGCAAAGCCGCAGATCGATGACGGCAAGGTGCGTGCGCTGGCCGTCACCACAGCCAAGCGTTCGGCCATGCTGCCTGACGTGCCGACCTTGCAGGAGCTCGGCTACAAGGACATCAACCTCTCGTCCTGGGTCACGCTGGTCACAGCCAAGGGCGTGCCGGCCGAGGCCCGAGCCAAGCTCACATCCGCGGTCGAAGACGCGATGCGCGACCCCGCGCTGATCGCGCGCATGACCAAGACGGGATTTGAGCCTGCCTTCGAAAAATACGCCGACTGGCCCGGGAAGATCACCAAGGAGATCGCCGACATGAAAGCGATCTCAAAGCGGCCAAATCAAGGGAGAATGACGCCCCGTGACCGCTCCCTGGACCTGGGCGCCATCGAGGCAGCAGGTGCCGCACGACGCCTCTCGCCCGTCGGACTGCTTGAAAGCTGCTGCATTGCCCGGATCGAGGCGATCGATCAGGCGGTCAAGCAGATCCGCGGAGATTTCATGGTGCGCGCGCCGAGGCCCGCCGGCAGGAAGCGATGGTCATGCGCGGCGAGGAGCTTCCCACGCTGCATGGCCTGCCCCTCGCCGTCAAAGACATGCTCGACGCCAAAGGCCTGCCGACGACGTTTGGCAGCCCGCTGTTCGCGCAAAACATCGCCGACAAGGATGAAGCGATCGTCGCCATGCTGCGCAAGGCTGGCGCCATCGTCATCGGCAAGTACCAATACGCCGGAATGGGGCGCAGGCGGTGGCGATCGCGCGAGGCGTTAAGGAGTTCACCTTGAGCTGGTTCTGTTGATTGTGCGCAGCCGCGTCGACAGGCCAGCTCACACAAAAAGAACACTCGCTAGCCGCTCGTCACGAGCGGGCGGCAGAAGGCGATCCGTTGGCTGCCTGAAAGCAGCCAGCAGAGCGCGCCTAGATATTCAGCACCCGCCCGTAGGCGTCGAGCACGGCTTCCTTCATCATTTCCGACAGCGTCGGATGCGGGAAGACCGTGTGCATCAGCTCCTCTTCGGTCGTCTCGAGGTTCATCGCGACGACGTAGCCCTGGATCAGCTCGGTGACTTCCGCGCCGACCATGTGCGCGCCGAGCAATTGCCCGGTCTTCTTGTCGAAGATCACCTTGATGAAGCCCTGGTCCTCGCCGAGCGCGATGGCCTTGCCGTTGCCGGCGAAGGGGAATTTGCCGACGCGGATATCGCGCCCCTGCTCTTTCGCCTTTGCTTCGGTCAGGCCGACGGAAGCAATCTGCGGCTGGCAGTAGGTGCAGCCCGGAATGAGGTTCTTGTCGATCGGATGCGGATGCAGGCCCTTGATGGCCTCGACGCAGATGACGCCCTCATGCTCGGCCTTGTGCGCGAGCATCGGCGGACCTGCGACGTCGCCGATCGCGTAGATGCCCGTCACGTTCGTCCGGCCGAGGCCGTCGACGACGACGGTGCCGCGATCGATCTTCACGCCGAGCTTCTCAAGCCCGAGATTCTCGACATTGCCGACGACGCCGACGGCCGAGATCACCCGCTCGACCTCGAGCGTCTGCGTCTTGCCCTTGCCATCGTCGATGGTCGCAACCACGCTGTCGCTCTTCTTGTCGAGTTTTGTGACCTTGGCGCCGGTGAGGATCTTGATGCCCTGCTTCTCGAAACTCTTGCGCGCGAAGGCCGCGACCTCGGCGTCCTCGACGGGCAGGATCTGCGGCAGCACCTCGACGACCGTCACCTCCGCGCCCATGGTGCGGAAGAACGATGCGAACTCGACGCCGATCGCGCCGGAGCCGACCACCAGCAGCGACTTCGGAATCCGCTCCGGGATCATCGCCTCGAAATAGGTCCACACCAGCTTGCCGTCGCCTTCGAGACCCGGCAGCGCGCGCGGCCGTGCGCCGGTCGCAAGGATGATGTGCTTGGCCTGATAGGCCCCCGGCCCCAGTGCGCCCTTCGGCGCCTCGGTTCGTTGCCTTCACCGTGAACTTGCCGGGCGCGTCGATGGCGGCCTCGCCCCAGATCACCGACACCTTGTTCTTGCGCATCAGGAAGCCGACGCCGTCGTTCAGCCGCTTCGAGACGCCGCGCGAGCGCTGCACCACCGCCTTCGGATCGAACGACACGTTGTCGGCCGAGAGCCCGTAATCCTTCGCATGCTGCATGTAGTGGTAGATTTCAGCCGAGCGCAGCAGCGCCTTGGTCGGGATGCAGCCCCAGTTCAGGCAGATGCCGCCGAGATAGGCCTTCTCGACGATCGCCGTCTTGAAGCCGAGCTGCGCTGCGCGGATCGCCGCAACATAGCCGCCGGGGCCGGAGCCGATGATGACGACGTCGAAGGAGGTATCGGCCATGCTTCTCACTCACCTTTTGCAGCGATCGCCGTCCGCCCCTGCGCGCGCCGGAGCAGCGCCATGCGGACGACGAACTCCACCAGCGCCAGCGCACAAAGCATCGCCAGCACCATCAGAACAATGGGGCCGGCGATGTTTCTCGACAATTGCTCGTTGGAAAACACCGCCAACCGGATGAAATCGAGCCCGACCGGGTTCAGCACGGCGAACGCGATCAGCAGCAGCGAAATCCAGGGCCAGGCCGTGCGGATCGTCATGCGCTGTCCGCCGCCCTTCACACCACCATCATCACTGGATTTTCGATCAGCACCTTGAAGGCGGCCAGGAATTCTGCGCCGAGCGCGCCGTCGACGGCGCGGTGATCGCAGGAGAGCGTCGCGCTCATGATCGTTGCGACCTCGACCTTGCCGCCGCGCACCACCGCGCGCTGCTCGCCGACGCCGACCGCAAGGATCGTCGCATGCGGCGGGTTGATGACGCCGGAGAACTCCTTGATGCCGTACATGCCGAGATTGGACACGGCGGTCGTGCCGCCCTGATATTCCTCAGGCTTGAGTTTTCGCGCCCGCGCGCGCGCGGCAAAATCCTTCATCTCGGCCGAAATCGCCGAGACCGATTTCGAATGCGCGTTGCGGATGACCGGCGTGATCAGGCCGCCGGGGATCGCCACCGCAACGCCGACGTCGGAGGCCTTGTGCTTCAGCATCGCGCTGTCGGTCCAGGTGACATTGGCGTCCGGCACCCGCTGCAGCGCCAGCGCGAGCGCCTTGATGACGAAGTCGTTGACCGACAGCTTGTAGGCCGGCTTGCCGTCCTTGTTCTTCGGCGCGGCCGCATTGATCTCCTCGCGGGCGGCTGACGAGCTTGCCGATGTCGCAGTCGACCGTCAGGTAGAAATGCGGAATCGTCTGCTTCGACTGGCGTCAGCCGCTGCGCGATGATTTTCCGCATGTTGTCGTGCGGGACGACATCGTAGGTCCCCTCCGCAAACATCGCGCGGACCTGCTGCTCGCTCGGCCCCGCCGCCGGCGCGGGCGCAGCTGCCGGCGCAGCCGCAGGCTTCAGGCCCTTGCCGGACTTCGCGCTCTCGACGTCGCGCGCAACGATCCGGCCATGCGGACCCGAGCCATTGATGCGGCCGAGTTCGATGCCGGCATCCTTCGCCAGCCGCCGCGCCAGCGGCGACGAGAAGATGCGGGTTTGGCCGTTGACCTGCTGTGGCGCGCGCGGCGCCGCCTTCGGCGCCGCGTGCCGGTGCGCGCGGCTGCGGCTCAGGCGCCTTCGCTGCGGGCGCCGGCTCTTTCGCTGCCGCCGGTTGCGAGCGGCTGCAGGCGCCGGCAGACGCCTTCGCAGCACGCGCCCGCCGCCTTCACGTCCTCGCCTTCGCCCGCCAGCACCGCGATGATGTCGTTGACCGCAACGTCCTGCGTGCCTTCCGGCACCAGGATTCTTTGCAAGCGTGCCGTCGTCGACCGCCTCGACCTCCATGGTCGCCTTGTCGGTCTCGATCTCGGCGATCACGTCGCCGGATTTGACCGCGTCGCCTTCCTTCTTCAGCCACTTCGCAAGGTTGCCCTTTTCCATGGTGGGCGACAGCGCGGGCATCAGGATGTTGATCGGCATACTTGCAACCTTAGGGCTCAGGTCGGAAACGCGGGCATGTGCACGACTTCGAACTTCAATCCGTCGGCATCCTCGAAGTAGACCGCATAGTAGCCGGGTGCGTACTGAGGATATTCCGCCGGCGCATCGAGCACCTTGATGTCGTTCTCGCGCAGCAGCCGGTGCAGTCCGTCCACCTCGGCGCGGCTGTCGACGTCGAAGGCGCAATGATGGAATCCGGGCGCATAGCGCGCGTGGGTTTGCGACGCCAGCTCCGGCCGCGCCTGCCAGAGGTTGACCGCGAACTTCGCCTCCGCGTTGAACCAGAGCGTCATCGTCTCTGGAATGTCCTCGACCTTGTCATAGCCGAGAAAGCCGAGCACCGGCGCATAGAACGCCTTTTCGCTCCTGGCCAGATCGCGCACCGTCAGCGCCAGATGATTCATCGTGCCTTTCGCCATCGTCAGAGCCCTCGTGCTATCCACCAGGCCTCGGACGCGGATTCGTCCGGACGCCGGTGTTTGATCGGGGCCACGGTAATGACGATCGTGCCATTTCTCGGCAGCATCGAACCTGAACGGATCGCGCGCAGGAGCAACATGATCTACGGCCGCTCTCACGAATAGGTCACTGCCTTCACGGCGGCGATGACGTCGGCGACGGTCGGCAGCGCAAGCTTCTCCAGATTGGCGGCGTAAGGCATCGGCACGTCCTTGCCGGACACGCGCGCCGGCGGCGCATCGAGCCAGTCAAAGGCGCGCTCGACAACGCGCGCGGAAATCTCGGCGCCGACGCCCGACTGCTGCCAGCCCTCCTCCACCGTGACGATGCGGCCGGTCTTCTTCACCGACTCGATGACCGTGTCGGTGTCGAGCGGACGCAGCGTGCGAAGATCGATCACCTCCGCCTCGATGTTCTCCTTGGCGAGCTCGTCGGCGGCCTTCAGCGCGTAGCTCATGCCGTTCGACCAGGCGACCAGCGTCACATGCTTGCCCTTGCGGGCGATGCGCGCCTTGCCGATCGGCACCACATAGTCGTCGAGCTTCGGCACCTCGCCGTTGTGGCCGTAGAGAATTTCGTTCTCGAGGAAGATCACCGGATTCGGATCGCGGATCGCGGCCTTCAGCAGACCCTTGGCGTCCGCCGCCGAATACGGCGCGATCACCTTCAGCCCCGGAATGTGCGAGTACCAGGACGAGTAGTCCTGGCTGTGCTGGGCGGCGACGCGCGCAGGCCGCGCCGTTCGGCCCGCGGAAGACGATCGAGCAGCCCATCTGACCGCCGGACATGTAGAGCGTCTTCGCCGCCGAGTTGATGATCTGGTCGATCGCCTGCATGGCGAAGTTGAAGGTCATGAACTCGACGATCGGCTTCAGCCCGGCGAGCGCAGCGCCGACGCCGATGCCGGCGAACCCGTGCTCGGTGATCGGCGTGTCGATCACGCGCTTGGCGCCGAACTCCTGCAGCAAGCCTTGCGTGATCTTGTAGGCGCCCTGATATTCGGCGACCTCCTCGCCCATCACGAACACGTCCGCGTCGCGGCGCATCTCCTCGGCCATCGCGTCGCGCAAGGCTTCGCGCACCGTCATCGTCACCATCTCGGTGCCTGCCGGCACATCCGGGATCTTCCGGAATCTCGGCCCGCGGGCCGCTCGCAATCGCCGGCGCATTGATCATCGGCTTGCCTTCGCCGACCGGCGAACGCGATTCTTCCACCTCGCGGCGCACGTTCGGCGGCGTCGACGCAGGGATCGCGGACGCGTCCTCGCCGTCGCTCAGGATGGTTGCGATCGGCGTGTTGACGGCGACGTCCTGGGTGCCTTCCGGCACGAGGATCTTGCCCAAGCGTGCCTTCGTCGGTGGCCTCGACCTCCATGGTCGCCTTGTCGGTCTCGATCTCGGCGATCACGTCGCCGGATTTCACCGTGTCGCCCTCCTTCTTCAGCCACTTGGCGAGGTTGCCCTTCTCCATCGTCGGCGAGAGCGCGGGCATCAGAATCTGCACTGGCATGGTCGGCTCCCTGCTCAGCGCGTCACGTCGGTCCAGAGCTCGGATACATCCGGCTCCGGATCGTTCTGGGCGAAGTCGGCGGACTCATTCACCACCTGCCGCACTTCCGCGTCGATCTTCTTCAACTCGTCCTCGCCCACTTTCATCGCCAGCAGCCGCTGGCGCACCTGCTCGATCGGATCCTGATCGTGGCGCACCTTCTCGACCTCCTCGCGCGTCCGGTATTTGGCCGGGTCCGACATCGAGTGGCCGCGGTAGCGATAGGTCTGCATTTCAAGGATGTAGGGCCCGTTGCCCTCGCGGCACCACTGCACGGCCTTCTCGCCCGCGGCCTTCACCGCGCGCACGTCCATGCCGTCGACCTGCTCGCCGGGGATATCGAACGACGCGCCGCGTTTGGAAAAATCCTGCTGCGCCGAGGAGCGGCTGACCGATGTGCCCATGGCGTAGCGGTTGTTCTCGACGATGTAGATGACCGGCAGCTTCCACAGCTCGGCCATGTTGAAGCTTTCGTAGACCTGCCCCTGGTTGGCGGCGCCGTCGCCGAAATAGGCCAGGCTCACATTGTCGTTCTCGCGGTAGCGGTTGGCGAAGGCCAGGCCCGTGCCGAGCGACACCTGCGCGCCGACGATGCCGTGGCCGCCGTAAAAGTGCTTCTCCGTGCTGAACATGTGCATGGAGCCGCCCTTGCCCTTGGAATAGCCGTGGCGGCGGCCGGTCAATTCGGCCATCACGCCTTTCGGGTCCATGCCGCAGGCGAGCATGTGGCCGTGGTCGCGGTACCCGGTGATGACCTGGTCGCCCAGCTTCAGCGTCATCTGCATGCCGACGACGACCGCTTCCTGGCCGATGTAGAGGTGGCAGAAGCCGCCGATCGCGCCCATGCCGTAGAGCTGTCCCGCCTTCTCCTCGAAGCGGCGGATCAACAGCATCATGCGGAGCGCTTCGAGCTCCTGTTCCTTGCTGAATGTTGCGATTTGGGGGGGCGATTTGCCGTTGCCGGTAGCAGGAGGGGTGGTCTTTTTGGCAACGGCCATGGCTGATCCAACGAATGAGCGAGGAACTGCAGAATGTTGAATAGCTTAATTCGAAAGCGCGCTGAAAGGATCGCTTGCACCTGCAAAAAGACGCGGTGCAGCAAATCATTCCCCTGCCGTCACGAAATTTTGCAGGCAGCCGCCTTATTTGAAAGAAAGGTTCAGTTGCGCTTGGTGATGCGCACGAGGTCGCGCGGATGCGCAAACTCGAGTTGAAACCGGGCGCGCTCGTCCAGCATGTCCGGATCAAGGCTTTCGGCGCGCAGCAGCGACACCCGCTGCTCAAGCACCAGCCGCTCCTGCTTCAACCGCGCAAGCTCGGCCGTCAGCGCAATCATCTCCTGGTCGAGGGCGGCCTGCGCGTGCAGGCCGTACTTGCCGGTATAGGCGTTGACACCGAAATAGCCGATGAAGCCCGCGGCCATCGTGTAGAGGGCGACGCCGGTCAGAAATGACTTGAGTTGGGTGTGGGTGACCATGCCCTACGATGCGGCGGCCGGGTTAATGCAACATTAACGGCCGGCCGCCGCAGAGTTTCAGCAAGCAGGAAGCCGCCTAGCCCCTTTGCTTTTCGACGTGCGCCGCAAAGGCGTTGATGTAGGTCGTCAGGAACTGCTTCAGCGAATCCTTCGTCACTTCGCCGCTGGCGTCGAACGCATCGCCGAGCATGCCCGCATAGGCCTCGGGCTGCGGCATGATCTGCCCCGCGATGCCCGGCATGATCTGCTGCAGGTGTTTTACCGCGCTGACGCCGCCATGCGCGCCGGGCGAGGTGCCGAAGAAACCGATCGGCCGGCCGTTGAACGAGCTCTTGCCGTAGGGACGCGAGGCGATGTCGATCGCGTTCTTCAGCACGCCGGGAATCGAGCGGTTGTATTCGGGCGTCACCAGCAGCACGGCGTCGGATTTCTGCAGCGTCTCGCGGAACGCAAGCCAGTCGGCCGGCGGGTTGGCCTCGAGGTCCTGATTGAAGAACGACAGTCCTTCGAGCGTGACGATGTTCAGCTTGAGCGAGGCAGGCGCAAGCTTCGCGAGCGCCTTTGCGACCTTCAGCGAGAACGCTTCCTTGCGCAGACTGCCGACGATGACGGCGACGTTGTGGGCCATGACGTAATTGATCCTCGAGTTAGAGCTGAAACGTCCTTCGGCAGACCGCCGCGACGCCCTTGGCGACGCATAGATGCACATGCATGAAAGAAGATGCAAGTGCATCATTCAAGAAATCTGCCGGAGTTGCCGGTTCCCCCTTACCCGACGGCTCAACCTTGGCCCTTGATGGCTGCCCGCCCGGCATATTTCGCCTGGGTCCCGAGTTCCTGCTCGATCCTCAGCAACTGGTTGTACTTGGCCGTGCGGTCGGAACGGGCGAGCGAGCCGGTCTTGATCTGGCCGCAGCCGGTGGCGACCGCGAGATCGGCGATGGTCGAATCCTCGGTCTCGCCGGAACGGTGCGACATCACCGCCGTGTACGCGGCCTTGTAGGCCATCTCGACCGCCGCCAGCGTCTCGGTGAGCGTGCCGATCTGGTTGACCTTGATCAGGATCGAGTTCGCGCGGCCGTTCTTGATGCCGTCGGCGAGCCGCTTCACGTTGGTCACGAACAGGTCGTCGCCGACCAGCTGGCACTTGCTGCCGATCAGGTCGGTCACTTCCTTCCAGCCGTCCATGTCGTCTTCCGACATGCCGTCCTCGATCGAGACGATCGGATAGCGCGAGACGAGGTCGGCGAGATATTTCGCCTGCTCCGAGCGCGTGCGCGTCTTGCCCTCGCCTTCATAGACGTACTTGCCGTCCTTGAAGAACTCGGTCGAGGCGCAGTCGAGCGCCAGCAGCACGTCGGTGCCGGCCTTGTAGCCGGCCTTGCCGATCGCGTTCATGACGAACTCGAGCGCCGCGTCCGCCGACGGCAGGTTCGGCGCAAAGCCGCCCTCGTCGCCGACATTGGTGTTGTGGCCGGCCTTCTTCAGTTCGCCCTTCAGCGTGTGAAACACCTCCACGCCGATGCGCAGGCCTTCGGCGAACGTCTTGCCGCCGACCGGCATGATCATGAATTCCTGGAAGTCGATCGGGTTGTCCGCATGCACGCCGCCATTGATGATGTTCATCATCGGCACCGGCAGCGTGCGGGCGGACGTGCCGCCGACGTAGCGATAGAGCGGCAGGTTGTTCGCCTGCGCGGCCGCCTTGGCGACCGCCAGCGACACGCCGAGGATCGCGTTGGCGCCGAGCCGGCTCTTGTTCGGCGTGCCGTCGAGCGCGATCATCGCCTCGTCGATCTGCACCTGCTGCTCGGCATCGATGCCGCCGATCGTGTCGAAGATCTCGCCGGTGACGGCTGCGACCGCCTTCTGCACGCCCTTGCCGAGATAGCGCTTCTTGTCGCCGTCGCGCAGCTCGACCGCCTCGTGCGCGCCGGTCGATGCGCCCGACGGCACCGCGGCCCGGCCCAGCGAGCCGTCCTCGAGCACCACGTCGACCTCGACCGTCGGGTTGCCGCGGCTGTCGAGAATTTCGCGTCCGATGATGTCGACGATCGCTGTCATAATTCCATGTCCCTTGTTCGGCATGATCCCGAAGAACGAGGGTGGAAACCGGTTTTCGGAATAGATCATGCACAAACAGATAGATAGCCAGAGGCTGTCAGCGAAGCTGGATCAGCCTCTGGCTGGCGCGCCTATACACGGGGTGCAAGCAAATGTGAACGGCTTGGGGGCCGCCTCCGGCCTGCCGGTTGCGCATGGTCAGGCGTATGCTCGCGCAAGTTCCTCAAGCGCTTTCTGATTTCCCTCACGGACTGCATTCAAGAAGTGGGAGCATCGTCATGAATCGTCGCCGGTTTCTCGTCTCCGCTGCGCTCGGCAGCCTCGCCGCCCCCGCCCTCTTGCGCAGCGCCGCCGCGCAGCAGGAAGCCCCGTTCCGGGTGAAGTACTACCCGGTCGCAGCCGGCATGGGTTCGCGCGACGTCACGCCCGCGCCCGACGGCACGATCTGGTTCAACGGCCAGCGCAACGGCACGGTCGGCCGGCTCGATCCGCGCGACGGCTCCTACAAGCTCATCGATCTCGGCAAGGGCGCGGCCCCGCACGGCGTCATCATCGGGCCCGACGGCGCGCCGTGGATCACCGAGGGCGGGCAGAATGCGATCGCCCGCGTCGATCCAGCCGACCACAAGGTGACGCTGTTCAAGCTGCCGGAGAGCACGGGCCACGCCAATCTCAACACGGCGGTGTTCGACAAGACCGGCATCTACTGGTTCACCGGCCAGAGCGGCATCTACGGCCGCCTCGATCCGAAATCCGGCGACATCCAGGTGTTCCAGGCGCCGCGCGGCCGCGGTCCTTACGGCATCACCATGACGCCGAAGGGCGACGTCTGGTACGCCTCGCTCGCCGGCAACCACATCGCCAAGATCGATCTTGCGACCGGCAACGCGACCGTGGTCGAGCCGCCGACGCCCAATCAGGGCGCACGCCGCATCTGGTCGGATTCGAAGGGACGGCTCTGGGTCAGCGAGTGGAACAGCGGCAATGTCTCGGTGCACGATCCCGCCGACGGCTCGTGGAAGGCCTGGAAGCTGCCCGGCGACAAGCCGCGCACCTACTCGGTCTATGTCGACGACAAGGACAAGGTCTGGCTGACGGATTTCGGCGCCAACGCCATCGTCCGCTTCGATCCGGTGACCGAGAAATTCACCTCCTTCCCGAGCGACATGCCGAACGCCAACGTGCGTCAGATGGACGGGCGGCCCGGCGAGGCGTGGGGCGGCGAATCCGGCACCAACCGCCTGGTCGTCATTCAAACCGTCGCGCCGGCGTGAGGAATAGAGCGTTCGTTCTTGCCTGCTTGATGCTCGCAGGCGGCTCCGCAATGGCGGAGGAAAACGGGGCGCGGCTGTTCGAGCCGTGCCGCGCCTGTCACAGCCTCGATCCGGCCGCGCGCGGCCTGCCCGGCCCCAACCTTGCCGGCCTGCCCGGCCGAAAGGTCGGCGGCGATGGAGCGTTCGACTATTCCCCCGTGCTGAGCAAGGCGCGCGAACAGGGCCTCGTCTGGGACGAGGCCCGGCTGGACCAGTTTCTCACCGATCCGGCCGGGATGTTTCCAGGGCTGTGGATGGCAACGCGCGGCATCGACGACGCAGCCGATCGGCGTGCGCTTGTGCGATTTCTCATCGATCCTTCTTCACGCTAACGGTTGACGCAGGCACCTTCCTGCTTCAATTCGGCGGGCAAGAAGGATTTCATCATGGCTCGAAAACCATTGCAGCTTGGCCGCGCCGTCGCCTGGCCGAAGACACCGAAAGAGGCGCAGATCGATCGCGTGCCGAACCCGCAGGCCGGCACCGCCTACGTCGTTCGCTTCGCCGCGCCGGAATTCACCGCCATGTGCCCGGTCACCGGCCAGCCGGATTTCGCGCATCTCGTGATCGACTATGTGCCGAACCAATGGCTGCTCGAGTCGAAGTCGCTAAAACTCTATCTCGCGAGCTTCCGCAACCACGCAGGCTTCCACGAGGACTGCACCGTGAGCATCGGCAAGCGCATCGCAGCCGAGATCAAGCCGCGCTGGCTGCGCATCGGCGGCTACTGGTATCCGCGCGGCGGCATTCCGATCGACGTGTTCTGGCAGACCGGCCGCACGCCGAAGGACCTCTGGATCCCGGACCAGGGCGTCGCCCCCTATCGCGGGCGCGGTTGAGCTAAGCGCTGTCGACGGGGTCGACTTCGGTCGGATGCTTGTGATGCAAGAGCTTTGCACACAGGATGCCGACCGACAGCAACAGCACCGCAGCCGTGAGCAGCGTCGGCACCTTGCCCGCAAAGGTCAGGCCGAAGCCGAAGAGCAGCGGCCCGGAAAACTGGCCGCAGTTGAAGCAGAACGCCTGCAGCGACACCGCGGTCGCGCGCGCATCCGGCGCGATCTCGGAGGTGAAGACCTGAAAGCCGCCGTGGATCATGTAGAAGCCGCAGCCCATCACCGCGAAGTTCAGGAACTGCACCTGCCATGGCGGGCCGAAGGCGATGATGGCGATCTGCGAGGAGATGAGGACCGCGCCCATCACCATCAAGGTGTTGTCGCCGAACCGCCCCACCAGCCGCTTGACGGTGGCGGCATAAAACAGTCCGCCGACCGCATAGCCGCCGATCACGAGGCCCGCGATCGACAGCCGCGGCTCACCGAGCTCCTGCAGGAACGACGCGACGAACGGCAGCATGCCGAAGATGCACAGGCCTTCGGTGAAGACGCCCAGATAGCAGAGGTGCGCATTCGGGTTCTTGAGGATGCGCCGGTAGTTGGCGGCGATCACCTTCGGGTCGACCGGCTTGCCCGGCAGCGTCAGCTGATGGCGAAAACCCCACGCGACCGCAAGCGATATGACGAGGATGGCGCAGCCGAGGATCGACAGCACGCCGCGCCAGCCGGCGAGATCGCCGAGCACGCCTGAAAAACTCGCGCCGAGCAGGTTGCCGGTGAGCGCGCCGGCCATGATGCGGCTCATCGCGACGCGGCGCTTCTCCACCGGGAACAGGTCGCCGGTCAGCCCCATCGCCACCGGAAACACGCCGCCTGCCCCGAGCCCGCAGATCACCCGCGTCGCCAGCAGCAGTTCGAACGAGTCCGTGAACGAGCCGACGATGTTGGCAAGGCCGAGAATGACAGGCAGGTCAGGATCACTTTCGGCTTGCCGAACAGATCCGCCACCATGCCGAGCGGCAGCTGCACGAACGCGAACGCGATGGCCGAGGCCGACGCCAGCGTCGCTGCGGTGGTGATGTTGACCGCCAGTTGCTCGCTGATCTGCGGCACGACCGGATCGATGACGCGCGAGGTCAGCCCTGCCGCAAAGTTCCCCATCGCGATGATGGGCAACAGGTACTGCATGGCATGGGACGGCGAGGCCATTTCGGCGGCGGAACGGTCGTGCTGAAGGTTGAGCGTGGACATCGGCTGCTGGTGTTGCCTAGCAGGCGGGGCCCGCCCGGACCAATGACGTAGCGTAATGCGGGTCCGGCAAAAAGCGTTGGAATTTGCCACGTGGTGGCACGGCGGCTCGAAGCGAGCGATGTCATTCCTTTTTGCTGTCCGCAGTCGCGACGTGCTTGTGCTGCAACAGCCGCGCGCAAACGAAACCGAGCGCCAGCATGATCGCCGCCGCCGCCAGCAGCGTCGACAGCTTGCCGAAATGCAGAATGCCGTAGCCGTAGGCGATCGGCCCGGCCGACTGTCCAAGGAAGAAGCAGAAGGCGTGCAGCGCCACCGCCGTGCCTCGGGCCTCGATCGATATTTCCGACGCAAACGTCTGCAGCGATCCGTGGATCATGTAGAAGCCGCAGCCGAGCGACGACGAAGCATGCGAGCTGCACCTGCCAGGGTGGACCGAGCGCGATGACCACGAGTTGCGACGCCATCAGCGCGCCGCCGCCAATCAGCAGTCCCTTCTCGCCGATCCGCGGCAGCAGCCGCGATACCGTGCTGGTGTAGACCAGCCCGCCGAGCGGAAAGCCCGCCATCACGAGACCTGCGATCGACAGGCGCGGTTCGCCGAGCTCGGCGAGAAACGCGGCCACGAACGGAAACAGGCCAAGCAGGCAACTGCCCTCGATGAAGACGCCGAGGTAGCAGGCGCGCGCATGCGGGTGCATGAGGATGGCGCGATAGTTCCGCACCATGTCGGCAAAGTTGGTTTGCCGCCGCGGCACGCGCATTTGATGCCGGAAACCCCAGCCGACGGCCACGGAAGCTGCGAGCACGAGGACGCCGATCGTGATCAGCACCCCGCGCCAGCCGACGATGTCGCCAATCAGGCCGGAGAGGCTCGCGCCCAGAAGATTTCCCGCCATCGCGCCGGCCAGGATCCGGCTCAGCGCAACTTGCCGTTCGCGGATCGGGAAGAGATCGCCGACGAGCCCCAGCGTGACGGGCATGACCCCACCGCCGCCCGCTCCCGACAGAGCGCGCGTCACCAGCAGCATGTCGAAGGAGGTCGAGAACGCGCCCGCAATGTTCGATGCGCCCAGAAGGATCAGGCAGATGAAGATCAGCTTCGCCTTGCCGAAGACATCGGCCACTATGCCGAGCCCGGGCTGCACCAGCGCGAAGGTCACGGCGAAGGCGGAAGCAACCGTCGCCGCGACCTGGATCGTCACCGCAAGGTCGGCTGCGACCTGCGGCAGCACCGGATCCATCGCGCGCGCGGACAGCGCGCCCGCGAACGTCGACATGGCAATGATGGGAAGCAGATAGTGCATCGCTGCGGGCAACGGCCCTCCGCAGCCGCTCGGTGTCGCTTCTAGTGGCTCTTTGGCGAGCTTGTCGAACGCCATCAGCGTGCGCACGAGGCCCTCGAACTCCTTCAGCGGTACCATGTTCGGACCGTCGGACGGCGCGCTATCAGGATCCTGATGCGTTTCGATGAACACGCCTGCCACGCCGACCGCGACCGCGGCACGCGCCAGCACCGGCACGAACTCGCGCTCGCCGCCCGATGATGCGCCCTGTCCGCCCGGCTGCTGCACGGAATGGGTCGCATCGAAGATCACCGGCGCACCGGTGGTGCGGGCGAGGATCGGCAGCGCGCGCATGTCCGACACCAGCGTGTTGTAGCCGAACGACGCGCCGCGCTCGGTCACCAGCACATTCGGGTTTCCGGCGCCGGTCACCTTTGCCACGGCGTTCTTCATGTCCCACGGAGCAAGGAATTGCCCCTTCTTCACGTTGACGATCTTGCCGGTCTCCGCCGCAGCCACGATCAGATCGGTTTGACGCGACAGGAAGGCCGGGATCTGCAGGATGTCGACGACTTCGGCGACCGTCGCGCACTGCTCGCGCTCATGCACGTCGGTGAGAACGGGAAGGCCGAGCTCGCTGCGGATATCGGCGAAGATCGGCAGCGCCTGCTGCAACCCGATGCCACGTCCGCGGGATGCACTGGTGCGGTTCGCCTTGTCGAACGAGGTTTTGTAGACGAGGCCAATGCCGAGCCTGGCCGAAATCTCCTTCAACGCGATCGCCATTTCGAACGCGTGCGCCCGGCTTTCGAGCGCGCATGGGCCCGCGATGAGCGCAAGCGGCAGCGCGTTGCCGAATTTCACGGAACCAGCTGTTACAACGGGGGCGGTGGTCGTCATTCGAGCAGCGAAACTCTCGTTGAATTCCGCCCGACCATGCCGGGTCGACGCGCGGCCGATCAACCCTTGATCTTCTCGAAAATAAGCGTTGCGCCGAACGCTGCCGCGGGCGGTACGACGAGTGCATCCAGGTGCCGATGAGATGCGATGCCGCCTTTCTTGATCAACTCTTCTGCCGGTCTCGGATCGGTGACGCCGATGCGCAGGCCTTCGAGCGTCATGCCCTCGCCTTCCGCCGCAATGTCGACGCCAAAGCGATCCCGGAAGGCAACCGGCTCGATGATCTCCACGTCACCGCGCGGCGTGCGCGCGGCGATGCCGGCAGAGGTCGAGTGCAACTCGCGCTCGCCGGTAAACGCGGACAAGAAGATGTGATGATCGGTCGGATTGTCGGCGACGAGGATTGCGCCGAGCACGGCCTGCGCCCCGTTCGCATGCGATTGAAATTTCGGATTCCAGAAGGCCTGCGGGTTGTGCTGCTGCGCCACCGCGAAAGCCACATGCGGCGAGGTTTCATCCCGGGCAAAGCCGAGCGAAAATCCGACCGTCACCTTCGAGCCGTCAGCCTGGGTGCCTTGCCGCGAGAAGCGCAACTCGCCCGAACAGCCGATGCCTGCGCCCGCCAGCGCCGATACGTCGGCGGCAATCGCCTGGCTTTCGAGGTTCAAGATCGAAAAGCCGTCGCCGCGCGCAATCGCATCGCGATTGAACACGCCGAACAGTTTTGCCAACTCACGATGCTCGACGTCGCGGTCCAGCAACTCCGGCCGGGCGACGGTGAGGATCTCGATGAAGAAGCCCGGCAGTTGGACGAGATGGTTCTCGGTGCCCCACGCATGCTTGTTGCGCGCGCCGACCGAGAAGCCGAGGCGGCGGTAGAACTCCGCCGCGGCATCGAGGTCGCGCACCGCATGCACGATATGGTCAAGCCCGCGCGACATGGCGCTTCGAAAAGCTCGCCTACTTCACCGACGAGAACGCGGTCGGGGCCAGCAACTGATTGCTGACACGCGCGACGATCGGCCCGTTCTTTTCGGTTCCCGCGCGCGCTTCGAGCCATTCCGGATCGACCATGAACGCGCCCCACTTCTTCTCGCGTTCGGCAAGCGACTCCCAGGCGAGGAAATACGTCAGGTGCTGGCTGTGGTCGCCGACCATTGTCGTGAAGAAGCCGGCCTGCTTGATGCCGTGCTTTTCCCAGATCTTGAGGGTGATGGTCTCGAACCGCTTGATGATGTCGGGCAGCCGGCCCGGAACAGCCTCATAGACGCGCATTTCGTAGATCATGTCTTGCCTCCCGACGCTTTTGTGGTTTCGAGGGCGACTGTGGCACGGCGGTCAGTGGCGCCGCAACGCCCGGCAACGAATAGCCGCATGCCGCAACATCGCCTGGCGGTCGGTTCAGGGTTCGCGGCTCATGGCCGGCGTCGGCAGGCCCTCGACGAGGGCGCGCGCGTCAACGCCTGTCAGCTGCGCCAGCTGTCGAAAAGCCTGGCCCGACACGTAGACGCTCTCGCCGGAAAAACCGACGGCCACGCGATGCAGTTGCTGCATGCGGCGGGGATCGTCGGTGAGCACCTCGCCCTTGATATAAGTGCCGCCGCGAGCCTGAGCTTCCTGCGCGACGGCCGCGAGCAGGCGGATCGAAAGACCTCGCCCGCGGTGACGGCGGGCCACGAAGAGATCCGGGACCTCGGCTCCGACGACCGCGTGGTGCAGGTCATACGCCATGCGCCACGCCGCAAAGCCCGCGGGTTGCTGCCGTGCGTCGAGCGCAACGACGAGGTTGAAGTGCAAGCCCATGCCGTCGCGCAGCAAGACATCCGGCGACATCACCGAGCCCGTTCCGAACGTCTCCTGCATGTAGGCACTAAACAGCTCGGCAACCGCCGTGGCATCGCCCGACCGAAACGGCCGGACCCGCGGCTCTGCAATTTGGGTGCTGCTGTGTTCGTGCTCCGACATAGTCGGCTCCGGCGGGCCGCGCTCCGCGAAGAAAGCCGGCGCCCGCTAGACCAGCCGGCTCTGCACCATGGCAGCTTCGATGAACGAGGCAAACAGCGGATGCGGCTCGAACGGGCGCGATTTCAGCTCGGGATGGAACTGCACGCCGATGAACCAGGGATGGTCCTCGTACTCGACGATTTCGGGAAGGATGCCGTCGGGCGAAAGGCCTGAGAAGCGCAGGCCGTGCTGCTCGAGCCGGTCCTTGTACGCCGTGTTGACCTCGTAGCGATGGCGGTGGCGCTCCGAAATCTCCAGCGCATTATCGTAGACACCGGAGACGCGGCTGCCGCGCTTCAGCATCGCCGGATAGGCGCCAAGCCGCATGGTGCCGCCGAGATCGCCGGCCGCCGTTCGCTTCTCCAGTTCGTTGCCGCGCAGCCATTCCGTCATCAGCCCGACCAGCGGCTGCGAGGTCGGGCCGAACTCGGTGGAATTGGCGTCCTCGATGCCGACCAGGTTGCGCGCGGCCTCGATCACCGCCATCTGCATGCCGAAGCAGATGCCGAAATACGGCACGCGCCGCTCGCGCGCGAACTGCGCCGCCTTGATCTTGCCCTCGGCGCCGCGCTGGCCGAAACCGCCGGGCACCAGAATGCCGTGCACATGCTCGAGGAACGGCGCCGGGTCCTCGTGTTCGAACACCTCGCTCTCGATCCAGTCGAGATTGACCTTCACCTTGTTGGCGATGCCGCCGTGGCTCAGCGCCTCGATCAGCGATTTATAGGCGTCCTTCATGCCGGTGTACTTGCCGACGATGGCGATCGTCACCTGGCCTTCCGGGTTGCGGACGCGCTCGTTGATCTCGTTCCAGCTCTGCAGCGCCGGCGGAATCTTCGGCTGGATGCCGAAGGCGGCCAGCACCTCATCGTCGAGGCCGGCCGCATGATAGGCCTCCGGCACCGCGTAGATGTTGTCGGCGTCGCGCGCCTCGATCACCGCACTTTCGCGCACGTTGCAGAACAGTCCGAGCTTGCGCCGCTCTTCCTTCGGGATCGGCCGATCGGTGCGGCACAACAGGATGTCCGGCTGGATGCCGATCGAGCGCAGCTCCTTGACCGAGTGCTGCGTCGGCTTGGTCTTCAGCTCGCCGGCGCTCGGGATGAACGGCAGCAGCGTCAGGTGGATGTAGACCGCAGTGGTCGCGCGGCAATTCGTTCTTGAGCTGGCGGATCGCCTCGAAGAACGGCAGGCCCTCGATGTCGCCGACCGTGCCGCCGATCTCGCACAGCACGAAGTCGAAGCCGTCATTGCCGTCGAGGATGAACTCCTTGATGGCGTTGGTGACGTGCGGCACCACCTGGATCGTCGCGCCGAGATAGTCGCCGCGCCGCTCCTTGGTCAGGATGTCCTGGTAGATGCGGCCGGTGGTGATGTTGTCCTTCCGCGTCGCCGGCCGCCCGGTGAAGCGCTCATAGTGGCCGAGATCGAGATCGGTCTCGGCGCCGTCGTCGGTCACGAACACTTCGCCGTGCTGATACGGCGACATCGTTCCGGGATCGAGATTGAGATAGGGATCGAGCTTGCGAAGGCGGACCTTGTAGCCCCGGGCCTGCAGCAGCGCGCCGAGTGCAGCTGAGGCAAGACCTTTTCCGAGCGAGGAGACCACGCCGCCGGTGATGAATATGTACCGCGCCATGGGACTCAACCTTTAACGCCTCATGCTCGATTCGCAAAAGCCAAACGCGGTTTTCAGGATCAATCCACCGATCCTGTGATTTGGCCCTGAAAGCTTCGGGAATTCAGGCGCTTGAGCGCCGCGGCTGACATAGTGCCACAGCGCCGGAGTTGCAAGGCAGCAATGCTATTGCGAGCGCGGAACCTGTGGACCGCCGGGCGCCTGCTTCTGCTCCTGCTGGCGCAGCGTGTCGAGCACGCCGCCACCCTGCCCGCCGCTGCTGGTCGGCGGCACCGGCGTGGCCGGCTGGCTGCTCGGCGCAGTCGTCGTGTCGAGGATCGACGCCGGCTTGCGGTCGAGGCCTGCAAGCCACGACAGGAAAAGGCTGGTGATGAAGAAGCCGATCGCGAGAAACGCGGTGGTGCGCGTCAGAAGATTGGCCGTGCCGCGCCCGGTCATGAAGCCGCCGCCGCCGCCGCCTCCCATGCCGAGACCGCCGCCTTCAGAACGCTGCAGCAACACCACGCCGATCAGCGCGGAGACGATCATGAGATGAATGACGATAATGACGGTTTGCATCGATCTTTTCCGGCGCAAGGCCTCGTTGCCGCCGCGCGCAACGACTGTCCACGACCGCTAAAGGTTTGAGTTTGCGCGGTCTCTACACGATCGCAGTGACGATTGCCACCCCGCCGCGTCCCAGCGCGATTTAGGGACACGCCTCGGCAATCGCAAGGAAATCGGACGCTTTCAGGCTGGCCCCGCCGATCAGCGCGCCGTTGACGTTCTTCACCGCCAGCAGTTCCGCCGCGTTCGACGGCTTGACCGATCCGCCATACAGGATGCGGATACCCTCACCTTCCGTGGCAAATCGCGCCTTCAATTTTTCGCGAATGAATCCATGCACTTGCTCGACATCCTTGACAGTCGGCGTGAGGCCGGTGCCGATCGCCCACACCGGCTCATAGGCAATCACAAGGTTTTCGGCCGTCGCGCCGTCCGGCACCGACGCCGCAAGCTGGCGCCCGACCACCTCCAGCGCCTTGCCGCTGTCGCGCTCCGCGCGCGTTTCGCCAACGCAAAGGATGGCCGTGAGCCCGGCCCGCCACGCCGCCTCGGCTTTTGCATTCACGAGCGAATCCGTCTCGCCATGGTCGGCGCGCCGCTCCGAGTGCCCGACGATGACGAACCAGGCCCCCGCATCCTTCAACATCTCGGCTGAAATATCGCCGGTATGCGCGCCGGAGGCCGCCGTGTGGCAGTCCTGTCCGCCGATCGCCACCACCGAGCCGCGCGCGCGCGTCGCAAACGATGCGACCAGCGTTGCCGGCGGACAGATCAACAGGTCCGCCTTGGCCGCCAGCGGTTCCGATACCGCAATGATCTTCTGCAGCTCGGCGCCCGATGCCACGAGCCCATTCATCTTCCAGTTGCCCGCGATCAGCGGGCGGTGCTTGCGTCCGGCCATGGTCAGTCCCGTTAACGATTGGCAATGCGGCGGTAGCAGAGCGGTTTCATCTTAGCTAGTGCATGATCGATCCCGAAAAGTGGGAACCGGTTTTCGAAAATAGATCATGCACAAACAAATAGATGCGCTACTGGTCTGATCCAGCGAAGCTGGAGCGGACCGTAGCGGCGTTTTGCCCCTGTCCGGCATGTCCATCCAGCGAGGTTGCGGCTGGGCCCGCGCATCTTTATTATCCAGAACAATCATAGCGATACCGCTAAGGCATCGCTTTTCACTCCTTCAAACAACGACTGGATCTATGCTTCGAGGAATTCGCACGGCCTCATCGGGCTGGCTCGGCAAAACCATCATGGCCACCGTGATGGGCGTTCTGATTTTATCCTTCGCCGTCTGGGGCGTCGCCGACGTTTTCAAGGGATTTGGTCAGTCGACGGTCGCACGCGTCGGCAACTCCGAAATCTCGATCGATCAATTCCGGCAGCTCTACAACGACCGCCTGCAGCAGATCGGCCGCCAGGTCGGCCGGCCGCTGTCGTCGGCGCAGGCGCGCGCCTTCGGGCTCGACGAGGAGGTGCTGCGGCAATGGGTGCGCGAAGCGCTGATCGATGAGGCCGCGCGCCGCATGGGTCTCGGCCAGTCGGATGCCGAGATCGTGCGCCGCATTCAAGCCGAGCCCGCCTTCGCGGGCGTGACCGGCAAGTTCGATCCGCAGCGTTTTGCGCAGATCATTCGCCAGATGGGTTATACCGAGCAGCGTTACATCGCCGAACAGCGCAAGCTCGCGGTGCGCAGGCAGATCGAGACGACGTTCGGCAGCGGCGTCGAGCCGCCGAAGGCGTTGCTCGACGCGCTGCAGCGCTACCGCGACGAACAGCGTTCGATCGACTACGTGCAGCTTGGCGCGGCGCAGGCCGGCGAGATCGGCGAGCCCTCGCCCGAGGCGCTGGCCAGCTATTTCGACGAGCGCAAGGCGCTGTTCCGCGCGCCCGAGTTCCGAAAAGTCGCCGTCGTCGTGCTGACGCCGCAGGATCAGGCCAAGTGGGCAGACGTGTCCGACGACGACGCGCGCAAGGCGTTCGAGGCGAGCAAGGCGCGGTACGAGACGGCCGAGCAGCGCCACGTCGATGCAGATGGTGTTTCCGAACGCCGACGAGGCGAACGCCGCCCGCGCCAAGCTGACGGGCGGGACTGTCGTTCGAGGATCTCGCCAAGGAGCGCGGGCTGTCGGCGACCGACTACGATCTCGGCACCGTGACGAAGTCCGGCATCCTCGATCCTGCCGTGGCGGAAGCAGCGTTCGCGCTGCCGGAAAACGAGGTCAGCCAGCCGGTGCAGGGCCGCTTCGGCTATGTGCTGACCAAGGCCGCGAAGATCGAAGCCGGCGTTGCCGCGTCCTTCGACAAGGTGGCGCAGTCGATCAAGAGGGAGATCGCGCTCGAGCGCGCGCGCGCGACGCGTGCGCGACCTGCACAACAAGATGGAAGACGAGCGCGGCGGCGGCGCGAGCGTCATCGATGCGGCCAAGAAGGTCGGCCTGCCGTTCACGACCATCGAGGCCATGGACCGGTCCGGCCGCGCGCCGGACGGCGGTCCGGTCGCCGGCCTGCCGCCGACCCTCGATATCGTCACGCCGGTGTTCGCCGCCGATGTCGGCTCCGACAACGATCCGCTGCAGATCAACCGCGGTCCGGGCGACTCCGGCTATGTCTGGTACGACGTGCTCGCCATCACGCCGTCGCGCGAGCGCACGCTCGACGAGGTCAAGGATCGCGTCGCCGCGCGCTGGCGCGACGATCAGATCGAGAAGCGGCTGCGCGCCAAGACCGACGAGATGGTCGAGCAGCTCAAGAGAGGCGGCAAGCTCGCCGACCTCGCGCAGGCGGCCGGCCTGAAGGTCGAGACCGCCGCCTCGTTCAAGCGCGGCGCGAACGTCCCGGGCATGAGCGCTGCGGGCGCCGAAGCCGTGTTCGTCGCCAACAAGGGCGAAGCCGGCACAGGCAGACGGCGCGCAGGCCGGCCAGCGCGTGGTCTATGTCGTGACCGACATCATCGAGCCGAAGATCGATCTCGCCTCGGCCGAAACCAAGGAGCTGCGGGACAACCTGCAGCGCACCGCCGCCGGCGAGCAGCTGAACCAGTTCATCGGCAAGGCTCGAGCAGGACTACGGCGCCCAGATCAACGCGACCGCGTTCGCGCAGGCGACCGGGGCGTCGCAGGCGGCGAACTGAGCCGCGGCGCGCGCCTGATTTGCCGCGCGCACCGGTTTTCCTCACGGCCGGAAAATGCTTTATCACCGTCTGGACGGCGTCGGCCGTCCTGACTGGCTGGCTGGATGTGGGCAGGCGATGGACGATCTGAAGACACTCATCGGCAAGGTGGCCACCGGCGCGGCGCTGACGCGGGCAGGAGGCCGCCACCGCGTTCGACCGGATGATGTCCGGCGAGGCCACCCCCTCGCAGATGGGCGGCCTGCTGATGGCGCTCAGGGTGCGCGGCGAGACCGTGGATGAAATCACCGGCGCGGTGTCGGCCATGCGCGCACGGATGCTGGGCGTGACCGCGCCTGCGGACGCCGTCGACATCGTCGGCACCGGCGGCGACGGCTCCGGCTCGGTCAATGTTTCGACCTGCGCGTCCTTCGTCGCTGCGGGCGCCGGCGTGACCGATCGCCAAGCATGGCAACCGCGCGCTGTCATCGAAATCGGGCGCCGCCGACGTGCTCGGCTGCGCTCGGCGTCAAGATCGAGCTGACGCCCGACCAGGTCGGCCGCTGCATCCGCGAAGCCGGCATCGGCTTCATGTTCGCGCCTGCGCATCATCCGGCCATGCGCAACGTCGGCCCGACCCGCGTCGAGCTCGCCACCCGCACGATCTTCAACCTGCTCGGGCCGCTGTCGAACCCGGCCGGCGTCAAGCGGCAGATGATCGGCGTGTTCTCGCGCCAGTGGGTGCAGCCGCTCGCCGAAGTGCTGAAGAATCTCGGCGCCGAGTTCGATCTGGGTCGTGCACGGCTCCGACGGCCTCGACGAGATCACGCTGACCGGGCCGACCGCCGTCTGCGCGCTGGAGAACGGCAAGATCCGCAATTTCGAGGTCACGCCGGAGGACGCGGGCCTGCCGCGCGCCAATGGCGACGCGCTGAAAGGCGGCGATGCGGCCGCGAACGCGGTCGCCCTGCGCAGCGTGCTCGAAGGCAAGCAGAGCGCCTATCGCGACGTGGCGCTGTTGAACGCCGCCGCGGCTTTCATCGTCGCCGGCAAGGCGAAGGACCTGAAGGAAGGCGTGGCGCTCGGCGTCAAATCGCTCGATGGCGGCGCAGCGCTCGAACGCCTGAACCGCCTCGTTGCCGTCTCAAACGCATGACATGGTTCGCGCCATGGCTGACATCCTGACCAAAATCGAAGCCTACAAGCGCGAGGAGATCGCCGCCGCGAAGCGTGCGCGGCCGCTGCACGAGGTCGAGGCCGCGGCAAAGGCTGCTCCCGCGCCGCGCGGTTTTGCGGCAGCCATCCGCAAGACGCTTGCGCGCGGCGACTATGCGCTGATCGCCGAGATCAAGAAGGCGTCGCCCTCGAAGGGTCTGATCCGCGCGGACTTCGATCCGCCGAAGCTCGCGCGCGCCTATGAAGACGGCGGCGCAACCTGCCTGTCGATCCTGACCGATGCGCCGTCGTTTCAGGGCAGCCTGGAGTTCATGGTGGCGGCGCGCGCGGCGGTCTCGCTGCCGGTGCTGCGCAAGGATTTCATGTACGACACCTATCAGGTGGTGGAGGCGCGCGCGCATGGCGCCGACTGCATCCTGATCATCATGGCCGCACTCGACGATGCTGTCGCGAAAGACATCGAGGACGCGAGCCTTGCGCTCGGCATGGACGTGCTGATCGAAGTGCACGATCCGGCCGAGCTCGATCGGGCGCTGAAGCTGAAATCGCCCCTGCTCGGCGTCAACAACCGGAACCTGCGCACGTTCGAGACGACGCTTGCAACCAGCGAGCAGCTTGCGCCGCTGATCCCGAAGGATCGCATCGCCGTCGGCGAGAGCGGCATCTTCACGCCTGCCGATCTCGCGCGGCTCGCGCGTGTCGGCATGTCCACGTTCCTCGTCGGCGAGAGCCTGATGCGTCAGGCGGATGTGACCGCCGCGACCCGTACGCTGCTGGCGCGCGGCGAGCCCCCGCGCGCGACCGGAACCCGCTAGCCTCATGCCGCGCAAGGCTGCAGCGAAGGAAACGCTGACGCATATCGATGCGAAGGGCGAAGCGCGGATGGTGGACGTTTCGCAAAAAGCCTGCGACCGAGCGGATCGCGGTCGCGGAAGGCGCGGTCGTCATGCAGAAGGCAACGCTGGACCTGATCACAGACGGCAACGCCAAGAAGGGCGACGTGCTCGGCACCGCGCGTGTCGCCGCGATCATGGCCGCCAAGCGAACGCACGAACTGATCCCGCTCTGCCACCCGCTCCTGCTCTCGAAGGTCACCGTCGACATCGAAACGGACAGGAAGCTTCCCGGCTGCCGCGTGCGCGCAACCGTGAAGGTTTCAGGCCAGACCGGCGTCGAAATGGAAGCGCTGACCGCCGTCTCGGTTGGGTGCCTGACGATCTACGACATGGTGAAGGCTGTGGATCGCGGCATCCGCATCGAGGGCATCCGCCTGATCGAAAAGAAGGGCGGCAAGTCCGGTCACTTCAAGGCCAGGGAGTAGGTGCGATGGCGCTGATGCCGGTCGCAGACGCGCTGAAGGCCGTGCTGGAGGGCGCAAGCGGCCTGCCCGAGGAACTGGTTGCGCTGGACGATGCGCGTGGGCGCGTGCTCGCGCGCGACCTGACGGCGATGCGCACCCAGCCGCCCAACGACATGTCGGCGATGGATGGCTACGCGGTGCGCGCGGCAGATGCGACGCTTTCGGCGCGGCTGAAGGTGATCGGCG
Organism: uncultured Alphaproteobacteria bacterium; assembly: GCA_963757845.1. Classification (GTDB taxonomy): domain Bacteria; phylum Pseudomonadota; class Alphaproteobacteria; order Rhizobiales; family Xanthobacteraceae; genus P52-10. Next base: position 154,408 of record CAVWTB010000054.1, read on the forward strand.
AGGTGGCGGCGGGCCGGCCGTTTGCGCGCACGGTGCAGGGCGGCGAAGCCGTCCGCATCTTTACCGGCGGCGTCATCCCCGCAGGCGCCGACGCGATCGTCATCCAGGAAGACGCGACGCGCGACGGCGATTTCGTCACGATCAATGAAGCCGCGAGCGCTGGCCGCCACATCCGCCGCGCCGGCATCGATTTTCGCGAAGGCGACGTGCTGTTGAAGACATCGCATCGCCTGCTGGATCGCGATCTCGCGCTTGCCGCGTCGATGAACCACCCGCTCCTGCCGGTGTATCGCCGGCCGAAAGTGGCGATGCTTGCGCACCGGCGACGAACTGGTCATGCCGGGCACTGCGCCGGGTCCCGGCCAGATCGTCTATTCGAACGGATATGCGCTTGCGCGCGCTTGCGCGCAACGAAGGCGCCGACGTGATCGATCTCGGCATCGCCCGCGATACGGTCGACGACACGGCAGCCGCGATCCGCAGAGCGATCGAAGCCGGCACCGACATCCTGGTGACGAGCGGCGGCGCGTCGGTCGGCGACCACGACTTCGTCAAGCAGGCGCTGGAGCGCGAAGGCGTCGAGATCGGCTTCTGGAAGATCGCCATGCGCCCCGGCAAGCCGATGATGCACGGCCGGCGCGGGGCGATGCGCGTGCTGGGCCTGCCCGGCAACCCGGTCTCGTCCTATGTCTGCGCCATCCTGTTCATGGCCCCGCTGATCCGCGCGCTGACCGGACGCACCGACATCGCCTGGCCGCTGCACGATGCCGTGCTCGGCCGCGACCTGCCCGCCAACGACCAGCGCGAGGACTATCTCCGTGCAGCCCTTGAGGAGCGCCCGGGGCAGCCCGCCGCTGGCGACGGCGGTGAACCACCAGGATAGCTCCCTGCTTGCGAATCTGACCCGTGCCGATGCCTTGATCATCCGGCCGCCGCATGCCCCTGCGGCCGCCGCAGGCACGCCGTGCAGGGTGCTGAAGCTGCCTGCGTAGGATTCGTCCTGGCTCCGGGCGGCCTCGAACGGGAATTCGGCGCGCGTTGACCTGAAATTAAGGGCTTGCAGAACACATATGGAACATATAGTGTTCGTTCATGATTTGTTTCTAGGTTTAGTCGTAAGACCAGAACCGGAAACACCTACAGACAACTTGACTACGAACTCGGCTACCAATTGGCTACAGACCGGCCCAAGCCACACCACCTGCGGGCCGGCGCAGACTGCGGGGGATTCGCTCAAGATGCTGACGCGCAAACAGTACGAGCTTCTGCGGTTCATCAATGAACGGCTGAAGGAAGCCGGCGTACCGCCCTCCTTCGACGAGATGAAGGATGCGCTGGATCTCCGCTCGAAATCCGGCATTCACCGCCTGATCACGGCTCTGGAGGAGCGCGGGTTCATCCGCCGCCTGCCGAACCGTGCGCGTGCCATCGAAGTCATCAAGCTGCCCGAGCAGGCGCAGGAGGCTTCGGCAACGGCCGCCGCGGCTTCACGCCCAACGTCATCGAAGGCAATCTCGGCAAGGTGCGCTCGGCCTCCGAGGACGAGGGCGGCCGTCCGGTCGCGATCCCGGTGATGGGCCGAATCGCTGCCGGCACGCCGATCGAGGCGCTGCAGACGCGCAGCCACACCATCAACGTGCCGCCGGAAATGCTGGGCTCAGGCGACCACTACGCGCTCGAAGTGCGCGGCGATTCGATGGTCGAGGCCGGCATCCTCGATGGCGACGTCGCGATGATCCAGCAGACCGAAGCCGCCAACACCGGCGACATCGTCGTCGCCCTGATCGACGAGGAAGAAGCAACACTGAAGCGCTTCCGCCGCCGCGGTGCGTCGATCGCGCTCGAGCCTGCGAACTCGGCCTACGAAGTGCGCATCCTGCCGCCGAACCGCGTGCGCATCCAGGGCAAGCTCGTCAGCATCTTCCGCCGCTACTGATCTTCGGGCGGCAAGCTCTCCACCGAGGGCGTCGCGTCCACCGGACGCGACGATGACGGTCAGCGACACCGTCGCCTCTCCGGCATCTCCGTCGGCCGCGAGCGCGTTGCGCGCCCACGGACGGTTGCTGCCGGCAGGCCTGACCACCTCGACGGCAAATGCGCCGTTGCGGCTGTACAGCGCGAGGCTGCCGGTCTCGCGCAGGCGCTCCTGATCGATAATCCTGGCCTTGCAGGCCGGCGGCGGCTGACGCGCCGTGACGATCAGCGCGCGCCTTCTCGCAATCGTCGGCGAAGGCATCCGCGCGCTGGGCGATCGTCACATAGCGGCCGTCCGCCATCTGCACGGCGCAGCCCGAATCATCGCATCGGACGCCCTGCGCAAGCGTCGCCATCCTCGGCAGTGCGTGCATCGGCGTCGGCCGCGAGCCATGCCTTGAGCGCAAAATCATCCTTCTTCGTCTGCATGAAGCGCAAGCGGCCGTCGCCGCCGCGCACGGCGACGCTTTGCCCGTCGCTCGCGATCAGGATGTCCGGCTGCCGTGCCGTGAGCGCGAGCACGACGCTGAACAGCACGAGCAACGCTTCCGCACCAGCGCAGCGGCGTCCGCAACAGGCCGATCACGACGATGCCGAGCGTCGCCAGCAGCAGCGGCGCCGATGCCGAACGCCGGCACGCGCCCGACCGCGCCCGGCAGCGCCGCGACCCACTGCGCGACCGCGATCATCCAGCCGATGCCCAGATTCCATCAGCCGCCAGAACACGCCGTCGAAGCCGAACGGCATGGCCAGCAGGCCGAGCAGGCCCGCCGGCATCACGAGCCCCGAGACGACCGGCATCGCCAGCAGGTTGGACAGCACGCCGTAGGGCGTCGCGCGATGAAAGTGGAAGGCCGCATAGGGCATGGTCGCGAGCCCCGCGACCAGCGAGGCCAGCAGCAGGATCGCGATCTCGCGGCCGCCCCAGAGCGCTGCGCGCGCGACGCCCGAATTGTCGGCAAGCGAAAACAGCGCGCGGTCGCGGTCCATCAGCGCGACAAGGCCGAGCGTCGCCGCAAACGACATCTGGAAACTCGGATGCACCACCGCTTCCGGCGCCACCAGCATCACCGCCATCGCGGCCACCGCCAGCGTGCGGAAGGTGATCGCGCGGCGGTCCACCATGACGCCGACCAGCACGACGGCCGTCATCAAAAACGATCGTTGCGTCGCGACTTCCGCTCCCGACAGCAGCAGGTAGAAGGCGGCCGCCGCAAGCGCTGCGACCGCCGCCCACTTCTTGATCGGAAAGCCGACCGTCAGCGATGGAAACAGCGCCAGCAGCGCGCGCACCGCGAAGAACACGGCGCCCGCGACGATCGCCATGTGATAGCCCGAGATCGACAGCACGTGGCCGAGGCCGGAGACGAACATCGCGTCGTTGACCGGTGACGAGATCGCATCGCGCTTGCCGGTCAGCAGCGCCGAGGCGATGGCGCGGGCATCGCCCGACAGCGACTGGCGGATGCGTGCATCGATCGCATCGCGCATGCCGCCCACGAAGACGGCATAGCGCAGCCACCAGCCGCCGCTTTCGGGCGCAGCCAGCGGCTTGATCGCGCCGAGCACGAAGCCCGACGCGCCGATGCGCTGAAAATAGATGTCGCGCGCGAAATCGTAGCCTGCTGGGATGGAGCGCGGTGAACGGCGGCGAGAGGCGCGCCTTCAATTCGATGTAGCTGCCGACCGCGGGCGCGGTGCCCTTCTTCACCGACAAGCGGACCCGCTCGAGTTTTGGCGGCGTGTCGGCGGTCGCCCGCGCCGGCTCGAACCGATCGACCCGCAGCACGAAGCGGTCGCTGCGCTCGCGCTCCTCCCGCACCTCGACGAAGCCCGCCAGCGTGACCGAGAACATCGGCCGCGCCAGCACACCATGCGCGATGCGCTCGGTCTTCAGCGTTGCGGTCGCAAAGCCTGCGGCCGCAGCCGCTATCAGCGCGACGGGGACAAACAATCGCAGTTTTCGCGCAAGCACGGCCGCGGCAACGAGCGACAGCGCCAGCGGAATGACAATCCAGACGATGGGCTCGCGATCGGCGGCAAAATAGGCCGTGACGCCAGCGCCGAAGGCAACCGCGATCCACGCGAAAAGCTGGCCGCGCTCGGCCTCTACGGCCGCATGGCTCTTGATCGCGGCGGCAAGACGCTCGGCGCGCTCATTGAGGCGGTCGAGCCACGGCCAATCCCCGCGGCGCCGCGACGCGGCGTCGGGCCAGGTCTCGACCCTGCTTCGGCCCCTGCCCCACTCGACCACAACGCAACTCCCGCAACGGGCAACTGTGGCAACTCAAAACAACTTAGATCCTCAGGAAGTCAGCCCTTGCCGACTTCCTTCGCAAACGTGTCGCGCAATCCCACCGTCCGGTTGAAAACGAGGTGGCCGGGCTTCGAGTCCGGATCGCGCGTAAAATAGCCCTGCCGCTCGAACTGCATCGGCTCGGACGAATTCTGTTCCGCAATCGACGGCTCGAGCCTCGCCTCGCTCAAAACCTCGAGCGAGTTTGGATTGAGGTCGGCGGCGAAATTCGAAGCGTCGGGCGACGACTTCGCAAAAAGCTGGTTGTAGACGCGCACCTCGGCCGGCACGGACGTCTTCGCCGCGACCCAGTGCAGCGTCGCCTTGACCTTGCGGCCGTCCGGCGCGTTGCCGCCGCGGGTGGCGGGATCATAGGTGCAGCGCAGTTCGACGATCTCGCCGGCTGAGTTCTTCACCGCCTCGCGGCACTTGATGAAATAGGCGTAGCGCAGGCGCACCTCGCTGCCCGGCGACAGGCGGAAGAACTTCTTCGGCGGGTTCTCCATGAAGTCTTCCTGCTCGATGAAGAGTTCGCGCGCAAAGGTGATGCGCCGCGTTCCGGCCGCAGGATCGTCAGGATGGTTGACCGCCTCGAGCTCCTCGCTCTCGCCTTCAGGATAATTCTCGATCACGACCTTCAGCGGCCGCAACACCGCCATGCGCCGTGCCGCGGTCTTGTTCAAGACTTCGCGGATCGAGAATTCCAGCATGCCGACGTCGACCACGCTGTTGGCCTTGGCGACGCCGATGCGCTTGACGAAATCGCGGATCGCCGCCGGCGGCACGCCACGACGGCGAAGCCCTGCGATCGTCGGCATGCGCGGATCGTCCCAGCCGGACACATGCCCGCCGCGCACGAGCTCGGTCAGCACGCGCTTGGACAACAGCGTGTAGGTGATGTTCAGCCGCGCGAACTCGTACTGCCGCGGTTTTGACGGCACCGGCAGCTTGTCGAGGAACCAGTCGTACAGCGGCCGGTGATCCTCGAACTCCAGCGTGCAGATCGAATGGGTGATGTGCTCGATCGCGTCCGACTGGCCGTGCGCGTAGTCGTAGCTCGGATAGATCGACCAGGCCTTGCCGGTGCGCGGATGCTCCGCATGCAGGATGCGGTACAGCACCGGGTCGCGCAGGTTGATGTTGCCGGAGGCCATGTCGATCTTCGCCCGCAGCACCCGCGCGCCGTTCGGGAATTCGCCGGCGCGCATGCGGCGGAACAGGTCGAGGTTCTCCTCCACGGAGCGATCGCGGAACGGGCTGTTCTTGCCCGGCTCGGTCAGCGTGCCGCGCGCAAGCCGCATCTCGTCCTGCGACTGGTCGTCGACATAGGCGAGGCCGGCGCGGATCAGGTGCTCCGCCCACCCATAGAGCTGCTCGAAATAGTCCGAGGCGAAGTAGAGGTGCTTGCCCCAGTCGTAGCCGAGCCAGCGCACATCGGCCTCGATCGCGTCGATGTACTCCTGCTCCTCCTTGGTCGGGTTGGTATCGTCGAAGCGCAGGTGGCAGCGGCCGCTTGAACTCCTCGGCGACGCCGAAGTTCAGCGAAATGGATTTTGCGTGGCCGATGTGCAGGTAGCCGTTCGGCTCCGGCGGAAAACGCGTCACCACGCCCGCATGCCGCTTCGTCTGCAGGTCGGCCGCGATGATGTCGCGGATGAAATCCCGCCCCGCTTCCGCCGCCTCTGCCGCTACCGTCGCCATACCGTCTCAATTCCAAGGTTTCAGGTGAGAGGCCTATGTGCCAAATCCGGCCCCCACAGCCAAGCCCGCTGGCGTAACGAATACTTTCGTTATGCACCGGACCGGGTTATCTAGCGCGCCGATATGACCCAGCCCATCGTCACGCGCTTTGCGCCCTCACCCACCGGCTTCCTGCACATCGGCGGGGCCCGCACGGCCCTGTTCAACTGGCTATACGCCCGCGGCCGGGGCGGCAAGATGCTGCTCAGGATCGAGGACACCGATCGCGAGCGATCGACCAAAGAGGCGATCGACGCGATCCTGGAAGGCCTGAAGTGGCTGGAACTCGATTGGGACGGCGACGTCGTCTACCAGTTTTCTCGCGCGGCGAGGCACCGCGAGGCGGTCGAGCTAGCTGCTGGCGGCAGGCAAGGCCTACTACTGCTACGCCTCGGTGGAGGAGCTTGCCGAGATGCGCGAGAAGGCGCGCGCCGAGGGCAAGACGCGCCTCTATGACGGGCGCTGGCGCGACCGCGACCCATCGGAGGCGCGCCCGAACGTCAAGCCGGTCGTCCGCCTGAAGGCGCCGCTCACCGGCGAGACCGTGGTCGAGGACCAGGTGCAGGGGCGCGTGGTCTGGCAGAACGAGAACCTCGACGATTTCGTGCTGCTGCGCTCGGACGGCAACCCGACCTACATGCTGTCGGTGGTGGTCGACGATCATGACATGGGCGTCACCCACATCATCCGCGGCGACGACCATCTGACCAACGGTGCGCGACAGACGCAGATCTATGACGCGCTCGGCTGGGACGTGCCGGTCATGGCGCATATCCCGCTGATCCATGGGCCGGACGGCTCAAAACTGTCCAAGCGCCATGGCGCATTGGGTGTCGATGCCTATCGCGCCATGGGATACCTGCCGATCGCGCTTCGCAACTATCTGGCGCGGCTCGGCTGGAGCCACGGCGACCAGGAGATCTTCTCGACAGACGAGATGATCAAGGCGTTCGACCTTCCGGCGGTCGGCCGTTCCGCGGCGCGGTTCGATTTTGCAAAGCTCGAGAGCCTCAACGGGCACTACATCCGCAACTCCGACGATCAGACGCTCGTCGCTGCGTTCGAGGACGTACTGAAGTTCGCGCCAAACGGTTCCGACATTCAGAACCGGCTGAACGAGAAGACCCGCGCCCAGCTTCTGCAAGCGATGCCGGGGCTGAAGGAGCGCGCGAAAACGTTGCTCGATCTCGTTGACAGCGCTGCGTTCATTTTCGCGCCGCGCCCGCTCGCTCTGGATGCAAAGGCGGCCGCGCTCGTCACCGACGAGATGCGCAAACTGATCGGCACCTTGAAGGGCGTTCTTGCCGAGGTCTCGCCCTGGACGGCGGAGACGACGGAAAACGCGATCCGCGCCTTCGCCGAGCAAGGTTCCCTCAAGCTTGGCGCCATCGCGCAACCCTTGCGCGTCGCGCTGACCGGGCGGACCACGTCGCCGGGAATTTTCGACGTGCTTGCGGTGCTCGGCAAGGACGAATGCCTCGCCCGGCTCGGCGATTTGGCGGCCGACTAAAGGCCATTAATCGCCAGTGCCGCCGATTTGAAATTCCTGCACCACCTGCGGCGAGTCCATCCCAGGAATTTCAAATCGAAAAGCGGCACTGGAATCATAAGTTTGCTGGTGTCCTTTCGAACCCGAAGTTCGCTCAGAGGTTGCCGCGCCATGGGCGAACTTCGGGTTCGGGACACCAGTGTTCCGGCCATCTTGCGGTGCAAACAGCAATAAGCTACGCAAGATAATTGGAGCCTTTCCTGCGGCCTACGGCGTCTTCTGACGACCTTTCAGCCGCGCCCTGTCACCTCGATCCGGGGAATTCGCATGAACGAAACCACCAAATCCGCCACACTGACGGTTGGCAATAAAAACTACGATTTCCCGATCAAGAGCGGCTCAATCGGCCCCGACGTGGTCGATATCTCGACGCTCTACAACAAGGCGGGAATCTTTACCTACGATCCGGGCTTCCTGTCGACCGCGAGCTGCGAGTCCAAGATCACCTACATCGACGGCGAAGCCGGCATCCTGCGCTATCGCGGCTACCCGATCGAACAGGTCGCCGAGGGCGATTTCCTCGAAACCTGCTACCTGCTGCTGGAAGGCGATCTGCCGAGCAAGGCGCAGAAGGCGGACTTCGTCGAGCGCGTCACCAAGCACACGATGGTGCACGAGCAGATGGCCCGCTTCTTCCAGGGCTTCCGCCGCGACGCGCATCCGATGGCGGTGATGGTGGCCTCGGTCGGCGCAATGAGCGCGTTCTATCACGACTTCACCGACATCAACGATCCGCACCAGCGCATGGTCGCCTCGATGCGCATGATCGCCAAGGTGCCGACGCTGGCGGCGATGGCCTACAAGTACACGATCGGCCAGCCGTTCATCTATCCGCAGAACAATCTCGACTACGCTTCGAACTTCATGCGGATGTGCTTTGCGGTGCCGTGCGAAGAGTACAAGGTCAATCCGGTGCTCGCGCGCGCGCTCGACAAGATCTTCATCCTGCACGCCGACCACGAGCAGAATGCGTCGACCAACACGGTGCGCTCATCCGGCTCCTCCGGCGCCAACCCGTTCGCCTGCATCGCGGCCGGCATCGCCTGCCTGTGGGGACCCGCCCATGGCGGCGCGAACGAAGCCGCGCTGAAGATGCTGACCGAGATCGGCGACGTGAAGAACATCCCGGCGTTCATCAAGCGCGCCAAGGACAAGGAAGACCTCTTCCGCGTCATGGGCTTCGGCCACCGCGTCTACAAGAACTACGATCCGCGCGCCAAGATCATGCAGAAGCTCTGCCATGACGTGCTGAAGGAGACCGGTCAGGTGAACGACCCGGTGCTGCAGGTCGCGCTCGAGTTCGAGCGGATCCTCTTGAGCGACGACTACTTCATCAGCCGCAAGCTCTACCCGAACGTCGACTTCTACTCGGGCATCACGCTGAAGGCGCTGGGCTTCCCGACCTCGATGTTCACGGTGCTGTTCGCCGTCGCCCGCACGGTCGGCTGGATCGCGCAGTGGAAGGAAATGATCGGCGACCCGAACTACAAGATCGCCCGCCCGCGCCAGCTCTTCACGGGCGACGCCGAGCGCCAGTACACGCCGCTCGACAAGCGCAAGTAAGCGAGAGCTCGATCGAAAGAACAAAGGGCCGATGCGAGAGCATCGGCCTTTTTCATTTTGGGACTACTTCATCTAACCGGGGATAGAAGGCCGGTGATATGACAATTGAAATTCTTAGGCTCGAAATGCCGAAGCATGGCTCAAGCTGGACGATAGGATTTTTGCGAGGTGTCGAGGACGACAAAAAGTGGCCTACCTCCGCATCGTCGCAATCACCGCGTCTGCCGCGCGCTGGCTCGGCGTGCGTTCGCCGGTCGACATGATACGGTCGAGCCGGGTGAACGCGTCGAGCTGGTTTTGCCTGACGTCGCCGTCCTGCATGAGGTCGTGCAGCGCCGGCGCGAGGCGATCGGCCGTGCAGTCTTCCTGCAGGAATTCCGGCACGGCGTTCTCGCCGAGCACGAGGTTCGCAAGGATCACGGACGACACTTTCACGAGCCGCCGGGCGATGAAGGCTTCCCACGCCGTGCCGCGATAGGCGGTCACCATCGGCACGCCCGACAGGGCGAGTTCGAGCGTCACGGTCCCCGACTTCGCCAGCGCCGCCCGCGCCGTGCGGAAGGCCGCGCGCCGCTCGTCGTCGCCGACGACGATGCGCGGCCGGACCGGCCAGCGCGCGCTCATGTCGTGGATCAGGTTGGCGAGGTGCGGCAGCGCCGGCAGCACGGGCTTGAACTTGATGCCCATGTCGCGCAGTTGCCCCAGCGTCTCGCCGAACGGCGCCATGTGATGGCGCACCTCGACCGCGCGGCTGCCGGGCAGGACGACGAGAACCGCATCGCGCTCGCGCTGCTCCTGCTCCGCAGGATTCGGGCGCAGGACGTCGAGCCGCTCGAGCAGCGGATGACCGACATAGGTGCAAGGCGGCCCGCCGAGCCGCTTGTGAACTTCCGGCTCGAACGGCAGCAACGCCAGCAGGCTGTCGACGTAGCGGGCGATGGCTCGCGCCCGGCCGGGCCGCCAGGCCCAGACCGTGGGCGAGACGTAGTCGACGATCGGGATCGACGGGTCGCGCGCGCGCACGCGTCTTGCGACGCGCTGGGTGAAATCCGGACTGTCGATGATGACCAGCACATCCGGCTTCGTCTGCAGGACGCTCTCCGTCGCCTGGCGAATGCGGCGGAAAATCATCGGCAGTTTGCGGGGGATCGATGCGAACCCCATGATCGACAGCTCGTCGATCGGAAACAGCGTGGCGAGCCCCTGCTCCGCCATCGCGCGGCCGCCGACGCCTGAGAACGTCACGCTGTCGCCAAGCACGCCGCGCAGCTCGCGCATCAGGCTGGCGCCGAGGAGGTCGCCGGATTCCTCCGCCGCCACGAGAAAGATGCGGGCGCCGCGTGCGCTTGCCTGGTGGTTCACGCCGGCAGCCCCACAAGAAACAGGCGCGCCTTGTCGGCTGCGGCCACGACTTTTTCCGGTTCGGCCATCAGCGAGCGGCCGGCGACGATGGCGATCCCGCCGAGCGCGGCTGCGACCGCGCCCTCGATGGTGCGCGGGCCGAAGGTCGGCAGGTCGAAGCGCAGGTCCTGCTGCGTCTTCGGCGCCTTGACCAGCACGCCGCGCCCCGCCTTGGAGCGGATGCGTCCGGCCTCGCGCAAGCGCGCCACGCGCGCGAGCAAGGCGTCGGTGCCCTCGATATCCTCGACGGCAACGACATTGCCGTCGATCACGATCGCGGCCTGGCCGACATCGAACGGGCTCAGCGCGCGCAGGAGCTCGATGCCGATGCCGATGTCGGCCTTCGCGCCTTCATCGGGCTCGGTGCGCGTCAAAGCGCCTTCGGGCACCAGCAGGTCGGGCGCGATGTCCCTGACGCCGACCATGCGAAAGCCGTGCATCTCGACGATGCGGCCGATGCCGGTGAGCAGATGATTGTCGCCGCCGCGAAAGGCGGCGATGATGCGCGGCGTGACGCGCAAGGTGCCGAAATCGAGCCTGATCTCCGAAAGCGCCGGCCGCACCAGTCCGCCGATGAACATCACATCGCGGCAGCGCTCCGCACGCAGCAAGCGTGTCAGCCGCCCCAATTGGCCGAGCGCCACCCAGTGATGCCGGTAGCGCGTGATCCGCTCCGGATCGCAAAAGCCGCGAACGCCCAGGATGACCGGCGTGCGCCCCTTGGCCAGCAGCGAATCCGCCACCGCAAACGGCAAGGCGCCGCTGCCTGAGATGATGCCGGTATTGAAGTTGTCGGTCGCGGCATCCGGCATCGCCGTCATGCCTCCGAAGCGCCGGCGTCGTCGGACCGTCGCGGCAGCACCAGCGAGCGCTTCGCGTCATCCCCGAGAAAATCGAGGATCTCGGCAATCGCCGGATCGGCTTCGCGCTCCCCCTGCAGCGCGGCGAGGCGCTCGGCGAACGCGCCCGCCCCGAAGAACAGCTCCCGGTAGAACGAACGCACCTTGTGCAGCCGCTCGCGCGTGAACTTGCGCCGCCGCATGCCGACAACATTGAGGCCGTCGAGAAACGCATGCTGCCCGGTGGCAAACCCGTAAGGGATCACGTCGCCGCGAATGCCGCTGACGCCGCCGATCATCGCCTGCGAGCCGATACGCGCGAACTGATGCACGGCGCTCAAGCCACCGATGTAGACGGAGTTGCCGACCTGGCAGTGGCCGCCGAGCGTGGCGGAGTTGGCGAAGATGGCATCGTCACCGACGGTGCAGTCGTGACCGACATGGCTGTAGGCCATGAAGAAGCCGCGCGCGCCGACCTTGGTCAGCCCGCCGCCCTTCACCGTGCCCACGTTCATGGTCACGAACTCGCGGATGATGCAGCCGTCGCCGATCTCGAGCCGCGTCGGCTCGTCCCGATAACCGAGATCCTGCGGCGGCGCGCCGAGCGACGCAAACGGATGGATCGTGCACCCGGCGCCGATCGTCGTGTGGCCGGCGATGCTCACATGGGAGACGAGCCGCGTGCCGGCGCCGATCGTGACGTTCGGTCCGACCACGCAGAACGGCCCGATCGTCACGTCGGGCCCGATGCGCGCGCCGTCCTCGACCCTGGCTGCGGGATCAATTCCCATGTCGCCCCTCATTGCCACAGCTGCCGTGCTGTATCACGAACTTCGAAAACCGGGCACCAGCCGGCTTTTCAGCGCGTATACGCAAGTTCCGCCGGCGATGGTGGTCATGAATTGTTACGCTTGATGACCCGGGACGGACCAGGCGTCAGGCGCCGAGCATTGCGCTGACTTCGGCTTCGGCGACCAGCGTTTCGCCGACGCGCGCCTCGCCGCGATACCACCACATGTTGCGGCGCTGAGCGATCTTGGTCATGTGATATTCGATCGTGTCGCCGGGGATCACGGGTTTGCGGAATTTGGCCTTGTCGATGGTCATGAAATAGACCGTCGGCGTGCCGACCGCCGGCACCTTGCCCGAGCGGATGCAGATGACGCCTGCGGTCTGCGCCATGCCTTCGATCATGTAGACGCCCGGAAACACCGGCTTCTCCGGAAAGTGTCCCATGAACTGCGGCTCGTTCGCGGTCACGTTCTTGACGCCCACGGCGGATTCATCGCCGCGGATCGAATGCACGCGGTCGATCAGAAGAAACGGAAAACGATGCGGCAGGGTCTTCAGGATGGTGTTGATGTCGGCCGCTTCCAGTATCGTCTGTGTCATCCCTTGCGTCCCGGCGCCTCGCGCGAGCGCGCGTCCGCCTCTCCTGTCACGGCCTCGCGGGCCATCCGTTCAAGCAGCATCATCTCGCGGAACCAGAGTTTGACCGGCTTTGCCGGCGTGCCTCCCCATCGCGCCCCCGGCGGAACGTCATCGTGCACGATGCTGGTTGCCGCGATCTGCGCTCCGTCACCGATCGTCACGTGGCTGTTGATGCCGACGCGCGCACCCAATGCCACGCCCTCGCCTACCGTCGCGCTGCCCGCAATGCCAACCTGGCTCGGGATCAGGCAGCGCCGCCCGACCACCACGTTGTGCGCAATCTGCACCAGATTGTCTATTTTCGTACCTTCGCCGATCACGGTATCACGCAGCGCACCGCGATCAATTGTGGTGTTGGCCCCGATCTCCACGTCGTTCTGGATGATGACCCGCCCGACCTGAGGGACCTTGGCGTGCCCGTCAGCTCCCGGCAGGAAGCCATAGCCGTCCTGGCCGATCCGGCAGCCCGGATGCACGATCACAGCGTTGCCGAGCAGGCTGCAGGCGACCGTTGCGCCGGCGCCGATGGAGCAGCCCCGGCCGATCGTGACATGCGCCCCGATCACGGCGCCCGGGCCGATGATGCTGCCCGTCCCTATCTCGACGTGCGGACCGATGACGGCATGGGGCTCGACGCTGACGTCGTCCTCAAGCTTGGCCGTCGGGTGGACGACTGCCGCAGGCGAAATGCCGGCCATACCCGCCTGCAATGGCGGGCTGAGCGCGTCGGCATGCAGCCTGCGGGCGACGGCAACAAACGCACGATAGGGGTCGGCGACCCGCAATGCCGCGACCTTTTCCGGCACCTCGCTTTCGAACCGGCGGCTGACCAGGCAGGCCGCGGCATGGCAGCCCGCGAGCCGCGGGGCATACCGTGCATTGTCCAGAAAGGTCAGATGCGAAGGACCGGCCTCGTCAAGCACCGCGAGGCCCGTGACCGCGACCTGCGCGCGCTCGGAATTGACGAGGACGGCTCCGGTCATCTCGGCGATATCGGCGAGCGTGAGCCTCGGCGGATCGGCGAAGAACCTGTGATGCCTCATAGCTCCCGCCACCATTGGCGCAAAGCAGCGTCGCCAGGAGCGTGCCTTTCCAGCCGGAGACCCGACTGGAAAAACCGCCGCTTCGTCATCAGAAGGTTGTACCGCCGCCGAACCGGAACACCTGCGTCCGGTCGTTCGGGCCTTTCGCAATGGGCACGGCGTAGTCAAACCGCAGCGGGCCGAATGGCGATTGCCAGATGAGACCGGCACCGATCGACGCCCGCACGATCATGTTGTCCTGAGCGACAGTGACGGTCTCAAGCGTGGCCGGAAACACCGTCGCGCCCTTGTAGTCCCACAGCGAACCGACGTCGGCATAGACCGCGCCCTTCAAGCCCGCTTCCTTCGGCAGGAACCAGAACGGCATCTGCAGTTCAGCCGATGCACCCCAGTACATGGTGCCGCCGAGCGCGTCGTTCGACGTCCCGATCGTAATGTCGCGTGGGCCAAGGCCGACCGGCGCAAAGCCGCGCACGAGGTTCGGTCCCATCTGGAAATGGTCCAGCATGCGCAGGCCGTTGTCGTTGCCGAGGCCCATGATGTGACCACCCTGGCCGCGCAGCACGCCGACAACGTCGGAGACGACCGGGAAGTAGAAGCGGGCATCCACCGTCGAGCGCAGGTACTTCACGTCGCCGCCGAGGCCGGCCACGTCCTGGCGGAACTCGACGAGCAGGCCGTTGTTCGGGTCCTTGTTGTTGTCGAGGGTGTTGTAGGCCAGCGTATAACCCACCGCCGACGTCCACACCGCACCGCCTGCGAGTTCGATCTTCACCGGCAAGGACGCCTCGCCGTTGAAATAACAGCCAAGTCCCTGGGTCGACGTCAGATCGATGCCATTCGCCTGCGCGAACGCGGGCGTCGGATTAAACGCGAGGAACGGGTTGGCGGCGTTGTTGTTACAGTCCCGTAGAGCAGGATCGATCGAAACTTCCTGCTTATAGAGGGAGTACCTGACCTGCATGCTCAGGTCCTCGCGCAGTGCGAAGCCCAGTCGTGCCGATCCGCCGATCGTCAAAGTCTCGTACGAGACATAGCTCGACGGCAATTGCTGGCGCTGGAAGAGGTCGATGCCGCCGGCGACGCGATAGCCGAACAGGAATGGCTCGACGATCGAGACGTTATAGCCGCGCGTGCGCTGGCCGTATTGGACGCCGGCCTTCGCATAGAGACCCGTTCCAAGCAGGTTGCGTTCCGACACGCTGACTTCCGCGAGGAAGCCGTCGGAGGTCGAGTAGCCGCCCGATACCGAGAAGTCACCCGTCGACTTCTCTTCGAGATCGACGACGACGATGACGCGATCCGCCGATGAACCCGGCTCGGTCAGGATCTTGACGGTCTTGAAGTAGTCGAGATTTTTCAGACGCCGTTCGGCGCGATCCATCAGTGCACGGTTGTACGCATCGCCCTCGGCGATATCGAATTCGCGCCGGATCACGTGGTCCTTGGTGCGCGTGTTGCCGCGAACGTTGATTCGCTCGACATAGACGCGCGGTCCCTCTTCCATCACCAGCACGATCGAGACCGTTGCGTTCTGGAAGTTGCGCTCGCCGCGCGGGCGCACGCTGGCGAAGGCATAGCCGCGCCGCGACGCTTCGACGGTGATCTCCTCGACCGACTTCTCGATCGCTTCGCCATTATAGACGGAGCCCGTGCCGAGACGCAGGAACGGCCGGAATGCGTTGGGATCGAGTCCGCGGATGTTCGACTGGATGTCGATCGACGCGACGCGATACTGCTGGCCTTCCTCGATCCGGAAGGTGACCAGGAATCCGCGCCGCTCGGGATCGTACTCGGTCAGCGCGGCAACCACCTGCACGTCGGCATAGCCGTTCTTCAGGTAGTAGCGGCGAATCAGGTCGCGGTCGGCCTCGACGCGGTCCGCATCATAAATGTCGTTCGAGCTGAGGAAGCTCAAAAGATTGCTCTCGCGGGTCTTGATGATATCGCGCAGGCGATACGACGACACCGCGCTGTTGCCGACGAACTCGATGGACTTCACGCCGGTCTTGCCGCCTTCGGTGATCTCGAAGATGAGGTCGACGCGGTTGTTGGGCTGCTCGATGATCTGGGGAACGACCGTAACGTCGTAGCGTCCCTGACGGCGATAGATTTCCGTAATGCGCTGCGTATCCGACTGCACGATCGGCCGGGACAGGCTGCCGCGCGGCTTCGACTGCACCTCGGTCGAGAGCTGCTCGTCCTTGACCTTCTTGTTGCCTTCGAAAAGGACGCGGCTGATCACCGGGTTCTCGATAACGGTGACGACCAGTCGGCCACCGGCCTGGTTGATGCGCACGTCCTGGAACAGACCCGTCTCATAGAGAGCGCGCAAGCCGTCGTTGATACTGCCGCTGTCGAGACGACCGCCCGGTCCGGGCTTGAAGTAGGTCCGAATCGTCTCCGCCTCGACGCGGCGGTTACCTTCGACCACGATCGAGGAGGCACTCTGGGCAGCGGCCGGGGATGCAATGTTCGCCACAGCCACCACAGTGGCCGGCAGTGCGACAGCTATTAGGGCGGCGACCAGCCCCCCCCGGAGCATCGTCAGTCCAACTTTCATTCGCCAAGCGCCCTCAATCAAACCCACCACGCCGAACCGCGCCCCGCGTCTCGACAGAATCCCTGTTCCGATGCTGCTTGTAGCCCGTTTCGACAGGGCGGCAAACCTTGTTTCGCCGCCCAAATTTCATTTCCAACCAACACGTTGCACATCGGCCACGGCTTGGAAAAAGCAGGCGTTTTTAAGATGCGACCTTAAAGATGTTCCGGATGTGCAGGATGTCGTTATAGGTGGCGAAGATCATCAGCATCAGAACCAGCGCCAAACCGACCCGGAAGCCCATTTCCTGGGCACGCTCGGACAGAGGCCGTCCCCGAACGATTTCCACGAGATAATACATGAGGTGGCCGCCATCGAGCAGCGGCACCGGGAACAGGTTCAACAGGCCGATCGACACGGAGATCACGGCGGTGAGGTTCATAAAGTAGTCGAGGCCCAGGCTCGCCGCCTGCCCCGAGAGCTGGGCGATTCGGATCGGGCCGCCGATCTGGTCACCCCCGCCCTGTCCCGTGAACACTTTCTGCATGAACTGGAACGTCGCTTCGACGATATGCCAGGACTGCTTCGCGCCAAGCCCGAGCGCCGTGATCGGATCGACCTTCTCGATCGTTGCGCCTCCCGCCTTGCCGACGCTTTTGATGCCCAGCAGGCCTATTTTGTGCGTATTGCCAAAGACATCCTTCGTCTCTCGCAGCTCCGGCGTCACGCGCAGAACGATATTCGAATCACCGCGCTTGACCGAAATCGCCAGTTCCTGCCCGGCCCTGGTCGAAACGATGCGCTGCATGTCCGAGAACGTCTCGATCGTCGTCCCATCGATGGCCGTGACGATATCGCCGGCCCGGAAGCCTCCCTTCTCAGCGGGGCTGCCCACCTCGACCGAATCGACCATCGGGCTGACATTGGGCTTGCCGTAGATGGTGTAGAGGCCGGCGAAGATGACGATCGCCAGGATAAAGTTCGCAATGGGCCCGGCTGCGACGATGGCCGCGCGCGCAGGGACGCTCTTGTGGTGGAAGCTGACCTTGCGGTCCTCCTCGGACATCGTCCCGAGCGTCGACGCCGATGGCGCGCTGGCCTCGTTTTCATCGCCGAAGAACCGCACATAGCCGCCGAGCGGGATGGCCGCGAGCTTCCAGCGGGTTCCATGGCGGTCGGTGAAGCCGATGAGTTCCCGGCCGAAACCAACCGAGAACGTCAGGACCTTCACGCCGGCCCAGCGGGCGACCAGGAAATGGCCGAGCTCATGGAAGAACACGACGATCGTCAGTACGATCAGAAACGGGATGCCATAGCTCACCAGGCCCGTGCCTAGTGTGCTGAATCCATTCAGGAAAAAGTCCACAATCCGTCCCTTTGCTGAGGGCCTGAAGCCCCACCCAATCCGTTAAGATGCCTTTGCGGCAATTTCAGGCAATAGGCTGCGCGCCATATTTCGCGAGCTATGGTCAATGGCCAGCGCATCGTCGGCGGACCTGGGCAGCGAGTTGGTTCGGGAGGCCGCCTCCATGGTCGCTTCGACCAGCCGCGCGATGCCGCCGAAGCCGATCTTGGCCGTTCAGGAACGCATCGACCGCAACCTCGTTCGCCGCATTGAACACCGTCGGCATGGCGCCACCGGCGCGAAGCGCCTCCTGCACCAGGCGCAGCGAGGGGAAGCGCACCGGATCCGGCGCCTCGAAGGTCAGTTGGCCGATGGCCGCAAGGTCGAGCTTCTTGGCCGGACCATCGATACGCTCCGGCCAGGCGAGGCAGTGCGCGATCGGGGTGCGCATGTCGGGCGCGCCCATCTGCGCGACGACCGAGCAGTCGGAAAACTCGACCAATCCGTGAATGATCGACTGTGGATGCACCAGCACCTCGATCTGGTCCGGCTCGAGGTCGAACAGGTGATAGGCCTCGATGATTTCGAGCCCCTTGTTGAACATCGACGCGGAATTGATCGTGATCTTGCGCCCCATGCTCCAGTTCGGATGCTTCAGCGCCTGCTCGATGGTCGCGTTCTCGATCTGCTCGCGCGTCCAGGTGCGGAAAGGCCCGCCTGAAGCCGTCAGGATCACGCGGGTCAGATCTTCGCGGCGGCCGGCGCCCATGGCCTGGAACAACGCGTTGTGCTCCGAATCCACCGGCAATACGCAGGCGCCGTTCTTCTCCGCGGTGCGCATGAACACTTCGCCCGCGCAGACAAGGCATTCCTTGTTGGCGAGCGCGACCGTGACGCCGCGTTCGGCTGCGGCAATCGCCGGCTTCAGTCCGGCAGCGCCGCTCATCGCCGCCATCACCCAGTTCGCCGGGCGCTGCGCCGCCTCGATCATCGCGCTCTCGCCCGCTCCAACCGCAATGCCGGTGCCGGCCAGCGCCGCCTTCAGCTCGTCATAACGCGACTCTTCGGCGATTGCCGCAAAGCGGACGTTGAACTCCTTCGCGAGTTCGGCAAGTGCTGCGACGTTCGAGTGCGCGGTCAGCGCTTCAACGCGAAAGCGATCGCGCGAACGGCGCAAGAGATCGATCGTGCTTGCGCCGATCGACCCGGTCGCGCCAAGCACGGTTACAACGCGATCGACCTGCGGCTGAATATCACTCGCCCGCAACGGAACTGCGCTCATCGGATCACCATACCAGAAGGCCCTGACCGATGCTTTCGGTCCCTGAGCGCAAGTAGCCTATCACCGCGGCGGCGATGATCGCGGCCATAAATCCGTCAAGCCGGTCCAGGAGGCCGCCGTGGCCTGGGATGATATGGCTCGAATCCTTCACGCCGAACTGGCGCTTGAGGGCAGACTTAAACAGGTCGCCAAGCTGGGATATGACCGAGATCACAGTTCCCAGCAACAGCATCGGCGCCAGTTTGCCGTAGCCTGCGGCCGAAAATGCCGCGGCAAACGGCACGCTGCCGACGATGCCGCCGATGGCGCCCGACCAGGTCTTTTTCGGGCTGACGCTGACCCACAGCTTCGGCCCGCCGACGCCGCGCCCGACGAAATAGCCGAGAATGTCGGTGATCCACACCACCAGGAACACGAAGATCAGGCGATGAACCCGTGCGTCGGATCGCGCCGCAGCAGCACGCAGGCAAACAGCGCCGCCGCCGTATAGGCGAGCCCGATCGCCGACCAGGAGCGGTGCTCTCGCGCCGAGAACAGGAACATCGCGAACAGTCCGAGCGCCACGCACAGGTTGGCGATCTCGAAATTGTCGATGCCGAGCGCCACGCCCGCCGCCGCGAGCGACAGAAATCCCCACATCAGGGCGAACGGCCGCAGATTTCCGACGATCATCATGCCATTCGCCGAACAGGCCGATCACGGTGATCGTCGCAAGGCCGAGCCAGAACCAGCCGCCGAACCAGGCGGCGGCGATCGCAAGCGGCGCCAGCACCAGCGCCGCCATGACCCGCAATGCAAGATTCGACTTGAGACCCGGCGCGCCGTCGCCTGCCGTTGCGGGATCGGCCACTGCCTCAGGATCCGGTCTTGGCGGCGAGGCCACCGAAGCGGCGTTCGCGCCGCGCATATTCATCGATCGCCCGCTCGAGCGCCGCCTTGTCGAAATCGGGCCAGTGCAGCGGAACGAACACGAATTCGCTGTAGGCCGCCTGCCACATCAGGAAGTTCGACAGCCGCTGCTCACCGCTGGTGCGGATGATCAGGTCCGGATCGGGAATGCCCGACGTATCCAGATAGGTTTCGAGCAGCTCGGCGTTGATCGGTCGCGGGATCGCGGCGGCCCTCGGCAACCTCCTGCGCAAGACGCTGCGCAGCGCGCGCGATCTCCTGACGCGAGCCGTAGTTGAACGCGACCACAAGCGTCATGCGGCGGTTGTTGCGCGTCAGCTCTTCGGCCTCGTTCAAGCAGCGCGACGATGTCGGGCTCAAGGCCTTCGCGTTCGCCGACGATCTTCACGCGCACGCCGTCGCGATGCAGGTCGGCGAGATCGTTGCGGATGAAACGGCGCAGCAGGCCGAACAGATCGCCGATCTCCTCGGCCGGGCCGCGACCAGTTTTCCGACGAGAAGGAAAAGATCGTCAGATACGACACGCCGAGCTCGCCGGCGCCGCGCACGACGCGGCGCAGCGCCTCGACGCCGCGCCGGTGGCCTTCGCCGCGCGGCAGTCCGCGCGCGGCGGCCCAGCGGCCGTTTCCGTCCATGATGATCGCGACATGGCGCGGCACATCGGCCGGAGCCGACGCCGGAGCGAGCGAAGCTGTCTCGGTCGGCATCGTGCTCATGTCAGACCGTCATGATCTCCTTTTCCTTGGTGGCGAGCATCTTGTCGATCTCGGCGATCTCGTGATCGGTCGCCTTCTGCACCTCGCCGGAAAACCGCGTCTGATCGTCCTCGGAGATCTTGTGGTCCTTTTCGAGCTTCTTGATGACATCGAGCCCGTCGCGGCGGACATGGCGGACGGCGACCCGCGCAGCCTCCGCATATTTGTGCGCGACCTTCACGAGCTCCTTGCGCCGCTCCTGGTTGAGCTCGGGAATCCGCAGGCGGATGACCTGGCCTTCGGTCGCAGGGCTCAGGCCCAGATTGGAATTGACGATCGCCTTTTCGACGGCATGCACCATCGACTTGTCCCAGACCTGCACCGACAGCAGGCGCGCTTCCGGCACGCTGACGGTCGCCACCTGGTTGAGCGGCATGTGCGTGCCATACGCCTCGACCTGCACAGGCTCGAGCATCGAAATGGCCGCGCGTCCCGTCCGCAATCCGCCGAGCTCGTGTTTCAGCGACAGCCACGGCGCCCTGCATCCGGCGTTTCAGATCGTTGATGTCAAATGACCCGGACGACATGTCCTTCTCCCTCGCAAGCTACGTTCGGCCGGCTACTTCAACCTTCAGGAGCGTCGGCCGCATTGACCGGCTCCATGCTCAACCGGCGACGATGGTGCCCTGCCCCTTGCCGCTCAGAATAGCGCCGATCGAGCCGGATTCGGCGATGGAAAACACGATGATAGGCATCGCCGTATCGCGGGCAAGGGCGAAGGCGGTGGCATCCATGACCTTGTAGCCGCCCTGCAGCGCCTGCGAATGCGTCAGCCGCTCGAAACGGGTCGCAGTCGGGTCCTTTTTCGGGTCGGCGGAGTAGACGCCATCGACATTGGTCGCCTTCAGCACCGCGTTCGCGCCGATCTCGGCGGCGCGCAGCACCGCGGTGGTATCGGTCGTGAAGTACGGATTGCCGGTTCCGCCGGCCAGCAGCACGATCCGGCCTTCGGCGAGGTATTTGTGCGCTGCGCTGCGGGTGAACAGCTCGCACACCTGGGGCATCACGAAGGACGACAGCGCCCGCGCGGACTGGCCGAGGCGCTCGAGCGCCGATTCCAGCGCCAGGCAGTTCATCACGGTCGCCAGCATGCCCATGGTGTCGCCGCGCGGCGCGCGACACGCCCCGCGAGGACACCTCGACGCCGCGGAAGATGTTGCCGCCGCCGACGACGACGGCAAGCTCGACGCCGAGCTCATGCGCTTCGATCAGGTCACCGGCAATGCGGTCGATGGTCGGCTGGTGGATTCCGAACGGCTGGTCGCCGGCGAAATACTCACCCGAGAGCTTGACGACAACGCGCCGATACTTCACTTCAGCCATTGTGCGGCGCTCCTTTGACCTAAGCTTGCAGGACGCGCACCAAGCGCGTCCGGCAAGTCTGTGGGCACCTGGGTACTCGGCGAAGCCCGACCAGTGCCGGGCTCAAACCCCGGCAGACAGCCGATCAGTTGGTTCCGGCGGCCGCGGCAACTTCCGCAGCGAAGTCGGATTCCTGCTTCTCGATTCCCTCGCCCAGAGCATAGCGCACAAAGCCGGCGATTTTCACCGGACCGCCGACCTTGCCCTCAGCTTCCTTGAGCGTCTGGGCGACGCTCTTCTTGTCGTCGAAGATGAAGGGCTGCTCGAGCAGGGTCTGCTCCTTGTAGAAGGTCTTCAGGCCCGACTCGGTGATCTTCTCGATCATCGCCTCAGGCTTGCCCTGCTGGCGAAACTTGTCGGCCAGGATGTCCTTCTCGCGCTTGATCACGGCCGGATCGACCCCCGACGGATCGAGCGCGATGCGGATTCGCCGAAGCGATATGCATCGCGACCTGACGGCCGAGCGCCGAAAGCTCGTCCGCCTTGCCGGGCAATTCGAGCGCGACGATCACGCCGATCTTGCCCAGCCCGTCGGTGACGGCCGTGTGCACGTAGTTGCGCGACCAGGCCTGCGCCGACCGAAAGCGTTGCTGCCCGGCGCAGCGACATGTTCTCGCCGATGGTCGCGATCGCATCCGCAATCGCGGTCTCGACCGTGACGCTGCCGACCTTCACCGCCTTGATCTTCTCGACGTCGTTGCCGGCATCCAGCGCGACCTGCGCGACCATCTTCACGAGGCCCTGGAACTGATCGTTGCGCGCAACGAAATCGGTCTCGGAATTGACCTCGACCATGGCGCCCTTGGTGCCGGCGGTGACGATGCCGATCAGGCCTTCCGCCGCGACGCGGCCGGCCTTCTTCGCGGCCTTCGACAGGCCCTTCTTGCGCAGCCAGTCGACCGCCGCTTCCATGTCAGCCGCTCGAACTCGCCGAGCGCCTGCTTGCAATCCATCATTCCTGCGCCGGTCTTGTCGCGCAGTTCCTTGACCATCGCAGCCGTGATTGTCGCCATTGTTGTCTTCCCTTTGCCCGCAAAGGCAATGCGCATAGATGGCCATCGGCCCTTGCGGCATCAAGATCTGCAAGGAATGCAGCCGGATCAAGTGCTCCGGCCGCGGCATTTGTCGTAAAAGCTTATTCGGCTTCGGCGAACTTCTTCGCCTGCGCCACCCAGCTGTCGGCGCGGCCCGGCAGGCCGACCTCTTCGGCAATGTGATGCGCCGTGTCGTGGTCGAGCTCGGCCAGCTGCCAATAGTGGAAGATGCCCATATCGTTCAGGCTCTTCTCGATCGCGCCCGACACGCCCGTGAGCTTCTTCAGGTCGTCGGCAACGCCGCGCGGTCCGGGCAAGCCCTGGAATTCCGCCTTCGCAGCCTCCGGCAGCGCTTCCTGCACCGGCGCCGCCGCTGCGCCGATATCGACGCCCGACGCGCCCTGCGAACGCGAGATGCCGTCGATCACGGCGCGCGCAATCAGGTCGCAGTAGAGGCTGATCGCCCGGCCCGCGTCGTCGTTGCCGGGCACCAGGTAGGTGATGCCCTTCGGATCG
Organism: uncultured Alphaproteobacteria bacterium; assembly: GCA_963757845.1. GTDB lineage: Bacteria > Pseudomonadota > Alphaproteobacteria > Rhizobiales > Xanthobacteraceae > P52-10. The sequence continues at coordinate 177,989 of CAVWTB010000054.1, forward strand.
CAGTTCGTGTCGACGATGGCGGCGACCGGAATGTTCAGCCGCAGCGCTTCGGCGATCGCGATGTCTTCCTTGTTGGTGTCGATGACGAAGATCAGGTCGGGCAGACCGCCCATGTCGCGGATGCCGCCGAGCGAGCGGTCGAGCTTGTCGCGCTCGCGCTGCAGCGTCAGCCGCTCCTTCTTGGTGTACTGCGCGCCTTCGGCCGAGTTCAGAACCTCGTCGAGATGACGCAGACGCTTGATCGAGCCTGAGATCGTCTTCCAGTTCGTCAGCGTGCCGCCGAGCCAGCGCGAGTTGACGAAGTACTGCGCCGAACGCTTCGCAGCGTCCGCGATCGCATCCTGCGCCTGGCGCTTGGTGCCGACGAACAGCACGCGGCCGCCCTTGGCGACCACGTCGCTCACCGCCTGCAACGCGCGATGCAGCTGCGGCACGGTCTGTGCGAGATCGATGATGTGGATGTTGTTGCGAACGCCGAAAATGTATTCGGCCATCTTCGGATTCCAGCGGTGAGACTGGTGACCGAAATGAACGCCAGCCTCAAGCAGCTGGCGCATGGAAAAGTCAGGCAGCGCCATTCGATATTCTCCGGTTTGTTCCTCCGGGAACGTGTGAGCAAACGGCGAGCCTTGCGGCCCGGAATGCCACCGGACGGCCTGTTAAGCCATGTTCCCGTGTGAGATGGGCGGGCTTATAGCGGCGACGCCCTGAATAAGCAAGCAAATCCGAGAGCTTAAGTCGGTTTCGAGCGACGCTGCGGCCGCTTTTCCGCGGGACCGTATTTGCAAGCCCAATCAGCTAGTTGCAAGCAGGCCCAGCGCTAGACCGTCTGCACGTCGACCACGCCGGGCACCGCCTTGATGGCGCCGGCGATCTGCGGCGAGACCTTGAAGCGCCCGGGCAGGCGGATTTCGGCCTCGGTCTCCAGATCGAGCAGCATCACCAGCGTGACCTCGCCGTCCGCCCTGTCGAAGCTTGTTTTCGCGACCGGCGCGTCCCAGGCCTTTGCCGCGGGCCGTGAACCTGCGGCCGGCTGCTCCAGCCGCTTGGCGATCGAATCCAGCGGCTTGGAGTCGCGCACGAAGATGCGCAGGCCCATCTGCGTCTTCGAGGCCGCAGCATCAAGCGGCTCGGCATGCAGGATGCGGGCGCGCACGTCTTCGCCCTGCAGCTCTGCGCCAAGCTGCAGCAGCACTGCGGCGCCCGGCTCCAGGATCTCGCGATACTGCGCTAGGCCTTCGGAGAACAGCACCGCCTCGAAATGCCCGGTCGGATCGGACAGCCCCATGATGCCCATCTTGTTGCCGGTCTTGGTGCGCCGCTCCATGCGCGAGACCACGGTCGCCGCGACCTTGCCCGCGGTTGCGCCGGACTTCACCGCGCCGGTGAACTCCGCCCATGACTGCACGCGCAGCCGCTTCAAGGCCGCCGCATAGTCGTCCAGCGGATGACCCGACAGGAAGAATCCGATCGCGTCGTATTCCTTCTGCAGCTTCTCCTGCGGCAGCCACGGCTCGACTGCGGGAAGGATCAGCGTCGGCGCATCGGCGGCCGAGCCGAACAGGCTGTGCTGCCCGGTGGTCTCGGCCTGATGATGGCTCTGGCAGGCCGCGAGAATTGCGTCGGCGCCGGCAAAGATGCGAGCGCGGTTGGGCTCGATGCAGTCGAATGCGCCGGCGGCGGCCAGGCTTTCGATCACCCGCTTGTTCAGCGCCTTCGGCGGCACGCGCGAGGCGAAATCGGCAAGCGAGGTAAACGCACGATCGCCGCGCGCTTCGACGATCAGTTGCACCGCCGCGGGCCCCACGCCCTTCAGCGCCGCGAGCGCGTAGTAGATCGTCGCGTTGGCGACATCGAACACCACGCCGGAGCGGTTGATCGACGGCGGCTCCATCTTGACGCCGAGCCGCTGCACCTCCGAGCGAAATTCGGAGAGCTTGTCGGTGTTGTTCAGTTCGAGCGTCATCGACGCTGCGAGAAACTCCACCGGATAATGCGCCTTCATGTAGGCGGTCTGGAACGAGACCAGCGCATAGGCTGCGGCGTGGCTCTTGTTGAAGCCGTAGTCCGCGAATTTCGCCAGCAGCTCGAAGATCGCGTCCGCCTGCCCCTTTGGAATGTTGCGCTCGACCGAGCCGGAGACAAAACGCTCGCGCTGCTTGTCCATCTCGGCGCGAATCTTCTTGCCCATCGCGCGGCGCAACAGGTCGGCTTCGCCGAGCGAATAGCCGGCCATCACCTGCGCGATCTGCATCACCTGTTCCTGGTAGATGATGACGCCGAAGGTTTCTTTCAGGATCGGCTCGAGGATCGGATGCAGATACTCCGGCTCTTCGTCGCCGTGCTTTCGCGCGCAGTAGGTCGGGATGTTGGCCATCGGGCCCGGGCGATAGAGCGCCACCAGCGCAATGATGTCCTCGAACCGGTCGGGACGCATCTCCACCAGCGCCCGCCGCATGCCCTGGCTTTCCACCTGGAACACGCCGACCACTTCGCCGCGCGCCAGCATCGCGTAGCTTGCGGCATCTTCCACCGGCAAGCGATCGACGTTGATCTCGACGCCGCGCTGGCGCACCAGCTTTTCGGCGACGTCCAGCACTGTCAGCGTCTTCAGCCCGAGGAAGTCGAACTTCACCAGCCCCGCAGGCTCCACCCACTTCATGTTGAACTGGGTGACGGGCATGTCCGATTTCGGATCGCGATAGAGCGGCACGAGCTCGCGCAGCGGCCGATCGCCGATGACGATGCCGGCGGCATGGGTCGAGGCGTGACGCGTCAAACCTTCGAGCTTCATGGCAACGTCGAAGGCGCGCGCCACCACCGGATCGCTGTCGCGGAACGCCTGCAGTTTCGGCTCGCCGTTGATGGCCGCGGCCAGCGTGACCGGGCGCCGCGGGATTTTGCGGCACGAGCTTGGTCAGCTTGTCGACCTGCCCGTACGGCATCTGCAGCACGCGGCCGACGTCGCGCAGCACGCCGCGCGCCTGCAGCGTGCCGAAGGTGATGATCTGCGCCACCTGATCGCGCCCGTAGCGCTCCTGCACATAGCGGATCACCTCGTCGCGGCGGTCCTGGCAGAAGTCGATGTCGAAGTCCGGCATCGACACGCGATCCGGATTGAGGAAGCGCTCGAACAGCAGCCCGAACCGGATCGGATCGAGATCGGTGATGGTGAGCGACCAGGCAACCAGCGAGCCTGCGCCGGAGCCGCGGCCCGGGCCGACCGGAATGCCCTGGCCCTTCGCCCACTTGATGAAGTCGGCGACGATCAGGAAGTAGCCCGGATATTTCATCCGCTCGATGACGCTGAGCTCGAACGCGAGCCGCTCGCGATATTGCTCCTCGGTGAGGCCCGGCGCGCAGCCTGCGGCCGCAAGACGCCTGGCGAGCCCCTCCTCGGCCTGACGCCGCAGCTCGGTCGCCTCCGCGGTTTCCGCCTCCGCAGCACTTGAGGTGTCATCGACAGTGAAGCGCGGCAGGATCGGTTTGCGCGTCAGCGGCCGGTAGGAGCAGCGCTGCGCGATCTCCACCGTCGAGGCCAGCGCCTCGGGGATATCCGCAAACAGCACCGCCATCTCGGCGCGGGTCTTGAACCTGTGATCGGGCGTGAACTGCGGACGATCGGTTTCGGCGACCAGCCGTCCGCCGGCGATGCAGACCAGCGCATCGTGCGCTTCGTAGTCGTCCGCGGTCGGAAACAGCGGCTCGTTGGTCGCCACCAGCGGCAGGCCCTTGGCGAAGGCGAGGTCGATCAGCCCGCCTTCGGCGCGCCGCTCGATCTCGAGGCCGTGCCGCTGCAATTCGACATAGAGGCGATCGCCGAACAGCTCCGTCAGCCGGTCGCAGCGCGCCGCCGCGATGGCCGCCTGATCGCTGCCGATCGCCATGGAAATCGGCCCCGCAGGCCCCCCCGTCAGCGCAATCAGCCCGTCGGTCTCGCCTTCGAGCCAGCCAAGCTTGATATGCGGCGCCTGATGGGTCGGCGTCTCGAGGAAGGCGCGCGAGTTGAGCCGCATCAGGCTGCGGTACCCCTCCTCCCGCGCGGCCAGCAGGATGAGGCGCGACGGCTGCGCCAGGACGGACCGCGAGCCCGGTTCCACGTCGCCGAAATCGACCGCCAGCGCACAGCCGACGATCGGCTGGATGCCGTAGCCCGCGACCTTTTCGGAAAACTCCAGCGCCCCGAACATGTTGTCGCTGTCGGTCAGCGCCAGCGCCGGCTGGTGGTCCTTCTTGGCGAGCTCGGCAAGCTTGCCGATGGTGATCGCGCCATGCAGCAGCGAATAGGACGAGCGGACGTTGAGATGGATAAAACCGGGGCTGGGCATTGGCCTTCAAGGATCCAGGGATGCGGCGCCTTGGCGCCGACTCAGCGACCGATCGTGCGGCCTGAACCCATCCCTGTCCACGCCACGGAGGCGCCGCAACCCATTGATCCGCCTTTTCCCCAACACACCCAGGGGAACAGGTTTTCTTTCGGGGGCATGATCCTATCCGAAAACCGGTTCCCGCTTCGGGAACAGGTCGCTAGAGCTGCGGAATCACCTGCGCCCAAACCGCCACCATCCCGACGAACAGCACCAGCGAGGTCAGCGCCGCGGCCTCCTCAACGAACATCCTGAGCATCGAACTCTCCCGCCGCTTCATGTGGAACATTTCGAGAACAATGTTCCTCTTATGTTCACAAGAGTCAATGCCGTTCTTCATCAGTTGGAAAATGACCCCGGGCGATGGTTAATCCCACCGTTCGAAGCCGATCCCCAGGATCGCGCTGCGCGCCGGGGGCCAGATGGACATGGACTTTCTCAAGATCGTCAAGTCGATCGAGGAGTTGCTCTACGAGGTCATGGCCTGGCTGGTCTTCTATCCGAAGACGCTGTGGCGGGTGATCACCCATCCGTCCGAGATGATGAAGTACTCCGACGTCGAGCAGACCGAGGCGCCGGAGCAGCAGTACATCGACACCTTGAGCCCGCCCTTGTTCCTGATGCTGAGCATCCTGATCGCGCACGCGATCGAGGTGGCCATGCACGAGCGGATCGTCCTGCGCAGTGGTCTCGCCGGCGAGCTCGTCCAATCGCACGAGTATCTTTTGATGCTGCGCGCGATCGCCTTCAGCATCGTGCCGCTGATGTTTGCCGTCGCCCTTCTGAAAGGGCTGGGACAAAAAGTCGACCGTGAGAAGCTGCGAGGTCCCTTCTACAGCCAGTGTTATGTGGCGGCGCCCTTCGCGCTGGCGTTCGGGCTCGCGTCGGTCGCGATCAGGTCGCCCTTCCACGGCTTGCGGATTGCCGGCGTCGCCGGGGCCGTTCTCGCCGTCGGCTGGTACCTCTGGCTGCAGGCGGGCTGGCTGTCGACCCATCTGAACATTTCGATCGGTCGTGCATGGCTGGTGGCGCTGTGGACGTCGGCAAAGGCCATCGCAATCATCGTTGCGATCGGACTGGTCCTGCTGCTCTGAGCGGATCGCTTGGCACCGCTCACGCGCTTGTTCAGCGCCGGGCGCTCATCGCGGTGCTAGGTTCGTTGTCAGACCGGAGAGCGCCCATGAAGACCAATGTGCCTTTGTTCGCCATTGCGGGGCTCGTCCTGGTCGGCGTGACCACGCATGACCCTGCACCTGCCCTCGCCGCGCCGATCTATCGATGGTGCATGCAGCCGAGCGCCCCCTGGGGTCCTGATTGCTCCTACGTCACCATCGAGCAGTGCCGCGCGGCCGCTTCCGCAGTCGGGTTCTGCCACCAGAACCCGGCCTACACCGTCGCCACCCAGGGAAAGCCTGATCGGATGCAACGGCCATGAGAACGCGCTCGCCACTCCTGCTTGCCGCGCTTGGGGTGCTCGTCGTCTCGGCTCCGGACGGCGCGCCGGCGCAGAACGCGCCGATCTATCAATGGTGCATGCAACCGAGTGGCCGCTGGGGTCCGGATTGCTATTACACCACCCTCGAGCAATGCCGGGCGACCGCCTCGGCGATCGGGTTCTGCTATCAGAACCCCGCCTACACCGTTGCGACGCAGGGCAAGCCGGAGCGCACGCGGCGGTGAGCGCGCGACCATTCAATATTCAGTTGTCAAACAGCCGCGCGATCTTCGTAGCCCGGATGAGCGAAGCGACATCCGGGGCTGAGCCAGCGATCGGGAATCCCGGATATCGCTTCGCTCATCCGGGCTACAAGCTGCTAGCTCAACTGCCGGCTTCCGCACGCGAGTGGAGTTCGCGGCTTGCTGCAAGTCCCAGGGGTCGTCGCTTGCGCCGACGCGCCCCCCTTCGCCCGAGATGTCGCCCGGACGTGCTCGCGGACGTCCGCCCGTCGCGACCGGCGTCAATGTCCCGGTCCGCACCGAGGATCCGCTCGCGCGATCGTGGGTGAGGGTCCGGCATATAGCGAAGCGCCATCCGGCATCCCGATGCCAGCGCTCGCGGAGATCGACCGCGAACGCCCCTCTGATCGGTGCGGGATCAGGGGACACGATAGCGCGTCCGAGAATGACGCCGTGAATGCTGCGTGACAGGGCGCAGGGGATGAGCGCCTTCAGGCCTAGTCCATCTCCACCACCTGCCCCTCGCGCAGGGTAACGCGGCGGTCCATGCGTCCGGCGAGATCCATGTTGTGGGTCGCGATCAGCATGGCGACCCGGGTCGCCTTGACGAGTTGCATGAGTGCGTTGAACACGTGCTCGGCGGTGTTCGGATCAAGGTTGCCGGTCGGCTCATCGGCGAACAGGATGCGCGGCGCGTTGGCGACCGCACGCCCGATCGCGACGCGCTGCTGCTCGCCACCGGACAGTTCGGCCGGCCGGTGCGAGCCGCGCTCTTTCAGTCCGAGATAGGAGAGGATCTCCAGCGCGCGATGGCCGGCCTCCTTGCGCGACAGCCCGCGCACGAGTTGCGGCATCATGACGTTCTCCAGCGCCGTGAACTCCGGCAGCAGGCGGTGCGACTGGTAGACGAAACCGACATCCGTCCGCCGCATCATGGTCCGCTGCAGATCGCTGAGCGCGGAGGTGGCGGTCCCCATCATATAGACCTCGCCCTCGTCCGGATGCTCCAGCAGTCCGGCGATATGCAGCAACGTCGATTTGCCGGCGCCGGACGGCGCGACCAGCGCGACCGACTGCCCCGCCCACAGCGCCAGCTTTGCGCCGTTGAGAATGACGAGCTCGCTTTCGCCCTGCTTGTAGCGGCGCCCCACGTCGTGAAGGTAGACGACCGGGACCTCTTCCTCTTTTCCTGCCGCCGCTTCGGTCTCACTCATACCGAAGCGCCTCGACCGGATCGAGCCGGGCCGCGCGCCACGACGGATAGAGCGTGGCGAGCACCGACAGCGTCAACGCCATCAGCACCACGGCGAATGTTTCCCCCGGATCCATTTCCGCCGGCAGCTTCGAGAGGAAATAGAGCTCGGCCGGGAACAGCTCCGTGTTGGTCATCCAGGAGAGGAATTTGCGGATCGGCTCGATGTTGACGCAGATGACGGTGCCGACGACGAAGCCGATCACGGTTCCGACCACGCCGATCGATGCTCCCGTGATCAGGAACACGCGCATGATCGCGCCTTGCGTGGCGCCGATGGTGCGCAGGATAGCGATGTCGCTGCCCTTGTCCTTCACCAGCATGATCAGCCCGGAGATGATGTTCAGCGCCGCGACCAGCACGATCAGCGTCAGGATCAGGAACATCACGTTGCGCTCGACCTGCAGCGCATTGAAGAAGGTGGCGTTGCGCTGCCGCCAGTCGACCATGAAGATCGGCCGGCCCGCCGCTTCGGTCACGCTCTTGCGGAACTCGCCGATCTTGTCGGGATTGGTGGTGTAGACCTCGATCGCGGTGACGTCGCTCGGCCGGTTGAAGTAGGCCTGCGCCTCGGTGATCGGCATGAACACGAAGAGCGAGTCGTATTCCGACATGCCGATCTCGAACACGGCGGCGACCCGATAGGTCTTGGTGCGCGGCAGCGTGCCCATCGGGGTCACGGCCCCCTTGGCGGCGACGATGGTGACGTTGTCACCCGCGCGCAGCGAGAGCGTGTCGGCAAGCCGCCGGCCGATCGCGAGCCCCTGGCCCTCGTCGAAGCCCTCGAGCGTGCCCTGCTTGATGTTGCGGGCGATCGAGGTGATGTTGGTCAAATCCTCCGAGCGGATGCCGCGCACCAGCACACCGGTCGCGCCGAACGGCGACGTCGCCAGCGCCTGTCCCTCGACGATGGGCGCGGCAAGCCGAATGCCCTGCACCGCGTTGATGCGCTCGGCGACGACCTTCCAGTCGGTCAGCGGGCTCTCCAGCGGCTGCACCAGCAGGTGACCGTTCAGGCCAAGGATCTTGTCGAGCAGCTCTTTGCGAAAGCCGTTCATCACCGCCATGACGATGATGAGCGTGGCAACCCCCAGCATGATGCCGAGGAAGGAAAATCCGGCGATGACCGAGATGAATCCTTCCTTGCGCCGCGCACGCAGGTAGCGCAGCGAAATCAGCCACTCAAAGGGGGCAAATGGGCGGGTCTGAAGCGTCTCGCTCATCGCATTGTCCAAGGACCGAATTTCAACACAATTCGGGCAGTTTCAAGCCGCGCCATTTTCCACAGGCAAACGAGCGGTGCACAACTCATTCGGTCAGGCGGGCCACAGCATCCGCGGGGCTCAACAGTTCGCGCGAACCGTCGCTGCGCCGCTTGAGCTCGACCTTGCCGTCGGCCAACCCCTTCGGCCCCACCAGGATCTGCCAGGGAATGCCGATCAAGTCGGCGGTGGCGAACTTCGCGCCGGGCCGATTGTCGGTGTCGTCGTAGAGGACATCGATGCCTTTGGCGGAAAGCTCGCGGTAAAGCCTTTCACAGGCGGTATCGGTGTCCGCGCTACCCTGCTTCAGGTTGAGAATGGTTGCGCCGAACGGCGCGACGGCTTCCGGCCACTTGATGCCGGCGTCGTCGTGGAACGCTTCGATCACCGCGCCGATCAGCCGTGTCGGGCCGATACCATACGAGCCCATATGCACGGGCTGCTGGGTGCCGTCGGGTCCGGTGACGACGGCGCGCATCGGATCGGAATACTTCGTGCCGAAGTAGAAAATGTGACCAACCTCGATCCCGCGAGCCGACATCCGCACATTCGCCGGCAGCGCCTCGAACTTCGCCTGCTCGTGCATCTCCGAGGTCGCCGCATAGAGCGAGGTCCATTTGTTCACGATCGCCTGCAGGCCGGAAACGTCCTCGAAGTTCACATTCTCGTCAGGCACCTCGTAGTTCAGATAGTCGGAATGGCAGAACACCTCGCTTTCGCCCGTCGAGGCGAGGATGATGAATTCGTGACTGAGATCGCCGCCGATCGGACCGGTGTCGGCGACCATCGGGATCGACTTCAGCCCCATCCGTGCAAAGGTGCGCAGATAGGCGACGAACATCCGGTTATAGGCGTGGCGCGCGGCGGCCGCGTCGGTGTCGAACGAGTATGCATCCTTCATCAGGAACTCGCGGCCGCGCATCAGGCCGAAGCGCGGGCGCACCTCGTCGCGGAACTTCCACTGGATGTGATAGAGGTTCAGCGGCAGGTCCTTGTAGGATTGCACGTAGGCGCGGAAGATCTCCGTGATCATCTCCTCGTTGGTCGGCCCGTACAGCAAGTCCCGCTCATGCCGATCCGTGATGCGCAGCATCTCCTTGCCGTAGTCGTCGTAGCGCCCGCTCTCGCGCCACAACTCGGCCGACTGGAGCGTCGGCATCAGCAGCTCGACCGCACCGGAACGGTTCTGCTCCTCGCGCACGATCGCCGTGATCTTGTTCAGCACGCGCAGGCCCAGCGGCAGCAAAGCATAAATGCCGGCCGCCTCCTGCCGGATCATGCCGGCGCGCAGCATCAGCCGGTGCGAGGCGATTTCAGCCTCCTTCGGCGTTTCCTTCAAGATCGGCAAGAAGAACCGGGACAGACGCATGCGGAGCTCTAGAATCGGGAGTGTTCAAGAATTTAGCCACTGAAAGCGGAAGGCCCGACAAAACACAAGGGACACATCGCCGTCAAAATGGACCTAAAATGCGCTCTTGGAGCCTTAAACGCGCTGTTGGAGCCTTTTTGTTGCCGTTCCACCATGTTAGCCCGAAGTTAAGGGGCGTGCGAATGTTCATCGCAAGGGGCAATCGACGGATCGGGCGCTGGTCGGCACTGCTGGCCGCCTATGCGTTTGTCCTGAACGCCCTGCTTGCAACAACGCTGCTGGCCGCAACCGCGCCGGCCAAGTCGTTGTCGGGCTTCGAGCTCTGCACGGCTGACGATGCAGCCGCGATGGCGGAGCACGCCGACAAGACGACCAAGCGCGCTGCCGTTCATTGCCAAATCTGCCTGCAACACGCAGCGCCGGCGGCCCTGCCACCGGCTTCCGGCGTGTCGCTTCCGCTTCCTGTCGTCCGAACGATCGCCGTTGCGACGTTGCGCGCCGGGACGCCCGATTTCAAGAATGGCTTTTCCAGTCATTCGCCGCGTGGTCCTCCGTCCCTGATCTGACGATCGGCGCACATTTGCGCCCGCACACATCCATCGTTTCGTCAGTCATGCGGACAGCATCATGTCATTCGCGTCAGCTCGCGGCATTTGGCTCGCGTCGGCTACCTTTTTGATCTTGCCTTCATCTCCGTCTTTTTCGCAACCGGCCGCCAACCTGCCTCCGGTCGTCGTAACTCAACAACCAACACCGCAGCGTGCGATCCAGCGCAGCAAGCGTGGCGGAGCCGTTCGGACCGTGCAGCCGGCCACGGCGGCGCCGAGCACGCAACCCGCTCCCCCAGTGCCTGGTTCACTGACGGTGCCGACCGCGCAGCAGGCTCTTGGTCGAAATCCAGCGAACGCCTGGCGGCGTCGCGATCGTCCGCGGCGAGGACTACAAGAACTCGACCCCCGCAGCGACGCTCAAGGACGTGCTCGACTACGTGCCGGGCGTGTTCGTGCAGCCGAAATGGGGCGAGGACTCCCGCCTGTCGATCCGCGGCTCCGGCCTGTCGCGCAACTTTCATCTGCGCGGCGTCCAGCTTTACATGGACGGCATCCCGATCAACACCGCCGACGGCTACGGCGATTTTCAGGAACTCGACCCGACCGCCTATCGCTATGTCGAGGTCTACAAGGGCGCGAACGCCCTGCGCTATGGCGCAGCCTCGCTCGGCGGTGCGATCAATTTCGTCACGCCATCGGGCCGCGATGCGCCATTGGCCGCGTTCAGCCTCGACCTCGGCTCGTTCGGTTTTGCCCGCACGCAGGCACAGGCGGCGGGAGCCAAGGGCGCCTGGGACGGCTTCATCACCGCATCGGGACAGCGAGCGGACGGCTTTCGCGATCACAGCGACGGCCACGCGTTCCGCGGCAGCGGCAACATCGGCTACCAGATCACGCCGGACATCGAGACGCGCTTCTATTTCAACGGCAACAGCGTCCGGCAGCGCATTCCCGGATCGGTGACCAAATCCTCCGCGCTGAACACGCCGCAGACCGCGGCCGTGAACAACGTGCTGAACGATCAGCAGCGCAACATCGACACGCTGCGCTTCGCCAACAAGACCACGGCGCGCTTCGGCAATACGACCGTTGAGGTCGGCGCATTCGCCGTCGACCGGCACCTGATGCATCCGATCTTCCAGTGGCTGGACTATCAGTATGACGATTACGGCGTGTTCGGACGGGTCACCGACGACCGCCGCATCGGCGACTTGCGCAATCGCTTCGTCGCCGGCGTCAATGTCCACAACGGGAAGATCGACAACCAGCAGTTCGCAGAATATCCGCGGCTTCAAGGGCGCGCTGCTGTCGTCGTCGATCGACAAGTCGAAGAACACCTCGGCCTATGTCGAGGACTCCCTGTTCGTGCTGCCGAACGTCGCCGTCATCGCCGGCACGCAGTTCATCCACGCCACGCGCAACCGGCAGGATCGCTTCCTGAGCAACGGCAACCAGTCGGGGGCAACGGAGTTCAATCTGTGGAGCCCGCGCGCCGGATTGCTCTGGGACATCGATCCGACCTGGCAGGCGTTCGCGAACGTCTCGCGCAGCGCCGAGATCCCGAGTTTTGGTGAAGGCACAAGCGTTCGAGACCGTGCGCCGCCATTCGGCCGCAGCGCGCCACGACCTACGAGATCGGTACGCGGGGCCGGCGTCCCAACCTGACGTGGGAGGTCGCGCTCTACCGCGCCGACATTACCAATGAGTTCCTCTGCCTGAGCAACCCAAACACGCCCGGCGCGTGCAATGTCGTCAATGCGGACAAAACGTTCCATCAAGGGATCGAAGCGGGCCTGGGTGTTTCCCTGTTCGATTCGATCTTTGTTCGCGGTCCCGACGTCGATCGCCTCTGGCTGAACGTCGCCTACACGTTCAACGACTTCCACTTCCGGAACGATCCGCTCTACGGCAACAACTTCATTCCCGGCGCGCCGCCGCACTACCTGCGGGCGGAACTGCTTTACCGGCACCCGTCAGGCTTCTTTGCCGGACCGAATGTCGAGTGGGTGCCCGTTTCCTACTATGTCGACAGCGCCAACAGCGTTCGAACGGAGCCCTATGCGCTGCTGGGGGCGAAGATCGGGTACGACGACGGAAAATGGTTTTCCGCCTACATCGAAGGCCGAAACCTGACCAATGTGAAGTACATCGCGAGCGCCAGCATCGCCGAACGCGCCAACGCCAGCTCGACCCTGTTCGAACCAGGAACCGGCCTCGCCGTCTATGGCGGCGTGCGCTTCCGCCTGAACTGAGCCGGCAAGCGTGCGACGCTGCGCCGCCCGCAGCGCCGCACGCCGAACAGCCTGAAGGAGATCATGTCCATGTCCCGATCTGCGTGGCTACTGCTTGCCATCCTCTCCCTAACAGCGAGCGTTGCGCGTGCGGACGATCAAGCGTCGATCGTCGACCTCTTGCGCGCCATGTTCGACAAGTCGAACGCACAGCTTGAAATCAACCCGGTGGTCGTCGTCCCGGATGCAGCTGTCGCGGGTTGGACCCAGGGCGAGCCTGGGAGGGGCGATGTCCCGGAACGTGTCGCCGTCTGCGGCGACGGCAGCAGCCGACACGGACCGGAACCCCAGATCGACGTCGCAAGCCATTCACGAAATGTCACCCTGGTCGATGTTCATGTCCGCCGACACGGTCGTGAAGGCGGTCATGATCAGCCTTGCGTTCGCATCGCTGGTCACGTGGACCGTTCTCTTCGCCAAGATGGCCGAGCTGTTTCTCGCCCGGCGCCGCCTCGCCGCGGCTCTCGAGCGCATCGCCGAAGCGCGCTCGCTTCGGAGGCAAGGGTTGCACTGGGATCGGCGCGCAACGTGCTCCAGACATTTCTCAACGGCGGCCGTGCGTGAAGCGCGCCTGTCGGCGGATGTCGCGTACAAGACAGGCATCAAGGAACGCGCAGCCTCGAGCTTCGCCGAAATCAGCCGAGCCGAGGCGCGTCGGATTCGGATGGGCATGGGCTTGCTCGCCACCATCGGCGCAACGTCTCCCTTCGTCGGCCTGTTCGGCACCGTCTGGGGCATCATGAACAGCTTCATCGGCATCTCGAAATCCCAGACGACAAATCTCGCCGTCGTTGCGCCGGGCATAGCCGAGGCCTTGCTGGCTACGGCGATCGGTCTCGTCGCCGCGATCCCCGCCGTGATCATCTACAACCATTTTTCCCGTGTGACGAAAGGCTACCTCGAGCTGGTCGGCCGCGCCTCGGGAGCAGCCGGACGGCTTCTGTCGCGTGATCTGGATCGCGCGCGGGGGTCAATCGATCGCAGGCGGCGGAGTGAGCCATGGGTGCAACACTGACGGACAACGACGGCGAAGACGCCGATTTCGACGAGACCCACGAGATCAATGTCACGCCGTTCATCGACGTGATGCTCGTTCTGCTCATCATCTTCATGGTCGCAGCACCGTTGTCGACAGTCGATCTGCCGATCGATCTGCCATCCTCCACGGCGACACCGCAGAAGAAGCCGGACAAGCCGACCTACGTCACGATCAAGTCCGACCTCGCTGTCTTCATCGGCGAAACGCCCGTCAAGCGCGTGGACCTCGTGCGCACCCTGGAAGGCTCCCCGGACGCGGGCAAGGACAAGCGCATTTTCCTGCGTGCCGACCGTCTGGTGCCGTACGGCGATCTCATGGACGTGCTGGAGGTCCTGCGGACCGGCGGCTTTATGAAAGTGTCGCTGGTGGCGCTGGAGGGCGTCGGCGAGACGACGTCAAACCCTGCATCGATCTCCGACAGTCGGAGACCCTGATCCAATGGCCAAGGACGAGTTCGCGAACGGAAACAGCTCGCGCCTGTGGGTGATCGCCGCAGCCTGCGCGATCGCACTGCACGCAGGCTGCGTTGCGCTTGCTTTGGGGCGATCGTCCGCCGACAGCGATGACGCCTTGGGCGCGCCGGCGATCGAGGTGGGGCTGGAGCTGCTGGCGACGCGCAACGAGCCGACCGACCTGCCGCCAGGACCGGACAGTGAAGCGACCGTGGCGTCGGCGCCCGCCGTTGAGCAGAAAGTGGTTCCGGAAGAAACCGAGCTGCCCAAGGAACAGCCGACGGAGACGGAAGACGCCGACCGCGCCGTCGCGCTCAAGGACGTCCGGACGCCGAACGAGAACGATCCCAAGCCGCAGCAGGTCGAAGCGTTCGCATCCGTGCAGTCGGCGGCTGCCGAAGCCAGAGCGACGCCGGGGATCGAGACTGCGGCGATTTCGACACGTTCAACGGCGCCGGCGCAAGGCATCGGACAAAGCAACGAACTCGCCCGCGTGACCTGGCAGAAGCGATTGATCGCTCACCTCGACAAACACAAGCGCTATCCATCAGACCGGTCGATGAAGGATGCAGAGATCATCGTCAGCATCGTGCTCGATCGGATGGGCCGCGTGCTGTCGACGAACATCATCACGGGATCGGGCGACACCTCATTCGACGACGCAGCGCTCGCCATGATGCGCCGCGCCGATCCCGTCCCCGCACCGCCGCCTTTCGTCGCCGACGAAGGGCTGCGCTTCAACCTGCCGGTCGTGTTCCGCATGCCGAAGGCGCGCACGTCTCAGCGTTGATCCAGGGGCAGCACCACGATCCTTCTGCGGTGGTGACGACGGAACCGAAGTTGCCAAATCACGTCGGGGTCCGCCCCCTTCGTTCGGGCGGCCATAGGAACAGTTCCCGTCGATAGGAAAGCTGGCGGAGGCCGCCCAGCCTTGAGTTCCGTGCCATGCAAGGCGGCAGATAGCCCCATGCGATTTCGACGGCTGCGGCCGAAGTCCGCATAAACACATGCAAATTCTGGGATTTGGCAATGCCGCGAATTTAGACGAATGTTGCTGAAATTGGTGACAGAGCGAAATCTTTGGGTTATGAACAAACAATTCAGACAGGTTCGGCCTCGGCTTGTCCCGTCTGGTGGTCCAAGTCTCGGGAGGAGCCCTGACGCGCTCAAGCAGCGTCACCCCTGGCAAGCACGAATAAACCCAACTTCATCAGGGACAAATCGGGTCGACACAAGTTTCGCAGGGCTCCGAGCCCTGCTTTTTTTTGCTTTCAACGATTTTTTTTTGGCTTCTCAGATCGGAAGGCCCATCAGGCGCGACAGGTTGTCGACGTTGAGCACGCCGGCGCGATTGGCCGCAAATCCGGCGCCGTAGAGAACGGCCGAGATGACCGTGGTCCAGACGAGCTTGCGCAGCATGCCGTGCACGACCGGCGCGCCGGGATCGGTGCCTTCCACGCCACCGCCCTCCTCGTGCTGACTGCGCACGCCGAACGGCAGCACCGCAAACAGCACCACCCACCAGACGATGAAGTAAATCGCAAGCGCCGACGAAATCGATCATGCGGCGCTGAGGCAACGCGTAGCCCGCATGCTCAGCGTCGTCGCGCGAAGGCGGGATCCAGTAACCACAGCGCCGCGATGAATCGCTCGCTCGGAAAACTGGATCCCGCCTTCGCGGGACGACGCGAAGGTCGATCAAAGCCATCTTGTCAGACTTGCTCGATCTCGACCAGCGCGCCGGAAAAATCCTTCGGATGGAAGAACAGCACCGGTTTGCCGTGCGCGCCGATCTTCGGCACGCCGTCGCCGAGCACCCGGGCGCCCGCGGCCTTCAGCTCGTCGCGCGCGGAGACGATGTCGTCGACCTCGTAGCAGACGTGATGAATGCCGCCGTCGGCGTTCTTCTCCACGAATTTTGCGATCGGCGATGCGTCACCCAGCGGCTCGATGAACTCGATCTTGGTGTTGGGCAGCGTCACGAACACGGTGATGACGCCATGCTCCGGCAGCGGCACGGCCGCCGACACCTCGGCGCCGCAGGCGCGATAGATTTCCGCGGCCTTCAACGCATTCGGCACGGCGATGGCGACGTGGTTGAGACGTCCGATCATCGATTGGCTCCTCATCAAACCGTCAGCACCTGCACCTGGCAGACCGGCTTCTTGCCCCAGGCGGCGTTCACCTCGGCGCGCACCGCGCGACGGATGCTTTCGGCGAGCGCGTCCGGATCGCGCCGCCGCGCCCGCGGCAGGCTCTCGAAGGTGGATACCACAATATCGTAGACACGATCGTCGATGGTCTTGCCGGCGGCGTCCTTTTCCGGAACGCCCGCCATATCGACCTGCGGGTCGTCGGCAAGCTCGCCCTTTTCCGTGATCGCCAGCGCCACGAACACCACGCCTGCAAACGACATGCGCCGGCGTTCGGCGACCGCGCGCGCCTTTTCGGTTTCCAGCAGGATGCCGTCCTTGTAGAGGCGCCCGTGCGGCAGTTCGTCGATCACGCCCGGGTCGCCGGGACCGAGCTTCACCAGATCGCCGTTGCGGCAAACGATCACCTTCGGCACGCCCGCCTTGCGGGCAAGATCTGCGTGCTCGCTGAGATGCAGCGGCTCGCCGTGCGCCGGAATCAGGATCTGCGGCTTCACCCATGAGATCATGTCGCGCAGCTCGTCACGGCGCGGATGACCGGAGACGTGCACGAGATGGTTGCGGTCGGTGATGACCTCGATGCCCTGTGCGACCAGGCCGTTGATGATGTTGCCCACCGCCTTCTCGTTGCCGGGAATCGTGCGCGAGGAAAAGATCACCCGGTCGCCCTTGTTGAGGGTCACTTCCGGATGATTGTCGGCGGCGATGCGTGCCAGCGCCGCGCGCGGCTCGCCCTGGCTGCCGGTGCAGAGCGCCAGCACCTTGTCCGGCGGGAAATGGCCATAGAGCCGGGCGTCGCGAAACTCCTGCACGCCGTTGAGATAGCCGGTTTCGCGCGCGACCTGCACGACGCGCTCCATCGCGCGCCCGATGACGACCACTTCGCGCTCAGCGGCGCGCGCGGCATCCGCCACGGCCTTGAGCCGTCCGACGTTCGACGCAAACGTCGTCACCGCAACGCGGCCGCGCGATGATTTGACGATGCCGGCGAGAACTGCGGCGACTTCGGTCTCCGACGGCGAGCGGCCGTCGCGGACCGCGTTGGTGGAATCGCCGACCAGCGCCAGCACCCCCTCCTCGCCGATCTCGCGCAGCCGCTTTTCGTCGGTCGGCAGACCAACCAGCGGCGTCGGATCGATCTTCCAGTCGCCGGTGTGCAGCACGGTACCGGCGGACGTGCGGATCGCCAGCGCGTTCGATTCCGGAATCGAATGGGCGACCGAGATGAACTCGACATTGAACGGACCGATGTCGATACGCCCGCCGAGCGGCACCACCGTCACCGGAATTTTCGGCGCGTTGATCTCGCCCTCGCACTTTGCCGCAAGCAGTGCCGCGGAAAACGGCGTGGCATAGATCGGGCACTTCAGCCGCGGCCACAGATCGATGATGGCGCCGAAATGGTCCTCATGCGCATGGGTCAGCACCAGTCCGAGCAGGTTCTTCCGCTCCTTCTCCAGGAACGTGATGTCCGGCATGATCAGGTCGATGCCCGGCAAATGCTCTTCGTCGCCGAACGACACGCCGAGGTCGACGGCAAGCAAGCTTCGCTGATGCCGATTGCCAAGGCCATAGACCGACAGATTCATGCCGATCTCGCCAATGCCCCCGAGCGGGGCGAATGTCAGCTCATCGGGCCGCGCCATCAAGCCGTGCCCGCAGGATCTGAAGCCGCGTCGCCGAAGAACACCTCGCCGGAGGCGATCGGCATGCGCCGGCCGTCGGCGGTCACGACGATCAGCTGGCCGCTGTCGTCAATGGTCTCAAACGTGCCTTCCACCGTCCGGCCGCCCAGATGGATCGTCACCGGGCCGCCGACACCCGCCGCGTAGCTCAGCCATTTCGTTCGCAGCGCCGGCATGCCGCGGCCGTCATCCCAGAGCCTGCGTGCCTCCACCCAGCAGTCCGACAGCCGTGCAAACAGTTGACGCGCCGAGAGCGCGAAGCCGGCATCGGCCAGCGCGGTCGCTGCGTACGGCACGCCCTGGGGCGCGCCGACGATGTTGACACCGATCCCGGTCACCACCGCCATCCGTCCCTCCGCGACGGTCTCCGCTTCCAAGAGGATACCGGAGAGTTTCGCACCGCGCAGCAGGACATCGTTTGGCCACTTCAACTCGGCGTCGACGAAAAACGAGCGCAGCGCCTGGACCAGCGCGACGCCCGCGGCGAAACCGAGCGTCGCGGCGACCGGTGGCGCCACCGTCACCACCTCCAGCACGCTGGCGGCCAGGTTGCCGCGGGGCGAAATCCAGGCGCGATTGCGCCGTCCGCGCCCGGACGTCTGGTAATCCGTCACCAGCCACAGTTGCCCCTGCTCGCCGGCCTTGGCGCGCGTAAGCGCTTCGGCGTTGGTCGAGCCGATGCTGTCGAACGAAACCAGCCGATAGTTCGCGGATTGCGCTTGTGGGCCGAGCGCGAACGCCATCAGAACAGCGACTTCGCGGCGGCTGCCGCCGCTGACACCAGCGGCGAGGGATAGAGCGCGAACAGGATGTTGAAGAGCCCTGCGAACGCCAGCACGGTGCGCAGCTCGACGCGCATGCGCGGCACCGCGCCGATGGGCTCGTCGAAATACATCACCTTGATGATGTAGAGATAGTAGTAGGCGCCGACCACGCTCGCGAGCACGCCGAGCACGGCGAGCGTGAACAGGCCGGCGTTGATCGCCGCCATGAACACGTAGAATTTTGCGAAGAACCCGGCGAGCGGCGGCACGCCCGCCAGCGAAAACAGCAGCATCGCCAGGAAGAACGCGAGCATGGGATTCGTGCGCGACAGCCCTGCGAAGTCGGCGATGGTTTCGACCGCCTCGCCGTTGCGTTTCATGGCGAGGATGATGGCGAAGGTGCCGAGCGTCATCGTCACATAGATCGCGATGTAGACGAGCACGCCCTGCGCGCCCTCCACGGTGCCGGCCGCAAGACCGACCAGCGCAAAGCCCATGTGGCCGATCGACGAATAGGCCATCAGCCGCTTGATGTTGGTCTGGCCGATCGCCGCGAACGAGCCCAGCACCATCGACGCGATCGACACGAACACGACGATCTGCCGCCACTCCTGGGTGATCTCCGGGAACGCGGTGAGCGTGACGCGCGTGAACACGGCCATGGCCGCGACCTTCGGCGCCGACGCAAAGAAGGCGGTGACCGGCGTCGGGGCGCCCTCGTAGACGTCCGGCGTCCACATGTGGAAGGGCACGGCGGAGACCTTGAAGCAGAGGCCTGCGAGCAGGAACACGAGGCCGAACATCAGCCCGATGTTGCCGGATTTCGCCGCGGTGGCGATGCCGGCGAAGCTGACGGTGCCGGTGAAGCCATAGATCAGCGACGCGCCGTAAAGCAGCATGCCCGACGACAACGCGCCCAGCACGAAATACTTCAGACCCGCTTCGGTGGACTTGGCGTTGTCGCGGTGGCTGGCGGCGACGACATAGAGCGCAAGGCTCATCAGCTCGAGGCCGAGGTAGAGCGCGATCAGGTCGCCCGCGGAAATGAGGATCATCATGCCGACGGTCGACAGCAGCACCAGCACCGCGAACTCGAACATTCTTCGCGAGTTGTCCTGCAGGAACTCGATCGACAGGATCAGCGTCACCGCCGAACCCAGCAGCGTCAAAAGCTTCAGGAAGCGCGCGAAATCGTCCAGCACGAAGCTGCCGCCGAAGGTCTCGACCCTGCCGCCGGGCGACACGACGATCGCAGCCGCCGTGCAGACGAGGAAGAAGATCGCAAGGCCGGTGATGGTGTTGGTGACGCGCGCGCCGTTGTAGGCGCCGATCATCAACAGGATCATCGCGCAAACGCTGAGCAGCATCTCCGGCACCACCGGGAGCAGCAAGTAACCTGCGGCCGTAAAGCTCATGATCGTGGTCCTTGCGCCCTACTGTCTTGCGCATGATCTTGTCCGAAAACCGCTCCACACTTTTCGGGATCATGCGTTACTGGACAGCGCCGCGGCCTTCACGGCCGAGATCGCGGTCTGGTAGTTGCTGACGAGTTGCTGGACCGACGCCGCCGACATGTCCAGCACCGGCTTCGGATAGACGCCGAACAGGATGGTGAGGATCACCAGCGGGAACAGCACGATGCTCTCGCGCAGCGTGAGGTCCTTGATGCCGGCAAGCGCCGGCTTTTCCAGCGCGCCGAACACCACCTTGCGGTAGAGCCACAGCGCGTAGCCCGCCGACAGGATGACGCCCAGCGTCGCCAGCGTCGCGGTCGGAATATTCATCTTGAACGTGCCGATCAGCGTCAGGAACTCGCCGACGAAGCCCGAGGTGCCCGGCAGGCCGACATTGGCCATGGTGAACACCATGAACACCAGCGCATAGAGCGGCATGCGGTTGACGAGGCCGCCATAGGCCTTGATCTCGCGGGTGTGCATGCGGTCGTAGACCACGCCGACGCACAGGAACAGCGCGCCGGAGACGATGCCGTGCGACACCATCTGGAACACGCCGCCGGCGATCCCCTGCGTGTTGCCCGCGAAGATGCCCATCGTGACGAAGCCCATATGCGCGACGGACGAGTACGCGATCAGCTTCTTCACGTCCTCCTGCATCAGCGCGACCAGCGAGGTGTAGACGATCGCGATCACCGACAGCGCGAACACCAGCGGCGCGAAGTCGGCCGACGCCAGCGGGAACATCGGCAGCGAGAAGCGCAGGAAGCCGTAGCCGCCCATCTTCAGCAGGATCGCCGCCAGGATCACCGAGCCTGCGGTCGGCGCCTCCACGTGGGCGTCCGGCAGCCAGGTGTGCACCGGCCACATCGGCATCTTCACCGCGAACGAGGCAAAGAACGCCAGCCACGCCCAGGTCTGCATGCCGCGCGGCACCGCGGTGCGCATCAGCGTCGGGATGTCGGTCGTGCCGGCATTCCAGTACAGCGCCATGATGGCCAGCAGCATCAGCACCGAGCCGAGCAGCGTGTAGAGGAAGAACTTGAAGCTGGCATAGACGCGGCGCGGACCGCCCCAGACGCCGATGATCAGGAACATCGGGATCAGGCCGCCCTCGAAGAACAGGTAGAACAGCACCAGATCCAGCGCGGAGAACGTGCCGACCATCAGCGTTTCGAGGATCAGGAACGCCATCATGTATTCGCGCACGCGAACCGTGATCGCCTTCCAGCTGGCGATGATGCAGAACGGCATCAGCGCGGTGGTGAGGATCACGAACGGCAGCGAGATGCCGTCGACGCCCATGTGGTAGCCGATGCCCTGCGCGAGCCATGGCGCCTTTTCGACGAACTGGAAATCCGGGTTCGACGAATCGAACCGCATGACCAGGATCCACGACACGCCGAAGGTGACGACGGTCGTCCACAGCGCGATCCAGCGCGCGTTGCCTTTGGCTGCTTCGTCATCGCCGCGGCTGAGCCAGATCAGGATCGCGCCGGCAACCGGCAGGAAGGTGACGACGGAAAGGATGGGCCAGGTCATCGTCAGTGGGCCCCTACGCTAAACATGAACCAGGTGATGAGCGCGGCGACGCCGATCAGCATCGCGAACGCATAGTGATAGAGGTAGCCGCTCTGCAGCCGGACCACGTTGCGCGTCACGTCGAGCACGCGCGCCGAGACGCCGTCCGGTCCAAGGCCGTCGATGACGGCGCCGTCGCCCTTCTTCCAGAGCGTCGTGCCGAGCCACATGGCGGGCCTGACAAAGAGGAAGTCGTAGATCTCGTCGAAATACCACTTGTTGAGCAGGAAGCGGTACAGCATCTGGTGCTGGCCCGCGAGCTCGACCGGCAGGTACGGACGGCGAATGTAGAACAGCCACGAGATCGCAAAGCCGATCACCATCATGATGGTCGGCAGGATCGCGATCCCGATCGAGATGTGGTGCATCTCGTCGAGCAGGCCGGGCTTCATCTTCACGGATTCGCGGAAGAACTCCTCCGTACCGTGGCCCGCAAAGACCTCCTTGAACGGGAACCCCGCAAGGAGCGATCCGGCGGCCAGCACGGCCAGCGGGATCAGCATCACCAGCGGACTTTCATGCGCAGCCTCGTAGTGATGACGGTCATGCGGCTCGCCGTGGAAGGTCTTGAAGATCAGCCGCCACGAGTAGAACGAGGTCAAACCCGCCGCGATCACCGTGAGGATGAACGCCGTAGAGCGCGAACGGATTGTGCGCGACGTAGGCGGACTCGATGATCGCATCCTTCGAGAAGTAGCCGGCGGTCAGCGGGAAGCCGGTCAGCGCCAGCGTGCCGATCACCATCATGATGTAGGTGACGGGAATCTTGTTCCTCAATCCGCCCATCATGCGGATGTCCTGCTCGTGATGCATCGCAGTGATCACCGAGCCTGACCCTAGGAACAGCAGCGCCTTGAAGAAGGCGTGCGTGAACAGGTGGAACATGCCGACCGAGTAGGCGCCTGCTCCCATCGCCACGAACATGTAGCCGAGCTGCGAACAGGTCGAATAGGCGACGATGCGCTTGATGTCGTTCTGGACGAGGCCGACGGTGGCGGCAAAGAACGCGGTCGTGGCGCCGAAGAACATCACCGCGGCCTGCGCGGTCGGCGCGAGCTCGAACAGCGGCGACAGCCTCGCCACCATGAACACGCCGGCGGTGACCATCGTCGCCGCGTGAATGAGCGCGGACACCGGCGTCGGGCCCTCCATCGCGTCCGGCAGCCAGGTGTGCAGCAGGAACTGGGCCGACTTGCCCATCGCGCCCATGAACAGCAGCAGGCAGGTCAGCGTCAGCGCATCGGCCTGCCAGCCGAAGAAGTTGATGGTCTTGCCGGTGAGGCTCGGGGCCGCCGCAAAGATCGTCTCGAAGTCGGTCGAGCCGACCAGCATGAAGATCGGCAAAAATGCCAAGCGCAAAGCCGAAGTCGCCGACGCGGTTGACGATGAAGGCCTTGATCGCCGCGGCGTTCGCCGACGGCCGCTGGTACCAGAAGCCGATCAGCAGGTAGCTCGCGAGGCCCACCCCTTCCCAGCCGAAGAACAGCTGCACCAGGTTGTCCGCCGTCACCAGCATCAGCATCGCGAAGGTGAACAGCGACAGGTAGGCCATGAAGCGCGGCCGGTGCGGATCCTCGGCCATGTAGCCGATCGAATACATGTGCACGAGCGCCGAGACGGTGTTCACCACCACCAGCATCACCGCCGTCAGCGTGTCGACGCGCAGCGCCCAGGAGACGTTGAGGTTGCCGGACTCGATCCAGGGGGCCAGCACCACCCGGGCGTCCTGATGCAGGAAGCCGACATTGACCAGCATCACCCACGACAGCACCATCGAGACGAACAAGAAGCCGGTCGTGATCAGCTCGGCCGCGCGCGAGCCTGCGGCCGCAGGCTCTGCGGGATGATCATGCGAATGATCGTCATGGGCATGGGCTTGGGCGTCGTGGGCATGCGTCGCATGGGCATGATCGTCGTGCCCGTGCGCATGATCCATTTCGTCGCCGCTCGGGTTGCGCGCATGCGCGCCGACGATGGCGATCACTCCTGCGAGGATCGCGCCGAGCAGCGGCAGGAAGACAATGGCCTGAATCATCTTGAACGTCTCAGCCCTTCATCAGGTTGATGTCTTCGACAGCGATCGAGCCGCGATTGCGGAAGAATACGACCAGCACCGCAAGACCGATCGCGGCCTCCGCCGCCGCGACCGTGAGCACCAGAAGCGCGAACACCTGGCCGACGATGTCGTTCAGGAAGGTCGAGAACGCGACCAGGTTGATGTTCACCGCGAGCAGGATCAATTCGATCGACATCAGGATGACGATCACGTTCTTGCGGTTGAGGAAGATGCCGAGGATGCCGGTCGTGAACAGGATGGCGCCGACGGCGAGATAGTGGCCCAGCGTGATGGTCATTCGGCGGCCTCCCGCGGCGGCGTATCCTGCAGGCCCTGGCCCGGCGCGACCTTGACCACTTCCATGGCCATTGCCTTGGTTCGCGCGTTCTGCACCGAGATATCCTGGCGCTTGACGTTCGGCTTGTGGCGCAGCGTCAGCACGATCGCGCCGATCATCGCCACCAGCAGCACCACGCCCGCGACCTGGAAGTAGTGGATGTATTTCGTGTACAGCACGAGGCCGAGCGCCTCGGTGTTGCTGATGTTGGTCGGGATCGGCGAGCCGAGCGTCTTGGCGATGTTCGGATTGATCACCCAGCCGCCCGTGACCAGCAGCAGCTCGGCCAGCACGATCGCGCCGATCAGCATGCCGAACGGCAGGTAGTTGAGGAACCCCTGGCGCAGCTCGGCGAAGTCGACGTCGAGCATCATGATCACGAACAGGAACAGCACCGCGACCGCGCCGACATAGACGACGACGAGGATCATCGCCAGGAATTCCGCGCCCATCAGGATGAACAGGCCCGCGGCGTTGACGAACGCCAGGATCAGGAACAGCACCGAGTGCACGGGATTGCGCGAGGCAATCACCATCACCGCCGAGGCGACGCAGACGCCGGCGAACAGATAGAAGAACAGTGCGGGAATGAGCATCCTATCCCCTTACCGGTACGGCGCGTCGAGCGCGATCGACTTTGCGATCTCGCGCTCCCAGCGATCGCCGTTCGCCAGCAGTTTGGCCTTGTCGTAGTAGAGCTCTTCGCGGGTTTCGGTCGCGAACTCGAAGTTCGGCCCCTCGACGATGGCATCGACCGGACAGGCCTCCTGGCACAGCCCGCAATAGATGCACTTCACCATGTCGATGTCGTAGCGCACGGTGCGGCGCGTGCCGTCGTTGCGGCGCGGACCGGCCTCGATGGTGATCGCCTGCGCCGGACAGATCGCCTCGCACAGCTTGCAGGCGATGCAGCGCTCCTCGCCGTTCGGATAGCGGCGCAGCGCGTGCTCGCCGCGGAAACGGGGCGAGATCGGCCCCTTCTCGAACGGATAGTTCAAGGTCGGCTTCGGCTTGAAGAAGTAGCGCATGGCGAGGAAGAACGCCGATACGAACTCCTTCAGCAGCAGCGATTTGGCTGCGGTTGCGACACTCATGAGAAGTCTCCTTCCTCTCCCCTCACCCTGAGGAGCGGCCGACAGGCCGCGTCTCGAAGGGTCCCGGCGAGTGGCCTCATCCTTCGAGACGGTTGCTTCGCAACCTCCTCAGGATGAGGATCAAAGCCTTGCGTCAGGCCAAAGCGCATCATTTCGGCGCAAGCCCCGTAAAGTGCAGAACCGCTGCGACGACCACGACCGCCGCGAGCGAAATCGGCAGAAACACCTTCCAGCCCAGCCGCATCAGCTGGTCGTAGCGATAGCGCGGCACGATCGCCTTCGCCATCGCGAACAGGAAGAACATGAAGCAGACCTTCAGCACGAACCAGATCACGCCCGGTACCCAGGTGAACGGCGCGTACGGGATCGGCGACAGCCATCCGCCCAAGAACATGATGGTGGCGAGCGCGCACATGGTGACGATGGCGCAGTATTCGCCGAGCATGAACATCATGTAGGGGGTGGAGCCGTACTCGACCATGAAGCCTGCGACGAGCTCGGACTCCGCCTCCACAAGATCGAACGGCGGACGGTTGGTCTCCGCCAGCGCCGAGACATAGAAGATCACGAACATCGGCAGCAGCGGCAGCCAATACCAGCCGAACACGCCAAACCTCGTGTTCTGCGCCTCGACGATCGCGGTCAGGTTCAGCGAGCCGGCGCACAGCAGCACGGTGATGATGACGAAGCCGATCGAGACTTCATAGGACACCATCTGCGCGGCCGAGCGCAGCGCCGCCAGAAACGCGTACTTCGAGTTCGACGCCCAGCCGGCCATGATGATGCCGTAGATCGAGAGCGAGGAGATCGCGAAGATATAGAGCACGCCGACATTGATGTCGGAGATCACCCAGTTGAGGTTGACCGGGATCACCGCCCAGGCCGCCAGCGCCAGCACGCAGGAGACCAGCGGCGCCAGCAGGAATATGCCCTTGTTGGCGCCGGCCGGAATGATCGGCTCCTTCAGCACGAATTTCAAAAGATCGGCGAAGGATTGCAGCAGGCCCCATGGCCCCACCACGTTCGGGCCGCGCCGGATCTGCACCGCCGCCCAGATCTTGCGGTCGGCGAGCAGGACGTAGGCGATGGACACCAGAAGGATGACGAGCATCGCCACGCTCTGGATCACGATGATCAAGAGCGGCCACAGATAGTCGGTCCAGAGTTCGGCGAACGTCATGATCTTACTCCGCCGCCTGCGGCATGCGGCCCGAGGCAAGGCTCGAGCATTCGGCCATGATCGCAGACGCACGCGCGATCGGGTTGGTCAGGTAGAAGTCCGTCACCGGGCTCTTGAACGACGTCTTGTCGAATGTGCCGCTACCGGCGGCAAGCTTCTTGATGTCGTCCACGCCGCCGCCCTGCTGGATCTGGTCGATCCGCATCAGATGCGGGTGCGCCTTGAACAGCGCCTGCCGCAGCGCGGCCAGCAAGTCATAGTCGAGCTTCTTGCCAAGATTGTCGGACAACGCGCGGATGATCGACCAGTCGTCGCGCGCATCGCCCGGCGGGAAGCCGGCGCGGGCCGCCATCTGCACGCGCCCTTCGGTATTGACGTAGATGCCGGACTTCTCGGTGTAGGCCGCGCCCGGCAGGATCACGTCGGCGCGGTGCGCGCCCTTGTCGCCATGGGTGCCGATGTAGACGACGAAGGTGCCCTCGGCGACCTCGATGTCGTCGGCGCCGAGCGAGAACAGAACATCGAGCGTGCCATAGGTGGCCATCTGCGAAGCCGTCAGCCCGCCGCCGTTCGGCGCAAAGCCGATATCGAGCGCACCGACTTCGGACGCGGCGTTGTGCAGGATGCCAAAGCCGTTCCAGCCGTCCTTCACCGCCTCCGCCTCGAGCGCGATCTTCGCGGCGGTCGCCAGCACCGCGGCGCCGTCATGGCGCGCGGCCGCGCCCGCGCCCACCATCACGATCGGGTGGCTCGCCTTCTTCAGAACGTCCAGGAAGCCGATCTTGCCGGCGCCGAGATCGCTGAGCGTCTCAGGCCCCGCGCCGAGATAGTCGTATTTGTAGGTGAGATCGGCTCTCTCGCCGATCAGGCCGACCTTCAGATTGCCCGTGCGCCAGCGCTTGCGGATCCGCGCGTTCAACAGCGCGGCTTCCTTCCGCGGATTTGCGCCGATGATCAGCAAAGCGTCGGCCTGCTCGATCCCGGCAATGGAGGGATTGAAGATGTAGGAGGCACGCCCGTTCGCCGGGTTGAGCGCGGTGTTGTCCTGGGTGGCAAAGTTCACCGAGCGGTATTTGCCGAGCAGGTCCTTCAGCGCGAACATCTCCTCGACGGTCGCAAGATCGCCGGCGATCGCCCCCATCCGCATGCCGTCGGAGCGGGCGACGCGATCGGCGATGGCGGCAAACGCCTGCGCCCAGGTCGCGGATTTCAGCTTGCCGTCGATGCGCACGTAAGGCCGGTCGAGCCGCTGCGTGCGCAGGCCGTCGACCACGTGCCGGGTCTTGTCGGAAATCCACTCCTCGTTGATCGCCTCGTTGACGCGCGGCAGGATGCGCATCACCTCGCGTCCGCGCGTGTCGACGCGGATGGCAGAACCCACCGCGTCCATCACGTCGATCGACTGCGTCTTGCCGAGCTCCCACGGCCGCGCCGCGAATGCATAGGGTTTCGAGGTCAACGCGCCCACCGGGCAAATGTCGACGAGGTTGCCCTGCAGCTCCGAGCTAAGCGCCTGCTCGAGGTAGGTCGTGATCTCCATGTCCTCGCCGCGGCCGATCGCGCCCATTTCCGGCACGCCGCAGACTTCCGCGGAGAAGCGGACGCAGCGCGTGCACTGGATGCAGCGGTTCATCGACGTCTTGACCAGCGCGCCGAGATACTTGTCCTCGACCGCGCGCTTGTTCTCGGCGTAGCGGCTGGTGTCGACGCCGTAGCCCATCGCCTGGTCCTGCAGATCGCACTCGCCGCCCTGGTCGCAGATCGGGCAGTCGAGCGGATGGTTGATCAGCAGGAACTCCATCACGCCTTCGCGCGCCTTCTTCACCATCGCAGACTTGGTGCTGACGGTCGGCAGCTCGCCGTTCGGGCCCGGACGGCAGTCGCGCACGCCCCAGGCGCAGCTCGCCACCGGCTTCGGCGAGCCTTTCAGCTCGACCAGGCACATGCGGCAGTTGCCGGCGATCGACAGCCGTTCGTGGTAGCAGAAGCGCGGAATCTCGGCGCCCGCCGCCTCACACGCCTGCAACAGCGTGTATTCGGCCGGCACATCGACTTCCTTGCCATCGACGAGAAGCTTGGTCATGGCCCTTTACGTCTTTCTCAGCTTGCAGTCCGGCGGCGTCACGCCGGCGCGTTGCAGCGATGCCTTGATCCACTGCTGCGTCCTGGTTGCGTAGGTCGTAAGATAAGCAGGCTCCGCCGCGTTCCGTTCGCACAGAAACGGCAGGTGATGGCGCAGATCGTAGTCGCACGAGGTCTGCCATTCCTGCTTGCCCGCGAAGGCGGCCAGCGCCTCCTCACAGGCGAAGAGCAGATACGAGACAAAGCTCTCGTAGCGCACCTGATCGTCCTTCGGCCCGGCCTTGATCTGCTCGTAGTCCGGCACCGCGAATTTCGGATTGCGGAACGCCAGGTCGGTGTAGCCAAGATAGACTTGGCGCGCGCTTGCGGCGCGGTTGTTCGAACTGATCGCGTTGATCTGGAACAGCACCGCCACGAACCCGAGCAGCGCCACGGACGCCTGCGCCATCTGCGCGAGCGTTCCGTACTTCTGCCAGAAGGTTGCGGTCTGCGACATCGAGACTACTCCGCAGCCTCGACGACGCAGGCGCGGCTGCGCCAGAGTTTTGCGTCCTTCAGATACGACCAGCCGAAGGCATGGTCGCTGTCGCCATGCGTCTTGAGATGTTCGAGCCGCTCCAGCGCCTCTTCGAGCGAGGGCTTATGGCCGGCCGGCACCCACCACATCACGAAGTGCATCTGGCCCATCACTTCGAACCACTCGCGCCGCCGCTCATAGAAGCGGCGATGCAAGGTGTTGAAGACGAAGGTCTCGAGCGTTTCGACGTTCTCCCACACTGTGAGGTTGGCCACGAACCGCGGATCGCCGTCGATCTTGGTCTCGGTGTTTCCGGTGTTCGGCTCGCCCGATCCCTCCATCATCCAGACAAAACCCGGCATGCGCTTGCCGAGCCCGTTGATGCCGTCGAGCGCGTTCATGAACTCGGCCACGCGCGGATCATCGGTCTCGGCGATCAGCCGCCCGACGTTCAGTTCAGCAAGATGCGTGCCCTTCGGTTGCATGATCCTACTCCGCCGCGACCATGACAGCCGGCTCGGCCGGCCGGTCCCTGTCGGCATTGCGCGCGAACTCGTCGATGCGCCGTTCGATCTCGGGCTTGAAGTGGCGGATGAGGCCCTGGATCGGCCACGCCGCAGCATCGCCCAGCGCGCAAATGGTGTGGCCTTCGACCTGCGTCGTCACTTCGAGCAGCATGCCGATCTCGCGCTTGTGGGCGCGGCCCTCGATCATGCGCGTCATCACCCGCCACATCCAGCCGGTGCCCTCGCGGCACGGCGTGCACTGGCCGCAGCTCTCATGCTTGTAGAAATACGACAGCCGCGCGATCGCGGCGATGATGTCGGTCGACTTGTCCATGACGATCACGGCCGCGGTGCCGAGGCCGGACTTCAGGTTGCGCAGCGTATCAAAATCCATGAACAGGTCGTTGCACTGCTCGGCCGGCAGCAGCGGCACCGATGCACCGCCCGGGATCACCGCTAGCAGGTTGTCCCAGCCGCCGCGGATGCCGCCGCAATGGGTATCCACCAGTTCTCGGAAGGTGACGCCCATCGCCTCTTCCACGTTGCACGGCTGCTCGACATGGCCGGAGATGCAGAAGAGTTTCGTGCCGACATTGTTCGGCCGTCCGATGCCGGCGAACCAGGCCGCGCCACGGCGCAGAATGTCCGGCGCAACCGCAATCAACTCGACGTTGTTGACGGTGGTCGGGCAGCCGTAGAGGCCCATGTTGGCCGGGAACGGCGGCTTCAGGCGCGGCTGGCCCTTCTTGCCTTCGAGGCTTTCCAGCAGCGCGGTTTCCTCGCCGCAGATGTAGGCGCCGGCGCCATGGTGGACGTAGAGATCGAACGGCCAGCCGTGCACGTTGTCCTTGCCGATCAGCTTTGCCTCATAGGCCTGATCGACCGCGGCCTGCAACCGCTCGCGCTCACGGATGAATTCGCCGCGCACGTAGATGTAGCAGGCATGCGCGCTCATCGCGAAGCTCGCGAGCAGGCAGCCTTCCACCAGCAGGTGCGGATCATGCCGCATGATCTCGCGGTCCTTGCAGGTGCCGGGCTCGGACTCGTCGGCGTTGACGACGAGGTAATGCGGCCGGCCGTCATTGTCCTTCGGCATGAACGACCACTTCAGCCCGGTCGGGAAGCCGGCGCCGCCGCGGCCACGCAGGCCCGACGCCTTCATCTCGTTGATGATCCAGTCCCGGCCCTTCTCGATGATGGCTTTCGTGCCGTCCCAGGCGCCGCGCGCCCGCGCGCCCTCGAGGCCCCAATCTTCGAGACCGTACAGATTGCGGAAGATGCGATCCTTGTCGTCGAGCATCGTTCGATCTTCCCTCAAAGCTTCTTCTGCGTGGCCTGACGCCAGGCCATCGCAAAGGCGATGGCCGCGAACAGCGCCGTCCACATCAGGGACGACTGCATGGTCGCGCCGAGCAGCGTGCGGTTGATGACGAACACGAGCAGCGCGATCCCTGCCGTGTAGAGGATGACGTAGCGCAACTTTTCATTCGACATGGCGACCTCCGTCATGACGTCTTGTCCGTCTTGTCCGTCGCGTCGTCGGCCGGCGGCTTCGGCGCCGGTCGCTCCTGAACATTGGCCGCCTCGCCCGGCGTCTTCGCCTCAGCGTCGGCGATCGCCGGTTTTTTGGCCGGTTTCCTCTTCTGCTTCGGCTTCGGCGCCGGTGCTGCTGCCGGTGCCGGCGCTGCTGCGGGTGCCGGCGCTGCTGCCGGTGCCGGCGCCGCTGCTGACGGTGTCGGCGCTGCCGGCGCCGGTGCTGCCGCCGGCGCTGGTGCCGCTACCGGAGCTGGTGCCGCTGCCGGCGCTGCGCTGGCGCCGCTCGACTTCAGCGTGGTGACGCCGCCGATCGGCGCCGAGAACTGGCGGCCGTTCTGCGGTCCAGGCCGGACCGGCTTGCCCGATGCAAACCCGTCCAGGACCTTGTTGAAGCTCTCCTTCGTCAGATCCTCGTAGGTGTCGTTGCCGATCAGCACCATCGGCGCGTTCACGCAGGCGCCGAGGCACTCGACCTCTTCCCAGCTGAAGTCGCCGTCGGCCGACACATGAAACGGATCGTGATGAATACGGTGCTTGCAGACCTCGAACAGCTCGTCCGAGCCGCGCAGCACGCAGGGAGTCGTCCCGCAGACCTGCACGTGCGCCTTCTTGCCGACCGGCTGAAGCTGGAACTGGGTGTAGAACGTCGCGACTTCCAGCACGCGGATATAGGCCATGCCGAGCATCTCGGCGACGGCGCGGATCGCAGCCTCCGAGACCCAGCCGCCCGCCTGCTCCTGCGCGCGCCACAGGATCGGGATCACCGCCGAGGCCTGCCGGCCGTCCGGATACTTCGTAATCTGCGCCTTCGCCCAGGCGAGATTCTCTTCCGTGAACGCGAAGCTCCCGGGCTGCAGCGGTTGCGGTGCGAGGCGGCGGACGGACATTGACGCTCGTTCCCTTAGTGGCTGCGCACGGGCTCGTCCGAGAGCGCGCGGATGCGGCTCTCCCAGAACGCGCTCGCAGTCGCCAGCACATTGTAGCCGACATTGGAGTTCTGCTTGATGCGGCTGAGCGAGGAGACATCGCGCAGATGCTCGAAGTGCCCCGTCGCCGGGTCATAGCAGAACAGTTTGAAGTGGGTGTTCGCCAGGATGTGGCGGGAGATGGTGTGGTTCGGATCGTTGCCGTGCTCTTCGCAGATCAGCACGCAATCGGATTTCAACAGCCGCTCGCCGCCGCGCATCGCCTGGATCTCGACGCCCTCGACGTCGAGCTTGATGACGTAGCGTCCGAGCGCGGTGATCAGGTTCTCGTCGATCAGGCTGTCGAGCGTGATGACCGCGACCTCTTCACCGCCCTTGCCCGAATCACCGGCAATGCTCAGCGCCTCGTGCTTGGTCCCTGAGAGCCGCGCGATGCCCGGCTGGTCGCCGATCGCGCGCTGCATCGCCTTGAAGCGATTGCCGTTGATCCTCGCGTTGTGCGTGAGCTTGGCGAAATTCCGCGACGAAGGCTCGATCGCGATCGCCCGGTGTGCGCCAAACGGCTTGCTGGTCGTCAGCACCGACCAGTAGCCGAAGTTGGCCCCGCAATCGACCAGCGTGTAGTCGTCGTCGGCGATACCCCTGAAGAACAGCTCGATGTCCGCCTCATAGCGGTAGTTGCGATCGAGCAGCAGCGTCCAGTAGCCGTCGCCATAGGGAAATGCGAACAGCGCGTCCTCGTTCAGGCGCACGGTGATATCCCGCTCGATAAGCACCGAACGCACCGCCCTGCAGCCCGCCGCGAAGCCGCGATACGACCAGGCCGAGCTCAAGCGCGCGCCGGCCTGAAACGCGTAGGCCGCCAGCTGCTCGCGCGCCGACGCGCCGGCGAAGATGCCGGTCGCGCGGTCGAATGCAAGCTGCGGCCCTGCGCTCATTGCCCGGCACCTGCGATCATCGATCCACCTCGCCGAACACGATGTCGATGGAGCCGAGAATGGCCGACACGTCGGCCAGCAGGTGGCCCTTGCAGAGGAACTCCATCGCCGACAGATGGGCGAAGCCCGGCGCGCGGATCTTGCACTTGTAGGGTTTGTTCGAGCCGTCGGCGACGAGATAGACGCCGAACTCGCCCTTCGGCGCCTCGACCGCCGCGTAGACCTCGCCGGCGGGCACGTGCACGCCTTCGGTGTAGAGCTTGAAGTGATGGATCAAGGCTTCCATCGAGCGCTTCATCTCGCTGCGGCGTGGCGGGGCGATCTTGTTGTCCTCGACGACGACCGGTCCCTGGCCCTCGGCGACGCGGAGCTTCTCGATGCACTGCTTCATGATGCGCACCGACTGGCGCATCTCCTCGACGCGGATGCAGTAGCGGTCGTAGCAGTCGCCGTTCTTGCCGATCGGAATGTCGAAATCCATCTCGGCGTAGCATTCGTAAGGCTGCGACTTGCGCAGGTCCCACGCGGCGCCCGAACCGCGCACCATCACGCCCGAAAAACCCCACTTCCAGGCGTCCTCCAGCGACACCACGCCGATATCGACGTTGCGCTGCTTGAAGATGCGGTTGTCGGTGAGCAGCGTCTCCAGGTCGTCGCACACCTTCAGGAACGGATCGCACCAGTTCCAGATGTCCTCGATCAGCTGCGGCGGCAGGTCCTGATGCACGCCGCCGATACGGAAATACGCCGCGTGCATGCGCGAGCCGGAGGCGCGCTCATAGAACACCATCAGCTTCTCGCGCTCTTCAAACCCCCACAGCGGCGGGGTGAGCGCGCCGACGTCCATCGCCTGCGTCGTCACGTTGAGCAGGTGCGACAGGATTCTGCCGATCTCGGAGTAGAGCACGCGGATCAGCTGGCCGCGCCGCGGCACAGTGATGCCGAGCAGCCTTTCCGCCGCAAGGCAAAACGCATGCTCCTGGTTCATCGGCGCGACGTAGTCGAGCCGATCGAAGTACGGGATCGCCTGCAGATAGGTCTTTTGCTCGATCAGCTTTTCGGTGCCGCGATGCAAGCAGCCCGATATGCGGATCGACACGCTCGACGACCTCGCCGTCCAATTCCAAGCACGAGGCGCAACACACCATGCGCCGCCGGATGTTGCGGGCCGAAGTTGATCGTGAAATTGCGGAGCTGCGTTTCAGTCATCAGCTATTGCCATTCGGCCTCGCTTTCTCATCGCCCGGCAGCACGTAGTCGGCGCCTTCCCACGGCGAGAGAAAATCGAATTTCCGGAATTCCTGGTTCAGCCGCACCGGCTCGTACTTCACCCGCTTCTCCTGGTCGTCGTAGCGGACCTCGACGAAGCCGGTGAGCGGAAAGTCCTTGCGCAGCGGATGGCCGTCGAAACCGTAGTCGGTCAGGATGCGGCGCATGTCCGGATGACCGGTGAACAGCACGCCGTAGAGATCGTAGGTCTCGCGTTCGAACCAGTCGGCGCCGGGAAACTCCTTGATGATCGAAGGCACCAGCGTGGTCTCGTCGGCCGCGACCTTGATGCGGACGCGGGTGTTCAGATACGGCGACAGGAAGTGGTAGACCACCTCGAAACGATGCGGCCGGCCGGGATAGTCGACCGCGGTGATGTCGGTGAAGTTGATGAACCGGCAGCGCGGGTCGTCGCGCAGGAACGTCACCACCTCGACGATCTTCGCGGCCTCGGCAATCAGCGTCAGCATGCCGTGCGCCACGCTCTGACCGGTCACCGCGCCCGGCAACGCCTCGGTGATCGCAGCACCCAGCTGATCGAGTTGAGCGTCGTCCATGAGTACTCTCTCAATCCACCACGAACAGCCGCGCGCCGATCGCCGTATGCGAGCGGTGCGGCTCGGCGCCGTCGGCGACCTGATAGCTCATGCCGGGCGTCAGCTTGAACGAGCGCCCGTCGGCGAGATCGGTTTGCAGTTCGCCGTCCAGGCACAACAGGATGTGCCCTTTTTGACACCAGTGATCGGCCAGATAACCCGGCGAATACTCCACGATCCGCACGCGGATGTCGCCGAACTGGCGCGTGCGCCAGGTCGCCACGCCGGTGTCGCCCTTGTGCGTCGTCGGCTCCACGCTCGCCCAGTCCGTGGTACCGAAGGGGATGTCACTCAGCTGCATGTCCCGCCCTCACCGCTCGATCGTGCCCATGCGGCGGATCTTCTTCTGCAGCAGCATCACGCCATAAAGCAGCGCTTCGGCGGTCGGCGGGCACCCCGGCACGTAGATGTCGACCGGCACGATGCGATCGCAGCCGCGCACCACCGAATACGAGTAGTGATAGTAGCCGCCGCCGTTGGCGCAGGAGCCCATCGAGATGACATAGCGCGGCTCCGGCATCTGGTCGTAGACCTTGCGCAGCGCCGGCGCCATCTTGTTGGTCAAGGTGCCTGCGACGATCATCACGTCGGACTGGCGCGGCGAAGCGCGCGGCGCAAAGCCGAAGCGTTCGGCGTCGTAGCGCGGCATCGACATCTGCATCATCTCGACCGCGCAGCAGGCGAGGCCGAATGTCATCCACATCAGCGAGCCGGTCCGCGCCCAGTTGATCAGGTCGTCGGTCGCCGTGACGAAGAACCCCTTGTCGGCGAGCTCGTTGTTCACCTCGAGGAAGTAGCGGTCGTCCGCGCCGACCGGCCTGCCGGTCCGCGGATCGATGATGCCGGTCGCAGCCTGCGACACGACGGTCGCACCCGTTTGCGTCAATCCCATTCGAGCGCGCCCTTCTTCCACTCATAGGCAAAGCCGATGGTCAGCACCGCGAGAAACACCATCATCGACCAGAAACCGGTCGCGCCGAGCTTGCCGAATGCCACCGCCCACGGGAACAGGAAGGCCACTTCCAGGTCGAAGATGATGAACAGGATGGCGACGAGGTAGAAGCGGACGTCGAACTTCATGCGGGCGTCGTCGAACGCGTCGAATCCGCACTCATAGGCCGACAGCTTCTCCGGGTCCGGGTTGCTGTAGGCCAGCATGAAGGGCGCGATCAGCAGCGCCAGACCGATCACACTCGCGATGCCGATGAACACCACAAGCGGCAGATAGCTCTGCAATAAACTGCCCATCAAACGTCCCTGTTATGTTGGCAGTGTGCCTGCGCAGATTCGCCGCACATTTGGAATGGTTTTAAGGCTTTAGCGCAGTGCAAAAGGGGGCGCAAGACAAGGCGACCAGACCCGTCCCCTGCATATTTTGCGGGACAGTTGCGCCACAAATTCCGCTCTCACAGACGGGTGATTGGCGGCCGGCGCGGCCTCGTCCGGAACCCCGGGCCCGCTGTCGGCAGGCCGTCACCCGTCGATCCGAAATCCGAGAATGATGTTGTCCGGCTTTTGCTGAAATTCCTTTTCAACGACGGCGCGCACCCTGCCTGCGAGTTCGGCGAGGGGTTTTCGCTGGTAGAGGTCCGGAAACTGCACGGTCACGGAGAGCAGCCGGCCGTTGTGCCAGTTGAACCCCACCTGCGGCTTCGCCCCCATCTCCTGTTCAAGCGCGCTTGCAACGGCATTGGCGTACTTGAATCCGTTGACGAGGGTATTGACCTGACCGCATTGGGTGAGCGCCAGCGAAAGCGCCGCAATTGCAATTGCTTTCCGCATAAGATTGCTCGCGTGCATGAAGTGCGGGTTGGACGGCCATGCTTGCCCACCTGCAGGGCCGGTGTCGATGCCCGGTGTTTGATCAGTTTGGTCACCTGGCGCCCTGCCGTTCAACCGGGATGGCGCCGACGCAGAAGCATCGTTGCGCTTGACGCGCGGAGCCTTGACGATCCAGGAATGGTAATCTGGAAAATGGCGCGAGAGACGGGGCTCGAACCCGCGACCTCCGGCGTGACAGGCCGGCGCTCTAACCAACTGAGCTACTCCCGCGCGGGCCGCTTTCTCTGAAAAAGAGCCGCGTGTTCGCTGGGACTTAAAGGTGCGCCTCACCTTAGTCAAGGTTGTTGCGAATCCCCTTTCGCAATAGGGTTTTCTTCATCCTGATGCGAAAAATGCCCTGTTTTCGGGGCATCCCAGCGTCGGCAAGCAAGGTCGCCAAGTAAATTGGGCCCGATTTCTCGCATATTTTTGCACAGTCGGATTTCGGGGGACGACAGTTTCCGACCGTGCGCGCGCCGAATGGACATCCAGGGTGTTGCAAGGCCGGCTCAAGAGCTGCGCGAGAGCGCCCTGGAACCGGCAACTTCAAGAGGAGCGCCGCCATGGCGAAGAAGGCATCCACATCCACCACCGTCACCCTGAAACACCTCGCCGCCTCGCTGTCCGAAGTCCATGACATGTCGAAAAAGCGGGCTGAGAGCATCCTCACCGATCTCGTCTCCACGGTGACCAAGCACCTGAAGCAGGGCGACCGCATCCGTATCGTCGGTCTCGGCATCCTCCAGGTCCGCAAGCGGGCCGCCCGCATGGCCGCATTCCGTCCACCGGCGCGCCTATTCAGATCAAGGCGTCCAAGAAGGTCGCCTTCCGCGCCGCCAAGGGATTGAATGAAGCAGTCTAAGGGGGGAGAGCCTGGCCCGGACTTGACCTGGGTGGGCGCCGGTTTTCGAACCGGATCAAGCTATAGTTTGCCTTTCGTTTCTCAAGACGCTTTCACGTCATCCCGGTCCCCTCTCAATCGGGGTTCCGGGACGATCTGCTTTTTGCGAGGATGTTGCGCGCGGCCATCGCGTGCGCGGCAATCACAAGGTTCTTTCCGTGACGTCCCTCCCCATCCAGCACACCGTCCTCGAACGCCTCCTGCGCTATGTCGTGATCGACACCCAGTCCGATCCGGCCTCGCCCACCTGC
Organism: uncultured Alphaproteobacteria bacterium; assembly: GCA_963757845.1. Lineage (GTDB taxonomy): Bacteria > Pseudomonadota > Alphaproteobacteria > Rhizobiales > Xanthobacteraceae > P52-10. The sequence goes on from CAVWTB010000054.1 coordinate 215,896, forward strand.
CCCTCCACCGAAAAGCAAAAGAACCTCGGCCGCCTGCTGGCCAGGGAGCTGAAGGAGATGGGGCTCGCTGATGCGCATCTGGACGAGCACGGCTACGTCTACGCGACCATCCCGGCGACGACGTCGAAGAAGGTGCCGGTGATCTGCTTCTGCTCCCACATGGACACCTCACCCGATTGCTCGGGTAAGGACGTCAAGCCGCAGATCGTAAAGAATTATCAGGGCGGCGATATCGTGCTTCCGGGCGGACAAGAGCCAGGTCATTCGCGCCAGCGAGCACGCGGCGCTGGCCGACCAGATCGGCAGCGACATCGTCACCACCGACGGCACCACGCTGCTCGGCGCCGACAACAAGGCCGGCGTCGCCGAGATCATGGATGCGGCCAAGTTCCTGATCGACAACCCGCAAATCAAGCACGGCGCCATAAAAATCCTGTTCACGCCGGACGAGGAGATCGGCCGCGGCGTCGACAAGGTGGACTTGAAGAAGCTCGGCGCGGATTTTGGCTACACCATCGACGGCGAGACCGCCGGCCACCTCGAGGACGAGACCTTCTCGGCAGACGGCGCGACGATCGTCATCGAAGGCGTCTCCACCCATCCGGGCTTCGCCAAGGGCAAGATGGAGCACGCGATCAAGATCGCCTCGGCCATCATCGATGCGCTGCCGAAGGATACCTGTTCACCCGAGACCACCGAAGAGCGCGAGGGATTTCTGCATCCGACCGGCATCTCCGGCACGCTGGAAAGCGCGACGATCCACCTGATCGTGCGCGATTTTACCGAACAGGGGTTGCGGCAGAAGGCAGCGCTGCTGGAAGACACCATCAAGGCCGTGATGAAGGATTATCCGCGCTCCACCTACAAGCTCACGATCAAGGAGCAGTACCGCAACATGAAGGCGGTCGTGGACGAGCATCCCGAGATCGTCGAGAACGCGCTCGAGGCGATCCGCCGCGCCGGCCTCAAACCGGTCCGCTCGAGCATTCGCGGCGGCACGGACGGCTCGCGCCTGTCGTTCATGGGCCTGCCCTGCCCCAACATCTTTGCCGGCGAGCACGCCTTTCACTCGCGGCTGGAATGGGTGAGCGTGCAGGACATGCAGGCGGCCGTGCGCACCATCGTCCATCTGGCGATGATTTTCGAGGAGCGGGCGTGAGGCCCGACCACCCACAGCTAGAACAATGCAACGCCCGCTCGACATCGCCATCGTCGGCGCGGGCGTGACCGGGCTTGCCTGCGCAGCCCTGCTCGCGCGCGACGGCCATCGGGTCGTCGTGCACGAACGGTTCGAGGCCTCGCGCCCGATCGGGTCGGGGCTGATGCTGCAACCGACCGGCCAGGCCGCGCTGGCGCGGCTCGGCCTGCTGCGATGACGTCGAGGCCCTCGGCGCACGCGTCGACCGGCTGCATGGCGTGACGGACGGCGGCGCGACCGTGTTCGATCTCGCCTATGCCGATCTCGATCACAGCTATTATGCCATCGGCATCCACCGCGCGGCGCTGCATGGCGTGCTGTGGCAGGCGTTTGCGAATTGCGGCGCCGCTCTCGAAACCGGACGGACGATCGCCGGCATCGAACCGGGCTCCGACGGCCGGGCCGCATTGCGCGACGACAGGGGAAATGTCGGCCCGGCGTTTCATCTCGTGCTCGACGCGTCCGGTGCGCGTTCGCCGTTGCGCGGCGCGGTTGCCGGCAATGGGGCAAGGCCCTTCCGTTATGGCGCGGTGTGGGCGAGCGTGCCGGACCTTGGCATTGCCAGCGGCCGCCTCGCCCAGCGCTACGTCGAAGCCAGCGTCATGATCGGCTATCTGCCGATCGGGCGCGCGACGGCCGGACGGGCCCGAGCTGGCTGCGCTGTTCTGGAGCCTCAGGACCTCCGACTATGACGCGTGGCGCAAGGATTTCCCGCAATGGCGCAAGCGCATCGTCGAGCTCTGGCCCGAGCTTGCACCCAACATCGATCTGCTGCGCGAGCCGGACGACCTGACGCTCGCAAGCTACCTGCACTTCACCGCGGCGAAACCGTTCAAAGGGCCGGTCGCGTTGGTCGGCGATTCTGCGCACGCGACCTCGCCGCAGCTCGGCCAGGGCGCGAACAACGGCCTGCTCGATGCCCTGGCCTTGAGCGACGCGCTCGCTTCGGCAACGGACGTCGCCGGCGCGCTGGCGCTCTATGCCAAATCGCGTCGCGATCACGTGCGCTTCTACCAGCTCGCGAGCTGGATCATGACGCCATTCTTCCAATCGGATTCGCGCAGCCTCGCGCTGACCCGCGACCTCACCTTCCATCGCATGAAGGTCGTGCCCTACCTGCGCCGCGAGATGGTTCGCACGCTGGCGGGACTGAAGACCGGGCTGTTCACGCACCGCACGCCGAAGATGCTCGCGGGCGATCCCGCACGACCTACGATTCGAGCGTGAAGCCGATCTTCAGCGTGACCTGGAAGTGGCCGATGTTGCCCTTCTCGATGTGCCCGCGCGTCTGCACGACTTCGAACCATCCCATGTTGCGGATGGTCTTGCTGGCCCTTGTTACCGCCGTCCTGATGGCGTCATCGATGCTCTTGTCCGACGCGCCGACGATCTCGGTCACTCTGTAAACGCGGTCGTTCATGGCTCCGCTCCTCCGCAAGAAGTGCCCGGCCTGCCCCGCAAATCAACAGCGTTGAGAGACTACACGAAATCGACAGGGACGGCTGCCCGTGTTCGGACGACGGCGACGCGCCTGGCAATGGCAGCTCGGCTTGCCGAAGCCGTCGCTTGCAGATGCGGCAAGTCGAACCGGCCCGCCTTCGCCCAAGCGGGCTTCGGCGCGGCAGCCTTCGCTCGCTTCGCTAATCAGGCACTGCCGGCTTGCCGAGCCGTAGCTCGCGAAGCGAGCGAAGGCTGGTGGGCGGTGACGGGATCGAACCGCCGACCCTCTCGGTGTAAACGAGATGCTCTGCCAGCTGAGCTAACCGCCCGAATGCGGCCTGTTTAACGCCCGCGGCCACGTGAACGCAAGCGAGGGCCGGCACGACAAAAGTGTGATCTCGACGCCCCAACGGCGATGCGGAATGGGCATCGCTGCGACCGAATTTGCCCGATGCGCCTCGTCAAATTCCTGGCCGCCCTGCTCGTCGTCATCCTTGCGGCCTACCTGTGGCTGGCGCCCGGCTACATCGAGATCGACATTCCGGTCGCCAAACACAAGGGTGGCACGGGCTTTTGGCTGGAGACACATCGCACGCAACTCACCGATGCCGATGTCTCAGGGGTCATGTACGTGCACCGCCAGTTCGGCTTCACAACGGACGCGCATGAGTGGAAGAGCGAAGCCGAGGTTTTCACATACTTTGAGGAACGGCTGACGAAGCTCGGCTGGAAGTTCAGCGTGGCCGGCATCCAGGATGGTATCGCTCCGGAGAGCTATCTGCTGGGACCCAACAATCACAGGATGTACTATCGGCCTGGCGACAGGCATCGCACGAGGCTCACACTCTCGGTGTGGCAGAGCGGGCCGCCCCGTCCGACTATTTCAACGTCGCACTGACCACGGCCAACTCCGTCGCTGCGAAGGCGCATCTGGGAATTCCTGGACGACTGAAACGAAAACGGCGCCCGAAGGCGCCGTTCCGTGTTGCTTGAAATGAACCGTCAGTGCGCGGTCAGGCCCGCATCGTCGCCGGCTTCTGCCTTCGGCGGAACGGTCTTGTCCTCCTCCCACTCGATCGGCACCGGCTTGCGCACCAGCGCGCGGGCGATCACCTCGTCCATCCGCGACACCGGGATGATCTCGAGACCGCCCTTGATCGCGTCGGAGATCTCGGTGAGGTCCTTGGCGTTCTCTTCCGGGATCAGCACCGTCTTGATGCCGCCGCGGGCAGCCGCCAGCAGCTTCTCCTTCAAGCCGCCGATCGGCAGCACCCGTCCGCGCAGCGTGATCTCGCCGGTCATGGCGATATCGTGCCGCACCGGGATGCTGGTCAGCACCGAGGTGATGGCGGTCGCCATCGCCACGCCCGCCGACGGACCATCCTTCGGCGTCGCGCCTTCCGGCACGTGCACGTGGATATCGCGCCGGTCGAACAGCGGCGGCTCGATGCCGAAGGTGACGGCGCGGCTGCGGACATAGGATGCCGCGGCCGAGATCAACTCCTTCATCACGTCGCGCAGGTTGCCGGTGACCGTCATGCGGCCCTTGCCCGGCATCATCACGCCTTCGATGGTGAGCAGCTCGCCGCCGACGTCGGTCCAGGCAAGGCCGGTGACCACGCCAACCTGGTCGTCGGTCTCGATCTCGCCATAGCGGTACTTCGGCACGCCGAGGAATTCCTCCAGCGTCTTCTCGGTGACCTTGACCGACTTCTTCTTCGACAGCATCAGCTCCTTCACCGCCTTGCGGGCCAGCGTCGAAAGCTCACGCTCGAGGTTACGCACGCCCGCCTCGCGGGTGTAGCGGCGGATCATCAACAGCAACGCGTCGTCGTCGATCGACCATTCCTTGAAGTCGAGGCCGTGCTTGGCGATCGCGTTCGGGATCAGGTGCTTGCGCGCGATCTCGACCTTCTCGTTCTCGGTGTAGCCGGCGATCCGGATGATCTCCATGCGGTCCATCAGCGGGCCCGGAATATTCAGCGTATTCGCGGTCGTGATGAACATGACGTTGGAGAGATCGTAGTCGACCTCGAGGTAGTGATCGTTGAACGTCGAGTTCTGCTCGGGATCGAGCACCTCGAGCAGCGCCGAGGACGGATCGCCGCGGAAATCGGCGCCCATCTTGTCGATCTCGTCGAGCAGGAACAGCGGGTTCGCGGTCTTGGCCTTGCGCATCGACTGGATGATCTTGCCGGGCATCGAGCCGATGTAGGTCCGCCGGTGACCGCGGATTTCCGCCTCGTCGCGCACGCCGCCGAGCGACACGCGCACGAACTCGCGGCCCGTCGCCTTGGCGATCGACTTGCCGAGCGAGGTCTTGCCGACGCCGGGAGGTCCGACCAGGCACAGGATCGGTCCGGTCAGCTTGTTGGCGCGCGACTGCACGGCGAGATACTCGACGATGCGGTCCTTGACCTTCTCCAGCCCGTAGTGGTCGTTGTCGAGCACTTCCTGGGCGGCGTTGAGGTCCTTCTTGACCTTGGACTTCTTGCCCCACGGGATCGACAGCAGCCAGTCGAGATAGTTGCGCACGACGGTCGCTTCCGCCGACATCGGCGACATCTGGCGGAGCTTCTTCAGCTCATGCTGCGCCTTGTCGCGCGCTTCCTTCGACAGCTTGGTCTTGGCGATCTTCTCTTCCAGGTCGGACAGCTCGTCGCGACCTTCGTCGTCGCCGAGCTCCTTCTGGATCGCCTTCATCTGCTCGTTGAGGTAGTACTCGCGCTGGGTCTTCTCCATCTGCCGCTTGACGCGCGAACGGATGCGCTTCTCGACCTGCAGCACCGAGATCTCGCTCTCCATCAGTCCCAGCACCTTCTCCATGCGCTGGGTGACGGACAACGTCTCGAGAATGCCCTGGCGATCGGGAATCTTCACCGCAAGGTGCGAGGCGACGGTGTCGGCGAGCTTCGGGAAATCCTTGATCTGCTGAACGACGCCGACGACCTCCGCCGAAATCTTCTTGTTCAGCTTCACGTAGTTTTCGAACTCGGAGACGACCGAGCGCGCGAGCGCTTCCGCCTCGATGCTGTCGGTATCGGTATCGGCCAGCGGCGTCGCGCTGGCTTCATAGAACTCGCTGCGGTCGATGTACTTGCCGACCTTCGCGCGCGACAGGCCCTCGACCAGCACCTTCACGGTGTTGTCGGGCAGCTTCAGGAGTTGCAGCACGCTTGCGAGCGTGCCGAGCTCGTAGATCGAGTCCGGGCTCGGATCATCATCGGACGCGTTCTTCTGCGTCGCGAGCATGATCAGGCCGTCATTCTTCATCACTTCTTCGAGCGCCTTGATCGACTTCTCGCGGCCGACGAACAGCGGCACGATCATGTGCGGGAAGACGACGATGTCGCGAAGCGGCAAAACGGGATAGGTGTTGCTCTCGCCGTAGACGATGGGCGGGCGGGTTTTTGAGGCTGTCATGGCCTTCCACTTCCTTCTCGAGTGTGCCCCCTTGCTCCGCAGCCCGCCCGAACGGCGCAACCGCCACAAGGTGCAATTGGACCCGCCGACTTGGCTTATGCGGCAGCGCAACCGAACAGCTGGCCGCGCAACTCAACCGGGTCTTAAACCAGCGGATTCAAAGGATTTTTTTGAATCGCCGGCAGTATTAGGTGGCTATCGAAGCACCCTGAGTCAAGGGAACCGGGAATTTGGCGCAGAACCTCCTCAACCACGCACGTGAGAGCTGAACGACAGCTGAACGCAACGGCAGGGTACGACGGATTCCGCGCGGCAATTTCCGCCGCGCGGACTGTAGATCAGGCGCTTGCGCTGGTCTCGATCGCGCGATCGGAGCGATCGGCGTAGATGTAGAGCGGCCGCGCGGTTCCCTCGACGACTTCGCGGGAAATCACGACCTCTTCGACGCCTTCCAGGCTCGGCAGGTCGAACATGGTCTCGAGCAGGATCGCTTCCAGGATCGAGCGCAGGCCGCGCGCGCCGGTCTTGCGTTCGATCGCCCGGCGCGCGATCGCGCCCAGCGCCTCGTCGGCGAAGGTGAGCTCGATGTTCTCCATCTCGAACAGCCGCTGGTACTGTTTCACCAGCGCGTTCTTCGGCTCGGTGAGGATCTTCTTCAGCGACGCCTCGTCGAGGTCCTCCAGCGTTGCGACCACCGGCAGGCGGCCGACGAACTCCGGAATGAGGCCGTACTTCAACAGATCCTCAGGCTCGACCTCGCGGAAGATTTCACCGGTACGCCGGTCCTCCGGCGCCATCACCGACGCGGCGAAACCGATCGAGGTGGAACGGCCGCGCGCGGAAATGATCTTCTCCAGGCCCGCAAAAGCGCCGCCGCAGATGAACAGGATGTTGGTCGTGTCCACCTGCAGGAACTCCTGCTGCGGATGCTTGCGGCCGCCCTGCGGCGGCACGGACGCGACCGTGCCTTCCATGATCTTCAGCAGCGCCTGCTGCACGCCCTCGCCCGACACGTCGCGGGTGATCGACGGGTTGTCGGACTTGCGCGAAATCTTGTCGATCTCGTCGATGTAGACGATGCCCCGCTGCGCCCGCTCGACATTGTAGTCGGCCGACTGCAACAGCTTCAGGATGATGTTCTCGACGTCTTCGCCGACGTAACCGGCTTCGGTCAGCGTCGTCGCATCCGCCATCGTGAACGGCACATCGAGGATGCGCGCCAGCGTCTGCGCCAGCAGCGTCTTGCCGGAGCCGGTCGGGCCGATCAGCAGGATGTTCGACTTCGCCAGCTCGACGTCGTTGTGCTTGGTCTGGTGGTTCAGCCGCTTGTAGTGGTTGTGCACCGCGACCGAGAGCACCTTCTTCGCATGGTTCTGGCCGATGACGTAGTCATCGAGCACCTTGCAGATTTCCTTCGGCGTCGGAATACCGTCGCGCGACTTCACCAGCGAGGACTTGTTCTCCTCGCGGATGATGTCCATGCACAGTTCGACGCACTCGTCGCAGATGAAAACCGTAGGTCCCGCGATCAGCTTGCGGACCTCGTGCTGGCTCTTGCCGCAGAACGAGCAATAAAGCGTGTTCTTTGAATCGCTCGAACCGACCTTGCTCATCCTCTTCTCCGTCCGCCGCTCAACTTCACTCTGCCGCAACGCCTCTTGGGCGTCCCTATATAGGGGCAAATCTTGTACCAAAAAGGCCTGCCGATTCAGAGAACTCCTACGAATCGTCAGTATTACATCAGCCTCACGAAACAGGTCTATCCTAGCGAACCATGCTAGTGCCGCGATAATCAAGATTTAGCTAATGACTCGGGTCACGCGCTAAAGGTTCAAGCCGCTTTTACCGGCTTTTCTGGCCCGGCCAAGACTGAATTTAGGTTACCGTTGCGGTAAAGCCACGTTTTGCGCATCAGTTCCCATAAATCGGAACGATTCCAGAGCGTTCACCCGCCGATGATACCCTTCAGCCCGGTGTAGGCGGCGCCGGCCGCGGTGGCGACCACACCCGCGAGCGGGCCTAAGGTTTGCATCAAGTCCTGGATGCGGCGGGCGCGGCGGCGCAGCCCCTCCTCGCCCACGTGCTGACCCAGCATGCGCGCAACCCTGAACGCCGCAGCGCTCGGCTTGCCGCTCACGGCGATGGTCGACGGCAGCGCGACAAACACCAGCAGCGCGAGGATGTTGCCGGTGAGAAAGGCGAGCGCAATGCTCAAGCCGTACTCGAACAACTCCCGCCACTCCAGAAAAGTCGGCGGGATGATCGGCACGTTGTCGACGAAGCCGATGACCGTCAGCATGCCACTGACGCTCAGGAAGGCGATGATCGCGCCGATACCGAAGGCACCGCGCCAGCCGATCTTGTTCACCGCATAGGTTGCCATCCCGAACGGCAGCGGAATGGCGAACGAGGCCAGCCGCAGATAGAGCGGCGAGATATTGAACTGCACGGTCACGAGATAGTGTGCGATCAGCAGCAGCAGCACCGACCGGTACGACGTACAGCGCCGCATATTGCGACAGGACCCGCACGGGTGCATCCCGCCACGCCAGTTTTGCGTTGACGCTGTCGAGCCGGCGCTGCAGCCGGTCCAGCTCGGTGACGAGATCCTGAATTTCGAGGATAATCGGTCGCACGACACGCAGATCGCGCGAGCAATGCTTGCAGGCGATCGCCTCGTCCTTGATCGTTTCAGCGCAGAACGGACATTCCATCAGACGATGCGCCCGAACCGCGGCACTTTGGTCGTCGGCCGTCATGATCAGCTGCCGCTCTGCGTCGGACGTTCTTCGCAAGTCGCAGCCGCCGCCCGCGCAGCCTGGCTTCCTTCTCGGCGAGTTCAGCGAGCAGCTGATCGCGCATCCGCACGAGATCGTCATGCTCCTTGCGCAGCGAGGGAGGAATTTCGGTATCGCGATTGCACGTCGGACAGACCGGCGCTTCTGCCTCCTTCTCTGCAAAACAGAACGGACAGCGCATTGGAAGATGTCGCGTCCTATTGCTCGACCTTCAAGATGAAGCTTGCCGTTGCCGCACGGCCGTCGGAGTCCTTGATGTCGATGCGAACGCATATGCTCGCCGGGCGGCAGTTCGGCCGCCGGCACATCGATGCCGGTCTGCGCTGACGAAGGGCTTGATCCGCGGGGTCAGGTCGACGTTTGGCGTGCGCAGATACGTCGCCTGAACCGCGTCGAGATCGACTTTGGCGCCGCCAAAAGTCTGGAATTTCAGCTGAAGCTTTGCCGGCGAACGGATCACGGCGCTCTGCGACACCAGTTCAACCTTTGGGCCGCGCGTCACGCCGCGCGCCGAGACCGGAATTGCGCCCTTGGGCGGCGGCAATTTTGCCTCGTCCGCCGTGATCAGAACCAGATTGGCGGCCCCGGCCGGCACGTAGGTCGCCAAACCTGCTGCAATGCAAATCGCCAACCCGCCGAGACGAAGGAAACGCATCGCAAACCTCCAAATCAGATTTGCGGTCCATTCTAGCACGGCGCAGAACCGCGGAAAGCGTTCACCGCGGCTATCATCTCACCGTTGCCGCCGCTGCGGAGCGCCAGACGCACGCCCGCACGGCCCAGGAAACCGCCAAACGGCAATCTTCGACGAACCGTCGGCGCGGCCCGCCGTCCTTCTCCGCGCGATCTCGTGCGCAGGCTTGAACCATTGGACGGCCAATGGTCGCCCGGCAGTGCTCGACAAGGTGCGGGACCGTACGCTGGACGCAAGCGCGGACGGCCGGCTTTGCGTCCTGCCGGCAGCTCCAGACGTGATGCCGTCGCGTTGCCACCCAAATGCTGGATTTTCGATCGGACGCAGGCTTGCACGATCGGCCGGCCGATGGTCGCCCGGCAGTGCGCCACCGCGCTCGCGCCGGAATGCGCCGAAGCTCGCCTGCGGCTGCATCGTGGCGGCAACCAGAAGCAAACCGGCCGCGAAGCTTGTGCCGGGCCGAGCGTTCCAAGGCAGCACCATCTCAGCGTTTTCCGCCGTCGCCGATGATGGTGTAAGGCGCCCAGAATAACGGGTGGGCGTAGGCGAAGTCGGTCTTGCCGGCCGCGTCGGTGTAGCCCGGCCCGTCCACCATCGCCATCATCGCCTGCCGCAACGCTTCGCCGCGCGCGAGCTTCGCGTCAGCGGCCTGCCGCTTGAACAGGTCGGTCACGAGTTCGCGCGCCGACTGCGAGTGCACCGACCAGTTGGTGACGAGCAGCGCGCGCGTACCGGCATAGAAGAACGCGCGGCCTAGGCCGGAGGCCGCTTCAGCGCCTGCGCCGGAAGCAGCACCGGTGTTGCAGGCCGACAGCACCACCCAGTCGGCATCGAGTTTCAGCGACAGGATTTCCTCCATCGTCAGGAGCCCATCCCCTTCGGCACCCGAGACGGCCGGCGCCGACAGCGCCAGCGCCGGCTGGGTCAGGCCGTTGAGCTCACCCGCCACCAGGCCGTGGGTGGCAAACGCCAGGACCTTGAAGCCGGACAGATCCATCGCCTTGACGTTCTTTTCGTTGGCGTCCTTGCCGAGGTTCAAAACCTTGGACGGGTCCGCCTGCAGCGCCAGCGCGATCGACTTCAGTTCGTCCGCGGTGTCCGGCAGCCGCGGCAGCAGCGCAAGTTCGGCGCTGTCGACGCCCTCGAGTTTTGGCGAGTTGCGCCGCTTCAAGGGAACGCCGCGGGTGGTGTTGGCGGCGGCCGTTGCCGTCGCGGAGGCATCCGCCACCTGCACCGGCTTCATCGCCTCTTCGTGCTGCTCCTTGGAGAAGTACGGGTCGCCGAAGGCGATCAGCTCGCTGCGCTCGGGCTTGCCCGGCGGAAGTCCGCGCAGGGTGCGCAGCGCTGCTGACGATGGCACCATCGTCACGGAGTGGGTGCGCGCGAGCCACGGTACGGCGCGATAGCTCGCAAAGAGGACGTCTTCGTTGGCCGCGATTTGTGCGGGCGCCGTCGGCAGCAACGACAGCGGCAACAGGCCGAGCGCGCCGTTCGTGACCACGATCAGGCTTTTCGATTGCTTCCACCCGGCCTCCACCGGCTTGAGCAGCAGCGAATAGAGTTCATGGCCGAGCGCCAGATCGAATGCCGGGATGTCGGAGATCATCGCCGCGTTTGGTTCCAGCGCCTCGCGCAGCTTCACAACCTTGCTCTCGATATCTCCCGACGTCGCGTTGATCGCCGCAAACGCGACCTGTCCCTCTTTCGGCACCGCCCAAACGAAGCTGCCGCGGCGGCCGAAATAGAACGACAGCATCGCTTCGCCGCCTGCCAGCGCTTCCTTGATCTGCTCCACCGTCGGCGGCTTCGGATCGATCAATTCGGCGTAGCTCGGGAAGCGCTTGTTGATGTCGTCGCGGACTTTCGCCCGGTCGGTGCGCAGCTTGTCGACCGTCGCTTTCGTCGCCTTCACGACATTTTCGTCGCGCACGTTCGACGCCAGCGCGTTGTTGAGCGCGCCAAGCTGAGCGTTGATCTGCTTGCCGAGGTCCTGCTCCTTGCGAACGAGTTCGGCGAGCGCCGGATCCCTTGCGATCGAGCGGGCACTCGAGGCCGAGAGCGCCTTCTGCACGGACTGACCGCGAATGGCGTCTGCGAGCGCAAACGTCTCCAGCGAGACCTGCCCGGTGGCGTTGTCGCCGCTCCTCGCAAGCAGGCCGATATAGGCCTCAACGATGTTCTGCAGCCTTTGGCTGCGGGCTGCGGTGACCGTGTCGTCATCGTCGTCGGCGTTTTCGCGGGATGCGGCCATCAGGATCGGGATCGCCGCCTTGAACTCACGGATCGCATCGGCATCGCGCTTTGCGAGCGAATAGCCGACCGCCAGAGTGCCGCGCGCCGCCGCGGAATCGAAATGACGCTCGCCGACCCGGGCGACCGATCGCTTCAAAGCTTCCTGCGCAGCTGCAATGCCGGCCTCGACCTGCCCGGAAAAATAGAGCGCCGAGATGCGCGAGCCACTGAGCTCGAGCACCTGCTTCCGCCCTGGCTCCCAGTCGGCAATCGCCTTGTCCAGCGCCGCATATGTCTGAGCGGCTTCCGGGATCTTTCGCTGGAACGTCAACACTGAGCCGAGCTGCGACAGGATCTGGGCGCTGTGACTGCGTCTCATCCTTGATGCCGAGGGTGCGCTGGATGTCCAGCGCGGAGCGGACCAGTTTTTCGGCATCCGGGTATCGCCCTTGCTCGATCAGAATGCCGGCAAGACCCATGACGTACCTGGTCGTCAAAGGGTTGTATTTGCCCTGCTCCTTGAGCCTGTTCAGCAATACCGCGCGCGCGTCGGCCTCTGCTTCCGCAAGTCGCCCCTGCTTCGCCTTCATCCGTGCGACGTTCAAAAGGTCGGAGTCGACGTTCTGGCGGATCTGCGACTCTGGCGGCGGATAGTCGGTTTTCTTGCTGTCCTGAATCCACCCGCGGCGATAGTCGGTCGCCTTCTTGTATGCGGCTTCCGCATCGCGATAGTTGCCACGTGCTTCGAACAACACGGCCCGCACCGATTCGAGGTCCGACTCGAACGCTCGGCCTCGCTGTGCGTAGGCCTCTCGCTTCTGCGGGATGCCACTCGTGCGCATCTCGACGATCTTCGATTCCAGACGCCGCATGTAACCTTCAGCCTGGGCAATATCGCCGCTTAGCAGCACCACCTCGGCAATGTTGCGCAGCGAGTTGAACAGCCAGCCGCCCAGGCCGGGCCTGTTATCCGTCTCAGCGAATAGCTGCTGGAACGTCGCGATTGACCCCTTCAGATCGCCAACGAGCTTTTTCTGCATGCCCACGAACTGCCGGATTCGCTGCTTCAGCATCGGATCGCCGCCTTTGGACGCGATGGCCAGTGCCTTCTCCGCGTCCGCAGCCGCTTCCGCATACCGCCCGAGAAGCAGGCGTGCGGTCGCGCGCTCGTAATACGACTCCGCAAGGTCGGAGACCGATTGCTTGGGATCCGGTTCGTCGTCGGCATCGTCCTTCAGTTTTGCGAGCGTCGCCGGATCCGGCTTCTCATTGTCGAGCACCGCCGCGATGTCGGCGATCGAGCGCGGCGGCGGCACGAAGCCTGCAGGCAGCGCATTGCCAAGGTTGATGACTTCCTTCTTGGTCTTGCCGTCGTCGATGGAGATCGCAACGTTGGCGCGCGCATTGGCCTTGTTCATCGCCGCCAGTGTGCAGGCGCGCACCGTCGGCGAGGCCTTGGCGCGGCACTTGACCAGGTTTGATTCCTTGTCGCCGCTGCCGCGCATTTCCTGCATGCAGGCCTGTACGATCGGCCGGCCCACCGTCTCACGGCAATTGGCGTTCGCCTGCTCCATCGACAGCGCGGAGGCGGCCTGCGGAAGAGAGAGCAGCGCGACGACGATGCCGGCAATGCCGGCGAATGCCGTGAAGGACAGGCTCTGCTGCGATGTCCTCGGCGGCGTTAATTGCTTCGGTGTGCTCATGCGCAGCCCCAATCGCGAGAGGTGATCCGGCCGAAGGCATCGATAGTTTTGGCGCGGCGAGCGCGACGAAACGGCAGACGCCAAGATCAGTCGCCGAATCCGAGCGAAGTGTCCTCCCCTCGATCATCTCATCTTGGCGGCGCCGGCGCCCGGCGGTCAAGGTCAACGGCACGTCGTTGCCGCTCGCGTACACGAGCGAACGGATCGGACCGGGTCAGACCGGCTCAGCGCTCGCTGAACGGTAACGCGTTAGCGCTTCCGCTTGTTGTTGCCGCGCGACACAGCAACGACGCGCCGAGACACGATCGCGCCGCAGACGTGGTGGCGCACGTTCTGCGCGCTGAGCGACCGTTCGGCAATTTGTGCGCATCCTCGTATCCCGCATCGCACAGTTCCGCCGAACGCGGCAACCCGCCACGACGCGGTTGACGACGACGCGCGGTTTCGTCAGTATGAACTATACGAATTAAAGTTCGCTATCCGAACTTTCAAAACGAGCGCGAATTCCATGGCACCGGCCTCGGACAAGAATTCGGTTCAATCGCTCGCGAAGGGTTTTCGCGTGCTGGAAGCGTTCACGGCCGAACGCATCGAAATGGGGCTTGCGGAAGTGGCGCGCGCCGCCGGCATCGACAACGCCACTGCGTTTCGCTTCCTCAACACGCTGGTGCAGCTCGGCTACATCGAGAAGCTTCCCGAAGCGAAGCGATTCAGGCTGACGCTGAAGTGTCTCGATCTCGGCTTCAACGCGATCGCCCGCACCGACCTGCGCGAGTTCGCGCGTCCCGTGCTGCGCGAGCTCGTCAATGATACGATCGAGGCGGCTTCGATCGCCGTGCCGGACGGCACCGATCTCGTCTATGTCGAACGGGTTCAGGCAGGCCTCGTGCGCCTTGGCGTCGACGTTCGGATCGGCAGCCGCGTGCCCGCCTACTCGACCGCGGTCGGCCAGGCGGTGCTGGCGCATCTGCCGCGCGAGACCCAGATCAAGCTGCTCGAGGCGACACCGCGTCGCAAGCTGACGCCGACCACACTGACGCGCCTCGATGCCCTGCTCGTGCGACTGGAGCAGGTCCGGCGCAGCGGGTTCGCGCTGTCCGACCAGGAGAACGTCACCGGGCTTGCGCGTGCTCGCCGCACCCGTGCTCGACGCCGACGGCGTGCCGCTGGCCGCCTTGTCGGTTGCCGCCCCCGCCTTCGCCATGCCGCTCAAGGCTTTCGACGCCGCAAGCCGCAAGCCGGTGATGGCTGCCGCCGCGAAACTCTCACGCGCAGTGCAAGCCGCGGGCGCAGGCGTCTCGCCTGTCAGTCAACGAACCATCAGCAAGTAGGACCTTCACATGCCGACAATGACGAACTTCCACGGTCTCATCCCGGCGATGGCGGTGCCATTCCGCGCCGATTTTTCCATCGACGAGCAGGAGCTGACCTCGTTTGCACGCTGGCTTGCGGCGCAGCCGGGCGTGGTCGGCATGATGACCAACGGCCACACGGGCGAAGTGTTCTCACTGACGCCGCGCGAGCGCGCCGAAGTCACGCGCATCGCGGCGCGCGCGGTCGAAGGGTCCTGCCCTGTCATCTCATCGATCGTCTGCGAAGGCACCAAGGATGCCGTCGAGCAGGCCTCCTGGGCGAAAGACGCCGGCGCGCAGGCGCTCGACATCATGCCGCCGCACCACTGGCTCCGGTTCGGCTTTCGGCCGAGCCATGTGCTCGACTACTTCGAGGCGGTCGGCAAGGCGAGCGGCCTTCCTTTGATCGTGCACGTCTATCCGGCCTGGACGAAGGCCTCGTTCTCGTCCGAGCTGCTTGCGGAGCTCGCGCAACTGCCGTGGGTCCACGCCTTCAAGATCGGCACGCGCGAAATGAACAAGTACCAGCGCGACCTTGAGGCGATCCGCGCCGTCGCGCCGAACAAGGCGCTGTTGACCTGCCATGACGAGTATCTGCTCGCCTCGATGGTCCAGGGCATCGACGGCGCGCTGGTCGGCTTTGCATCCGTCATCCCCGGGCTGATCCACGATCTGTTGCAGGCCGTGAAGGCGGGCGATCTCAAGCGCGCGATGGCGATCCAGGCGCGGATCGATCCTCTGAAGGACGCGGTCTATGGCGGCGGCGAGCCGACCGGCGAGGCGCACGCCAACATGAAGGCGGCCATGGTGGCTGCCGGGCATCTTCAAGAGCGGCACCATGCGGCCGCCGACGATCGCCCCCGATCGCAAGGAGCTGGCGCAGATCGCGGCGGCCGTCGCTAGCGCCGGTCTGAAGCCCGCTGCCGCCGCCGAATAACGAACAACAAAAAATCAAACCAACATCGAGCAAACCAAGGGAGAAGCGTGATGAGGAGACGCGATCTGTTCAAGGCGGCAGCCGGCGCCGCAGCCTTTGCGGCCATGACCTCGCCGGCGGTGGCGCAATCGTCCTGGCCGCAAAAGGACCGAACCATCAAGGTGATCGTGCCCTGGCCGCCCGGCGCCGCAAACGACGCGCTGGGCCGCCTGCTCGCCGAGCGGCTGCAGGACAAGTACGGTGTCACAGCGATCGTCGAGAACCGCGTCGGCGGCGCGGGTCTCGTCGGAACGAAGGCCGTCATTCAGTCTGAGCCGGACGGGTACACCTTCCTCGCGAGCGCCTTCAACACCGCGGTGATGCCGCTCGTTCTGAAGTCTGCCGACTTCAATCCGGAAACCGATCTCGACGTGCTGGCGCGCACGGCGGTTGCTCCGCTGGTCTGCGTCGTCAGCGGAACCCGACCGGAAAAGACCCTGGCCGAAGTCGTTGCCGCGGCAAAGGCCGAGCCGAAGAAATGGAATTTCGCCATCTCATCGCTGGGCTCTGCGGGCCACCTGGCGACGATCGAGTTCCTCCGCCGCACCGGCCTGACCATCGACATGGTGCCCTATCGCGGCACGCAGCCGGCGCTGACCGACCTGATGGGCGGCTCCGTGCAGCTGTTGATCGACCCGAGCTTCGCGCTTCTGCCGGCCTCGCAGGACCCAACCAAGGTTCGCGCGCTCGGCATCGCGACGAAGGCAGCGCTCCGTGCTCGCCCCGGATGTCCCCACCATGACCGAGGCCGGCCTGCCCGGCTTCGAGTTCAACTCCTGGTACGGCGTGTGGGCGCCGAAGGGCACGCCGGCCGATATTGCGACGAAGGTCAATCAGCTCGTGCAGGACACCATGCGCGATCCTGCGATCGTCAAGCGGCTGACGACCACGCTCATCGAACCGGTCGCTGAAAGCGTCGACGACACGAAGAAGTTCATTCGCAGCGAAATCGTGCGTGCCGGCGATCTGCTGAAGAGCGTGAACTTCCAGCCGAGTTGACCTGATCATGCGCACTGCAGTCGTAACCGGTTCCAGTTCCGGCATCGGCGCCGCGATCGCCACCCGCCTGCTCGCAGACGGGTGGCGCGTGACCGGTCTCGACCGCTCGCCGCCGACCATCACGCATCCCGCATTCTCATCGATCGCCATCGACCTCGGCATGCGGGCCGCGCGGCGCGACGAGATCGACAAGATCGAGACCGTCGATGCGCTGGTGCATGCCGCCGGCATCATGCGCGGCGGCCGGCTTGGTGAGCTCGATCATGACGCCGGCGACCTGCTCTGGCGGATCCATGTCGACGCCGCCATCCGCCTCGCCGATCATTTTGCGCCGCGCTTAAGCGACGGCGGACGGATCGTCATGATCGGCAGCCGGGCGGCGAAAGGAGTTGCCGCCAAGAGCCAGTATGGCGCGGCAAAGGCCGCGCTGACGGCGCTTGCCCGCGCCTGGGCGCTGGAGCTCATCGGTCGCGGCATCACGGTCAACGTGGTCGCGCCGGCAGCAACCGAAACGGCCATGCTGGTCGATCCGGATCGCGCGATCTTGCCGCCGGAAACGCCGCCGCTTGGCCGCCGGATCAGGCCGGACGAAGTCGCTGCCCTCGTTTGCTACTTGCTCTCCGAGGATGCGGCTGCGATCACCGGACAAGAGATCTCCATCTGCGGCGGCGCTTCGCTTTAGCGCTGCCGCCTGCCACCGCATGCACGAGACATCATGACCATCCGCATCCTCGATATCGCCGAAGTCACCAAGCCGATCGCCTCGCCGATCCGCAACGCCTACATCGATTTCAGCAAGATGACGACGAGCCTGGTCGCGGTCGTCACCAACGTGGAGCGCGGCGGCAAGCCCGTTGTCGGATACGGCTTCAACTCCAACGGCCGCTACGGCCAGGGCGGGCTGATCCGCGAACGATTCAGGCCGCGCCTTCTGGAAGCCGAACCTGCCTCGCTGCTCGCTTCGACAGGCGACAATCTCGATCCCGAAAAATGCTGGGCGGCGATGATGCAGAACGAGAAGCCCGGCGGCCATGGCGAACGGTCAGTCGCGGTCGGCACGATCGACATGGCGATCTGGGATGCGGTCGCCAAGATTGCGGGCAAACCGCTGTTCCGCCTGCTGGCTGAGCGGGAGGGACTGACCGCCGATCCAAAAGTCTTCGTCTATGCCGCGGGCGGCTATTACTATCCGGGCAAGGATCTCGACATGCTCCGCGCGGAAATGGCGAGCTATGTCGAGCGCGGCTACTCGGTCGTCAAGATGAAGATCGGCGGCGCGAGCATCGCCGACGACGCGCGGCGCATCGAGGCGGTGTTGCAGGAGATCGGCCCTCGTGTCCGGCTCGCCGTCGATGCCAACGGCCGGTTCGATCTCGAAACGGCCATCGCCTATGCCAAGATGCTGCGGCAGTATCCGCTGTTCTGGTACGAAGAGGCGGGCGACCCGCTCGACTATTCATTGCAGGCGGCACTCGCAGATTTCTATCCCGCGCCGATGGCGACCGGCGAAAATCTCTTCAGCCATCAGGATGCACGCAACCTCCTGCGCTACGGCGGCATGCGGCCCGATCGCGACTACCTGCAGTTCGACTGCGCTCTCTCGTACGGGCTGGTCGAATTCCGCCGCACCCTCGAGGCCCTGAAGACACACGGCTGGTCGTGGCGGCGCGTCATTCCGCATGGCGGGCATCAGATGTCGCTGATGATCGCCGCGGGCCTCGGGCTCGGCGGCAACGAAAGCTATCCGGATCTCTTCCAGCCCTATGGCGGCTTCCCGGACGGTGTCGCAGTGAGGGACGGCTACGTCACCCTGCCCGAGCTTCCAGGCATCGGCTTTGAAGGCAAGAGCGATCTGCGTTCCGAGATGCAGGCGCTCGCCGCGTAACCGCACAGGCGCGTACGCCAAGTCGTCGCGGGCATCCAAAAAAACACCGCCAGGAAACCCCGGCGGTGATTTGACGTTTGGAATTGGCGCTGAGCGAAAGACTAGGCGGCCTTTGCCGTCGAGGACGGCTCGTCCGGACGCTTGTCGATCACCTTGTCGACCAGGCCGAAATCCTTCGCCATTTCGGCCGTGAGGAATTTGTCGCGCTCCAGCGCGTCCTCGATCGCCTTGTAGGGCTGGCCGGTATGCTTCACGTAGATCTCGTTCAGCCGCTTCTTCAGGTTCAGGATTTCCTGCGCGTGCAGCATGATGTCGGTCGCCTGGCCCTGGAAGCCGCCGGACGGCTGGTGAACCATGATGCGCGCATTCGGAAGCGAGAAGCGCATGTCCTTCGCGCCGGCGCAGAGCAGCAGCGAGCCCATCGACGCAGCCTGGCCGGTGCACAGCGTCGAGACCGGCGGGCGGATGAACTGCATGGTGTCGTAGATCGCGAGACCCGATGTCACCACGCCGCCCGGCGAGTTGATGTACATCGAGATTTCCTTCTTCGGATTTTCCGCCTCGAGGAAGAGGAGCTGCGCCACGACCAGCGTCGCCATGCCGTCTTCGACAGGTCCCGTGATGAAGATGATGCGCTCCTTCAACAGGCGCGAGAAAATGTCGTAGGCGCGTTCACCCCGGTTGGTCTGCTCGACGACCATGGGAACGAGGTTCATGTAGGTTTCGACCGGATCGCGCATGGCTCACCCAATGTTATGAAGAGCGGAGCCGAAACCGGACGCGCTTCGTGATGCAGGACACTTCAGTGACTTCAAGTTCAAGATAAGGACCGCACGGCCCAAGACAACTACCGAACCACGGCGGCATGGAATCTGATTCGGGCGGATGCGGCAAAGCGTCAATGCCGCCCAAATCAGCCTTGTGAAGTCACAGGGTTAACGCCCTCTCCTCAAACGAGGGCGCGAAACAGCGCAACCGAACTCGGAACTTAGGCTGCCGTCGCCTGCTCGTCCTTGAACAGCTCCTCGCGCGTCACCTTCTGCTCGTTGACCTTGGCGAGCTCGAGCACGAAGTCCACCACCTTGTCCTCGAAGATCGGCGCGCGGAGCTGCGCCAGCATCTGCGGGTTGTTGCGGTAGTAGTCCCAGACCTGCTTCTCCTGGCCGGGGAATTGGCGGGCGCGCTCCACCAGCGCGCGGCTCACCTCTTCGTCGGTGACAGTGATGTTGTTCTTCTCGCCGATCTCCGACAGCACAAGGCCGAGCCGCACGCGCCGGTCGGCGATCTTGCGGTAGTCCTCCTGCGCCTTCTCTTCGGTCGTATCCTCGTCGGCGAAGGTGCGGTTGACCGATTCCATCTCCTTCTTGATCGATTCCCACATCATGCCGAATTCCTGGTCGACCAGCGTCTGCGGCGGATCGAACTTGTGGGCCTCGTCGAGCTTGTCGAGCAGCTGCCGCTTCACGCGCTGGCGCGTCGCTCCGTCGAACTCCTGCTTGATGCGCTCGCGCGCGGCATCCTTCAGCTTGGCCAGCGACTCCAGGCCGAGCTTCTTGGCGAACTCGTCATCGGGCGTGATGGTCTGCGGCGCCTCGATCAGGCTCGCGGTCGTCTCGAACTCGGCATCCTTGCCGGCGAGCTTGTCGTTGCCGTAGTTGGTCGGGAATTTCACCTTGCAGCGTGCGCGTCTCGCCCTTGGCGATGCCGACGAGCTGGTCCTCGAAGCCCGGGATGAAGGTGTTCGAGCCGATCTGCACCGGAATGTTCTCGCTGGTGCCGCCCTCGAACGCCTCGCCGTCGATCGTGCCCTTGAACGAGATGGTGACGCGGTCGCCGGTTTCGGCCTTCGCGTCCTCGGCCTTCTCGGCATAGGGGCGGTTCTGCTCGGCGATCTTGCCGACGGCTTCGTCGACGTCGGTGTCGGAGACGTCGACCACCGGCTTGTCGATGGTGAAGGACTTGAAGTCGGCGAGCGGGATCGCCGGAATGACTTCGATCGACACCGTGTAGTTCAGGTCCGACTTGCCCTCGAGCAGCTTGTTGATCTCGTCCTGGTCGGTCGGCAGCGTCACCTTCGGCTCGGTCGCGAGCTTGAAGCCGCGCTCGGTGAAGATCTTGGTGTTGGTGTCGCGCACGAGCTGGTCGATGGTCTCGGCCATCACCGACTTGCCGTAGATCTTCTTCAGATGCGCAGGCGGCACCTTTCCGGGGCGGAAGCCGTTCATCCGCACCTTGTCCTTCATATCGGCAAGGCGCTCGTCGACCTTGGCGTCAAGGTCGGTGGCGGGGACGCTAACCTGAAACTCGTGCTTCAGGCCTTCGGAGAGCGTTTCGTTGACTTGCATCGCCTCAATCTTCTTCTCAAGAGGGCCCAGCCAAGGGCCTGATAATCGTTCGCAAAATGCCAGACTTGGCCCGGCACGTCGATCCTTCGTCTTCCGCAGGGCACGGTCTGGTGCGGGCGGAGGGACTCGAACCCCCACAGCTTTCGCCACTGGAACCTAAATCCAGCGCGTCTACCAATTCCGCCACGCCCGCAATGTCCGGGGTCCGGCGGCGCTAGTGCCCCGAATTCGAAGTTCGCCAGAGCCAGCCGCGAGGCCGGTGCGAACTTCGAATTCGAAAGGACACTAGCAATCTTATGATTCTAGTGCGGTTTTTGGTTCAGAAGTTCGTCCCCGGACTCGCAGCTAGGTTGGGCGAACGTCTGAACCACCGCACTAGTCCGCGGGCGGCGGCTTATAACATGTGAAACTCGGCCCGCAGCAAAAAAATAACCCTTCGCTCGGCCGGCCGCAAGGCACTCGCTGGACAGCGCCGTGCGAACATGGTCCGCATCGCCATGCCCCTCGCCCGACACCTGTTTCAGCCCTCGCGCCGCACCCTGCTCGCAGGGCTCGGCGCTGCAGCTTTGCTGCCGGCACGGCGCGACTGGTTTGAGGGCGCAGATCGGACCGGGCGCTGCGCTCGCTTCGGCTCCAGGACGTCGCCATGCGCCTCCGTCAGGCGCAGGCTGAAACCATCGCCTGGCGCTTCAGCCCGGACATGGCGGCGAACAGCTGGACGTTCCGGCGCGGCGAAACGCTGGAACTCGACCTGACCAACGCCGCCACGTCGCCCGTCCACCTGAACTGGTACGGCCTCGACGGCGTGGCGGGCGCGGTTCCACTGCTGGCGCAGGAAGGCATCGCCGCAGGACAGCGGACGACCCGGTCGATCCTTCTGCGCGCGGCCGGCACCTAGTTCTTCGAAACACGGATCGGCAGCGAGGGCGCTGCGCGCCCGTTGCCGTGCGGCGCCTTCGCCGTGGCCGAGGCGGCGCCGCCGGAGGTCGATCGCGACGAAATTCTTCTCGTCGAGGACTGGCGGCTGAAGGCCGACGGCACCGCGCTCCCGCCGGGCGCGAGTGCGGCCGACACCCAGACCGTCTACACCATCAACGGCCGCCTCGACTGGACGATCGCCGTCCGCACCAATCAGCGACTGCGCCTGCGCTTCGTCAACGGCTGCCATCGCGCGGCGATCGCGTTCCGCATCGCCGATCACGAGGTGCGCGTGATGGCGATCGACGGCCAGCCCGCCGAACCGTTTCCGGCGCGCGATGGACGGCTGATCCTCGCGCCCGGCACCCGCATCGATGTGTTGCTGACCGCAACGCTGCCGCCGTCATCGCGCGCGCAGATCATGCTGCACGACGGGACCGCGCCAAAACCGATCGCCACGCTGCACTATTCCACCGACGCGCCGGTGCGGGATAGCGCCGTTGCCGGCCGCCGGCCCCCTGCCCGACAACGGCCTGCCCGCGCAAATCCCGTTGCAGGGCGCGCAGCGGTTCGGAATTGGCGATCGGCGCAGCCGCGGATGGCGG
Organism: uncultured Alphaproteobacteria bacterium; assembly: GCA_963757845.1. Lineage (GTDB taxonomy): Bacteria > Pseudomonadota > Alphaproteobacteria > Rhizobiales > Xanthobacteraceae > P52-10. Next base: position 238,464 of record CAVWTB010000054.1, read on the forward strand.
ACTGGGTCGCAGCCGAACGGATGTCCACGCAGCTTGCGCCCGCGTTTCGTGTCAAGCGCGGCCGCATCCGTCGTCCTCGCGATCACCAATCGCGCAACCACGCCCGTGACGTTCCACCTGCACGGCCATCATTTCCGCCTGCTCGACCGCCTCGACGACGGCTGGAAGCCGTTCTGGCTCGACACCCTGCTGTTCGACGCCGGCCAGACCCAGCGCATCGCGTTTCTGGCCGAGCATCCCGGCAACTGGCTGATGGAGGCGATGGGGATCGAGTGGTCGTCGCCGCGGCTGTTGCGCTGGTTCGCGGTGGAGTGAGAGGCGGCTGCGCGGTCTCCGCGGCTTCGGTCCAGTCACAGGCTCAGGCTGCGTGTCCATGATGGGGTGAGAATGCCTGTTCGGTCGACCAAGAGCTTCCTCGAATTCCACCAGCTGCCGGCAGACGTTGTCGTCACGATCGTCGAGCGCGCCGGGCTGCTCGCCAAGGCGTGGACCGACCGCCGGATGCCGCAGAGCTTGCAGGGGAAACGCGTCGCCCTGATCGTGGATGATAGCGGATGGAGGAACACGACCGCGTTTGATCTCGGCGTCCAGGCGATGGGCGGAATTTGCGTGCAAGTTCCGATCAGCTTCAACGCGCGCGAAGCGACGCAGGATCTGGCGGGCTACCTCGACAACTGGTTCGATCTGCTGGTCGTCCGAACGAAGACGTTGTCCACGCTCCAGGAGCTGGCTGAATGCGCGAGAGCTCCGGTCATCAACGCGCGGACAGGTTCAAATCATCCATGCGAGACGCTTGGCGATCTCGCCTATATCCACGGCAAGAGAGGGAGCATTGACGGGCTCAAGATCGTAGGCGTGGCTCCCGATGCGAACATCCTCCGGTCCTGGGTCGAGGCCTCCATCTCGCTGCCGATCAAAGTGACGCAAGTCTATCCGCAGAAATGGCACGTCACGGACCCGATGCTTTCGAATGCGAACTTTGCAACCAGCACCGACATGAGCGAGCTTCTGGACGCCGATGTCATCCTCACGGACTGTTGGCCCGCTGGCGCAGACCAAAGCGAACTGAAACGGTATCAGATATCCGCATCCATCCTGGACGGCGTCCGTCCGGATGCGATTTTCCTTCCTTGCCCGCCGGTCGCAAGAGGGCAGGAAGTTACCGCCGACGCGATGACGCATGCTCGTTGCCAGAGCCGGGACAGCCAAGGCCTTTCTGCTGCATGCACAAAATGCGCTGCTTGAGTGGATCGTCGTTTAGCCCCGGCCTGCAATCCCAGAATTGACCTGGGCTGCCGCCGATCATTTCCGCCTGCTGGCAATTTTGTCAGATCTAACGCCTGGCTCGCAATTCATAGGTCGCCGTGGCGGTCAGCACACTCGTTATCGCCGCGTTGGGAACGAGCGCCGGGCTGTTGATCACGACGCTCCCCATCCGGCAGTCGGCCTTGTAGATTTCCGACAGGATTGCGCACTCACCGTCTGCCATGCGGTAGAGTTGCTGACGCGCCGTCTCCTGAGATTTCGCATCCGGAATTCCGTGGCCGTCCACGCTAGCCGGCGCTCTGAACGACGTGGTTATGCGGACGACGGGATCGGGCCCAAACGGCTGATGGCTGGGGCGGAACGGTCTGAAGCGTGACCTGCGCACTGGCCTCACGCGCATCGATCGCCACAACCAGCAACAGGACGGCCAGTTGAAAATACTTGATCATCGGCAATCACCAGGTTCAAAAAATCTGGCAACTATCAAAGGATGATTTGCGGCTTATTTGGGAACCGGTTGCCGGAGTCCTTGCACCAGCACCGAAACGACCTCCGAGCCCGCGATCCGGTCCTTGGAAATTTCCTCGTAGGCCGGCGAATAGATAAAGCGCTCCGCTTCCGCCTGATCGGGAAATTCCATCACCACGACTTTGTCGTGCGGCCACGCGCCGTCGAGCACCAGCGGCTTCTCGTCGGCGACCAGCAGCCGGTCCGTTGAACTGCTTGAAGACGTCGAAGAACCGGGCTTGATAGCGCCGATAGAGCTCTTCCTTCGTGAACTTGATCTGCGCGATCACATAGACGGTCATCGGCTTCAATCCTTTGGTCGGTCGGGCAGCCGCTGCGTCATGTCCCGCTCAGTAGGCGATGCCGAATTCGATCGTAGAGCCGGCGGAAGACAGCCGGCAGCACCTCGGGCAGATCTTCCGAAATCAGCCCGGGCCCCGCTTCGGCGCCTGCCTCGCCGTGCATCCACGCACCGATACAGGCGGCCTCGAACGCGGCCACGCCTTGCGCAAGCATGGCGCAGATCATGCCGGCCAGCACGTCGCCCGAACCGGCCGTCGCGAGCCAGGCCGGTGCATTGGCGCAGATCGCGGCCTTGCCGTCCGGCGCAGCGATCACCGTGTCGGCGCCCTTCAGCAGCACGACCGCGCCGGATGTCGTCGCGGCCAGCCGCGCGCGATCAAGCTTTGACAGCTCGCGATCGATGCCGCCGAACAGGCGCGCGAATTCGCCGTCATGCGGCGTCAGCACGACGCGCGCCTGCGCCGCCCCTGCAATCGCGTCGAACAGCATTCGCGGCGCGTCGGCGAAGCTCGTCAGCGCGTCCGCATCGAGGACGACGCCGCGTCCTGCGCCAATCGCGGTCAGCGCCAGATCGCGCGTGTGCGCGCCGACGCCGCAGCCGGGTCCGATCACGCAGGCGTTGTAGCGGTTGTCCGACAGAAGTTCGGCGAACTCGATCGCCGTATCCGCAGGCCGCACCATCACCGCCGTCAGTGCCGCCGCATTCACGCTCAGCGCCTCGCGCGGCGTCGCAACCGTCACGAGCCCGGCACCTGCCCGCAGCGCGCCGCGTGCCGACAGCCGCGCCGCGCCCGTCGTGGCGAGCCCGCCGGAGGCGATCAGCGCGTGGCCGCGCGAATATTTGTGGCCGTCGAGGCGTGGCAGGGGAAATGCCGCGCGCCAAAACTCCGGCAGGTTCTCGAAGGTCGTGACGCCGATCTCGCCGAGCACCGCGTCGGCGATGCCGATGTCGGCGAGGCGCACGCGGCCGCAATGCATGCGGCCGGGCAGCAGCAGATGCCCCGGCTTCTTCCGGAAAAACGTGACGGATTCCGTGGCGTTCACCGCCACGCCCAGCACCTGGCCACTCGAGCCATTGATGCCGCTCGGCAGATCGACGCTGAGGATCGGAACGCCGCTGGCGTTCATCGCCTCGATCAGCTCGCGCGGATCGCCTTTCACCGGCCGATCGAGGCCGGCACCGAACAGTGCGTCGATGATCAATGCGGCCTCGCCGAGCGCGGCCGGATCGCAGGGCAGCACCTCGCCCGGCCAATCGCGGGCGGCGCAGCGCTGCATCCCCCTTCAAGGTGTCGCGCTGACAGAGCAGCATCACTGCGACGTCACGGCCGCGCCTCAAGAGCTCCGTCGCGGCCACAAAGCCGTCGCCACCATTGTTGCCGCGGCCGGCGATGACCAGGATCAGCCCCTCCTCCGCGAGGTCTGCAGCCGCCTCCGCGACCGCCAGGCCCGCGCGCTTCATCAGCGTGTAGCCGTCCGTGCCGTCCGCGATGGTCCGCTGGTCGGCGCGCATCATTTCGGCATTGGTGAGCAGCTCAAAGGACACGTGCGGCCCCGCCTCTGCTTGCTCCCGACGCAATACGCCCGCGGATGAGGCAGGCATAGCAGGACGCGCGGCCGGATGAGTTCGCGTCTGTACAGAAAATATGCATTGTGCCTATTCTTGCAGCAGAAAGCCTGCCAAACGCTCTTTCCGACCGACCCAAACCCCTGTTAATGACTTGATAACACACCGCTTTCACGCTGCGAAGCCAACTGGCACGGAGCCTGCTACAGTCGATGGCGTAAATGGCTTCGGGTTCAGCGAGGGAGGCGCCAAACCGCCGATCCGTCTCGTTCAAAAGGTCACAGCGGAGTGGCGGAAGCAGGAGCGATTGCCAGGTCCGCGCGGCATCGCGTGGATCAACTTGAAGTGCCGGGAGACATTCAGTGAAAAAGATCGAGGCCATCATCAAGCCGTTCAAACTCGATGAGGTGAAGGAAGCGCTTCAGGAAGTGGGATTGCAGGGCATCACCGTCACGGAGGCCAAGGGCTTCGGGCGGCAGAAAGGCCATGCGGAACTCTACCGCGGCGCCGAATACATCGTGGATTTTTTGCCGAAGGTGAAGATCGAGATTGTGATCTCCGACGATCTGGTTGAGAAAGCGATCGATGCAATCCGGCGCGCGGCCCAGACCGGTCGCATCGGCGACGGCAAGATCTTCGTTTCCAACATCGAAGAGGCCATTCGCATCCGTACGGGAGAGTCCGGGCTGGATGCAATTTGACATTTCCCTCACGTAGACCTGAAGACACCACCATCGGCCGCGTGACGCTGCCAAACCATGAAGACCTGTAAACCAAGGGGTATCCATGACGACCGCTAAAGACGTCCTGAAGAAGATCAAGGACAACGACGTGAAGTACGTCGACTTCCGCTTCACCGACCCGCGTGGCAAGTGGCAGCATGTCACGTTCGACGTGTCGATGATCGAGGAAGACACCTTCTCCGAAGGCGTCATGTTCGACGGCTCGTCGATCGCCGGCTGGAAGGCGATCAACGAGTCCGACATGTGCCTGATGCCGGATCCCGTGACCGCAACGATCGATCCGTTCTTCGCCGAAACCACGCTGGTTCTGACCTGCGACGTGCTCGAGCCGACCACCGGCGAGCCGTACAACCGCGACCCGCGCGGCATCGCCAAGAAGGCCGAGGCGATGGTGAAGTCGAGCGGCGTGGGCGATTCAGTGTTTGTCGGCCCCGAAGCCGAGTTCTTCGTGTTCGACGACGTGCGCTACTCCGCGAACCCGTACAACACCGGCTTCAAGCTCGATCAGGTCGAACTGCCGACCAACTCCGACACCGAGTATGAAGGCGGCAACCTCGGCCACCGCATTCGCACCAAGGCCGGCTACTTCCCGGTCCCGCCGCAGGACTCGGTGCAGGACATGCGCTCGGAAATGCTCGGCGCGATGGCCAAGATGGGCGTCAAGGTCGAGAAGCATCACCACGAAGTCGCTTCCGCCCAGCACGAGCTCGGCATGAAGTTCGACAAGCTGACGCTGATGGCCGACCAGATGCAGATCTACAAGTACTGCATCCACCAGGTCGCGCACATCTACGGCAAGACCGCCACCTTCATGCCGAAGCCGGTCTATGGCGACAACGGCTCGGGCATGCACGTGCACCAGTCGATCTGGAAGGACGGCAAGCCGGTGTTCGCCGGCAACAAGTATGCCGACCTGTCGGAGACCTGCCTGCACTACATCGGCGGCATCATCAAGCATGCGAAGGCCATCAACGCCTTCACCAACCCGTCGACCAACTCCTACAAGCGTCTGGTCCCGGGCTATGAGGCGCCGGTGCTGCTCGCCTATTCGGCGCGCAACCGCTCGGCCTCCTGCCGCATCCCGTACACGACCAACCCGAAGGCCAAGCGCGTGGAAGTCCGCTTCCCCGATCCGATGGCCAATCCGTATCTCGGCTTCGCCGCGATGCTGATGGCGGGCCTCGACGGCATCAAGAACAAGATCGATCCGGGTCCGGCGATGGACAAGGACCTGTACGATCTGCCGAAGGAAGAATTGAAGTCGATCCCGACGGTTTGCGGCTCGCTCCGCGAGGCGCTGGAAAACCTCGACAAGGACCGCGGCTTCCTGAAGAACGGCGGCGTGTTCGATGACGACTTCATCGACACCTACATCGAGCTGAAGATGACCGAAGTGGCGCGCTTCGAAATGACGCCGCACCCGGTCGAGTTCGAGATGTACTACTCGCTGTAATCGCTGCGCTTGGGGGGCGGTCTGCGCTTACGCAGCGCGGGCCGTGCAAGCGAAAGGCGCTCCTTCACGGAGCGCCTTTTGTTTTGAAACCAGTCTCCCGGCGACATATGGTCCGCCGCGCGAGACGGCGCGCCGCAGCTAGCGAGTGAACGCCGCCTCCGGCGCAAATCCCTCGCCGACCTTCAAGCCAGCCGCCTGCAGTGCCGACGCTGCGCCACCCGGACTGGTCAGCCAGGGCAGCTTCCGCTCGATCCCGCGCGTCACCGGCTCGCCGAGCGCACCGCCGAAATCGATCGGCCAAAAGCCGTTGGCGACGATGTCGAGCGACAGGCCGCGCAGCCGAAAACCCTTGCCGAACGCAGATTCGAGCTCGTTCGGATTGATCCGCCGCGCCGACTTCGGATCCGCCGCGTCGGCAAAGGCAACGAACACCGGCCGCTGCTGCTCCGGCACGGGCAGCGCCGGCGCGCCGGCAAAATTTTTCACGTCGCGAAAGCTGACGCGGCGATCCTTCGCGCCGAGCAGCCGGGTCGGCAGAAAGCTTGGATCATCGAAGTTCGAGCCGTCCTCGCCATAGGCCAGGAGCGCCACCAGGTTCTTGCCGCCGCCCAGGTCGATCATCAGGGCATCGCCCTTGGTCTGCGGCAGGCTGCTGCCGGTGCCGGTGCCGCCATAACTGCGGTTTGGCCGGACCGAGAGGATACCCGACGCGGATTTGTCGCCCTCCGGCGTCTCCACCGCCACCGTCAGCCGATATTTGTGGTCCGGGCGGCCGATGCGGATCTGGTCCGCGACGTAGATCACGGCGATCAACAGGATCGGGACGATCCATTTCATCTGCAGGAATCGCATAGACGCCCCTGTCGCATGTTCGCAGCGCCGCGACAACGGCGCCTTCGCCCTTGATCAGGTCAGCGCATTCAGCAACAAGGGGCCTGCCTCTCGGAGACGCCGCGCGTGACCAAATCTCCCGCAAGCCAAGTAAAGCCCGATCGTTCCCTTGCCGCTTCGATCGCGCTCGGCGGTTGCGGAATTGTCGTCTTCGCAGCACTGCTCGCGATCGTATGGCACGCGGCGCCAACGATCCTCCTGCTGTTTTCCGGCGTGCTGTTCGGCATCTTTCTCGTCGCGATCAGCGACCTGCTCGGCCGCGCCGTCGGCGGCCCCCATGTCTTGCGGCTGGTGATCGTCTGCGCGTTCCTGACCGGCCTGTTCTCCACCGTGATCGTGCTTGGCGGCGCGACCATCGCGCAGCAGGCGACCGCGCTCTCGGCGACGATCCGCTCGCAGGTCGTCACCGTGAAGACTTTCCTGGAAGAGCGCGGCGTCGATACCAGCTTCCTGACGTTCGACGGCGCGACAAAGCCCGGAACGGACAGCAAACGACGCCCAGCCGGCCCAACCTGCCGAGCCTGCCCAGCGCCAGCACGATCGCATCGGGCACCAGCGCCATCGTCGCCCAGACCTGGAAGTTCGTCTCCGGGCTGATCGAAGCGCTCGGCAACGTCTTCATCATCATCCTGCTGGGCCTGCTGATCGCGGCGCAGCCGAGCCTCTATCGCGACGGCGCACTGCGGTTCATGCCGAGACGTCATGCGCGGCAGGCGGCGGTACTCGCCGACGATATCGGCGAAACACTGCGGCGGTGGCTGGTCGGCCAGCTGATGACGATGACGACCCTGTTCGTCGTCACATGGATCGGCCTTGCGCTGATCGGTATTCCGGGCGCGCTGGTGCTGGGCTTCATCACCGGCTTCCTGGCGTTCATTCCGACGGTCGGCGCCCTGATCGCCGGCGTGCTGATCGTGCTTGCGAGCCTCGGCTCCGGCTGGGCGGCGGTTGCCGCCGCTTTCGGCCTTTATCTCCTGGTGCAATTCCTCGAGGGCAACATCCTTACGCCGCTGATCCAGCGCCACGCCATCGACATTCCGCCGGCCACGCTGTTCGCGGCGCAGATTTTCCTGGGCTTTCTGTTCGGCCTGTGGGGCCTGGCACTGGCGCTGCCGCTGATCGCCATCGTCAATGTGGTGCTGAAACATCTCCATCCGGCGGACAAAACCGGCCCGGTTTCCGCCTGAACTCGTCACAAGACGTTCAAAAGCCATATGATCGGCTATCACTTCCAACAATTCGTGAACCGGTGACTGCCATGGCCAAAGACAACGACAAGTTCCGCTTCGAGGCGCAGAACCGCACCCGCTCGCAGCTTGCCGAAAGCTCGCAGGACATCGGCGTCAATGCCAGCGCCAATGCCACCATCGGCGACGTCATCGCGAACCGCTTTTCGCGGCGCGATCTTGTCAAGGGCGCGCTCGGCGTTGCGGCGATCGCCGCGACCACCGAGCCGTTGGCACTTCGCTCCGCGATGGCGCAAACAACAGCGCCTGCATCGCGCTTCCGCTTCGAGGAGATCGAGGCCAAGGTCGAACAGAACCACGCGGTGGCCAACGGCTATGACGCCGACATCCTGATCCGCTGGGGCGACCCGGTCCTGCCCGGCGCACCGGCGTTCGATCCGATGGCGCAGACGGCGGAAGCGCAAGCCAGGCAGTTCGGCTACAACAACGACTTCCTTGGCTACTTCCCGATGCCGGGCGCAGCGAATCCGTCCGCGCACGGGCTGCTCGTGGTCGAACCACGAATACACCAACGAAGAGCTGATGTTTCCCGGCATCGGCCGGCAGGATCTGCGCAACGTGGCGTTCGCGAAGATGACGCCGGAGCTTGCCGCGATCGAGATGGCCGCGCACGGCGGCGCCGTGATCGAGGTCCGCCGCGACGGCGGCAAGTGGTCGGTGGTGCCGAATTCGAAATATGCCCGCCGCATCGACGCGTCGACGCCGATGGAGATCACCGGACCGGCGGCAGGCCATGCACGCCTGCAGACGAAGGACGATCCGACCGGCAAACGCGTGCTCGGCATGCTGAACAACTGCGCCGGCGGCGTCACGCCGTGGGGCACCTGGCTGACCTGCGAAGAGAATTCCAGCGGCTATTTCTTCGGCAAGCTGGACGAGCAGCACGCGGAGGCGCGCAACCACAAGCGCTACGGCGTTCCCGGCAACTGGATGGCCTGGGGCAAATACACCGACCGCTTCGCGCTCGCCAAGGAGCCGAACGAGCCAAATCGTTTCGGCTGGATCGTCGAGATCGATCCGTTCGACCCGACGTCCACGCCCAAGAAGCGCACCGCGCTCGGCCGCGCCAAGCACGAGGGCGCAGCCGGCATCATCAACAAGGACGGACGCTACGTCGTCTATACCGGCGACGACGAACGCTTCGACTATGTCTATCGCTTCGTCACGACGGCACGCGTCGATACCGCCAACCCGAAGGCCAACGCCGACATTCTCGATAGCGGCACGCTCTCGGTCGCGCGCTACGACGCCGACGGCACGCTGACCTGGCTGCCGCTCGTGTTCGGCGAAGGCCCGCTGTCGCCTGCGAAAGGCTTCAACAGCCAGGCGGACGTGCTGATCGAAACCCGCCGCGCCGCCGACGAGCTCGGCGCGACCAAGATGGACCGGCCCGAGGACATCGACGCAAATCCAGCGACGAACAAGGTCTATGTCGTTCTGACCAACAACAACCGCCGCAAGGCGGAGGAGGTCAACGCCGCAAACCCGCGCGCCAACAACCTGTTCGGCCACCTGATCGAGATGATCCCGCCGGACGGCGATCATGCGGCGGACAAGTATCGCTGGGAGATTCTCGTCCGCTGCGGCGATCCGGCCGTCGCCGACGTCGGCGCAACGTTCTCGTCCGATACCACGCGTAACGGCTGGTTCGGCATGCCGGACAATCTCGCCGTCGACAGCGAAGGGCGTCTGTGGGTCGCGACCGACGGCAACTCCAGCAAGGCGACCGGACGCGCGGACGGCATCTGGGGCATCGAAACCGAAGGCGCCGCGCGCGGCACCTCGCGACACTTCTATCGCGCGCCGGTCGGCGCGGAGGTGTGCGGCCCCTGCTTCACGCCCGACAGCGAAACGCTGTTCGTCGCCATCCAGCATCCCGGCGAAGCCGACGACGACGCGGGTCCCGCGGCAACGTTCGAAAATCCGTCGACGCGCTGGCCGGATTTCAAGCCGGACATGCCGCCGCGGCCCTCGATCGTCGCGATCACGCGCAGAGGTGGCGGCAAGATCGGCGTGTGAGAGCCTGGTGCGAGGCTAGACCGTCGCCAGCAACACCACGCCGGCGATGGCGAGCGCGCAACCCCAGAAGGTGATCATCGGCCAGGAGCGTCGCTTGCGGTAGCGGCCTTCCGCGCGGCGCTCGTTGATCAGCGCCGCTTCGTACTCGTCCGATGTGGAGAACATGCAGGCAAAGCCCGTTCGGGCGGAGACGGCGATCTCCTCGAGCGAGAGCCTCAGATCACGGTCGTTCATGCGAGTCAGTGACATCCCGCGATGCTAGAGCCGGAATGGTAAACGGCAGAGTTAGGATCAGGCGTTGAGGCTCTCGAAGTGATGCACCACCGTCGGCTGCTTCGCTGCCGCCTGCTGTGCGGCGCGCAGCCGCTGCTGATCGAGCGACACCGGCTCTTCTTCCGCTGCGACCTCCACGCGATTGCGCCCGCCGCGTTTTGCGCGATAGAGCGCGCTGTCGGCAGCCGCCAGCAGCGTGTTGAGATCGGTGCCCGGCGGCCCGCCGGCAACGCCGATGCTGACGCTGGTCGTCAGCGGCGTGTCGTCGACCTGAACGCCGGCGCCCGCAAACACCGTGCGCACGCGATCGGCGGCGCTCACCGCCTCTTCGATCGAGCACGGCAGCATGGCGGCGAATTCCTCGCCGCCGACGCGGCCGACGATATCGGTGATGCGCAGCGTGTGCACCAGCACGTTGGCGAATAGTTTCAGGATCTCGTCGCCGGCCGGGTGTCCGAAGCGGTCGTTGACCGACTTGAAGTGATCGATGTCGAAGATCAGCACCGTGACGGGGCGCCCGCCCTTCTCCTCGCGTGCGATCATGCGGCCGGTCAGCTCGGAGAAGCCGCGACGGTTGAACAGCCCGGTCAGCGGATCGATCGACGCCGCCGTCTTGTGCGCCTTCACCTGGCGCTCGGACACCAGCATGAAGATGATGAACACGGTGCCGACCGCGTAGAGCACGAGCTCGATGGCAAAAGCCGCGACCCAGCCGCTGCGCACGTCGAGCGCGCCGCCGTCGGAGCGGAAGAAGTCGCCCAAGAGGATCGGCAGCATCAACACGATGCCGTGCATGGCCGGAAAGCCGATCGCCGGCCAGCGTGCCTGCATGTCCTTGCGCCGCTCGGACCACAATTCGTTCGCCGTCATCGCCGCATAGCCCGCAACAAGGGCAGCGCCGACAATCACCCGCAAGTGCGACGTTTCGGGCAGGCCGAACCCGACGACGGCCCACGCCAGGGCGCCGGCAAGCATTCCCGGCCACGACGTTGGCACGGCCGTGGAACACCCGGGCTGCATTCCAGACCATGCCGCAGGCGAAGAAGCCCACCATGGTCAGAGCCACGTCGACTCCCGGCAGCGAGGAACGCGCCGGCCAATGCCCAGGCCGCGATGGCAACGCCGCCGAGGATATAGGCCGCGCCCCACCAGCCGAGCGCAGCGATCCGCTCCTGCCGCCAGAAAAACAGCAACAAGCCGCCGAGCATCGCTGCGACCAGCGAAGCCACCAGGTAAAGCGTCGAAATATCAAGCGACATGCGCGCCCACGACCGTCCTTAAACGAACCGGCGATCGCCGGACCGTCTTGTCTCCTCAGCCAACACCAACCCTAGCGGGCTCGTCTTTTGAAAGGGTTGGCGCCGTCACAAAACTTTTCTCGAAAAATTCGAAGCAATTTGGCAGTGATGCATCCGAAGAGGACACGCAAAAAGAAAGGACACCCCAGAGGGTGTCCTTTCCGAAATCGATAAGATTGTAACGGAAGCGTCAGCGCTTCGAGAACTGGAAGGAACGGCGAGCCTTTGCGCGACCGTACTTCTTGCGCTCGACCACACGCGAGTCGCGGGTGAGGAAGCCGCCCTTCTTCAGCACGCCACGCAGCTCCGGCTCGAAGTTGGTCAGAGCCTTCGACAGGCCGTGACGCACCGCGCCGGCCTGGCCGGAGAGGCCGCCGCCGGAGACCGTGCAGATCACGTCGTACTGGCCCTGCCGGTTCGACGACACCAGCGGCTGCTGGATCATCATGCGCAGGACGGGGCGGGCGAAATAGACCTCGAAGGCGCGGGTGTTGACGGTGATCTTGCCGGAGCCGGGCTTGACCCAGACGCGGGCGACCGCGTCCTTGCGCTTGCCGGTGGCATAGGAACGGCCGTGCTTGTCGATCTTCTTGACGTAGCGCGGCGCCTCGGCTGCGGCGGGCTTCAGCTGCGACAGTTGATCGAGCGATTGCATGCTTTCGGCCATCAGGCGGCCCTCATATTCTTGCGGTTCATGGACGCGACATCGACGACTTGCGGCTGCTGCGCCTCATGCGGATGTTCGGTGCCGGGGTAGACGCGGAGATTGCCGAACTGGCGGCGGCCAAGCGGACCGCGCGGCAGCATGCGCTCGATCGCCTTCTCCACCACGCGCTCCGGGAAACGGCCTTCGAGGATGGACTTCGCCGTCCGCTCCTTGATGCCGCCGATGAAGCCGGTGTGGTTGTGGTAGACCTTGCGCTCGCGCTTGCGGCCCGTGAGCACGACCTTGGCCGCGTTGATGATGATGACATTGTCGCCGCAGTCGACATGGGGCGTGTAGGTGGGCAGATGCTTGCCGCGCAGGCGCATCGCCACCAACGTCGCGAGCCGGCCGACGACCAATCCCTTGGCGTCGATCAGCACCCATTTCTTTTCGACCTCGGCGGGCTTTGCCGAAAACGTCTGCATGATGGGGTTCCGTGGATAAAAGCGAAGGGCGCGAAAGTCGCGCCCCGATGTCGCGGGTTCTTAAAGAACGACGAGTCTGCGGTCAATCCCCGAGACGCAAAAATACTGCAATAAAATCAGCATGTTAAAATTACGGTTCTATAATACCGTCACTAATCGCGTTTTGGTGGAATGGAATAGGTGCACGTTGACGTGCGCGACCGGTTCAGCTGCCGGCCGCCGAATAGAGGGTTACCTCGCCGACCGCGAGCCGCTTGCCGAGCTTCATGCAGCCGCGCCTCGCGCGATCACGTCGTGTCCCGCCGGCGCCTTGCTGAGGAAATTGATGTTGAGATTGGTCGTCACTGACGAGCCCGACCGGCCCGATCGCCGAAAGAAGCACGACCCACATCGCAAGATCGGCCAGCGCCATCAGCGTCGGACCCGAGATCGTGTCGCCGGGCCGCAGCATGCCGTCATTGTAGGCTTCGCGGACGCGGCACGTCTTGCCGTCGGCATGTTCGATCGCGATCGATGCATGTCGAAACAGCTGGGGCATCTCGACGCGCAAGAACGCGTCGAGTTCAGCGACGGTCATTCGTGCCGGAGGGTGATCCATGACCTCTGCCTGCAGATCTCACTCTTGCCCGGCTTGCGGTGAGGCCGAAGGGGCGACCACCCGGCAAGGCTGCCGGTCGACAGCCAGGCCGAGACCAGGTCGCTCAGCTGATCTTCGAAAAATCGCCATGCCGTCCAAGCCCGTCCTTGAAGCGGCTGGCGCCCGCGACGCCGTCTTTTATCAAGGCCTCGCGGCCGTTGTACCATTCCTGAATCAGCCCATCGCGCACGCTCAAGCCGTGGCTCTTGATGGCGGAGCGCCGATCCGCGCGCACGCAAACTTGCGGGAAGCGTGCAATCTCATGTGCAAGCTCTTCGGCTTTCTTGCGCGCGCCGCCCTTCGCCGTGACGTACTCGCACAGGCCGATGCGCAGGCATTCCTCGGCAGGCACCTGGCGTCCGGTCAGGATGATCTCCAGCGCGCGCCCCTGCCCGACGATGCGCGGCAGGCGCACGGTGCCGCCGTCGATCAGCGGCACGCCCCAGCGGCGGCAATAAACACCAAAGTAGGATTCGGCCGCCATCACCCGGAAATCGCACCAGAGGCCCAGCTCCATGCCGCCTGCGACGGCAGGTCCCTCGATCGCCGCGATCACCGGCTTGTCCAGTTCGAGCCGGGACGGCCCGAGCGGTCCGCGCGGAATTTCGCCGCCGTTGATGCGCGGCCCAGCCACCGCAATGTCCAGTTCGCCCAGCGGATACGAGGCATCCAGCGTGCTGACGTATTTCAGGTCCCAGCCCGCGCAGAACGAACCGCCCGCGCCATAAAACACCGCGACCGATGCGCTCTTGTCGGCGTCGAACGCGAGGAACGCCGCAGTCAGCTCATCGGCACTCTTCGGGTCCATCGCATTGCGAGCTTCCGGCCGATCGTGAACGATCGTCCACACCGCTCCGTCCTTCTCGATCCTGACCGTCATCGCGCGCCTCCTTGATCGTTAATTTTAACGATGTTCGAAAATCTAACAGTGTTAGATTAACCGTCAAGTGTTATTGGAACAGCGATGATCACGGAATCACGGACCGGCCGGCGGAAGGCCGTCAGCGACTTGAAACGCGGCTTGATCCTCGACGCTGCGCGGAGGGTGTTCGAAGCCGAGGGCCTGGAGGGCGCATCGCTGCGGGCGATCGCGGCGGAGGCCGGCTACACGCCGGCCGCGCTCTACTTTCACTTCGAATCGAAGGAAGCGATCTACGCCGAGGTCCTTCGCAATTCCCTGGCCAGCCTTGAGACGGCCATCGACCGCGCGATTGCGCGGGCGCGGACGCCGACGGATCGGCTGCAGGCGGCAGCGATGGCCTTCTTCCGCTTCTACGCAGACAACCCGCGTGATCTCGATCTCGGCTTCTATCTGTTCCGCGGCGGAATGAAGCCGCACGGGCTCGGCAAGGAACGCGACGAGGTGCTCAATGCCGCCCTCGAAAACGCCATGCAGCCGATCGCGAGTTCCGCCGAAGCGCTGGGTGCGCGGCGCGAGGAAGCAAGGCTGCTGATGGCGGATATTTTCGCGCATGCGGCCGGCCTTCTGCTGCTGGCGCACACCGGTCGCATCCGCATGTTCGGTGCTTCGGCCCCGGACCTCATGCAACGGTTTGTCGCCACCACCGTTTCTGCGCTGACAGACCGGCCACGGAAGCGGCGCCCGGTCACATAGACGCCATACCGGAACACACCCTGCCCCCGGCCTTGGCGGGGGCGTCGAACGGGCCTAAACTCCGCCTATGAACGCACCCAGTCCCAAACCCCGGCCTGCGCTCGCCGATCCTGTCCTGCTGCGCGAACTGCACGGCAGCATCGCGCTGCTGACCCTCAATCGCCCGGCTGCGCGCAATGCGTTGTCGGAGGCTTTGATCGCGGCATTGCACACGGAGATCGAGGCGATCGGCGCCGACACTGCGATCCGCGCCGTCGTCATCGCCGCGAACGGCCCGGCCTTCAGCGCCGGCCACGACCTGAAGGAGCTGACCGCGCGCCGCAGCGATGCCGATCGCGGCCGCGGCTACTTCCAGCACATCATGACCTCCTGCAGCGCGATGATGCAGGCGATCGTGCATTGTCCGAAGCCGGTGATCGCCGCGGTGAACGGGATCGCGACTGCGGCGGGCTGCCAGCTGGTGGCGACCTGCGATCTTGCGGTGGCGTCCGCGACGGCCCGCTTCGCAACGCCCGGCGTCGACATCGGCCTGTTCTGCTCGACGCCGATGGTGGCGTTGACCCGCAACGTGCCGCGCAAACAGGCGATGGAGATCCTTTTGACCGGCGAGCCGATCCCGGCCGACCGCGCGCGCGAGATCGGCCTGATCAACCGCGTCGTCGCCGAGGGCACGGAGCGGGCCGAGGCGATCGCGCTCGGCAACCTGATCGCAGCCAAGTCGATGCATACGGTCAAGATCGGCAAGACCGCATTCTATCGGCAAGCCGAGATGAGCCTCGCCGAGGCCTACGCCTACGCGAGCGAGGTGATGACCGAGAACATGATGGCGCGCGATGCGATCGAGGGCATTTCGGCGACCATCGAGAAGCGCAAGCCGCGCTGGGAAGACAAGTAAGCCAGCCGATGAATCACGATACCTACGAGGACGGCTATATCCGCACGATCCTGCGCAGCGTGCGCAGCATCGCCATCGTCGGCGCGTCGCCGAACACCGTGCGGCCGAGCTACTTCCTGTTCAAATACATGCTCGAGCGCGGCTACGATGTGATCCCGGTCAATCCGGGGCAGGCCGGCAAACAGATGCTCGGCAGGACATTCGTGGCCTCGCTCAGCGAGATCGGACGGCCGGTCGACATGATCGACATCTTCCGCGCATCCGCGCACGTCATGCCGGTGGTCGATCAGGCGCTGTCGCTCATCCCGCCGCCGCGCGTGATCTGGATGCAGCTCGGCGTGCGCAACGACGCTGCGGCCGCAAAGATCGAAGCTGCGGGCATCAAGGTGGTGATGAACCGCTGTCCGAAGATCGAGTACGGCAGGCTCTCGTCGGAGATTTCCTGGATGGGCGTGAACTCGCGCACGCTGAGCTCGAAGCGCGCGCCCGCTCCGGTAAAAGGCGTGCAACGGCTGTCGCTCGACCGGCAGTCGTTCGGCGGCGGCAGCACGGACGCGGCCGATCGCGCGGCGCGACGCGAACCGGGCGCGTCTTAGGCCTGGTCGCATGGATCTGATCAAGCAGCTGGCGCTCGGTGCCGCGACGGTGGTTCTCATCCTGGGCCTTGCGGTTGCGTCCAATGCCGCGCTGGACCGCGTGGCCTTTGGCGGCAGCGCGTGCGTGGACACGCGCGGATCGTGGAGAAACTGGGCGTGGCCCAACGTTCCGACACTGTCGCCGCGCTGCTCCGACGAGCCGTCCACACCTGCCGCGAAGGAATAAACGGCGCCTCGCCAGCGCGGAAAACATCTCAGCCGCCTGCCCGCAGCAGTCATTGCGAAAGCGAACAGCCCTTCGCTTCGCCTTGACGAGACGCTCTCGCCGTCAGAATGATCCAGCCAGCCACGGCAACAACGAAGGACTGCGCATGACCGACCGTACTCCCGGATTCTCCACCCTGGCCGTGCACGCCGGCGCGCAGCCCGATCCGACCACCGGCGCGCGGGCGACGCCGATCTATCAAACCACCTCGTTCGTCTTCAACGACGCCGACCACGCCGCATCGCTGTTCGGCCTGCAGGCGTTCGGCAACATCTATACCCGCATCGGCAACCCGACCAACGCGGTGCTGGAGGAGCGCGTCGCGGCGCTCGAAGGCGGCACGGCGGCGCTCGCGGTCGCCTCGGGTCATGCGGCGCAGGTGATCGTGTTCCAGGCGCTGCTGCAGCCCGGCGACGAATTCATCGCCGCGCGAAAACTCTATGGCGGCTCGATCAACCAGTTCAACCACGCCTTCAAGAGTTTCGGCTGGAAGGTGGTCTGGGCCGACGGCGACGACATCGAAAGCTTTCAGCGCGCCGTCTCGCCGAAGACCAAGGCGATCTTCATCGAGTCGATCGCCAATCCCGGCGGCACGGTCACCGACATCGAGGCCGTCGCCACCGTCGCCCGCAACGCCGGCGTGCCGCTGATCGTCGACAACACGCTTGCCTCGCCCTACCTCTGCAAGCCGATCGATCACGGCGCGGACATCGTCGTGCACTCGCTGACGAAGTTCCTGGGCGGCCACGGCAACTCGATCGGCGGCGTGATCGTCGATGCCGGCACCTTCGACTGGTCGCGCGACAACAAGTACCCGATGCTGAGCGAGCCGCGCCCCGAATATCACGGCATCAAGCTGCAGGAGACGTTCGGCAACTTCGCCTTCGCCATCGCCTGCCGCGTGCTGGGCCTGCGCGATCTCGGCCCTGCCCTGTCGCCGTTCAACGCGTTCCTGATCCTGACCGGCATCGAGACGCTGGGCCTGCGCGTGCAGAAGCACAGCGACAATGCCAAGGCGGTCGCCGAATGGCTGTCAAAACATCCGTCCGTCGCCTGGGTCAGCTACGCCGGCCTGCCGGGCGACAAGTATTACAACCTCGCCCGCAAGTACTGCCCGAAGGGTGCGGGCGCGGTGTTCACCTTCGGTCTGAAGGGCGGCTACGAGGCCGGCAAGCAGCTCGTCTCGGGCGTGCAGCTGTTCTCGCATCTTGCCAATGTCGGCGACACGCGCTCGCTGATCATTCACCCGGCCTCGACCACGCACAGCCAGCTCGACGACGCGCAGAAGACGGCGGCAGGCGCTGCGCCCGAGGTGGTGCGCGTCTCGGTCGGCATCGAGGACAAGGAAGACATCATCGCCGACCTCGAGCAGGCGCTGAAGGCGGAGTGAGGCACTAAAACCGCAACAGGTGGCCGGCAAGACGGGCGGATTGAAGCGCCCGTCGTTGGCAACTGATTCAATTGTCAAACAGCCGCACCGGCTTCGCTCTCTCGAAGCTACGCCGCGGCACGCGTGCTTGAGATGTAGCCCGCATGCAGCGTAGCGATATGCGGGAGCTCGAACTATGCAGCTCACATCCCGGATGTCGCTGCGCTCATCCGGGCTACCAGGAGTCCGGACGTGCGTCATCGCCCCGTGTTTCGTCCGGCCCCAGGGCTTGCCGGTTATCCTGTTCCTCATCTCCCCGTAGGGGCGTGCGGAACGACAGGGCGTTTCACCGCGCCCGCGGCGCCCGCATGTGTTGGCATACGGGCAGCCCGCACGCCGCTTTCGCGGCACACGGGCAGTGGCCCAGCCCAACGCCGAAGATCGTTGGGCTGAACCGGGCCGTGGAAGCAGATCTTCGCCTGCGTTCCGCACGCGAGATGGACTTTGCGGCTTGCTGCATGTCCCAGGGGTTGTCACTGGCGCCGACGCGCCCCCGTTCGTGCGAGCTGTCGCCCGGACATGCACTTGGACCGTCCGCCCGTCTTGCCGGCGTCTGTCCCTGTCCGCTTTCTAGGGATCTGCGATCCTCACTGCGTCCAAGGTCCGGCATCGTAGCGGCCATCCGCATCCCGCTGCCACGTATCGAAGACGATCGCGACGCGCCCCTCACCGGAGCGGGATGGCGGTCGATGATATAAGTCCTATCGCGAAGATCAAGAACAAAATGCGAACATGCGACCAACTATTTTTTCTGAGAATCAGAAAAGCATTGAGCGCGGCAACCACGCCGAAGGTTGCTCTGGCGTGGCTAAACCTGAACTCATAACGCTCTACCCTTCTTGAACGTCCGCGCGACGAAGTCGCGGACGCTTTGCAGCGTCTCGGCCGAGGCCCAGATCTGCGCGGCGCGGGCATCGATGCGCGCGCCATGCTGCGCCATGTGGTCGGTCACCCGCTGGCGCAGCTGCTCCTTGGTCGCGGCAAATGTGTCTGCGGGGATGGCCGCGAGCGTCTTCGCGACCGCCATGGCACGATCCATGAGTGCTGAAGGCTCGACGACCTCATCGACGAGCCCGCGCGTGCGGGCCTCATCGCCCAAATAGGTTGCGCCGGTCAGGGTCATGTCGGGCAGGTACTGCGGATTCGCCGCATACCGCATCACTTCGTAGGCGAGCGCCGGAAACGGCACGCCGACCAGGATCTCGGTGATGCCCATGCGGCCGTTGCCGCGCGCCATGATGCGGGCGTCGGCGCAGCAGGCCAGCACGCAGCCGCCCGCCATCGCATGACCGTTGACCGCGGCCACCACCGGCTTTGGCAGATAGAAGGCCGCCTCGAACATGCGGTGCAGCGCGGGCAAGAACCGCCGGACATAGGCGTCGCCCCCGGCGGAGATGCGCAAGAGATCGACGCCGGCCGAGAAGATGCTGCCACTCCCGGTCAACACGACAGCGCGTGCGGCGCTGTTGCGCTGCTCAGCGAAGGCTTTCGCCATGGCCTCGCAGAACTCCACATCCTGCGCGTTGGCCTTGCCGTGCGCCATCCGCAGAACGGCAACATCGCCGTCAAGACTCAGTTCGATCATCGCCGTCCTCCGGACACCGCAACCATCGGCGTTGCTGTCGCGACGCCCTGCTCGACCGATGGCCTGTTCACCCGCGCGGCCTGCAGCAGCACCAGCGTCAGAACCACAATGGCGCCGGCCTGATGGGTCAGCGCCAGATCGATCGGCACCGCGTTCAGGAGCGTCAAAATCCCCAGCACCGCCTGCAGCCCCATGGCGGCCGCGATCAGCAGCGCGCCGCTGACCACGCGCGCATCGGCGCGAACGGAGATCGCGTGCGCGAGATGCCAAAGGGCGTGCGCCAGCAACAGATACGCCAGCATCCGGTGCGTGAACTGAACCGTCAGCGTATTGTCGAAGAAGTTGCGCCACCATGGCTGCTCGAAGAACAGCCGCGCAGCCGATGGAATGAACGCACCGTCGATATCCGGCCAGGTGTTGAACACCCGCCCTGCCCGCAGACCCGCAACCAGCGCGCCGAAATAGATCTGCAGGAACACGACCACAGCCAATGCATTCACACTGCGCCGCAGCGCTCCAGACGCCTGCGTCAGCACACGGCCAGGCGTCGTGCGCACCAGCGTCCAGACGATCAGCGCGTAGATCGCCAACGCCAGCATCAGGTGCGCGGCCAGCCGATATTGCGAAACTTCAGTGCGGCCCGACAGGCCGGATGCGACCATCCACCATCCGACGGCGCCCTGCAGCGCGCCGAGGGCGAAGATCAACCACAGCCGGCCCTTCAACCGCTCCGACAAGCCGCCGCGCCACAGGAAGAACAGGAACGGCAGCAGAAAGACGGCGCCGATGGCGCGGCCGAGAAAGCGATGGCTCCATTCCCACCAGAAGATGGTCTTGAACTGGTCGAGGCTCATCCCGCGATTGATCTGCTGATATTGCGGGATCAGCTTGTAGGCCTCGAACGCCTCGTTCCACGCCTGCGCCGACAGCGGCGGGATGGTGCCGGTCACGGGCTTCCACTCGACGATCGAAAGTCCGGATTCCGTGAGCCGCGTCGCGCCGCCGACAAGGATCATCGCAACGATCATCGCCGCGACGATGCCAAGCCAGACGCGCACGCCGCGCGGAACGGCGGCGGCTGCTTGAGAATTGTCGACGGGGGCCTGCGGCATTTTCCTTGACACCGATGCCTTGAACGAGCGCTCGCGGCCCTTATAGTGCCGCGCGCCGACGGGCGCAAGTTGCATTCCCGTGCGCAGACCGTCCGACAAGCCTCCAATACAAGCCTCCATTGCAAGCCTATGACCATCCGCCAGCGAAAATTGATCGGAGCCGTCCTGCTGCTCGTGCTGGTGATCGTCTGGTCGCTCGTGGGCGTCGCCGTCGCCCAGGCGCCGGTGCTGAAGGAGTCGAAAGGCTGGCAGATGCTTTTCTACGTCGTCGTGGGCCTCGGCTGGGTGCTGCCGGCGATGCCGCTGATCAAATGGATGTCGAGGAAAGACAGCGAATAGCGAATGGCGAATACGTTAGGGAGTGGCGTGCGCTCGTTCCAAACTCGCTATTCGCCACTCCCCATTCGCCATTCGCTATTCGCCACTCGCCGCTTCCGCGCCACCGTGATCCCACTCAGGATCACCCGCATCGCCCGCAGCGAACGCCGTCGTCCATCCCAGGTGATGCGTGGCATCGACATGATGCCGGCTTGCTCGGTCGCCGTGATGACGCCGGGCTCGGCGGTGACGGCGCTGGTGAAATCGAGCTGCGTTGCGATCAGCACGTGGCGGCGGCCGAAGGCGCGATTGTCTCCGAACGGATAGGCGACATGCGGCGCCTTGCGACCGATCGCGGCTTCCACCACCGCACGGCCCATCTTCAGCTCGCGCTCGGCGACGTCGTTCAATGTGCGCGCCAGCACCGGATAGTTCAGCGTCGCGCTGCCGATGGTGGCGAGCGGATCAGACGACAGTTCGCTGAGCTGCGGCCACGTCATCACGGCATCCTGCGAGACCGCCTTCAGGTCGACGCGGTAGCGCCCGCACAGATCGCGAATGGCGACCGACCGCTCCGCCTGCGGCAGCGAGCGCAGCCAGTCGTACAGGACTTCATAGACCTCGCGCTTCTCCCGCGTCGTGCGGCAGTCGTACCGCTCCTCGACGCCCTCGATCACGAGGCCGATGCGTTCGTTCTGTGCGATCACCTGCTCCAGCGCCAGCCACCACAATTCGCCGAGCCCGTCGGGGAAGCTTGCCGGAACGTAAAGCGTGAACGGAACCTTGTGCCGCGCCAGCACCGGATAGGCATGCGCCACGAAGTCGCGGTAGCCGCCGTCGAAGGTGAGGCACACGAAGCGGCGGCGGTGCGCCGCGCCATCGCGCAATCGCTCGACCACCTCGCCGATCGAGACGACATCGAACTTCCACCGCTTCAGCGCCTTCAGCGTGCGTTCGAGGAACTCCGGCGTGATCTCGTGCGAACGAAGCGGCTGGAACCGGGACGAGGCGCGCGGCCTGACGCGCTCGAAGCGCAGGATGATCCCCAGCCCGCCGGTGTGGCGGGCGAGAATCCGGGCAACGCCCGTAAAATAACCGAGCTCAAGTCCAAGACGCGCCAGAGCGCGCTTCCAAGTCGACACCGTGATCCCCGTACGGCGCGGCAGTGTGGTGGTTCAGAAGTTCGCCCAACTGGCTGCGAGTTCGGAGCCGAACTCTGAACATTCGACGCTACCCCCAAACGCGCCGTTTATCCTTACCCTTTGTTGACAATTGTTTGCCATCGTCCGCCCGAGCCGGCGAAATTTTCTTATTAATTCAAGAGTATATCACCAGCGATGACAATGGCCGCTGTGATCGGACACGAGCGCGCGCGAAGCGTTGCGGCGCAATCCGCAGCAGCTGTTGCGCGCGTCGACGTCTTCGACAGTTTTCGCGCCGTCGAGCGCGAGTGGCGCGCGCTGGAGTTCGGGCCAGACGGCAACGCCTTATCAGCGCTTTGATCTGGTCAATGCCTGGCAGGACAATGTCGGCGTCAGTCTCGGCGCCAAGGCCGCGCCGGTTGTCGCCTATGACGCCGAGAAGCGGGTCGTCATGGTGTTGCCGCTGGTGGTGCGCTCGCTCGGTCCGTTGCGGATCGGCTGCTTTCCCGGCGGCAAGCACTCCAACTTCAACATGGCGCTGTGGCGTCGTGACTTCGCGACGGCGGCAACGCGCCGAGGACGTCGAGGACATCCTGCGGCAGCTCGGCAAGCGCGAGCCGACGCTCGACGCGCTCGCCCTGGGCCAGCAGCCGATGGACTGGAACGGCGCGACCAATCCGTTCGCGCGCCTGCCGCGACAGCCGTCGGTGAACGAATGCCCGTTGCTGACGATCGACCCGAAGGCGCCGGGCGCCCGCTTCGGTGGTTCGTTCCGTCGCAAGCTCAACGGCAAGGAGCGCAAGCTGCAGGCGCTGCCCGGCTATCGTTACGTCGTCGCCCGCACCGAGGACGACGCCAGGCGATTGCTCGACGCCTTCTTCGCCATCAAGCCGCTGCGCATGGCCGAGCAGAAGATCAGGAACGTGTTTGCGGAGCCGGGCACGAAAGCGTTCATCCAGCACGCGTGCCTCGACGGTATCGCGGATGGCCGACAGGCGATCGAGCTGCACGGCCTCGAATGCGACGCCGAAGTCATTGCGATCTTCGCCGGCGTCAGCGACGGCCATCGCTTCTCGACGATGTTCAACACCTACACGATGTCGGAGGCCGCGCGAAACAGCCCCGGCCTGATCCTGATCCGCAACATGATCGACCACCATGCGCAGCTCGGTTGCTCGTCGTTCGACTTCGGCGTCGGCACCGACGACTACAAGCTGCAGTTTTGCAGGGACGAGCGCCAGCCGCTGTTCGACAGTTTTTTGGCCCTGACCGCGAAGGGACAGATCGCCGCAAAATTCTTTTCGCTGGAAACCAGCTTGAAGCGCGCAATCAAGCAGTCGCCGATGGCCATGCGCGCCTTCCACGCGCTCCGGCACCGGTTCGGCTAGCAGCGCTTTCAAGGTTCCGCCCATTGCGAAATCCAGATCGGCAGACATTCGGCGCTTGACTAGAGCGTAAGCTGTAGCTTACCGTAAGCTATGACTTACCGAAAGATCGCACTGGAAAGCCTCGCAGCGCTTGGTGATCCCACCCGCCGCCTCATCTTCGAGCGCGTCGCCGCGCGGCCCTCGTCAGTCAGCGAGCTTGCCAAAGGTTTGCCGGTCTCGCGCCCCGCCGTGTCCCAGCATCTGAAGGTGCTGAAGGAAGCGCGGCTCGTGAGCGAAAGCCCGGACGGCACGCGGCGCATTTACAGCATCGATCCGCGAGGTATTGGCGCCATGCGCGACTGGCTTGACCAGCATTGGTCCGCAACACTCGAGGCCTTCAAGGCATTCGCCGACGATCAGGACAAGAAGAAGTGAGCATCGCACCGATCATCCGCACCGTTCAGGTCACTGCCGAGCCGGCGCGCGCGTTCGAGCTGTTCGCGACACGGATGGGCGACTGGTGGCCGAAGGGCGGCACGGTCGGCAAGAAGCATCATGTTGTTGTCGTGATCGAGCCGCGCGACGGCGGGCGTTGGTATGAGCGCGACGCCGACGGCGTCGAAGCGCAATGGGGCAAGGTGCTCGCCTGGGAGCCTCCCGCCCGGCTGCTGCTCGGCTGGCAACTCGACAGCAGCTTCGCCTACGACCCGGATTTCGTGACCGAGGTGGAGTTGACGTTTATGCCCGCCGAAGGCGGTGGAACGCTCGTCACCTTGGAGCACCGCAATCTCGAACGCTTCGGTGCGAACGCCGCGAGCCACGCCGAAAAGCTCCGCAACGGCTGGCCCACGCGGGTCGATGCCTACGCGAAGTACGCCAACGCCATGTAACAGGAGGTCGGCATGTCCGAATTTATCGTCTACAGCGCGCCCGGCAGCCCCTATGGCCGCACAGTTTTGGCCACTCTGATCGAAAAAGGCGGCACGTATCGCTTCTCGCCGGTGATGCCCGGCTCGCTGAAGAGCGAGCCGCATATCCTGCGCCACCCGTTCGGCCGCGTCCCGGTGCTCGAGCATGCCGACTTCATGCTCTATGAGACGCAGGCGATCCTGCGCTACCTCGACCGCGTGCTCGGCGGGCCAAGCCTCTCGCCTTCGGACGCGAAGGTCGCGGGCCGCATGGATCAGGTAATGAACATCTGCGACTGGTATCTGTTTCGCGAGGTCAACGCGGTGATCGGCTTCCAGCGGATCATTGCACCCAGGCTGCTCGGTCTTAAGCCCGACGAGAAAGCCATTGCCGAAGCGCTGCCGAAGGGGCGCACGACATTTCTTGAGCTCTCCCGCCTGCTCGGCAGCAAGCCCTTCTTTGTGGGCGACGACCTCTCGCTCGCGGACCTGCAGGTCGCGCCGCACCTCGACTTCCTGTCGGCGACACCCGAATGGCAGGCGCTCACGGCCGATACGCCGAATCTGGTCGCATGGCTTCAAAGCATGAACGCGCGCGACAGTCTCATGGCCACGACCTGGGAACGCGTGGCGAAGTTGGCAGAGGCCGCCTGAGCGTTCGCCCTACGCCGCGACCATCCGTCCGCCCGGCTGGCCAAGCTGCGAGGGATCGGCCGGCCCATCGAGCATCGTCACGCCGCGGAAGCCTGCGCCCAGCAGTTCCTTGCGGATGACCTCGCGGGTCGCAGCGTCAAGGCCGGTCGCGATCAGCACCGCATGGGCGTTCGTTGCGACGAGCTGCTCAGGAATGTCGTCGAGCGAGCCCGCATCCAGGATGACGTGGTCGTAGACGCGCATCAGCGCGTCGATGGTCATGACAAGGCGCGGCGACTGCAACATCGCGGCATCCACCTTGCCCGATCCGCTGCCGACGATCTGCACGCGCGACATCCGCTCCTTGCCGATGATTTGGCCGAACGACGCCGTGCCCGCCACGAGCTCGCTCAAGCCCGGCGCCGACGGATCAGCCATGACAGCCTGCAGCGTCGACGACTTCGACATGTCGACCAGCACAACGCCGGACTCGCGCCCCAGCATACGCGCGAGCGTCAGCGCGGTCAGCGAGGTTCCGGCAGAATCCGACACGCCCATCACGCTGATCTTGCGAGCGGCGTCGCCGAGCGCGCGCAATTCGGCCGCGATGCGCCCAAGATCGCCGGCAGGCGCCGGGGGATCGTGGCGGACATCGCGAGCCGGCGGGATCGGCGGAGCGACCGCGGGGGCTGCAGGAGCGACGGCAGCGGCCGCAGGCACTGGAGCTGGAGCCGGCGCAGGGCCGGTTGCGACGACAGATGCCGGTCCGCGCGGCGAGGTCATCTTGAGAAGCTCGCCGGTGACGATGGAGCCCGCCGTCAGCATCAAGGTCGCAAGCGTGGCGATCAGGACGACCGGCAGCTTCTTCGGATAGGCCGGGATGTTGGAGACGATTGCGCGTGAAATGATGCGGGCATCATTCGGGCCGCTCTCCAGATTCTCGCGGGTGGTCGCTTCGCGGAATCTGGCGAGATAGGATTCGAGCAATTCGCGCTGCGCCCTCGCCTCGCGGTCCAGCGCCCGCAGCTGCACGTCCTGATTGTTGGTCGAGGTTGCCTGCTTCTTCAACTGGTCGAGGCTTGCGCCCAGGCTTTCGAGGCGCGCGCCGGCGATTTTCGCATCATTCTCGAGCGAGCGCGAAATCTTGCTGGCCTCGTCACGCAGCTGCCGGTCGAGATCCGAGATTTGCGCGCGCAGCTCCTTGATGCGCGGATGACCGTCGAGCAGCGTCGACGATTGCTCGGCGAGCTGGGCGCGCAGTGTCGCGCGCTGTTCGCCGAGACGGCGCACCATTTCGGAGTTCAGCACTTCCGACGCCTCGATCGGCTGGCCCGACTGCAGCATGCTGCGGATCAATCGCGCCTTCGACTCGGAGTCCGATTTCTGTGCGCGCGCGTTGCTGAGCTGGGTGTTGACCTCGCCCATCTGCTGGTTCGAGAGCGTGGTGTTGTTGGTGCCGACGAACAGGCTGGCCTTGCCGCGAAAATCCTCGACCTTCGCTTCGGCTTCGGTGACCTTCTTGCGCAGGCTCTCGATCTCGCCGGCGAGCCAATTGCTGGCCGAGCGGGCCTGGTCCTGCTTGGCCGCCTGCTGAATTGCGATGTACCCTTCGGCGATCGAGTTTGCCACGCGCGCGGCGAGCTCGGGATCGCGCGACTGGAATTCGACGACGATCACCCGCGACTTGTCGACCGCATAGGCCGTCAGGCGCTCGTAATACGCGTCGAGGACACGCTCTTCCGGGCTGAGCTTGAGCGGATCGCGCACGATGCCAAGCAGCGCCGCCATCGCGGTGAACGGCGACATGCCTTGCAGGACGGGATCGAACTCGGGCCGCTCGTTGAGCTTGTTCTTGCGGATGATCTCACGCGCGAGATCGCGCGACAGCACGATCTGCACCTGGCTGGTGATCGCTTCGGCGTCGAGCTCCCTGCGCTCCTCCACCCGATCCGCGTTCGGCCGCAGGAAGACGTTCTCGCGTCCGTCGAGCACAATGCGCGCTTCCGACTTGAAGCGCGGCGTGATGAGGTTGACGACGGCGAACGACAACGCGGCGACGATGGCCGTCGGGATGATGATCCACGCCTTGTTGCGAACAAGCGCATTCCAGATGAGACGGAGATCGAGGTCGCCCAGCACACCTGCGGGGCTATCTGTAGCGATACCTTCCGGCTTTGCGGGCGCCGGCTTGCCGTGCGGAATTGCAGTCCGCGGCGCTGCGGCTTGCGGTGGTGGCTGCTGCGGCGGCCGGCGTCGCAGCAGCTTGCGCCGGAGGGACGCTCGCCTTCTCGGACTGCCAGAACTTCAGACGCATCGCACGCTCCTACAGGACGCAACCGGTCACTGAATATGGAGGCGATTACAATCGATTATGGTTGCCGCCACGTTAATTTCGCGCAACGCAGCGCACGCGAAATGACCGCCGCGAACCGCGCGTCATCTTTTGTTAACCATGCAAGCTGTTAATCCGCTGTGAATTTTTCCGATGCATGTTGGCGCGCCGGCGGGCGCGACGTTTCGCGTCGGCGACAGAGTGGTTTTAGGAAAGATGGCTGCTGTTCCTGCCGATCCGTTGCGAATCCTGCACGCGGTGCGCGCACCGGTCGGCGGCATCTTTCGCCACATCCTCGATCTTGCCCAGGGACAGATCGAACGCGGTCATCAGGTCGGCATCCTCGCCGACAGCCTCACCGGCGGCGAACGTGCTGATGCTGCGCTCGCCGAACTGAAACCGCGGCTCGCACTCGGCGTGCACCGCATCCCGATCCGTCGCGAGCCGCACCTCGCCGACGCCCTGATCTGGCCGCAGTTCGCCTCGTTGATCCGCCGTCTCAAGCCGCACGTTCTGCACGGGCATGGCGCGAAGGCCGGCGCCTTCATTCGCACCAAGGGCTACAGCGCAAGCATGATCCGCGTGTACACGCCGCACGGCGGATCGCTGCACTACGGGCTCGATACGCTCAAGGGCAAGGTCTACTCCGGCCTCGAGCGCGCGCTGATGAACCGCACCGATCTGTTCCTGTTCGAGAGCGAGTTTGCCCGCAACACCTATCAGCGGGTGGTCGGCACGCCGAAGAGCCTCGTGCGCTGCGTCTTCAATGGCGTGACCGCAACGGAGTTCGACCCGCTGGTGACGGCGGAGGACGCGACCAGCGTCGTCTATGTCGGCGAATTCCGCCACATCAAGGGAGCCGACATCCTCATCGAGGCGGTCGCGAGACTGCGCGCCCAGGGCAAGCAGGTCACGCTGACGCTCGCGGGCGACGGCGAAGAGACCGCCACGCTGCGCGCGCTTTGCGACAAGCTCAATCTCGGTCCCGCGGCCCGCTTCATCGGCCACGTGCAGGCGCGTTTCGGCTTCAGCAAGGGGCGGCTGCTGGTTGTGCCCTCGCGCGGCGATTCCATGCCCTATGTGGTGATCGAGGCGGCGGCGGCAGGGATCCCGATGCTTGCCGCCAACGTCGGCGGCATTCCGGAAATCCTCGGGTCCATTCACCGACGCCCTCGTGACGCCGAACAATCCGGACGCGCTGGCAGCCGCGATCGCCGCGGCGCTGGACGATCCCGCCAAGGCGGCCGAACGCGCAAAACTGCTGCGGGAGCGCGTCTTCCTGCACTTCTCGCAGCGGGCCATGGTCGACGGCGTGCTCGCGGGCTACCGCGAAGCCTTCGCCGAACATTAATGTTTCTTTACTCCGCTAACCAAATCTTCCGATTTGTCGGCTAACGCCTTCCGTGGGGCAATCCGGCCGCCGACATCTTGCGCGCCGGGCCCGACGTCGGACGTGTCACTCATGGAAACTATCGATACGCGCAGCATGCGCGAACCCGCGACCGCGGCGGCGACCGCCCCGTCAGGCATGCCGCGCATCGAACGGCGCCTGCGCCTGACGCCGATGGCGCTCGCGGTGGTGAATGAGAAGGTCCGGCCCGCCTACTCGCCGATCGTCATCACCGGCCTTGTGCGCCTTGCCGATTTGCTGCTGATCTGCCTCAGCGGCATGGCCGTCTACTTCGGCTACGTGGTGCCGCTCGACCAATACTTCAGCTGGCCCTACGTGGTCGCGGTCGCCGGAGTGGCTGTCGCCGCGGTGGTGTGCTTCCAGGCCGCCGACATCTACGACGTGCAGGTCTTCCGCGGACAATTGCGGCAGATGACGCGCATGATCTCGTCCTGGTCGTTCGTGTTCCTGCTGTTCATCGGCGTATCGTTCTTCGCCAAGCTCGGCGACTCGATCTCGCGCGTCTGGCTCTCTGCGTTCTTCTTCGTCGGCCTCGGCCTCCTGCTCGTCAGCCGCCTGATCCTGCGCGCGATGGTGCGCCGCTGGGGCCGCGAGGGCCGTCTCGACCGTCGCACCGTCATCGTCGGCGCCGACGACAACGGCGAGAAGCTGGTTCAGGCGCTGAACGCACAGGCCGCGGATTCCGACATCCACATCCTCGGCGTGTTCGACGATCGCAACGACGATCGCGCGATGGACACCTGCGCCGGCAGCCCGAAACTCGGCAAGGTCGACGACATCGTCGAGTTCGCCCGCCGCACCCGCGTCGATCTGGTCCTGTTCGCGCTGCCGATCTCGGCCGAGGGCCGCATCCTGGACAATGCTGAAGAAGCTCTGGGTGCTGCCGGTCGACATCCGCCTGTCCGCCCACACCAACAAGCTGCGCTTCCGTCCCCGCTCCTATTCCTATGTCGGCGAGGTGCCGACGCTCGACGTGTTCGAGCAGCCGATCAACGACTGGGACCTGGTGATGAAGTCGCTGTTCGACCGCATCGTCGGCGGCATCGCCCTGTTGGCCCTGTCGCCGCTATTGGCCCTGGTCGCGCTGGCCATCAAGCTCGACAGCCGCGGCCCCGTGTTCTTCAAGCAGAAGCGTTTCGGCTTCAACAACGAACGCATCGACGTGTTCAAGTTCCGCTCGCTGTATCACGAGATGGCCGACCCCACGGCATCGAAGGTGGTCACCAAGGATGACCCGCGCGTCACCCGCGTCGGCCGCTTCATCCGCAAGACCTCGATCGACGAACTGCCGCAGCTGATCAACGTCGTATTCAAGGGCAACCTGTCGCTGGTCGGCCCGCGGCCGCACGCGGTGCAACAGAAGCTGCAGAACCAGCTGCTCGACGAGGCGGTGGACGGCTACTTCGCGCGCCACCGGGTGAGGCCCGGCATCACCGGCTGGGCGCAGATCAACGGCTGGCGCGGCGAAGTCGACAGCGCGGAGAAGATCCAGCGGCGCGTCGAGTTCGATCTCTACTACATCGAGAACTGGTCGGTGCTGTTCGACGCCTACATCCTGTTGAAGACGCCGCTCGCGCTGTTGAAGACCGAAAACGCGTACTGACGCTACGTCGCTATTTCTGCTGCAGATTTTCGCCTCAAGCGTCCGCGCGATCGCGTGATGTTGGTCACACAAATCCGCGTCGAGACGGGGTATGCTCTATGCCCGACTGTCGATGTGGGACCCATCGAGCGCGAACCACAAAGGACGTCAATTCCATGTTGAACAATCTCAGATCGATCGCGGGTGCGGCCATCATCCTTGCCACGCTCGCCACCACCACTGTCCAGGCCAAGCAGATCGAGACCGATAAGGCGAAGATCGAACGGATCGCCGCGCAGAAGCTCGCCAAGGCGCAGACTCAGGCACCCTATTTCTGGCTGGTGCTCGGCGTCGGCTACTGATTGCGTTGCAAGCGAGTACGCGTCATCGCAACAGATTGAAGCCGTCCGGCGCATCGCCGGGCGGCTTTCATTTCTTGCGCGAGACAATTTGCCCGAGCGAGCGCAGTGATCTAACATTTCCGCAAGGTCGGTCTCCTGAACTTGAGACGAAGCGCGCGCAACCTTAACTTCTATGTCACATTGCGAAGAGAAGCCGCGACAAAAAAACTCGCTTGAAAGGGTGCCTCCATGCTGATCGGCGTTCCGAAGGAGATCAAGGACAACGAGTTTCGAGTGGGGCTCACGCCCTCCTCCGTCGCGGAGCTGACCCAGAGCGGCCACAAGGTGCTGGTGCAGACCGCCGCCGGCATCGGCTCGGGTCTCATCGACGACGAATATGTCGCGGCCGGCGCCACCATCGCCAACAGCCCGGGCGAGATCTTCGAACGCGCCGACATGATCGTGAAGGTGAAGGAGCCGCTTGCGCCGGAGCGCACGATGCTGCGGCCAGGCCAGATCATCTTCACCTATCTCCACCTCGCACCCGACCTGCAGCAGACCAGGGAGCTGATCGCCTCGCAGGCGACCTGCATCGCCTATGAAACGGTGACGTCGCCGTCGGGCGGCTTGCCGCTGCTCACGCCGATGTCGGAAGTCGCCGGACGGCTTGCGCCGCAAGTCGGCGCGCACTGTCTCGAAAAGGAGCCCGGCGGGCGCGGCGTTCTGCTCGGTGGCGTGCCGGGCGTGCCTGCAGCTGACGTCATCGTCCTCGGCGGCGGCGTGTCGGGCACGCATGCGGCCACCATTGCGCTTGGCATGGGCGCCAACGTCACCGTGGTCGACCGCAACCCGGAAGCGCTGCGCCGCCTCGAATTTCATTTCGGCACCGGCGTGCGGACGATCTTCTCCACCCGTTCGGCAATCGCCGAGATCGTCAAGCGCGCGGACCTCTTGATCGGCGCGGTGCTGGTGCCGGGCGCAGCCGCGCCAAAACTCGTCACGCGCGAGATGGTGAGGACCATGAAGCCTGGCGCGGTGATCGTCGATATCGCCATCGACCAGGGCGGCTGCTGCGAGACCTCGCGGCCGACCACGCATTCCGACCCGACCTATGTGGTCGACGGCATCGTGCATTACTGCGTCACCAACATGCCGGGCGCGGTCGCGCGCACCTCGACCTTCGCGCTCAACAACGCGACGCTGCCGTTCGTGCTGGCGCTTGCGGACAAGGGCTTGAAGGCGGCGATGACCGCAGATATCCACCTGCGCAACGGCCTGAACGTTCACGCCGGCCGCTTGACCTGCAAGCCGGTCGCCGAAGCCCACGGGCTGGAGTGGACGCCGGCGGAAGCGGCGCTGAACACACCGGCGATGGCGAAGGTGGGGTGAACGCTCCCGAGCGTTGGTGTCTGGATCGCACCACCGTTCAAGGATAGCCTATGGAACGGCGGATCCACGTTTGCGTCAAGAAGATTGACCTTCATCAAGAGAGGGCCTCGAACGCCCTGGCGTCCTGGGTGTCAAGCGTAGGAGGGCACGAGATGCCAATCACGCCGGAGCTTGCAATTCCTCTCGACAAGGGACTCTCGATCCTGACCAAGGCTCGCGAATAGCAGCTCAACTGACAACAGGGAGGCTTGCATGCGAACGATCACCGTTTCCATCGCCGCAATGCTTTGCGTCTTCGGCGGTTCAGGCCTCGCCCAACAGGCGCAGATGACCTTCTTTGTTACGAGCGTCGGGCTCGGCAAGGGCGGCGATCTTGGGGGCTTGGCCGGTGCCGATAATCATTGCCAAAGTCTCGCACAATCGGTCGGCGCGGGCAGCAAGACGTGGCGCGCCTATCTGTCGACGCAAGGCGCGGGCGGCGTCAATGCCAAGGACCGCATCGGCAACGGCCCGTGGGCCAACGCCAAGGGCGTGCAGATCGCCGCCAACGCGGCCGAGCTTCACAGCGACAAGAACAAGATCAATAAGGAGACGGCGCTCGACGAAAAGGGCGTGATGATCAAGGGACGCGGCGACACTCCCAACCAGCACGACACTCTAACCGGTAGCCAGCAGGACGGCACAGCTGTTCCGGGGCCGGATGATGCGACGTGCGGAAACTGGACCAGCAGCGCGGATGGCCAAGGCAGCGCGATGGTGGGCCATACCGATCTGGTCGGCAACCCGGCCGGCATCAACTTCTGGAACTATTCGCACAAGACTCCGGGCTGCGCCTCGCAGAACCTCGCGCGCGTCGGCGGCGCGGGCCTGTTCTATTGCTTCGCGACGAATTGACCCTGTGCTGTTTCGCCCAGCACCGAACGCACAGGACCGCTTTAACAGGGCGGCTGCTGCGAGACCTCGCGGCCGACCACGCACTCCGACCCGACCTATGTGGTCGACGGCATCGTGCATTACTGTGTCACCAACATGCCGGGCGCGGTCGCGCGCACCTCGACCTTCGCGCTCAACAACGCGACGCTGCCGTTCGTGCTGGCGCTTGCGGACAATGGTTTGAAGGCGGCGATGACCGCAGATATCCATCTGCGCAACGGCCTGAACGTTCACGCCGGCCGCTTGACCTGCAAGCCGGTCGCCGAAGCCCACGGCCTGGAGTGGACGCCTGCGGAAGCGGCGCTGAACACGCCGGCGATGGCGATGGTGGGGTAGCTGGTGGTTCAGAAGTTCGCTTCAGGGGGTGGGATCAGCGTCGGCCGTCAAATAGGTTGTGCTCCCGGGCAAGTCCCTCCCCTACGACATCGAAGAAGGCACGAACCCGCGCAGTCCCCTTGAGATCAGCGTGGGTCACGATCCACAGCTCGCCAACTAGATCCCGCACCGGATGCGGCAGCGCGCGGGCGAGATCGGAGTCTTCGTCCCCAAGATAGCAGGGAAGAAGCGCGAGGCCGATGCCGGCCTTCGCAGCGATGAACTGATTGACGAGGCTATTCGTCCGGTAGACGAAGGCGTCACCTGACACCATTCGATTTAGCCAATCTGCGGCCATGATGCCGATCGCCGTTTCCTCCCATCCGATGAGCGAGTGGCGGCTGAGATCGTCCGGGGATGAAATGGCTCCGCCTCTCTCTTCGAGATAGGCCATAGCGCCATAGATCGTCCATGCGACATCGGCGAGCTTGCGGCCCCAGAGATCGCCTTCCTTCGGACGCATGGGGCGAAGCGCGATGTCCGCCTCACGGCGTGAGAGGCTGAGGATGCGGTTGTCGACGACGAGTTCGACGACGATGCCGGGATGGGTTCGCCGGAACGTTGCCAGATGGCTGGTCAGCTTTCGATATGCGAGCGTCTCCGAGGAGGTTACCCGCAAACGGCCGGAGAGACGGTGGTCCCGGCCAGCAATGTCGCGCTCGATGGCGAGCGCCTCATCTTCCATCCGCTCGGCCGCCGCCGCCATCCGCTCTCCCGCCGATGTCGCCTGGTATGCGCCACCGGGAAGCCGCTCGAACAGGCGAACACCGAGCCGCGTTTCCAGGGCATTCAGGCGCCGAAACGCGGTCGAATGGTCAATATCAAGCGTCCTGGCGGCGCCGGTGAGACTGCTTGCCCGATGCACCGCCAACACAAGTTGGGGCTCGTTCCAGTCCTCCATGACTGCAAAGCATAAGAGCCTCTTGCAGTTTCGCAAGTGACACTGGCGTAATTCCAACGTGCTTTCCGTGTCGCCAGACACTACCTAGCGAAGCGAGATGAGGAACACAGAGACTCCGATCAAGCCTTGCACCGAAACATGATACCGCGCGCGAGCGCGATGATCGATCAAGCTTCAAGACATAGGAGTTGAGAAATGGGTGCTCCGTCCCCGGAACTTTGCAATCTCTGGCTTGCCCGTGCCTTCAATGCGCAAGACGTTGATGCGGCGGCGGCGATGTACCATCCCGAAGCCTCGATCGTTCAGGTCGACGAAGTCCATGGCGGCACCAGCGTCGCGCGCGGCGCGGACGGCATCCGCAAGACGATGGCTGCTTATGTCGGATTGAAGCCGCACATGGATGTCGTGACCCATCACACGACGGTTTCCGGCGATTTCGCCATGACGCGGTCGCAGTGGCTGATCAAGGGCATCGACGAAGACGGCAAGCCAACCGAGGTACATCACCACGGTATGGAGGTTCACCGCCGGCTGCCCGACGGCAGCTGGGTGTTTTTCATGGATCACCCGTTCGGTGCCGATCCGAATTGGGCGGTCGAAGCCCCGCCGCACACGGAATAGCCGGACAACCATCCCGGAGGACCAGCAATGCAAGAAGTTGCAGCGCTCGCCAGCATCGTCGCCGCGCTCACCGTTGGGGTGGTCAGCCCTGGGCCCAGCTTCGTCATGGTTGCCCGCGTGGCTGTGGGGTCAACCAGAAGCCGGGCACTTGCCGCAGCGCTGGGCATGGGCACAGGGGGCGCCGTCTTCGGCGCGGCGGCACTTCTCGGGCTACAGAGCGTCCTGCTGGCTGTGCCGGCGCTCTATGCGGGACTCAAGATCCTGGGAGGTCTGTATCTTTGCTACCTGGGCTTTCTCATCTTCAGATCTGCGCAACGGCCTCTCGCGGCCGTCGCTGCCGGCGGCCAGGACAGCGGTCGGTCCCTCCGCCCGTTCTGGCTGGGCGTCACAACACAGCTGAGCAATCCGAAGACAGCCATCGTCTATGCAAGCGTGTTCGCCGCTTTTCTCCCCGCGTCCTTCTCTCCGGGGTTCGCTGCCGCGCTGCTTGCAGCCGTGTTCCTCGTCGAGTCCGCCTGGTATGCGTTGGTCGCCCTTTTCTTCTCGTCGTCAGGCCCCCAACGGGCTTATCTTTCGTGCAAGTCCTGGGTTGATCGAGCGGCCGGCGCAGTCATGTTCGGCCTGGGTCTGAAGCTCGTTACGAGCGCTGCCAAACCGTAGACGCCCGGTGTGGCTGAATAGACAACGTCCGCGCCGAGGACGCACTCCGACCCGACCTATGTGGTCGACGGCATCGTGCATTACTGTGTCACCAACATGCCGGGCGCGGTCGCGCGCACCTCGACCTTCGCGCTCAACAACGCGACGCTGCCGTTCGTGCTGGCGCTTGCGGACAAGGGTTTGAAGGCGGCGATGACCGCAGACATCCACTGCGCAACGGCCTGAACGTTCACGCCGGCCGCTTGACCTGCAAGCCGGTCGCCGAAGCCCACGGCCTGGAGTGGACCACGGCGGAAGCGGCGCTGAACACGCCGGTGATGGCGAAGGTGGGGTGAACGCGCCCTGGCGCTAATGTCTGGACTGCGCCATCGCACAGGCTGTCGGGACCTCGGGTCGCCAGAGGCAGACCTGTCGGCCGTTCTGGTCCAGAATGCGATAGCCGACCGGATTGGACCTCGGTGCGCCCAGGGCGATCCTGATCGCCATGACTTTCTGCGCGGCGAACAGTGAGCTGAAGACGCCGAACGACGGGCCGAACGGCGCGGAGGTCCCACCCACGAATTCGACCATTTCGATGGTGTAGCCTTTGGCCTTGCTCATGCCGCCAGCATGCCTGAGCCGTGCGCCCGCCGTTGTGATCTGCGTCACGCAACGCGATGTTGATCGCGGCGAATTGCGCCGCGACCGCCTCGTCCGCCGAAATCTGCGATCGGATGCCGGGAGGATCAGCCGGCAGCATCAGGGCTGTCGGCTCCTGGCCCACTCCGTATACTTCTTCGCCTTGTCGTGCGTCTCGGCGAAGTACTTTTCGTACTCCTCGCCAACCATGATCTTGATGGCGAGGCCCTGATCCTCGAGCTTCTTCACGTGATCGGGGTCTTCCATCGCCTTCTTGAGAACGTCGCGCAGCTTGGCCACGAGCGGCGCCGGCATCGCATTCGAAACAGGCGACGTCCCCGTGCCTTCTGGGCACGTCCGCCTGCCTCTGAAAGCCATCTAGCTTCCTCCTTCTCTGCCCAACTCATGGGATTTGACCCTGCGTCCGCGCCTCGACAAGCCCGAGCCCGTTACGCGCTTGTATGCGGCAAGCAGAAGCACGATTGCACAGCAAGCAGCGTTGAAAGCACTGACGAGGGCGAGCGTCGCGTCGCCGAGATTCACCCAGGCATAGAGAGCCGTGGTCGCATTCGCGCCGACCCAGATCGACCAGCACGAGAAAGAGATCGCCGACGCGCCATGCCGATCGCGAGCGACCGCAACGATCTGTGGGAGGTAGGACCCAAGCCGCAACAGATTGAATACTCCGAACGCAAGCGCGACCAGATCAACACTGCCCACCACTGCCATTGCTCAATCCTGTTGTCCCCTCCCCTGCCCGGAAGCCGATCCGGCCGTTCCTGTAGAGCTACCTGGATGCGGCGCCCGTGCGCTCCTTGACCATCTCAACGTCGCCCGTCTCGTGGCTGACGCAGACCTCGCCGTGGCGCCAATATCCCGGCGCGCACCCCGTTTCCGGTTCCGCGCGCGCGACCGCGGGGTACACGACGTCACCCGTAACGCTGTCGATGCACACGGAAGCGTACCGCCAATATCCGGCTGGACATTGCAGGGTTGACGCGTCCTGCGAACGCGCCGGCACAGCGAGACAACACATGACAAGGCCGATCACCGCACACGTGAGGCGGGCATGGTTCTCTTTCATGACACTCTCCGATCTGGCGCGAGGCCGAGACGTCCACGGACGCCGCAGCCGCATTGGTCGACGTTGTTGCCTCCACTCGTGGCGATGCGAGAGAGGCGGGAGCGCGGCGCTAAAGGACCCCCATCATGTCGCGCACAATCCGCTCCTGGTGACGCTTCCTGATTTCCATCAGGCTCTTCGCGCACTCGGCGTGGCGCGCCGTTTCAGGGCCCATGCCGAAGTTGCCGCAGTAGGTCCTGTTTTCCTGCGCGATCTCTTCAGCGATCAGCGCTTCGGTCGCCGCGCGAAGCCCGTTTGCGTGGCGAAACAGCATGGCGGCAAAGACCACGAGCAACAGAGCAAGGATGCTTCCGATCAAAATGGACGCAGTGCGGTTTGTCTCTGAAGCGTCGGCAAGCATGGTCCTCACCTCCCTTTCGTTCCGCGGCGATTTAGCTAATAGTGACGCACTCAGTTCATGGACCAGCCTAGGAATAACCACGCCTGACGCACACGATCAGGGGGGCAGGATTGGAACGAAGGACGCCTGGCCGTCGAGGAGCGCATGCAGTTGGGCGCATCCGTCGGTCGCGCTTTTCAAGTGCTCATACGCATGGACGGCAAAGAAAAATGGATCGAAGAAGAGAATGGTGTCGTTGAAAAGCAAGCTCGCCTGGCCCGGCCCTGTTGGGGACGGCCCTCAAGAACTTGTCCCGCACGCCCGGCGGAAGTGACTCCACCTGCAGGGCATACGCCGGGTATTCGTAGGCCGCATGGCTCGACGCGGGTCGCTTGAGATTCTGATGCATGATGCCATGAACAATCTCATGGACGATCAGGCTTCTGTAAAAGTCACGCTGCGGGAGCCCGGCATAGGGAGTGCCCTCTGCCAGAGACGGGATGGCCGCGTTCCGGCGAGATAAGGACGCGCTCTCGATTGGTGTCGAAAAATCCAAAAATCGGGGCTGTGCTGACGGGATGTCGAACCTCGTTCACGATTTCCACATCGAGCGGCCTGCGGAGTAAGATCTCGCAGCGGCCAAGGCGCTGAACCGCATCATGGGCCGCGGAGCATACGAGGTGGCGCTCCTCTGAAGAGGCGGCCATGACATCGACAGGAGTCTCGGGGCATCGCTCCAGCTGCACGCGGTTGGCCATCTTTGGGGGCTCTGATCGCTTGTCCAGCCCGACAGCCGTCCGCTCGGAGATGCATACATAGTCACCTTCGCACACACGGGTTGTGCCTGGGATTGTGAGTGAGGTTGTTCCTGGGGTTGCGCTTGAGCCTGATTGCCAAGGATGAAAAGGGCGAACAGGACATTCCATCGCGCCGCGTGTCTCATGCCCCTGCTCCATGTTCAAAGAGGGCCCGACGGCACCTCGCGACGGACGGAGGTCCGAGATGCCTCTAACTGCACCGGGTTGCGGCTAACACACGCGTTCGCGGACTGTCGTGGGAAGGATTCCGAAATTTGCTGAGATGCTTTGAAATTGCTAGAATGCCAAGGGTTTAGCCGAGTGGCGTCACATGCTTACTGCGCCTTCCCACAAACTCAGCTTTGATGAGTTCACGCTCGATACCGCCCGCTGCGTGTTGCTTCGGGGCGAAATCGAGCTTTCGCTGCGACGGCAATCCTTCGAGGTCCTGCGCTATCTTGCCGAGCACGCGGACAAGGTTGTCTCAAGCGATGAACTCATCGACGCCCTCTGGCCCACAAAGCCGGCGGACAGCACCGCTTCAGTCGGGCAATGCATCAAGGAAATACGCCGAGCAATCGGTGACGATGCCCGCTGGATCATCAAAACCGTCTCGGGCCGCGGCTACCAGTTCATGGCCGACGTCACGTCCTTCCCCGCTCCGATGCGGTCGGACATAGCCTTTTCACCATCCCTGACGCCGGCGGCCAATCCACGACAGCTAACCACCGAGGGTGAAGATAAGCCGCGGGCTCCGCCTGCCTCCGGGCGTTCATTTTGGCGAGCGGGTATCCTGCTTGCCGTCGCTCTTTCCGGCGTGCTCGTCGCCGGTGTCTGGATGCTCTGGCTATGGCGGGACGCAGCGCCCCGTGAAAGCGTGCTCACCATGATGGCTGAGCCCATCATCGCGGTGTTGCCCTTCAGCACGAACGGCTCCCCAAAAGGACCGGGGCTTGAGGCGGAAGTCCGATCCGAGCTCGCACGGGTGCACCGCGGATTTGATCTCATGATAAGGTCGGCGGCAAACGATCGTGATCAGTCATCACGCGAGGCCGCTGGGGCCCGGCGCGGCGCAAGATATGTCGTCGTCGGTACGACATGGTTGAATGGTGCCCTCGAGCGTGCCAGCATCCAGCTCATCGAGGCTGAGACCGACCGGCTGATCTGGTCCGAGCCTTTCGAGCTCAATCGCGAACAGAGCGGCGCCATCAATCGCGTGGCGGCGCAAATTGCTCGCAAGCTCATCATTCAGGTGCGCACCGCCGAGAGCCGACGCCCCCTTCCAGTGACGCTGAAGGCCGGCCACTACGTGCTCCAGGGACGCGCTCTGCATGAAACCGAGCGCGGCGCGCAGAGCACACGCAAAGCGCAGTCGCTGTTCAAGAAAGCGCTCCAGCTCGACCCGAATTCGGTTTCGGCTTTGCAGGGCTTCGCAACAACCAGGATGGTTCAAGTTCACAACGCTTGGATCCCCTGGAATGAACGGGCGTCAGCCCTGATCGAGGCCGAGGAGGCGATAGAGCGCCTGGTCAAGCTCGATCCTGGAGGTGCGCCCGGCCACTATCTTCGCGCCTCGCTGTTGCGAGCCCATGGCTCGCCGGACAAAGCGATCGCTTCGCTCCACTACGCGCTTTCGCTGAACCCCAATTACCTTGCCGCGCACGCCGAGCTCGGTCGCATCAAGATCGACGCGGGGCGGGCGCACGAATCGATCGCTCACATCCGCCAGGCCCTTGAGGTGAACCCGCCGGAAGCCAACATGCATGTCTTGTACTTCTGGATGGGCCTGGCTGCCCTGCACATCGCCGATGATGAAGCGGCCGTGCAATGGCTGCTCAAGGCACGTCAGACAAACCCCGCCTTTCGCGTGTCAGCGTTGTACCTGGCTGCGGCTTATCTCGGGATTGGAGACGAGGAGCTGGCCCGCGCCAGCATGGCCGAGTTTCTGAAAGGAGTGCCCAAATTCTCAGTTGCAGAATCGAAGCGATGGGTTCCGACCCGCAACCCAATCGTTGCCAGGCAACGAGAGCGGATTTGGGATGCCTGGCGTCGACTGGGGGTGCCTGAAGGCGAAGAACCGGGACACTAGTGTCGTGGATTCAGAAATTCGCTCCATCTATGCCGCGATGCATCGAGCGATGCTAATTTCTGAACCATAAACGACACTAGAAATCTATAAGTTTGCTAGTGTCCTTATCAAATCCGAAGGTTCGCCCCCGAGCGTGCTGCGAAGTATAGCGAACTGTCGGATTCGGGACCACTAGTCTCCGTCGGGCTCGCGCACGACCGGCTCTTCGTCGGCGTCTCTTCGTCCTCTTCGTCCTCGTCCTCTTCGTCGTCATCAGGATCTCGGGGTAGCATCGCGTTGACCGTGATCACAAATCTGCTCCCGTCGATCAACCTGGTGGAGAGTTCCTCGGAGATGTGTCGGGTCATGGTGTTGCTACTCGGAGTGGCCCCTTGAGTGATTTTACCCTTCTTGAGGTCTGCCTTGGGAGGCGAGATGCGGACCTTTCGAATGAGTTGGAGGAGTGGCGTGACGCCGCAAGACCAGAGCCACGCCCCGTCGGCGTACTTCGGACGACACTAGTCTCCGTCGGGCTCGCGCACGACCGGCTCTTCGTCGTCCGTCGCTCCGTCCTCTTCGTCCTCGTCCTCTTCGTCGTCATCAGGATCTCGGGGCGGCATCGCGTTGCCCGTGATCACGAATCTGCTCCCGTCGATCAACCTGGTGGAGAGTTCCTCGGAGATGTGTCGGGTCATGGTGTTGCTCCTCGGAGTGGCCCCTTGAGTGATTTTACCCTTCTGAGGTCTGCCTTGGGAGGCGAGATGCGGACCTTTCGAATGAGTTGGAGGAGTGGCGCGCCGCCGCAAGACCAGCGCCACGCCCAGTCGAAGCGTATCCGCGGAAAGCCACGATCGACGCACCGCGAGGATCAGCCGGCAGCATCAGGGCTGTCGGCTCCTGGCCCACTCCGTATACTTCTTCGCCTTGTCGTGCGTCTCGGCGAAGTACTTTTCGTACTCATCGCCAACCATGATCTTGATGGCGAGGCCCTGATCCTCGAGCTTCTTCACGTGATCGGGGTCTTCCATCGCCTTCTTGAGAACGTCGCGCAGCTTGGCCACGAGCGGCGCCGGCATTCCCTTCGGACCGGCGACGCCGCGCGTCGAGCTCGAGATCACCGTCGGAAAGCCGAGCTCTTTCATGGTCGGCACGTCGGGCAGGAACTTGGACCGCACATCATCCATCACGGCCAACGCCCGCACCTCGCCCGACTGGACGCGCTTGACGATGCTGCCGACATTGTCGAACGCGACATCGATGTTGCCGGCCATGATCTCCTTGAACTGCGTAGCGCCGCCTTCAAGATGCACGAGACGGAATTTTGCGCCCGGCGCTGCTTCCTCGGTCATCAGGATCGCCAGGTGGTCGTCCGACAGGATGCCGGTCGTGGCGGCGCGGATCGTTCCCGGCGATTTCTTGGCCGCGTCGAGCAGGTCCTGCACGGTCTTGTAGGGGCTGTCCGCCCTGACCCAGATGACGCCGGGATCCAGCACCTGGTTGATGATCGGCGTGAAGTCCTTCTCGGTGAAGATCGCCTTGCGCTCCGGATCGAGGATCACCGTATTGGTCGCGGGCAGGTTGATGAAGCCGATGTAGTAGCCGTCGGGCCTCTGGCGCACCATTTCGGTCCACCCGATCTGGCCGCCGGCGCCGCCGCGGTTGACGATCACGATCGGCTGTCCCAGCGCCTTCTCGGCGATGGATGCGACGATGCGCGCCGCAATATCGGTCGATCCTCCCGCCGGGAAGGCGACCATCAGCTGGATCGGCTTGGTGGGAAAATCCTGCTGCGCCTGCGCAGCTCCGGTCACCGCGGCGAGCACAATGGCCGCAACGGAGAGGCATTTCGTGAGCTTGGGCATTTCCTCATCCTCCTTCTATGCTTCGAAGTCTCGCACTCTCGATTCCTGTCAGGTGGTCGATGCCTCCCGGAGTTCGCGCGGCGGCAGCCGCAGCGCCGAGGCAACGAGCACGATGCCTGCCAGCACCAGCAGCGTGAGGCAGAGCGGGCGCGTGAAGAAAATGGAGAAGTCGCCCGCCGACATCTCGAGCGACGTTCTGAGCGACTTCTCG
Organism: uncultured Alphaproteobacteria bacterium; assembly: GCA_963757845.1. Lineage (GTDB taxonomy): Bacteria > Pseudomonadota > Alphaproteobacteria > Rhizobiales > Xanthobacteraceae > P52-10. Next base: position 281,228 of record CAVWTB010000054.1, read on the forward strand.
AGGAACGGTCCGAGAATCAGCCCCAGCACCAGCGGTGCGATCGGCATGTCGATCTTGCGCATGCCATAGCCGATGATGCCGCAGGCGATCATGACGCCGATATCGAACACGTTCTGCTGCAGGCTGTAGGCGCCGATGACGCAAAACAGAAGGGTGCCGGCGCACACATAAGGATAGGGCAGATGCAGGATGCGCGCCCACAGGCCGACGAAAGGCAAATTCAGAACGAGCAGCAGGATATTGCCGAGAAAGAAGCTCGCGATCACGGCCCAGACAAGATCCGGGCGCTCCTGGAAGAGGAACGGCCCCGGGGTGAGCCCGTTGATGATGAACGCGCCCATCAGCACCGCAATCGTCGGCGAGCTTGGGATGCCGAGGGTCAGCAGCGGAATCATGGCGGCATTGGCGTAGGCGTTGTTGGCGCTCTCGGGTGCCGCCACGCCTTCGATGGCGCCGTGCCCAAACCGCTCTGGCGTCTTCGAGAGACGCTTCTCGAAGACATACGCCACGAAGGTCGGAATGATCGCCCCGACACCCGGAATAAGCCCAAGGAAAAAGCCGATGCCGGTCCCGCGTCCGATGGCGCCGATGGAGCGGCGCCACTCCTCGCGCGAAGGCAGCAATGAGGCGAGGTCGGTCTTGATGACCTGGCGACGCGGCTGCTGGATGGCGAGCAGGATTTCGGCGACGCCGAACAGGCCCATCACGACGGGAATGAAGCCGAGGCCGTCATAGAGGCTCGGAATGCCGAGCGTGAAGCGCGGAGCCCCGCGTACGGGATCGATCCCGATCATGGCAATCAGAAGCCCGAGTATTGCCATGGTGAGTCCGGCGAGCAGCGAACGGCCGCCGAGGCCGGTGATGAGGCAAAGGCCGACCAGCATCAGCGCGAAGAATTCCGGCGGACCGAACTTCAAGGCGACCTGCGCGAGCGGCGGGGCGACGACGATCAGCGCAATGGTCGCAAAGATTCCGCCGACAAACGAGCCGATCGCCGCGATGCCGAGCGCGGTGCCGCCGCGGCCCTGTTTGGCCATCTGGTACCCGTCGATACAGGTGACCACTGACGCGGCTTCGCCCGGCACGTTGATCAGCACCGAGGTCACCGTGCCCCCATACATCGCGCCATAGTAGATGGCGGAAAGCATGATGAGGGCGCCAGTCGGGTCGAGCTTGAAGGTCAGCGGTATCAGGATCGCGGTGCCGGCGGCAGGCCCGAGGCCGGGCAGCACGCCGATGAGCGTGCCAAGGACGCAGCCGATGAGCGCGAAAGCGAGGTTCTGCAGGCTGAGCGCCGCCGTCAGGCCCGCCATCAGATGCGCAAGCGTGTCCATCGCGTGCCCTGCCTCACACCCCGAATGCGCCGATCGGCAACGGCACCTTGAGCCAGTGGTAGAAGACGTGGAAGACGCCGAAGCTCCCCGCGAGTGCCGTCAGCGCGATGGCGATCGGCGACCGTGCGCCGAGAATGAGCAGCACTCCCACGATGAATGGCAGCATGGTCAGCCGGTACCCGAGGGGCTCGAACAGGGCTGCCGCCGCCGTCAGGGCAATGAGTACGCCGATTGCCTGCAGCAGCATCCGCCGGTCCGGTGCAAGGTTGAGGCGCCGCCCTCGGCCGCCTTGGCCAGTGTCACTTGCACCAGGATCGCGGCGGAGAGGACCGCACCGATGAGGCTGAGCCAGAACGGAAAGAAGCCAGGGCCCGGGCCCAGGGCATCGGTCAGCGAATAGCCAAGGGACGTCACGAGCGCGGGCACGAAGATGCCAAGGAGGCACAGGCAGGCGACTTGCCAGCCCAATTTGAGAGCCTTGCTGCCGCTGGTCGGCATGGCTTCCTCCCCTCCCCGCCGGCTATCGAGCATTCTTGGGTGCGGCTCTGTCAGGCCGGCCGCTTCCTTGACGCGTTGACGCTCTTTTTAACAGGCGCCGCGGATCATCTCGCAAACCTCACGGGATTACCAGCCCACATTCGGCGCGGCCGCTGCCCGGCCGTGCGCTCGTCATCAGGCTGACCTGACAATGTCCGGTAGCATCCTGAGAGTGGCGCGAGCGCTGACGCAAACTGGTTCAACGCGGTGCGAGATGACGGTTGCGAGGATGCAAGAAACACCACAGAGCCACCGTTCTGCCAGCCGATACGCCGGTCGCCGCCATTCGGGCGGATTAGCGGCATTTTCAAACGCGCGACACTTTCGGAACCTGAGCGCCAGTCACGCGTTCATCGGCGCATGTGGGCTCTGTTCACAGACGGCCATCGGATCAGCCGGCCTTTCAGGACCGAGGAAGAAGCCTGGCATCAGGCGCGCAAGAGCGGCCTCGCCGACGGCGACGTGCTCGAACAGGGCTACGAGATCAAGCACTTCAGGGAGCGAGCTGAAGTCCTCCTGGAGCGTGCAACGGCGTGACTCACATGTTCGCGCCGTGAATGGCGTCGATGACGGCGGCCGTGACGTCCTTCGTCCGTGCCTTGCCGCCGAGATCCGGCGTGTGGAAACGCGGATCGGCCGTCACGCGCTCGACCGCGCTCATCAGCCGCTTGGCGCCGGCGTCCTCGCCCAGATGCTCGAGCATCATCACCGCGGACCAGAACGTGCCGATCGGGTTGGCGATGCCCTTGCCCATGATGTCGAACGCCGAGCCATGGATCGGCTCGAACATCGACGGATAGATTTTTTCCGGGTTCAGGTTGGCGGTGGGCGCGATGCCGAGCGATCCGGCAAGCGCTGCGGCGAGATCCGACAGGATGTCCGCATGCAGGTTGGTGGCAACGACGGTGTCGATGGTCTCCGGCCGCATCACCATCCGCATCGTCATCGCATCGACCAGCATCTTGTCCCAGGTCACGTCCTTGAACTCGGCGGCCACCTCGAGCGCGATCTCGTCCCACATCACCATCGCATGGCGCTGCGCGTTGGATTTCGTGACGACCGTGAGCAGCTTGCGCGGGCGCGACTGCGCGAGACGGAAGGCGAAGCGCATGATCCGCTCGACGCCGGCGCGCGTGAACATCGCAACGTCGGTCGCCGCTTCCAGCGGCGAGCCCTGATGCACGCGACCGCCGACGCCGGCATATTCGCCTTCGGAATTCTCGCGCACGATCACCCAGTCGAGCTCCTTGCCCTCGACCTTGCGCAGCGGACTGGTGATGCCCGGCAGCACGCGCGTCGGACGCACGTTGGCGTACTGGTCGAACGGCTGGCAGATCGCCAGCCGCAGTCCCCACAGCGTGATGTGGTCGGGCACGTCCGGCGCGCCGGCCGAGCCGAACAGGATGGCGTCGTGATTGCGGATCTGCTCGCGGCCATCCGCCGGCATCATCCGGCCGTGCTTCTTGTAGTACTCCGATCCCCAGTCGAAGTGATCGACCTGGAACGCAAAACCGCTTTCGCGTTGCGCCAGCGCATGCAGCACCTCGACACCCGCCGAGATGACTTCCGTGCCGATACCGTCGCCCGGGATCGCCGCGATCTTGTAGGTTTCTCATCACTCGCCCTTCGCGCCTGCCGCCTTGATGACCTCACCCCAGCGCGGCACTTCGGCGGCAAGGTGCGCCTTCAGGGCCGCAGGTGTCGCCTGCTCCATCGAAACCGGCGCGGTGCCGAGGCTCGCGAAACGCTCGATCACCTTCGCATCCTTCAGCGCAACCTGCAGCGCATTGACGAGCTTGTCGGTGACGTCCTTCGGCAATCCCTTCGGCGCCCAGAGCGCATGCCAGGCCGAGACCTCAAAGCCCTTCAGCGGTCCGGAGTTCGAGCGTCGGCAGCTCGGGCAGTGACGAGACCTTGGTCTTCGTCGTCACCGCATAGCCTTTGATCTTGCCGTCCTTGATCTGGTTGGTCGTGTTGGTGGTCTGATCGCACATGATGTCGAACTGGTTGCCCAGAAGATCGTTCATGGCGGGACCGGTGCCGCGATAGCCGACACCGCGCGGCTGGATGCGCAGCTCCTTCGACAGCATCAGCATGCACAGATGCGAGGCCGAGCCGACGCCGGCATGGCCGTAGGTGACCTTGTCGTTCTCCTTGCGCATCCAGTCGACCATCTCGGTCACGTTCTTTGCCGGGATGCCGGTACGCGACACGAGCGTCATCGGCACGTCGGTGATGCGGCCGAGATGATCGAAATCGTTGACGACGTCGTACTTGAGGGCCGGATAGAGCGAGGGCGCGGTCGCGTGCGCGATATGCCAGACCGCGATCATGTAGCCGTCGGGCGCCGCGGTCGACACCCGTGTCATGCCGATCGTGCCGCCGGCGCCGCCGACATTTTCGACAACAACGGTTTGTCCGAGCGTGCGGCTCATGGATTCCGCCACCAGCCGGGCGACCGTGTCGGTGGGGCCACCTGCGGCCGCGGGCACCATCAAGGTCACGGGTCTCGTCGGGTAGGTCTGGGCGGCCGCAATCTGCGGCGAGAACGCCAGGGTAACAACGGCACCGACAGCAAGAGCGCGACGGTTGAAGCGCATGGGGTATCCTCCAAGATATTTTCTGGGCCGCCTGCACGTATTAACCGCGCCCGATCCTTGGCACGTGGGCTTCGTTTCGAGGCTGCGATTGCGAAGAATAGAAGCTTGCGTCCGCGGTTCAATCCACCCCGGTTTATACAAAATAATGATATAATCGATCCAGTCCAGATCGGACGGGAGCGGCGAACCGCATGGAACTGCATCAGCTCCGCTGTTTCGTTGCAGCCGCCGAAGAACTGCATTTCGGCAGAGCGGCGCAACGCCTGCAGATGCTGCCTTCAGCGCTTGGCCGGCATATCAAATTGCTGGAGGAAGACCTCGGCACACGGCTCTTCGCGCGAACGACCCGTGCGGTTTCGCTGACTGACGACGGCACGGTGCTGCTGCGGGACGGCCGCGCGCTGCTCACCCAGGCCGAAGCCATTGAAGGAAGCTTCCGCCAACGCCTTCGCCGCCGTACGGGCCAGAAGTTCAGGGTCGGCGCGATCGACAGCGCGGCGGCAGGGTTGCTGCCTTCGCTGCTGCGGGATTTTCGCGCAAGACATCCCGAGGTCGCGGTCCAGCTGCTCGAGGACAAGACGGTCCGGCTGTTGCCCAAGCTGTTGTCGGGTGCGCTCGATCTTGCGTTCGTGCGTCCACCGGAAAGGCCTGACAAGCGCATCGAGTTTCAGCCGCTCCTGCAGGAGACGGCGGTGGTCGCGCTCTCGCAACGACACGCGCTGGCCGGCCGGCAATCGGTCTCGGTTGCCGACATCGCGGACCAGCCGCTGATCGTGCCCGACCGGCGATCCCGCCCGCATAGTCACGATCTCACCGTAAAACTGTTCGAGCAGGCCGGCCTGACGCCGCGCATCGTTCAGACGGCCGACGAGAAGCAGACCATTGTCAATCTGGTGGCAACCCGGCTCGGTATTGCGATCGTCCCGCGCTGGACCTCCCGCATGACGGTATCAGGCGTCCGCTTCGTCCCGCTGAAGCTTGCAGACGGCGGCCCCACCGGCAGATTGCCCCTGGCCGCGGCATGGCTGCGGGGGTCACGCGATCCCATCCGGGATTCGATGCTCGCTGTTCTGGAAGCCAAGCTGCGGAGCTATTCCAGAGGAGCCTGAACGCGCGACGTTCGACTGTCGTGGCTTTGTCGGTCATCTCGTCCAAGGCCTTGTCAAATGGCGCAGTGTTGGGCGGGACTTCCGCGCCGTGCCTCGGATAGCATCGTCTTGTCACGAGATACTCGCCGGAATTGTACGACAGCCATGCTTTGCCCTGGTCGTCGTCCCACACAAGCGCCTTGGGCAGCACGTCGATGGCGAGCAGCGGTGTCTTGATCATCACCGGCGTGCCGAGCTTCGGCTTCGCCAAAGACAATGACCGTTCGCGGCCTGCGTTTCGATTCGCCGCCTTTCTTTCCGGCGCCGGCGTGGTCGATTTCCGTGAAGACGATGAAACCTGCAGCCTCCCGTTCCTTCACGGCGGCCTTGAATCGGGCAACGGTTTCGTCGACCGAGTAGTTGCTGGGCTTGGTGATGAGGCCCTCACCGGCCGCATACGAACTGTCGACAAACACGCCGAGCCAGACCGCCAATAACAGCGCGTGGGATTTGCTCATGTTCGCCTCCACGTTTCACGGATTGCGCGCGGCGTTGCGGGCGGAATTGGGGCGCGTGCTGCCTGCAATCCTTCCTCGCGTGACCCGTCGCAACATCGTTCTTGATTTGTTCATAACCGCCTGAGAGAAAGGAGGTTTCGAAGGGGGATGATTTGTGCAGGTCGCGGTTGCCGCTGGATATCTGGAGACGCTCAATCCGGCGCAGCGCCGGGCCGTGGAGCACGGCGTGACCGCTGGCGGCCACGTCGGCCCGCCGCTCCTCGTCATTGCCGGCGCCGGCTCCGGCAAGACCAACACCCTCGCCCACCGGGTCGCCCATCTCATCGTCAACAACGCCGATCCCCGCCGCATCCTGCTGATGACCTTCTCGCGCCGCGCGGCGGCGGAGATGGGCAAACGCGTCGAGCGGATCGCGCGAAAAGTGATGGGCGAGAACGCCGGCGTGATGGCCGACGCGTTGCGCTGGACCGGCACCTTCCATGGCATCGGCGCGCGGCTTCTGCGCGACTATGCCGATCAGATCGGGCTCGATCCCGCCTTCACCATCCACGACCGCGAGGATTCCGCCGACCTGATGAATCTTGTTCGTCACGACCTGGGCTTCTCGAAGACCGAAAGCCGGTTTCCGACCAAGGGCACGTGCCTTGCGATCTATTCGCGCTGCGTCAACGCCGAGGCGGAGCTTGCGCAGGTGATCGGCCAGTTCTTTCCCTGGTGCTCGGGATGGGCGAGCGAACTGAAGGAATTGTTCGCCAAGCCTATGTCGAAGCCAAGCAGCAGCAGAACGTGCTCGATTACGACGACCTGCTGCTCTACTGGGCGCAGATGATGTCGGAGACCGGCGATCGCCGACGACATCGGCGGACGGTTCGATCATGTGCTGGTCGACGAATATCAGGACACCAACCGCCTGCAGTCGTCGATCCTGCTTGCGCTGAAACCCGGCGGGCGCGGGCTGACGGTCGTCGGCGACGACGCGCAGTCGATCTATTCGTTTCGCGCCGCGACCGTGCGCAACATCCTGGACTTTCCCGACCAGTTTGCCCCGCGCGCGGAAATCATCACGCTCGACCGCAACTACCGCTCGACGCAGCCGATCCTTGTCGCCGCCAACGGCGTGATCGACCTCGCCAGGGAACGCTTCACCAAGAACCTCTGGACCGAGCGCGCGTCGGAAGCGAAGCCGCGGCTGGTCGCAGTGCGCGATGAAGCCGACCAGGCGCGCTACATCGTCGAGCGCGTGCTGGCCAACCGCGAGGAAGGATCGCTCCTCAAGCAGCAGGCCGTGCTGTTCCGCACCTCCTCGCACAGCGGCCCGCTGGAGATCGAATTGACCCGCCGCAACATTCCGTTCGTGAAATTCGGCGGGCTGAAATTTCTGGATTCCGCGCACATCAAGGACATGCTGGCGCTGCTGCGCTTCGTCGAGAACCCGCGCGATCGGGTCGCTGGCTTCCGCATCCTGCACCTGTTGCCGGGCATCGGACCTGCGTCCGCGCAGCGCGTGCTCGACCACATGGCGGAAGCGGCCGATCCGATCGAGGCGCTCTGCCGCCTCCCCTCCCCGCCGCGCAGCGGCGAGGACTGGAAGGACTTCGTGCGGACAATCGGCAACCTGCGCTACGGCGAATGGCCGGCGGACATCGAACGGGCGCGGCTCTGGTACGAGCCGCATCTCGACCGCATTCATGAGGACGCAGAAACGCGGCGCGCCGATCTCATCCAGCTCGAGCAGATCGCGAACGGCTATCGCTTCGCGCGAACGCTTCCTCACCGAGCTCACGCTCGATCCGCCGGACGCCACCAGCGACCAGGCCGGCGTGCCGCTGCTGGACGAAGACTACCTGATCCTGTCGACGATCCATTCCGCCAAAGGCCAGGAATGGAAATCCGTCTACGTGCTGAACGTCGTCGACGGCTGCATGCCGTCGGATCTCGGCGCCGGCACCTCAGCCGAGCTCGAAGAGGAGCGCCGCCTGCTCTATGTGGCGATGACTCGCGCCAAGGACGACCTGCATCTCGTCGTGCCGCAGCGCTTCTTCACCCACGGCCAGCACGCGCAAGGCGACCGTCACGTCTACGCCTCGCGCACGCGCTTCATCCCGCAGGCGCTGCTGCCGCTGTTCGAGCGAACCAACTGGCCGACGTTTGCACCGGCTGATGCCGCGCGCAGCGCGACGCAACGGCCCGCGCATCGACATCGGTGCGAAGATGCGCGGCATGTGGCGGTGACAGAAACATTGAATCAAACGATCACATGGATCCGATCTTCCGCAATGCTCCAACACTGGCGACGAGAACCTCCACCGAAATTCCTGCAAAGCATTCGTCGTGCCGACGAAACGACCAGACACTGGCGTTGCCTGGCGGATATCGCGAACGTTCACTCGGATTGAGCCAGCGCCACCGCGTCGGCGCCCGCCGGGAAGCGGAGCTGCCCAGATATATCGTTCGCTGCACTCCACACCGCCTCGGCCACGTCGGACTCCGTCGTCACCATAGCCGGCTGCGCAAATGCAGCGAAGATAGGCTGAGCGAACGACGCATAGGCCTCGGGAATCAACTCGTCGATGCGCAGCTCCGTATTCTGCGAAAAGCGAGTGGTTGGGCCGTAGCCTGGCTCAACCAGCTTGACGCGCACGTTGAAAGCCTGAAGCTCGTGGGCCAGCGATCCCGTGAAACCTTCGATGGCCATTTTGCTGGCGGTGTAGACCGCCACCAGCGGCATCGGCGCCAGCGCCACGGTGGAAGTCACGTTCACCACCACGCCTGACCTCTGCGCGCGGAATCGGGGCAGCACAGCCTGAGTCATGGCCATCACGCCAAACGTGTTGGTCTCGAATACTCTACGTGCTTGGGCCATCGGCGTAGCTTCAAATGCGCCGACCAGACCGATGCCCGCGTTGTTGACAAGTACGTCGATGGGCCCGCTCTCCTCAAGCGCCGCTGAGATGCTTTCGGGCTTGGTAACATCAAGCGGCAGCACGCGGAGGCGCTCCACTTGAGGCAGGATGCCTTCACGCGGCGTTCGCATGGTGGCGACCACGTTCCAGCCCTGCGAGTGGAAGTGGCGTGCGGTCTCGAGGCCGTAGCCCGACGAGCAGCCAGTGATCAGTACGGTCTTCATGGCGGTTTCTCCTTGCGGTTCAGATGGTGCAGGGATAGCCGTGGGAAGCCGGACGCTCTACAGTTTACAGTCCAGGTTTCGTTTGCCACAGTCCAGATATGATCGATCCTCTGTCGGAAGTCATCGCCCTCCTTCGGCCGCGTACCGTGTTGACGAAGGGGATCAGCGGCGCGGGACGCTGGGGGGTGCGTTACACCGACTTCGGCCAGCCAAGCTTCTGCACCGTGATCGAGGGGCGCTGTCGTCTCGCTGTCGACGGCCAGAATGCCATCACGCTTGAGGCGGGCGACTTTGTGCTCTTGCCCGCGACTCCCGGCTTTACCATGTCGGGCTTCGAGCCGGTGACGCCCGAGCGCATCGACCCGAAGAGGTTGCCTTCGCCGGCCGGCAACGTTCGGCACGGCCGGCGCGGTGGACGCCCCGATGTTCGGCTGCTCGGCGGCTACTTCGTCTTCGAATCCCCTGATGCGGGGCTGCTGGTATCGCTGTTGCCGACGCTCGTGCATGTGCGCGGCGTCGAGCGCCTTTCCATGCTGGTACGCTTCGTCGGCGAGGAATCGAGCGAGTGGAGGTCGGGCCGCGACCTCATTCTCTCCCGTCTTGTGGAAGTGCTGCTCATCGAAGCGCTGCGGTCAACGCAGGGTGAGGAGGCGCCCCCGGGGTTGCTGCGCGGGTTAGGCGATGCGCGACTCGCGGCGGCGATACGGCAGATGCACGGCAACCCCGCGCGCTCGTGGACCGTGGCCCAACTCGCGAAGGAAGCCGCGCTGTCTCGTTCTGCGTTCTTCGATCGCTTCACACGCGCCGTGGGGCTTCCGCCGATGGAGTACCTCCTCGCCTGGCGCATGGCCGTCGCGAAGGACCTGCTCCGCCGCGAAGAACTCGGCATTGCAGCAGTCGCCGAACGCGTCGGTTACAGCTCGGCGAGCACCTTCAGCACCGCATTCAGCCGTTACGTCGGCCAGCCGCCAGGTCGCTACGCGCGAGCAGAAGTAGCCTAAGGAGACCAGGCACCCGCCGCGGCGCGAAAACCGCCGGAGCCACAGGCAACTTTGGCCTCTTCGCACCGGCTTTCCCTGAGCAAGGCATGTCGGAGATCCTTCAGCCCTTTTATCTCTTCATCGCCCGTTGCAGGACCGACATCACCCGCGGGTCGCCACAATGAGCCACGTTGAACGCGCATGAAGGCGGCGGCGGATTGCGAAGCGCTGAAGACATTGCCCGGTGCGAGCACGACATTCTCCTTAAGCGCTGAACGCGCCACGTCGGCAGAGTTGCAGCCTTCCGGCAGGCGGCACCAGAGATAAAAGCCGCCGCGCGGCATCAGCCATGGCTCGACACCGATGCGCTGAAGCTTCTCGGCTGTCTGGCGCCGCGCCCGCGCCAGGCGGCGGCGCAGTTCCTCCAGGTGCTTGCGATAGCTGCCGCCGGCCAGAACGCTTGCGATGAGTTCTGTCGCGACCGGGCTCGGTCCGCCGAAACTGGTTGCGACCTGCAGGTCCACGAGATCCGCGATCCAGTCAGGTCGAGCGGCGATGTACCCGCAGCGCACCGAGGCGGAGAGCGTCTTGGAAAAGCTGCCAATGCGGATGACGCGATTCAGTCCGTCGAGCGCGGCCAGCCGCGTCGAGGGCTCCGGTTCAAAGTCGGCGAAGATGTCATCCTCCACGACCGTCAGGTCATGTCTGGCGGCGGCATTCAGCAGGCGGTGCGCGGTTTGCGCCGAGAGCGTTGCGCCTGTTGGATTATGCAGCGCCGAATTGGTGACGTAGAGGCGTGGGCGCTCGGCGGCGAGAATTGCCTCGAAGCAAGCGAGATCCGGCCCCGACGCCGTATAGGGCACGCTGACAATCTTGACCTGATGCGCGCGCAGAAGCGCGCGGAAATTGAAATAGCACGGATCATCGACCAGCACGGTTTGGCCGGGGCGAAGCAGGGAACGGCAGATCAGGTCGAAGGCTTGCGTGCCGGACGCCGTCAGCAACAGCTGGTCGGCCGACACGTCGATACCATCTTCGGCAAATCGCGCGATCAGGATGCGGCGAAGCGCTAGCGAGCCGCGCGTAACCCCATAGTCCGAGAGCACGGTATCCTCGGCCCGCGCAAGCGCGCGCAACGCCCGGCGCAGCGCATCGGCCGGCATCCAATCGGCCGGCAGCCAGCCGCAGCCAGGTTTGAGTGCAGCCGGGTCGGCATCGAGCGATTGGCGGGAAACCCAGAACGGATCCACTGCGCGATCCTGTTGGGGCCGGTCTTCCGCCAAAGCGAGCGGAGGCAGAGCAGTCGTCGAAACATAAAAGCCTGAGCCTCGCCTGGCCCGGATCAACCCCTCAGCCACCAGGCGGTCATAGGCTTCCACGACGGTCGAGGGTGAAACGCCCATCGTGGTGGCGAAGCTGCGGATCGAAGGCAGGCGATCGCCTGCGGCGATCGCGCGGCTCGCCACCTTGGCGCGGATCACCTTCATGACGTCGGTGGTCCGCGTTCCTTTCGGGTCGTGAGACTGCTGTATCTCGCTCAAAGTGTGCTTGCACCTTTACCCATACAGTTTGACCGAATTGTACCGATCTGTAGCTGCCCTGACCAGCCACAACGACTATTCTCGCGCGCGGAAAGCAGGATGCGATGGATGACGTGAAAGGATCGATCGACGCCTGGGGCAGCGGCCTCCTGGGCGTGATCATTTTCAGCGGTTCCTTGCCGGCGACGCGCGTCGCGGTCGCAGGCTTTTCGCCACTGTTCCTGACGTCCGCGCGAGCCATCATCGCGGCGCTGCTCGGCGCGGCGCTTCTCGTGCTGTTGCGGCAGGCGCGCCCGGCGCGGCGGGACCTCGTATCGCTGACGATCGTTGCTCTGGGCGTCGTCGTCGGATTCCCGCTGTTGACGGCGCTGGCTCTTCAGCACATCACGTCGGCCCGTTCGATCGTCTTCATCGGCCTCCTGCCGCTTGCAACCGCGCTCTTCGGCGTTCTGCGCGGCGGCGAGCGACCCAAGCCGCTCTTCTGGCTGTTTTCGTGCGTTGGCAGTGCGACGGTCGTTGCCTTTGCCCTCTCCAACGGCGGATCGGCCTCGCTGACAGGCGATCTGTTGATGATCGCCTCCATCATTCTCTGCGGGCTTGGTTATGCTGAAGGCGCGAAGCTTTCGCGCCGGCTCGGAGGCTGGCAGGTCATCTCGTGGGCGCTCGTGCTGGCGGCGCCTCTGATGCTGCTGCTGACGATCATGACGCTTCCCTCTTCATGGCAAGGCATCGGCGTTCCGGCCTGGCTCGGGCTCGCCTATGTTTCGATCTTCAGCATGCTGGTCGGCTTCGTCTTCTGGTATCGGGGCCTGGCGCTCGGCGGCATCGCCAGCGTCGGCCAATTGCAATTGCTGCAGCCGTTCTTTGGCCTCGCACTTGCAGGCCTGCTGCTGCGTGAGCCGGTCGCCTGGACCATGATCGCGGCGACGGGTCTCGTCGTCATCTCCGTCGCCTTCGCCCGGAGGTTCGCATGATGTGTGCAGAGCTTCGGTAGACGGCGCTCGAAGGATCCGCAGACGCGCGGCCCCTACTCGATCGAAATGATCTCTGCACTTCCCTGCCCGGCGGAGACGGTGTCTCCGACCTTCTTGCCGAGCAGGCTCCGCGCCAGCGGAGCGACGTGCGAAATCGAGCCCTTCGACGGATCGGCTTCGTCCTCGCCGACGATGCGAAAAGTTTGCTGGCGACCGTCATCGCGCATGATCGTCACTTTGCTGGCAAAGTGGACGACCGAATTGTCCGTCGGCGCGCGAACGACATGCGCGGTCGCCTGACGCGCCATCCAGTAGCGCAGATCGCGCTTGGCGCGCGCAAGCTCGTTGCGGTCACCCGCCTCCTGGGCGGCCGCCACATCGGCGCGCGCCTTCTCGAGCGCTTGCTCGATCTGCGCCAAGCCCGCTTCGGTCACGTCGTTCTGATGCTTCGAGATCGGTCGATCCGGAAGCTCCTCGACGAAGTTGTCGTCCTGCTCTTTGACGAATGCGCTGCTCATTCCTTAAACATAGGGGACCGCAAAGAGCTCCGCTATCCCTATCCGACGTGGGCGGCTGGCTGCCGGGTCATGCTGCACTGCGTTGCGTATGACGGCCCTCCTCGACTTCCTTGATAATTTTGGCGCTGGGGGCTTCCGGATCACCGGGATTGCGCGACGTAATGACGCCCTGATCGACGACGACTGCGGAATCCTCCCACTTGGCGCCGGCGTTGGTGCGCCACCTGGCGATCCCGCTCCGACCAACGGCCGCAGATACGCCGCTATTGGAATCAGCTCCCTTTGTTGCTTTAACGCTATGTTTTCAGGGGACCGGGCAGGCAATGAACTGGATATTGAACGTCGTTCGGCCGAAGATCCGCAATCTTCTGGGTCGCCGCGCGGTGCCGGACAATCTGTGGATCAAGTGCCCGGAGACGGGACAACTGGTTTTTGCCAAGGACGTCGAAGCCAATCAGTTCGTCATCCCTGTCTCCAACCATCACATGCACATGAGCGCGGACGCGCGGCTGAAGTCGATCTTCGACGACCAGGCCTGGCTCGACGTGGCGCTGCCACAGGTCGCCGTCGATCCGCTCCAGTTCCGCGATCACAAGAACCGGAAATATACGGATCGGCTGAAGGCGGCCAGTGCGAAGACCGGCCTGAAGGATGCGATCCAGATCGGCTATGGCAAGCTCGAGGGCATGCCGGCGGTGGTGGTCGTGCAGGACTTCGACTTCATGGGCGGCTCGCTCGGCATGGCCGCAGGCGAAGCGATCATCACCGCGTTCGAGCTTGCGGTCGAAAAGCGCACGCCACTGGTGCTGTTCGTAGCTTCGGGCGGCGCGCGCATGGAGGAGAGCATCTTCTCGCTGATGCAGATGCCGCGCACGACGATCGCGGTGCAGATGCTGCGCGAAGCGGGCCTGCCCTACATCGTCGTGCTGACCGATCCGACCAGCGGCGGCGTGACGGCGTCCTACGCGATGCTCGGCGACATCCAGATCGCTGAACCGCGCGCGTTGATCGCCTTCACCGGCGCGCGCGTGATCGATCAGACCATTCGCGAAAAGCTTCCCGAAGGCGCGCAGCGCGCCGAGTACCTGAAGGAACGCGGCATGGTCGACATGATCGTCCACCGCCACGAGTTGCGGCCCACCATCGCCCGGCTGTGCCGGCTGCTGATGAAGGCCAGGGCGTTGCCTGCGCCGCCGGAAGCGGCCGATCGCGCAGTCGCCTGACCGCGCTCGGGAACCGCTGCCGGCTCCCCGAACATCCCCTTATTTCTCAGTCCTTTGAGCTCGGTCGCGAAACCGCGCCGTTCCAAACCCGTCGGACCGCAATGCTCGCGCTTGACCACTTGTTTGTACAGCATACAAATAACTTTGTTTGTATGGCGTACAACTAACGCTTCGGCGTACCTGTCCGGCGCCGGAGATGACCGCACTCCCATCGACGCCTCGACGTTCAAACGATCAGACCCGAAGGGCTCGCAGTGATTCAGCTCTACACGTGGCCGACGCCCAATGGTCACAAAGTCCAGATCATGCTCGAGGAGATCGGCCTGCCCTACGCGGTGCATCCGGTCGACATCATCCGCGGCGCCCAGTTCGATCCGGACCTATCTCGCCCTCAATCCGAACAACAAGGTCCCGACGATCGTCGATGACGACGGGCCCGGACGGAAAGCCGTTCACGGTCTTCGAGACGGGCGCGATCCTCATCTATCTTGCCGAAAAAGACCGGACAGCTGATGCCGACGGAGCCGCGGGCACGCTCGCAGGTGCTGCAGTGGCTCATGTGGCAGATGGGAGGGCTCGGTCCGATGCTCGGCCAGGCGCAGCATTTCCACCGCTACGCCACCGAAAAGGTGCCGTACGCGATCGAGCGCTACACCAAGGAAGGCCGTCGCCTGCTGTGCGTGATGGAGCGGCAACTCGAAGGGCGCGACTACCTTGCCGGAGATTACTCGATCGCCGACATCGCCTGCTTTCCATGGGTCCGCATCCACAAGATGGCGAACCAAAGCCTCGACGACCTGCCGCACGTCTCGCGCTGGTACGCTGCCATCCGCGCCCGCCCCGCGGTCGAGCGCGGCCTCAAGCTGCTGCTCGACCAATGGGTCGATGTCACCAAGAGCGAGGACGCGCGGACAAATCTGTTCGGCGATCCGCAATATCGCGCGAGCAAGAATCCCGCATCTGCCGGAGAGTTCCCATGACAGCGACCCTCACCCTCTACGTCGACTACCGCAGCCCGTTCTCCTACCTGATCAAGGACGAGGCTTACGCGCTTGCGCGCGATTTCGCGGTGACAGTCGTCTGGCGCCCTTTTGCGATCAATTTGCAGGGTGCGTACGGCGGCGAAGTCGAGCAGCGGACCGAACGCGACTGGCGCAAGGTTCGCTACTCCTACATGGACGCCCGCCGCCTCGCCAACCGGCGCGGTTTGACCGTCCGCGGCACCCGGAAGATCTATGATCCGACCGTCTCGCATATCGGCATGCTGGTGGCGACAGCGGCCGGCGATCTCGTGTTCCGCCGCTTTCACGATGCGGTCTGCGAGCGCTTCTGGCGGCACGATCTCGATATCGAGGACGCAGCCGCCATACGGGCCGTTCTCGTCGAGGCCGGCGCCGATGGCTCCTCGTTCGACGCACTGATCGCATCGGGCGAAGGCGCCCGCCAATGCCGCGCGATCACGGCGGAGGCCGAGGAACGCGGCGTCTTTGGCGTCCCGACGTTCGTGCTGGACGAGAGCGGCGAGCTGTTCTGGGGCACCGACCGGATCTGGATGCTGCGCGAGCGACTTGCCGGCAACGTGCAGCAAGCGAAGCCATGATCATCGACGCCTGGATGCAGCATCCGAACGCCGAGTGGATCGGCAATCCCATGTTCGACTCGCTGCGCCGCTGGAAGCCCGGCAAGTGGTCGGAGGCAGGCCAGCCGATCGAGGCCACTCTTGCCGAGATGGATCAAGCGGGTGTCTCGGTCGGCATGCTCTGTGCCTGGCACGGGCCGTCAGGGCCGATGATCGGCAACGACGAGGTGGCGCACTATTGCCGCGCCTATCCAGGCCGCTTCGTCGGCATCGCGTCGGTCGATCTCTATCGACCGATGGACGGCGTGCGCGAGCTGCGTCGGCGTGTGAGGCAGGACGGTTTCAAGGGGCTGCGCATGCTGCCCTGGCTGTGGGGGCTGCCGCCCGATGACCGGCGCTACTATCCGTTGTTCGCAGAGTGCTGCGAGCTCGACATTCCGTTCTGCACACAGGTCGGACATGCCGGACCGCTCAAGGAGTCGGAGCCCGGGCGGCCCATTCCGTATCTGGACCGTGTTGCGCTCGAGTTTCCCGAGCTGCGCATCCTCGGCGGTCACATCGGCGTGCCCTGGCTCGGCGAGATGCTTTCGCTCGTCATGAAGTATCCGAATGTCTTCATCGATACGTCGGCCTACAAGGTCAGCCGCTATCCCAAAGAACTGGTCGATTACATGCGAGGCAATGCAAGGCACCGCATCCTGTTCGGATCGAACCACCCGTTCTGGCCGGCGGGCGAATGCATCGCCGGTCTCGACGCGCTCGATCTCGGAGCGCCCGCCGAAGCCGCGTTCCTCGCCGGCAATGCGCAACGCGTATTCAAACTCAACTGAGAACGCAGCCGCGGCTCTCGCACGAGCGGGCCACCACGAACCCTGAAGGAGTAATCGCCATGCCGTGGACGATCGAGCGCAAACACGACCACGTCGCCGTCGTGACGATGAATACAAACAAGGTCAACGCGCAGAATCCGGCGTTCTTTGCCGACCTGCATGCTGCCTTCGATCGCCTCGAAGCCGAATTCAGCGACTGTGCGGTCGTTCTCACCGGCACCGGCGCGGTGTTCTCGGCGGGACTCGATTTCGATCACCACTTCCCCTTGTTCGCGCGACGATCGCTGAAGGAGATCGATGCGTGGTTCGATGCCTATCGCGCCACAAATCTGCGCCTCTTCACCTATCCACGGCCAACCGTGGCGGCGATCAACGGCCATGCCTACGCCGGGGGTTTGATCACGGCGCTCGATTGCGATCATCGCATCGCTTCGGATGGCGCGCTCCAGTTCTGCGTTGAATGAAGTGCCGATCGGCATCCCCATGCCGGCGACCTACTGCGAGATCATCAAGCACGCGATCGGTCAGCGCGCCGCGAGCGAGCTGACACTGTTTGGTCAGGTGTATGATCTCGCGGCGGCAGTGAAGATGGGCGTGATTGACAAGACGACTGCGGCAGGCCGAGCTGCTGGATGACGCGGTCGCCTGGGCGGCTCTCGTGCCGCCTGACTGCTACCCGGCCTATGCGTTTGCGAAGCGCGCGCTGCAGGCGACCACGATGGCCGCGATCGACGCCGCGGCGCGGCTCGATCGGGATTGGCTGTCGCGTGGCATGTCGGATCCTGCGAGCCTTCGCGCTCACGCGCGCCGGTACCGCGAGCTCAAGGGCCGTGAGCCCTCGTGGGAAGTGCCCGCATCTTGAGATGCGGCGAGCCGTCCGCCTGCCTGAAGGCTACATATCGCACGCGCTGCTGATAACTGCGCGGGAGCGGACGTCACCGCCGCAAGTTGTGCCCGCCTCCGCGAAAAATAGTGCACGTCTCAGTCACTTAGGTTTCGTGCCGAGGATCACAGAAGCCCCTCGCCTCGCCCCGTAGACTTGGGCGCAAGGGATCGGGAGACGGACATGTCGAACAACAACGGAACGGGATTTTGGGTCGTTGCCGCGCTGATCGCGGCCTTGAGCATCGCGGCACTCGTCGAGGCCGCGACACGCTTCGTCGTCCGTGCGTGCACGAAACGTCGCGTACTCGAAACAGCTCGCGTGAATGAACACATCGCGTTTGTCGTGACACTCGTTCCTCTCGGTGCTCAGTCGCACTGACGCAACCACGAGCAGATAACTCATCACTGACATCGATTGCTGCGTGCACGAACGCAGCCAATTTCGCCATCTTCTCACCTCGTTGCGCGCGCTGCCCCACTGCTGCCACGCTGCCGCCGCGGTCACAGCGCTGCTTGGTCATCAGCAGCGAATCAACCTGCCTCGTTCGCTGCTCGAAGCGTGTCGGATAACGATTGCGAGTATCGGCGTTAACCATTCGTTAACCATGACGGCGTAGGTCCAATTTCGGGCGCTGGGCAGGAAAGTCAGAGGTTCGTCTTGTCGAACGTCGCTCACGCACGCACGCAGTTGCGTTTTCGCGGCCGATCTTATTTGGCATTCGTGCTGGCGCCGGAGCCGCCGATCGCCGACTGGCTCGCGGAGCTCGAAAAATCCGTCCGCGGCTCCGCCGGCTTCTTCCTCGGCCGGCCCGCCGTCCTCGATCTTGCATCGGTCACGCTGAGCAACTCTGCGATCGCCCATCTCGTCTCTCAGCTCGAAGCGCTCGGCATCCGCCTGATGGGCATCGAAGGTGTCGCTACCGACCAGCTTGGCGCGGGATTGCCGCCGGTGCTGAAAGGCGGCCGCTCAGCCGCGCTCGAGGCGGTGGAGTCCACGCCGCGTAAATCCACTGTGACCAAAGAGCCGACATCGCTGTTGCTCGACAGCCCGGTGCGATCGGGCCAGTCGATCTTCTTTCCAAGCGGCGACGTCACGGTGCTCGGCTCGGTCGCGTCAGGTGCGGAAATCGTCGCCGGCGGCTCGATCCATGTCTACGGCACGCTGCGCGGGCGTGCGATGGCCGGCGCTTCAGGCGGCAACCGTCAGGCGCGCATCTTCTGCTCGAGGATCGAAGCGGAGTTGCTGGCGATCGACGGCTTCTACAGGACGATCGACGACTTGGAAGAAAGCCTTTGCGCACGGCCGGTTCAGGCCTGGCTCGAAGGCGAGACTTTGATGATTTCAGCGCTTGGATGAGGGGATCAGAACAAATGGCTAAGGTGATCGTGGTAACGTCTGGCAAGGGTGGCGTTGGCAAGACGACCTCGACGGCATCGCTGGGCACAGCGCTGGCGCAGATGGACCAGAAAGTCGCAGTCATCGACTTCGACGTCGGCCTGCGCAACCTTGACCTGGTGATGGGCGCCGAGCGCCGTGTCGTCTTCGACCTGATCAACGTGGTGCAAGGCGTGGCCAAGCTGCCGCAGGCGCTGATACGCGACAAGCGGCTCGAAAACCTTTACCTGCTGGCGGCCTCGCAGACGCGCGACAAGGATGCGTTGACGGACGAAGGCGTCGGCCGCGTGATCGCCGAGATGCGCGAGCGTTTCGACTGGGTAATCTGCGACAGCCCGGCCGGAATCGAGCGCGGCGCGACACTGGCGATGCGATATGCCGATACGGCCGTCATCGTCTGCAATCCCGAAGTCTCCTCGGTGCGGGATTCCGATCGCATCATCGGCCTGCTCGATTCCAAGACTGTGAAGGCCGAGAAAGGCGAGCAAATCGACAAGCACCTGCTGATCACGCGCTACGACCCATCACGTGCAAACCGCGGCGAAATGCTGTCCATCGACGACGTGCTCGAGATTCTTTCGGTCCCGTTGCTGGGCATCATTCCGGAAAGCGAGGAAGTGCTCCGCGCATCAAACCTCGGCACGCCCGTGCCGCTCAGCAATGCCGAAAGCGCGCCGGCCCGCGCCTACGCCGATGCCGCGCGCAGGCTCTCCGGTGAAACCGTCGACATGACGATCCCCGCCGAGAAAAAAGGCCTGCTCAACAAACTGTTCGGACGGAGAGCCGCATGAGCATTTTCCGCTTGTTCAAATCGGGCAACTCCGCGCCGGTCGCACGCGAACGGCTGCAGATCCTGCTCGAATACGAGCGGCGTCAGCACGGCCGGCAGGATCTCGCCGCGATCCTGCGCGAGGAGATTCTTGCGGTGGTGAGCCGGCATGTGATGGTCGACCCCGACAAGGTCCAGGTAAAGATCGACCGCCACGAGCAGGTGTCGACGCTCGCGGTCGACATCGAGTTTCCGCACGCGGCCGCGTGAAGGCGCTTCGTTCACGTTCTGATTCATCTTCGTTCGCGCAGAACGAATCGGATCGTGCGCGATTCAGATGCGACCAGGTCTTAACAAGTTGCTTCGATCTCAACTTGCTGCCGGCACCTGAAAAAAATGCGCCCTGCCCGTGCAGCTTTAGAGTACTCGCCAGAATGGTGCGAGCGTGAAGCTGGCCGACGCCATTGAGGCGGGTCACTCTCCCGCGAGAACCTCAAGTTTCCGCAGCAACTCCGGCATTTCGTAGTCCGTATCGCGCTGGGCCGTCGCGCGCGGCGCACTACGATTGTGTGAAACGAGCCGCTCGGCGTCGCCCGACATCCGCGCGGGCAACCATTCAGGTCGTTTACTGCAAGATAAAGATTGTAGAACAGCGGGCGGTATCGGCCGAACTCAGCCTTTGCGTTGTCATCGACCGGGCTTAGATGATCGCAAACGCGCCTTGTGCTGACTGGATACTGAAATGAATTCTCCGAAACCCCCTGCATACCGGCAAAGCAGGACTCGCCGCTTCCACGCGGTCAGCCTGGTTATGGCTATCGCAGCTTTGCTCGTGTTCATGGTCGCTGCGGGGGCGCTGTTCCTTACGCTGCGCTACGATACCTTGCGGATTGCTGTTGGCCCTCCCGGAAGCAACGACGCCAAGCTGGTCGACGCAATGGCCAAGACCTTCGCGCGAGAGCGGAGGCCCGTCCGCCTGCTTCCGATCGTCACGGAAAGCGCCGACCTCGGTGCGTCGCTGTTGCGCGATGGAAAAGCGGACCTCGCTGTTGTCAGGAGCGACGAATTGCCGGCTACCGCACAGGCGATCGCCGTCCTGCGAAAGAACGTTCTGGTCCTGTGGGCGCCGCAAGCGCGCGGCGCCAGGGAGCGCAGGAAAGGTGCGCCGTCGAAAATCACCAGCATTGAACAACTGGCGGGCCGCAAGGTCGGATTGCTCGGACGCGCGCCGGCGAACGTCCCGCTTCTGAAGACCGTCCTTTCCATGTCCGGCGTGGCACCGGAGAAAGTGGAAATCATTCCGTTTTCGACAGCGGATGCTGCGAAGATGGCGGCCGATCCTGCGCTGGACGCCTTCGCGACCGTGGGTCCTACCGACAGCCGGATCACAACGGATGCCATATCTGCGACCGCGCGAGCAAGAGGAGAACCGAAATTTCTGCCGGTCGAGGCTTCCGAAGCGCTGGCCAAGAAGTATCCACAGTATGAAAGCGCGGAAATTCCGCCGAGCAGCTTTGGTTCGTCTCCGCCCCGGCCTGAAGACACAGTCGAAACAATCGGGCTGAGCCATCTGATCGTGGCGCGCAAGGCCGTCTCGGAAGTGATCGCCGCAAATCTCACGCGGCAGCTTTTTGCCGATCGCCAGTCGCTGCTGAACGAGTTGCCCGGCGTCGCCACCCTGGAAAAGCCCGACACCGACAAGGATGCGTCGGTGCCGGTGCACCCTGGCGCTGCGGCGTATATCGATGGCACCGAGCGAACGTTTATCGAGAAGTACAGCGACTATTTCTGGGGGGCGTTGCTGCTTTTCTCCGGTGTTGGCTCGGCGGGAGCGTGGTTTCGCGCGTTCATCAAGCGGGACGAGAAAGCGAAGCACCTTTTGCTGCGCGCTCGATTGCTGGATCTGATTACAGGCATGAGGACCGCGCCATCCATTGACGCGCTCGAGCGGATGGAGAGCGAGGTCGACGATATCGTGCGCGACACCCTGATCTTCCATGAAGACGGGGCAATCGAGGACGGCCAGCTTGCCGCGTTCAATCTGGTGCTCGATCAGTTTCGCTTCGTTGCAGCCGAGCGGAGACGCGCCCTGCGAGGCGCGTGACCTCGCGATAGGCGAGCGTCATAAGCGCCGACGCCGTTCTTCGAACGGCTATAGGCGAGCGAAGCGACGCCGTTCTTCGAACGGCTATGGGCGGGCGACGCCTCGTCCGACGTGTCGAGCAAGATGTCCCTTACTTGCCGGTCAGTCGCACACCTGCACGCGCCTGATACGATATCCGTAGCCATCCCAGTATTGCTGGCGGACCAGACGGCATTCCGGCTCATCCACATCGACCGGAGCCGGTGCATAGACCCGAGCCGGTGCATAGACCGGGGCCGGTGGATAGACCGGAGCCGGTGGATACGCCGGAGCCGGTGCATAATCGACCGGTGGCGGCGAGCCGGATAGGCCGGGGGCCCCGCGAATTCACGGCCGAGGGGAGCTCCGCCAATCCATCCGCCGTCCACGTCTGCTGCCTTGGCTGCCGGAGCCAGGGTGAGATGCGAACTTGCCACGATGGCGACCATGATAACCGCCGAAATGATCCTTTTCATTCGTGGTTCCTCGATTGTGGCTGCAACGCCATGCAGCTTGATGAGACGCGTGAGCGAAGGATTTCAAAAGCCCGCCAATCCGACAATATCGAGGCCGTCATTTGGCAGGACGCCATCCTTGTTGCGGCACTCATCCAGGCCCTATGTCCGACCTGCTGCATTCAGACCCTGTTCAGCGGCCACGGGGTGCAATACGTTGCCGAAACAGGTTTTTCATTTTGCGCGGTTCCATGAAACGACATCTTACACTCATGCTTGGGTTGCTTGCGCTGGTCGCGACGGCCATGTCGCATCCAGGTCAGGCCAACGCCGAAACGCGTATCGCGCTGGTTATCGGCAATGCCGGCTACCAGGCCGGAGCTCTGCCAACTCCGGCCAATGATGCCGGTCTGATCGCGCAGACGCTGCAGGCCGCCGGGTTTGATGTGGCGGGAGCCCGTGATCTCGATCAGGAGTTTTTGCGCCGCGCGTTTCGGGATTTTATCGACAAGGCGTCGGCTGCGGGTCCAGACACCGTCGCATTTGTTTATCTCGGCGGATACGGATTGCAGCTTGAGGGCGAAAACTACTTCGTGCCCACGGACGCAAAAATAGCGCGCGACGCCAATGTCTCTTCCGAAGCGCTCCGCATCTCGGACTACAGCAAGCCGCTGGCAGCTCTCGGCATCAAGGCGAGCATTGTCGTCGTTGACGCCGCTCGCGCGCATCCGTTCGCAAAATCGGGGCCACCGCTTGCCAGCGGTCTCGCGCTTGTGGAGCCGGAGCCCGGCGCATTGATCGCGTTCAACGCTGCGCCGGGAACGGTCGCGCCGGACGAAGCGGGGCCCTATTCGTCCTACGCGCAAGCCCTTGCGGAGATGATGCGCGAGGGCGGCCTTGACGTGACCGAGATATTCAATCGGGTCCGACTTCGGGTGAACGAGACGACCAGGGGTGCGCAGGTGCCATGGAACGCAGCGAATCTGCGCGCGCCGTTTCAGTTTTTCGAACGAGCGCCGGATGCGCCTCCGCCGCCGGTTTCGGCAGAGCAGACATCATCCGTCCGATCGAGAGCCATCCGCGATCTGAGCAGCTCGGATGCCTACCAGGCAGCGCTCGATCGGGACACCTTGCAGGATTACGAAGCCTTTCTTGCCGCCTATCCCAGTGACCCGATGGCCAGGCGTGTTCGCGCCATTGTCGCGGCTCGTCGCGAGGCAGTGACCTGGCGGCGCAGCCGCACGATCGATACGCCCGCGGCTTACTGGTCGTACCTGCGCCGCTATCCGAACGGCACGCATGCCGGCGATGCACGGCGTCGGCTGGCCTCTTTCGCGGCTGTGCTGGAGCCGCCGCCGCGATTTGACGCAATCGTCTACGATGTGCCGCCACCGCCGCCCGAAGAGATCATCTACGTCGAACGGCCGATCCTGGTTTTCGACGACCCGGTCTTTGCATTTGCGCCGCCGCCGCCACCGCCGATTTTCTTCCTGCCGCCCCGTCCGGTCTACATCGTGGAGCTGCCTCCACCGCCACCGCCGGTTTATGCCTATGTTCTTCCGGTGCCGGCCTATACGCCGGTGCCTGTGTGGGTCAATCGGCCCCGATATGTCGCGCCACCACCCACCAACATCATCTACAACAACATCCACAATACGGTCGTGGTGAACAACACGACCAATATGGTCACGATCACGAATCCAAGCGGGCAAAGTCAGACGCTTCCGCCTGCTCAAGCGGCAAGAGCCGACCTTCCACCATCTCAGCCACCGCCGGCGGCTGCCCCGGGACAACCGTCGGCGCCATCCGCAGCCGCGGTTGCAGGCGCCGGTGTTGCGGGCGCAGCTGCGGGCGCAGGAGCCGCGGCTTTGCTCGCCCCTTCGGTTCCTACGTCGGTCGCGCCGAAGGTGGTGCCGGTGCGCGCGCCGCCGCCCGCAAGCGGAGCCGTTGCGCCTCAGCCAGCTCCGGGAACAGCTCTGGAGCACCGTCAGGAACACCTCCAGGACAAGCAGCGAAATCGGTGCCTGAAATCAAAGGCGGACCGGCGCTGCCGCCGGGCCCAGGCGCGCAACCTCTCCTGTCGAAACAGGGGCAACCTCCTGCTGCAGGTCAGCCGCCGCCGGGCGCCGCACAGCCGACCGCATCGCCTGCGCCAGGGCAGCTGCCAAAATCCTCACCTGAAACCAAGAGCGGAAACGCGCTGCCGGGAGCCGGCGGGCAACCTCTGCCGCCGATAGCGGGCCGGCCTCCCGCCGCGGGTCAGCAGCCGCCGGGCGGCGCGCAACCGACCGTATCCCCTGCGCCAGGGCAGCTGCCGAAATCCTCGCCCGATACCAAAAGCGGAAATGCACTGCCGGGAGCCGGCGGACAACCTCTGCCGCCGGTGGCGGGCCGGCCTCCCGCTGCGGGTCAGCCCCGCCGGCTGCCTCGCAACCGACCGCATCCCCTGCGCCAGGGCAGCTGCCGAAATCCTCTCCCGAGACCAAGGGCGGACAGGCACTGCCGGGATCCGGCGGACAACCTCTGCCGCCGATAGCTGGCCGGCCTCCTGTCTCGGGTCAGCCGCCGCCGGGGGCCTCGCAGCCGCCCCCCTCCAATGCGCGGGCGCCTGCGCCCGACGCCAAGGGCGGCGGACCGACGCCTCCGCCTGTCGCTGCGCGCCCGGTTCAGCCGCCGCCACCACCGCCTGTTGCTGCGCGCCCGGTTCAGCCGCCACCGCCTCCTGCTGCGCGTGTGGCTCCTCCGCCGCCCGTTGCTGCGCGTCCGGCTCCGCCACCGCCTCCTGCTGCGCGTGTCGCTCCGCCACCGCCCGTTGCCGCGCGTCCGGCTCCGCCACCGCCTCCTGCTGCGCGTGTCGCTCCGCCGCCGCCCGTTGCTGCGCGTCCGGCTCCGCCACCTCCCCCTGCTGTGCGGGCCCCTCCGCCACCACCACCTGTCGCGCGTGTCGCGCCACCGCCGCCGCCTCCTGTTGCGCGTCCGGCTCCGCCGCCTGCGGCTGCGCGTCCGGCGCCTTCAGCAAAGTGCGTTCTTCCGAATGGTCAGCCTTGTCCGTCCAGATGAGCGTCATTTCCGAGCGTCCCTGAGAGCGCACCGAGAGCGCTCTCGCGAATTGCAACGCGCCGGGTTGCCGCGAAGCAGGCGAACGTCGGATTCAGGACACTCGAGCGCGATCCGGATCGTGCTTTAGGTCTGATCCAGCTTTGCTGAATTCAAACTCGTCGCTCATCTCGCCAAGGTTGACCGTTGTGGCGGAGCGCGGACTCTCCACGCCTATCTCTGGCTTCCGGTTACAGCGCTCGCTGGTGTTGCCTCAAGAAGCGCTCGCCAACGGGATTCAAATCCGTCGCTTTTGCTGAGTGGAGGCCAACAGCAAGAACCGTCCTCAGGATCAAAGAAGTCCGAGCCGTCGCTGACAGGCATCTTGGCTTGAGCGTTGGAGAGAGATCGGTTGGGCCAGCGCAACAAGGACTTGGAAAGCGAGTTTGAGCCTTTGTACCAGCACCTGCGCCCGTCGATGATGCGATAGGACCAATGTCCGCTGCGAACTGCGGGCAACTCGGAAGCGCATTCGATCGCCTCGGCGCTCGACACCGACGCGAACAAGGCCGCACCTAGAATGAGAGAGCGTTTCATCTGAACTCCGCTCGCTGAGGATTATTATCAGCGGAGCGCCGAACGGTGGTCTGAGCGTGAATTCTCGAAGTCAAAAATAAGGTCAAGTGATGCAAGCGGTACTGCAGTATAGCAATACACAACTACCGCGTGCGTTGCGTCGTCAATTTCACCCGAAGAGCCTTTCGAGCGCACCGACGCTGAGCCATGAGAGCCTGAGCGCGCTCCTCATTTTTGGAATTTTTGCCGTGTTACCATCAGCTTTGATTCGCAGCGGCGGGGGCATCGCCATGGGATCATCGTTCAACATGCGAAAGTTCAGTGCGACTGCCGGCATCGGATTTTTCAAGAGTCGAAAGCTCAGTCCGACTGAGCTTCTTGAGACCGTTCTGAAAGACAAGCAAACAGCGCGGCAAGGCCTGGTGCGTCGCCTGGACACCGCCGAAATGTTCGTGACCGACAAGCGAGAGGCGGGCGAACGGCTTGCGCTCGACGGTGCATCCGATCAGGCGCTCGGCCGAGCCGAGGCCGCCACGCGCGCAGCCGAGGACCGCGCCCGGACGCTGCGCGCCGCCCTGGCGCAATTGGATGAGCAGATCGCCGAGATCGAGCGCGAATTGCGCACGGCCGTCGAGCGACGTTATCGCAACTCGGTGGCCGACTGGCTCGAGGCAAGGGCCGCGGCGATCGCCCAAGCCGGTCCCGCCTACGATGCCGGTTCGTTCGCGCTGATCGAGGCTGTGACAAAGAGCGCTGCTGCACTGCCGGAAGCGAGCTCCCTCGCAGCTGACCTGGAGGCGATGCGTCGCGAGGTCGCCACTGTCGTGGAACGGATTTCTGCCGAATTGCGAACCGCGGCGACGCGCACGCGCCAGGGTGAGGCAAGGATTGCGTTCCAGGCGCCGCCACCGTCTCCGCCGGAAATCGAGCGCGAAGCGATCTCCGCAACGTCGCAATCAGCCGCATCAATGAGCGAAACGTCCGCGGTCGGCTCCGCCCCGCAAGCAAGCTCCGCAACGGCCGGCTCCGTCGAAAAGGTCGACGTCAGCGACAACGCCGAGAGTGAAGCGAGCAAGCCTGCTCCGGAGCAAGCGGACGCTTCATTCGAGGAGACGATGATCAAGCACGATGCGGCTGCATGAACCGATGCGAAGCGCGCTGACCGCCGCCCGCCTCAGTCGCTCGCGATATTGTTCGGCGGGAGTCGAGGCGTCGACTCCCCGTTCTGATCGTTGGCGCCAGGTTCGGTCCCAAGCCCGAGCTTGCGAGCCTGCTCCCATGCCTCGCGCTTCGCGGTCGCGATGATTTCCGACACCGTGTCGAGCCGCGTAACCAGCGCCACCGAGAACCCCTGCAACAGGCGAATGCGCTCCTCCTGTCCGCGGGCCTGGGCGGCCATCCGCTCAATCTCCCGGTTCTTGGCATCGACATCCGCGGCCATCGCATTGTTCAACCTGACGGCTTCCTCCCATTCGCGCGTCCGCGTCTCGTAGTGCTCGGCGAGGATGTCATATTCCCGCTGCGCATCGGCAATCGGGTTGCGCCCGAAGTCGATGTTGCGAAGAAGGCGCGATGCCGATTGGAGTTCTGCTGGCTGCCCCATGCTTGTTACTCCTTCTACTGGTGGGGTTACGTCACTCACTCCTCTTCCTCGTGCCATTCCTCCGGCCACGGACGCCTGGTGACCTGTTCGCGCGCGACTTTCTCCGAGTCGTCGGCGGTTGTGGCGCTTCCGGGATCTCTGGCATACCGCGCCATCCTTGTGCGATCAGGAGCCACACGGCTCGGTCTGCGTCGGATGTTTCCCGGTCCGCGCGCTTCTCAGCTAGACGGGCCTGTCTGATGTGGCTGTCATTATTACTCATGGACAACTCTCTCAGAGACGGGATAGGTACTGTCATCGTCACTCGCTGCGTAAGTATTGCTTACCTATTTCGACGCCGTTAAACACAATTAAATATTTAATATCGGTTTATAATTTAATGTCTTTATATAATAGTTCAATTATATGTTATAGTTAATGCGGCCCTGGGTCTGGATTTATTCAGGCATGCTTTATTCGGTCTCAAACGCACCGCCGCCCGGCTATCGCTTCGACGAACAAGGCCGGCTTGTGCTTGTCGGTCTGACCTGGAAAGAGACGCGGGAGTTTGAACGGCTGGACGAAAGCCTGCCCTTCGAAGGACAGCACGTGTGGCCGACACAAGACCTGCCATTGCTTCCAATGGAAGCGCGGTGGCACGAATTGTGGACGAAGCATCAAGCCGCAGCAAACGCGAGCCGCCCGGAAGCGAGCCCGCGCCTGGTCGAATTGCGGTGAAGGCAATGGGAGGGGCGCGCCGACCAAAACTCTGGCCTTGGACGCCTGCGGAAGACGCACAGCTGCGGGCGATCCTGGGCGCTGGCAAAGGCGCTCAGGTCGCGGCTCAGGCCCTTACGCGCACCAGCAAGGCCGTACGGGCGCGAGCGGTCAAGCTGCGCCTTTCGACTGCGTCCAGGCCAAACACGGGACTGAGTGCGAAGGCGTCAAGATCGTGAGCGCGGACATCCCAATCTGGGCATTCGTTGTTGTTTCCGTCCTGGCGGTCGTCACCTTCGCGCCGCTTTCGCGATCATCCCGAGCGCGCGCGCAGGGCGACGAGCGCATCGAACACAAGTCGATCGATGTCCAGCCCCTCGCGAAGCGCACGTTCGCGGGAGCGAAATGCCCGCTCTGACGGGATGCGGATCTCGTCGATGCCGGGCTGGCGCGGCGTCGCCTTGATATGTTCGATCAGCTGCGCCACCCGCGAGCTGAAAACATCCGCTGGTCCGACCAGGTCGGGCCAAAGGCGATGAACAGGTAGCCGGAGTCGCTCTCCTGCTCCGAGCCGGAACCGGCGAGCACGCCCAACGCCTGGATCATCAGCGCCAACCCGAAGCCTTTGTAGCCGCCGAAAGGAAGCAGCGCGCCGCGCCGTGCCAGCGCCGGGTCCCGGGTCGGCTCGCCGCCGGGCCCGATTGCCACGCCTTCGGGAAGCAGCTCGCCCAGCCGCTCGCGCAGCATCACTTCAGTCATCATGAAGGCGGAGGTGCCCATGTCGAGGACAATGGGCTCGCGCGCCGACGGAATCGCAATCGCAATTGGATTCGTGCCGAGCATCGCTTCGGTGCCACCGGGCGGAGCGACCAGCCGGGAGCTGGCTGCAGTATGGATCGCCACGAGGCCGGCCTTGGCAATCATCTCGACATAGTAGGCGCTGCGCCCGCTCATCCAGGCATCTGTCACCGACACCAACGCAATCCCGTGCGCCGTGGCCTTCTTGATCGTGGCCTCTGCCGCGTGAAAGAGCGCCAGCATCCCGACATTGTTGCCGCCGTCAAAGGCAAGAGAGACGGCCGTCTCGCGCAGCACCTTCATGGGTCGGCGCGGCTGCTTGAAGTGCTCGGCCTCCGGTATGTTGAGGATTTTGGCCAGGCCCGAATATTCGTAGCCGCACAAGGCGGCATCGATCAGTGATCGGCAATGATGCGGGCCTCATCGTCGCCATAGCCGATGCCGCGCAGTGCCCCCTCCGCCAGATCGCGTGCGTCCAAGACGCTCAAGTTGATCCGTCCTGGCGCCATGACGCCCACCTCCCCTGATCTGACCCCGGGTCGCATCGCGATTGCCGTAGCAGCAATATGCACGGGATCGCTTGCGGACATTGGCCGCACACGATCACAATATCAATGACCGACTGGACGGAGACACGGCGATGGATATTCGATCGACACTGACGGAGCTGTGTGAGGCCTTTAACGCACACGACCTCGATCGCATCATGGCGTTCTTTTCTGACGACTGTGACCTGGAGATGCCGAGGGGGAGCAAGCCCTGGGGCTCTCGTTTCGAGGGCAAACAGGATGTTCGAGAGGCGCTGGCAACACGCTTTGAAGGCTTGCCGGACGTCCACTATGGCAACGACGAGCATTTTGTGGATTCGGCCGCCGACACCGGCATCTCGAAATGGACCCTGACAGGCACCACCCGCGAGGGAGTGCGCAAGGAAGTGCGCGGTTGCGACTTCTACACGTTTCGGAATGGCAAGGTGATCCGCAAGGACTTATTGGAAAATCATCGAGTGACGGCCGATATCGAGCAACAGCCGATATTGCACCAGGCAGCCATTGCGACTGCTCAGAGCAGTGCACGCGCGCGGCCGCAATCAGCGCCTCCATCGGAATAGCGCCACACTTGTTACTCCCACCGTTCGATTTGCGGTGCCAAAACGATCTCGTCCCGGAACATGAATTTGGGGTCGAAGTTGAGGTGATGGCCCACAACCTTTCTGACCAACAACGAGCGATGAGCCGCGAAGGTAAAATCGCGCTTCAGCCTCGAGGCGCGGGAACTCACCCAAATTTGGAGGTTTCAAAAGCCATGACGACATCAGCCGAGAACAGACGGGGAAGGCGGACAGCCTGCCATGCACACACCACCGGTCGTAGCGCCGCAGGCGTGGGAGGCGGCCCGCAAGCAGTTGCTCGTGAAGGAGAAGGCCCAAACCCGCGCCCGCGACGCGCTGGCCGCTGAGCGCCGGCGCATGCCTTGGATGGCGGTGGAGACGGCGTATGCATTCGAGGGGCCTGCGGGCAAGGCCGATGCGAGTCTGCTCGACCTGTTCGACGGGCGGCGTCAGCTGATCGTCTACCGCGCCTTCTTCGAGCCGGGGGTGTTCGGCTGGCCCGACCACGCCTGCCGGGGCTGCTCCATGGTGGCCGACCAGGTTGCCCACGTCGCCCACCTGAACGCCCGTGACACCACCCTCGTCTTCGTCTCGCGCGCGCCTCAGGCGGACATCGCGCGGCTGAAGGCGCGGATGGGCTGGGAGATGCCGTGGTTCACCATCACGGATAGCTTCGACGCAGACTTCGGCGTGGACGAGTGGCACGGCACGAACGTGTTCTACCGCGATGGCGACCGCGTGTTCCGCACCTACTTCATCAACAACCGCGGCGACGAGCAGATGGGGGGCACCTGGAACTACCTCGACATCACGCCGCTGGGTCGGCAGGAGGCGTGGGAGAACTCGCCCGAGGGCTATCCTCAAGACGGCGACCTACAAGTGGTGGAACTGGCACGACAGCTACGTCGCGGACGCACCGCCCGACAAGACGTGGGTCGAGGTGTCGGACGCGGGAGAGGCAGCGTTCCGGAAGGAGCACGCGAACACGAAATCATGAGTTAAGGCAGGTTCCGGCGGATCGCAGGCGGCCCGCCGGAACAGCCCGCCCCTCGTCGGCCGCTGTGCGGTGCCAAGCGCCGTCAGCGCTCGCGATAGAGGACCATGCCCGCGTGGTGAAGCTCATCGTTGCTGACAAACGTGCCGTCGGCCGTAAAGCCCGTGTCGTCCCAGTAGTCGATGTGGTTGCCTTTGACTTCATAGCGCCCCTGATAGGCGCTCTTTCGCCTGCCCCGAGCCTCGTCATAGCGGTTGTCCGGCAGGAGCTCATGACGGATACGGCCATCCGCGGTAACCCACATACCAACATAGGGATGCTGCTTCGTCACGGTTTCGGTTCTCTGCATG
>CAVWTB010000055.1:0-148453 GCA_963757845.1 uncultured Alphaproteobacteria bacterium
ACTTCTGCACGAAGAAGAAATCCTCCCGCCCCGGCAACGAGCCATACGTATACGGCTCCTGCCGTCCGGCGGTGGCTTCCATCACGTCGTCGCGGACCAGGCGAAACAGCTTGTTGATCTCGACATTCGGCGTGGCGATGCGCTGGACCACGGCGATGGCGAACGGGGCAGTTGTGGCCTTCGCCGTCGAGCGCGGTCTGGCCGTGCTTGGCGGCATAGACGACCAGCGTCGCGCCGGACACCTTGACCTCGCCGAGGCCGCGGCCGATCGAGCGCGTGCCGACGATGCCGCCGCCGGTCGGGGCGGTGGCGGCATGGTTTCGCCCGGCGCGTGCGGCGCATCTGCGGCACGAACGGGTTATTGCGGCAGGCGTCGAGCAGGACCAGCTGCAGCTTCTTCGCGCCCTCGACCGAGGCCATCACCTGATCGAGCGGGACAGCGGCGAACTGGACGTCGCGGTCGGTGGCGATCTTCGCCTCGACCGGGACGAGATAGTTGGTGCCGTTCACCTCCATCCCGTGTCCGGAATAGTAGACTACCGCCCAGTCGGCCTTCTCCGCCTCGTTGGCAAACGTGCGCAGCGCGTCGGTCAGCTGTTCGCGCGTCGAGTCGCTGACGACGGTGACGGAGTCGAAGCCGGTCGCGCGCAGCGAGGCGGCGAGCGCGTCGGCGTCGTGCTGCGGGTTGATGAGCGGCCGTGACGTTCCTGTAGCTGGCGTTGCCGATCACGAGCGCGACCCGGCGGCCCTGCGCCGCGCTGGCTCGCCGCAGCGGGAACGGCAGCGTCCGCGGTCGGGATCGAGGTGGCGGGCAGTCACCCGCGTCGGCGCCGGGCGGATTACCGGCTGCGGCGCGCCGGAATCGAATGCCGCGAGCCGCGCACGCGCGGTCTCAAGCGCCTCGCCTGCGGTATCGCCGCGGAACTGGCTCTTCGAGTTCAGCGCCTTCTCGTATTCGGCGCGGGCGCGGGCGATGTTGCCCTGCTTCTCGAACGTCAGGCCGCGGCCGACAAAGGCCGGGATGTAGTCGGGCGTGACGCGCAGCGCCGAGTCGTAGTCGGCGAGCGCGCGAGCGAGTTCGCCCCGGTAGCGAAACGTGTCGCCGCGGCGCAGGAACGGCAGCGGGCTTTTCGGATCCATCCGCACCGCCTGGTTCTGGTCGGCGAGCGCGCGATCGAGGTCGCCCTTCATCCGCCAGATTTCGCCGCGCGCGGAATAGATCGCCACACTCTTCGGATCCCGGCGCAGCGCTTCCTCGGCATCGTCCAGCGCGCGGTCGAAATCGCCCTTGTCGCGGAGGGCGAGCGCGCGGTTGTTGTAGGGCGCGGCCAGCGTCGGATCGAGCCGGATCACCTGGCTGTAATCCTCGATCGCGCGGGTCAGCTCGCCTTTGTTATAGAAGGCGCTGGCGCGGCCGTTGTAGGGATAGGCAAACGTCGGATCGAGCTTGATCGCCGCGTTGTAGTCGGCGATCGCGTTGTCGAGCTCGCCCTTGCCGCGCCAGGCGTTGCCGCGGCTGTTGAGCGAGCGGATGTTGGCAGGATCGGCGCGCAGCGCCTCGTTGAACTCGACGATGGCGCGGTCGAAATTCTGCTGCAGCAGAAAACCCAGGCCGCGATGATGGTGGCCGAAGGAGCGGATGTCGTTCGAGAGGCTGCCGCCGGTCAGAATTCGCGTGCAGGCGGAGACCTTCAGGCCCGGATTCTTGACCTGTTCGCAGTCAGCCTTGTCCTTGGCCGTCATGGCGTGTGCGGGCAGCGCGGAAGCCGCGATCAAAACTGCAACGGCAAGGGCGCGGACTTCGCGCATCGCTCATCTCCACGGATTTGGGGCGGACGGCCACCTACGGCCGATGTTGGTGTCGCAATCCGGCCACAAGGTTCACGCGCGTGCCGGCAAACGTGTGGTTTTGAGGGGATAAGCCGATGCAGCCCATCCACCTTTGATCTCCGTGCCTTGGCGTATTACTCTTTCAGCAAAAGAAGACAGTCGGGGAGCTCAAGGTTGGCACTCAGCAAAGGTGACGATTATCCGATCCACCAGACGCCGGAGCCGGTGGCGTATGCGGGGACGGACCGCAATTTCTACGACCGCTACTTCTTCAACGGCTATGCGATGCAAGGGAAGCACCTCCTTCTTCGCAGCCGCCTTCGGCGTCTACCCGCATCTGAACATCGCGGACGCGGCCTTCGTCGTGGTCCGCAACGGCGTCGAAACGGCGCTGCATGCGTCGCGATGCCTGAACATGGAGCGGATGGACATCGTCGCGGGGCCGATCCGCATCGACGTGGTCGAGCCGCTGGCAAAACTTCGCATCCGCGTCGATGCGCCGGATCGCGGGATTGCCGCCGACATCCTGTTCACCGGGCCGCATCGCGCCGATCGAGGAGCCGCGGTTCATCCGCCGCATCGGCCCGCGAACGGTGATGGACTATACGCGGCTGACCCAGAACGGGCGTTATCAGGGCTGGATCGAGCTCGACGGCGTGCGCGAGAGCATCGACGGTTTCGTCGGAACGCGCGACCGGTCGTGGGGCGTCCGCCCCGTCGGCGCGCGCGACCCGCAGGCGCTGGCGCCGAAAGCATCGCCGCAGTTCTTCTGGCTGTGGTCGCCGACCAATTTCGAGAGCGCCAGCCTGTTCTTTCACAGCAACGACGATGCGGCGGGCGTGCCGTGGAATCGTCGCGCCGTCTGGGTGGGCGATGGAAAACCCGCGCGCGAGTTCGAGAACGCGAGCGCGTCCGTGGTCTGGAGGTCCGGCACGCGGCATGCGGCGCAGGCGATCGTGAAGCTGGATGACGGGGCCTTCGAGGCCACGTTCACGCCGATCTATGACTTCTTCATGCTTGGTCTCGGTTACGGTCATCCGAAATGGGCGCACGGTCTCAACCACGGCGAGGACGCCGTCGAGCGCGAAGATATCGTGCTGAAGACCGTCGATGTGCGCCTGCCGCATCATCTGCATATTCAGGCGCTCTGCGACGTCACCTGCCGTGACGACGAAGGCCGTGTGCATCAGGGACGGGGCGTGCTGGAGCAATTGGTGGTCGGCCCGCACGCGCCGTCGGGGTTCAAGACTGCGCAGGATTTTGCTCCATGACGCCGGCCGGCGCCGCCGCGCCTCTTGCGCAGCAGTTGGAACGGTATCTCTCCAGGGTGTGGGCGGAGGAGGTGAGGGTGCGCGATCTCGCGCGCATCCCGGGTGGCGCGAGCCGTGAGACCTATCGCTTCGATGCGCAGATGCGCGGCACGTCGCGCGGCTTGATCCTGCGGCGCGACCCGACCGGCAGTCTGATCGATACGGACAGGCAAATCGAATTCCTGGCCTACAAATCGTTTCATGGACTCGTGCCTGTCCCCGAGCCGCTGCTGCTCGAGACCGAAGGCGATCTGCTCGAGCGGCCGTTCTTCATCATGAGCCGTGTCGACGGCGGCAAGGTTGCTTCAGTGATGATGGCCGATCCTTACGGCGAACACGCGGCGGCGATCGGCAACGAGCTTTTCTCCATCCTCGGCCGCATCGCGCGCAGCAATCCGGACACGCTGCCGATCGGTGCGTGCTTCGCGTCGCCCGATCCTGCCTGTTGCTGGCGCGACGCGCTCGACGCCTGGCAGGCGGTGATCGAGCGTGACGAGCGCCACCCGCAGCCGATCGTGCGCGCGGCGATGCGCCGCCTGCGCCGCAATCCGCCAAAACCTGCGCAACGGATATCCGTCGTGCACGGCGATTTTCGCTCCGGCAATTTCCTGCACGATGGCGGCGGACACATCCTCGCGGTGCTCGATTGGGAGATGGCGCATCTTGGCGATCCGCTGGAGGATCTCGCCTGGTGCTTCGATCCTCTGTGGAATCATTTTGACGACAGCCGCGTTGCGGGAACGGTCGCGGAGGCGGAGGCGATTGCCATCTGGGAACGGGAGAGCGGGCTGGTCGTCGATCCTGCGGCGCTCGCCTGGTGGAAGCTGTTCAGCGCCGTCAAAG
Organism: uncultured Alphaproteobacteria bacterium; assembly: GCA_963757845.1. Classification (GTDB taxonomy): domain Bacteria; phylum Pseudomonadota; class Alphaproteobacteria; order Rhizobiales; family Xanthobacteraceae; genus P52-10. Next base: position 3,984 of record CAVWTB010000055.1, read on the forward strand.
GTTGCGCGATCTGGACGACGTCGGCCAAGGAGTTCGTCGCCGGCGGCAACGATCTGGTGCTGGGATTTGCCGGCACCTACACCGCGCGGCGGCATGACAGGATCACGGCGGATCTTCTGGAGCGGCTGGTCGAGGAGGGGTGGTCATGACGCCAACCGCGACCGACCTCTTGAACGGCTGCATCCAGAGCCTGACCGCGCCGCCGCGGCCGGAGGATGGCGGCGTCTTCCTGACCGCAAGGATGCGCACGGTCGCGCTCATCAACCGCCTTGTCGCGCTCGAATGCGCGGGCGGCTCTGCCGTGCGCGTGTTCGAGAACGCGGCGATACGTTCGCTGCTCGCCGACGCCGGATCAGGATATAAAGCGCTTGCCGACGCGGCGGCGGCCAACGGCGATGGCGACTATTCGATCGAAGCGCTCGATGCGGCGAACGCGCGGCTTCGCCGGCACCTGATCGAGCTGCATGAAGCGGTTGAACTTGCGGGCGACCGCGATCTCGACCGCAGGATCCTGAAACTCTATCGGGCGATCGCCGAACGGCGTGAGCTCAAATTGCCGCCCGCAAAACCTGCCTGACCGGGAGACGTGACCGATGCTGCTCTTGAGCGAAAAAATGCCGCCGAGCCTGCCGCCCGGGCCGGTTTTCCCAAAAACCTATCCGGAGCTTGATGCCGACGTGCTGGCCGACCCCGAGCTGTTCACGCAAGGGCAGCCGTTCGACGTGTTTGCCAGGCTTCGCGCCAGCGCGCCCGTGGCGTGGCAGCGCGAGGGCGCCAGCGGGCCCGGCTTCTGGGCGCTCACCCGTTATAATGACGTAATGCGCGTCGATGGCGATCCGGAGACCTTCTCGTCCCAGAAGGGCGGGATCCTGATGGCCTACGGTCCGCCGGAGACGCGCCATCCGCTGCTGTTTCGCGCCTCGGTCGACGCCATGATCAACATGGATGCGCCGTGGCATCTGCAGCTTCGCCGGGAGCACATGCCGTACTTCACGCCGGCCTATCTTGCAGGCCTGAAGCAGAAGGTTGCCGCCGAGACCACGCGGCTGATCGACGGCTTTGCGAAGCTCGGCGAATGCGATCTGGTGGACGCGCTGTCGTCGCGCCTGCCGCTGTTCACGCTGTGCGAAATCCTCGGCGTGCCGGAGCCGGATCGCCCGAAGTTTCTCGACTGGATGCACTATCTCGAGGTGGCAGGCCATGTCGCGAACACGCGCCGCAAGACCGCAGAGCCGTCGCCGGAGCTGCTGCAGTTCATAAAAGCCTTCAACGACAACGTGGCGGAGATGTTCGAATACGGACGGCACATGCTGCACAAGCGCCGGGCCGATCCAAAACCCGACCTGATGAGCGCGATTGCGCGGGCGACCATCGACGGCGAGCCGCTGCGCGACGAGTATCTCGACGGCTCGTGGCTGTTGATCGTTTTTGCGGGCAATGACACCACGCGCAACACGATTTCCGGTTCGATGAAGCTGTTGACCGAATTCCCCGACCAGAAGCGTGCGCTGCTTGCCGACCTGTCGCTGCTGCCGAACGCCGTCGACGAATGGATCCGGCTGGTCAGCCCGGTGATCTACATGCGCCGCACCGCAACGCGGGATGTCGAGCTAGGCAACCAGAAGATCGCCGCGGGCGAAAAAGTCATCATGTATTACGGCGCGGCCAATCGAGATCCTGAAATCTTCCCCGATCCGGATCGTCTCGACATCCGCCGCGCGAATGCGTCGAAGAATATCGCGTTCGGGTTCGGCCCGCATGTCTGCATCGGCAAGCGGGTTGCGCAGATGCAGCTCGAGGAAGTCTATCGTCAGCTGCTGACGCGGCTGCCGGATATCGCGTATGCAGGTGGGATCGAGATCGCCCCGAACAATTTCGTGCATGCAATCCGGAAGCTGCCGGTGCGATTTACGCCGGAGCGTTCAGCCTAGCGCCATCGCCGGCGCCAAGCCGCATCCGCGCTCCGGAATGTCCGGAACGCGGATGCCGGATTTGTTTGCTCCACCTTCGCCGATCGATCAGAACGGGACGAACGTCCTCGGTTGCCGCTCGGTCCGCTCTTGCGGCGCGTGCTCATGGGAATGCGCGCTGCGTGCCGTCGCGGGCAGCTGCAGCACCCTCGCGAGCTGATTGGGCCGCAGGTCGGTCACCATCACGATCCGGCCATCCGGCAATTCCAGCGCGTCGCGATGCGCGTCGTGCATCTCGAGTTGACGGAAGCGCGCGGTCGATGCGCCCATGCGCCGGACAAAGAAGAAAGCCCGGCTGCATTCGATATCTTTTTCGAAAGCGAGCTCGGTGCCGGGCAACAGGCAGACCGCAACATTGCGGTTGTCGACTGCCGCAAAACCCCGGGTCGCGGTACGCGGAAAGCCTGTCGAGACGAGGCGCTCACCGGCCTTGGCGGGCCGAGATGCGACGGCGTGAAGGCTATAGTCACACATTGCAGTGTCTCCTTGCCCAGCCTAACGCAGAAAATCTCCATGCCGGCAAAAGGTTCCCGGGCGCTAGAGCTGTTTTTTCCGGCGCTGTGACTGCCCGGTCCTGATGCAGCAAGTCGATGCTCGATCGGGAGCAGTCCGGCCTCCGCGCGGGCCGGGCGCAGCCCTGCGTCCCGGTCAGTATCGGCAAGCGGTCGGTCAAAAACTTGATCGACATCAATGCGCTGGCTTTCGCGCGGTATCCCGCCGAGGCCCGGTCAGCCTATGGCACGGGGATCAGGTCATTCGGGGTGTGTGCGGGCGGACGTCCGGTCAGACCCCTCCGGACCGGCCGTCAGGAGTCGAGGCCCTGGATCTTGCGGCAGGACGTCGCGCCGCCGGACGCAATCGTCACCGTCTGGGCGATCGTCTTCGCGCGTTGCCTGGTCTTTGCGCGAGATGAAGCGCAGCGTGGCGCGGGGAAACCGCCGGCAAAAATCCGACAGGGTCGCGGCGGTCGCCGCGACGCCGTCGTTCCTGGCGACGACGCCGATGCCGCCGTCCTTCAGGATGAACGCATCCTTGACGTTCGACAGATCGGCCGTTGCCGTGCAGATGCTGAAGAGCTGCTTGTAGGATTGCGGCGCCTGCGGCAGCTCGCCTGCCAGCCCGCCCAGAAGATAGTCCCGGCTGCGTTCGCAACTGTCGGCCGCGTGCGCCGTGGTCGCGAGAACCGACAGCGCGCCTGCGGCGATCGTCAGCGCCAGTCCATGCAATCGATCGCGCTTCATGCGGCGTCCAGCGGCAACGAATAGGTGCGAGCGGCGCAGCGCTTCCAGGACAGTTGCCGCGCCCGCTCGAGCGCTGCGGTGGCAAGCCGGGATCGCAGCTCTGCCGTCTCGATCATCGCCTGCAGGGCGTTGGCGACAGCCGGCACTGTCGGCTCCACCAGCAGGCCCGTGAGATCGGCGAGGACCGCGTCGGCGACGCCGCCGACGCGCGTCGCAACGCTCGGAAGGCCCGCGGCCGCCGCCTCGAGATAGACGAGCCCAAATCCCTCGACCTTGCCGGAAGGATCGGGAACGCCGGTGAGGCAGAAGAAATCCGATGCGCCATAGAGGTCGCGAATGTCGGTATCGGCCAGCACGCCGAGCCGGCGGATGTCGCAATCGGCCGACGTCAGGTCGCGCTCCAGCGCCTCGACATACTCGGCTTCGCCGTCGGGACCGACGATCAGCCACGTCAAACGGCTGCGAAGCTCCTTGCTCAGCCTGGCGAGCGCCGCCGCGGTCACGCTGTGACCTTTGCGGCGGGTCAGTCGCGCGACCGTGATCAGCACGACCTGGTCTTCGCCAATGCCGTATTGCTTGCGCGTGTCCGCGCGAGACTTGCGCTCGGCGAACCAGAACTCCGAGACGCCGAGCGGAATGGCGTTGATCCTGTGCGGCTCGACGCCGAATCTGCGGCGGAACAGGTCGCGCGTAAAAACGCTGTTCGCGGCGATCTCGGTGCGGTCGCCGAACACGTTGCAGGCGCCGATGGCAAGCCGCTTGAGAAATGTCTGCGTCTCGTTGATCTCGCTGCCGTGCAGCGTCATGATCACGCGCGCCGCGGTCCGCCGGCGCGAGAGCGCGACCGGAATGAAGAAGGGCCAGTCTGCGGCGTGCAGGATGTCGTAGGCGTCGGCGTTGACGGCGTTGCGGGCCAGCATGATCTTTGCGGGCAGATCGCGCGCAGAGTGCAATCCGCCCGGAAAGCGATGCATGCGGAACGCGAACGTGCGGTCCGTGGCGTCCTCGGATCGCGCATAGTCGGGCGCGAGCACGGTGACGCGCGCGCCGAGCGCGCTCGCGGCCGACGCCATCTCTCGCGCGTAGGTGCCTATTCCGCCGGTGGCCGGCAGGAATTCGCTTGTCAGCATCAGAATGTTCATGCCGAGGAGTTCTGGCGCCAACGGAACGCCGGTTCGTCTTGCGTCCTGAATGTCGCGATGAAGCTTGAACACGCGGGCGAGCTGCGTGCGCGGCGTGAAGTTGTCGATGTGGGAGGCGATATCGACCGGATCCATGCGCCCGCTCGCCACGAGGTCGTGAGTGTTCACAAGCTTGCGCGCCAGGTTGTCGGCATCGTCGTCCATCGATGGGCTGCGCGGCACCAGAAAGCCGCTCTGGCCGTCGCGAATCACCGCTTCGAGCTGCGGCAGATGCATCGCCACCACCGGCCGACCTACGGCCAGCGTTTCGAGGACGCACCGCGGCATGCCCTCGAACTCCGAGGTGAGGATGCCGGCATGCACGCTGCCGAGCGTCGCCGCCATTCCGGCTGCATCCTTGAACCCATGACAGACGCTGACGTCCTCGATCGCGGAGAATTCCGCAAAGCGCCCGGGATTGCTGGTGCCGATGTAGTGAAACTCGACGCGGCCCTGCAGCCTCGCCTTCAGGCGCTCGATCGTCTTGAACATCAGCGGCGGCACCTTGAATTCATCGAGGCGTCCGGCAAACGCGACCTTGAAGGGCGAGGGCGGGGAGGGGAAGGGTTGAACCTTGAAGATGTCCGTGTTCACCCACGTCCATAGCGTATCGATCTTCTTGCTGCTGCCGGGATAGGTGGCGCGCATACGATCGGTGATGTGAGGATTGACGCACAGGAACTTTTCGCTGGTGGCCACAGCGAAGCGTTCGCCGGCGTGATGGACGAACGAATATTTTCGAAGCAGCAAATCCATGCGCAGTTTCGGCACGCCCTCGCCGTGCAGCATCTGCACGAAGGGAAGCCTCAGGATGACCGGCAGCCACGAGAATTCAACGCGCCGCAGGTCGATCGAGCAGCGCCTTTTGCGAATCTCGGCGGCGACGGGACGAAAGTTGCGCAGCAGCGCGGCAAAGAACTGCCCGGTCAGCGATTGGCGGATGGTGGTGGCCGCCTCGCGTGCGTCGGCGTCGGAATAGCGCAGAATGGGCAGAAAATCGAACTGCCGTTCGCGGAACGTGACGCGATGAACCTTGCCGAGCTCGAGATCGCCGAGCAAATCGACGCCGACGAACAGCAGGTCGGCGTCGGCGGGATGAAACGTGATGAAGTCGCGGATGTACGTCTCGAGTCCGCCGACCTTCTGCCCTCGCGGGTCGAAGGGATGGATAAGGCAGATCTGATAGCGCTCGGCATGCACCGCGCCAATATCGAGGGTGGCCGTCATTGTCGCCATTTCAGTGTTCCCATACGCGCATCGATGATTTGTGGAATTGTGTTTGCGAGCAGTGACGGCAGCGCGGCCGCGCAGCGCGCGTAACGCGGACCCAGCCGCCGTGGCTCGCGCGTCAGCCGCCAGAACCATTCGAGGCCGTTGCGCTGCGCGAACTTTGGCGCACGCACCTGCTTGCCGGCGATGAAGTCGAGCGCAGCGCCGATGCAGAGCAGGCCGGTGCCGCGGACCCGATCGGCGCAGCGCGCCGCAAAAATCTCCTGTTTCGGCGAACCCAGCGCGAGGAAGCAGAGCCGTGCGCCGGACGCATCCAGCCGTTCGATCGCCTCATCCGCTTCAGCCGAATACGGATCAAAACCCTGTCCAGGCGCAAAGCTGCCGGCGACCTCAAGATCGGGATAACGTTCGCGCAGGCGCCGACCAGTCGCATCGAGCGTGGCTCGATTGGCGCCGAGCAAGAAGATCGGTAGTCCGCGTCGGCTCGCTTCCTCGCAGATGCGGCTCGATCAGGTCCGCGCCGGTCGTCCGCTGCAGCGGCGTCTTCGCCAGTCGACCGAGCACCACGATCGGAAAGCCGTCCGCGGTGACGAACCGCGCGCGACGATACGCTCGGCGAAACTCGTCATGCGCGTTCAGGTGAACGACATGATCGAGGTTCAGCGTGCAGACGTAGAAGCTCTGTTCCGCTTGCGCGGCAGACACGATCGATGAGACCGCATGGTCCATCGTCGGAAGGTTGATTGTGATTCCATCAACGCTGAGATTGCGCTCATCAGGCGCGTTCAAGACCATCATGTCGACCCCTGGCAGATGAAGGGAGTTCGCTACGACGAACACATGTCACAGCATCAATCGCGAAGATGTGTGTCACGTCCCAACAAGTTCGTGAGCGTCGTCATCAAATCGGACTAATGAGACGCAACGATGGCGATGCGTTAGCAAGTGTTGACAAGCACACGCGCGCAGCGAAAGTTTTTCTGCAGAGGAGACATGTGATGAATGCGACGCTCTCACGCCGTCACGCAATGTCAGTGATGGCTGGCGCAGCGGTCGCTGCTGCGAGTTCCCCGTCAGCTCACGCGGCGGACAACTCGCTTGGTTCCATCGCAGCGAAGAATGGATTCGTTTTCGGTGCGGCTGCAGGACCCGTGATCGACAAGGATGCAGCGTATCGACAGCTCTATATCGACCAGACGAAAATCATCACGAGCGATATCGCGTTGAAGATGAGCCGTGTCGCGCCGGCGTCCGGTCCATTGCGATTCGAAGCGGCCGATCGTCTGCATCAGTTCTGCGCACAGCATGCAATTCCCATGCGCGGTCACTGCCTGATCTGGAACGAATGGGTTCCCGCGTGGATCAAGGCGATGAGCAATGCGGAACGCGAGAAGTTCTTCGACAGCTATATCGATGAAGTGATCGGGCGATACGCCGGACAGTTTCAGTCATGGGACATCGTCAACGAACCGTTCTGGCCGGGTCATAAAGCACCGGGCGGTTATCGCCTCGGGCCCTGGTACGAAACGTTCGGGCAAAGCTACGTGAAACGCACGTTCCAGCGCGCTGGTTCCGTCGACAAGCGAACAAAGTTTGTGCTGAACGAAGCGCACGCCGAGCGTGACGATGAGACGGGACAGCAGATTCGCGCAGGCCTGTTGCGGCTGGTCGATGAACTGAAAGACGCCGGCGTGCGGCTGGATGCGGTCGGTCTGCAAGGTCATCTGCAGCCGCGCTATCCGCACGACGGCGCGCGCTTTCATGATTTCGTCCATGCTCTCGCCGAACGTCGCGTCGACATCTACATCACCGAGTTCGATGTCAGGGACGACACGTTTCCCGACGACATCAAGACGCGCGACGCCATGGTCGCCGATACGGCGAAGCGGTTCCTGACCGACGTCTTCTCGGTGCCGGCGGTCAAGATGCTGATCGCGTGGCAGCTCGCCGACAATTACTCCTTCTACCGGGACGTCGAGCGGCAGCGAAATCCGCAAAGCCAGCGGACGCCGCGGCCGCTGCCTTTCGACGAGGCGATGCAACGCAAGCCGCTGTGGTTCGCGATCGCCGACGCCTTCAAGCAGTCGCGCCGCGCCTGATCTGATTGCTGGAGCGCGATGGGATGGATGAATCGCCATCGCGCTCTAGCTTTTTTATTGAGCATGATCCTTACGGAAAACCGGTATCCACTTTTCCGGATCATGCTCTATTCCGCGGCGGACAGCCTCCGGCTTGCGCGCAGGCGCATCAGCCAGGGCAGCGAGAGAAGCGTCAGGACCAGGACATAAACGGCGGCGCCGAAGCCCACCGTGCCGATCAGCAAAGGAATGTTGCGCGCTTCCGGCAGCAGCGACAGGCAGCTCGCCATGGCGGCCGAGGCAAGGGCGATGCGCGTCGCGTGGGCCCACGGCACCTGCAGACGAAACCGGACCAGACCGAGAGCGAAGCTGGCCAACGCGGCGATGGCGGCTGCCGCCGCGCTTGCGGCCGCCGCGCCCACGAGCCCCCACAGCAATGTCGCCGCGATGCCCAGCGTGACCGCGACAAGGGCATCGATGCCCATCACCAGCATCGCCAATTGCGTGCGGCTGTGCAGCAGGAAGACCTGATCGCAGAAGTGCGCGCGCGTGCTGCGAATGCCGCCGGCCAGCACCGAGAGCGGGAGGATTGCGAGCGTCGTCGCGCGAAACGGTTCGGCGATCAGCAGCGCGACGACCTCGTGCCGCAGCACGAAGACGCCGACGACGGTCGGGACGAGGATCGCCAGCAACAGCGCGCCGTTATCCGCAAGCTGACGCATGGCGGCGACGCTGCCTTTTTCCTCCATGGTCTTCACGGCGATGGGATAGGCAGCTGCGGTGACAAGCATGGCCGCGACGGCAGCCGCCCGCTGGCCAAGGCCGTACCCGACCGCGAACAAGCCGGCAGCTGCAACGCTCATGACGTCGTTGACGATGAAGCGGGGCGCGTTGAGGCCGAGCCAGCTCAACGCACCGCCGATGATCAGCGGCACGCCGTAGCGGAGAGCGGCCTTGAGCATGCCGCGGTCCGGTGAGCCGATGCGCGCGGAAAAGGAGAGGGCGGGCAGGACGACCAATACGGCCGTGAGCTGTGCGGCAGCATAGCCGGCGAGCACCCATTCGGGCGCGGGTCCGAACAGCACGATCAGGAGCCAGCCTGCGGCAAATCCCGCCGCCGGCCCGACGATTTGCTGCACCGAGTAGATGCCGATCTGCCCCGACACGCGCGCCCGCTCGCTGATGTAAAGCGACAGCGTCCGGGTCACGACATAGGCGACGGTCGCCGCGATCAATGGCCATCCTGCGCCGGGTGCCACGACGCCGAGCAGGATGGCGACGACGATGGCGGCCTGGGCGACGACGGAAACCGACAACACCGCATTCTCGGTCCGGTAAAAGCGTTCGGCATCTTCGGTGGCCTGGAAGCGGCCGAAGAAGCGAAGTGCGAACTGCGACCACCAGGCGAGAAAACCGATCTGCAACAGTTCATGGGTCGCGATGACGAGGGTGATGACGCCGAGCGTGTGATCGCTGACCAGATGAGTCCAGACCACCATCGCGACCAGCTGCATCAGCGGTCCGATGATCTGCGCGGGCAGATAGAGCAGCGAGTGACGGATCATCATCGCCTCAGGCTCCGAGGGCTTGCGCCGCGCGCGGCGGCAGGACCGACCGGACGATCACGAGCGCGATGATGCTGGTGGCGGTGGCCGCGGCATAGGTCGCGATCGATGCGGTGGCCGGGCCGGCCTCCCGCAAGAGGCCGTGGTCCCGGAGCAGCATGATCACGAAGATGTGGAAGAGGTAAATGAAATAGCTTCCCGAACCGATGAAGCCGAGCACGGCGCTGCTGAGCGGCGCCGCAAGGAAGATCAGGCACAGCGGCGCAGCATACGCAAACAGCGCAATCGAATCGTACGCGGCCGAGTCGCCGATGGAAAAGATCCTCACCGCGGCAGAGATCACGTAAGCGGTTGCGGCGCAGGCGCCAAGCAGTGCGACCATCTCGCTGAGCAGCCGTTCGATTTTGAGGAGTCCCGCCAGCACGCCGAGCGCCATGAACGCAAACCAGAACGGCAGGTCGCGCAGCCGGGCTTCCTCGATCAGGTCGCTGGATATCCCGACCCTGGTCAGCAGCGGATCAAGATAGGCTCCGGCAACGAGACCGAACACGATGGTCAATGCGAGAACGACATATAGCCTGCCGTCGCTGTCCTGCGACGTTCGGCCGTGAAGCCGAAAGATCATCCAGAGAGCCAGTGTGCAGCCGACATAGACGGGGACATAGTAGTAGACGAAGACATAACCGAGGCCGTAGCGCGCAAGCGCAATCCCGGGACGATGGTCCATCGCCGGATTATGGGCGGCCATGTAGAGATACGCGGCCAGGAACGCGATCGTATACGGGATCAGCACCGCCTTGAGGCGTTTTGCGAGCGGAACGTGCCGGGTGCGTGCGGTCAGGTATCCCGATGCGAAAAGAAACAGCGGCACGGCAGGACGCAGGGCGGCGTCGACGGCGCGCGCGAGCGCCGAATCGAGCGGCTGCTGCAGCGAATGGATGCCGATCACCATCAAGATCGCGACGCCGCGAAGGCTGTCGATCGAAAGATCGCGCCCGGCGGCCTTCGCCTGGCCGGCAGCGGCAAAGCCCGCTTCCGTCGTCGACGCGCTCATCGGCTTTCGCTCCCTTGCGCCGCCGCTGCGCGGAGCGCGAGCCGCGCCTCGGTGCGTCGATCGAACATCGCATAGAGAAAGTGCCGCATCGGCGTTTCGACATATCGATACGACGCACGGCTCGCCACAGTGAGGACGACAAAAGCCACGGGAACGAGCACAAGCTTGGCGTCCGGCACGAACGGCGTGAGGTAGCGGCTGCCGATCGTCAGAACAACGGTGGCGACCGGAATGTGCAGCATGTAGACCGAGTAGGTGAGGTCGGACCAGCGGTCGATGCGGTTGCGTGACAGGAAAGTCTCCTGACGCATCGCGTCGACGCGGGCCGCGAGCAGCACGATCGCATAGACCGCCGCCAGCATCAGCGCCTGCGGCAACAAGCCTCCGAACAAGAGAAACGCCGCGAGCGGAAGCGTGAACGGCACGCGCATCGCCGGCGCCAGGCCGAGTTTTGCGCGGAAGACATAGAGTGCGACCCCCAGCGCGAAGCTCGGCAGGGCGCGAAAGACACCACCCCGATTGATCCATTCGGTCCACGGCCCCGTATCCGCGAACACGCTGACGGCGCTGTTGGCGACGATCGCGATCACGACGATGACCAGGATCGAGGACCGCCATCGCACGGCGCTCGCAGCCAGAAGGGGAAACAACAGATAGCAGAACATCTCCGCCGACAGCGACCAGCTCGGAAAGTTGAAGGTCAGCCGTTCGCCGACGACTGCGTGCAGCATCAACAGTTGGGCCGGCACGTCCGACAGCGGATAGCGCGCAGGATTTTCACCGCGCGCCAGTCCGAGTGCCAGCACGGCCGCCACCGCCAGATAGAATGCAAGCGTCAGCAAGTGCAGCGGGTAGATGCGCGCGAAGCGCCGCCAGAGGAAGCGTTTGATGTCGTCCGGCGAGTCCACTCTTGCGAGGTATTGCTTTGCGATGACAAAGCCCGAGATGACGAAGAACAGGTCGACGAACAGGTTGAAGTGCTGGACATGGGCGAAGACGAAATGCGCCGCCGCATTGTCCTTGGCATACTCGGCGTAGTGAAGCGCCACGACGGCCGCCGCAGCAACGATCCGCAGCGCATCCAGATGCGGTGTTCTGCCGTCGCGGCTATCAAACGGAGACTGCATCGATCGCAACCCATCAATTCCTGTTGCCGCCCGACGCGGTCATCGGTCGAGACGTTGCCGACCGAGCTTCGGTTTCGGCAAGCGATGCGATCATCTGGCTGACCTGCAGCCGGTCGTCCTCGGCCAGCCGGTTCCAGCGGACGAGGTTTCTTGCGTTCAGCTCGCGAAAGCGGGCACGTCCATCGCTTGGCCGCAGCATCGAAGCGATGGTGCGCGCCGCGGCGGCGCAATCGAGGCGATCGATGAAAATGCCGGACTCCGCCAAAACCTCGCGAAACACGGCATCGTCGGGCGCGATGATCGGAAGGCCGGCGTACTGAGCCTCGAGCAAGGGAAGGCCGAGCCCCTCCTCGTGCGAGGTGCAAAGCAGGGCATCGGCCTGCTGCAACTTGTGCCTGACCTCCTCCGACGACAGGTAGCCGGTGAGAATGACGCCCGGTTCACCTTCGAGCTGGCGCCGGTCATCGCCCCAGCCGGCGCGTCCGACGATCTCGAGGGTCGCCTCAGCAAAGCCGTTGCTCCGCAGCTCGCGGATGATGCGCGCGGCGTAGGGATAGTTCTTGCGCGGCTCGACGGTGCCGAGGCTGATCAGGCGAATGTGTCGGTTCGTCTCCGGCGGCGAAGCGCGGTCGGCCGGATTGACGCCGAAGACGTTTCGCACTCTTGGCCGGTAGGTGAGGATCTTTGCATCGCTCCGGCAGAAGGCTCTCAGCTTTCGCGCCGTGTCGAGCGAGTTCACCAGAAACCGCGGATAGCGGCGGACGGCAAGGGCGAACGGCTTCGCCATATAGAGTTTTGCGCGCGCATTGAGGTCGCCAGGCCGCGTGATCAGGAAAAGGTCATGGATGTAGGGCACGACGCGCTCCGCGAACGGCAGCAGCAGCGGGCTCGGCGGAAAGCCCGGGCACAGCAGAACGGCGGAAGAATCGGCGAGCCGAAACGGCAGGCCAAACGTCTGCGTCGCCATCATCCTGGGGGTGCCGCGCGCCGTCACCGGCGTGAGCTCGACCGGCGCCAGCGAATGCGGCGAAAACAGCTCGGTCGTGATCCGTTCAAGGCCGGTGACATGGCGCCCGAGATGGGTGTGATCGACATAAACCGTCATGACAGGCTCCCGGCCTGCATCGGCCGCATGCGAACGCTCGAGCGCGCCGGCGAGATGCCGACGGCCGCCGTCGAAGGTCTGCCGCGCGGCAGCAGCAGGGTGATCAGGATGACGAACTGGGCGAGCTGGATGTTCTTCGACGAGAAGCTGACCGAGCTTGCGGCAATGATGGTGATGAGAACCAGCAACGCGTAGGCGGCGCGCGCTGGAGCGGCGCAGCAGCATGGCGAAGAATGCGCCGAGCGCGAGCGTCATCAGCACGGTCTGAACGAGGCCGAACTGGACGATGCAGGCAATCCAGAAATTCTCGATGCCGTAGTCAAGACCGAGTTCGCTCTGCAGCGCGTTGGCGCGGGACACGCTGGGCGCAAACAGAATTTCGTTCCAGTCGAGACGCGACAGCAGGTCCAGCATGGCGACGCGCGCCATTGCGCTGCCCTTGTCGGACGAGAAACGCAGCAGCATCTTGTCGAAGAAGCCAAGGTCGAGCAGCGCGAAAATCGCCGCGCCACCGACAAGGAGGATGCCGATGCCGGCAACCAGCGCCACGACGGGGATGCGGCCGCCGCGCATCATCCGGAACAGCCCGAAAGCCGCCGATAAACCTATGAGCAGCAGCGTCGTCACCAGTGCCGTGCGACCACCGAACGCCATGAGCGATCCGAGGCTCAGGAAGATCAGCGGCAAGCGCAACAGCGGCTGCGGGACAAACCTGCGGCCTCAGGATGAGCGCAAGCACATAGCCGGCGACGAGGCCGGACGCCGTCAACGGATGGCCGAGCAGGGCGGCCGAGCGCCACTCGCCAAGCACGATAACGTTTCCCAGCGTAAGCGGAATGATCCGATGGCCGGCAAAATACTCGTAATAGCCGATCGCGATATTCAGAACGATCAGCAGATGGAGGAGGATGACGAGGGACTTTCGTCCCCACGCAGGCGTCTGCCAGATCGCCAGCGCGATCAGCAGCGGCAGCAGGAAAGTGTCCACGATCCCGGTGAAGGGACGCTCAAGCTGAATGGTCTGGGCGAGCAGAAACAGCCAGCAGAGGATATAGAGCGGGATCGCTTTCGATGTGGCGAAGATGCGAACGATTCCCTGTATCGGGTTGGCGTTGCGCAGCAGGGCCAGGCCGAGCGCGAGGACGACGAAATAGGTTGCCGGATGAAGCTTCTCGTAGAAGCCGCCTCCGGCGGTGACGTACTGGATCTTCCAGTGCGTCAGCAGCGACGGCGAGATCGTCAGCGCCGTCAGAACGGCAAGCGCAGTGAAGATGAGGACGCCCAGGTCGACCGTCAGCGCGGGTGCGGCGAGCCGGCCGTGCGGGCGCGGCGAACCTCCCCCACGAACAATGCCGCGCCCGCCGATCGAAACAGGAAGCGGCGCTCTGGCCTCGCGAGTGTTGCGGCTCAAAGCGCAGCTCCGCGCTTGAGGCCGATTTCAGCGTAGGGTTTGATGTAGGCCGAGCTGCTGTAATAGTCGTAGTGACGCAGCCGATGCATGTCGACGCGCGTGAGCACCGTGCCGAGGATCCGGTCGCGAACCGGCGCAAGCAGCTCGACCGCATCCAGGGCGGCGTCGCGCGGGGTCTTGTCCCATGCAAGCGCGAGCAGGATCTGGTCGGCGTGCTCGGCAAGCGCGCGGCCATCAACCAGCGGAAGCAGCGGCGGACAGTCGAGAACGATCAGGTCGTAGTGCTGGCGCAGATGGTCGAAGACAATGCTGATCCTTTCCGAAAACATCAGTTCCGACGTTGCGTGGCTGTAGGCATTCACCGGCGCCGGGAGCACGGACAAGCCGGAGCCCCGATCGACCAGGATGGCGCGCTCGATCGGCACCTGGCCGAGGGCGACCTGCAGCAGGCCGCTGCGGGCGCGCGGCGCGAGCGAGCGTGTCGTTTCGGGATTGCGCATGTCGCAGTCGACCAGCAGGGTGCGGAAGCCGAGCGCTGCGAGCGACAGCGCCACGTTGACCGCGAGGGTGGTCTTGCCCTCGTTGTCGATCGCCGACGTCACGAGCACAATTTGCGCGGGCTTGATCCGCAGCGCGCGCTGGATCGCGAGGCGGATGGCGCGAACGGATTCGGCGAACAGCGAGGAGGGCTCCTCGGTCGCGTAGCGCATCAGCGGGGGCTGCAGCGCCGGCGGCAGCAAACCGGTCGCGTGGGGATCGTGCCGCGCCAGCGCGGCGCGTCCGCGTTTTGCCCGGCGCGCCAGGTCGCGCGCGTCGACCAGCGGCACGGCTGCCAGCGCCGGCAGTCCCAGGAGGTCTTCGGCTTCGTCCAGCGTCTTGATGCGCCGGTCGAGAAAGTCGGCGAGAAAGGCTGCGGCGCAGCCAATCCCGAGACCGAGCGCCAGCGCAAAGCCCACGATCAGCGTCGACTTCGGGAAGGACGGGGCAGATCGGAATGCTGGCGCGCGTCACGATCCGGGAGTCCGGCATCTCCAGACTCTCCTGCGCGCTCGTCTCCTTGTAGCGCGCGAGATACGGATTCATAGAGTGTGCGGTTGGCCTCCGCCTCCCGGCGCAGCTCGTGCAGATGAACGAGCGCCTGGTTGGAGACGTTCGAGACGCCCTGCAGCTGTTCAAAGCTCGCTTGCAGCGACTTCTCCCGCGACTGGGCGACGTCGTAGTCATGCTTCGTGCTCTGCATGAGGCGCCTGACTTCCTCGTTGATCAGCCGTTGCGTATCCCGAAGCTGGGCGCGAACGTTGGCGACCTGGGGATGCTGGTTGCCGTAGCGGGCCGTCAGGTCGGCGCTGCTCTTGGCGATATCGGCGTATTGCGTGCGCAGCTTCGTGATCATCTCGGAGGAGATGGCGGCATTGGTGGATCCGGGATCGCCTCCGGACTTCGCCATTTGCTGAACCTGATCGTACTTTGCGCGGGTCTCCGCGGTCTGGACGCGGGCTTCGATCAGCTTGTTGTTGAGATCGGTCATCTGCTGGTCGTTGACGGTGACGCCCTGCGAGACCGTGAGATTGTTGGCGGAGCGATAGTCCTCCACCGCTTTCTCGGATGCCGTTACCCGCTGCTTCAGGCTCTCGATCTGGCCGCTCAGCCAGCCGGCGGCGATTCGGGTCGCTTCATATTTCGAGCGGACCTGCTCCTCGAAATAGGCGTCGGCAATGGCGTTGGCGATCTCGGCCGCCTTCGAAGGGCTCTGCGAGTTGACGTTGATGTCGACCAGGAACGTCGTGCCCTGACGGACCACTTTCAATTGCCGCTGCAGCGAGTCGGTGGCGCGGCTCGCCGCGGCGTCCTCCGGGCCGATGGCGGACGGAGGAGGACGAGAAGCGGAACAATCCCCTGATCGTGCCGAGCAGCGACGGCGGCGGCACGAACTCTTCGTCGGTGGCGAGCTTCATGCGGTCCACGACCCTGCGCAGGATCGCGCACCGATTTGATCAGCAGCGTCTGGCTCTCGATCGTCGCGTCGTCGGTGCCGAAATTGGAGAGCACGGTCTGGGTCGTTTCGACCACGTTCGCGCGCCGTGGATCGACCAGCACCGTGGACGTCGCGGTGTATTGGGTCGTCGCGCTCAGCACGTAGAGCAGCGCCGCAGCAGTGAACGCGCCGGCAATGGCCGCGATCAGCGACAAACGGCGGCGCAGGATGCGCACCATTTCGACAAGATCGACGGTGCGCAGCCCGCTGTCGTAGTGCGCAGGCGCGGCGTCGATCTCTGCCGCCGGCAGATAGTCAGAACTGGGCCGTAGCATTGAACCCCACCAGATGCTTTTGATAGCTGAAGGTCGGAATGTTGCTGTCGCGCTCGGTGAAGCGGTGAAACACCGAGATCGTTCCAAATCGGTTCGGCAGATATTTTATGCGCGCGTCGACGGTGTTGACCTGATCGTTGCGGGGCTGACCGTGGAACTTGTCCTTCTCGACGCTGCCGGCGACCGACACGACGATGTTTCGCAGGAGCTCGTAGTCAACTCCGAGCTGGAAGTTGTTGGCGAGGACGCCGGTTGCGCTGGTGTCCGACGTCTGCGTGACGATCTGCTCCGCCTTGAAGTTGACGTCGATCATGCGGGTCGGACGCCAGGTGAGCATCGCGCTGTAGGCCGGTCCGTCGATCGTTCCGATCGCGCGGTCCTCGAAGCGCTGCTGCACATAGCCGACGCCGAATTCGCCGGTGACAAGTCGCGTCAGTGCAATATTGAGGCCGGTGAGTGCGCGCATGCCTTGCGAGCTGAGACTCTGCGTGGGCGTGCCCCGCAGTTCGCGGATGTTGTATTCGGCCGCTGCGTACCAGCCGAGGCCCGGCGAGAAGGCGTAGTCCGTGCGGCCATGCAGCGCGTAGATCTGCCCGTCGCGCGCATCCTGGCGGATGGTCGAGCCGTCCAGCGCGCGCGTCGAGCCGAAGTCATAGGAATCGACGCCGACGCCAAGCGCGGCCGCCCAGCGATTGAACTGCTTGCGGACGGTGACGTCGCCCGACAACAGATCGTACGGCGTCGGCTTGACGGCATTGGCAGGAGCGGTGAGCGAGCCGACACCTTCGTTGAGGTGCGAAGCCTGAAAGCTCGTCAGCACCATCAGATCGCGCGCGACATCGAACCAGCCGCTGCCGCGAAGGCCATAGTTGGTCTGATTGAGACTCGAGTTGTCTTTATAATGAGTGGACTGCGCGCCGAGCTTCAGGTCGAGGCCGTGCCGCTCCCACATCGAGCGCACGCGCAACGAGGGTTCCACCACTGCCGCAATATCGCTCCGCCGGTTCGTATTGGAGGAGAAGACGTTGCTGTCGTAAAGCAGGCCGGAGGTCAGCGCTGGATTGATCATCCATGGGCCGGACCGGATGCCGACGGGTTCGTATCCGGGATGCTGACGCGTCCGGACCGGCGTATCTTCGGGCTCCGGTCGTTCTTTCGTCTCGGGATCGTCGAGTTGCGGCAACGGCGTCCGTTCGAACACGCGCTGCGAACTCCAGGGCGGCGAAAGCATCTCGCCATAGCCATAGAGAGGAACGACTTGCGCGAAGGCAGGCGACGCCGTGCCGACAAGCGCGAGCCGTGGTCATCGGCCGCCACAACGAACGTAGCCGAAATCGATCTGATGTCCTGGTCCCGCTTATCGCCATGCACTCATTTCCAAAACGCAACTATCCCAAGCGCGAACGCCGATTGCGTTCGCTCCTGCTGAAGAGCTGCCCCTTGGTGGTTTGTGAAGGCGCCCCTGCAAGTGATGCGGTGCAGGGCTTGCCGGTCCGTGACGCGTGATGCGGATCGGCCAAGTGAAGCGCGACTTAGCTAGTCATCGGATTTCCCTCGCGTGCAGAAGAAACACGGTCGCGTTCTTCGGCCCGTGAAACGAAATGCGCGTCATACCAAGCGACGAATGTTGCGTCGCAAAGAGACGGCAGTGTGGCAGTGCGGAATTTCGCGTGCATATGTTGGGTGCAGATCAATGCGACTTGCGTGAGCAGAAATTCTTCAGCGGTGCGGATGTCAGAAGTAACGTTCCGGAATGCGGATGTTGTCGCCCGGAAAAACCGGCACCGGAGCATCCAGTGCATGCGTTTCTTCCACATTGGAACCAGCGCGCCGTATCACGACCTTGCTCTCGTTGGCGCGATACGTATATCCGCCGGCGCTCGCGACTGCGTCGAGCACCGTCAGCCCCGACTTGTACGGGTATTCGCCCGCCTTCTTGACCTCGCCGAGAATGAAGAAGGGACGATAGGTCGCGACTTCGGCACTCACGCGCGGATCGCGCAGCAAGCCTTTCGACAAAGCCGCGGCGACGGATTTTTCGAGCTGACGCGTCGTCAGCCCCGCCGCCTTGACCCGGCCGGCCAGCGGCACCGAGATGTAACCGTTGGTGTCGACTTCATAGTCGCCCGTGATGTCCTGCTCGCCATAGACCTTCAGCCGCACGCGATCACTCGGGCCGAGCACGTATGACGGCTCGTTCGATTCCGGTCGAAGCTGCAGCTTGTCGCGTGCTGCGCGATTGAGCGCTGAATTCAGGCTCTGTGGCGAAGCCGGGCTGCGCAGTCGCAAGCAGAATGATCAAACATATCCACCATGACGATCGCTTCATCATGCTGATCCCCTTCGTGCGCCGCTGAAACTCGATGCGAAAAATTTCCGCAAAGCTTATCGATCAACATTCGGGCGAAACAATGCAAACGTGAAAACGCCAGTGCGCTTGTCACAGATCATCGTTTACAGAAATGAAACCGACGCGGCTTCGAGTACGGCACATGTTAAGGTTCCACTGAAAACCGCGCCGGTGTCGATGTTGATGCGGTTGCTCAGGATCTGCGGATGCGGAACGGGTGTGTGTCCGTGCACCACCATCCATTTGTGATCGACCTTCGAGTGAAGGAACTCGTCTCGAATCCAGATCAGATCGTCCTGCACCTGGTGCTGCATTGGAACACCGGGTCTGATGCCGGCATGAACGAACAGATAGTCGCCGCATGCGCAGAGATTGCGCAGGCATTGCAGGAACAGCAGATGCGTGCGCGGGAACACGTCGCAGAACGCGCGATGAAGTTCCGCCGGCACAAGTTGCGTGCTTGACGAGATCGCAACACCATAAGAAGCGAAGGTGCTCAGCCGCGCCGAGGCGGATCCAGTCGTGAACGGCCTCCGGATCCTGCAGAAACGCCTCCAGCATCGCCTCGTGGTTTCCACGCAGGCAGATTGCATTCCGATGCACGAGGCGGTGACAGAGAATGTCGATCACGGCCTTTGAGTCGCTGCCGCGATCGATGTAGTCGCCGAGATAGACTTCGCCGGCGTGCTCAATCGGCCGTCTGTACAAATCTTCGTCAATGCGTTCGACCAGGTCAGCCAGCAGGTCGGCCCGTCCATGAATGTCGCCGATCGCATAGATGCGGGTCGCCGGCGGAACACTGGCGGCGCGTGCTGCGCTTGTTGCATTGGCAATAGTCATCCCGAGCAATCAGGTGCGACGCTGCGACGGTTCCGGAGGATTTGCGATCTCGACTTTATATATAGGAGGCGCGCTGCGGAGGTGCATAGCACAAACGCTGATATCCCCAACCGCGCTGGAACTAGAAGAAGAGCCAGCGCAGGACGACGACGATCAGAATCCAGGCCAGCACGTTTGCGAGCAACAGCCAGTTCCTCAAACGGCGGTGCGGTTTCGCCGTCAGTTGGATGTCCGCAGCGTGTTGCAGATCGCCAACAATCATGTCGGACTCGGTCGATGCGGCATCGAAAGCGCGGCCGCGCTGCGGCTCGCCTTCGTCGCGTTGCTTAAGTCTGACGTTCATCGTTCGCCGCGCAAAATGGTTCCGACCGTTTCAACCTGGCACAAATCGCCTTCGTCTTTCTGAACAGACACGTGACAATTATGAAGGATTGCATGGCAGGTTCAACCGTCATGCAGCTTAATCGATGAGCATGATCGATTAAGTGCTTCGTCACACGGTGCGTTCAGCGACGTCGGATTTTGTTCCGAAAAAAATCATGCTGCGCGCGCGAAATATTTCCGCGCTCCGTCCAATTTCGCCCAAAAATTTTTAAGAGCGTTCGCGCGCTGTCGATGTTGTCGGGCAGGGCATCCGCGACAGCCTGTCAATCGATTGGGTTGCGCGTCGTCACCGACGCGCACCTCTAATGGAATGGGGCGAATGACAACTCTCGTTTCTCTGCCTGGCGCTCAAGATAACGTTGCGTCCTTCTGGAAATCCTACCGTCCAAAGCTCGCCGCGAGCGGTAGCCGCCACTCCCGCCGCGGCCGATATGCACCCCGCGTCTCCGGGGCCGGCGCGCCGCTCTCCCTGACCAAGCGCGTGGTTGACGTGACAGGCGCCTCGCTCGGGCTGTTGTTCCTGTTGCCGATCTTCGTTGTGATCGCCATCGCGATCAAGGCGACCTCATCCGGCCCCGTGTTCTTCCGCCAGTATCGGTACGGTTACCGCAACCGGCTGTTCAAGATTTACAAGTTCCGCACCATGCACCACGCGCGCGGTGATTCGTCGGGCCGCAAGCAGACAGTTGCCGGCGACGCGCGGGTCACCCGGCTTGGCCGCATCCTGCGCAACACCAGCCTCGATGAGATCCCGCAGCTGATAAACGTGCTGAAGGGAGAGATGTCGCTGGTGGGGCCGCGTCCGCACGTCCCCGGCATGCTGGCCGCAGGCATGCTCTATGAGGATCTCGTTCCCTACTACTTTCAGCGGCACTCGGTGCGGCCGGGCATCACGGGTCTGGCGCAGGTGAGCGGTTGCCGCGGCAGCACGCAGGACGGCGGCAGCGCCATTGCGCGGGTCGGCTTCGATCTCGACTACATCGAGCAGCGCTCGCTGCATCTCGACGTGGCCATCATCATTCGCACCGTCCGCAGAGAGTTCATCGCCGGCAGCGGCATGTAACCTGCGGCGCGATTGCACAAACGAACAAGGACTGAACGGATGGCAAGATGCCGCTGAACCTGATCGAGGTGCAGTCGGGCCCGTATCTCGGGGAAGATGACATCGTTCGCATCGAGGACGTCTACAACCGGGTTTGATCCGGTCGACGGATTGCGTGGCGTTGCACAGTGTCGTTTTGAAGGGAACAGTGAATGAAGGCAGTGAGGCTGGCGAAGGACGCATTGAAGGAGGCATTCCCTGCAATATGGCTGGAATGGCACTTCATGCGGCGTCCCCGGTCTGCCGAAGTCGAACTGGGCTATCTCGAACGGATCATTCCGAAGGGTGCGGTGACGGTCGACGTCGGTGCGAACCGCGGTCTCTATACGCGTCAGCTCGCGCGCTGCTCGCGAAAGGTGCACGCGTTCGAGCCGGCCAGGCAGATGGCGGACCTGCTTCGCCGCACGGCGGCAACCAATGTCGAGCTTCACGAGATCGCCCTGTCGGACCGCGACGGCGTCGCGACGCTTTCGGTGCCGCTCGACAGCGGCCGGGCCGTCCACAGCCTCGCCTCAATCGAGCAGCGTGACGAGGAGGGCCCCCGCGCCACCGAGCAGGTGCGGACGGCCCGGCTCGACAGCATCATTCGTGAGCCCGTTGCCTTCGTCAAAATCGATGTCGAGGGGCACGAACTGCGTGTGCTGAACGGCGCGGTCGGCGTGCTCGAGCAAAGCAGGCCGATTTTTCTGGTCGAGGCCGAAGAGCGTCATCTCGCTTCGACCACTGCGTCGGTGTTCGCAGTTCTTCGCAAGCCGCTCCTACGATGGCTTCTTCGTCTTCGGCGAGCAGATCAAGCCGGTTTCCGAATTCGATCCCGCGCACCATGCAGGATGCCGATTCCCTTCTTGCCGATGGCGGACGGAAGGAAGGCCGTTGCTACATCAATAACTTCTTCTTCTTTCCGGGCGAGATGGACGGAAGACGCGCGCTTGCCGGCGGCACAAGGCCGTCGCCGCGGTCGTGGGACCGCCGGCGGTAGCGCCGCAATATCAATCCGGAAATCCTGGTCACAAAGGAGCGTTCATGCGCATTTCAATGATTGGCGCCGGCTATGTCGGGCTGGTGTCAGGTGCTTGTCTTGCCGATTTCGGTCACGAGGTGACATGTGTCGACAACGACCACGAGAAGGTCGCCCTGCTCAATCGTGGTGAAACGCCGATCTACGAGCCGCAGCTCGGTCAGGTGATCGCCGCCAATGTGAAGGAAGAGCGGCTGAGGTTCACGTCGGATCTGAAGTCGTCGGCCGCGAATGCCGATGCGGTTTTCATTGCGGTCGGAACGCCTTCCCGCCGCGGCGACGGCCACGCCGATCTTTCCTACGTTTATGCGGCGGCGCGTGAGGTGGCCGACGCCCTGACCGATGACACGGTGGTGGTGACCAAGTCGACCGTGCCGGTGGGGACCGGAGACGAGGTCGAGCGGATCATTCGCTCCGAGCGCAAGAATATCGAGGCGTCGGTGGTTTCGAACCCCGAATTCCTGCGCGAGGGCGCCGCGGTCTACGACTTCAAGCATCCCGACCGGATCGTGATCGGCACCAATGATGCGCGGGCGCGCGAGGTGATGAACGAGATCTACCGGCCGCTGCAACTGAATGCGCCGCCGATCATGTTTACCGACCGTCGTACCGCGGAGCTCATCAAGTATGCATCCAACGCGTTTCTTGCGACCAAGATCACCTTCGTCAACGAGCTCGCCGACCTCAGCGAAAAGATCGGCGCAAACGTGCAGGACGTCGCCCGAGGCATGGGCCTGGACAAGCGCATAGGTCCGAAATTTCTGCACCCGGGTCCGGGATTCGGAGGGTCGTGCTTCCCGAAGGATGCACTTGCGCTCGCGAAGACCGCACGCGACCACGAATCTCCGTTGCGGATCGTCGAGACGGTCGTGGACGTCAACGACCATCGCAAGCGCGCGATGGCGAAGAAGGTCGCCGCGGCGCTGGGCGGCAACCTTCGCGACAAGACGATCGCCGTCCTGGGCCTGACGTTCAAGCCGAACACCGACGACATTCGGGAAGCACCCTCGATCCCGCTGATCACCGCGTTGCAGGATTTTGGCGGGCGCGTGCGGGCGTACGATCCCGCCGGGATGGAGAACGCGAGAGCGGTGCTGGAGAACGTCGAATTTTGCGCAAATGCCTATGACTGCGCGACCGAGGCCGATGCCGTCGTCATCGTCACCGAATGGGAGCAGTTCCGCGCGCTCGATCTGAAGCGGCTCGCGACCTGCATGGCGCGCCCGGTGATCGTCGATCTGCGGAACGTCTATTCACCCGACGAAGTTATCCGTCACGGCTTTTTCTATAGCGGCGTCGGTCGCCCTCTTTCGCTATCCTATTGACCGTCGAATCACCTTCGCCCGGCGAAGGTACCGCCTGGTTCAATGGGAGATGGGTCAGATGATTGCATTCCTTCGGTCGCGCAAGGCCCAATTCCATGCCCGCTCGCCGGAGCGGGACAAGGAGACCGATTTGATGAACATCGCGCGGGTTACGCAAGGCGCTCGACCAGGCGATCGAAAATTGCGCCGCGGAACGGGAAGGGCTCGGCCGTCGGCTTGCCGACGTCACCTCGCGCGCTGCCATCGTCGCCGGCAACGACTCGAACGAGTATCTGGAGCGGGAGAGGGCCGACAGCGACGAACTGAGCGCGCTGGATTCCGAGGTCAAGAACGCACAGCGCAGGCTCGATGAACTGTCCTTCAACATTGCCCAGTTCGAGCATCTGCGGGAGGAGCTGAAGTCGCGATTCTCCGAGCACGCCGGCTCGGAAGCGGTGCGTCGCGAGACGGGCACCCACGGCGCACAGCAGCCCGCGGCAGGCCGCTGATTGCCGCCGACGCAGCCGTTCGTCAGGCGCAGTTCACGGCGAGACCGCCTTCATCATCTGCCCATAGATCGCGAGGTACTGGTCGCGCATATGGGCAATGTCCAGCTTGGTGACGAAGCGCTGCGCCGCCCTGGCGATGCGGGTGGCGAGTTCGGGCTGTGCCGCAAGCGTGACGATCTTGTCGGCAAGGTCTTCGGCCGACCCGACCTTGAATTTGATGCCGTTCGAGCCGTCGCTCAAAAGCTCGGCCGGCCCGTCGATGTCGGCTGCAATTGAAGGCAGGCCCATGGCCATGGCTTCGAGCAAGGCGAGGCCAAAGCCTTCGTAGCGGGACGGCAGCACGAAGATATCGGCATCATCGAGCAGTGCGTGGACGTCCGTCCGGTTGCAAAGGAAACGAACGCGGTTGGAGACGCGTTCGGCCGCCGCGAGCTGCTGCAGGACTTCGATGGTTCCTGGGTCGTCTTCCGGCGGGCTGCCGACGAAATCGCAGCAGGACGTCGAGGTTGCGGCTCGCGCAGATGCCGACCGCCTTGATCAGGATGTCCTGGCCCTTCTGGCGCGGATAGAGGCGGGCAACGTTGATCAGGCGCAGCGGCGTGCGGAACTCGCGGGGCCGGTCGAGGGCGCAGAAGGAGGCGAGCGGGATACCGTTGTGCACCTTGAAGATGCGTTGCAGGTTCACGTTCCGGCATTCGCGCTCGACCGCGCCCGAGATGGCGATGTTCCAGTCGACGAAGCGCTGGTGCAGCCGCAACCGCACGCGATCCCATGACGCGACGATGCCGGTGTTGTGGATCGTGTAACCGACGCTCATCGAACGGTAGAGCTTGCTCAGCATCGCAAAGTGCTTGGCGCCGCTGTCGTGCGCGTGGATCAGGCGAACGTCGTGCAACCGCATGATGCGGAGCAGATTGAGGATGATCCGCGGGTTGCGTTCGCCGGGCGTGCGCTTCAGGAAATAGGTGGGGTGACCGCTGGCGACGAGCTCTGACGCAAACTGCTCGTTGATCTTGTCGTTGATGACGACGAAGACGACCTGCTGCACGCTGCCGGCACAGCTTGCGGCGAAGTTGATCAGCAATCGTTCGGAACCGCCAACGGTCAACGACGAGATCAACTGAAGTACAGATGCCACAATGTGCTTTCCGGAGCCCCGCCGGGCGAAATCAAGCTGCGTTGCGGCCTCCGCACGAGCCGCGTTAGCGCGAGAGCAATCTTGGCCGACGGCCGCGGCGATTGTGGGGCAGGGCGCGGAAGCGGAACCGCAACGCGCCGGACGTCGTCTCTGTTGAGAACATTTCGCGCGAAATCCACCTGCAGGAGTTTTTCACCTGTTGCCGTCCGGTATTCATGCTCGATCGACCGTTGCGTCAGATCAAAGACAAGAGAAATCGATGTGCGTGATCGGGCGCCAGGTGCGACCGCTAGATCTCCATGTCGCGCAAGAGTGCGCGGTTTCGGAGGACAATGTGCCGGGCGCCCGAAAAATCCAGAATACCCTGATCATGGAATTGCGAGAGCGCGCGCGACACGGTCTCGAGCGTCAGCCCGAGGTAATCGCCGATGTCGCGCCGGCACATCGGCAGCGGCAGCATGCCTGTGCCGGTCAGGCGCCGGTCCATCTCGAGAAGGAATGCGGCGACGCGTTCGATCGCGGTCTTGCGCCCCAGCAACAGCAGATGATCTTCGGCGTGTTCCAGGCTGATGCGCGCCATGTTCCACAGGCTGCGGCCGACGAACATGTCGGTTGCCGCGGCCTGTTCGAGGCTGCGCCGCTTTACGCGGCGAACGGTGGTGTCGACGATGGCGTCCGCCGCCATGCGGCGTATCGCGCCGATGTCCATTCCGAACACGTCGCCGGGCAGGTGGAAGGCGGTGATCTGACAGCGTCCATCGGACAGGAGCTTGTAGCTTCGCACGGCGCCGCTCGCGACCTGATAGACGTAGTCGGCCGAGCCGTCCTCGCCGTAGATCTGCGAATCCTTCTCGTAGCGGGATTCGTTCGGCACAAGCCCGATGCGGTTGATGATGATGTCGAACGGATCGAGCGGCAGGTAGCTTTCGAGCGGAAGCGCGTGCGCGACGCTACGGACTGTAGTGGTCAACATGGCTGGCCCCTTCTACGCGCAACCAGGAAAGAAGCGTCGCCCTGTCGTGTCTTCGGACATCTCTCCGGCAAGACTGCTCGCGTGGCGTCGGCGTGGGTGCATCACGCCGGACGTCGTCCTGAGACTAATTGTCGATGCAGGGCGTGTGACGGCAATCCGGTGGAACCGCCGTTTCGCGCGCGCCGATGCGCAATCGCGCATCGGCATTTGCCCGGGGGAAGGTCGGGTAAAACCCTAGATCACACAACGTCCGCGAGCGTCTGACCGTGCAGATCGATGCTCAGGCCCTGCAAGGCGAGATCGTCGACTTCACCGCCCATCGCCTTCAGGCTTTCCTCGCGAATGAGCGACATCAGCCCGCGCCGCAGCGCCAGGAACTCCGACGACATCATCATCGCCTGCTGGCGCGGGCGCTCGAGCGGGATTGCGATCTCCGCCTTGATGGTGCCGGGCCGCGCCGTCATGCAGTAGACGCGGTCGGACAGGAAGATCGCCTCGTCGATGTCGTGGGTGACGAACAGCACCGAGATCTTCAGCCGCTGCCACATGTTGGTGAGGATCTGCTGCATGATGACGCGCGTCTGCGCGTCCAGCGCGCCGAACGGCTCATCGAGCAGCAGCACCTTCGGGCCCGTTGCGAGCGCCCGCACGATGCCGACCCGCTGCTTCATGCCGCCGGACAAACGTTCGGGATAGTGATTCTCGAACGCTGACAGTCCCGCGAGGCCGAGCAATGTTCGCGCGGCGCGGTCGCGGTTGAAGCGGTCCATGCCGCGCATCTTCAGCCCGAATTCGACGTTCTCGCGCACCGTCTTCCACGGAAACAGCGAATACTGCTGGAAGACCATGCCGCGGTCGGCGCTGGGGCCGCCGATCGGTTCGCCGTCGAGCGTGACGGTGCCGGACGTCGGCTTGAGGAACCCTGCCACTGCGTTCAGAAGCGTCGACTTCCCGCACCCCGAGGGGCCGACGATCGAGACGAACTCGCCCGGTTGGACATGGATGTTTGCATCCGTGACCGCTTCGACCGCGCCGTCGATCGTGTCGTAGCTCAAGGCGAAGTCGGCGACTTCGATACGACCCTTCGCCTGCGCTGACCTGGTGGCCGGGATCATGCGCGCCTCCAGGGCATCGCGAGCTTGCCGACGCCGCGGATCATCGCACTGGAGGCGAGGCCGAGCACGCCGATGCAGATCATGCCGAGCGCGATATCCGCGTACTGCACCAGCGAATACGCCTCCCAGGTGAAATAGCCGATGCCGAACTGACCGGAGATCATCTCCGCTGCGATCAGCGACACCCAGGCGACGCCCATGCCGACGGTCAGGCCGGTGAAGATGTGCGGCAGGGTGGCGGGAAAGTACACCTCGCGGAAGATCGAGGCCTCGCGCGCGCCGAGGCATTGCGCCGCCCGCACCAGCACGGGATCGACCAGCGACATGCCGTGCAGCGTGTTGATCAGGATCGGAAAGAACGAGCCGAGGAAGGTGATGAAGATGATGCTCTCCTCATTCGACGGCCAGAGCATGATCGACATCGGCACCCAGGCGATCGCCGGGATCGGGCGCAGCACCTCGGTGATCGGGAAGATCATTTCGCGTGCGAGGCGGAAGCGGCCCATGATCAGGCCGAGCGGAATGGCAACGACCGCCGCCAGCAGGAAGCCGAGCACGATGCGGCGGCAGCTCAACAGCACATGCATCAGGAACTTCGAATCATGCATGGCCCGTTCGAACTTCTCCAGCACCGCGGCGGGCGAGGGGACGTTCGTGAAGCGCACATGCATGTTCACGCGATATTTCGTCAGCAGGTGCCAGGCCAGCAGGAAGAGCGCCAGCGATATCGCGCCGATCACGATCGTGCGAATCTCGCCGCGATGCAGGAGGATCCAGCGTTTCGCGCGACTTGCGAATTGAGCGTTTCGGTTCGGCGCCGAAGCGTTCGGCGCCGCCGAAGCAGCCTCGCCCGCTTCGGCGACGGTTTCCATTCTGGCTTCCGCCACCCGGCGGGCGACCTGTTCCACTTCAGCCTCCGCTTACCGCCGACTTCATCGCGTCGTCGAACGACATCACCTTGCCGCCGACCTTCGCCGCGTGCGCCTCCGCGTCCTTCTTCAGAAGGAACGGTGCGATTTCCGTCTTCGTGACCGTGAAGAACGCCTGATCCGCGAACAGCTTGATGCCGCGCTCGGTATCGAACACGTAGGCCATGTTGATCTTCTTGCCCTTGGCCTTGAAGTCCGCGTAGGCGCCGAGCGTGCAGGCGGTGCTGGCAAACGGCTGGATGCCTTCGCCGGCAACCCAGACCTCGCCCGCCTTTCGCGATTCGGTGATCGGCTTCTTGCAGAACTTGTCGTCGCCCTTCACCTCGTAGTTGTCGAAGCTCTTGACCTGCTTGTCGTAGTCCAGGCCCAGCTCAGTGAACGCCTTGCGCACGTAGGAGTCGTTGACCCACTTGTCGACGTCGAACTCCTTCATGCGGCCGAGGTTCTGCAGCACCTTGGCATCTTCGGCCGCGTCCTTGGCGAGCTCAGGCTTGATGGTCGGATCCATGGTCATGATGCCGCCGGGACCTAAGAAGATGTAGACGACTTCCTTGTCGATGCCGGTCCATTCGGCGATCTTCTCCGCGGCCGTCTTCGGATCGGAACGAACCCAGGCGTTGGCCTCGATGATCGCCTTGATGTAGGCGATGACGACTTCCGGATATTTTTCGGCGAAGTCGGTGCGGACCACGACGCCATGCCAGGTCGGCGCGTTGGTCTCCACGCCGTCGAAGATCTTTCGCGCAAAGCCGCGGAAGGGGAGCAACTCGGCGAAGGGCACGAAGTCCGCGTGCGCGTCGATCTTCTTCTCCTGCAGATTGGTCGATCCGACTTCCGGGCTCTGGCTGACGAGCTGGAAGTAGTCAGCCGGCCATTTCCGGTCCTGGAACGCCTTCAGCACCATGCCATGCGCGGCCGAGCCGAACGGAACGCTGACGAGCTTTCCCTTCAGGTCGGACAATTCGAAGTAGTTGGAGTCCTTGTGGACGACGAGGCCGTTGCCGGAGCCGTGGATGTTGTAGGCGGCAACCGCGACCAGCTGGCTCTTGCTTTCAGGATTGCTCTGGAACGTGAAGCCGTTGACCACCAGCGGATAGTCGCCCATCGCACCGAACTGCAGCTTGTTCGCCATCATCCCGTTGGTGACGGGCGGTCCGGACGTGAAGTTATTCCACTCGAGCTGGAACTTGATGGTGGCGTACTTGCCGTCCTTCGGCAGATGCTTTTCGAGCAGCTTCAACTGGCGAATGACCACGCCGGTGGTCACGGTGTTCGTGGTGGTGTCCTGCGTGCCGATGCCGATCGTGACGGTGGTCTGCGCGACTGCGGCAGTTGTGGAGACCAGAACCGCAATGGTCGCCGCAGCCGCAATGGAAATCCGGTAGTCCCCTGAACCTAAGTCCCTCAAACCCAAACTCCCCAAACCCAAACTCCCCAAACCCAAACTCCCGCAAACCCATGGCTTGACCTTTCGCTGTTCGTGTGGCCCCG
The DNA here is from genome assembly GCA_963757845.1 of uncultured Alphaproteobacteria bacterium. Lineage (GTDB taxonomy): Bacteria > Pseudomonadota > Alphaproteobacteria > Rhizobiales > Xanthobacteraceae > P52-10. Next base: position 33,409 of record CAVWTB010000055.1, read on the forward strand.
GGCGTTCGTCTCCCTGTCGCGGTCATCTTTGGGTCAGGCTGGCGTGCGGGCAAACCATGTCTGGCGCTTCAGGTCGATTAGTTGCCCCGAAAGATTGCCTGCCCATGGGTTGTGCATTTTTGCGCTATGTCGCCAATTCAATAGGCACAGGAGGGTATTAGTCGTCCTGGCCGCGCATCTCCCGCAGCACGTCAAGGCGGCGCACCACGATCCGCGACTTGTTGGTCCGGACCACGTCTTTCTCCTGCAATCGCTTGAGGCTGATCGTCACCCATTGGCGGGTCGCGCCGACCATGTGGGCGAGGTCGGCATGGGTGAAGGCGGCGCCGATCAGGATGCCGTCCGGATCGTTGACGCCATAGAGGTCGGCCAGATGCAGCAACAGATGCGCGAGCCGCTCGGTGATGGAGCGCGTGCCGAGCATCTGCGCCAGCGCCGAATAGCACTTGCCCTTGAAAGTCAGGCTTTCGATCAATCCGATCGCCAGGTTCGGCACTTCGACCACCAGCGCGCGCAAATCCTTGCCCGGAAACTGCAGAACGCTTGAATTGCTGGTGGCGACGCCGGACCACTGATGCACGCCTGCGCCGAACACTTCGGGCCCGCCGACGAAGTTGCCCGGATGCCAGTAGGCCAGCGTGATCTCGCGGCCCGAGGGCGCGCTGTAGAAGACGCGGATGCGGCCGGTCTCGATCAGATAAATTCCGTCGTGGCGCGAGCCCTGGTTGAACAGCGTCTGGCCGCGATAGACCACCTTGCGGCGACCGTGCTTGAGCACGATCTCGCGCTCGCGCGCCGAGAGCATCTCGAACATGGACGGAGGGCCACCGATGCCTCGCGAATTCTCCGTCAGGAGCAGCGATTGACTGCTCGCGTTGGCCTTCGCAGTTCCGGCCAGCGCTGGATTGTCACGCCCGGCAGGCGAGGAATTTGCTGCAGAAATCAGCATGGGGCGCTCCCTGGATTGGTTCCAAAGAGAGCAGCAAGCCTCGTGCCAGAAAGGGGAATTTGTGACCGTTCGGCTACCCGCTACCGCGCGGCGGGCGCGGTGTCGCCGCCATCCTCGCCAAGCGTTGCGAGATAAGTCCACGGGAAGATGCCGCGGGCGTGGCCGTCAGAAAAGACGATGTTGATGCCGTAGTGCCCCATCGGCTCATAGCGGTCGACCACGACGCCCGCAAAGCTCGCCGGAAACGTGTCGTCGTAGTGGGCGCGACGGCAGTGCGCGCAACGGCACGCGGCCCTCAGCCGCTCGGCGTTCAAGGTTAGCGTTTGCCCGCTGGCGAGCGAGATCGTCAGCTGACGCGCATCCTCGCTGACGGCAATGCTGTCGGGCGTGGTGTGCGAGGCGAACGATCCGTCACCGATCGTCGGCGTGGCCAAGCGAAGCATGCGAACCTCCAAACGATAAACCGAGCGCACCTTCGCAGATTCGGCCAGCAATTAGTTGCCGAGACTTGTTGCGGCGTCTGCCGCCGGCGAAGGCAATTCGTTGCTTGCCGACCTGAAGAGAGTGCGTCGACACTCGCATCCAGGAGGTCGTGCATGCGGTTGCCGCGGGCTACAGCGTCAATGCCGACGCCGGCGACATGGCCACGCTGACGAAATTGCTTCGTCATCCTGATGCCGTTCGGCTGACCGCCTTTCTTCGCAATTAATCGACCGCATCCATCGCGCTTTCGTTGCGCAGGGCCCGCATTCGAACGATCAAGCGGACACTGACAAAATTCCCGGAAGGTTCGATGAGCGCATTCAATCGCGAGCAGGTTTTATCGGTCCATCACTGGACCAATTCGCTGTTCTCCTTCACCACGACGCGCGATCCCGCGTTTCGGTTTCTGAACGGTCAGTTCACCATGCTGGGGCTCGAAGTGGACGGCCGTCCGCTGCTTCGTGCGTACTCGCTCGCGAGCGCCAATCACGAGGAGCAGCTTGAATTCTTCTCGATCAAGGTTGCGGAAGGACCGCTGACGTCGCGGCTGCAGACGATCAGGGAAGGGGACATCGTCCTCATCGGACGCAAGCCGACCGGCACGCTGATCGCCGACAATCTGATCGAGGGCCAGCGGCTGCTGCTGCTGTCGACCGGCACAGGCCTCGCGCCGTTCGCCAGCCTGATCAAGGACCCGGATGTCTACGAACGCTTCGGCAAGATCGTGCTGGTGCACGGCTGCCGTGCGGTCGCCGAGCTCGCCTATGGCGAGCAGCTCGTCGACGGCCTGCGGCGCGACGCGTTCTTCGGCGACGTGCTGGCCGACAAGCTGATCTACTATCCGACCGTCACCCGCGAGCCGTTCCGCAATCGCGGCCGCATCACCGATCTTCTGACGTCCAATCGCCTGTTCGACGACATCGGCCTGCCGGCGCTCGACCTGCAGACGGACCGCGTCATGCTGTGCGGCAGTCCGGCCATGCTGGAGGATCTGCGGCGCATGCTGACCGAGCGCGGCTTCACGGAAGGAAACCACAGCGAGCCCGGGCATTTCGTGATCGAGAAGGCGTTTGTCGAGCGCTAGGCGGCGACCTGTCCGGTGCGTGCTGCAAACGCAGGCAATACTGATGCCTGCACAGGCTGTTTCCATCGAACGAAGCCTGACAACTAATTGCTAGCGCGAGCCGGGGCTCTGAACAATCCTGCGCTCAAGGCCATTCATGGAATGGAATTTGCAAGTTTCGGTCTAGAGGGCGCTTGAAATGGCGATAGATGAGATTGTCGACGGCCTGTCCGAGGTTTCCTGTGATGTGCTCGTCATCGGCGGCGGCACCGCGGGGCCGATGGCGGCGCTGAAGGCGAAGCTGAAGAATCCGAAGGCGAACGTCATTCTGCTGGAGAAGGCGAACGTCAAGCGGTCGGGCGCCATCTCGATGGGCATGGACGGGCTGAACAACGCCGTCATCCCCGGCTACGCGACGCCGGAGCAGTACACCAAGGAAATCACCATCGCCAACGACGGCATCGTCGACCAGAAGGCGGTCTACAAATACGCCGAGCGCTGCTACTCGATCATCGAGGAGCTCGACAGTTTCGGCATCCGCTTCCTGAAGAACGAGAACGGCGACTTCGCCGTCAAGAAGGTGCATCACATCGGCACCTACGTGCTGCCGATGCCGAACGGCGAGACGGTGAAGAAGGCGGTGTATCGCCAGCTGCGCCGCGCGCGCATCCTGATCTCCAACCGCTTCATGGCGACGCGGTTGCTGACGTCGAAAGACGGCCGCGTGGCGGGTGCGATCGCGGTGAACACGCGCACCGCCGAGTTCCTGGTGCTGAAGGCGAAAGCCGTGATCCTCTGCATGGGCGCGGCGGGGCGGCTGGGCTTGCCGACCTCCGGCTACATGTTCGGCACCTACGAGAACGCGGCGAATTCCGGCGACGGCTACGCGATGGCCTATCACGCAGGTGCCGCGCTCGCGAACCTCGAATGCTTTCAGATCAATCCGCTGATCAAGGACTACAACGGACCGGCCTGCGCCTATGTCGCGGGTCCGTTCGGCGCCTACACCGCCAACAACGAAGGCTCGCGCTTCATCGAGTGCGATTACTGGTCCGGGCAGATGATGCTCGAGTTCTACAACGAGCTGCAGTCCGGCAAGGGGCCGGTGTTCCTCAAGCTCAACCATCTGCACGAGAACACGATCAGCGAGATCGAGCATACCTTGCACAAGGTCGAGCGGCCGACGCGCGGCCTGTTCCACGAGGGCCGCAGCACCGACTATCGCAAGGAGATGATCGAGATGCACATCTCCGAGATCGGCTTCTGCTCCGGCCACAGCGCGTCCGGCGTGTTCGTCGACGAGTTCGCGCGCACCACCGTGCCGGGCCTCTATGCCGCCGGCGACATGGCGAGCGTGCCGCACAACTACATGCTGGGCGCGTTCACCAACGGCTCGATCGCCGGCGAGGACGCGATGGGTTTTGCGCAGGAGAACGATTTCGCGGAGTTCGACGCAGCCGACATCGCGCGCGAGAAGGAGCGGGTGCTGGCGCCGACCCGTCGCGAGGACGGCATTCCGCCGAACCAGATCGAATACAAGGCCCGCCGTCTCGTGAACGACTACCTGCAGCCGCCGAAGGTGACGCGCAAGTTCGAGCTCGGCCAGAAGCGTCTCGACGAGGTGCGCGACGACATGAACAACGCGATGATGGTGCAGAACGCGCATGAATTGATGCGCTCGCTCGAGGCGCACTCGATCCTCGATTGCGCGGACATGGCGGTCTCAGCCTCGCTGTACCGGACCGAGAGCCGCTGGGGTCTCTATCACCTGCGCACGGACTATCCGGAGAAGGACAACGAGAACTGGTTCTGCCACACGCTGCTGCGCAAGCAGAATGACCGGATGACCAACGAGAAGCGTGCCGTGGCGCCCTACATCGTGCCGATCGCCGACGAGGAGAAGGATCTTTACGACAAGCAGCGCATTCGTGCGAGCGCCTGACCGGCCCTGAAGGAGAACAAGAAGATGCCTCTTGCAACAACCCAGACCACCGTTCCGGTCGTCGTCGACGACGCCAAATGCATCGCCGACAAGGGCTGCACCGTCTGTGTCGACGTCTGCCCGCTGGACGTGCTGCGCATCAGCGATCTGACCGGCAAGGCCTACATGGCCTATGACGAATGCTGGTACTGCATGCCGTGCGAGGCCGATTGCCCGACCGGCGCGGTGAAGGTGAACATTCCCTACCTGTTGCGGTGATGCATGCCACAGCTCTTTGAATCCTATGACGATCTCGATGACATCGGCGAGCGCCTGAAATCCGGCGACCCGGCCGAACGGCGCGTCGCCATCATCGAGCTCGGCAATTCCGGCGATGCTGACGCCGTGGCGCATCTCGATGCGATGGTCGCCGATGTTGACGCCGGCGTGCGGCAGCAGGTGGCGCTGGCGCTCGGCGAATTCGACGGACCGGAGGTGGCCAGCAGCGCTCGCGAAGCTTTTGGTCGACGCCGATTCACCGGTCGCGACCGCGGCGGCCGACAGCCTTGCCGAGTTGAAGGACGCGGCAAGCGCCGACGCCATCCTGCCGCTGGTCGCGCATGCAAACGCATTCGTGCGCATGAGCGCGCTGCGGGCGCTGAAGGAGCTGCGCCGCAAGGACGCGCTGAAACCCGCGCTCGACGCGCTGCGCGATGCTGAAGCCTCGGTTCGCGTGCAGGCGATCGGCGTCATCGGCTTTCTGAAGCTCGAGGAGTCGATCCCCGCGCTGACGTCCGCCACCGGCGATCAGGACGCGGCGGTTCGCCGTGCCGCGGTGAGCGCGCTCGCCTTCTCGAACCTGAAGCCCGCCGCCGAATCGATCACGCGCGCGCTGGCCGACAAGGACTGGATGGTGCGCGAAGTCGCAGCCGAGACGCTCGGCACCAACGCCAACGGCGCGCAGGCGGCCGATCCGCTGATCAAGGCGATTGCCGACGAGTTCTGGCAGGTCCGATTGAAGGCCGTGCGCAGCCTCGGCCGCATGAGGATCGCGCGCGCGGTCGAGGCGATCGGCGGCTGCCTGCAGCATCCGCAGGCCAATCTCCGCAAAGAGGGGGCTGCGGCGCTCGGCGAGATCGCCGATCCGGCGGGGCTGAAGTTTCTGGAAGCGGTGTTCGACGATCCCGATCCGGAAGTGCGCAAGAACGCACGCTGGGGCACCCAGCAGATCCTGCTGAAGAACGCCGACATGCGGTCCTGAAACCCCGCCGTTCAGGATTGCGTCGTGCAGCGCACGAGTGCGTTGGCGGCGGTGAGCGTCACCGTCGTCAGCCTGTTCTTGCTGATCGGAAACTCGCAGAGCTTCTCGACCCTCTCGCCCCGCTTAAGCGCGAGGATCGTCATTCCGGCCGGCTGCTTGATGACCGTCAACTCCCTGGCGGCGAAATTCGGCACCGCCGTCTTGTTGAGCATCAGCACGTCGTCCCGATGCAGGGCGACCTTCCGCTTGATTTCCACGAAGCCGGATTCGGGAACGCAGCCGGAGAGGCCGATGCCGCAGCATGCGACGAAAATCGCGAGCAGAGGTCTGGTCATGAGTCGGGCGGGGTGAGGGTTCGGATGAACGACTTCAGCACTTCCGATCCGTTGCGGATATCGTTGGCGAGGTTCTGGATGACCTTCACCATCGCTTCCGCATTCTCGGCTTCCAGGATCTCCTTCGCGTAGTCGCCGCGCGTCTGGATGACGCGAAGCAACTGCGCGAATTCCCGTCCGGCCTGGTTGAGGTCGGCGACAGCCTTCTCGGTTTCCGCGGCGATCTTCTCCCAGCGCTGTTCGAGCGCCTTGCGATCCTTGTCGTCGAAACGCGTCTCCTTGCGCATCTGCTCCAGCTTGGAGCGCGAGTAGGCGAGCGCCTTGGCGCCGAGCGTGGCAAAATCGCCGTTGTCCGAAACGAGGGAGAGCGCTTCCGAAACCAGCGCCTGCAGCTCTTCGACCTGCTTGCGCGCAGATTGAGGATCGGAGAGCTTCTCGATTGCCTTGGCGCCGTTCTGAATCTTCCCGTTTGCGGCTTCGAGGTTCTTTCGAACCTCATTGAACTGCGATTTGAATTCGGTGAGGGGAGTCTGCGTGTCGTCGGCAGCGAACGCGCCGAGCGGGGCGCCCGCGACTGAGACCGCAACGAGCAGCGCGGCTGGCCAAGTCTGCCAGTTCAAAGTCAGGCAGCGAAGTCCGGATCGCATGGCGACGTCCTTTTCTAGCGACGCGCCCCCCTGTTTAACGCTCGTTAGACTTGATGGCGGAAATGCGGCGGCCGGCGTCCAGCGCCGGCCGCGGCGGTGGAAATAGCGCGTGAAGCTACTCCCAGCTCAGCGCGCCGCCGTTCTGGTACTCGATGACGCGGGTCTCGAAGAAGTTCTTCTCCTTCTTCAGGTCCATCGCTTCGCTCATCCAGGGAAACGGGTTCTCGGTTTCGGCGAACACCGGCGCAAGGCCGATCTGCGCGCAGCGGCGGTTGGCGATGAAGTGCATGTATTGCTCGCACAGCGCCGCGTTCAGCCCGAGGATGCCGCGCGGCATGGTGTCGCGAGCGTAGGCGATCTCGAGCTCGGCGGCTTCGCGCAGCATGTCGCGCACCTCGTCCTGGAAGGCCGGCGTCCACAGGTGCGGGTTCTCGATCTTGATCTGGTTGATCACGTCGATGCCGAAGTTCAGGTGGATGGTCTCGTCGCGCAGGATGTACTGATACTGCTCGGCGATGCCGACCATCTTGTTGCGGCGGCCGAGCGAGAGGATCTGCGCGAAGCCGGTGTAGAACCAGATGCCCTCGAAGACGACGTAGAACGCGATCGAGGTCGCGCAGGAAGGCCTGGTCCGTTGTCCGGCGTGCCGGTCGCGAAATCGGGATCGTCCAGGCTCTGCGTGTGCTTCAGCGCCCAGGCCTCCTTGTCGGTGATCGACGGCACCTCGCGGTACATGTTGAACAGCTCGCCTTCGTCGAGGCCGAGGCTTTCGACGATGTACTGGAAGGTGTGGGTGTGCACGGCCTCCTCGAACGCCTGCCGCAGCAGGTACTGGCGGCACTCGGGATTGGTGAGGTGGCGGTAGATGGCCAGCACGATGTTGTTGGCGACCAGGCTTTCGGCGGTAGCGAAGAAGCCGAGGTTGCGCTTGATCGCGCGGCGCTCGTCCTCGGTGAGGCCGTCGCGCGTCTTCCAGAGCGCGATGTCGGCCTGCATCGAGACCTCGGTCGGCATCCAGTGGTTGTTGCAGCCGGCGAGGTACTTCTCCCAGGCCCAGTTGTATTTCAGCGGCAGCAGCTGGTTGACGTCGGCGCGGCAGTTGATCATCCGCTTTTCGTCGACGGAGATGCGGCCGCCGGCGCGGTCGATCGTGCCGAGGCCGGTGGGATCGGCCGGCTTCCAGCTTGAGCTGAACGGCCGGCGCGAATGCAGACGGCGGCGCAGGTTGCTGGCGGCGTCGGTGTCGGACCAGTCGAGCATGATGTTCTCTCTTCATTCCGCTTACTGGCACGCTTCGCATTCGGGATTGTCGATCGAGCAGGCCTGCACGCCGGACAGGTCAGGCGCCGCGCAGACAGCGGGCTGCGGCGGCGACGGCGTTGAGCTTGCCGTCGGTGCCCTTCAGCGTCGATTTCTCGACATGGGTGGCGCTGCGCGAGCGCAGGTAGTAGGTCGTCTTCAGGCCGCGCGCCCAGGCGAGCCGGTAGAGCTCGTCGAGCTTCTTGCCCGACGGCTCGGCGACGTAGAGGTTGAGCGACTGCGCCTGGTCGATCCACTTCTGCCGGCGCGCAGCCGCGTCGATCAGCCAGGCGCTGTCGATCTCGAACGCGGTGGCGAAGAGCGCCTTCAGATCGTCGGGGATGCGGTCGATCTGGCCGACGCTGCCGTCGAAGTACTTCAGGTCGGAGACCATCACCTCGTCCCAGAGCCCGCGCTCCTTCAGGTCGCGGACGAGGAACTGCGTTCACGACGGTGAACTCGCCGGACATGTTCGATTTGACGAAGAGGTTCTGGTAGTGCGGCTCGATCGACTGGGCGACGCCGCAGATGTTGGAGATCGTCGCGGTCGGCGCGATCGCCATCACGTTCGAGTTGCGCATGCCGGCAGCGCGCACGCGCTCGCGCAAGCCTGTCCCAGTCGAGCGTCGACGAGCGGTCGAGGTCGAGGCCGCCGCGCGCGTCGGCCAAGCAGCTCGATCGAGTCGATCGGCAGGATGCCCTTCGTCCACAGCGAGCCCTCGAAGGTCGGATAGCGGCCGCGCTCGGCGGCGAGCTCGACCGAGGCTGCGATCGCGTGGAAGCTGATCGCCTCCATGCTGAGGTCGGCGAAGGCGACCGCCGCCTCGGAGGCGATACGGCAATCCGCTGCGCGTACAGGGCGTCCTGGAAGCCCATCAGGCCGAGGCCGACCGGCCGGTGCCGCAGGTTCGAGCGGCGCGCTTCGGGGATGGTGTAGAAGTTGATGTCGATGACGTTGTCGAGCATCCGCATGCGCCGTACCGACACGGTGCGCTTCAGCTGCTCGTGGTCGATGCCGTCCTTGCGCACATGGTTGAGCAGGTTGACCGAGCCGAGGTTGCAGACCGCGACCTCGTCGGCCGAGGTGTTGAGCGTGATCTCGGTGCAGAGGTTCGAGGAGTGCACCACGCCGACGTGCTGCTGCGGCGAGCGCAGGTTGCACGGGTCCTTGAAGGTGATCCACGGGATGGCCGGTCTCGAACAGCATGGTCAGCATCCGCCGCCAGAGGTCGACGGCGCGCACCTGCTTGAAGACGCGCATCTCGCCGCGGGCGGCCTTCGCCTCGTACGCTGCGTAGGCGCTCGGCGAACGCGGCCCGTAGAGGTCGTGCAGGTCCGGCGTCTCGTCGGGCGAGAACAGCGTCCAGGTGCCGTCCTCGGCGACGCGCTGCATGAACAGGTCCGGCATCCAGTTCGCCGTGTTCATGTCGTGCGTGCGGCGGCGGTCGTCGCCGGTGTTCTTGCGCAGGTCGAGGAACTCCTCGATGTCGATGTGCCAGGTCTCGAGATAGGCGCAGACGGCGCCCTTGCGCTTGCCGCCCTGGTTGACGGCGATCGCGGTGTCGTTGGCGACCTTGAGGAACGGCACGACGCCCTGGCTCTCGCCGTTGGTGCCCTTGATGTGCGCGCCGAGGCCGCGCACGCGGCGTCCAGTCGTTACCGAGCCCGCCGGAGTATTTGGCGAGCAGCGCGTTGTCCCTGATCGACTTGAAGATGCCGTCGAGGTCGTCGGCGACGGTGGTGAGGAAGCAGGACGACAGCTGCGGCCGCAGCGTGCCGGCGTTGAACAGCGTCGGCGTCGAGGCCATGAAGTCGAAGGACGACAGCAGGTCGTAGAACTCGATCGCGCGCGCCTCGCGGTCGATCTCGCGCAGCGCCAGCCCCATCGCGACCCGCATGAAGAAGGCCTGCGGCAGCTCGATGCGGTTGCCGCGCGCATGCAGGAAGTAGCGGTCGTACAGCGTCTGCAGGCCGAGGAACTGGAATTGCAGGTCGCGCTCCGGCTTCAGCGCGGCGCCGAGCCGCTCGAGGTCGAAGCGTGCCGAGTTCGGGGTCGAGCAGCTCGGCGGCGATGCCGGTCTTGACGTAGGCCGGGAAATAGTCGCGGGTAGCGGTCCGCCATCTCGGCCTGGGATGCGCCTGATCGGCGTGCCGTGCACGATACGACAGCGCCTCGCGCGCGCAGCTTGTCGAGCAGCAGCCGGGCGCTGACATAGGCGTAGTTCGGCTCCTGCTCGACCAGCGTCCGCGCGGCCATGATCGAGCGCGAGTGCCAGCTCGTTCTGCGCTGATGCCGTCATAGAGGTTGCGCCTGCGCTTCGTCGAGGACCGGCTCGGCGCGCGACGCCGTCGAGCCCGGCGCAGGCCTCCTCGACGATCAGCTTCGAGCCGCGCGCCGTCGAGCGGCACGCGCGAGCCGTCGGCGAGCGTCACGTGAAGCACGGGCTCCGCGGTCGCGATCGGCCTGCGAGGCTTGCTCTTTCTGCGCGCTCGCTTGGCGCGCTCGCTCGCGATAGAGCACATAGGCGCGGGCGACCTTGTGATGCTCGCCGCGCATCAGCGCGAGCTCGACCTGGTCCTGCACGTCCTCGATGTGAAAGGTGCGGCCTTCGCCGACGCGGCGCGTCAGCGCGGCGACGACTTGCGTCGGTGAGCTCGCGCGACGATGTCGTGCACGCGCCGCGAGGCGGCGGCGCGTATGCCCTCGACCGCAAGGAAGGCCTTCGTCATCGCAATCGAGATCTTCGCGGCATCGAAGCGCGAAACGGTGCCGTTGCGGCGGATGATCTGGAACGGCAGTTCGCCGACGGGTGCGGAAGAAGATGCACGCCACTGGATCTGCGGTGCGACGGAAGCTTCGTGCTGGACGGACAATGTCATCGGCTGAACCCCAATAGTCTTGTTTTGCGTTGGGGGCTTGGGCCTGAAGGACGCGACGCAGGCGACGGCGGCAAGCTGCCGTGCGTATGCATGCGGCCGCCGGGACACCCCGCCCGTGGTCGTCGTTGGTGTCGCGGCAGGTCTCCTGGCTTGCAGGTCTGTGCAGCTTCCTTAAGCCTTCCCGACGCGAGACGCGCGTCAGTGACTTCCGAACAGGAAGCAACTCGCTGCTGACAGTTGCGGGGGCAGCGCCGGAATTCCGCAGCTATGTGCGGTTCACCGGCTTCCCTCTTAGCCTCCAAATCTTGCAATTCAGAAGAACCGTGACAACTACATCTGGTATCGAAAGCCGTCGGCTGTCAACAAGGTTTGGGGATGAGCCGAACAGAAAGTTTTGCCCAAGGATTTTTCTGACGCTCCCGATGGGCGACATTTTTCAACGCGCACCGAGCGCGCGGATGGGCAACATTCCAGCGACGCGTTCGCCTGAGCTTCGCGCTACCTCATCGGCAAGCCGATGAAGGCGATGCTGACGGGTCCGGTGACGATCCTGAATTGGTCCTTCGTTCGCGACGACGTTCCGCGCAGCGAGGCCTGCAAGCAGATTGCGCTGGCAAGCGCGACGAGGTCGCGGACCTCGAGAGAGCCGGCGCGAAGATGATCCAGATCGACGAGGCCGCGTTGCGCGAAGGCCTGCCGCTCCGCGCTTCGCAGTGGACGTCTTATCTGAAGTGGGCAGTGGAGAGCTTCCAGCTCTGCTCCGGCGGAGTTGCGGACCAGACGCAGATCCACACGCACATGTGCTACCCGGAGTTCAACGACATCATCGACGCGATCGCCGCCATGGACGCGGATGTCATATCGATCGAGACGTCGCGCTCGAAGATGGAACTGCTCGACGCGTTCAAGACCTTCGCATATCCGAACGAAATCGGTCCCGGGGTGTATGACATACATTCGCCACGGATTCCCGAGATCGCAGAGATCACCGAACTCTTGAAGCTTGCGCGTCGGCGTTTGACGGATGCGCAGCTCTGGATCAATCCGGATTGCGGTCTGAAGACCCGGAAATGGGAAGAGGTCCGGCCCGCGCTCGTCAACATGGTCGCAGCCGCGCGCGAGTTGAGGGCGGGAGCGTAGCTTCGCCGCGTCCTGTTACAGGCGTTCTATACAGAAGCGCTTGCAACGAACTCTCTTTTGCAGCCAACGTGACCGTGATGTCCGGCGATAGATGGCCAGACAAACCACGCGGCTCAATCTCGAAGGAAGGCAAGGAACCCTTGACCAGGACGAAATATCGCTGGGGTAGCATCGTCCTGATCGGTGTCCTTACTTTCACCACGCTCGTGCTTTGTCCGATCCACCTTTGGTACCACGGCCTTTCGCGAGCGGAGTTCGCTTTCTTCGCGTTCTATGCGTTGGCCAGCTCTCTCTCCATTACATTCGGATATCATCGCCTCTTTTCCCATGCCGCCTTCAAGGCAGCCTGGCCCGTCCGTCTTCTGGTTCTTGCTTTTGGAGGAGCGGCGTTCGAGCAGTCGGCGATGCGTTGGGCAGCGCTGCATCGTCTGCATCATCGCTATACGGATACCGACCTCGATCCCTACAACATCAAACGCGGCTTCTTCTATGCTCATGTCGGATGGATCCTCGTCAGGATTCCGGACATAAACTACGCGATTGTCCGCGATCTCGCGCGCGATCCGCTGGTCCTTCATCAGCACCAGCACTACAGGATATGGTCGAACCTGTGGGGGCTTGTCGTTCCGCTTCTGATCGGCGCCTGGATCGGTGGCTGGACGTACGCGATCCTGTTTCCGGTCGCGGCGCGGATATTTCTCGTTCTGAACTCCGCATTTTTTATCAATTCGGTCGCGCATTCCTTCGGCGATCGGCCCTTCAACGCGGAGTCGTCCGCTCGCGATCATTGGCTCGGGGTGCTGCTGACCAACGGCGAGGGATATCATAATTTTCATCATCGCTTTCCGAGCGACTATCGAAACGGCGTTCGCTGGTATCACTGGGATCCGACGAAGTGGCTGATCTGGCTTCTGTCGCGGGTCGGGCTGACGTCGGAACTGAAGAGAACGTCCACTGACACGATCGAGCTCGTGAGCGGGCAGCGTCATCGGGAAGGGGACTGATCGGCCTCGCTGTGCGATAGAGGTTTGTGGCCCTCTCACGATGGTGGGCGACGGCCTCGTCGTGATCCATGGGACGCGACCGCTCGGCCGCCATGCCTCGTTGCGATCGCGGGTCTGTGCCTCACCCCGTCAGCGCGCGGCCGCCTTCGACATAAAGCACCTGGCCGGTCGTGTAGCCGCCGCGCATGAGATAGAGGTAGGCTTCTGCGACCTCGTTGGGTTCGCCGACGCGCGCGATCAGCTGCCGGCTGGTCATGTCGCTGAGCTCTTTCTCCCGGCGCTCTTCCGGGATGCGGTCCCAGATGCCGGTGCGGATCAGTCCGGGACACACGGCATTCACCCGCACCGGCGCAAACTCGATCGCGAGCGCGCGGGTGAGATGCTCGACTGCGCCGGTCATCGCGGTGGAGATGGCCGAACCTTTCTGTGGCCGGTGTGCGATCATGCCGTCGGTCAGCGTCAGCGAGCCGCCGGCCGGCATGGTCTTCGCTGCGTGCTTGGCGACCTTCACCGCGCCCCAGAACCGCACGTCGAAGACAGACATTGCCTTGTCGAGATCGAGTTCGGCCAGCGGCGCGCGCCGCGGTCCGCCCCAGTCGCCCGCGGTGAAGGCGATGTGATCGAACGTCTGTGCCTTGAAGAAGGCTGCGACGTCGTCCTCGCGCGTCACGTCGAGCTTTGCGCCGACCGTATGATTGCCGATGCGGCTTGCGGCGGTCGCAACCTTGTCGGCATTGCTGGAGGCGATCGTCACCTGCGCGCCGGCGTTGGCGGCGGCTTCCGCCACCGCAAAGCCGATGCCCGATCCGCCGCCGATGACCAGGATGCGCTTGTCCGTCAGACTCACCGCTCGTGCTCCGCGTCAGGCCGTCTCGGCGCGCAGGCCGTCCATGCGGCCGTCGCTGCGCCACTTGTCCAGCATGTCGAAGAAGATCAGCGAGCCCGCGCCGTACAACTCGGCGAAGAAGCCGTTCTTGTTTCCGGCCGCGCCTTCGCTGTTGTAGTAGCCCGGCGTGCATTCCTGATAGAACTTCGCGCCGATGCCGGAGAGCCGCCGCACCTCCTGCACATAGGCGGCCTCGGCTTCTGCCGTCAGCTCAAACGTCTTGTAGCCGCGTTCGCGCGCCTGGCTGAGGATGTAGCTCACGTGCTGCGTCTGGTTCTCCAGCGAGAGCGGCAGGTTCACCGTGGTCGCGGACTGGCTGCGGCCGACGAAGAAGCAGTTCGGAAAGCCGTGCACGGTCATGCCGTGCAGCGTGCGCATGCCGTCCGACCAGTGCTGCGACAGCGTCTTGCCGCCGCGGCCGATCACGTCGTAGCCGGCGCGGCGCGTGAACGCGGTGCCGACCTCGAAGCCGGTGGCGAAGATCAGGCAGTCGATCGGGTACTCCTGTCCGTTGGCGACGATGCCGCGCTCGGTCAGCCGCGTCGACGCCGTGTCCGTTGGTGTCGACCAGCGTGACGTTGGGCCGGTTGTAGGTCGGAAGATATTCGTCATGGAAGCAGGGGCGCTTGCAGAACTGCCGGTACCACGGCTTCAGCGCCTCGGCGGTCGCCTGGTCCTTGACGATCTCGTCCACGCGCGCGCGGATCTGGTTCATCTTCTTGTAGTCGGCGAGCACCAGCAGCTGGTTGCGCTCGTCGCTCGTCAGCTTGCGACCGAGCTTGAGCGAGGCATCGGCGACGGCCTTTGCGGTGAGGTTGCGGAAGATGTCGGTCCAGCCGTCATGCACCATGTCCTCATCCTGATCGCCGCCTGAGACCAGGATGTTGAAGTTCTCCATCCGCCGCTTCTGCCAGCCCGGCTCGAGCGCCGCCGCCCAGGCCGGGTCGGTCTCGGCGTTGTTGCGCACGTCGATCGACGAGGGCGTGCGCTGGAACACGTAGAGATGCTTTGCCGCCTCGCCGAGGTGCGGAATGCACTGCACGGCGGTGGCGCCGGTGCCGATGATGCCGACGCGCTTGTCTTTCAACCGGTGCAGGTTGCCGTAGCTGTCGCCGCCGGTGTAGCGGTAGTCCCAGCGGCTGGTGTGAAAGGTGTAGCCCTTGAACTCGTTGATGCCGGGAATGCCCGGCAGCTTCGGCCGGTGCAGCGGCCCGTTCGCAATGATCACATATTGCGCCTTGAAGGCGTCGCCGCGATTGGTGCGGACGATCCAGCGCTTGTCGTCCTCGTTCCAGCGCAGCTCGGTGATCGAGGTCTGGAACAGCGCGTTGTCGTAGAGGCGGTAGTGCCGCGCGATGCGCTGGCTGTGCTCGAGGATCTCCGGCGCGAACGAATACTTGTGCTTCGGCATGTAGCCGAGCTCTTCGAGCAGCGGCAGGTAGCAGTAGGATTCCACGTCGCACATGGCGCCGGGATAGCGGTTCCAGTACCAGGTGCCGCCGACGTCGCCGCCGGTCTCGATGATGCGCAGGTCGTCAAAACCCGCCTCGCGCAGCCGCGCGCCCATCAACAGGCCGCCGAAGCCGCCGCCGATGATCGCAAACTGCACCTCGTCGAACACCGGCGCGCGCGTGAATCCCGGCTCGACATACGGATCGTCGATGTAGCGGGAGAACTCGGCCTTCACCTCGACATACTGGTCGATGCCGTCCTCGCGCAGGCGCTTGTCGCGTTCGCTCAAATATTTGCGGTGAAGGGTATCGGGATCAAAATCGATTTTGCCGACGAAGGCTGTAACCTCGGGCGCTATCCTCATTGGTCATTATTCCTTGTGTCGTTGCGCAGAGTGTAGGGGCGCGCGCGGAAGCAACACAAGCGTTGCAGTGATCCGTCCTGCGAATGCCACTTATCCATCAAATGCAGATGCTGCCGGCAGGACGTGCAAAGCGGCTTCCTAAACATCGCCCGAGGAAGGTGCGTCTTGAAGGCCACAGGTCTGCCGGCGTCCGCCCCAATCCCGCCAAGCGATTGACAGGATTGAAAAAGGGTTCCTATAGTCCGCGCGACGGTTCCCTTTGGGGATTAAACGGGAACGCAGACGTCGGCGCAGCCAGAGATGGCCATTGCTGATCAAGCTGCGGCTGCCCCCGCAACTGTAAGCGGTGAATCTGTCGTCAGATGCCACTGGGTCCTCGGCCCGGGAAGGCGGCGTCAGATAGCGATCCGCGAGCCAGGAGACCTGCCGTCAGTCGTGGTCACACGCGAGCATATCGGTCGGGGTGTATCGATAGGTGCCTGATCTGCTGCGCTCGCAGCAGCGAGGGGCTTCGTTCGCGGTGACGTGCCACGTTCGCCGCGAGAGGGTGCTTTGGCACCACTATCTTCTTTGCTTCCCGAGAAGGAAGCGTCTCCGGGCAAAGGCCTGCGTGCAATCGATCCGCTCGGATTCTATGCCGACGCGATCGATACGTCGAACTATGCGTCGGCGATCGCTCCGGCGATCCGCGTCGCCGTGGGCGAAGTGGGCGATCTCCTCGATGTCGGCGCGGGCGGCGGCCAGCTTGGCGCGGCTCTGCGTGAACCGAAGACGGCTTTGGACGACGATAGAACCATCGCGTCTCATGGCCGAGCGGCTCGGAAGATTTTCTCCGCCGCCTGCAATCGTTGCATCGGGCTGGCGCAACGCGAAGGTCGCGC
Source organism: uncultured Alphaproteobacteria bacterium (assembly GCA_963757845.1). Classification (GTDB taxonomy): domain Bacteria; phylum Pseudomonadota; class Alphaproteobacteria; order Rhizobiales; family Xanthobacteraceae; genus P52-10. The sequence goes on from CAVWTB010000055.1 coordinate 49,974, forward strand.
CGGAGCGTCATGACACCGTTCTCGCCGCGACGATGCCCGCGGTCCTTTACGATTGCGCTCGATTTTTGCCGCGGTGTCTGAGCTGGGCGCGACGTCGCGTCGTTTGGGTGGTGCCATCGCATCACGGGCCGCGGGGCATGATCCTCGCGGGCTGCCTGCCTTCCGTGTGGCACGGCGAGGATGAGACACCGGGCGTCGACATCACGTTGCGAAGCCTGCCGCCCGGCAGCGAGCCCGATGCGATCGAGCGCGTCGATTGGACATTCACGGCGGTCGTCAGCGATCTGCGCCTGATGACGAACTATCTTGCAGGGCGCTTGAAGTGGCCCGCCGACGATGCGCGGCGTGAGGCTCTGTTCGCGCATCTCAAGGACCGGTCGACGCTTCAGCCGAACGGCCATCGGCTCGACATCGAAAGACAATCCGCAATTCTGATTTGGAGACGTTGATAATGCGTTGGGGGCAAAGGTGGGGATATGCAGCGGTCGCAGCCTGCTGCCTGTTGGCCGGCAGTGCGGCGCAGGCACAGCAGATGCTGCAGGAAATCGTCGTGACGACGCCGTCGTCGCGGCCCGAACCAATCAGCAGTGTCGCAGGCACCGTGCAAGTCATAAATCGCGCAACGATCGAGGAAAGCTCGGCGAGATCGGTGGCCGAACTGCTCGCGGCAAACGCGGTCGGGTTCATGAGCGAATGGACGCCGGGGCAGACCTCGATCAACATTCGTGGCGCTGCGACGGAGGGGCAGGGGAGAGACTTCCGGAGCCAGGTGCTCGTTCTGCTGAATGGACACCGTGCAGGCACCGCCAACATTTCGAAGCTTTCCATCGCCGACATCGATCGTATCGAGATCGTGCGAGGCCCGTCATCTGTCGTGTACGGCAGTCAGAACATGGGCGGCGTCATCAATATCATTCTGAAAACCGGCCTTACCGCTCCCGGAACGCTTGTTGAAGGCAGCGGTGGTTCGTGGGGGCTGATGCAGGGCAAGGCGCAAACCGGCGGCTCGCACAGCTGGATAGACTGGTACGCCGGCATATCGCTCGGAGCTCGCGACGACTTCAATGTCGGCGGCGGCCGGCGCGAGGGAAATACGGCATGGACCAGAAAGGGAGCGACCGGTGCGATCGGCGCTCAAATCAACGAAAACAACCGCGTCGAATTCACCGCGCGCACGGACGGCGTCTACGATGCCGGTTTTCGCGGATCGAGCGCCAACCTGTTCGCATTCGATACGCGCTACAATCAGTCTTTCGACGCGAACTACTACGGCAAGACGCCGGATGAAAGATTCCATTGGTTCTGGCAGGTCTATGGCGTCAACGATGTCGACGACCTCAACAATCCGTCGCCATTGAGCGCCCTCAACTCGGTGCCCAACCGCACCACCGTCGATCACAACAGGCGGCAGTTGGATATCATCGGAACGAGAGTCCAGCCGCGCGCAAAGCTCTGGGCCGGCAACGAGCTGCTTGTCGGTTTCGACTGGGAAGAGAGCCGGCTCCGGTCGGAGCGCTTCAGGGCCGGCGGAGCCGGCGTCAGACAGGTCTCTCCCCAGGACAACAATCAGACCGAGAAGGTCTACGCATACTATGCCGAAGACGTTCAGAAGCTGTTTGACGACCGCTTGACCGTTCGCGGCGGTGTGCGAAGGACGGAAGGCGCCACGGCACTGGAAACAACGCCGTTTGCACCGACACTGATTCCCGGCACCAACAAGTACGAAGCGACCACCTACGCCACCGGAGCCACGCTGCGGTTTACCGACTGGCTGACCGGCCGCGTCGGAGCCTCGACCGGATTCCGCGCGCCCACGGCGACCGAGCTCGGAGCGAACTTCACGATCACGCCGATCGGCACGACGATCTTCGGCAATCCGAACCTGCGACCGGAAAGCAGCCGTCAGATCGAGGCTGGCGGCACGGCTACGTGGAATGGGCTGAGACTCGATGCGGTGGTGTTCCAGAACGTGATCGAAAACCGGATCGGAACGGTGACGCGCTCGGCGATCGGCGGCGTTGTCATCCAGGACGTGCGCAACAACCCGGCTGACATCGTCGTGCAGGGCGTCGAAATACAGTCGGAGGCCGACATGCTTGCCTGGCTGCCGTCGCGCACTCCGACCTGGCGTTGGAGCACGTTCGGCAACGGCTACTACAATTTCAAGATGGTCGATAACGGCGCGGTGCCGGCCGCAGGCACCGACAAGGCGACGCGCATCAACCAGTACGGGCTCGCTATCGGCACGCGCTTCGGCCAGGCGGGCACGGGCGTGCCATGGGGCGACTGGAGCCTGCAGATGCACGGCGTCCTGCGCGGCCCGATGTGGTACAACACCGAGGAAAGCCTGAGCCCGCTTTTCGCACCCGGACAGGTCCGCAATACGACAGTCTACCGCAAGGACGCGTTCTGGGTGTGGAACTTGCGCGGTGAGATCGACATGGTCAAGGGCGTGAAGCTGTTCGCCGCAGTCAACAATATCTTCGATCTCAACCAGCATCCGATCTTCATCGCACTCGATCAAACGCCATGCATCGCGATCCAGGCCAATCAAAACGGGTCGTGCGGCAACTCGATGCCGGGTCGGGAGTTCATCGCCGGCATTCAGGCCCGATGGTGACGGCAAGCGCCTGGCGTTGCGCGATCGCCGCGCTCCTTGCGGGCCTCTGTGCTGCAACGCCGGGGCTGGCCGAGCCAGTCACCGTCGAGGATGCACTCGGCCGCAAGGTCGCGTTGAAAGCTTCGCCGCGGCGTATCGTGTCGATATTCGCATCGAACACCGAGATGCTCGCCGCACTTGGGCTCGCCGACCGGATCGTGGGGATCGAGAGCTTCACGCGCTATCCGCCCGAGGTGATCGGCAAGCCCCTGGTCGGGGGGCGGCTCGGCTTCTCGGTGGATGCCGTCGTTGGATTGCAGCCGGATCTGGTCGTGATGACGCCGTCGCGACAGGCGACGTATCAGTTGCTCGATCCGATGGAGCGGCTCGACATACCGGTCATCGTCGTTCTCGCGCGCACGGTCGACGAGGTGCTGTCGAATATCCGGCTGTTCGCCCGCGCGGCAGGCATCGCCGATCGCGGCGAGCAGGTCACGAGCAAGCTGAATGCGCGGCTCGCGCGGGTGAAGGACGCGATCAGCGGATCAGCCTCGCCGCGGGTCATCATGATAACCGGACGAATTGGCAACGGCCTCGTTCTGGTGACCAGGCCGAACACCTATACGGGCGATGCCATCGCGATTGCGGGCGGGCGTTTCGCGCTCGGCGGGAGCACGGCGGTGCCGCAGGTTTCGCCCGAAGCCATCTTCGCCGCCAATCCCGACGTCTTGCTGTTCGCCGGCCTGCAAAAGGACCTGGACGAACTCGTAACCCAGCCCGGCTGGCGCGATATGCAGGCTGTCCGCGCGGCTCGCGCCTTTGCGGTGCCGCGCGCGGAGTTTCTGATTCCCGGACCTCGCACCGTCGACGGGATCGAGCGGCTTGCGAAGCTGCTGCATCCGACATTGGTCCAGTCGCAATGAGAAAATGGCTGGGTCTTGCGGTGCTGCTTGTTGCTGCGCTGGTGATTGCCGCATGTGCGGGCCACGAATGGGCGAGCGTCCCGGACCTCGCGCGCGCCGTTGCCGGAGACGAGTCGATGCGCAGCCGCCTGCTGGTGGCGTGGCGCATCCCGCGTGTGCTGGCGGCCGCATGCGTCGGCGCGCTTCTCGGCCTCGGCGGCGCAGTGTTTCAGGGCGTGTTTCGCAATCCGCTGGCTGAACCGTATCTGCTCGGCTCGGCGGGCGGGGCCGCGGTCGGCGCGACGATCGCCCTGCTGGTTCCGTTGGGCCTGCCGCAGCCACTCGTGCTGCCCGTGCTGGCGTTCCTGGGCGCGGTTGGCGCGACCGCGCTGGTCATTGCGGTATCGCGCGGCGCCGGCGCAATCGACGCGGCGAGCCTCCTGCTTGCGGGCGTAGCAGTAGCTGCGATCCTTGGGGCGTTGCGCTCGTTTCTCATGCTGGCGCTGTCGGACGACACGTTCAATTTGCAGGTGGTGCTGAGCTGGACGCTCGGCGGCGTGCAGACCCCGAGTTGGCCGCAACTGGCGTTTCTTGCCGGCATTTCGATGGCTTGCATGCTGCTTACGCTTCCGATCGCGCGGGGGCTGGATCTGCTGGGGCTGGGCGAGGCCATGGCGACGAGTTTCGGCCTGAATACCAACCGCTTCACATCGCTTGCCGTGCTGGTTGGTTCTGCCGTGGTTGCCGCCGCGGTGGCATTCGGAGGACTCGTGGCGTTTGTCGGGCTGGCGGCGCCTCATGTCGCGCGTTGGCTCGTCGGTCCATTGCATCGCGTTGTCCTGCCTGCCTCGGCCCTGGTTGGCGCCATTCTGGTCACGCTCGCGGATGCTCTGGCGCGCGCGGCGTTGCCACCCTCGGAAATTCCGCTCGGCCTGGTCACGGCGGTTGCAGGCGGCCCCTTCTTCATCGTTCTCCTGGCGCGAAGGCTCAGGGCATGAGCGGCTTGACGGTCGAAAACCTGACGCTTGTGCGCAACGGCGGCGCGCTGCTCGACAGCGTCTCGCTGCAATTCGCGGCGAGGGGGTCGGTGGCGATCGTCGGGCCGAACGGTGCAGGAAAATCGTCGTTGCTGAAGATCATGGCGTCGGTGCTGCCGCCGACGTCAGGCCGCGTGAGCGTTGCGGCGACCGATATCAGGCAACTGAGCGGCGCCCAGCGGGCGCGCCTCATTGGTTACGTGCCCCAGCAGTTCGAGCCGCATTGGGACTTTTCCGTCGCCGAGCTTGTTCATCTGGGATTATTTCGCGCGAGGCGCGCGGAGACGATTTCGGTCGGCGACGTCCTCGGCCGATTTGAGCTGGCCGCGCTGCGTGAGCGCCGGTGGGCCTCGCTGTCCGGAGGCGAGCGCGGCCGGGTGCTGATGGCGATGGTCCAGTCGACCGAGCCCGCAATCTTGCTGGCGGATGAGCCGGGCGCGAGCCTCGATATCCAGCATCGCATGCAACTCGCGCGCGCGCTCGCGCACTATGGCCGGGATCGGCTTGCTGTCGTGGTCATGCACGATCTCGATCTTGCATTTCGCTTCTTCGAGCGCGTGATCGTCATGGATCGCGGGCGGATCGTTGCCGATGGCGCCGCCGCAGAGCTGTTCTCGCAACCCTTGCTCGACGAGACATTCGGCGTCCGCTTCGAGCGGCTCCGATCCGCTCACGTCCAGTCGCTCTATCCGCTTTGAGGCGCCGGTCGCCGCGCACGCGCTGCGTCGGTTCTCTCCGTGCCGCCCCAATGAGTTTGCGGATACCGCCACGGGCATTCGGAGTGTTTCAAAAGTGTCACACGTGACGGGCATTTGGCCGCCGTGTTGCCCGTCCGTTGACAGATTTGGCCGCCGGTTCCTATGGTTTGGTCGACGGTTCCCCTCGGGGATTAAAACGGGAACGCAGAAGGTCGATCGACGATCAAACTGCGGCTGCCCCCGCAACTGTGAGCGGTGAATTTGTCGTCAGATGCCACTGGGTCCTCGGCCCGGGAAGGCGGCGGCAGATAGCGATCCGCGAGCCAGGAGACCTGCCGTCAGCCGTGGTCACACGCGAGCATATCGGTCGGGGTGTATCGATAGGGACCTGATCCGCTGCGTTTGCAGCGGCGAGGGACTTCGTTCGCGGTGACGTGCCACATGCTGTCACCCGAGGTCTCTTGTGATGAGTTACGTCCACTTTGTAACCCACGCGCGTCTAATGCAATCGTTGCAGTCGGTGTCGCTCGCGGCGCTCGTCGCCGCAGGATTGTCAACCGCCGCCGCCGCCCAACAGTCGGCGTCACCGCAGAACGTGCTGCCCACCATCGTCATCAGTCCGACCAGCGTGCCGACGCCGGAAGCGCAGATCGCGAGCTCGGTCACCGTCATCACCGCGCAGGACATCGAGCGCGAGCAGCGGCGCACCGTGCCGGACATCCTGGCCAACGTGCCCGGCCTCAACATCGTGCAGGCCGGCGGTCCCGGCAGCCAGACCTCGGTGTTCATGCGCGGCACCAATGCGAACCACGTCAAGGTGCTGATCGACGGCATCGACGTCAGCGATCCGAGCAATCGTGGCGCGGACGTTCGAACTCGGGCATCTGCTTGCGGCTGACATCGAGCGCATCGAGGTGCTGCGCGGCCCGCAGAGCGGCCTCTATGGCTCGGACGCGATCGGCGGCGTCATTTCGATCATCACCAAGCGCGGCCAGGGACCCGCGAAGGTCACGGCGACGGTCGAGGGCGGAACGTTCGAGACCTTCAACCAGGCCGCGAGCCTCTCTGGCTCGAAGAACAATTTCGACTACGCGTTCAACGTCGTGCACTTCCGCGCCGCGGACACGCCCGTGACGCCGCCGAACCTGTTGCCGCCCGGACGGGCTGCGATCGGCAATTTCTATGACAACACCACCGCGTCGACCAAGCTCGGCCTCGACGTCAGCGAGAATTTCCGCCTGAACTATGTTGGCCGCTACACCGAGAGCGAGCTGAAGTTTACGCAGGATGAATTCCTGCCGCCGACCTTCGCCGGCGTGCCGCGCGCGCTCCAGAGCACGCAGAACCTCAAGCAGTTCTACACCCGCGCCGAAGCGGTGCTGACCGGCTTCGACGGCCGCTTCACCAATTTCTTCGGCGTGAACTACACCGACAGTTTCATCACGAACCAGACCACGCCGACGTCGATCCCGACCGTCAATGCCGGCCGGCGCACGAAGGTCGACTGGCGCGGCGTTGCGGCGTTGATGCCCGGCCAGACGCTCGTCACCGGCCTCGAGCACGAAATCGAAAGCATGGGAGCGACAGGCGTCAAGGCCGACAACGGCAACAGCGGCGCCTATGCCGAGCTGCAGTCGGAGTTCGCCCAGCGATTCTTCGTCGTCAGCAACATCCGCCACGACAAGAACGAGCGTTTCGGCGAGGCGACGACCTATCGCATTGCGCCGGCGGTGCTGCTGCCAGTGACCGAAACCAAGCTGAAGGCGAGCTACGGCACCGGCTTCAAGGCGCCGACGCTCAATCAGCTGTTCGTGAGCTTTCCGGACTTCTTCTTCTTCGCGAATCCCGAATTTGCGCCCCGAGGAAAGCACCGGCTACGACGTCGGGTTCGAGCAGCCACTCTTCGACAATCGAGTCCGTTTCGGCGCCACGTATTTCCACAACGACATAACAAATCTGATCAATAGCGGCCCTGATCCGGTGCGAGGCTTTCCAAATCGCACCAACTTCAACATCGGCAAGGCGGAGACGTCGGGCGTCGAGGCGTTCGTGATGGTCAGGCCGGTCGACTGGCTGTGGTTCCGCGCCGACTACACCTACACGGATGCGTTCGATGCAACCACGAACCAGCGCCTCCTGCGCCGGCCACGCAACAAGGCGAGCTTCACTGCGGCGTGGATGCCGATCGAGCCGCTGACGCTGTCGGCGACCGTGCTGTATGTCGGCGAGTGGATCGACGGCAACCGCGACTTCTCGATCCCGCGGCTGGTCGCGCCGGGCTTCACCGTCGTCAACATCGCCGGCGACTACAGGCTCAACGAATACACCAAGGTGTTTGCCCGGATCGACAATCTGTTCGATGAGCGCTACGAAGACCCGACAGGCTTCCTGCGTCCGGGTTTTGCGGTTTACGCAGGTCTGCGCCTGAACAATTGAGAGCGAACGTCAGCGAGGCGGGGTGGGGTGGATGCGGCTTCTGCCTTATCTGCGAACGATGGCCGGCGCAGCAGCGATTTCGCTGCTGTTGCCGGCCTCGGCCTTTGCGGCGGGCCCGGCGCAGCGGATCGTCTCGCTCAACCTGTGCACTGACGAGCTGCTGCTGCGTCTGGCCGAGCCGGCGAAGGTCGCCTCCGTCACGTGGCTCTCGCGCAACCCGGCCGGCTCGAACGTGGCAGACCTCGCCGGGCGCGTGCCGATCAATCACGGGCTCGCCGAGCAGATCATCGCATCCGATCCCGACCTCGTGCTGGCCGGCACCTTCACGACCCGCATCGCCGTCGGCATGCTCAAGCGCACGGCGATCCCGGTCGTCGAATTTCCGGTGCCGCGCAGCTTTGACGAGGTCCGCCAGCAGATCCGCGACGTTGCCCGCCTCGTGCAGGCGGAGGACAGGGGCCGGCAGCTGATCGAGGAGATCGATCGGCGCGTCGCTGTGGTTGCAGCCAAGCCGCGCGCCATGCGGCCGACCGCGGTCGTGCTCAATCCCAACGGCGCAACGGTTGGGCAGGGTACGCTCGCCGATCAGGTCATGACGGCGGCGGGGCTCGACAACATCGCGGCAAGACTGCGCATCGACAACTATGGGCAGATCCCGCTGGAGATTGTCGCGCTGCATGAGGTCGACGTGCTGATCGTCAGCGCCAGCCGCGACGGTCCGCCCGCGAAGGCGACGGAGGTGCTGAGCCATCCGATCCTGTCAAAGCTGACGCGGACGCGGATCGTCGTGCTGCCCGGTCGGCTGTGGAATTGCGGCGGTCCCGGCGTCGCCGAGGCCGTCGAGCGGCTCGATGCGGTCGCCGCCGACGTCGTCCGCGCAAGATCGACGCAATGAGAGTCCTCGCTTCAGAGCTTCCGCTGCGCGAGCGCGTGTCCTATGGCGCGCTGGTCGCCTACCTTTCGCTGCTGGTCATCGTGCTTGCCGCAGGATCGCTGTCGGTCGGTTACGCGCCGCTCGACATCCGCGAGGCTGTCGTCGACGCGCTGCAGGGCCGATCGACGCTCGGCGCGCTGGTGCTGGTCGAGCTGCGGATTCCGCGCATGATCCTCGGCGCGCTGGTCGGCTTCAGCCTCGGCATCGCCGGCGCCGCCATGCAGGGCTTGCTGCGCAATCCGCTGGCCGAGCCCGGCATCACCGGCGTGTCGGGCATGGCCGCGCTCGGCGCGGTGATCGTCTTCTATTTCGGCCTCGCGGGCGCGGCACCGTTCGTGCTGCCGCTCGGCGGCATCGCCGGTGCTGCGCTTGCGACCTTCATGCTGTACGGCATCGCGGGCCAGGGCGCGGGCACCATGACGCTGATCCTTGCCGGCGTCGCCATCAACAGTTTTGCCGGCGCGCTGACGTCGCTTGCGCTCAACCTCGCGCCAAATCCGTTTGCGGTGACCGAGATCGTCTACTGGCTGCTCGGCTCGCTGGCGGACCGCAGCCTGCAATATGTGTGGCTCGTGCTGCCGCTGATGGTGGTCGGCTGGATCATGCTGGTCATGACCGGCCCCGCCCTCGACAGTCTCACGCTCGGCGAGGACACGGCGGCCAGCATGGGTTTCAATCTCGGGCGCTTACGGATGCAGTTGATCGCCGGCACGGCGCTCTGCGTCGGCAGCGCGGTTGCGGTGACCGGCGCTGTCGCCTTCGTCGGTCTGGTCGTGCCGCATCTGCTGCGGCCCTGGGTGCGGCAGCAGCCCGGCAAGCTGCTGCTGGTCAGCGGCCTTGGCGGCGCTGCGCTGACGCTGTTGGCCGATGTCGCGGTCCGCTCGCTGCCGATCCGGCCCGAGCTGAAGCTCGGCGTGGTGATGGCGATCATCGGCGCGCCGTTCCTGTTCGGCCTGATCTGGCGCCTGCGCAGCGAGGCGTGATGCGGATCGAGGCCGAAAACATTTCAGTGCGGCTCGGCAAGGTCGACGCGCTGCGCGGCGTCGACTTTTCCGCCGACGCCGGTGAGATCGTCGGCCTGATCGGGCCGAACGGCTCCGGCAAGACCACGCTGCTTCGGGCGCTGGCGAACCTGCGAACCTCCGACAGCGGCCAGGTGCGCTATGCGGGCAAGAGCGCCGCGGAGGTCGGCGCAGCCGAGCTGTCGCGGCAGATCGCCTATCTGGCGCAAGGCGACGAGGTGCACTGGCCGATGCGTGTCGAAGCGCTGGTGGCGCTGGGCCGTCTGCCGCATCGCCGCCGCTTCCAGCGATCGGCTGCGGCCGACCGGGAGGCGATCGAGCGTGCGCTGCTCGCCGCGGATATCGTCGCCCTTCGCAATCGAACCATGAATCAGGTCTCCGGCGGCGAGCGGATGCGGGCGCTGCTTGCGCGCGCGCTCGCGGTCGAGGCGCCGATGCTGCTGGCGGACGAGCCGGTGGCGGCGCTCGATCCGCTGCATCAGCTGCAGGTGATGGAATTGCTGCGCCAAAAGGCTGCGAGCGGCGGTGGCGTGGTGGTGGTCCTGCATGATTTGCCGCTTGCGGCGCGATTTTGCGATCGGCTAGTTTTGCTGAATAGCGGCAAGGTCCTCGCGGCGGGGGAACCTGCGTCGGTGCTGACGGACGCCAATGTGGCGGCGGCGTTCGGCGTCGACGTCGTGCGGGGCGCGCATGACGGCGCGACATACGTGCTGCCCTGGTCGCCGACGGAAAGACAGTGAGTGCCAGAGATGAGCGAGCAGCAGCCAACGGCGAAACTCATCGCGAAGCACATTGAAAATCCAGACACGCAGTGGAGCCTCGGCACTTTCGGCGGCATCGCCGAGTTCGCGCGCGACCGCGACGAGGATGTCGCGATCGACCTCAGCGATCGCAGCCTGTCGGCCGTGACCTCGCGCGGCGGCATCCGCATTTCACCGTCGGAGGCCATGACGCCGTTCGCCTCGGAGAGCATCGCCCGGCTCGGCTGGGCTCACCGCATCTCCCTGTGTCTTCCCGAACAGGACTGCGCGATGAACCGGCGGAAGGTTCTCACGGAAGTCGGGCCGGATGACGCGCCGCTCAGGAGCAGCGATCGCGGCGCGATCCTGTTCGATCTCGGGCTCGACGTGAAGCAGGCCGATCTCTGCATCCGCGTCGCCGATCCTGCGGTCGCGGCCGAACTGCGCAAGTGCGTCGGGCGAAACGTGTTCGATCCGGCGAATCCTGCAATGCGCATCATTCTTGCCGCCAGCCCGCACCGCGTGTTCGTCAGCCGTATCGGCCGGGCTGAGGTCTATCAGCCGATCCCGTCCGCGAACGGAAAGAGCCCGGACGGTCCACACACCCATGTGCTGCCGAAGCTGCTGCAGCATCGGCGCACGCATGCGGCGACCGAGCCGGTGCCGGACGGTTTTGTCCCGTGCGCGCATCTCTATCCGCGGCATCCGCTGAAGGACGCGTTTGGTCGCGAGAGACCTTTCGATGCCGCCAGCCACCGCGCGTTCCAGGAACTGCTTGAGACGTTTGGAGCGCCTGAGGCGACGGAGTTGAAGGCACGGGTGATCGCGCTGGTCGAGGCGGGGCAGGGACCGGAGCATGGGGCGGGGGTGGCCGATCGACTTTCACGCACGACCATCCGCGTGGCGCTGCGTCAGCTGAAGGCAAAAGGCCATGCGTCGGCCGCGCTCAACGCGTGGCTTGCGCTGCATGAGCATGCCGAGGAAGATGAAACCGACGACGACACGCAGGCGCTCGGCCATTGAGCACGCCGAACGTCGCCAGCGGCTCAACGACAACAATTCAACGATAACAATGAGGAACAGCCCATGAGCGAAACCGCCTTCGATACCGGCACCACCGACCTGCTGTGCACCATCTCTGCGGGTGTCGCCACCATCACGCTGAACCGGCCCGAGGCCAAGAACGCGCTGTCGCCGGCGATGTCGCAGGCCCTGCAGGCCGCGCTCGCCAAGTGCGATGCCGATCATGCGGTGCGCGCCATCCTGCTGACGGGTGCGGGCAGCGCGTTTTGCGCGGGCGGCGACGTCAAGAACATGGGCGACCGCCGGCCGAAAACCCTGACGCCGGAAGAGCGGGTCAAGGAAATGAAGCAGCGGCATCGCGGCGTCGGCGGCGGCATTGCCTCGGCCTCGAAGCCGACGATCGCGGCCTTGCCGGGTGCGGCGGTCGGAGCCGGCCTTGCGATCGCGCTCGCCTGCGACATCCGCATCGCGGCGCAGTCGGCGTTCCTGAGCGGCGGATATTCCAAGATCGGCCTCAGCGGCGACTACGGCATCGCCTGGCTCTTGACGCGCACCGTCGGCACGTCGGTGGCGCGCGAGATGATGTTCACCTCCGATCGCATCGATGCGGCGCGAGCCGAGAAGCTCGGCCTCGTCAACCGCGTCGTGCCTGACGCGGAGCTTGCTTCCGCCGCGCGTGCGCTCGCCCAGCAGATCGCCGACGGCCCGGCCGATGCGATCCGCAGCATGAAGCAGAACCTGAACGAGGTGGCCTCGCTCGACTACTTCAGCGCGATCGACCGCGAGGCCGAGCGCATCGTGCAGCTTTCGGCGTCGGAGAACCACAAGGAGGCAGTGCGCGCGTTCGTCGAAAAGCGGAAGCCGGTGTTCAACAAGGCATGAGAGGCTAGCGTTGTACGGGGTGAAATTGGGATGGCCTCCGAACTGGTCATGGCCGGGCTTGTCCCGGCCATCCACGTCTTTGGCGCCAACGATTGCTGCACAGACGTGGATGCCCGGCACCATAGGCGAGCGACGCGACGCCGTTCTTCGAACGGCTATGGCCGGGCATGACGACTTATTGATTCGACGTCAGCGGAAAACGCTCTAGGCAAAAAGAGAGTCCAGCGACTTCGACAGCTCGCTGAACTCCCGTCGCCTGAGCAGGCCGTTCTGGTGGATCGCTCCATTGATCTGCCGCGCCAAATCATCGCGATCGGCGATGCACGCCTCGATCCGCTGCAGCATCTCGTCCGCGCTGGCGGCTGCGAGCTGCAGGGATGAACAACTCGGACGTCGCGTAAGAAGCCGCATTGCTGACGATCGGGATCAGCCCGCTTGTCAGGTAGTCGATCAGCTTCACATCCGACTTCGCGTCGAAATAGCGCTGCGCCTGCGCGGGCAGGCGGCTCGGCATCGGCGCAATGGCGATGCCGCCCGCAAGCGTTCGCAGATACTCGCGGTACGACCAGAAATCGAGATGGCCGATGTGGCGCGACCGTTCGAACAGCTTGCGAATGTCTTCGTCGAAGCGTCCGATCAGGATCGCCTCAAAACCTTCGCGCTTGAGCAGCGCCGCGAGATCTGCCGGCGAAGGAGGGATTTTCGCGCAGAAAGAACGGCACGTCGCTGGAGGTCCAGACCAGCTGCTTGCCGCTGCCGCGCCGTTCGGGCGGCAATGAGTGCACCCAGCCGTTCTTGAGCACGATGATCTTGTTCGCCGTCGCAGGCGCATCCTCGCTCAGATATTGCTTCAGCTTCTCGCTCGCGACAGTGACGGCCTTCGCCTGCTGCAGGCACCAGGCGATCCGTTTCAACATCGTGCGCTTGGATGAGGCCACGAAATCGGGGATCGCGGTCAGGAGATCATCCATGTCGTAGATGATCGGCACGTGGCTGTGCGCCTTCAGGAACGCGAATTGCGCCGTCGAGACGTTCCGCTGGCACCAGATGTGGGTGAATGCATAGTCCCCGTGCTGGCCCTCCATCTTCATCGCCCGGTCGGCAATCTGATAGCCGGCGATGCGGCGCGGCCGAGCAACGCGTTCAGGTACGGCTTGATGCGGATTTCGCCGATGAAGCGGCCTGAATAGAGCGCGAGCACCTTCGGCCGTGTCGCATCGCGCGAATAGACGTAGGGGTTCTTTCTGAAAAGCATCCGGTAACGCTGGCCACTGTGATTGGTCCGGATCAAAGGCTGAAAATCCTCATGCCGTCAATCGCCGGTTGGACACGCGCATTTGGTATGCTGAATGTGAAAGCGGCCTCGCGGCTTGATTCCGCTGGCCAACTCGATTGAATAGCTTCGAGGGCGGGAGGTCGACAGCGGGCGATGAATCTGGCGTTTGCCATTGTGAGCCTGTTTCCGAGCGGCGGGTTGCAGCGCGATTGCATGGCGATCGCCCGACTGCTCGGCGCGCAGGGACATCAGGTGACGATCTTCACGTCGCGGCTCACCGGCGATGTCGGGGGCGATCTCAACGTGGAGGTGCTGCCGGTGATGGCCTGGACCAATCACGGGCGCAACGCGGCCTTCTCGAAGGCGCTTGCACGGCGCTGTGCCGGAAAATTCGACCGCATCGTCGGCTTCGACAAGCTCGACGATCTCGACGTGCTTTATTGTGCCGACCCGCCGGCCGCGCCGACGCTACGCCAGCGGCCTTTCGCGTTTCCTGCCGCGCGGCCGCAAGCTGATGTCGCTCGAAAGTGCCTGCTTCGGCCTCGACTCAAAGACGGCGCTGCTGCTGTTGAGCCAACCGCAGGTCGACGCCTACCGGCGAGCGTGGGATACGCAGGCCGAACGCATCACGCTGCTGCCGCCGACCATCAATTCTGCGCGGCGAAAGCCGCAGCTGCGCAGCGACGGAACGCGCAAATGGCTGCGTGAGGAGATGGCGGTTGGCGCTGGCGGCGCGGTGTGGCTTGCCATCGGCTCGCAGTTGCGCGTGAAGGGGCTGGATCGCACACTCGAGGCGCTCGAGATGTTTTCCGATGCGCGGCTGGTCATTGCAGGGGTCGCGCCGAGCTCGAAGGCGGGACGGAAGCTGCTGCGCATGGCCGGAAAGCAGGGCGTGCGGGATCGCATGCGTCTGCTCGGTCTTCGTGAAGACATTCCGGAACTGATGGCTGCGGCGGATCTGCTGGTGCATCCCGCGCGCACCGACACGACCGGAACGGTCATCCTCGAGGCCGTCGTCAATGGCCTTCCGGTGATTGCCAGCGCCGCCTGCGGCTATGCGGAACATGTGGCGCGGGCGGACGCCGGCGCGGTCCTGCCGGAGCCGTTCTCGCAAGATGCATTCATTGCAAAGCTTCGCGAGGCGCAGGACGAGAAGCTGCGCGAGCGATGGAGCGAAAACGCCATCCGCTACGGCGAGACAGCCGATGTCTATCGCGGGCTGATCCGCGCAGCATCGATCATTGCGGCAAATGGGTAATTGTGGCGAACGACTTCAATTCTCGATGATCGGCCTGTTCGCCCTTGCTGAATTCGTCTCAAACGACTAAGTAACAGGCACCTTCGTTGCGGCGCCTTGCCGGGTGCCTGAAAGCCCAAAGAACCCCTCACGCGCCGCCTGCATCCCTCATGTCACCGATCATCTCCGTATCGGGTCTGACCAAGACCTACGGTTCCAGCTTCCATGCGCTGTCCGATGTCAATCTGGACATCGACCGCGGCGAGATCTTCGCCTTGCTGGGGCCGAACGGCGCCGGCAAGACCACGCTGATCGGCATCATCTGCGGCATCGTCAATCCGAGCAAAGGCAAGATCGCCGTCGGTGGCCACGACATCATTCGCGACTATCGCGCCGCGCGCGCGATGATCGGCCTGGTGCCGCAGGAGCTTGCGACCGATTCGTTCGAAACGGTGTGGGCGACCACGAGCTTCAGCCGCGGCCTGTTCGGCAAGAAGCCCGATCCGGCGCACCTCGAAAAGGTGCTGAAGGACCTGTCGCTGTGGGACAAGAAGGACTTCAAGATCATCACGCTCTCGGGCGGCATGAAGCGGCGCGTGATGATCGCAAAGGCCCTGGCGCACGAGCCGAGCGTATTGTTCCTCGATGAGCCGACCGCCGGCGTCGACGTCGAGCTGCGCAAGGACATGTGGGACATGGTCCGCGCGCTGCGTGAATCCGGCGTGACGATCGTGCTGACCACGCACTACATCGAGGAAGCCGAGGAGATGGCCGACCGCATCGGCGTCATCAACAAGGGCGAGATCGTGCTGGTCGAGCAGAAGGCCGAGCTGATGCGCAAGCTCGGCAAGAAGCAACTGATTCTGCATCTGCAGAAGAAGCTCGACGCGATACCGCCGGCGCTTTGCGCCCATCATTTGACGCTCGCTGCCAATGGCCGGGAGCTGGTTTACACCTACGACACCCAGAGCGAGCGGATCGGCGTGACCGCGCTGCTGGACGACCTTGGCGCCGCCGGCATCGGTTTCAACGACCTGCACACGACGCAATCGTCGCTGGAGGACATCTTCGTCGATCTGCTGAGGCAGCAGTCATGAACTGGCGGGCGGCAGCGGCAATCTACAGTTTCGAGATGGCGCGCACCGGGCGGACGCTGCTGCAGAGCATCGTCTCGCCGGTGATCTCGACCTCGCTCTACTTCGTCGTGTTCGGAGCCGCGATCGGCTCGCGCATCACCGAGATCGAAGGCGTCAGCTACGGCTCGTTCATCGTGCCGGGCCTGATCATGCTGATGCTGCTCACCCAAAGCACGTCCAACGCGTCGTTCGGCATCTATTTTCCGAAGTTCGTCGGCACGATCTATGAAATCCTCTCGGCGCCGATCTCGCCGTTCGAGATCGTGCTCGGCTACGTCGGCGCGGCGGCGAGCAAGTCGATCATCCTCGGGCTGATCATTCTCGCAACCGCGGGCTTCTTCGTGCCGCTGCAGATCCAGCATCCGTTCTGGATGATCGCGTTCCTGGTCCTGACCGCGGTGACATTCAGCCTGCTCGGCTTCATCATCGGCATCTGGGCCGACGGTTTTGAGCAGCTGCAGTTCATCCCGCTGTTGATCATCACGCCGCTGACGTTCCTCGGCGGCACCTTCTATTCGATCAACGTGCTGCCGCCGCTCTGGCAGACGGTCGCGCTGTTCAACCCTGTGGTGTACCTGGTCTCAGGTTTCCGCTGGAGCTTTTACGGCATCGCCGACGTCAGCGTCGGCATCAGCCTCGGCATGACGCTGGCGTTCCTGTTCACCTGCCTCGCCGTGGTGTGGTGGATTTTCCGCACCGGCTATCGCCTCAAGCGCTAGATCCCCGTCATGGCGCTCTGCGTGTTTGTCCCCATGACACGCGCGGCGTTCCCGCATAGATTTCGCCGCGCTTTTGCGGAGGATTCGCCGGCAATGACGGACGTGGCGGACGAGGCTCTTGATAGCCCTCTTGGCGGCACCCACAGCTCGCACTGGGGTGCATTCAAGGGCGAGTGGCAGGGCGATACGCTGGTCGTCACCCCGCATCCCCGCGATCCTGACCCGAACCCGATCATCCAGAATTTTCCGTCCGCGCTGCGGCACCGGGCGCGCATCGACCGGCCCTATGTGCGGCGCGGCTGGCTGGAACGCGGTCCCGGCAAGGACGACCGGCGCGGGCGCGACGAGTTCGTTCCCGATGGAATGGAACGAGGTGCTCGACCTGCTGGCCAAGGAGCTCGCGCGGGTGCGCGACACCCACGGCCTCGCGGCGATCTTCGGCGGCTCCTATGGCTGGTCCAGCGCCGGACGCTTCCATCACGCCCAGAGCCAGATCCACCGCTTCCTGAACACCGCGCTCGGCGGCTATGTCCGCTCGGTCAACAGCTACAGCGCCGGTGCCTCCAACGTGCTGCTGCCGCATATCCTCGGCGGCTACGACGACGTCACCCGCCGCAACGTGGCGTGGGACGACATCGTCAAATACACCGACATCGTGCTCGCCTTCGGCGGCATGGCGGCGAAGAATTCGCGCGTCGCCTCCGGCGGCATTTCAGCGAGCACACCGAGCGCAAGGCGATGGGGCAGGCGAGGGCGCGCGGCACGGAATTCATCCTCGTCAGCCCGCAGCGCTCGGATCTGCCGGGCGACGCGGAGGCCGACGTGGATCGCGCCGATCCCGGGGACGGATACCGCGCTGATGCTCGGCATCGCGCACACGCTCGTTTCCGAAGGCCTGCATGATCGAAAATTCCTCGACAGCCACTGCACCGGCTGGGACGTGTTCGAGGACTATCTGATGGGCCGCAGCGACGGTGTCGCGAAACGGCGCCAGTGGGCGTCGCCGATCTGCGCGATCGCCGCGTCCGAGATCGAGGCGTTGGCGCGGCGGCTCGCCGGCAAGCGCGTGCTGATCGTGGTGTCGCATTCGATGCAGCGCTCCGAGCACGGCGAGCAGCCGGTCTGGATGGGCGCGGTGCTGGCCTCGATGCTGGGGCAGATGGGCCTGCCGGGCGGCGGCTATAACTATGCACTCGGCGCCGTCGCCAACTACGGCAAGCGCATGAACGCGGTGCCGGTCGCGGCCCTGCCGCAGGGGCAGAACAGCGTGCGCGACTTCATTCCGGTCGCGCGCATCTCCGACATGCTGCTCAATCCGGGGCAGCCGTTCGACTACAACGGCCAGCGGCTGACCTATCCCGATATCAAGCTCGTCTACTGGGCGGGCGGCAATCCGTTCCACCATCATCAGGACATCAACCGCCTGCGCCGCGCGTTCTTCGGCCTCGAGACGCTGGTGGTGCACGAGATCGCCTGGACCGCGACGGCGCGCCACGCCGACATCGTCCTGCCGTGCACGATGACGCTCGAGCGCGAGGATATCGGCGCGACGCCGACCGATCAGTTGATGCTGGCGATGCACCGGCTGGCGAAACCGTTCGGTCAGGCGCGTGACGACTACGATATCTTCGCTGATCTTGCCGAACGGCTCGGCAAGCGCGAGGCCTTCACCGAGGGCCGCAGCACGCGCGACTGGCTGCGCCACATCTATGCGACCACGCAAAAGGCGCTCGCGGCAAAAGGCTTGCCGGCACCGGATTTCGATCAGTTCTGGCGCGACGGCGAGCTCGAGCTGCCGGCGCTGCCCGCCGACGGCGGCATCGTGCGCGCCTTCCGCGACGATCCGCAAGGCAAGCCGCTGCCGACGCCGAGCGGCAAGATCGAGATCTTCTCGAAGACCATTGCGAGCTTCGGCTATGCCGATTGCCCCGGCCATCCGGTCTGGCTGCCGCCATCGGACGTGCCGGAAAAAGCAGCGCCGCTGCATCTCGTCGCCAACCAGCCGGCGACGCGGCTGCACAGCCAGTTCGATTTCGGCGGCCACAGCGATGAGCAGAAGCAGCGCGGCCGCGAGGTCATGAGCATCCACCCGGCTGACGCTCAGGCGCGCGGCATCAAGGACGGCGACATCGTGCGCCTCTTCAACGAACGCGGCGCGTGTCTTGCCGCGGCGAAGGTCACCGATGACATCCGCGCCGGCGTGGTGCGATTGCCGACCGGCGCCTGGTACGATCCGGAAGATGCGGACGACGAAAACCCGCTCTGCGTGCACGGCAATCCGAACGTGCTGACGCGCGATATCGGCACATCGTCGCTCGCGCAAGGCTGCTGCGGACAGCTCACGACCGTGCAGGTCGAGCGCTTTGGCGGCAATCTTCCGCCGATCAAGACGTTCGATCCGCCACCAATGCGTGCATTGCACGCTGGTCACCGCGCGGACAAAATCCTAAATCGAAGCTTGCCGCGATTGCAGACTCGCAGGCGTTCTAACGTCGAGTTGAAGCGCGGCAGCGCGGGTATTTTCATGCATTCGCCGATAGGGCCGGCTTTAGCTCAATCGGATTCAGAATTGATTCAAATGTCCGCCGTAAACGCGAACAATGATCAGGAAAATTCGCAACTTCCTGGCAATACGTTTCCTGTCGGCGTTCGACGTCCTGTTGATCGTCGCAGCGGTCGTTGTTGCGTTGGCGTCGATTGCCAGCGGTTTTTCCCATCTGTTGCCGCCGATTTAGGCTTGATCGGGTGACGGACCCTCGGATCGTTCGGCGTTGAATTGGTATGCCCGGGCTGCGTTATGCTTAACGCGATGGCGCCGGGGAGGTGGTTGGGATAGGTTTTCGGGAAAAGTTCCACGAGGAAACTCCCGATGACCCACGACTGGCCGGCCGTTGTCGACGATTTGTCGTTGCTGTTGAAGCTCCGCACCATTCCCTTCGGCATGAAGATGTTCGAGCGGCGCGAGGACATGGAGGCGATCGACCGGATCCGCCGCCCGCAATCCATTCACACCCTCGACCAGATCGTCGGCCAGGCCTCGCGGCTCGGCTGGACGGTGGGCATCACCTCCGACGATCTCGTCGGCGCGCAATGCCGGGCGGTGGTGGGACTGGGTAACGCCAAGACCGAGGCGTGGCAGTCGGGTGCACACATGAAAGGCGTCTGGTTCTCGACGCTGGAAGACGCAACGGCGCATCAGGGCGCGATGCACTGTGTGCCCGACGGGAAATACGACGCGCTTGCGGTCGGGCCGTTGTCGAGCGGAAAACTGGGAACGCCCGACATCGCGCTGTTCTACGCGACGCCCGGCGCGATGATCTACTTCATCAACGGCCTGCAATGGTCCGGCTACAAGCGCTTCGACTGGAGCGTGGTCGGCGAGTCGGCCTGTGCCAATTCATGGGGCAGGGCGCTGACCACGCGCCAGCCGAGCCTGTCGATCCCGTGCTTTGCCGAACGCCGCTACGGCGGCGTGCTCGACGAAGAGATGCTGATGGCGACGCCGCCGGAATATCTCGTCAGCGCCATCACCGGCATGAAGGCCTTGTCGAAGAACGGCTTCCGCTATCCGTTCCCGCAATACGGCGTGCAGCAGGACGTACGCGCCGGCATGGCCGTGAGCTATCCGGGAAGGAAGTGACGCGCGCGCAGCAGGCCTCAACCCTCATGGTGAGGAGGCGCGTTAGCGCCGTCTCGAACCATGAGGCCCGGCACGGGCCACATCCTTCGAGACGCGCTGCTTCGCAGCGCTCCTCAGCATGAGGATTTGAGTCTAAGCCGACTCCCGCACGCGGATCGCGTTGTCCATGAGCGTCTTGCCGAGCGACC
Organism: uncultured Alphaproteobacteria bacterium; assembly: GCA_963757845.1. Taxonomy (GTDB): domain Bacteria; phylum Pseudomonadota; class Alphaproteobacteria; order Rhizobiales; family Xanthobacteraceae; genus P52-10. The sequence goes on from CAVWTB010000055.1 coordinate 70,443, forward strand.
ACACGGCGCCCGGGACGCGATGCGCGCCGGCGATCACCGAGTCGAACAACTCCTCGATCCACTCGCAGTCCTTGTTGGTGATGGTGAGCGGCGGGAGAAGCTTGATGGTGTGGCTGGCGTGGCCGGACACCTGCGTCAGGATCTTGTGATCCTTGAACAGCGGAATGGTGATGAGCTGGCAGAACAGGCCTGCGCTCGCCGTCTCGAGCACGTTCCAGGAGGCCTTCAGCGCAAAGGATTTCGGCGCGCCGAACTCGATGCCGATCATCAATCCCTTGCCGCGGACGTCCTTCACCAGCTCGTAGCGCTCGACCATGTCCTCGAACGCGCGCTTGATGCGCGCACCCTGGGTTGCGGCGTTCTCGATCAGCTTCTCGGACTTGATGACGTCGAGCGTGGCGATGGCTGCGGCCATCGCCATGTCGTTCTTGGAGAAGGTCGAGCCGTGCACGACGGCACGATCCATGCGGTCGAAGATCTTGTTGAAGATCGCCTTGCGCGTCAGCAGCGCGCCGACCGGGATGTGACCACCGGACAACGACTTCGACAGCAGCACCATGTCGGGTTCGACATTCCAGTGCTCGACCGCGAGGAATTTGCCGGTGCGTCCCAACCCGGTCTGAATCTCGTCTGCGACGACCAGCGTTCCGTATCGGCGACATAACGCCGCAGCTTGTGGAAGGAAGTCGTCATCAGGGATGTTCACGCCCTTGCCCTGGATGGGTTCGAACACGAAGGCGGCCACCTGGCGATTCGCCAGCGCCTGCTCGAGCGCGGCGAGATCGTTGAAAGGCACCGCCGTGCAACCCGGCAGCAGCGGCTCAAAGCCGGTCGCGGAAATTCTTGTCGTCGGTCAGCGACAGCGATCCGTAGGACAGCCCGTGATAGGCGTGCCCCATGTAGAGGATGGTGGGGCGGCCGGTCGCGCCGCGCGCAAACTTGATCGCAGCCTCGACGCATTCGGTGCCGGAGTTCGCGAAGAACGCCTTGTCGAGATACGGCACGTGGCCGAGCAGCCGCTCGGCGAGAATGCCGGCGAGCACCGATACGTCCATCTGCACGAGGTTCGGAAGATCGCTGTCCAGCACGCTTTTCAGCGTGTCCCGCAGCACCGGGTGGTTGCGTCCGATCGCAAACACACCGAAGCCGGACAGCAGGTCGAGATAGCGCTGGTCGTTGCGGTCGTAGAGGTATTGGCCCTGGCCCCGCTTGAAGCCGACGTCGAAGCCGATGGTCTTGAGCACCCGGACGAGCTGCTCGTTCAGGTACCGGGAGTGAAGGGTCCCCCGCTCGGATTCACGTTCATCCACTATCCGAGGGAGGTCCAGCTTTCCACCCGACATTGCTCACACTTTTGCTTTGTTGTGACGTCACACAAGTAATAGCATCTGGTCAGATAACGTCGACTGCGACTATCTTCCACGGTGCGGTCCGAACGATTATTGAGAAACCCGCTTAAGTAAATAGGGCACTTTCGAGCATGCGGACGTTGGTCTTGTCGGGAACTATTTTGCTTGCCGCAACCGTCGGCGCGGCCGCGCAAGCTACCGATCCAGTAGGCGAGTGGCTGGTGAAGGAAGGCACCGCGCGGATCAAGGTCGTAAGCTGCCCACAGGCACCCGGGCAGCCGGCGACGCTCTGGGGCGTTATTTGGGCGGAGGTGAAGCCCGGCGTCGATGACAAGAATCCTGATCCCGCAATGCGGAATCGACCGATGCTCGGCGTTCCGATCCTGATCAACATGAAGCAGTCCCAGGCCAATCGCTGGGATGGAAAGATCTACGACGCCACGCGCGGCAGCATTTTCGACTCGAACATCAGCGTCAACCGCCAGGACATGCTGGAAGTGCGCGGCTGCGTCGCCGGCATCTTCTGCGGCGGCGAGGACTGGAAGCGCGTCACCGGCACCACCACGCCGCCGCTTGCGCAGCCCGCGCAATCGCCTCCGGCGCCTCCGCCGGCGCCTCAGGCCAAGGGCGGCGCGATGGCGCCGCAGACACCAAGGCGCCTCAGGCCAAGGGCGGCGCGATGGCGCCGCAGACAAAAGGCATGGCCAAGGGCGGCGCGGCAGCTGCACCTACCGCAGCGGACCCGATCTGCTCAAACGTTGCCAGCCTGGTTCCGCGCAGCTGAGCTCTTGCCACACCGTGTATCGACGCAGCCTGACACACACAGGCATCGCGCGCACAGCGGCTGCGGAGAGTGCGCGGTGTGTTTGAACGATCATTGAGAAACCCGCTTTAGACAAACAGGGTATTTGCGATCATGCGAACGTTGGTTTTGTCAGGAACAATTCTGCTCGCCGTTACAGCCACCGCTGCTGCGCAGACCCCCGATCCGGTCGGCGAGTGGCTGGTGGAGGACGGCAGCGCGCGCATCAAGGTTGTGAGCTGCCCTGGGGCACCGAGCCAGCCGCCGACGCTTTGGGGCGTGATATGGGCGGAGACGACGCCGGGCACCGACAGCAAGAATCCCGATCCGTCGATGCGCAATCGACCGATGCTTGGCGTTCCGATCCTGATCAACATGAAACAGACCGAAGCCAACAAGTGGGAAGGCAAGATCTACGACGCCAACGGCGGCAGTCTGTACGACTCGCACATCAGCGTGACCCGCAACGACATGCTGGCCGTCCGTGGCTGCATGGGCGTGATCTTCTGCGGCGGTCAGGACTGGAAGCGCGTCACCGGCACCAATGTCCCACCGCTGCCGCAGCCACAGGCTACGCCTGCTCCGCAGGCCAAGGGCGGGGCGATGGCGCCTCAGACCAAGGGCATGGCGATGGCGCCGCAGACCATGGCGCCGCAGACCAAAGGCATGGCCAGCACGAAGGGCGGCGCGACCGCTGCACCTGCGGCCGATCCGATCTGCTCAAGCGTTGCCAGCCTCGTTCCCCGCACCTGAGGCTTCGACTTCGCGGGGCTTGCCCATCAGCACCGGCTGGAACAGCACGGCCGCCAGCAACGTCGTAAGCAGCGACAACGCCAGCAGCTTGCCCATGCTGGCGGTGCCGGGATGGCTCGAGAACCACAGGCTGCCGAAGGCGGTCGCGGTCGTCAGCGCGCTGTAGAAGATCGCGCGCGTCAGGCTCGACTGCAGCAGGTTGGTGCTGCCGGCGCGCCAGGCGACGACGTAGTAGATCTTGAACGCCACGCCTACGCCGAGCAGCAGCGGCAGCGCGACGATGTTGGCGAAGTTCATCGGAATGCCGAGCAGCACGCAGATCTCGAGCGTGAGCGCACCGGCCAGGATCAGCGGCACCAGCGTCAGCAGCACGTCGCTGAAGCGGCGCAGCACGATCCACAGCATGATCGTGATCGAGACCGAGCGCCCAGAGTCCGGCCTGGATGAAGGCGAACGAGATCGTGTTGCCGGCCTCGAGAATCGAGATCGGCCCGCCGATTGCCGTCGGCTCGACCGCAAGCACCGCGCGGGCGAATTGCCGCAACGTCTCATTGTCGTTCGGATCGCCCTTCGGCGTCGCCTGCACGCGCGTGCGGCCGTCCGGCGTCATCCACTCGGCCACGAGCGATTTCGGAAGTGTCTCGAACGTAACCGGCTTGGCGAGCAGCGAATTCGAGATCTCTTCGAGCGCGACGCCGAGCGGCACGACGAACACGTTCTGCGCCTCTTCGCGCTGCGCCTCGCTGCTCTGCGCGAGCTTGTCGACCGAGCCGGCGAGGCGCTTCATGGCCTCGGCGCCGGGGCCGGTCTTGCCGGCGGCCGCCTGATTCAGGCCTGTTCGCGGCGTCCTTCAGCGCCTCGGCGTTTTCTGCATCCGTCGGCCGCTCGAGCTTGGATTCCTTGAATGTCGGCCCAAGCACGTCCGCCGCCTTCCTGATGGCGGCCAGCTTTGCGGGCTGATCCTTCGGCACGAAGAAATCGACCGACATCACGCGGTCCGCTTCCGGGACCTTTCGCAGGTTTTCCTCGACCTTCAGCGCGGCCTGGCGTGACGGCGCGATCACATCGATCGCGCTTGCACCGCTCTGCGGATCCTTGCGGATATCGAGGTAGGTCGCGACCGACTCGACCTTCGCGCTGCGCAGGTTCATCGGATTGAAATCGAACTGCAGGTAGTAGAGCAGCGGCAGGCCGGCGATCGCTGTGCCCAGCGTCAGCACGATGATCGCGATGCGGTTGCGCTCCATGAACGCATCGACCGGCGCCATGAAGCTGTAGCCGAGCTCTTCCTTCTCGCCCGGCGGATGGAACAGCTTGAGCAGGGCAGGCAGCACCGTGATGCTGCCGAGGAACGCGATCAGCATGCCGGCGCCGGCGATCTTTCCGAGCTCGGAAACGCCCTGATAGGCGGTGGGCAGGAACGACAGGAAGCCGAGCGAGGTGGCAACGGCCGCGAGCGACAGCGGCACCGCGCTGTTCTCGGCCGCCTTCGCCAGAGCCTCCGACAGGTCGTTATTTTCGTATCGTTCGGTGCGGTAGCGGATGCTGTACTGAATGCCGAAGTCGACGCCGAGCCCGACGAACAGCACGGCGAACGCGACCGAGATCGGGTTGAAGGCGCCGGCAAGCAGCAATCCCACCGCAGTCGTGATCGCAAGCCCAAGCATCAGCGCGATCGATACCGCAGCGATAATTCGCGGCGAGTGCAGCGCCATCCAGAGAATGAACAGCACGATCACGCAGGTGATGAGCGAGTTCATCACGATGCCTTCCTGCGTGCTGCCGAACTCGTCGTTGGCGATTGCGACCGGACCGGTCAGGCGGACGCGCGCCTGATATTTTTCGGCGAGGTGAAGATCGCTGACGGCCTGCCGGATCACATTTTCGGCTTCTCGCCCGGGCTCGAGCGCGTTGAAGTCGAGCATCGGCCGCAGCCGGAGGAAGCCTCTGCGATCGCTTTCGGGAAGCGGGCCGCCGTTCACCAGTTCACGCCAGGAGAACGTGGCGGTGCCTTTGCTGAGAACGTTGTCGATGGTGTCGGCGAATTTGTTGAACGGCTTGGCGAGGTCGTCCGTCTTCACCTCGCCGCGCTTCAATCCGGCGAGCACTGTCGTCAGGGCCTCGGCCATACCGCGCAGGCTGGGATCGGTGGCGAGGCTGCCGATCAGGGGGTCGGATTTGGAGAGCTTTTCCGCCGTGTCCTTGACCTCCTCGGTCGACAGGAACAGCAGGCCGTTCTGCTGGAAGAACGGGCTGCCGGCGATGTTCTCGACTTCGAGAAACTTGTCCGATCGGCTGCGCATCCGCTGCTCGAGGTCGCTGGTGGCGAGTTTGGTCAGTTCGGCCGTCGGGGCCTGGACCACAGCGATGATCGATTCATGGCTGCCGGGAAACGCCTTCTCGTAGGCGATCTCACGCTGCCGCCAGGGAAGCTCCGTCGAGATCAGCTTGCTGATGTCGGTGTTGAGCGCGAAGTGCTCCGATGTGTACCAGACCGACAGTCCCGCCAGCGCAACGGCCAGAAAAATGACCGTCTTCGCGTAGTGGGTGCAAAATCTAACTATATGAACAACAACGCTTTTTAGCACTTCTTTGACCTTGTCCTGTGCGCCGGCGAACGGAGAGTGGGCGGCTTGCGACTACAACTATGTGGCTCGGATCACACTGCTCCGCGCAAATCGGTCCTAAGCTCAAGATGTGCCAATAAAATTGGCATAAAAATCGCCTCTGGAAACCGTTGCCCGTAGTTGCTTGCGATTGCGCGCAAAATCAAGTTCCGGAGGGTTCACAGGACCCCTGTTGGTGAACGCGAATGAATTTGCGGCAGTTGCAAGATGTTTGTGTTTGTTTTCCGAACGCTCCGAAACGGCGGCCGGAAAGTGTTCGACCTCAAAATGTGACCGAATTGCGGATGAGTGCGGATTTCGATCCGCACGAAACCGTCAAACATTGGCTTCCTCCTTCCGATCGGTTGCAGAACGGCAGGGCGGGGTGTCAGTCGAAGACGTCGGTTCTTCCGGTTCGAACAGTCACAAACCGTGCCGCACGCGCATTGCGCCTCGTCAACACTTGAGGACGCACGCCATGCAGAACCATCATCCGATCGAAGTCATTCTGGCCCAGCCGCGCGGCTTCTGCGCGGGCGTCGTGCGGGCGATCCAGATCGTCGAACAGGCGCTGAAGAAATATGGCCCGCCGGTCTATGTCCGGCACGAGATCGTCCACAACAAGCACGTGGTCGAAAGCCTCAAGGCCAAAGGCGCTGTTTTCGTCAAGGAATTGGACGAGGTGCCGGAGGGAGCCATGACGGTGTTCTCCGCCCACGGCGTCGCGCGCAGTGTCGAGGAGCACGCCAAGGCGCGCAATCTGCCGACCTTGAACGCCACCTGTCCGCTGGTCACGAAGGTTCACAATCAGGGCAAGCGCTACGTCGCCCAGGATCGCACGCTGATCCTGATCGGCCATGCCGGACATCCGGAAGTGGTCGGCACCATGGGGCAGGTTCCGGGGCCGATCTTTCTGGTCCAGGACGTTGCAGAGGCCGAGGCGCTGCAATTACCGGTAGATGAACCTTTGGCTTACGTGACCCAGACAACCCTTTCTGTGGACGACACAAAAGACATCATCGCCGCGCTGAAACGCAAATTTACCAATATTCTAGGCCCGGACACCCGGGATATCTGCTATGCGACACAGAATCGACAGTCTGCGGTAAGAGACCTGTCGAAGCTTGTCGACGTGCTTTTGGTCGTCGGGGCGGCCAATAGCTCGAATTCCAACCGCCTCCGGGAAATCGGAGCGGAAGTGGGGGTTCCGAGTTATCTCATCGCAGATGGGAGCGAATTGAATCCTGACTGGGTTCGAAACGCTAAGGCTGTGGGGATCACCGCGGGTGCGTCCGCACCTGAGGTTCTCGTAGAGGATGTGATCGAGGCGCTGAAACGAATTGGTCCGGTGGACGTAACCGTCATGCCGGGCCAGCAAGAAAATGTTGAGTTTCGGCTGCCAGTCGAGCTCGTGAGGGCGTGATGCTCGGGAACCGGTTCCCGGAGGTCGCGTCGAAACAGAACGTTCTAGGTAGGTTTCGCTCGCTAACACGTCCGGAAAGATACAAGGTTCAATGGCAATACCGTTCTTCAAAGAGATCAAGATCGGCGGCTACCTGCTTAAGCAGAAGCTGCTTGGTCGCAAGCGCTATCCGCTGGTGTTGATGCTGGAGCCGCTGTTCCGCTGCAATCTCGCATGCGCCGGCTGTGGCAAGATCGACTATCCCGACGCCATCCTGAACCGCCGCATGACGGCGCAGGAGTGCTGGGACGCCGCCGACGAGTGCGGCGCGCCGCTCGTCGCCATTCCTGGCGGTGAGCCGCTGATCCACAAGGAGATCGGCGAGATCGTGCGCGGGCTCGTTGCGCGCAAGAAGTTCGTCTCGCTCTGCACCAACGCATTGCTGCTCGAGAAGAAGCTGCACCTGTTCGAGCCGTCGCCGTATCTGTTCTTCTCCGTGCATCTCGACGGCATGCGCGATCACCATGACAAGTCGGTGTGCCAGGAAGGCGTGTTCGATCGCGCCGTGTCGGCGATCAAGGCGGCCAAGGCCAAGGGCTTCACCGTCAACGTCAACGCGACGATCTTCAACAATCACCCGGCCGAGGAGATCGCCAAGTTCCTCGATTTCTGCAAGGAAATCGACGTCGGTGTCTCGATGTCGCCCGGTTACGCCTATGAGCGCGCGCCGGATCAGGAGCACTTCCTGAACCGCCAGCACACCAAGCAGCTGTTCCGCGACGTGTTCGCGCTCGGCAAGGGCAAGAAGTGGAATTTCATCCACTCCGGCCTGTTCCTCGACTTCCTTGCCGGCAACGAGAGCTACGAATGCACGCCGTGGGGCATGCCCGCGCGCAACATCTTCGGCTGGCAGAAGCCGTGCTACCTGCTCGGCGAAGGCTATGCGAAGACCTTCAACGAGCTGATGGAAACCACCGATTGGGATTCCTACGGCACCGGCAAGTATGAGAAGTGCGCCGACTGCATGGCGCATTGCGGCTACGAGCCGACGGCGGCGCTCGATGCGGTCAAGAACCCGCTCAAGGCGATGAAGGTCGCGCTGTTCGGCGTGCGAACAACAGGGCCGATGGCGCCGGAAATCGACATGTCGAAGCAGCGCCCGGCGCAGTACATCTTCGCCGAACAGGTGCAGAAGAAGCTGTCAGAGATTCGCCGGGACGAGGCTGACGCCGCCGTCCAGAAGAAGGCTTCGACAGCGGCGTAAGGTTGCGATCGCCCGGTTGAAATCGTGGGCGGTCCGCATCAGCGACGGGATCACGGATGGTTCGCGCGCGACGCCGCGCAACACCTTCCGTGGGCAGATGTCGCCGTTCGGCTTCAGAGCATTCAACGCCAGCGCCGGCAAGTGAGCGCGACGCGGGATCGTTGATCACGCGCAGCGCTGCGAAGGGCAGGCCGACCGAGGCGGCATAGGCCGCGGCGATGTGGCTTTCCATATCGACGGCCGTCGCGCCCGTGTCCTTGTGCAACTGGACCTTGTCGCGCGGATGGAGGATGATCTCTTCGGCGCCGACGATCGTGCCGCCGACGATCTTGCGCCGGCCGATGTTCGTGCCTTCCACCAGGCTTTCGCTCAGCGTCGCGGCGCGTCGCCCAGCGGGCATCGGCGGTCATGATTTCGTTCGCGACGACCAGGTCGCCGGCCTGCAGCGACGGATCGAGGCCGCCGGCGATACCGAAGGAGATGATGCCGCGGACACTTGCGTGATCGAACGTGTCGAGCTGCGCGCGCAACTGGTCGGGATCGCTCGAACTGCAGATGACCGTCATGCCCGCGCCGGCCGCAATGCGTGCCTCGCTGTACAGCCCCGTCACGATGAGGAGAGGCCGCCCCCCGGCGACAGCTCCGCTAGCCCCCACACTCACATTCCGACTCCGACCGTCCTCGAGTTGGTATTTCGCAAATTTCTGTAGCGCGCCAGCGCCCACAGCGGAAAGAACTTCCGGTATCCGTGATAGCGCAGATAGAAGACCCGCGGAAAGCCCGTCGCGGTATAGCGCGCCTCGTCCCATTCGCCAGTCTTATTTTGCGTTTTCATCAGATAAGCCACCCCCCGCGCCACGGCCGGGTGATCGACTTCGCCTGCCGCCATAAGACCAAGCAAACTCCATGCCGTCTGTGACGCAGTGCTCAGCAGCGGGCTCATAGGCCTTGTAGTCGAGCTTGTAGCTCTCGCCGTCCTCGCCCCAGCCGCCGTCGGCGTTCTGGATCCGCACCAGCCAGTCGGCCGCCCTGCGCATGGCGGGGTCGCCATGGGCGACGCCGGCTGCGTTCAGCGCGCACAGCACCGACCAGGTGCCATAGATGTAGTTCATGCCCCAGCGGCCGTACCACGAGCCTTCCGCCATCTGGGTCCGCCGCAGATAGTCGACGCCGCGCTTCAGCGCCGGGCTCGTCTCGACGGTCTTGCCGAGCTGCGCCAGCATCGACACGCAGCGCGCGGTGACGTCCTCGGTCGGCGGATCGAGCAGCGCCGCGTGGTCGGAGAAGGGGATGTTGTTCAGATAGTATTCAAGGTTGTCGGCGTCGAAGGCGGCAAAGCCGCCGTCCTTGCTTTGCAGGCCCTCGATCCACTCGGTGCCGCGGTCGATCGCGGTGTCGAATCTGGTGGTCCCGTCCGCGCGACGCACCCGGTCCATCGCCATGACGACCACGGCCGTGTCGTCGAGGTCGGGATAATGCGCGTTGGCGTACTGAAAGGCCCAGCCGCCCGGCCGGACGTCCGGACGCTTGGCAGCCCAGTCGCCCTTCACGTCGAGCACCTGCAGCGGCTTCAGCCAGTCGAGCCCTTGCTGCGCCTTCGCGACGAGACTCCTCATCGCCGGCTTCCAGCAGCGCGTGGCAGGTCAGCGCCGTATCCCACACCGGCGAGACGCAGGGCTGGCAGTAGGCTTCGTCGCCGTTGAACACCAGAAGCTTGTCGATGCCGCGCCGGGTGATGGCGCGCGGCGGGTAATCTTCGCCGTGGCCGAGCGCGTCGTACATCATCACGGTGTTTGCCATCGGCGGGAAGATGGCGCCGAGGCCGTCCTCGCCGTTCAGCCGCTCGGCGATGAAGCAAGCGCGCTGTCGATCGAGCGCTGGCGCAGGCCCTTCGGGAAGAAGGGCTCGATCACGCGCAGGATCGCATCGATGCCGCTGAAGAGGGCGAACCAGCCCTTGCTCTGGTGCGGCGCGCGCGAAGGCGTGCCGACCGTCGTCGGATCCTCGTGGAACAGCTCGTCGATCCGCACGCCCTTCGGATTGCGCGCGCGCGGCTTCAGCGCCGCGAGCACCATCAGCGGCACCATGGTGGTGCGCGCCCAGTACGAGACCTTCTCCAGGGTGAAACGGCGACCAGCGCGGCAGCAGCATGATCTCGATCGGCAGCACCGGCACGCTGCGCCAGGTGAGTTGCCCGAAGAACGTCAGCAGGAAGCGGGTGAACACGTTCACCTTCGCGGCGCCGCCGCGCGCGAGGATCGCCTCGCGCGCGCGCTTCATGTGCGGCGCGTCGATGTCGTGGCCGATCATCTTCAGCGCGAAATAGGCCTTCACGCTCGCGCTCATGTCGAACGCGCCGTCCTGGAACAGCGGCCAGCCGCCGTGCTCGCCCTGAATGCGCATCAGGTAGTTGGCGATCTTCCGCTCGAGCTCGCTGTCGACGGGCTCGGCGAGATAGTGGCGGAACAGGATGTATTCGGCGGGATGGTCGCATCCGCCTCGAGCTCGAACACCCAGTGCCCGTCGCGCTGCTGATGGCCGTGCAGCGCGCGCGTCGCGTCGGCGATGCTCGCTTGCAGGGCGTCGGAGGCGGGCTTTGTTGCGGTTGCAGTGGTCATGGCGTCAGCCGGCTTTGATGATGTGGTCGGCGGCCTTGTCGCCGGAGCCGATCGAGCCTTCGATGGTCGACGGCAGTCCGGTGGCGGTCCAGTCGCCGGCAAGGACCAGGTTCTTCCATTCCGTCACGGTGCCCGGACGCAGCGCGTCCTGTTCAGGCGTCGCCGCGAAAGTGGCGCGGCGCTCGCGCACGATCTGCCAGCGCGGCAGGTCGCCCGTGGCGCCCGTTGCGGCGCAGACGTCGTTCCAGATGTCATGCGCGAGCTGCTCGCGCGGCGCGTTCATCAAGCCGGTCGGCGGCGCTGATGGTGATCGACAGCCGCTCCTTGAACGGGAAGATCCACTCGACCAGCCCGCCGACGACGCCGAGGATCGGCGGCGTGCCCGGCGGCGGCGTCGCAGCGGAAATGCGCGTTCAGGATCGAGACGAACTGGGTCGGTGTCTTCATGCCGGGCAGGATCGACGCCGCCTGCCGCGCGGGTACCGCGAGCACGACCTTGTCGTTTGGTCCAAGTGCGATCATGTCGTCGCCGAAGGTCAGCGAGGTGATGCGGTCGCCGGACATCTCCACCTTGTGCAGCTCATGATCGAAGCGGACGGTGGCGCCGCGCTCGCGCAGCAGCTTCACCGCAGGTTCGACCAGCACGTTGCTCAGGCCCTCGCGCGCGATCAGCGGCCGGCAGGCGCGCCCGCCCGCGAGCAGCGTCTGGCGGACGATCGCGCCGGCAAGGCCCGCAGAGCCGAGCGGCGGATCGATGTTCAGCGCGGCGAGCAGCAACGGCTGCACCAGGCGCCGATAGAGCGGGCCATCGCATTCGATCTTGTCGCCGACGAACTCGTTGTTGCCGGCCCACAGCAGCGGCATCATCGCCGTGTAGTCGGATGGCTTCGTGTCCGGCACGCGCTTGTCGTCGTTGAAGATCCAGAACGGGATGCGTCCGTCGTTCATCTGCAGCAGCCAGCGCTTGTTGGCCTTCAGATCGATGAACGAGAACTCGGCATGCTTCGGCCCCTCGCAGGCCGGCTTCGGTGCCGATCGAGCGTGCATAGTCGAGCACGCTCGTGTTGCCCGACAGCACGAGGTGATTGCCGTTGTCGATCGTGAGGTCGGTCGCAGCATCGTAGAACGAACGGCAGCGACCGCCGGCTTGCGGCGTCGCCTCGTGCAGGTGAATGCCGAAGCCGGCATTCGACAGCCGGACCGCCGCGGCAAGGCCGGACACGCCGGCGCCGATGATATGGACGTTGGGTTTCATCAGATGAACGCGTATCGCAGGAGGATGGAGAATTTGGCGAGCTTGCCCAGGCGCACAGGCGCGCGCGGCGACGCGAAGCCGCGGGCAATCAGCAGCTCGAAGATGCTGCCGTAGTATTTGCCCATGATGCGCGGCGCGCGCACCAGCTTGCGGGGATTGCGATCCATGATCTGCTGCGCCTCCTGGTAATGGAGTCTGGCGCGGGCGATCACAGGTTCACAAGTCCTGGTCAGGTCCGCGTGAGCTGCGACGGCGCCGGGATCGTTGGTGGAAATTCCGGCAGCGTTCAGCGCTTCGCGCGGCAGATAGAGCCGGCCGATCCCGGCATCCTCATCGATGTCGCGCAGGATGTTGGTGAGCTGCAGCGCGCGACCGAGGTGATGGGCCAGGGCGACACCATCATCGCGCTTCAATCCGAACACGTTGACCGACAGGCGGCCGACGGCGCTGGCGACGCGGTCGCAGTAGAGATCGAGCGTCGTCCAGTCCGGCGCGCGGATGTCTTCGCGCGCGTCCATCTCCATGCCGTCGATGATCGCAAGGAAATCCTCGCGCTGCAGATCGAAGCGCTTGATGGTCGCGGGATAGTCGGCCAGGTGCGACGGCGCCTTGCCGGCATAGACCGCGTCGATGTCCTTGCGCCATTGCTGCAGGTCGGCGCGCTTGCGCTCGGGTGGCAGATCGGAATCGGCGATGTCGTCGACCTGGCGGCAGAAGTTGTAGATCAGGAACATCGCGTCGCGCTGCTCGGCAGGCAGGATGCGCATCGCCGCGTAGAACGAGGAGGGCGATGCCGAAGCCTCGTTGGTTTGGGCCAGAGCGGTTTCTTGTGCGGACATGTCGGTTCAGGCTCGCGAAACTTGGCCCGACATGGAGAGCTTGCGCCTCGCACGGCGCAACAGTCCGCCGGCGAGGCTGGTCAGCCCGAAGCCCATGATTTCCCATTTGTTCAGGTGGACCCGCTCGTGCAGCGGGTCGCGGGTCTTCAGCATGGCAAGGATCTTTGCCGCGTAGGTCTGGATCGTGCCGATTTCCAGGGCAAGGCGCATGTTGTTGACCTGCGGCGCGAGCGCGAGGCTTTCGTCGAGCAGCCGCTCGGTGCCCACGGTCAGGCCGCGCAAGACCGCGGTCATTTGCGGCGAGGAACGCTCGGCGCCGATCATCTCGATGGTCATGCCGGAGGCCTGCATCGCGTCCTGCGGGATGTAGACGCGGTCGAGGTTGCGATAGTCTTTGCCGCAATCCTGGATGTGGTTGATGATCTGCAGCGCCGCGCACAGGGCGTCCGACGCAGCCCAGGTGGACTTGCTCTCCCCGTGCACGTCGAGCACGAAGCGGCCGACCGGCATCGCCGAGTAGGTGCAGTAGTGGATGAGCTCGTTCCAGTCCGCGTAGCGCAGTCTTCGTCACGTCCATCCGGAACGCGGTCAGCACGTCGCAAGGGTGCTGCGCGGACATCCCGCGCTCGGCCAGCGCCTCGCGTAAGCGCAACGCCTCCGGCTGGCCGTCGCCTGCAGCCGAGCAGCTCGGCCTCGAGCCGGTCGAACTGCGTAAGCTTTTCCTCGCGCGACAGGGTCGCGTGATCGGAGATGTCGTCGGCGATGCGGACGAACTCGTAGAACGCCAGGATCAGCCCGCGATGGCGGGCTTCGATCACGAAGGACGCGACCGGAAAGTTCTCGTCCTTGTGGCCCTTGCCAGAGCGATGTTCGCGCGCAGCCTTCATGAAACGTCCGGGCTCGTCGGGAGTTGATGGGTTGGCGGCCGAGACTGCCGCGAAAGCGCCGAGTTTTAGCGGTTTGACGGCGCGGATGCGAGTGACGTATGTCACACTCCGACCCGGAAATAAACCGCTCCGGCATGCGCTGCAAGCGCCGGCGGAACCCGCGACAGACTCAAGGAAAAACGATGTTTTTTGCCCGCATGTTGATCGTGTCGGCGGCCGTATTTGCCGCAGGGGCCGCACTGGCCCAGGACCGCGCCCAAGCCGAAAGCGCCTGCGGGCGCGATGCAAGCCGCCTCTGCAAGAAGGTCATCAATGACGGCGATATGGCCATTCTCGGCTGCCTGAAGGAGAACCGCGCACGACTGCGTCCGGTCTGCGTCAAGAATCTGCAGGAACACGGCCAGCTCTAGACTGCCTGCGCAAACAAAAACGGCTCGCGCAGCAGAGCTGGCGAGCCGTTTTCGTCTCGACGACCCCCGTCGAGGCTTAGGCGGCCCGCTTGTGCATCGCGCCGGCTGCGGAGGCTGCGCCGCTGATGGCTTTCACCGAGCGTTCGATCGCGGCCCACAGCCTGCCGATCTCGTTGGCCGCGCGGCTTTCCGGATCGTATTCGCGGGCGCCTTCGCCGTGGCTCAGCGCAAGCACGTAGTTGGCGCGGTTGGTGATCTGGCCGCCCCAGACCGGCGCTTTCATCTTGGCGAGGCTTTCGCGCGCGATCGTCACCAGCGGGCTTTCGAGGTCGTCGCGTCGCGCCGGCGAGCCGTTCATCACCACGGCATAAGGCTTTCGCTGCGAGCGGCAGGACTGGATGGTCTCCACCACCGCGTCGATGTCGAACACCCCCGGCCGCGCCGGAATGACGACGAGCGTCGCGTTGCGGATCGCATCATCGACCACCGCGGAAATGTTCGGCGGCGTGTCGATGAAGACCCACTCGTAGCCGTCGCGCCTCGCGGCGTTGACGATCTCGGTGACCGAGCGCACAGCGGTCTTGATCGGCGGTTCGCCGGTGCCGCGCAGCCGCTGCCAGAGGCTCAGCGAGCCCTGGGGGTCGGCGTCGACCAGCAAGCACGATTTCAAGGTTTTGTGCGCGTGCGCGGCAAGGTGAGCGGCGAGGGTGCTTTTCCCAGAGCCGCCCTTGCGCGACGCAAAGACGATAACGTTCACGGGTGTAGCCTCCAGTTGTATGTCGGCAGCGACGCTGAATCAAAATATTGATTCGCGAAAGCGAAAATAATCCGATAGTCCCGCAGGTTGCCCTAGGGTCGTTGCAAATCTGCCGCATTCGTTGCATCGGCGAGTCAATTCGCCGCATTCGGCTTGACTGCGTGCAAGACGGCCTGAGCTGCGCCGCCGCTTCAGCGCGAATCATCGATTTCGCTGCGATTCAGAGTCGTTTGGCCGCGGCTCGCAATGCGAAGCATGTGAGGCTCCGCTGCGCCGCAAATGCAATCGGCGCGGCCGTCGAGGGCCGCGCCGATCGTTTCATGCCGTCAAAGCGGTCGCGAAAGTTGTCAGCTTGCGCCGCTGCCGTCCATCAGCGGGCCGAACAGCTCCCAGAGTTCGCCCTTGAACCTCATGGAGCTGGAGCTGCTCGATCGGCGCGAAGTCGGTCGGCGAGGTCTTGATGCGGATGCCCGGCAGATAGATGCCGATCTCCATGTCCATGTTGGCCAGCTGCTTCATCAGGTTCGCCCGGGTCATCTCGTCGCCGCACTGTTTCAGCGCCTGAACGAGGCCCTACGGCGGCGCCATAGCCGAACACGGTGGCGGCGTCCGTCTGATCGCCTTCCGGATACCACTTGGTCATGAACGCGCGCCACTCGTTCATGGCCTTGTCGTCCTTCCATTGCGGATCGTTCGGGTCCTTCAGGTAGGCCGCGCTGATGATGTCCTGCGAGGCTTCAACGCCGGCCGGCTTCATGACCGAGGAGACCGAGACCGAGACGTTGGTGAGGAACTGCACCGGCGTCCATTTCATCTCGGCGATCTTCTTGATCGCCTGCGCCGCGAACTTCGGCGTTGCGATGTTGATGAAGATGTCCGGGTTGGCGCCCTTGATCTGCACCACCTGCGAATCCACCGTCGGCGCGCTGACCTCGTACGGCACCTCGGCGACGACGATCTTCGACTTGTCCGCGCCGAACGCCTCGTTGAAGCCGGTCAGGTAGTCCTTACCGAAGTCGTCGTTCTGGTAGAGGATGCCGACGGTCTTGCCGGGAAAGTTCTTCTGGATGTAGCGGGCATAGATGCGCGCCTCGCTCTGGTAGTTCGGCTGCCAGCCCATGCTCCAGGGCTGGTTCTTCGGATCGGCCCACTTGGTCGCGCCGCTGCCGACGAAGGTGTGCGGCACGCCCTTCTGGTTCAGGTATTTCGCGATCGCCGAATTTCCCGGCGTGCCGATCACCTGATAGATCGCGAACACCTCGTCGCTTTCGACCAGCTTGCGCACCTGCTCGACGGTCTTCGGCGGGCTGTAGCCGTCGTCATAGGAGATGAAGTTGATCTTGCGGCCGTTGATGCCGCCGGCCTCGTTGATCATCTTGAAGTAGGCGGCCTGGGTCTTGGCGATCGTTGCATAGGACGACGCCGGCCCGCTGTAGGGCGCGATGTTGCCGATCTTGATTTCGGTGTCGGTTGCGCCGGTGTCGTTCTTCTTCTGCGCCATCGCCGCGCCGCTTCCCAAGGCGAGAAGCAGTGCGGACGCGGCGAACGCGCTTATCGTTCTTGAACACAGTGCATCGATCGTCCTCCCTGACATTGTAGGCCTGGCGGCCAGCGTTCTTCGAGAGTTTCTTGGGGCCGTCGGCCCTGATGCAGGAGCACTATTGCATGCGTGCGGGAGGCCCGCCAGCGAGCGGTCAGACTGTGCTTTCAGCAGGGATGCTATGCAGCGACGCTCAGCGCGGGGAGCTTGCGCTGCCAGTTTTCCCACTTGCGCTCGATCCACTGGAAGATGCGCACCAGCGGCGGCTGCAGGAACGGCAGATCCTGGGCGATGATGATCAGCCCGAGCGGCAGCATCCAGAGACCCGAGGATCGGCAGGAACGACAGAATCCCGCCGGCGATCAGCAGCAGGCAGACGAGGATGCGGACGATCAGCATCGACGGCTGCCGCAACCAGTGCAGGAAGCGCGCCAGCCAGTTCGGCAGATGCTGCTCGATGCAGTCGAAATAGCGGTCGAGTTCGGCTTTGGCTGCGGGGTTGCTCAAGATGGCTCCAATGCGGCTCCTGCCCGGGACGGGCTGGTCGTGCGGTATATGGGAGAGGCTGCGCGGCGGCGCCAGCGTCATTCCGCCGCTATTGCGCCGGAACCTTTCGTCAGTGCATGATCCGAAAGTGGGACCGGTTTTCGAGTCATGCACAAACAGATAGTTGACGACAGTGCCCGCGATGCGAATGGCCGTGCCTGCGAATGCCCCGCATGGGCATGATCGTGCGCCTTTTCGCGCTGCTCGCGGCGATAGCGCCCCATCCAGGTGCGCAGCTCGAACTGCGAGAGAAGTCCGCCGCTTGCGCCGAAATCCTTATAGAGCGTGTTGACGTTGACGACGATGCGCTCCTCGTCGAGCCAGCCCTTGAACGGCGACAGATCGATGTCGTAGGCGGCTTCCGAGACGCTCATGCCGGCGTCGAAGCGCTTGCGCACCTCGCGCGTGAGATATTCGAAGTAAGCCTTGAAATCCTTCAGCGCGCTCTTCTCGACGATCGGACCGTGGCCCGGCACGATCGTCTCCACGTCCCAGCTCATGATCAGGTCGCAGGCCTTGATCCAGTTCGAGATCGGCCCCGCCCAGGCCGGCGGGTGGCCGTTCGAGAACACGATGTCGCCGGTGAACACGGTCTTGTCCTTCGGCACGTGGATGAGGATGTCGCCGCGCGTGTGCGCAGGACCCACCTCGACCAGCTTCACCGCCTTGTCGCCGACGGTGAGATCGAGCTCGCGATCGAAGGTTTTTGTCGGCATCGTCAATACGATGCCTTCGAAATCGAAGTTGCCGTCGAGGTTCTCGTGCTGGAACAGCCCGGCGTCGCCGAGCGCCTGCCAGTTCTTCAATTCCTGCCGCCGCGCCTCGACGTCGATGCTCCTTCATCTCGTCGTAGCATTTCTGCGAGGCGATGATCTGCAGCGCCTGCGACGAGCTGATTGCCGAAGGTGTGGTCGGCGTTGGAATGGGTGTTCACCAGCGTGCCGATGCTCGTTGCCGCGGGTACCGCCGCGCGCATCTTGTCGAGCATCTCGCGCGTGAGCTTCAGGTCGTAGAGCGTGTCGACCAGCAGCGTCTGGCCGCTGTCGGCGATCAGCCCGGCATTGCTCCAGCCCCATCCGCCGGTCGGCTGCAGATATGCAAAGCAGCCGTTGCCGAGGTCGTGCAGGCCTTTCGTGAACGTCCATCCGGGCATCTTGTTGTTCTCCTTCGTGCCGGAGGTGGTCTTACCGCAGCCTGAAGTAGTACTCGTCCTCGCCCGGCAGCGAGCCATAGACGAACGGGCGCTGGCGATTGCCGGTGGCGCGCAGCACATCGCCGGTCACGAGGCGAAACACAC
The DNA here is from genome assembly GCA_963757845.1 of uncultured Alphaproteobacteria bacterium. GTDB lineage: Bacteria > Pseudomonadota > Alphaproteobacteria > Rhizobiales > Xanthobacteraceae > P52-10. The sequence continues at coordinate 88,768 of CAVWTB010000055.1, forward strand.
GGTTGATCTCGACGCCCGGCTCCTGAATACGCCGGAGCAGCGACGTCGCGAACGGGCTGTTCTTGCCTTCGCCGTCCTCCGCGGTCTCGCCGTCCTTGGCGGCATAGACGACCAGCGTCGCGCCAAGCGGCTCGATCGCCGCCAGCCCGCGGGTGACCGAACGCGTCGCCGCCATGCGCTGCATCTTCGCAGGAAAGGGTTGTCGCGGCAGGCATCGAGGATCACGAGCTTCAGCTTCCTCGCGTTGGTAATCGCGTCCAGCGCGCGGTTCATCGCCACCGCCTCATCCTGCACGTCACGATCGTCGCGAAGCTTCGCATCGACGGGAACGAGGTAGTTCGTGCCGCCGATCTCGATGCCATGCCCGGCATAGTAGATCACCGCCCAGTCGGCCGTGTCTGCCTCGCGCTGAAATGCGCTGAGCGCGGCGATCAGGTTCGCGCGCGTCGCGTCGGCGACGTGCCGGACGCTGGCAAAGCCGTTCGCCTTCAAGGCGTCGGCGATCTGGCGCGCGTCATTCGCGGGATTGGGCAGTACCGGCACCCCCTGATAGGCGGAATTGCCGATCACCAGCGCGACCCGCCGCTCCGCCGCGATCGACGCATGCGTAGGTACGGACGGCTGCGATGACTGGGATGGCTCGTCGCTTTTTGGACCTGCCGCCGTCGGCGTCGGCGTTTGTCGTAGCGCAGCCAGAATATCGGGAATGCGCCGCGTGATCCCCTCCAGGTTCGCTTTCGCCGTTGCATCTCCCTGATCGGCCGCGAACTTGTAGTAGCGGGCGGCTTCGCGATCGTCTCGCGCAAGGCCGCCGCGGCCGTTCTCGTGGAACAGGCCGAGCCTCGCCTGCGCCCGCACATTGCCCTGCTCGGCCGCCAGCTTGTAGAGGCGGGCGGCTTCGCCGTCGTCCACCGGCAGGCCACCGCGCCCGCGTTCATGGAAATAGGCGAGATTGGTCTGCGCAAACGGATCGCGCTGATCGGCAGCCAGCTTGTAGAGGCGGGCGGCTTCGCTTTCATTCTTCGGCAGGCCGCCGCGGCCGATCTCATAGGCGTAGCCGAGATTGGTCTGGGCGCGCACATAGCCCTGATCGGCGGAAAGCCTGTAGAGGCGCACCGCCTCGGCTTCATCCTTCGGCACGCCGCGACCATTCATATAGAGCACGCCGAGATTGCTCTGCGAATACATGTCGCCCTTGTCCGCGCCAAGCTTGTAGAAGCGGGCGGCCTCGGCGTTGTCCTTGCGCAGACCGCCACGGCCGGTTTCATAGGAATAGCCGAGCGAATTGAAAGCGCGCGCGTATCCCTGATCGGCGGAAAGCCGAAACAGGCGCACGGCCTCCGCGTCATCCTCCTTCAGGCCGCCGCGTCCGCTTTCATAAAAATGGCCCAGGTTGAACTGCGCCGGCGCGTGTCCCTTGTCCGCCGCCAGCCGATAGAGGCGCGCCGCCTCGGCTTCATTCTTCGGCAAGCCCCCACGTCCGACTTCATGGAAGAACCCGAGATTGGTCTGGCCGAACACGTCGCCCTGGTCGGCGGACAGCTTGTAATAACGCGCGGCCTCGCGGTCGTCCTTTGCCAATCCGCCGCGGCCGTTCTGATAGGCGACGCCGACGTTGTTTTGCGCGCGCGCGTTGCCCTTGTTCGCCGCGAGCCTGTAGAGACGCAGCGCCTCCGCGTCGTCCTTCGGTAATCCGCCGCGGCCGGCCACGTACATGACGCCGAGATTGAGCTGCCCCCAAGGTTCGCCCTGGTCGGCCGACAGTTTGAAGAGCCGCGTGGCCTCGCGGTCGTCCTTCGGCAAGCCGGCGCGGCCGTCGCGATGGAACACGCCGAGCTCGTTCTGCGCGCGCGCATTGCCCTGCTTTGCTTGCGTCCGAAGCTCGCCGAGCCTTTGCGCGTCGCTTTGAGCAAAGCATCGGTCGGAGGCGGCGCCAAGGAGCAGAAACAGCGCGGCGATCAGGCAAATGCGATGCATGGTCCCTCCCGGTTGCTGTCTGACAGCGCCGGCGCGCAGTGTAGCAAAAGCCGGGCGGGCAGACGATGGTGAAGGCGTGATGCTGGCGGTGTCCAATATTTCAAGCCTTGCGCTTGCGGAATGTGCGGTGTCTCACAGTGCTGCTTGTGTTGCCGCCCGCAGTGCTCCAGTTTTCGCGCCGATCGATGACGGGGAGCGAACACGATGAGGGCATTGCGCAGCCATAATCCCGGTGGGCCGGAGACGCTGGTGCTGGAGACCGTCGCCGATCCCGAGCCGAAGCCGGGTGAGGTGCTCGTTGCCATCAAGGCCTGCGGCGTCAATTATCCCGACGTGCTGACGATCCAGGACCTCTATCAGACGAAACCGCCGCGTCCGTTCGCGCCGGGCACCGAGATCGCCGGTGTGGTCGAACAGCTTGGCTCCGGCGTCGGCACGTTCAAAGTCGGCGACAAGGTGTTTGGCTCGATCGGCCACGGCGGCATGGCCGAGAAGATCGCGGTGCCCGCCGACCGGCTGTCGCCGATCCCGGAGGGCATGTCGTTCGAGGACGCCTCGGCATTCTCGTCCATGTACAGCACCTCCTACATGGCGCTGAAGGATCGCGCCGAGATCAAGCCGGGCGAACGGCTGCTGGTGCTGGGCGCCGCCGGCGGCGTCGGCATTGCCGCGGTCGAGCTCGGCAAGGCTTTTGGCGCGCATGTGATTGCCGCGGCGTCGTCGCAGGCGAAGGTCGACGCCGCGAAGAAGGCGGGCGCCGACGAGGGCATCGTCTACCCACGCGGCCCGTTCGATCGCGCAGGGCAAAAGGCGCTCGCGGAGCTGTTCAAGAGCGTCGCCGGCGAGAAAGGTTTTGACGTCGTCTACGATCCGGTCGGCGGCGACTATGCGGAAGCGGCGCTGCGCTCGATGGCCTGGGGCGGCCGCTTCCTCGTCGTCGGCTTTCCGGCAGGCATTCCAAAAATCCCGCTCAACCTGCCGCTTCTGAAAACCTGCCAGATCGTCGGCGTCTATTCCGGCGGCTTCAAGAAGGAGCATCCGCAGAAGAGCCGCGAGAACACGAAAGCGATCATCGAGCTCTACAAGAAGGGCACGATCCGGCCGCTGGTGTCGAAGACCTATCCGCTCGAGAAGGGTGGCGAGGCGATCGCAGCGCTCGCCGCGCGCGAGGCGCTCGGCAAGGTGGTGGTGAAGATTGGTTGAGGGGCGCGGTCAGCGCATATGCGGTGCCACGGCCGCGCGCTGGCAACAGCCCAGTCATCGCCTATAGTGCGATCCGAACAAAAAGATTTGGGGAGGCGACAGTGCCGAACATGCGCGTTCTTGCAACCGATCTGGAATTTCCCGAAGGGCCGGTGGCGATGCCCGACGGCTCGGTCATCCTGGTCGAAATCCGCGGCCAGCGGCTGACACGGGTCTATCCGGACGGACGCAAGGAGACGGTCGCGCAAATTCCCGGCGGACCGAACGGCGCAGCGCTCGGCCCCGACGGCAAGATGTACATCTGCAACAACGGTGGCTTTGCGTGGACGCAGGTGAACGGCCGCAATGTTTCGGGTGGAGCTGCGACCGACTACAAGGGCGGCTCGCTGCAGCGCGTCGATCTGCAGAGCGGCAAGATCGAGACGCTGTTCGACAGGTGCGGCGAGTTCAAGCTGAACGGCCCGAACGATCTGGTGTTCGACAAGCAAGGCGGCATCTGGTTCTCCGACCTCGGCAAGCGGCGTCCGCGCGACATGGATCTCGGCGCGGTCCACTATGTGAAGCCGGGCTTGAAAGAGATCGTCGAAGTCGTCTCGCCGCTGCTGCCGGCGAACGGCATTGGCCTGTCGGCGGACGAAAAGACCGTCTATGTCGCCGAGACGCCGACCGCACGCATCTGGTCGTTTGCGATCACGGGGCCGGGCCAGATCGCGCCGGCCGATGTGATCTATCGCGGCGAGAAGGGCAAGCCGCTTGCCGGCCTCGGCGGCTATCAGCTGTTCGAACTCGCTAGCTCTTGAAGCCAACGGCAACATCTGCGTCGCGACGCTTGCCTCAGGCTGCATCTCGGTGATCGCGCCGGACGGCAAGCTGGTCGAGCAGATCCCGACCGGCGACGTCGCCACCACCAACATCTGCTTCGGCGGCCCGGAGCTGAAGACCGCCTACATCACGCTGTCCGGCAAGGGACAACTGGTGGCGATGAACTGGCCGCGCCCGGGCCTGCCGCTGAATTTTCTGAACAAGTAGAGGGTCAGCGCGGCCGCCGTCCGAGGTCGGTGAAGAAGCGCAGCAGGTAGCCGTCGGGATCGGCCACGACGAACTGGCGATTGCCGACCTCGTGGTCGTCGCGGCGGTACCATTTCTCTTCGATCGGAATGACGACGCGCGACTGCGCGGCGAGCACGCGCGCATAAAGCTCGTCGACATCCGCAATCTGGATCTGGAAATTGACGCCGCGGCCGTAAGGATGTTCGAGCGGCGCCGTGCTGAAACGGCGGCCCGGCCCCGCGGCTTCCTCCAGCATCAGCTTTGCGCCTTCCAGATCGAGAAACGCAAAGCGCTCCTCCGGCCGCTCGTAGAGCACGGCGCAGCCGACGACGGTGGTGTAGAACGCGAGCGACCTGTCGAGGTTCTCGACGTCGAGTTCCGGAATGAGTCTTGCGGTCATCGCCGCTCCTGACTAAGGCTGAAGACCTCCATGCGCGCAGTTGAGTATAGCAGCAAACAGGAATTGAAATCATGGCCTGGCTCGAACCCGTCACCCTCGAAGGCGCGCACGCAAGGCTCGAGCCGCTGCACAAAGCGCACCACGACGGCCTCGTCGAGGCGGTGAAGGACGGGGGCCTCTGGGATCTCTGGTACACCTTCGTGCCGGAACCGGACAAAATGTCCGCGGAAATCGACCGCCGCCTCGGCCTGCAGGCCTCGGGCTCGATGCTGCCGTTCACGGTGAAGCGGCCGGACGGGACCATCGCCGGCATGACGACGTACATGAACGTCGATGCGGTCAACAAGCGCGTCGAGATCGGCTCGACCTGGTATCGCAAGGCGGTGCAGCGCACGCCGCTGAACACCCAGTGCAAGCTGTTGTTGCTGCAGCACGCGTTCGAGACGCTGAACTGCATCGCGGTGGAGTTCCGCACGCACTTCTTCAATCAGCAGAGCCGCGCCGCCATCGCGCGGCTGGGCGCGAAGCAGGACGGCATCCTGCGCAACCATCAGGTCGGGCCGAACGGCACGCTGCGCGACACGGTGGTGTTTTCGATCATCGCCTCGGAATGGCCGACGGTGAAGGCGCACCTGACGTATCAGCTGACGAAGGCAAGGGAGTAGGCGAGGGCGGTCACCCCGCCGGCGCGATCGCATCCGGCCGATAAAGCGTGTCCACGGTCACCGTTCCGGCGGCGCGCGACACGCAGGGGCAGATCTTGCGGCCCTCGCGCTTCTGGTGCTCGCTGAGAAACACGTCGCGATGATCGACCTCGCCCTGGATCTCGGCGACGTCGATGCAGCAGACGCCGCACTCGCCGCGGCGGCAGTCCGACATCACCTCGTATCCAGCCTCGTTCAGCGCGTCGAGCATCGAGCGCCCCTCGGGCACGACGATCTCGGCGCCGGTTTCGCGGATGCGGATCGTGAAGGCTTCCGTCGGCAACAGGCCGCTTGATCCGAACGTCTCGTAGCGCAGGTCGGTCGGCACGCGGCCGTCGACAACCCATTGCCGCCGCGCGTCGTCGAGCAGCCGCATCGGGCCGCAGACGAACGCCATCGCGCCGCGCGGCAGGGTTTTGAACGTCGCGCCGAGATCGAGGCGCTGGTTCTCGGCGCCGGCGTGGACGCGGAGCCTGTCGCCCAGCATCGCCTGCAACGCGTCGAGATAGGCGGCGTCGCTGCGCGACCTGACGGCATAGTGCAGCTCAAAGCTCGCGCCCCTGCGCATCAGCGCGCTCGCCATGCCGACGATCGGCGTGATGCCGATGCCGCCGGCGACGAGGCAGAAGTGCTGCCGGCTCCAGTCGAGCTCGACCAGCGAGGCCGGATCCGATATCTGCAGCCGCGCGCCGACCTTCAGTCCCCACATATAGGCCGAGCCGCCGCGGCTTTGCGGGGCGCGTTGCACGGCGATCTTGTAGGCCTCGGTGCGAGGCGCTCCGACCAGCGAATACGAGCGCGTGTCGGGCTGGCCATTGGCGATCACCGCGACGTTGATATGGCTGCCGACCGCATAGGGCCGCGCGTCGCCGTGGTCCGGCCGCAGCAGGAATTCCCGGACCGAGCCCGCGACGTCGCGGATCGCCAGAACCGTCGCGCCGGACCATTGATGGGCAAATCGCATGACGTCCTCGTCAGGTTCGGATCAGCGCCAGCGCCGGAATGCGATCGAGATGGGCGCGGTCGCGCAGCGCCAGACGCAAATTGCGCATCGCCAGCCGCGCGTGCTCGCGCATCACGGCTTCCGCGCGCGTGCCCTCGCGGTTCTCGATCGCCTCGAGCACGATGCGATGGTGATCCTGCCCGATCAGCAGGATCTGGTGCGCCTCGGGCAGCCCCGACTGCGCCATGACGAACGCGCTCGGCGAGGCAAAGGGGAGGGCGCAGGCGCGATCGATCTGACGGCTCAAAGGGCCGCTGCTGCTCAACTCGGCCAGCAGCGCATGGAAGCGCGCATTCAGGGCGACGTAGGCTGAAAAAGTTTCGACCGAAACCGTGTCCCGGCGGACCAGGTCGTCGATCTCGGCCAGATTGTCCTTGAGCGGCTCGAGCATGCGGGCCGATACGCCGCGCTCGGCGGCGAACCGCGCCGCGAGCCCCTCGAGCGTGCCGCGCAGCTCGATCGCTTCCAGGATATCGCGCTCGGAAAAGGCTTTTACCATGAAGCCGCCCGACGGGATCGCCTCGAGCAGTCCTTCTTCCTCGAGCCGCACCAGCGCCATGCGCACCGGTGTGCGAGAGGCGCCGGTCTTGTCGACCGCCTGAAGTTCCGAGATGCGCTCGCCCGGGCGCAATTCGCCGCTCAGGATAAAATCGCGCAGCGCCAGCTGGGCCCGCACCGTCTGCGACATCGACCGATCCGGATCGCGTTCGGCCATGATCCTACTCCGCCGCCTGCACAGCAATCGGCGCGGTCTCGCTCGCCACCATGCGGTCGATCAGCCTGCGCGTCCACATCGCGCCGGCGTCGATGTTGAGGTTGTAGAATTCGCGGCCGGGGTTTTCGTCCATCGCGCGCTGCTGCGCTTCGAGGATGATCTCGTCCTCGTGGAAGATGCGCGAGACGCCTTCGCGAATGTCCGTGGTCAGCCGCTGCTCGGTGGTGCGGTAGTTGCGGGCGAACGCCCAGAAATAGTGACAGGTCGTCGCCGTCTCCGGCGTGATGGTGTTGAGCACGAAGCCGTTGACGCCCTGCGAGCGGTCGCCCTCCGGCGCGCCGGTGCCGGCAGGCGCCACGCCGACGTCGATCGCGATCGTCGCAGGGGCCTCGAAGCGGATGATCTGCCAGCGATCGACCGGCACCGCTTGGCCGAGTTGCGCAGCCCAGAACGGCGGCGGCTCGATGCCTCGCATCCAGCGCGTCACGGTCACGGTCTTGTTGCCGTGGGTGACGTCGAACGGCGCCTCGGCCACCGCATCGTTGCCGATGCTCGAGCCGTGCACGAACGTCTCGTGCGTGAGGTCCATCAGGTTGTCGAGCACAAGCCGGTAGTCGCATTTGACGTGAATGGTCTTGCCGTCGCCCGCCCAGGCCGGATCGTCGTTCCAGTGCAGGTCGGGAATGAGGGCAGGGTCGGCGAGCGCCGGATCGCCCATCCAGAGCCAGATGTAGCGATGGCGCTCGACGGCCGGGTAGGCGCGCACGCAGGCCGACGGATTGATGGTCTCCTGCGAGGGCATGAAGGTGCAGCGCCCTTGCGGGATCGAATTTCAGGCCGTGATAGCCGCAGACCACGGTGTCGCCCTGCAGACGGCCCTTCGACAGCGGCAGCAGCCGGTGCCAGCAGGCGTCTTCCAGCGCGGCGATGGAGCCGTCGGCCTTGCGGTACATCACCACGTGCTTGCCGCAGATCGTGCGGGGAAACAGCTCGTGCTTGATGTCCACGTCCCAGGCGGCGGCGTACCAGGCGTTCATGGGAAAGGGGGCGGCCATGAGCATTCTCCGGCGTGTCGATGGATGCAGGATGTATACATAAAGGTGGATGAATGCGCAAGAAGTGGCCAAAATGGCCGATTTTTCATCATATATGTATACTGGATTACGATAAACTAAAGTTGATTAGAAACAATTATTTAGCGAGGTGATGTGGGTGTTTTTTGGCTCTCGGAGCGTCTTGCTCATGGCCGAGCTCTCTCGGCCTGGGGTTGAAGCCCAGCGGACATGGGCGAACCCTGGCCGTCGCTTCGCCGCGAGGCTGCGTGCGCCGGGTGGCAAGGCGCGTATGAACGCTGTGCGGAAAATGCGATCGCCGGCATTCGCCAGCAGCGCGCCGGGCCGGCGAAGCGGTGGCCGTGCATGCCGACCGCCTTCGCGCCCTCGACGTCCATCAGCGAGTCGTCGACGAACACGATGCGATCTTGCGCAAGGGGTAGCGCGTCGGGTCGATCGCCTCGGTGCGCGCATCGGCAAGCGCGGGCGCCTCGACGCGGCGTTCGTTGATGAGCGTCACGCGTGCCGTCGCGCACGGTTCGGCGTCGCCGTCGGCAAACAGCGTGTTGTCGACAAAGCGAGACGCGCCCGCCTTCGCGGAGCGCCGAGATTTCGGTGCGCAAGCGCGTCATCGGCGTCGGCTTCAGGAACGCGACCGAGACGCTGATGGCCGTGCCCCAGCGGCGCGACGCCGCGAGCGTCTCGACCTCGGCGGTCAAGAAGGCCCGCGATCGCGCCGCCTTGCAGGCCCGAAAAGGGGCCTGCGGCGAGCGGCGTGGGGAGCCAGAAACCTGGCGAAGCATCCTTTTCGAAGATCGGCATGCGCAGAATCCAGATGAATTCAATTGAACATGGGAGCAATCTGGCTCAGCTTTGGCAGTCCAACAAAAGGAGCTTCGTCATCTGAGATGAAGAAAATTCACCTCAATGGAGACGCCGCCGATCCGATGCGGGTGATCCCGCCGCTCTCGGCGCTGCTGGCGTTTCAGCGCGCAGGCTCGCTGTTGAGCTTTCGCCGCGCGGCGCGCGATCTGGCGCTGAGCCCGTCCGCGGTGAGCCACCAGATCCGCGGGCTCGAGGAACGCTTTGGCGTGCGGCTGTTCGCGCGCGGCGGCCGGGCGGTCAAGCTCACCGCGGATGGCGAGCGCTATCTGCAATCCGTCTCGGCCGCACTTGCAACGCTGGACGACGCGAGCCGCGATCTGCTGCGGCAGGCGCGGCGCGGCTATGACGAACTGCGCATCTCGTCGCTGCCGTTTTTCACCAACGCCGTCATGGTTCCGGCGCTGGCCGCCTTCAAGCGCGACTATCCGGACATCACGCTGCGGATCGAGGCGACGCATCAGTATGCCGACTTCGAGCGCTCGGGCGTCGATGTCGCCATTCGCTACGGGCGGGAGCACTCGGCCGGCCTGAAGCTCGAGCCGCTGGTCGAGATCAGGAGCCTGCCGGTCTGCACGCCGAAGCTGCGCGCTGTGCTGCAGCGGCCGGAAGACCTTGCGAAGGTCGACCTTGATCCACGTCGGCGTCCAGCCGCGCAGCTGGCCCGTCTGGCTCAGCGATGCCGGCCTCGGCAGTCTGGTGCTCGACGCGATAATCTGTGGTTCGACAACGCCTCGTCGGCGATCGAGGCGGCGGAGCAGGGGCTCGGCGTGGCGCTCGCGATGCATCCTCTTGATCGTCAGCCGCGAAGGCTTTGGCGAAAGGCTGATCGCGCCGTTCGATCAGTGCCCGGACGGCACGCGCAAACGCTCTACCTCGTGTCGCGCACCGAGCAGGCCAAGGACAAGCGCATCCGTGCGTTCCGGCGCTGGATGGCCGAGGCCGTCCAGAAGGCTGCCACGCCACGTGGCGGTGCACGCACCGCAAGACGCGTCTGAGGAAACTGAAGCAAAATCGCCGGGCGTTGGCCCGGCGATTTTGAATTCAAAGTGTATCGTGAGCTTGCGGCTCAGACCTCGCGCCGGGACAGGAACGCCAGCCGCTCGAACAGGTGCACGTCCTGCTCGTTCTTCAGCAGCGCGCCGTGCAGCGGCGGGATCAGCTTGCGCGGGTCGCGCTCGCGCAGCATCTCCGGCGTCATCTCCTCGTTCAGCAGCAGCTTCAGCCAGTCGAGCAGTTCCGAGGTCGACGGCTTCTTCTTCAGGCCGGGCACTTCGCGCACCTCGAAGAAGATGCGCAGCGCCTCTTCGACCAGCCGCTGCTTGATCTTCGGAAAATGCACATCGACGATCTGTTGCATCGTCTCCGCGTCCGGGAACTTGATGTAGTGGAAGAAGCAGCGGCGCAGGAAGGCGTCCGGCAGCTCCTTCTCGTTGTTCGAGGTGATCATCACGATCGGCCGCTTCGCCGCCTTGATGTTCTCGCCGGTCTCGTAGACGAAGAACTCCATGCGATCGAGCTCGAGCAAGCAGGTCGTTCGGGAATTCGATGTCGGCCTTGTCGACCTCGTCGATCAGCAGCACCGGGCGCTTCTCGGAGGTGAAGGCGTCCCACAGCTTGCCGCGCTTGATGTAGTTCGAGATGTCCGAGACGCGCTTGTCGCCGAGCTGGCTGTCGCGCAGGCGCGAGACCGCGTCGTACTCGTAAAGGCCCTGCTGCGCCTTCGTCGTCGACTTGATGTGCCAGGTGATCAGCGGCGCATCGAGCGCCTTGGCGACTTCCTCGGCGAGCACGGTCTTGCCGGTGCCCGGCTCGCCCTTGATGAGCAGCGGGCGCTCCAGCACGATGGACGCGTTGACGGCGATCTTCAGGTCGTCGGTCGCGACGTAGTTCTTGGTTCCTTCAAACTTCATTGGAGTGCCTTGTTTCTTCCTCTGGTTTTGTTTTCAGACGCCGCTCGAGCGACGCCTGATATTGCTGTTATTGCCCTGTCCAGTCATGCGACCGGCTGCCTGATCGCCTCGAACGATCCGGCAGCCGTTCGAAAGTTTCAATTCCTCGTCCTCATGCCCGCCTGATCAGCGCGATGATGACGAGCACGATGACGCCGCCGATCATGGCATTGATGATGGCACGCACGATGCCGGTGCCGAGGTTGATACCAAGTTGCGGCAACAGCCAGCCGGCCACCACCGCGCCGATGATGCCGATGACGATATTGCCAAGAAGCCCGAAACCGCCGCCCTTGACGATCAGGCCCGCAAGCCAGCCCGCGATCGCTCCCACGATCAGCCAGGCAATCACAGATTCAACCATAGAACGTTCCCCCTAATTCCAATGGACGATCCAGCTTTGCAGGGCGCGTTTGGCCGCGTCGTTGTCCTCCGGGGATAGCCCCGCATTTCCAGCCCGGAACCGTCAGTGTAGAGGAATTGGCGGCCCCGGTCCAGCACGGGCCCGCCAAATCGGCGCTTCAAGCTCTGCTTTCGCCGCGTATGGGTTTGCACGGCGCGAGGGCGGCGGGTCCGGTGAACGAACCATCGGTCTCTTGACGCGGTACACGCGCCGCCGCACTCTGCCGGCCATGTTCCTGCAATTCTTCACATCGCTGCGCGAAGCGCAGATTCCCGTCACCCTGCGTGAGTACCTCACGCTGATGGAGGCGCTCGACAACGATCTCGCCGACCAGTCGGTGGAGAATTTCTATTACCTCTCCCGCACCTCGCTGGTGAAGGACGAGCGCAACCTCGACAAGTTCGACCGCGTGTTCGGCGTCACCTTCAAGGGACTGGAGAGCCTGCTCGATGCGCTCGACAAGGCCGACATCCCGGAAGAGTGGCTGAAGAAGCTGGTCGACAAATACCTCACCGAGGAAGAGAAGAAGCAGATCGAGGCCATGGGCTGGGACAAGCTCATGGAGACGCTGCGCAAGCGCCTCGAGGAGCAGAAGGGCCGCCACCAGGGCGGCAACAAGTGGATCGGCACCGCCGGCACCTCGCCGTTCGGCGCCGAGGGCTACAACCCGGCCGGCGTGCGCATCGGCCAGAAGAAGAACCGCAACTTCTCGGCGGTGAAGGTCTGGGACAAGCGCGAGTTCAAGGATCTCGACGGCAACATCGAGCTCGGCATCCGCAACATCAAGATCGCGCTGCGCCGCCTGCGCAAGTTCGCGCGCACCGGCGCGCCGGACGAACTCGACCTCGACAACACGATCAAGAAGACCGCCAACCAGGGCTATCTCGACCTGCAGATGCGGCCCGAGCGGCGCAATGCGGTGAAGGTCCTGATCTTCTTCGACATCGGCGGCTCGATGGATTCCCACATCGCCACCTGCGAGGAGCTGTTCTCGGCCGCCAAGACCGAGTTCAAGCACATGGAGTATTTCTACTTCCACAACTGCCTCTACGAGAGCGTGTGGAAGGACAATCGCCGCCGCTTCACCGACCGCACGCCGACGTGGAACGTGATGCACAAGTACGCGCACGACTACAAAATCATCTTCGTCGGCGACGCGTCGATGTCGCCGTACGAGATCGTCATGCCGGGCGGCTCGGTGGAACACGTCAACGAGGAGGCGGGCGCGGTCTGGCTCGAGCGCATCACGCGGCTCTACCCGCACGTGGTCTGGCTCAATCCGGTGGCGCAGAAGCACTGGAGCTATTCGGAATCGATCACCGTCATCAAGAAGGCGATGAACGACCGCATGTTCCCGCTGACGATCGAGGGCCTCGACGGCGCGATGCGCGAGCTGGTGCGGTAGCGATTGTCGTCCCCGCGAAAGCGGGGACCCATACGCCGTGCCTCAGATGAGATGCTCTGCGTTCGTTGCCTTATCGTCGTCGCCGCTGCGATCAGCCATCAACTCTGTGGTTATGGGTCCCCGCTTTCCATAGGCAAACGAAGTGACGCCGTTCTTCGAACGGCTACGGACGACAGGAAGAGGAAACACCATGTCGCAAACCATCACGCGCGGATACAAGGCCATGCTCGATGAGGCGAACGCCGTCATCGAGACGATTCCTGCCACCGATGCGGTCAAGAAATTCCCGCAAGGCGGCTCCAACATCCAGGACACCGTGATCGTCGACCTGCGCGACCCGCGCGAGATCGAGCGGGAAGGGCGCATCCCGGGGGCGTTCTCCTGTCCGCGCGGCATGCTCGAATTCTGGATCGATCCGGCGAGCCCGTATGCGAAGCCGATCTTCCAGGAAGACAAGAAGTTCGTGTTCCATTGCGCGAGCGGCTGGCGCTCGGCGCTCGCCGCGAAGGTCGCGCAGGAGATGGGGCTGAAGCCGGTCGCGCACATCGGCGGCGGCTTCAACGCCTGGCGCGAGGCGGGCGGTGCGATCGAAAAGGTCGAACCGAAGAAGGCCGCCGGCGAAAAGTCGCCGGAGCAGAAGAAGTAGTTCCGTCGTTGCGACCTATCGTCATCAGCTATTCGCCGTCATGGCCGGGCTTGTCCCGCGCCATCCACGTCCTTATGCTCTGGCATGCAGCAATAGACGTGGATGCCCGTGCATCGAACGGCCGGCGCATGACGGCGTTGAGCTGATTAGCACGAGGCGCTTGACCCACTATTGATCACCGCCGCGGAGCCCACCCATGACCACCGATCCTCTCGTCTCGACCGAATGGCTTGCAAAACACCTGCACGACAAGCACGTCAAGGTCGTCGATGCGTCGTTCAAGATGCCGGGCGTGATGCCGTTGCCGAAGGAAGACTACGAGCGCGCGCACATTCCAGGCGCCGTGTTCTTCGACGTCGATGCGATCGCCGACCATTCGAACTCGCTGCCGCACATGTTTCCCGATGCCGAGCAATTCGGCCGCGATGTCGGTGCGCTCGGCGTCAGCAATGCCGATACGGTCGTCGTCTATGACTCCGGCGGCTGGGTGGCGGCGCCGCGCGCCTGGTGGATGTTCCTCGCCTTCGGCCACGACAAGGTCCGCGTACTCGACGGCGGGTTGAAGAAATGGCTCGCCGAAGGCCATCCCGTGCAGGGCGGCAACAAGATGATCAAGCCGGCGACGTTCAAGGCGAAGTTCGATGCCAGGCGCGTTCGCAGCATCGAGCAGCTGACGGCCAATCTCGCAAGCCGGGCCGAGCAGGTGATCGACGCGCGCGCCAAGGAGCGTTTTGAGGGCAGCGTGCCGGAGCCGCGGCCCGGCCTGCGGGGCGGACATATCCCCGGCAGTCGCAACCTTCCGTACAATCTGCTGTTCGATGCGGCGACCGGCACGATGAAGCCGCTCGACGAGTTGCGCGCCACGTTCACCGGCGCGGGCGTCGATCTGCAAAAACCGATCGCGACGAGCTGCGGCTCCGGCGTGTCGGCTGCGGTGCTGACGCTGGCGCTCTATCGGCTGGGCGTCGAGAATCCCGCCCTCTACGACGGCTCATGGACGGAGTGGGGGCAGCCCGACGGACCGGAGGTTGCGACCGGTCCTGCGTGAGGCGCCCCTGTCGCCTGCAGAGAGCCCTGCAACGGCTAGTTCGTGCGGGTCGGGTTCGGGGTCGAGTTGTTGGTCGTCGAGTTGGCGGGCGCGCCGAACGGATTGGCGGCCGCTGCTGCGGCCCTGGCCTGCGCCGCCGCGCGAGCGCGCGCCGCCGCGATCCGCCGCGCCTTCACGGCGCGCGCCCGCGCCTGCTGTTGCGCGAGGATCTGTTTCCGGCGCGCTTCGATGACCGCGGGATCGATGCGTGGATTGGGAATCTTCACGTCCTTTGACGGCAACGGCTCGCTTTGATCGGCGGCCGTCTCGTCCAGCGCCGCAACCTTGGCCGGCGCCACTGCTTCGATGGCCTTGTCGTCGGCCTTGAGCGTATCGGTGCCGATGGCGATCGGTGCGGGGCGTGCCGCGGCTTCCGTCGCCGGTGGTGCGGTTGCTGCAGGCGCGGGCTCCGCAACGATCGTCGGTTGGGCCTGCTCTGCCTTGTCAGCAGCTGAGCGCCGCAACGACGGTTGGCGCGGGTTGGGGCGCCGTGGTCTCGGCCGCCTTCGTGTCCATGGCCTTGGTGTCGACGGCCTTGGCGCTGTCAGCGGCTCTCGCCTCCGCGACCTTCGGCTCCGCAACCTTTGTCTCCACGACCGCCGGTGAGGGGGCCGCATCGCGCGCCGGCTCCGCTGCCGGTGCGGCGACCGCTGGCGATGGTGGCGGCGCGCTGGCTTCTGCCGGCGCTGCGGGAGCTTCCGGCGATTTTGCTGCTGCCGGCGTTTCGGCTGGTTCAGCGCGAGGCGGCGACGCCTCCGCGGCCGGCGCAGGCGCCGACGGTATCCTTATCTCCAATGCCGCGGGTGCGGCCGCAGGCAACGGCGCGTCGGCTCTTGGTGTCGCGGTCACCGTCTCGGGCTCGACACGCAGCATGGCAAGCGTCGGAGGCGCAAGATCGACCCGCGCGGTCACCGGCGTCTCGATCGGCCGCCACGGTGCGTTCGCGACGTCCTCGTGCGCCGAGCGAAGGAAGGCGGCGGCGCCGAGAGCGAAGATCAGGACCGACACCGACAGCACTGTGATGGCAAACAGGATGCGAAGTCCGGGAAGCATGCGGTGCGCTCGTGCCCTTGGTCGTTTGACAGGCCGCCGCCAGCAGCCATGCTTGCAGGGCACGCGCAAAACGACGCCGGCACGGCCCCTGGTGACGCACACTTCAACGCAACCGCTTGAACTTGAGGCCGTGCGCAAATCGCAGGCGAATCAGATGCGATGACGATAGCGCAATGGTGCGCAAACGCCGCAAAAAAACTTGTGTCCGGCGAAGGACTTGTCGGTCATTGTGCGCAAACCTGCGGCATTTGCGCCACTTCACATCAAGTTCAGGCGGCCGCGGGGGCTTTTTCTTGCTAGACGTCTTGAATGCGCCGCGATCATGGGCGATTTCCGCGCGTTAACGGGTTGGTTTCCTGACGGAAGGTATACCCGACGTATCATCGAAGGGATGACGATGGCTCAGCGCAAGTTTGTGGTTCTGGCGGTCCTTGCCGCGGCGGGCGTGACGGCGGGTTCCGTCGCGCAGGCGCAGATTTTCTCGCCATCGCCGCAGGCCTATCCGTCGCAGCAGCCCTATCCGTCGCAGCAGCCCTATCCAGGCAACGAGCCTCAGCCCTATCGCGGGCCCGGCGCGCCGCCGCCGAACTTCGACGCGCTCGACGATGACGACGACCTGCCGCAGGGTTCCGTCGCCACGCCGGGTCAGGGACCTGTGATGTCGCCGAACGATCCGCGCTACGGCCGCCCCATGGGGCCGCCGCCGGTGATCTATTCGGACCGGCCCTGCTGGCCCGCCCGTCTATTCCGATCGCGGCCAGCAGCCGATGTATCCCGATCGTGGTCCGCCGGCCGGCTCCGCCGTGCAGGATGCGATGCGGCCGCCCGCAGGCGTCGGCGCGCCAGGCTTGCCGCCGGCAGGCGCCCCGCCGGTCGCTGCCGATCCGTCGCGGCCGACCACGCTTGCAGCTCTGCCGCCGGAAGATCAGCCGGAGATCCGGGCCGAAGAAAGAGTTGCCGCCGCACCTGAAGCGCCAGGAAGTCTATTACGCGACCAAGGAGCCGGCGGGCACCATCGTCGTCGATACGGCGAACACGCATCTTTACCTCGTGCTCGGCGGCAACCGCGCGATCCGCTACGGCGTGCGTGTCGGCCGCGACGGTTTCACCTGGACGGGCGTGCAGAAGGTCACCCGCAAGGCCGAGTGGCCGGATTGGCATCCGCCGACCGAGATGATCGAGCGCCAGCCCTATCTGCCGCGCTTCATGGCCGGCGGCGACGGCAATCCGCTCGGCGCGCGTGCGATGTATCTCGGCAATACGGTCTATCGTATTCACGGCACCAACCAGCCGTCGACCATTGGCCAGTTCGTCTCCTCCGGCTGCGTCGGCATGCTCAATGAGGATGTCACCGACCTGTTCGACCGCGTGAAGGTCGGCACGCGCGTCGTGGTGCTGCCGGGGAACAAGTCGTCGGCGCCTGCCGTCGCCTCTGCGCAGGACCCGACGAAGCCTCGCCCCTCCAGGCGGCCAGCAGAGCTATCCGCCGACCAACTATGTGCCGCCGCAGGGCGCTCAGCCCGCGCCGGGCCAGCCGCCGGTCTACCGTGGCGATGCGCGCTCGGACGCAACGACCGTGCAGCCGTTGCCGCCGCCGGTGACGATCCGCTGAGACGTCGACCTTTTGAAATGCAATCGCCGGGCTCTGCCCGGCGATTTTTTTATGCTGTCGATCAACTCCTCATTCTGAGGAGCTTGCGAAGCAAGCGTCTCGAAGGATGTGGCCCGTGCCGGGGCCTCATGGTTCGAGACGCGCGAAGATCGCGCTCCTCACCATGCGGGTTTGAGGTTTGCGCGCAAAATATTAGCCGATCACCCGCACCGGCTTGCCGTCGAGCCAGCCGAGAATGTCCTCGACCATGTCGCCGTAGTATTTGCGATAGGCTTCCTCGGTGACGTAGCCGAGATGCGGCGTCAGCACGACGTTGTCGAGCTTGCGGATCGGATGGTCCACCGGCAGCGGCTCGACCGAATAGGTATCAAGCCCGGCGCCGGCGATCTTCTTCTCGCGCAGCATGTCGAGCAGCGCGTCCTCGTCGACGATCGGCCCGCGCGCGGTGTTGATGAGATAGCTCGACGGCTTCATCCGCTTGAGATCGTCGCGCGTGATCAGCCCGCGCGTGCGCTTGCTCAAGATCACATGGATGCTGATGACGTCCGAGGTCGCCATCAGCTCTTCCTTCGGCAGGTAGCCGACGCCGACCTCGCGGCAGACTTCCTTGGTCAGGTTCTGGCTCCAGGCATTGACCTTCATGCCGAGCGCCTTGGCGATCGCCGCGACGCGCGAGCCGAGCTTGCCGAGGCCGACGATGCCCATCGTCCGCCCCTCGACGTCCTGTCCCATCGTCGCCTGCCATTTTTCGCCGGCCTTCATCCGCGCGTTCTCGAGGCCGATTTTGCGCGTGAGCTCGAGCATCAGCCCGATGGCGATGCCTGCGGTCGGATTGCCGAAGCCGCCGGTGCCGCAGACCACTACGCCGCGCTCCTTCAGCGCCTCCATGTCGAACGAGGCGTTGCGCAGGCCCGAGGTCAACAGCAGCTTCAGCTTCGGCAGCGCCTCCACCGTCTCGCGGCGGAACGGCGTGCGCTCGCGCATCGCGCAGACGATGTCGAAATCCTTCAGCGCCTTGACGACGTTGGACGCCTCGCCGAGGTGCTCGTTGAAGACGGTGATGTCGGCCTTGCCTTTGAGCGCGGACCAGTCCGCGATCTTGAGGGCGACGTTCTGATAGTCATCGAGGATCGCGCAGCGTAGCGTCATTGAAGTTGACCTTTTCCCCTTCGCGGCTTGTCCGTACCGCGTTCACGCGCCATCGCGTTTTGTCAACGTGACAGCAAGGTCATCGTGGCGCGCCGTGACGCGAGGTGCAAGGCGCTTTCGCTGTGTTTGAGGCGAAGCCTAGATCTGCCGGCGGCTCTTGATCTGATCGATGAACGATGCGGTTTCCGGCGGCAGCGATTTCAGCCCCCATTGTGCCGCGAGAGAGAACATCGGCCGCAACTGTGAGCCTGCAAGGAACGCCGGCTCGCGGCCCGCCGGAACAATGCGATCGAGGACAAGTACCGCGGTGACAGCGATCAATCCGACCCGGACGACGCCCAGCATCGATCCGGCGAGCCGGTCAGGCAGGCTGATTTCCGGCTCCTGCCATCTCGTCGATCGCGGCGTTGAAGCCGGCTGCGATGGCGACACCAAGCACCACCAGGATGCCGAAGAAGATCAGGAAGGTTTGCACGCTGCCCGGATCCGGCGTTCTGTCGAGCGCCTGCGAAACGAGTGCGGTGCCTTTCACCGCGAAGGGCGCGGCGCAGAGATAGGCGACGATCGTCGCGGCGCTCCGCAAGAGCCCGCTCTTGAAGCCGAAGACAATCGCTACGACGGCGGCCAGACCGACGGCGATATCAAATGGATTCATTTTCAGGGATTTCCGCGCAGGTTCGAGCCGCGCGATACGTCTAGATCATGCGCTTTAGGGAAATATTGCGGCGCGGCTGAAAAGTTGAGCGATCGAGCCAGCTTGAGAGTTCATTCGAGCGAGCTTGCGCCCTCGCCAACCGCGCCTTGGCGGCACAGGCCGGACCCGGTCCGCGCATGTAGTGGCGCTCGGGGTGGTAGGTGTCGAAGATGGTGCGCTGGAAGTCGTGCAGGAAATCGGCGAGAGCGCGCAGGAAGCTCGCCTCGCGCCGCCTTCGGCGCTACCGCCAAAACCTGCTTGATCGATGTGTCGACGACCGACATGATTCGCTCCGCCTTCCTGGCGTTGTGCGATCAGGTTCGGTCGGAAAAGATTAAAATGCGCTAATGAATTGACTTAACCGCAAGGTTCCGTGGGTAACCTTGATGAATCCTTGCCACTGTCGCTGAAAGGTCGCAGCGGCGGGCTTGGCTGCTTGCCCTTTGCCGGTTCCGCCGCTAAATGACCGGCACATTCCGCGAACATCCCTCACATCTTGAGCCGCTGGAGCCAGAATGGCGCGTCAGTTCGTTTACTTCATGCAGGGCCTGTCGAAGACCTATCCGGGCAACCGGAAGGTGCTCGATAACGTCCATCTCTCGTTCTACCCGGATGCGAAGATCGGCGTGCTCGGCGTCAACGGCTCGGGCAAGTCGACGCTGCTGCGGATCATGGCCGGGATCGACAAGGAATATAACGGCGAGGCCTGGGTCGCCGAGGGCGCCCGCGTCGGCTACCTCGAGCAGGAGCCGCATCTCGATGCGTCCAAGTCCGTGCGTGAGAACGTCATGGAGGGCGTCGCCAAGCAGAAGGCGATCCTCGACCGCTACAACGAGCTCGCGTCGAACTATTCCGACGAGACCGCCGACGAGATGACCAAGCTGCAGGACGAGATCGAGGCGCAGGGCCTGTGGGATCTCGACAGCAAGGTCGATCAGGCGATGGACGCGCTGCGTTGTCCGCCGGACGACGCCGACGTCACGAAGCTCTCGGGCGGCGAGCGGCGCCGCGTGGCGCTGTGCCGGCTGCTGCTCGACCAGCCGGAGCTGCTGCTGCTCGACGAGCCGACCAACCATCTCGATGCGGAATCCGTCAACTGGCTCGAAGGCCACCTGCGCAACTATCCCGGCGCGATCCTGATCGTCACCCACGACCGCTACTTCCTCGACAACGTCACGGGCTGGATCCTGGAGCTCGACCGCGGCCGCGGCATTCCCTACGAGGGCAACTACTCGTCGTGGCTGGGGCAGAAGCAGAAGCGGCTGGAGCAGGAGGGCCGCGAGGACGCCGCGCACCAGCGCACGCTCGCCCGCGAGCAGGAGTGGATCGCATCCTCGCCGCGCGCGCGCCAGGCGAAGTCGAAGGCGCGCTATCAGCGCTACGAGGATCTGCTCAAGCAGGCGAACGACAAGCAGACCCAGACCGCGCAGATCGTCATTCCGGTGGCCGAGCGGCTCGGCAACAACGTGGTCGACTTCGAAGGACTCTCGAAGGGTTACGGCGATCGTCTCTTGATCGACGATCTCACGTTCAAGCTGCCGCCGGGCGGCATCGTCGGCATCATCGGCGCCAACGGCGCCGGCAAGACCACGCTGTTCCGCATGATCACCAAACAGGAGCCGCCGGACAAGGGCACGATCACCGTCGGCGACAGCGTCCATCTCGGCTATGTCGACCAGTCGCGCGATGCGCTCGACGGCAAGAAGAGCGTGTGGGAGGAGATCTCCGGCGGCAACGACCAGATCCTGCTCGGCAAGCGCGAGGTGAACTCGCGCGGCTACTGCTCGGCGTTCAACTTCAAGGGCGCCGATCAGCAGAAGAAGGTCGGCCAGCTGTCAGGCGGCGAGCGCAACCGCGTGCATCTCGCCAAGATGCTGAAGTCCGGCGCCAACGTGCTGCTGCTCGACGAGCCGACCAACGACCTCGACGTCGACACGCTGCGCGCACTGGAAGAGGCGCTGGAGGATTTCGCCGGCTGCGCCGTCATCATCAGCCACGATCGCTGGTTCCTCGACCGCATCGCCACCCACATCCTCGCCTTCGAAGGCGACAGCCATGTCGAATGGTTCGAGGGCAACTTCCAGGACTATGAAAAGGACAAGATGCGCCGGCTCGGCCAGGACAGCATCATCCCGCACCGGGTGAAGTACAAGAAGCTGACGCGGTGAGACGGCTTTCCAGCGGGTCGAACTTGTCCAGAAACTTTCGCGCACGCGGCAGGGCGTCGTGAAGAAACTGCCGCGGCTCGCGCAGCCAAAGGCCGTCGATCTGCCGTGAGAGTTGCTCCGAGACGAGGACTTCGACCGGAAGATCGACGAGCGTCGCATCCCAGCCGGGAAAGAAGCGCTGCGCCCGCCTGAACGCGAGCGCCAGCAGCCGCTGCTCGCTTGTGAAGCCGTGATAGTCGAAGGCCTCGACGCCGTTCGTCACATAGATGTGGTTGCCGCTGTAACCCTTGCCGGCTTGATCCAGCGTGCATGAAAGCCGCGGTCCGCATGGCGCTCGAGGAACGCAAAGGCGAGGATGTGGCACGCGCCATTGGCAAAGAAATGCCGGTCGGGCCGGTGCCACCTGCGGACGGGGTCTGCCTTCGCGTTGGTCTTCGGGAAAAACACGGCGACGCCGTCACAGCAGCTTGTAGCCGAAGGTGTGACACTCGCCGAACCCGCACTGCAGGATCACCGAGACGAAGTTGATGCCGCAGAGCGCGATCACATAGAGGGTCAGCGCGGCGGCAACGCGGCCCAGAAGCGGCGCAGGACGGGCGTCGCGCAACTGTTCGCCGCCGCCCAGCACCGCGAGCTTGATCGCAAACGCAAGCAGGATCGCCAGCGCAATGAGGATCGACCACACCGGCATGTGCAGGCCGAACACCGCGCTGCCGATGTAGCTGTGGCCGGGGCGCGGATAGATGTCGAGCAGCGTCTGCCGCACCGACACGATCAGCAGCAACAGCGCGAACAGCAGGCTCAAGCCGGTGTTGCGGACGGAATAGCCGCTGCGGAAGTGCAGGATGATGCCGAAGCAAACGCCGAACATCGCCACCCGTTGCAACAGGCAGAGCGGACAGGGCAGTTCGCCATAGGCATATTGCAGCGTCATCGCCGTCGTCAGGATCGCAGCGATGACCAGCATCATCGCAAGCAGCGCGAGATCGTTGAGCAGTGCGGGCAGGCGCCCGGCGAGGTTTGTCGCGGCGCTCATGTCTGCAGCCAGGGCATGCGGAAGCCATAGTCCGGGCTGTAGATCTCGAACAGAAAGAGGCCCACAGAAAGGCCCAGACAGGCGATCAGAGACAGGATCGCAAGCCACGCCGGACCAAAGCGGCCGAGGACAAGCGCAAGCAGCATCGTTGCAAACACCGCAACCATCATGGCGAATCGCCTCATTGCGCGCAGGCCGCGCCACGCTAGCCGCGAAGCGCGGTTCGGTCCATCCGAGCCTTGATTCCGGGTGAAAAGAGCACTGCGGACGCTACCCTTTGCCGCGTCTTTCTCCCTCCGCGGCCTCGACGGTGTCACGAATGATCGGTTAGAAACGGGCTCCCGTCCACGATTCCACATCACCCGCAGCCGTAGAGATTCCCGCCCATGTCGATGGCTCCCGAAACCCCGCTGCCGCCCGAGGGCACCCGCCTGCGCCCGCTGCCGATGCTGATCTTCGGCTCGCGCTGGCTGCAGCTGCCGCTGTATGTCGGGCTGATCGTCGCGCAGGTGGTCTACGTCATCCTGTTCCTGAAGGAGCTGTGGCACCTGTCGTCGCATGCGACGAGCTACACCGAGCAGCAGGTGATGCTCGCGGTGCTGGGGCTGATCGACGTGGTGATGATCTCGAACCTCCTGGTGATGGTGATCGTCGGCGGCTACGAAACGTTCGTCTCGCGCCTCAACCTTGAAGGCCATCCGGACGAGCCGGAGTGGCTCAGCCACGTCAACGCCAGCGTGTTGAAGATCAAGCTCGCGATGGCGATCATCGGCATCTCCTCGATCCATCTGCTGCGCACCTTCATCGAGGCGGGCAATCTCGGCGCCGGCGGCAGAACCAACTACACCGAGACCGGGGTGATGTGGCAGACCATCATCCACACGGTGTTCATCCTCTCAGCGATCGGCATCGCTTATGTCGAGCGCATTTCGAGCGCGTCGGAGCAAGCGACGCTGACGGCCAAGCACGGTAGACATTGACGGCGGGACGTGCAGCTGCGCGATGCAAGCGCCGCATCCGTGCATGCGGCTTCGCGATCCTTGCGCTCGCCGCTCTGATGTCGGCGCATCCGGCGCGCGCGGCCGATCCTGCGTTCACACAATTCATCGCCTCGCTCTGGGGCGAGGCGCAGCGCGCCGGCGTCTCGCGCGCGACGTTCGACGCCGCAACGCGCGGCCTCGAGCCTGATCTACACGCTTCCCGATCTCGAACTGCCCGGCCGCAAGCCGTCCACCGCGCCGCAGGCGGAGTTCGTGCAGGTGCCGGCGGACTACCTGAAGGAGGCCAGCATCGCCCGCCTTGCGGCGACCGGCCGCGAGATCAGGCAGCAGCAGCGCGCGACGCTCGACCGCATCGAGCGCGAATTCGGCGTGCCAGGTCCGGTCATCCTTGCGATCTGGGCGCGCGAGACCGATTTCGGCCGCTTCAAGCCGACCTACAACGCGATCCGCACCCTGGCGACGCAGGCCTTCGTCGGCCGCCGCAAGGAGCAGATGCGGCAGGAGTTCGTGGCCGCGCTGAAGATGGTGCAGGACGGATACGGCTCGTCGCAGATGCGCTCGTCATGGGCCGGCGCGATGGGACTGACGCAGCTGCTGCCGTCCGAGTTCTACAAGAACGCCGTCGACTTCGATCGCGACGGCCGCATCGACATCTTCAACTCGGTGCCGGACGCGCTTGCGATTACCGCGAAGCAGCTGTTGAGCAAGGGCTGGCAGGTCGGGCTGCGCTGGGCTTATGAAGTGCGCGCGCCGCGCGGCGCTGACTGCACCCAAGGGGTGCCGGAAATCACCAGGCCGATCGGCGAATGGATCAGAGCGGGTTTTGTGCCGGCACGCAACGCGCAGCTTTCGGCGCAGGAGCAGGCGCAGCCGGCGTCGCTGTTGCAGCCGGAGGGGATCTACGGTCCGGCGTTCCTGACGACGAAGAACTATTTCGTCATCAAGGAATACAATTTCTCCGATCTCTACGTGTTGTTCGTCGGCCATCTCGCCGATCGCATCGTCAGCCCGCAAACCTTCGAGACGCCGTGGTCGGCGACGCAGCAGATGCGCACGGTCGACGTCGAGACGATGCAGAAGCATCTGACGCGCATCGGACTCTACAAGGACAAGATCGACGGCAAGGCCGGAATGCAGACGCGCGCCGCGCTCGGCGCCTTCCAGAAGCAGGCGCGGCTGACGGTCGATTGCTGGCCGAACGCGGAAAGCCTGCGCGCGATGACGGGGAGATGATCGTCATTCCGAGTTCGCTCGCGCCCGGAATGATCGACAGCAAGAAAACCCGGCGGTCGCCCGCCGGGTCTTTCAAATTCGCTTGTGAACGCGCGGTCAGATCAGTCGCAGACCCGAACGTTGCGGACGCGCCAGTTGAAGCCGTCCCAATACTGCTGCGGCTGGATCGTGCACACCGGCTCGTCATAGTACTCGACGGGAGCGGGGGCGTAGCCCGGCGCGTAGTAGCCCGGCGCGATAGCGTAGCCCGGCCGGCTGGACGCGATCGCGCCGCCGATGATGGCGCCGGCGGCCAGGCCTCCGAGCAACGGCGCGACACCCGGGCCGCGGTGGTGATGGTGGCGGTGATGGATGCTGCGCCGAGGCATCGCTTGCGGTCGCGATCGTTCCCGCGCCGGCAAGGGCGGCGACCGCGAGAACGGCAAGAATTTTCTTCATACAGTCCACCTTTCAGGTGAGGGGTCGGGAATATCCCCGACGAGCTGAAGGGCGCATTATAGCGCGGTTCCGAGGTTAACAAATAGTATCAAGCTGTAGCTTTTACGGCCGAAAGATGTTCGCACAGGCGTCCGCCCCCGGTCACCGGTGCAACGAAAAAAGCGCCCACGAGGGCGCTTTCTCCGAACTCGAATCATTAACGGATTCATGTGGCCGGTCAGCAAACCTGAACGCGGCGGGAGCGCCAGCCGTAGCCGTCCCAGAACCGCTCGCGGGTCCAGTAGCAGGACGGGCCAGTAATAGGCGGGAGCCGGACCATAGTAACCCGGCGGGTAGGCATAAGCCGGCCGGCTGGACGCGATCGCCGCGCCGGCAATCGCGCCGAGCGCAAGGCCGCCGATCAGGGCGCCGCCGCCGCGTCCCCGCCAGTGGGCTTCGGCCGGGGCGGGTGCAGCAACCGCGGTCACGGCAAGCGTTGCGGCGGCCGCAAGAGCCATCATCGTCTTCGTCATCATCTCACCCTCCTAGGCACGTCCACCAGAGATAACGGTTACGGACGGAGTTGTTTCCGCTTTTTTCGCATACTTCATTTTAACGCTGGATGAACGCGCCTGCCGGATTGTCGCCATGATTCTGAATGCGGAACCTGGCGGTCGAAGAACGCAGGGTCTGTCGAGGCCGTTCAGGCCTTGCGGCGGCGAAGCCAGCTCAAGGCGCGCGCGACGACGTTGCGTCGGCGCGGGGCCGTGCCGATGAAGGTGCTGATTGCCATCGGCGCCGGCTCGCTGGTTGGCGCCGGCTCGACGGATTGCTGCCGGCTCGGCAGTCTCCGCAGGCGCTTGTGCAGTGGCCGACGGCAAAATCCTGATCGCCGTCGTTTGCCGGTGCGACTTGATCGCGGCGGGGCCGGCGCTGGCGAGAAACGCCTTCTCGTGCGGCCGCGCCAGCTTGCGGATCGCCTTTTCAAGCGGCAGCCAGGCGACCTGCTTGATGTCGTGCATCAGTTCGCGCACCGGTCCGCCGTTCGGATGCATGCGCCAGAACTGCACGATCTTCGAGCGGCCGTTGACCTCGTAGCAGAGCGTGCCGACGAACTCCTTCACCGTGACCGGGTGGCCGGTCTCCTCGTGCACCTCGCGCTCGGCGGCGGCGAGCGCGTCCTCGCCACGGTTGAGCTTGCCCTTTGGCAGCACCCAGTCGCCGTCCTTGCGCAGCTGCACGACGGCGACCGTCGGCCGCGTGTTGCCGCGAACGACGATGCCTCCGGCTGCGAGGATTGGGTTGTCCGCCATCGTAAGCGCTGCTCTCCCGGAAAAAGGACCCGAACACAGAGATTTAGAGATTTGACGCGCGCCGATCAATGACTTTGCGCACTGATGCGACGTCATTCGTAGCCATGCCGCGCTTCGGTTCACAGCCGGTCAGGGGGGCTGGGGCTTCGCTCTGGATCAACGCCGCGCTGCATGAACGCAAGCGGCGGCTGGCCGCACATCATGCTGGGACGACAGGTGCTGTCCGAGGGGCGCGATGCAGCAGGAAAAGATCGTGCGGGCCATGTTCATGGGACACGAGATCGTGGTGCGCAACTTTTGGGCTGAACGAGGGGATTTCGTCACCGAGGCGACCGCTTGTGTTCGACGGGGCGATTGTCGCTCGTACCACGGAGTTGTCTGCCCGCAAGATCCGTGCTGCGCGCCACGCTGATCGACGGCGACAACACGCCACGCGGTCGAAGTGCTGTTCGGCGGAATCTTCACGCTTGCGGATGAAGATCCTGGTCGACGGCAGGAAGATCGCTGGCGACCTCGGGTAGAAGGTGACGCGGTCGGCGAAATGCAAGCTCTGCCCAGTGGTTAGCCGGCCCTGAACCACCGCTGGCAAGCGGCAGACTAATTTGCGACACAGCTTGAAGTGTCGGCAAGGGATGATCGCATGATCGAGGGACTTCCCGGACTGATCGCCATCGGCATCATCGCGACCGTCGGTTTCCTGATGGTGCGGGCGTTCAGGCGCCAGGCGAAGCGGAACGAGCACGTCGTCCGACGGCAGCACGGGTTCCTGGTCTTCCGGCAGCAGCGACTACAGCTCCTCCCGCTTCCGATCGGAGCGGAGGCGGCTGGTTCAGCGGCCTGTTCGGTTCGTCCGACAATTCGTCGAGCTCCCACGACAGCGGCAGCAGCTCCGACAGCGGCAGCAGCGATCGGCGGCGGTGGAGGAGCGGCGGCGGAGGAGGCGACGGACGGCGGCAGGCGGTCGGCGGCGACTAAGCTTCGGCAAAGCGGGCGCCCTGCACAGTGGTAGGATCAGCGCAGCGATCAGGGAGAACACCAATGATCTCCACCACGCTTGTCATCTGTCTTGCCGTTGCAAGCGCCGCGATCGTCATCGCGCTGATGATGCGGAGGCCGCGCCGTCGTTTCCCGGCAAATGGCAGGACGCGAACTGGCCGTCACGCGACGCGACGTTCGCCAGCATGCTTCTGAGTCTTGCTGCGGCCATCGGCCTTGCGCGCGCCGAGGCCGAGCGCTCCGCGACGGCAATCCTGACGGCGGCCACAGCTGGCACGGCAGCCATCTCGATCACAGCACCGGTGGTGGCTTCTCGGACGGCGGCGGTTTCAGCGGCGGCGATGGCGGAGGCGGCGGGATCTAGGGTTATCCCGCAGATGATTGCCAAGCGCTAGCGTTGCGACGCTGCTCCTCGGCCCATGCTTCCGGGTGAATTCGTCGTCGCGCGTATCCTCGATCCGGGTGCTCTCCGCTCGAACCGTTTTCCTCGGCGCGCCACTAACGACAGCGCGTGCGCGCATCGCCAAAGGAAAACAGGATCATGGATTTGTCGTCGTTCGAAGCAGGTGTCCCGCGAGGAGTTCGATCGCGCGCTTGAGAAGAGCAACGCCTCGTCGACATTCCGCAAGCAGTACGCGCGCTACGAGCCCCACGAGGGGGAACAGCTACATGCTGCATCTCGGGCACTTTGAAGATGAACGGGCATTTTCGGGCGCCGGGCTTCTGCACGCTGATCACCGGCGATCTGCATGTTGATGGCATCGTCGATCTGCAAAACCCCGACGGTTACGACGAGGGCGGTCTGTTCATCGTGCTCGGCGACGTCATCTGCCATTCCTTCTTCAACGAATACGGCAAGTGCACGTTCGTCGATGGCAAGCTGGAAGCGCGCGATCTGCTGGTCAATGCGTTCGAAGATTCAGCGCTGGTGGTCACGCGCCATCTGAGGACGAATTTCTTCTACGGCGAGGATATTTGGGCCGAGGTCGGCGGCAGCGCGACGATGGAATATGGCGAGGGCTACTGCCTGCCGATCGGTTACACGGCCGATGCCGTCGAGGCGATCATGCCGAAGCAGGACGAGGAGGCGTCGCTTTCGCTGCTCAATCTCGGAAAGAACGAAAGAACTGCATCCGAAAGATTTCCGTGAGCACCTTCTGACCGGGCAAGCCGTTGCTGAAACGGTCGAGGTCTGTGATCCAGGCCAACAGACGGCGCGTAAAGGCTGTTTAGACTCGTTCCAGATCTGCTCGGCGCTTAACCACGACAGTTTGGAATATCTTGAAATTGAGCCTTTTTGCTTTGCCCGCGGCCTGAGCCTTCACTATCGAAGAAGCCGCATCACAACGGAAAACGCCTTGATCGTCTGTTCCTGCAATGTGTTGAGCGATGAAGACGTCCGCAGCGCGGTGAGCGCTTCGGCCGATCTGCCGCGCACGGCACGGCAGGTCTACGGCTGCCTCGGCTGCAGCGCCGAATGCGGCCGCTGCGCCCGCACGATCAACAAGATCATCAAGGATGCGCTTGGCGCCTGCGCCAGGGAATGTGCGGCCGGATGCCCGCATGCGGCCCACCACGCCGAGGTTCCGGCCGCCCTGTCCGTCACCCAGGTTCCGGCAGCCTAACTCCTCACCTCTGTTGAAAGATCGCGCCTGTGGCGGTTTGCGCCGCACAAGCCCGCTTGCCTGCCGGCCCAATCTGATTTAGAAGCATTCTAAACTGGCTTCCGATGGGACGGAGCGGGAACAGGAGTGCTGCCATGAAGGGCGATCCAAAAGTCATCGATTTCCTGAACAAGGCGCTGCGGCACGAACTGACGGCCATCAACCAGTACTGGCTGCATTACCGCCTGCTCGACAACTGGGGCTTGAAGGACCTCGCCAAGAAGTGGCGCAAGGAATCGATCGAGGAGATGGAGCACGCCGACAAGCTGGTCGAGCGCATCATCTTCTTCGACGGCTTTCCGAACATGCAGGTGCTCGATCCGCTGCACATCGGCCAGAACGTCAAGGAAATCCTCGACTGCGACCTGAAGGCGGAATACTCCGCCCGCGCGCTCTACGAGAAGGCGGCGACGCACTGCCACTCGGTGAAGGACTATGTCACGCGCGACCTGTTCGAGAAGCTGATGAAGGACGAGGAGGAGCACATCGACTTCCTCGAGACCCAGATCGACCTCGTCAAGAAGATCGGCGTCGAGCTCTACTCGCAAAAGCACATCGGCGAGCTCGAGCACGACTGACCGGCCGGACGCTGCGCATCAGAGCGCGAAGGCCATCCCGTCATTACCGTGGTTCGCGCTTCGCGCGCCCCGGAATGACGCTTGACGACGTGCGCTCGGCTTTTCGGCACGCGGAATGCCTTGCGCAAATAAATGACGTGACGACGCGGACGCGCTAATCTTCCTCGATCGGCGCCAAGAAAAAACGAGGAGGCGCGCATGCCGGAATTCACCTGGGATCACACCCACATCAAGACCTACGACGTCCCCGGCACCGCTGCCTGGCTTCAGGACAAGCTCGGCGCCAGCAGCGTGCAGGGCACGACGGTGAGCGAGGCGCGCGCCGACCTGGTGATCGGCGGCACGAAGCTGATCGTCACGCAGGTGAAGCAGGGTGACGGCACCAACCCGACGCCGGCGATTCCCTACGCGGGCTTCGAGCATTTCGGCCTCGGCGTGCGCGACATCGACAAGGTCGCGGCCGAACTGAAGGCGAAGGGCGTGGAGTTCACCCGCGAGCCGGTGACGCCGCGGCCTGGGCTTCGCATCTGCTTCATCCGCAGCCCGCAAGGGATTTCGATCGAGCTTCTGGAGCGCGACGCGAAGTACGTGTGAAGCGCAATAGATGAATGGCGATTAGGGATCACCACTCGCTACACATCACTACCAATTCGCCATTCGCCTCCGTGAGCAAGGTCACGGTTGGCTCTGAGGGTGCGGAGGTATTCTCCTTACAAATCTGCCGCTTGTCCGCGCGGCAACGAGGAGAAAGCCATGCGCAACGAAACCCTGCTGAGATTGTCCGCCGTCGTCTTCGCGATCCTCTGGACGTTGCTGATGTGGTGGTCGCGCGGTCCGATGGATACGGTCCCGCTCATCATCCTGGCGCTGTGCGGCGCGCTTGCCGGCGGCGTGTGGTACTGGCTCTACGGCAAGTGGTTCCGCTGGTACATCGAGCGCCGGTGATCAAAGCGGATCCGCAAGCCCAATATCTTCCCGCACGGACTTGAGCTGCTGCTGCGCGGCCGCCCAGAAATTCCAGGCCGGGTTGAACAGGTCGATGCCGACGCGCTCGCCGCGCGCCCAGGCGTGCCAGAACTCCTCCGGGTCGAGCGCGCCTTTCGCCGCTCCCGCGACCTCGTTGAGCGGGATGCCGATGTGCCAGCTCAAGATCACCGGCAGCACATGGCCCGACATCGCGTTGCGCCGATGCATTGCGGCGGTGAGCACCGAGGTCAAGAAGTTCGCCGCGCGGCGAGGTGTCGTAGCCGGCCAGCACATGCGTCGAATCGTGCGGTACGGCGAAGCGCGCATTCAGCGCCGCAGGCGCGCCGGGAAACGCATAGTTGTTGTGCGCATAGAAGGTCGCGAACGCGTGGCCGAACGTGTCCTCGGGCAGGGAGGCCAGCGCGCGAAAGCGCGCCGCGAGCGCGGCATCCGGCGCCTTCCGGTAAGGCAGCAGCCACGGCTCCATCTCGTCGGTGCGCCAGGGCTGGCCGCGTCACGCTCTCGAGATTGGCGCGGATCATGTGCGCGGTCGCATCTTGCAGGCGGCCCTGCGCGAGCTTGGCGATATCGTCGATGAAGTCGTCGTGCACGCCGAGCGCGGCTGGCGATCTCGAGCACCTTGCGCAGCTTTGCGTCGTCGATGCGGCCGTCGACGAACGCCATCACGGTGGCAAAGCTCGCCGCCTCGCGCGCAAGCTCGGTGTTCGCCGACAGCATGTGCAGCGTCTCGTCGTCAGGCGGCGCGAGGCTTTGAAAATCCAGCGGCGGTTTCAGGCGGAAGATGTAGCGCGCTGCCGCGGCAATGCTGGCGCGGTCGGCGTCGGTCGGGGCGCTGCCCGCGGACGCAACGGCAAGCATGGCCGACAGGACGATTTGCGCCTGGTCTGGCGTGGCGGTGATGTGCATGGGCGAACTCGCGGGATGCGCCGATCGACGCCACCTTAGCACGCCTCCGCCACGTTTTGGGGGTGGACCGGCGTCAATCCATGTACGGCTTCAGCATCGGGTTGTGGTCGATGGTGAAGCGGCCGAACAGCGTCTCGAGCGCACTGTCGTCCTCGCGCATGGGCAAACGCCACCTGTGTCGTGACGTTGGCGAACAGCAGGCCGACGGGATCCTGCGGCGGCGTGATGCCGATCGCCGACATCAGGTGCTTGCGCATGGCCTCGTTGTCTCGCTGTCGGCCAGCCATGATCTCGCGCGCTGCGCGCGGCGCTATTTCATCCGAGTCCCGCCGCCAGCGCAATCTCAATGCAGCGATCCGCGGCGCGGATGATGGGCAGCTTACAATGGCCAGCCTGCGGCAATATCTGACGACGGCGGCTCAGTGAACACGCTGGCGTTTCCGCCATTCCGAAGCTCAGCGATGATCGACCGCGTTCGGCTATGAGGAATGCCCGCGGGCGTGACGACTGAGCGCTCGACGCCGCGCGTGCCGCATCATCAGTCGGAGCGATGATCTTGCCCTCGGCCCGCCTTCGACGAGGGCAGGAGTCGATGAAATTCGTCGTCTGCTGGTGCTGCTGGTTTCGTTCCCGGCGCGCGGGAACCTCGCAGCCATACGGCAAGGGCGGCTAGATCGTCGATTCAACCGGTCATCGACCAGTACAACGCTCGGGCGAATTGATGCGCATCGAGGGGCATTGTCAGTCGCTGTGCACGCTGTTTCTCGGCTTGCGCAATGTCTGCGTCGAGCGCTCGGCGCGGCTGCTGTTTCACGCAGGCCATGACCGGCAGCGCAACATCCATGCCGGGCTCCACCGCGCGGATGATGAGCTGCCTACAACGGCAGCCTGCGGCAGTATCTGAGCAACGGCCACTACATGGAAACGCTGGCGTTCCACACCATTCCGGGCGCCACGATGATCGACCGCTTCGGCTACAAGGAATGCCCGCGGTCGTGAAATTCGTTCGATCGGCAACGTGACGCCCCATCCTGCATGCCGTGCAGCCGCGCATGCGGATATGAGGGCTGTCATCTCATCGGCCCTTCTGCTTGAGTTGGCATCAATGACAACTCACGGGAGGCTCGAATGTCGCAATTGGTGCTGGTGGACGTCGCGGACGGCGTCATGACGGTCACGCTGAACCGGCCGGAGCGGAAGAATGCACTCTCGAACGAGGCCTATGGCGGCCTTGCCGATGCGATCGAGCGCGCGGAGAAGGACGATCAGCGTCCGCGTCGTGCTTCTGCAGTCCGAAGGCGACGTGTTCTGCGCCGGCGCCGACATCGGCGACTTCGCCGCCGCCAACAAGGGCGGCGCGCCGCGCGGCCCGCGCAACTCCACACGCTGGATCGGCGGGCTTGGCCGCATCGAGAAGCCGGTGATCGTCGCGGTGCAGGGCGCCGCCGTCGGCATCGGCACCACCATGCTGATGCATTGCGATCTGATCTGCATGGCGGAGGAGGCGAGCCTGCGCACGCCGTTCGTCAACCTCGCGCTGGTGCCGGAGGCGTCGTCCAGCTACCTGATCCCGAAGCGCATCGGCTGGTCGCGCGCTTATGCGATGTTCACGCTCGGCGAGCCGATCCCGGCGAAGACCTGCGTCGAATGGGGCCTCGCCCACGTCTGCGTGCCGCGCGCAAAACTGCGCGAGACCGCGCTTGCGCTCGCGCAGGAAGCTCGCCGACAAGCCGCTCGGCTCGCTGTGCGCGACCAAGCGCCTGATGCGCGAGCCGGAAGCGGTGAAGGCCGCGGCCGAGCGCGAGCGCGGCGTCTTCGAGGAGCGGTTGCTCTCAAAGGAGGCCGGCGAAGCGTTCAAGGCGTTCGCGGAAAAGCGCCAGCCGGATTTCCGCAAGGTCGGCTAGATCACCGCGCTCAGTGGTGCGCCGGCACGTCGATGCCGCGCGCCGTATAGAGGCGGATGCGGTTGCGCAGCGTGCGCACCGAGATGCCGAGGGCGCGGGCCGCATGGGTGCGGTTGCCGTTGCAGCTTGCGAGCGTGCGCAGCACGAGCTCGCGTTCGACGTCTGCGACTTTGGCGCCCACCGGCGGCGCTGCCGCCGGAACCTCGGACATATGTGGACGAACTTCATGGGTCATGCGTCACCCCCTACACCTGTCCCGTAACCGGAACAGAATCACTGAACGATGCCCCCTACCCAAGGTAGCAGGGTGGGCTGGATTGGTTAACAAATGGTTAATTACATTTCGTGCGCGTGAATAATCGGCCGATGGCGGCAACGGGGGAGCGCGCCCATCTGAGACGGCATGACGCTGTCACCGAAACTCGCCGCCGTCTCCGTGCTGACGATCGTCCTCTACCTCGGGCTCGCGATCGCTGGCTTTGGCGGATTTGCCGCCTTCTTCGCGCAGCCTGCCCTGGTTGCGGTCGCGGCCATCACCATCGTGCTGACCGGTGCGGCGCTGTTCAGTGAGGGCAACCTCAGCGCGGGCGAGCGCGAGGATCGCGCCAATCGCTGGGTGTTGATCGCCTTCGCCGTCCTCGGCCTGCTCAGCGCCTGGCTGCCGGCCTATACCGACGCGAAGGACATCTGGACCATCGACGGCGACACCGTCCGCTGGATCGGCGTGGTTCTGTTCGCATTGGGCGGCGTGCTGCGCCTGTGGCCGGTGTTCGTGCTCGGCCGCCGCTTCTCGGGCCTCGTCGCCATCCAGCCCGGCCACGCGCTGGTGACCGACGGCATCTACCGCGTCATCCGGCACCCGAGCTATCTCGGCCTGCTCGTCGGGTCGTTTGGATGGGCGCTCGCCTTCCGCTCCGGAGTTGGCCTGGTGCTGGCGGCGCTGATGCTCGTTCCCTTGATCGGGCGCATCCGCGCGGAGGAAGCGCTGCTGCGCGAACAGTTCGGCGCCGACTACGAGGCCTATCGCGCGCGCAGCTGGCGCCTGGTTCCCGGGATCTATTGACGGCGAAACGTGCCCGCGCCGATTGATGATCGGCCGCGCGTTTTTATATTGTTGGACGCGCCGCGCCTGCGAAGAGCGTGATGAGAAGGACCTTGATCCATGTGCCGCAACATCAAGACGCTGTTCAATTTCGAGCCTCCGGCGACACGCGAGGAGATCCATGCGTCGGCGCTGCAGTTCGTGCGCAAGCTGTCAGGCTTCAACAAGCCGTCTGCGGCCAATGCCGCGGCATTCAACCGCGCAGTGTCCGACGTCTCCGACGTCGCGAAGCGACTGCTCGAGGAGTTGCAGACCAACGCGCCGCCACGCGATCGCGACGTCGAGGCGGAGAAGGCGCGCGAGCGCAGCAAGGTAAGGTTCGGGTAGCTCTGTAGCCCGGATGGAGCGCAGCGAAATCCGGGAATCCCGATCGCCAGACTCAGCCCCGGATTACGCTTCGCTTCATCCGGGCTACGAGCGGCACCTCCCCAAAAACGAAGAGGGCCGATCGGCTTTCGCCTCGGCCCTCTTTACTTGCGCGGTGTGGTGTCTGGACGCTGCGGCATCAGCTGACCCGCTTGGAATCCTGGATCGCGGCGTCGTGGTACCACGCGTCGCTGACCGCGGCGCCCGCTGCCTGCATTTCCAGGTCGGTTGCCGGGGCGGACGTCTTGCCTTCGGCCAGGCGCTTGCGGCCGCCGGCAGGGAACTGGATGATTTGCGCCGTGTGTTGGACAGAGCTCGTGCTCATCGTCCATCTCCTTTTCAGATGTCGTTCTGGGTGCTGTTCGTCGCTCACCGTTGAGCGGGACGAGTTACTTAGTGATTGTATCAGCCGATGCACGCGCGGTTCGCAAAATGCACTGCAAAAGGCAGCATTTGCGAACATTATGTGCATCTGCGCGTCTTGCGCCTTTGCGCGGCATGTTTTCGCGTGCTGAGTTCCTGCATCAACCGCCGCGGCCTGCGTCTTGATCGGGCAGCGAAATCGGCCGCAGGCGTGCGTGGTGCCGATTTCTCAAGCTCCTAAGTTCGCGTGGTGATGCGCGAAATGGCACCGGCGTGCAGCGGCCCGACCAAAGTCATGGGGACCGGGCGCCGAACTGCGGCGGTTTGGCACAGGAAATGCTTGGTTTAGGCCGCTTTTGGTGACCCCGATATGCCGGGTGATCAGGAGGCTCATGGAGGGTTTTGCCCTCGCATCACCAACTCTAGGAAGAGAGACCTTAATGACGAAGTACAAGCTCGAGTACATCTGGCTCGACGGCTATACGCCGACGCCCAACCTGCGCGGCAAAACGCAGATCAAGGAGTTCGCGTCGTTCCCGACGCTCGAGCAGCTGCCGCTGTGGGGCTTTGACGGCTCCTCGACCATGCAGGCCGAAGGCCACACTTCCGACTGCGTGCTGAAGCCGGTCGCGTGCTATCCCGATCCGGCCCGCACCAACGGCGCGCTGGTCATGTGCGAGGTCATGATGCCGGACGGCGTCACGCCGCATGCCTCCAACAAGCGCGCGACCATCCTCGACGATCCCGACAGCTGGTTCGGCTTCGAGCAGGAATACTTCTTCTACAAGGACGGCCGTCCGCTCGGCTTCCCCACGAGCGGCTATCCGGCGCCGCAGGGCCCGTACTACACCGGCGTCGGCTACAAGAACGTCGGCGACGTCGCGCGCAAGATGGTCGAGGAGCATCTCGACCTCTGCCTCGCGGCCGGCATCAACCACGAGGGCATCAACGCCGAGGTGGCGAAGGGCCAGTGGGAATTCCAGATTTTCGGCAAGGGCTCCCGCAAGGCCGCCGACGAGATGTGGATGGCGCGCTACCTGATGCTCCGCCTCACCGAGGCGTACGGCATCGACATCGAATTCCACTGCAAGCCGCTCGGCGACACCGACTGGAACGGCTCGGGCATGCACGCCAACTTCTCGACCAAGTACATGCGCGAAGTCGGCGGCAAGGAGTACTTCGAGGCGCTGATGGAGGCGTTCAAGAAGAACCGCGCCGACCACATCGCCGTCTACGGTCCCGACAACCACATGCGGCTGACCGGCAAGCATGAGACCGCGTCGATCGACACGTTCAGCTACGGCGTCGCCGACCGCGGCGCCTCGATCCGCGTGCCGCACAGCTTCGTCAACAACGGCTACAAGGGCTATCTCGAAGACCGCCGTCCGAACTCGCAGGGCGACCCATACCAGATCGCCTCGCAGATCCTGAAGACGATCGCCGAAGTGCCGACCGCGGCGAAGAAGGCCGCGGCGTAAGGTTTTAGGTCGCACCACGTTGAGTTTGAGTCGGTCGCGGCCCGGACCCCACAGTCCGGGCCGCGATTTTTTTGGCGGCGGGTCATTCCGGGGCACGCGCAAGGCGCGTGAGTCCGGAATCCATAGCCCCTGTGTTGATTGTCGATTTGCTGAAATCAGTTCGGCCGCGGCTGAAGCACGTCGTCTCTTGAGGCGGCGGCGTACGGATTCCGGGCTCACTCGCCTTGCTCGCGCCCCGCAATGACGTGAGCAAAAAAGCAAGCCGGAGCGAAGTCACCACCTTCCGCTCCGGCTTTGGCTCGAGCCACAGGGGTATCTGATGACTGAGTTGTTTTCAGCGTAGCACGCGTACGCGCGCACGCCGTGCCCATCCTTTAGCGTTTGGCGGCACAAATCGCGGGCGAAGCGCTTTTTTCAAAGACAGCGAGCGCCACGCGCCACCATTGCAAATCGTTGTACGCGCGGCGTGCTTGGACGCAGCGATCTCGTCGTTCGTTCGGGCGCCGGCGTGCCGCGTGTGAGGTAGATCACTGATCCCGGCGCCGTGGCTCGTGAAAGTCGGCCAGCTCTCACGCGCTTGCCCGCGCATGCATCACGGATTTGGGATTGAATTCATGACCCATCGCCTGCGACTGAAGCTCGCCTCGCTGACATTTGCCGTGCTCTGGACCGTCTGGATGATCTGGAGCCTGTCGCCGATGCGTCCGGCTGAGCTCGGCATGCTTGCCGTCTGCGGCGCGCTTGCCGGCGTTGTCTGGTACTGGCTCTACGGCTCCTGGTACCGCTGGTATTTCGCCAGCCACGTCTTTCCGCGCCGACGCTCCAACTGATCCGCCGGCGGATCATGTGCTACCGCCCGCGGTTTTCGCGCGCGCCGATCCTGCGCGCTGTTGCACGGCAGCCGTCGGCCGCTACCCTTCCTTCAACCTCGAACGAGAGACCCATGACGACAATCACTGCACCCGCCACCAGCATCAGCCCGCGACCGCTGGTTCTTCACCGGCATGATGCTGGCGATGGCCGCTGACCGCGTTTGCCGGCTTTGCGCCGAGCTTCTATCTGCGCAGCGCCAGCTATGCGGGCCCGCCGCTGACGTCACTGGTGATGTTTCACGGCGTGCTCATGACGGTCTGGATGCTGGCCAACGTCGTGCAGACCTCGCTGATCGCGGCAGGCAACAGGCAACTGCATCGCACGCTCGGCTGGTTGTTTGCTGTGCTCGCACTGCTGATCGTCGTCACCGGACCGCAGGTCGGCATCGGCACGATCCGGCGCGGCGCGCTGCCGCCGGGACTGACGCCGGAGCAGTTCTTTGTGCTGCCGATGGCGGGCGCGTTGATGTTCGCGATCTTCGTGGGCCTCGGCGTGCTGCAGCGTAACAACGCGCAGGCGCACAAGCGGCTGATGCTGCTTGCGACGATCTCGATCCTCGATGCGGCGATCGCGCGGATGCCGGGAATGTTCGAGGCCGGGCCGCTGGCGTTCTTCGCCGTCGCGGACGCCTTCATCCTCGCGGGCGTCGTCTACGATCTGGCAACGCGCGGCCGCGTGCATCCGGTGTGGATCTATGGCGGCATCGCCATCGTCGTCTCGCAGGCGCTGCGGCTGGCGATCTCGGCCACCGCGCCCTGGGCGAGCTTCGTGCAGTTTCTGGTCGGGTAGGCCTCAATCAGGCGATTGGTCGATCAGTCGTCGTCGCGGTAAAGCGGCGCGCACGGTATGAACGATCCGGACGCGGCACGTAGCGGTCGATATACGTCGAACCGCGGATCACGCGCCGGCGGCGGCCGTCATCGGAATCGATGCTCCAGCTATGGCTGTGCCGGTATGACGAGCCGTGCGAGCCCGAATCCGAGGACGTGTTCGAACTCGAGTTCGACGATGTGTTGCCGGCGGTTGCAATCGGCGAGAACGCAACGACCGCGGCAACCGAAACCGCCGCGATGATGAAGGCTTTCATGAGTACCTCGCGAGAGATCACAACAATCTCTCGCGAGAATGCGGCAGGCGAGGGAGCGTTCCGTGCCGCAGCGACATGCCGCACCTTCGGGAACATCACGCCTCAATAGAAGAACCGCTCCTCGACGATCTTGCCGCCGCGCACGGTGTAGAGGCCGACCTCGTCCATCTGCATGCGCTTGCCGCTTTCCTTCGGCGTGACGTCGATCAGGAAGCGCAGGGCGAACTGGTCGCCGTTGACGAACGGCCCGGACGTTTCGAACTTGTGCACCTCGTGATTGGCGGTCCACCATTCGCCCTTGGCGTGGACGGCGGCTTTTCCGCGCGCCTCCTTCATCGGGCCGTCCATCGCCTCGATGCTGACGACGTCGTCGGACCAGAAGCTTTCGGCTTCCTCGAACTTGCCGGCCTTCAAAGCGGCGGTGAATTCCTTGGCGATATCTGCAGTGGTCATGGGCTTGCTCCCGGACTTGAGGGTGACAACGGGCCTTCAGCCTAGCGAAGTTAGCTGTCAAACAATGGCAGGAGTGTGTAGGTCGCCGTCGCTTACTGCTTCAGCATCTGCGCAACGAACGCCACCGCCTTCGCGGTCGCGTCCGCCTTCGCCCTGGCATTCGCAGGCTCGCTCTGCCGCTTGCGGCCGGGATCGTCAAAACCGTGCACGGCGTCGGCATAGAGCGTGATCGTCGATGTCGGCGCCGCGCTTGCGGCTCAGCTCGACGAGGTCCTGGCAGCGGCGCGGCGACACCTCTTCGTCCTCGCTGCCGTGAAACAGCCGCACCGGCGCGTAGGTCGCGAGACCGTCCGGGAACTGCCCCTTCAGCCCGCACGCCGGATAGAACGCCAGCGCCTGCGCGAAATCCGTTCGCCGGCGTGAGCTGGCCCAGTCCCGGCGCCTCGCGCGCCGCCATCGCCGCAAGCGTCGCGCTGGCGCCGTTCGACCAGCCCTGCAGCACGATCTTGTCGCCCGCCACGCCGTTCTGCTTGCGCAGGAAGATCAGCGCGCCATAGGCGTCGAGCGGCCGCACGTTGACCTCGTCCAGTTCCTTCGGCCGCTGGTCGTAGCTGTAGCGCGGAAAGCCTTTGGCGTAACCGCGCGGGCCGAACCCATCCACCATCAGCGCGAAGTAACCTTGTCTGGCCCAGATGTGTCCCCACTCCTGGTGCCGGCGCGAGATGGTCTTCGCGCTGTAGTCGCCGTTCGCGAGCGACGAGTAGACGCCGCCGCGGCCGTGCATCATCACCACGGCCGGCGCCTGCGCCGCCGCTTTCGTCTCAGGCCTGAACAGGTAGCCGGTCAGCACGGTCGTGCCGTCGGCGCTCGGAAACGAAACCTTTTGCGGCAGCGGCAGCATCGGCGGCCGCGGAGCTGCGCCGAGCGACAGAAGGGCGAGCGTGCTGGCGAATGCGGCGCGTCGCATGGCCGTCCATCGTCATCGAGAATTCCGTCAAGTCGTTTCCAGCCTACCATAGAACGTCGCCTTGCCCGCAGGGCCGTGCAGCAGCAGCGACCAGTCGGAAAAATGCTCGGCCTCGGTGCAGCCACGATGAGATGGACCGTTTCAGGCGTGGTCAACGCAACGCAGAGAAAAAGCCCGGATGCGACTTTTGCATCCGGGCTGACGGAACAAGAACGCGATTGGTGCTAAAAACTCAGAATGCGCAGGTGCCCTTGGCAAGCATGCCGCCTTGGCGTTGAGCGCGTCCAGCAGTGTCGGCATCTGCGCGCTCACGGTCTTGTAGTCGACGGGAATGGCTGGGTCGGAATGTTGTGGTCCCAGATCTGGCAGAAGCCGGTGTCGTCCCAGCGGATCAGCGAGTAGGCGGCCTGAGCGGAGCTCGAGACGGCGATCGGCTGATGGCGACGGTTGCGGCTGCTGCGAGGATCGGAAGCTTGCGCATGGGGTGATGCTCTCCTGAAAATGACATTGCGTTCGTCCTCCGTGGGGAGCGGAGGGGGCGCGGACGTGACGTCCGGCACAGATTGGGTCTCAACAGGGCGTGAGCAGGTTCAAAGGGTTGGGGCGCAGCGACGCTGCCCCGGTCCGGCAAATTTCACACCGCGAAATGTCGAAAAACGGGTGCCCGCGGCCCGTCGCCGGGACCGTCGTTTCGGCCTAAAGACGTGGGCCGAACGGGGGTTCGCAGAAGAAAAAGCAGCCGGGGTGGGGACGCATGCAGGCGCACGAACGATATCTCATCATCCAGGACATTACCGATCTGCTCGCGCGCCACTGGCACGACGTCGATCGGAATTGGGGGCGCAACGCCCACAACGACTACACCGACGACGGCTCCTACGCGACCAGCCAGCGCAAACGCACCGGCCGCGACGCGATCAAGGAATTCTATACCGGGCGGCACGATCGCGGCGAGCGCGTGGCGCGCCACCTGATCAGCAACCTTCACGTCACGGTCCACGATGCCAACAGCGCAACCGCGGTCTGGGTGCTGAGCCTGCATGCGGCGGACGGCGTGCCGATCCTCCCTTCAAAGCCGGCCATCATGGTCGCCGACGTCGTCGACGAACTCGTGCGGGAGAAGGACGGCTGGAAATATCGCTCGCGCACGATCACGCCGCTGTTCCGCGACGACACGCCGACCACCGGCTGACACGCGCCTCACCTGCTGCTCCTGAAAGCGTAAATGTTCATCGATCCTGAAACCTCGAAAGACCTCAAGCGGTCGATCTTCAACGCCATCGTCGCGCCGCGGCCGATCGGCTGGATCTCGTCGATCAGCGCCACGGGCGAGGTCAACCTGGCGCCGTTCTCGCATTTCAACATCGTCTCGACGTCGCCGCCGGTCATCATCTTCTCCTGCAACTCGCCCGAGGACCGGCGCGAGAAGGACACGCTTGCCAATGTCCGCGCCACCGGCGAGTTCGTCTACAATCTCGTCAGCTACGACTTGCGCGAGGCGATGAATCTCACCTCGACGGCCGCGCCGCACGGCGTGGACGAGTTCGAGCTCGCGAAGCTGCAGAAGGCCGCCAGCGCAAAAGTCCGTCCGCCGCGCGTGGCGGCGTCGCCCGCGAACCTCGAATGCCGCGTGCTTCGCATCGTCGAGATCGCGCCGGAGGCGAAAGGCGACACCTTCAGCAACGTCGTGTTCGGCCGTGTCGTCGGCCTCCACATCCAGGAGCAGTTTCTCGACGCCGCCGGCCGTTTCGACACGGTGAAGGCGCAGCCGCTGACCCGCCTCGGCGGCATGCAGTATGCCGCGCCCGGGCCGGTGGTCGAGATGCAGCAGCCATTCAAACGTGCGGGTGAGAAGAAGGAAGCCATATCGTGATGCGCAACGGCGAGATGATCGATTTCCAGACCAGCTACGCCGCGGAAGGCAAGGGCACGCAGCATCGCGTCGCGCGCGGACAGAACTTCTATGTCGAGTGGATCAAGGGCGACGCCGGGTCGGCGGCGTTTCCGATCGAGAGCGCCTACGAGATGATGGTGCTGCTGCCGGATGTTGGGGCGACCATCGAGGGCGGTGCGCGTTCGGTCGGCCTCAAGGCGCGTTCGGTCGCGATCGTCCCTGCCGGCGAATTCTGGATCCAGCTTGCCGGCGCGGGCACCTGTTGCGTCTTGAAGTCGAATTCCGGCGAGACCGATGGTGCGGCGGTCGCCAACCGCGCGACCTATGCGAAGGCCGATCCGCGCGTCGCACCGTTCGGTCCTCCCTACCTGCGGCGGGCGGATCACGGCGCCATCCGCGTCTTCGACATCGACGCCGTGCAGGCGCCGAAGGACAATCCGCGGCTGAAGATGCTGCAGAGCGCGACGATGAGCATCAACTGGGTCGAGTATGACGGCCCACGCGACCGCAAGGCGCTCAGCCCGCATTCGCACAAGGATTTCGAGCAGGGCTCGCTCGCGCTGGCAGGCGAGTTCCGCCATCACCTCCGCGTGGAGTGGGGAAGCAATGCAAACCTCTGGCAGGACGACCTGCACGTGGCCGCATCGTCGCCGTCCGTGCTGATCATTCCGCCGGAGATCATCCACACCTCGGAAGGGGTCAACGGCGGACGCCACCTGCTGATCGATATCTTCTCGCCGCCGCGCAAGGATTTCATTGCGAAGAACTGGATCGCCAACGCGTCGGAGTATCAGGCTCCCGGCAGCGCGTCGTGATCGTCGTCCGGCCGCGCTCTGCGTCACCGGCGCCCTGCGATGCCGCTGGTCACGTGGCCTGTGCCACGCTAGTCTGCTCTGACCACTGAGGTGAAGGTCAAATACGAAGCAGCGCTGCCGGCGGGGCCCATGGCATCATCTCCAATTCGCGCAGTCAGTCGAGCAATCGATCTCCTGCAGGCATTGAACCGGCAGCCCGTTTCCAGCATCGACGATCTGCACGGACAGACCGGCATCCCGAAGCCGACCATCGTGCGGCTGTTGCGCACCTTCGTGGCAAAGGGGCTGGCGTGCCACGCGCCGAAGCACGGCGCGTATTATCTGACGTCGCAGGTGCAGTCGCTGTCGGTCGGCTATCACAGCGTGCCGAAGATCGTCGAAGCGGCGGCGCCGCTGCTCGATGCGATGACGAGCCGCGTCAAATGGCCGACGGCCGTCGCCGTCCCTGACGGCAATGCGGTGATCATTCGCTACAGCACCGTTCCGCACTCGCCGCTGGCGCTGCTGCACTCCTCGATCAACATGCGCCTCAGCCTCGTCACCCGCGCGCTCGGCCGCGCGTTCCTCGCCTTTTGCGACAATGACGAGCGGGACTTCATCCTGAAGGCCCTGAGCGCGTCGTCGGAGCCGGAGGACGCGCTGGCGCGAAATCTCCCCGCGGTCCGCCGCGTCCTGTCCGAGACCCGGGCGCGCGGTTATGCGACGCGCGACCCAAAAGTCCGGCCGGTCTCGAACACGATCGCCGTGCCGGTGTTCGAAAACAAGCGCGTGGTCGCGACCGTTGGCCTCACCTTCATCTCATCCGCGCTCCGGCCGGAAGAGGCGGTGCGGGAGCATCTCGCTCAGGTCAAGGACATGAGCTTCGAGATCTCGAACCGGCTGGCGCGACTGAACGCATCTCCGATGGCGGGCAAGGGACTGTCGGACGGGACGCTGCGATGGGCAGGCCGCACTGCTTCCGAACTAGATGTCCTTCCGCGACGATGCGAAGCGTGCCCGTAGCCCGGATGAGCGAAGCGATATCCGGGATGCTGACACTCCGCACGATCGCGTCCAACTGTCGGACCGCTGTAGTGAGGCGAGCCGAAGAAGCCGGATGTCGCTTCGCTCATCCGGGCTACGGATGCTGACGCCGGACCTGGTGACGATCACGGG
Source organism: uncultured Alphaproteobacteria bacterium (assembly GCA_963757845.1). Classification (GTDB taxonomy): domain Bacteria; phylum Pseudomonadota; class Alphaproteobacteria; order Rhizobiales; family Xanthobacteraceae; genus P52-10. The sequence continues at coordinate 132,511 of CAVWTB010000055.1, forward strand.
CGAACGCGAATGGCCGGGACCCGCCTTCGCTCTTCGAGCTACGGCGGGCAAGCAAGCCCGGCCATGACGAATCCTGTCAGCATGCGATGGAAAGACGGTGGTATGCGTCAGAAGCTGCAGACGCCGTTGCGCACCAGGTCGTCCTTGACTTTGAGCGCATCGGGCAACGTCGGCAGCCAGATGCCGACCGTCGTGTAGTTCGTCTCGAATGGTTTGGTCGGGATGTTGTTGTCCCAGATCTGGCAGTAGCCGCTGTCCTGCCAGCGGATCAGCGAGTAATCTGCCTGGGCCGGGCTGTCGCAATTAGCGCTGCGGCGCATGGCGGCTAAGATCGCAAGCTTGCGCATGTTGATGTCTCCTCTGACTGTCGGTAATCGCCTCCGCGGCAGGATCCAAGGAGGCCACGCGTCTAACTCACGATCCGGAGCGGCGGTTCAGTTTCGGGTGGAACCGGACAAGCCGAAATGATGCCCATCAGTTTCAAAGGAATGTGAGCGCGCCGTTCCAATGGTGCGTGAAGCGCATTGTTCCGCCCAGTGCTATCGCGCTGGCTCCTTTGCGCGCTTTTCGCGCGCCACGGCCTCCGCCGGCTTGCCCGAGCGGATCATCAGGAACGTTCCCGTGGCCGAATTGTCCGGCAGCTTCCAGCGCCCGTCGATCTCGGTCGCCTCCGCATTGACGGCGCCTTCATAGAAGACGTGGGTGTAGCCGTAGCCCGGCGGCTCGTAGCGCTTGACGAACGAGACCGCGCTGCCGGATCGGGAGCCGGCGATCGAGGCGTTGTGCGTGGCTATCGGACAGCCCGGACTCATGCACGGCTCCGTCACGCTCCCCGCCAGCGCGCCGCCGGTCTCGATCAGCGTCGCCAGAAACGTGACCGCGCCAACGCCCGGCTGGATGAACGTGCCGTCCCAGACGCCGGTGAGGGAGGTGGTCATGAAGGGCTCGCGGTTAGATTTCGTAGCCCGCATGAGCGCAGCGATATGCGGGGCAGGTGGCAAAGAAAACCCGGATGTCGCTTCGCTCATCCGGGCTACGGGATCGATTCAAAACGTGCGTACGTCCCTTCGCGACGAGGAGCGAAGCGACGAAGCAATCCAGCGCGGCATTTGCCGCTAACTCAGACTGGATTGCTTCGCTTCGCTCGCAATGACGTTCGAGATCGCAACGATTGCGCCTCACAACACCCGATTGCTCTCCTTCACCTTCTCCGCATCGAGATACACGCTGCTTCCCATCTCCTTGAACTTGGCGCTCATCTGCGCCATGCCGTCTTCGATGGTGCCCTTGATGGTGATGCCGGCGACCGCGCGCTTTTCCGGGTCGTTCAGCGTGGCGGCGTAGTCGCGCACGTCCTGGGTGATCTTCATCGAGCAGAATTTCGGGCCGCACATCGAGCAGAAGTGGGCGACTTTGTGCGCTTCCTTCGGCAGCGTCTCGTCGTGGAAGGCGACCGCGGTCTCGGGGTCGAGGCCGAGGTTGAACTGGTCCTGCCAGCGGAAGTCGAAGCGGGCGCGGGACAAGGCGTCGTCGCGCAGCTGCGCGGCCGGATGGCCCTTCGCAAGGTCGGCCGCGTGGGCGGCGATCTTGTAGGTGATCACGCCGACCTTCACGTCGTCGCGGTTCGGCAGCCCAAGATGCTCCTTCGGCGTCACGTAGCAGAGCATCGCGCAGCCGAACCAGCCGATCATCGCCGCACCAATGCCGCTCGTGATGTGGTCGTAGCCCGGCGCGATGTCGGTCGTGAGCGGCCCAAGCGTGTAGAACGGAGCTTCGCCGCACTCCTTCAGCTGCTTGTCCATGTTGATCTTGATCTTGTGCATCGGCACGTGGCCGGGGCCTTCGATCATCACCTGGCAGCCCTTCTTCCAGGCGATCTGCGTCAGCTCGCCGAGCGTCTCGAGCTCGGCGAACTGCGCGCGGTCGTTGGCGTCGGCGATCGAGCCCGGCCGCAGGCCGTCGCCGAGCGAGAACGACACGTCATACTTGCGCATCAGCTCGCAGATTTCCTCGAAGTTGGTGTAGAGGAAGCTCTCCTTGTGATGCGCGAGGCACCACTTCGCCATGATCGAGCCGCCGCGCGAGACGATGCCGGTGACGCGGTTGGCGGTGAGGTGGATGTAGGGCAGGCGGACGCCGGCGTGGATGGTAAAATAGTCGACGCCCTGTTCGCACTGCTCGATCAGCGTGTCCTTGTAGAGCTCCCAGGTCAGCTTCACCGGGTCGCCGTCGCACTTCTCCAGCGCCTGGTAGATCGGCACGGTGCCGATCGGCACCGGCGCGTTGCGCAGGATCCATTCGCGGGTGGTGTGGATGTTGCGGCCCGTGGAGAGGTCCATCACCGTGTCGGCGCCCCAGCGGATCGCCCACACCATCTTGTCGACTTCCTCCTCCACCGACGAGGTCACCGCCGAGTTGCCGATGTTGGCGTTGATCTTCACCAGGAAGTTGCGGCCGATGATCATCGGCTCCAGTTCGGCATGGTTGATGTTGGAAGGGATGATCGCGCGGCCGCGGGCAATCTCGTCGCGCACGAATTCCGGCGTGATGAAGGCGGGCACGCTGGCGCCAAAGCTTTCGCCGTCGGCGAGCGCGGCCTCGGCGCGCTCGAGCATCGCTTGCGGCCGAGATTCTCGCGCTCGGCGACGTAGATCATCTCCTTGGTGATGATGCCCGCGCGCGCGAACTCGAGCTGCGTGATCGGCGCGTTGCCGACCCCGCGCAGCGGCTTGTGATAGGCCTGGAACGCGGCCGCCGCATGCGAAGCGCCGACATTGCCGTTGTCCTCCGGCTTGATGACGCGGCCGTCATATTCCTCGACGCCGCCGCGCTCGCGCACCCACTGCTGCCGCGTGCGGGGAAGGCCCTTGTTCACGTCGATCGCGACGTTGTTGTCGGTGTAGGGGCCCGAGGTGTCGTACACCGTGACATTCGGCTCGCCGGCGCCCTCGCTCAGCATGATCTCGCGCAACGGCACGCGCAGGTCCGGCGCAGCCTCCGGCGTGACGAAGATTTTTCGCGAGGCGGGCAGGGGACCGGTGGTGATCTCCGGGCTTGGCTCGGCTTGGAGTGAATGTTCATGGCGTTCTCCTGGTTTTCTTTTTGTCTCGTTATCGCGCGGCGAAATGTGACGTGTGGTTGCTACAGCTCCGGTGTCGTCCCCGCGAAAGAACGGCGCGATCGCCGCCTATGGCGCACGAAGCCAATTAAGGCCACGGCGCTCGTTGACTTACAGCGGCACGGCGTATGGGTCCCGGCTCGGCGCCAACGACCGCGCTGCGCGCGGACCGTTCGCTTGGCCGGGACGACGTCTGCGATTTGGGCGCGCATCATCCTCAATCCTCACTCCGCATGATGGAACGCATGCAGCCACTGGTTCACCCGTGCGTCGGGGTCCTTGGCCTGCGTCACGTCGCTGACCACCGCGATGGAATCCGCGCCGGCCTCAAAGATCTCCCGCGCCTGCTCGAACTTGATGCCGCCGATCGCCACCAGCGGCGTAGTGCCGATCTTCTTCTTCCATCGGCGATGCGCGGAATGCCCTGCGGGCCGAACCGCATCACTTTTAGCGTGGTCGGGAAGATCGGCCCGAGCGCGATGTAGTCCGGCGTGTGTTTCAGCGCGGTCTCGAGTTCGTGCTCGTCGTGGGTCGAGAGGCCGAGCGTGATGTTGGCGCGAAAAATCGCCTTCACGTCGGCATCCGCGAGATCTTCCTGGCCGAGATGCACGTGCTTTGCGCCCACCTCGATGGCCGCCTGCCAGTAGTCGTTGACGACGAGCTGCGTGCCGGTGCCGTGCGTCACGGCCAGCGCCTCGCGCATCACCTCCACGGCGTCATCGTGGTCGAGATCCTTCACGCGCAGCTGCACGGTGCCGACGCCGAGCGCGGTCAGGCGCTTCAGCCAGGCGATGCTGTCGACGACAGGATAGAAGCGGTCAGGATGCTGCATGCCAGAACGGTGTCCCAACGACGGGGGTTGAGGGGGAGGCGAAGTCGCGCGGTGTCATCAACCGGCCTCGAACGCGGCGCGGCCGGCGTCGACGGCGAGACGGAACGCATTCGCCATGGCGACGGGATTTTCGGCCTTGGCCACCGCGGTGTTGAGCAGCACCGCGTCGTAGCCGAGCTCGAGCGCTTCCGCCGCGTGGCTCGGCGCGCCGATCCCTGCGTCCACCACCAGCGTGATGTCCGGCAGGCGCTGCCGCAGCAGTTTCAGCGCGTCGCGATTGGTGATGCCGCGCGCGCTGCCGATCGGAGCTGCCCACGGCATGATGACGCGGCAGCCGGCATCGACCAGACGCTGCGCCACGCCGAGGTCTTCGGTGCAGTAGGGGTAAACCTCGAAGCCGTCCTTGATCAGGATCTGCAGCCGCCTCCACAAGCCCGATCACGTCGGGCTGCAGCGTCTCGCTGTCCGCGATCACCTCGAGCTTGATGCGCTGGGTGCCGAACAGTTCGCGCGCGAGCTTTGCGGTGGTCACGGCCTCGCGCACGCTGTGGCAGCCGGCGGTGTTCGGCAGCACTTTCACGCCAAGCTCGCGGATCAGCGACCAGAACGCATCGCCGGTCTTGCCGCCGGCGCGTCTCGCGCCGCACGGAAACCGTCACAAGCTCGGCGCCGGAGGCGCGGATCGCCTGCTGCATGATCGCGGGCGAGGGATAGAGCGCCGTGCCGATCAGAAGGCGGGAGGAGACCTGCTCGCCGTAGAACGAAACCATCTCGTCAACCTCCCTGCCGCGGCGTGAGGATTTCCACCATGTCGCCCTCGGCGAGGGCGGTCTCCGCCCAGCGCGCCCGCGGCACCACGTCGTAGTTCACGGCGATGGCGAAGTGCGTGCCCTCGAATTCGAGCTCGCCGAGCAGCGCGTCGACGCGCGTCGCCGCGACGTCCTTTTGCTCGCCGTTGACCGTCACGCGCATTGCATCACCTCGTTGTCGATCGCCCCGCGCTGCAGATAGGCCGTGGTCAGTTCGGCAAGCGCCGGCGCCAGCAGAAATCCGTGTCGATAGAGTCCGTTGACGCTGATGCGCTCACTTTCGATGCGGATGCGCGGCAGGTTGTCGGGGAAGGCGGGGCGCAGGCCTGAGCCGATCTCGACGATCCGCGCTTCGGCGAAGGCCGGATGCACCGCATACGCCGCGCTCAAGAGCTCCAGCGCCGAGCGCACGCTGACCGTGTGATGAAGATTGCGAGCTTGCACATGTTGATGTCTCCTTTGACTGTCGGTGTCGCCTCCGCGGCAGGTCCAAGGAGGCCACGCGTCTAACTCACGATCCGGACCGGCGGTTCATTTTCGGGTGGAACCGGACAAGCCGAAATGATGCCCATTAGTTTCAAAGGAATGTGAGCGCGCCGTTCCAATGGTGCGTGAAGCGCAATGTTCCACCCGTGCTATCGCGCTGGCTCCCTTGCGCGCTCTTCGCGCGTCACGGCCTCCGCCGGCTTGCCCGAGCGGATCATCAGGAACGTCCCCGTGGCCGAATTGTCCGGCAGCTTCCAGCGCCCGTCGATCTCGGTCGCCTCCGCGTTGACGGCGCCTTCATAGAAGACGTGGGTGTAGCCGTAGCCCGGCGGCTCGTAGCGCTTGACGAACGAGACCGCGCTGCCGGATCGGGAGCCGGCGATCGAGGCGTTGTGCGTGGCTATCGGACAGCCCGGACTCATGCACGGCTCGGTCACACTCCCCGCCAGCGCGCCGCCGGTCTCGATCAGCGTCGCGAGAAACGTGATCGCGCCAACGCCCGGCTGGATGAACGTGCCGTCCCAGACGCCGGTGAGGGAGGTGGTCATGAGGGGCTCGCGGTCAGATTATCGTAGCCCGCATGAGCGCAGCGATATGCGGGGCAGGTGCTAAAGAAAACCCGGATGTCGCTTCGCTCATCCGGGCTACGGGATCGATTAAAACGCGCGTACGTCCCTCACGACGAGGAGCGAAGCGACGAAGCATCCAGCGCGGCATTTGACGCTAACTCCAGACTGGATTGCTTCGCTTCGCTCGCAATGACGTTCGAGTCCTAACGATTGCGCCTCACAACACCCGATTGCTCTCCTTCACCTTGTCCGCATCCAGATACACGCTGCTTCCCATCTCCTTGAACTTGGCGCTCATCTGCGCCATGCCGTCTTCGATGGTGCCCTTGATGGTGATGCCGGCGACTGCGCGCTTTTCCGGGTCGTTCAGCGTGGCGGCGTAGTCGCGCACGTCCTGCGTGATCTTCATCGAGCAGAATTTCGGGCCGCACATCGAGCAGAAGTGGGCGACCTTGTGCGCTTCCTTCGGCAGCGTCTCGTCGTGGAAGGCGACCGCGGTCTCGGGATCGAGGCCGAGGTTGAACTGGTCCTGCCAGCGGAAGTCGAAGCGGGCGCGTGACAAGGCGTCGTCGCGCAGCTGCGCCGCCGGATGGCCCTTGGCGAGATCGGCCGCGTGGGCGGCGATCTTGTAGGTGATCACGCCGACCTTCACGTCGTCGCGGTTCGGCAGGCCGAGGTGCTCCTTCGGCGTCACGTAGCAGAGCATCGCGCAGCCGAACCAGCCGATCATCGCCGCACCAATGCCGCTCGTGATGTGGTCGTAGCCCGGCGCGATGTCGGTCGTGAGCGGCCCAAGGGTGTAGAACGGCGCTTCGCCGCACTCCTTCAGCTGCTTGTCCATGTTGATCTTGATCTTGTGCATCGGCACGTGGCCGGGGCCTTCGATCATCACCTGGCAGCCCTTCTTCCAGGCGATCTGCGTCAGCTCGCCGAGCGTCTCGAGCTCGGCGAACTGCGCGCGGTCGTTGGCGTCGGCGATCGAGCCCGGCCGCAGGCCGTCGCCGAGCGAGAACGACACGTCATACTTGCGCATCAGGTCGCAGATTTCCTCGAAGTGGGTGTAGAGGAAGCTCTCCTTGTGATGCGCGAGGCACCACTTGGCCATGATCGAGCCGCCGCGCGAGACGATGCCGGTGACGCGGTTGGCGGTGAGGTGGATGTAGGGCAGGCGCACGCCGGCGTGGATGGTGAAGTAGTCGACGCCCTGTTCGCACTGCTCGATCAGCGTGTCCTTGTAGAGCTCCCAGGTCAGCTTCACCGGGTCGCCGTCGCACTTCTCCAGCGCCTGGTAGATCGGCACGGTGCCGATCGGCACCGGCGCGTTGCGCAGGATCCATTCGCGGGTGGTGTGGATGTTGCGGCCCGTGGAGAGGTCCATCACCGTGTCGGCGCCCCAGCGGATCGCCCACACCATCTTGTCGACTTCCTCCTCCACCGACGAGGTCACCGCCGAGTTGCCGATGTTGGCGTTGATCTTCACCAGGAAGTTGCGGCCGATGATCATCGGCTCCAGTTCGGCATGGTTGATGTTGGAAGGAATGATCGCGCGGCCGCGGGCGATCTCGTCGCGCACGAACTCCGGCGTGATGAAGGCGGGAACGCTGGCGCCGAAGCTTTCGCCGTCGGCGAGCGCGGCCTCCGCGCGCTCCAGCATCGTCTTGCGGCCGAGATTCTCGCGCTCGGCGACGTAGATCATCTCCTTGGTGATGATGCCCGCGCGCGCGAACTCGAGCTGGGTGATCGGCGCGTCGCCGACCCCGCGCAGCGGCTTGTGATAGGCCTGGAACGCGGCCGCCGCATGCGAAGCGCCGACATTGCCGTTGTCCTCCGGCTTGATGATGCGGCCGTCATACTCCTCGACGCCGCCGCGCTCGCGCACCCACTGCTGGCGCGTGCGGGGAAGGCCCTTGTTCACGTCGATCGCGACGTTGTTGTCGGTGTAGGGGCCCGAGGTGTCATAGACCGTGACATTCGGCTCGCCGGCGCCTTCGCTCAGCATGATCTCGCGCAACGGCACGCGCAGGTCCGGCGCAGCCTCCGGCGTGACGAAGATTTTTCGCGAGGCGGGCAGGGGACCGGTGGTGATCTCCGGGCGGCTCGGCTTGGAGTGAATGTTCATGGCGTTCTCCTGGTTTTTCGTTGTTGTCTCGTGCGGCGAAATGTGACGTGTGGCTGCGACAGCTTCCGGGTCGTCCCCGCGAAGCGAAGCGGCGTCGCTTCGCTCGCCTATGGCGACGAAGCCAGTTAAGGCGACGGCGCTCGTTGACTTACAGCGGCACGGCGTATGGGTCCGGCTCGGCGCTAACGGTCCGCGCTGCGCAGCTGGATCGTTCGCTTGGCTCGCGATGACGCTGCGATTTGGGCGCGCATCATCCTCAATCCTCACTCCGCATGGTGGAACGCATGCAGCCACTGGTTCACCCGTGCGTCCGGGTCCTTGGCCTGGGTCACGTCGCTGACCACCGCGATGGAATCCGCGCCGGCCTCGAAGATCTCCCGCGCCTGCTCGAATTTGATGCCGCCGATCGCCACCAGCGGCGTGGCGCCGATCTTCTTCTTCCACTCGGCGATGCGCGGAATGCCTTGCGGGCCGAACCGCATCACTTTCAGCGTGGTCGGGAAGATCGGCCCGAGCGCGATGTAGTCCGGCGTGTGTTTCAGCGCGGTCTCGAGCTCGTGCTCGTCGTGGGTGGAAAGGCCGAGCGTGATGTTGGCGCGAAAAATCGCCTTCACGTCGGCGTCCGCGAGATCCTCCTGGCCGAGATGCACGTGCTTTGCGCCCACCTCGATAGCCGCCTGCCAGTAGTCGTTGACGACGAGCTGCGTGCCGGTGCCGTGCGTCACGGCCAGCGCCTCGCGCATCACCTCCACGGCGTCGTCGTGGTCGAGATCCTTCACGCGCAGCTGCACGGTGCCGACGCCGAGCGCGGTCAGGCGCTTCAGCCAGGCGATGCTGTCGACGACAGGATAGAAGCGGTCAGGATGCTGCATGCCAGAACGGTGTCCCAACGACGGGGGTTGAGGGGGAGGCGAAGTCGCGCGGGGTCATCAGGCCGGCCTCGAACGCGGCGCGGCCGGCGTCGACGGCGAGGCGGAACGCATTCGCCATCGCGACCGGATTTTCGGCCTTGGCCACCGCGGTGTTGAGCAGCACCGCGTCGTAGCCGAGCTCGAGCGCTTCCGCCGCGTGGCTCGGCGCGCCGATCCCTGCGTCCACCACCAGCGTGATGTCGGGCAGGCGCTGCCGCAGCAGTTTCAGCGCGTCGCGATTGGTGATGCCGCGCGCGCTGCCGATCGGAGCGGCCCACGGCATGATGACGCGGCAGCCGGCATCGACCAGCCGCTGCGCCACGCCGAGGTCTTCGGTGCAGTAGGGGTAAACCTCGAAGCCGTCCTTGATCAGGATCGAAGCGGCCTCCACCAGGCCGATCACGTCGGGCTGCAGCGTCTCGGAGTCCGCGATCACCTCGAGCTTGATGCGCTGTGTGCCGAACAGCTCGCGCGCCAGCTTTGCCGTGGTCACCGCCTCGCGCACGCTGTGGCAGCCGGCCGTGTTCGGCAGCACCTTCACGCCAAGCTCGCGGATCAGCGACCAGAACGCGTCGCCGGTCTTGCCGCCGGCGGTCTCGCGCCGCACCGACACCGTGACGAGGTCGGCGCCGGAGGCGCGGATCGCCTGCTGCATGATCGCGGGCGAGGGATAGAGCGCCGTGCCGATCAGAAGGCGGGAGGAGAACTGCTCGCCATAGAACGAAACCATCTCGTCAGCCTCCCTGCCGCGGCGTGAGGATTTCCACCATGTCGCCCTCGGTGATGGCCGTCTCCGCCCAGCGCGCCCGCGGCACCACGTCGTAGTTCACGGCGATGGCGAAGTGCGTGCCCTCGAATTCGAGCTCGCCGAGCAGCGCGTCGACGCGCGTTGCCGCGACGTCCTTTTGCTCGCCGTTGACCGTCACGCGCATTGCATCACCTCGTTGTCGATCGCCCCGCGCTGCAGGTAGGCCGTGGTCAGCTCGGCAAGCGCGGGCGCCAGCAGGAATCCGTGCCGGTAGAGTCCGTTGACGCTGATGCGCTCACCTTCGATGCGGATGCGCGGCAGATTGTCGGGGAAGGCGGGGCGCAGGCCTGCGCCGATCTCGACGATCCGCGCTTCGGCGAAGGCCGGATGCACCGCATACGCCGCGCTCAACAGCTCCAGCGCCGAGCGCACGCTGACGCCGTTGTCCTCGGCTTCGATCGTGGTGGCGCCGATCATGAAGCGGTTGTCCTCGCGCGGCACGATGTAGAGCGGCCAGCGCGGATGCAGCAGGCGAACCGGGCGATGCAGCGCGACGTCGCGCGTCTCGACGACGATCATCTCGCCCTTCACGCCGCGCAGATCGGGCAGGTCGTCACGTGCGGCGATGCCGCGGCAGTCGATCGTGATGCCGTCGCCCGTCGCGTCGCTCAGCGCCGTAGTGGATCGCTACGCCCTGGTCGCGCAGCCTTGCGTGCAGGTTTGGCAGCACCTTGCGCGGCTCGACGTGATGCTCCTGCGCATAGAACAGCGCGCGGTCGAACTGGCCTTCGAGCTGCGGCTCCAGCGCGGCAAGGCGATCGGCGTCGATCAGATCATGGCCGGTGGTGCGCTGCGCGAAGCGGTCGAAGTCATTGCGGTCACGGCGATGCGCGACGACGAGCGTGCCGCTGCGCGGACCGCGGCGGCAGTTCATTGTCCCAGAGATCGAGCGAACGCAGCCCGAGCCGCGTGACGACCGGCTCGGTGGCCTCGGCTTCGCAGAAGGGCGCCAGCATGCCGCCCGCCCGGTAGCCGGTGGAATTTTGCAGAGAAGCGTCGTCACGCTCGAACAGGGTGACGTCAAAGCCCGCGCGCGACAGCAGCAAGGCCTGCCACGTGCCCGCAACGCCTGCGCCGATGATGCTGATCTGCGCCGACTGGCGCCTTGATGTACCGTGCAACATTCCCGTCCCTTCGCCGGCATAACCCGGATCAGGTTCGAAGGGTCACCACGGTGGCAGCACAACTTAAGAAGAGTGCGGCGTGCCGATGTGGAATCTCAGCTCCTGCCGGAGCCCCCCTCGGAACAATGCTTATAATAGGCCTAAAGAGCGGGACGTCAACGGGTGGAGCCTCCGGGGCCTGCCGAGCGTGATGGAGGTCACTGGACGTCCGCGCCAGCTCGAACCATGGCGGGCAAGATAAAGCGAAGCAATCCAGCGCCGTATTCTGCCGCGGCTTCAGCGCTGGATCGCTTCGCCCCCCACTAACAGTGTCAGTCGCTAGCGCCGTGCTTTTTGCGCCGCACCTCACGCTGGATCACGATGGGTGCAGCGTTTGCGTCGCTCATCATCATTGAGGGGACCACTGCCGGCGAAGCTGCCGCATATGCATTCGTCGTCGCGCGTTGCCGCTTCGCTGCGTAGTAGTAGCCGCTCGCATAGTAGCTCGACTGCGCGGCCGTGGTTGCCGCCCGCGGTGCGATAGGCGCCCGCGAGATATTTTACGCCGTAGGTGAGGTTGGTCTCGGGATCGAGCAGGCCCGCGGCGCTGCCGGAATAACCCATCGCGCGCGCGGTCGCGAGCTTGATCTGCATCAGCCCGCTGGCGCCGCCGCGGCCCATCGCGTTGGCGCGATAGCGGCTCTCGCGCACGATCACGCGATGCACGAGCTCGGCCGGAATGCCGTTCGACGCCGCATGAGTTGCGATCAGCGAATCGTAAGGCCGTCCGCCTGCGATGGCGGGACGCTGCGATCGTCGCCGGCGCAATCCCGATCGTAACGGCTTCCGGCGTGACGATACTTCCGCGAACGACGACCTTGCGAGCCTTGCGCGTTTCGGTCGCTTGCGCAGCCTGCGTCGCTTGCTGACTGTTCGACGGCTTCGGCGGGAGTGAATTGGGCGAGATGACGGAGAAAGCAGAGGCAAGAAGGGTCGATGCCGCGATGGCTGGGAGCAGACGTGTTTCATTAAGTCCCCGGCCGTTTGTGTTTTTGCCGGTTGCCAGCCCCGCAACCAGATTGTGCTGTATGCACAACGGGCCGCGAACGCTGCGCAAGTGCAATCGTTCCGTCAGAATGCAAAAAATCATCATCGTCGCCGCAATGCTGCGGTATCTCGCAGACGATTGTGGCGCGTGCATCATCGTTTGACCGCAGACGCGCCGCGGTGCGTGGCGCGATGCGATCAAATTGTAAGGCGGTGTGTCAGAATGGGACTTGGGTTGCATTGGCAGTGCAGCAACGACGACGTGAGTCGCGCTGCAGGCTGTCGATCCGCCTATCCTGAGGAGCACTGGCGTAGCTCGAATAGCGACGCTGGGCGTCTCGAAGAACGGCGTGCTCGACCTCGCCCATGACGAAGCAATCTCAAGCCGCTCCCTGAATGTGCGCATCATGACGCCCCGCGACGGTGCTTCGACTGGATAGCGCTCCTCAGGATGAGGCAGAAATTGTGGCCGACTCGTCTCAAAAATTCGGCAGCTGCGTCACGGCGACGTTGATCGAGCCGTCGGCTTCCGCGACGATGCGCAGCGTCTTGTTGTCGTAGGCGATCTCGGCGAGGCGGACGGCGGTGACGGACGCATCCACCTTCACGCCCTGGTCGTTCTTGCGAAAGTCCGACATCGCCGCGGCGATCTTTTCGCGCGCTTCCGTGGCAAACGGCTTCAGGTCGATGGTCGCGCGCTCGGCCAGCGCCTTCTGCATGAAGGGCATCGCCTGGCGCGCGGCGGCGCCGAGCAGGCCGAACGCGGCTTCGGATTCCACCGCAAGCTCGATGTCGGCGAGCTTCAGGGTCTGCTGCGCCGGATCGAGCACCGGCCGTCCCCACACATGCACGGTCGCGTCGGCGCCGAGGCCGAGCCAGCTCTTCTTCTCCTTGGCGTTGACCAGCAGCGAGATCAACAGCCGCTCGCCGGACGGCTCGACCTTGGCCGACTTCACGGTCACCGCCACCGGTCCGTTGTCGTCCTCCGGGAACGTGCGGCCCTTCAGTTGCGCGGTGATGATCTTGTTCACTTCGGTGAACGGCATGTCGATCGGCACGCCGACGCCGATCTTGCCCTTGTCGATCGGCGGCACGATCTGCAACGCCGCGGGGAACGGACAGTCAGGCTTCGTCTGCGAGGTGGTGACGATGGTCTGCGCCTCGATGCCGAGCATCAGGTTGACGTTGGTGGCGTCGACGCGCGGCTGCGCCGCGACGGCCTTGGTCGGCTTCATTTCGAGATAGAGGATCGGCAGGCCGGGGGCTGCCGCCGGCAGCGGGATCGAGCGGCACATCTTCGCCCACTCGCGCCGCGCGGTCTGCTCCAGCGTCGGATCGTTGCGCGCGCGTTCGCGCACGTGTGCCAGCTGCTCGTCCAGCATCTTGTCCATCAGCGGCCGGATCTGGTCGTTGACGTTGAGGCGGATGCCCGATGCGTTGAGATTGGTGTCCGCAAGGCTCACCTGCGCCGCGAGATTCGGATCGACGCGCCAGTTGGGGCTCGAGCTGCGGCCGCGCCTGCACCGCGACGTTGGCGCGGATGTCGGCGTTGGCGTTCAGTTCGCGGATGGCGATGCGGCCGATCTGCTCGCCGGTCTTGCTGCCGAACATCTGCCCGACCAGATTGGTGACCGCGCCGCCGGCTTCCTGCGACAGCGAGCCTTTTGCGTTGACCGTGCCGGTGACGAGCGTCGACAGCGAGATCGCGTTGTTGTTGCCGGTCGCCGAGATCGCGCCGCGCGCCGCGGTCCAGTTGATGTCGGCGTTCTGGATCAGCTGCGGCGCGGGGTTGTTGGCCTTGCCGTTGAAGTTGCGGGGAGCAGCGCGATCGGCCGCGTCGCGGATCGAGGCAAGCGTGATCGTCACCGGCGCCATCATGGTGGAGACGCGCGCGGCGGGCGGCAGCGGCGGCAATTGCACAAGCGCAGGCTTTGGCTCCCGCGCCGGCACGCTCGCCGCGCGGAGAGACCCAGTCCATGACCCACAGACTGCCGAAGAACGAGATCGCCAGGACGGCGATCCCGCCAAGCATCTTGATGAGACGCATCCCCGTTCAAGCGCCTTTGCTGAATCGACCCCAACGGAATTGATTCTACAGGCGATTGGCTGGGGATTCAGGCAGGGGCTGGTTGCCGCGCGGCAAATCGTGCCATTCGGCCGTCAGGCGGCGTCTTGCTTCTCAGCCTGCGACGGCGAGAACTTCGTCTCCCGCCCATAATTGTACACGTCGCGGAACAGCAGCATCTTGCCGAGATGGCGCTCGTTGTGATTGGGGAACCCGCAGGCCGCCGCAAAGGTGTCGGTGTCGCGGTAGGTGCCGAACATGCGGTCCCAGAGCGGAATGTCGGCGAAATTGTAGCGGTGTACGTCGAGCTCGTGATGCACCGAGTGAAGCTCGGGCGTCTGGATGAAATACTTCAGCCAGGGCGGCGACTTGAAGTTCGAATGATAGAAGAACTCGCCGGTCGCTGCGAAGAAGTTGAACCACAGCGCGCCTTCGAGCGAGCAGCCGAGCAAGCGGGTACATCACGGCGGCCGCAAGCGCGGAAGTCGACCAGGATCTCCACCGGGTGCTTGTAGAACGAGGTGATCGCCTCGATCCGCGCCGGCGAATGATGCACCTGATGGAACAGTTGCCACCAGCCGTTCATGTGGCGGATGCGGTGCCACCAGTAGAAGAAGAACGTGCCGACGAACCAGCCGATGAAGCCTTCGAGCAGCGGCAGCTGCAGCGCGGCGAGCTTGAACAGCGACGCGCTGCCGAACAGTTTCGTCCACACGGTTGCGGTCGAGAAGGTGATGGCGATCTGGCCGGCGTTGACCAGCAGCGCCCGGCCGTACCAGCCCGGCGCGTTCGGCAACTCGCGGCCCGGCCGCACGCGCTCGAGGATCAGGAAGATGATCGCCGAGATGATGATGAGGAGGGTGGGTGTGGCGAGGGCGGCGGTCATGGGTGTGCTCGTGGGTCGGAACGGCGCGTCAGCGCCGTCATTGCGAGCGAAGCGAAGCAATCCAGCGCGCGCGGAGCGCGCCAACGAAAAGCGCAGCAGTCTCGTCGACTGCCGCGCTTTTTGCGCGCCTGCCGCGCGCGGCTGGATTGCTTCGCTTCGCTCGCAATGACGCCTAACAAAAACGGCGCGCCCCAATTTGGCAGCGCGCCGTCAGGATCAAGTCATTTGTCGTTTTCATTCGCGACCGGGTTCGAGCCGCGGGACACTGTTCGTGCGCGTCACATCTCCGTCATGACCGGGCTGTCGCATCGTCGCTTTGGCAATTCGCAAGACGTGGATCGGCCGGGTCGAAGCCGCGGCCGACGCTGCGGCTACGCTGTCGCTCAATTCACCTCCGCGCGGCGGTCCATCGGCCTTGACGATGACCTTGGTGCCGATGGTGACGCGGGAGTAGAGGTCGGCGACGTCCTCGTTGGTCATGCGGATGCAGCCGGAGGAGACGCGTCCGCCGATGGTGGACGGGTTGTTGGTGCCGTGGATGCGGTAGATGGTGCCGCCGAGATACATGGCGCGCGCGCCGAGCGGGTTGCCGGGGCCGCCGGCCATGAAGCGCGGCAAGTAAGGCTGGCGGGCGAGCATGTCTGCCGGCGGATGCCAGTCCGGCCACTCGGACTTCTTGGAGATCGGCTGCACGCCGGACCAGGTGAAACCTTCGCGGCCGACGCCGATGCCGTAGCGGATGGCGCGGCCATCGCCGAGCACGAAGTAGAGATAGGTGTTGGGCGTGTCGACGATGACGGTGCCGGGCGCCTCGGGGCCTGAGTAGGCGACGACCTGGCGCTTGAAGCGCTGCGGGCATCTCGAATGCGTCGGTGTCTTCTTCGACCTGTGGGGCCTGCTGCACCTGCGGCGCGGAATAGCCGTACGGATAGAGCGGAGCGGCGTGCGCAGGAGCGGCTCCCAGCGTCAGTCCGAGCGCGAGCGCACCGAAAGCGCCAGTGGCCGAAGATGCTCTTGAGATTGATCATGGCCGTGTCCCTGTTTGAGCGCCGACGCCTTTGCGGCGTCTCGTTGGACCCTCAATAGGCGTTCACGGTTTCGCGATTTTTTCGTGTGCAGCCGGAAATGGTTTCGTCGGAGGGCGATTTGTTTCGTCGCGATCCGACGCCGCGACACATTTCGGCTCAGCC
>CAVWTB010000056.1:0-49425 GCA_963757845.1 uncultured Alphaproteobacteria bacterium
GATCGAGACGCGCAGGAGGCGCCGGCCCTGCCACTCGTAGACGGGCGCCTCGACCCGAAGTCGGTGAAGAGCCGCGCCCACAGCTCGGCCGGGTCGCACGGCGGGAGCTCGACCGCGCGCATGACGGGGCGGGCTCGCCGGGCCGCCGCAGGCCGAGCTCGGCGATACGAACCTCGGCGAGTCCGCGTCGCGCGCTGCCCCTCCGCGTCGAAGGTCGCGTGCACCTCGAGCGCCTTCGGAATCGTCAGGTACGCGGACGGGTCGCGCGTGCCCGCCCAGCCGTGGCGCTCCGGGAAGTCGGCGTCGTCGCGCCAGCCCCAGCTGACCACGAGGGCGCGACCCAGTCCTGGTGCTCCGGCGCGACCACAGGAAGCCCGCGCCCTTCGGCGCGCAGAGCCACTTGTGACAGTTGCCCGCGTAGACGTCCGCGCCGAGGGCGTCGAGGTCGAGCGGGAGCTGGCCGGCGCGTGCGCGCCGTCCACGACCGCGAGCGCGCCCGCCGCCCGCGCCGCCGCGCAGACTCCTCGACGGGGAAGACGAGTGCGGTCGCCGACGAGACGTGCGAGACCGAGATGACGCGCGTCCGCGGCCCGATCCGCTCGGCACCTCGTCCGGCTCGCAGACGACGAGCGCGCGCCCGTGAACCGCCACGTCGTCGTGATCGCGCCGTACTCGTGCGTCGTCGTCAAGACCTCGTCGCCCGGCTCGAAGCGCAGCGAGCGCGCGACGGCGTTCAGCCCCGAGGTCGCGTTCGGGACGAAGACGAGGTCCTCCGGCCCGCGCGCCGAGGAACGCGGCGAGCGCTCGCGCGCGCCTCGGCCATCCGCCCGGGTCGCTCCGGGTCGCCCCAGAACCACTTCGCGCGCCTTGCGCGTGAAGAAGTCGGTCGGCCCCGCTCGAGCTCGCGCTGGATCGCGCTGGTACTCCTCGAACACCGCCACCGGGCACGCGCCGAAGCTCCCGTGGTTCAGGTGCACGACGCCCGGGTCGAGGAGGAAGCCGTCGCGCACTACGACACGTCCGGAAGTCGGGAACGGGCCACGACGGATCGGGCGTCCAGTCCTCCCAGCCGGTCGGGAACGGCCACTCGGCGAGCGACGCGCTCGCCCTCCGCCCGGATCGCTCGCACCTCGTCCCGCGTGAACCGCCCTCGCGCCGACCCAGTCCTCCATCTTCTCCTCGTCCTTCCAACGCCACGAGCCGTCCGGCTCGATCCAGATGTCGAGCTCGTGATCCTGCGTGTCGAAGGACGCGCCCGTCCCGGCGAAACGGCTCCTGCATGTTCACGTACCAGCCCGCGAATCGCCGCTCGTCGCCCTCCCAGAAGTGCCAGATCGTGTGCGCGTCGCCGGGGCGATGGACGACGAGCACGCCCTGGCCCATCCAGCCGCCTCTCCGCCCACGGATGCTCGCCTCCGAACGGCCAGCCGCCGGGCGGAAAGGCGAAGCGGCGTTCCCTCCCGCAGGTAGAAGGCGAGCCCGTCCTCGCCGTCCTCGACGACGCGACCGGCCATCCGCGATGAACGTCCGGCCGCGCCACGCTCTCCCGCCAGACGACCACGTCGCCCGGCTCCCAGCGCTCGCCCGCGTCCATGCGCCGGGCTAGTGTCCCACGCGTGCGGGGCCTCCTCCGGACGTACTTTCCGCCCCTCCCCCGCTCCGTCACGACCCTCCAGGTCGGCGGGCTCGTGAACGCCTTCGGGAACGGGATCACGCTCCCGTTCCTCTTCATCTACCTGCACAACGTGCGCGGGATCGGGCTCGGCATCGTCGGGCTGATCGTCGGCGACGCACGCGGTCGACGAGCATCGTCGCGGGGCCGGTGTTCGGCATCCTCATCGACCGCTTCGGCGGGCGGCGCATGCTCGCGATCGCGCTCGCGATCCTCGCCGGCGGCTACGCGCTCTACCCGTTCGTCCACGTGGCCTGGCAGGGGTTCGTCGGTCGCCGCGATCACGGGCGTCGGGGTCGGGGGCTTCTGGCCGTCGCAGTCGACGCTGATCGCCGGCCTCACGACGCCGCGCGAGCGGCCCGCCGCGTTCGCGATGCAGCGGGTCGTGATGAACCTCGGGATCGGGCTCGGCGCGCTCGCGGGCGGGCTGATCGCGACGACCGAGTCGCCCGGCTCGTTCACGGTGCTCTTCCTGCTGAACGCGCTGACGTTCGTCGTCTACGGGGCGTGATGCTCGCGCTGGTGCCCTCGCCCGACCTCGGCGGCGCGCGCGCGCGGCAGCCGAGCGCGCCGGCACCTACCGCGACGTCCTGCGGCATCGCGCGTTCGTCGCCGTGATCGGCCTCAACGCGCTGTTCATCACCGCCGGCTTCTCGGGCTTCGAGCTCCTGCCCGTCTACGCGAAGAACGAGGCCGCGGTCTCGGAGACGCAGATCGGGATCGTCTTCCTCGTGAACACGATCGTGATCGTCCTCCTCCAGCTCCCGATCGCGCGGTTCGCGCAGGGCCGGCGGCGGATGCCCGCGCTCGGCGCTGCTCGGGCTCATGTGGGCGGCCGCGTGGCTCGTCGTGCCGCATCGCCGGATCGCGGGACGGCCGCGACGGCGACGCTCTCCTCATCGGCGCGATGACGATCTTCGCCGTCGGCGAGTGCCTGCACGGCGCGGTGCAGGCGCCGCTCGTGTCGGACCTCGCGGAGCCGCGGCTGCTCGGCCGCTACATGGCGCTGTCGGCGCTCTCCTGGCAGGTCGGGTTCGCGCTCGGCCCCGCGATCGGCGGGTTCGTCCTCGACTACTCGCCGAGCGGCGTCTGGCTCGGCGCGGCGGCGCTCTGCGCGCTCGGCGGCGCGCTCGCGTTCCTCGTCGAGACGACGCTGCCCGGCGCGGCGCGCCGGCGCCCGCGCCGGCCTCGGCCTCGGCTAGCGACCCCGCCGGTAGCGTAGCTGACCCCAGACCGGGAGGCACCCGGGGTAGAATCGCGAACATGAACCTGACCCTGGACGACCCCCTCAGTACCGGTGCCCAGCCTCCCCCGCATCCGGCGTTCACGCTCGGCCCGCGGCTCGGGCCAGGTCGCCGCGCGCCCGGCGCCGGTCGTCCAGGAGCTCACCGCTAACGGCCTGACCTGGGTCAACGTCGTCGCGCCGGACGTCGAGACGGCGCAGCTGCTCGCCGAGCGCTTCGGCTGGCACCCGCTCGACGTCGAGGACGTCGTCTCGCGGCGCCAGCGCCCGAAGGTCGACGACTACGAGGACGAGGGCTACCTCTTCGCCGTCCTCCACTTCCCGGTCTACGACCAGGCGGTCAAGCGCCTGAACGCGGCCGAGCTCGACCTCTTCCTCGGCCACGACTACATCGTCACGATCCCGAACCGCGAGCTCCGGCCGGTCACGCGGCTCTTCCGCCGCTGCCAGGAGGACGAGGACCTCCGCGAGCAGCTCTTCGCGCGCGGCTCGGGCCGCCTGCTGTACGAGGTCCTCGACGACCTCTTCGACTACTGCTTCCCGATCCTCGACAAGATCGCGTTCAAGCTCGACGTGATCGAGGACGAGATGTTCGAGGGCGCGCTCGCGAGGAGATCGTCCGCGACATCTCCAACGTCAAGCAGGAGATCATCTCCTACCGCAAGATCATCAAGCCCGAGCGCTCGACCCTGCGCGTGCTCGAGCGCCGCGTCGAGGGCTTTCTCCCCGAGGAGCTCGAGCTCTACTTCGACGACATCGTCGACGCGGCCGAGCGGATCTGGGACCTCCTCGACAACTACAAGGAGGTCGTCGAGGGCGCTCGAGTCGACGAACGAGTCGGTCATCTCGCACCGCCAGAACGACGTGCTGCGCCTGCTGACCGTGTTCAGCGTCATCGATCCTGCCGCTGACGATGCTGACGGGGGTCTTCGGCATGAACGTCGCCTTCCCGGGCGAGGGCGACGCGTGAGGCGTTCTGGGTGATCGTCGCCGCGATCGTCGCCGTCCCGTCGCGATGGCCGGCTTCTTCCGCTGGAAGCGCTGGCTCTAGGCTTCCTGGCTCACAGGTGCGGGTTCAAGCGACTTTCTACCCGGACGGCCAGGAGCTAGGCGAGATCGGCCGCGGTGAGGAGCCGCTCGCTCACGCCGGACTCCAACAACTTGTGTCCGCTCTTCGTGGCGGCCTGCTCCGGCTAGAATCCCGTACCAACGCAGCTCTTCCTCCCGCGTTGCCTACCTGAGATTGTCTCCGGTTGAGCGGGAGGTTTCGGGAGTGACCCCTGACTCGATCACCATGCGCTTCCCGAACTGCGCTGGGAGTACGGCTTCATGGACAAGGCGCCGGAGGTTGGCGACGCCGTTCAGCCCAGGGATTGACGTGGGTGGTCGTGGAGGTCACGGACTGGGGGATGACCACCACGACGTCACGATGGCGCGGGAACCTGCTGTGGGGCAGGGCGATACGCCCCTCCTCGGATCCTGAGCTACCATCCGGTCTACCTACACAGCTCCTCCTTCCGCCCTGACTGCATCCCCACCAGGCGTTGCGTCAGGACGAGCAGAGAGAGAGACACTGTGTCCGACGCGCTACGTTGGGCTTCACCGGCGAGGGGACGAGAGTTCCGCCTCAGCGAGAAGACGCCCCAGGTCGGTGACGTGCTCAAGCGGAACGGCGACAACTGGGTCGTGGTCTCGGTTACTGAGGAGAAGGACGGAACGAGCGTCGTGACGCTCCGCCCGGCATCAAACCCGCCTAGCGCCGTGAGGGGGATGGGGTGATCCCTCAGCCCCCGCTCCATTTCACCACCAGTCACGCCGCCGCCTTCCCTCGCCGACTTCTCCTCCGACCGCCGGAACCATCCCGCGGCACACCAGGCAGACGACGCGAACCCAGCCGGCGATGGACGGCCAGGCTTCGCGCTCGTCGGCGGTCAACTCGCGCGCGTCGGGTCCGCCGCACACGTCACAGGCTCGGCGGCTCACTTCGGCCCCCACCAGTTTTCCGACAAGCGCAGTGTCATCGAACGTGCTCCGCGGCCTCGACGCTTGCCAGGTCACCCGATGCACCCCCTTTACGCCCATACCCGGCGAGTTGCCGCTCAAACAACAATGGAAGCCTCGGGCCGGACGTGCATCCGTCGTCCCGAATAGACTTCCCGCGGGGCGCTCCCCCAGGTGTGTGTCTTCGCCGACCCCCTGCTGCGGTCAAGCGCCCCGCTTTGGTGTTTCACCCCTCGGCAGGCGGGTACGGGGAGATCGTCTGCTAAGGCACACGATCGCCGACCGTTGAGTCGGCAAGGGGGTGTGACGCCATGAGGAAGCTCTTCGCTTCACTCTGCGCTACGTCCATGCTCGCTATGGGCGTCGTATCGACGACAGCGGCCCAGCCGCAAATCGCTGACGGACTCGTCAACGTCCAGGTCGGCGATATCACGATTGAAGACGCGGTTGATCTGAACGTCGCCGCGAACGTCGCCGCCCAGGTGTGCGGCGTCAACGTCGGCCCGCTCGCTCTGGGCGTCCTCGGTCAGGCAGTCGCGGTCGATCGCAGTGACCGCGCAGCACGATCTGCACGGTCGACGGCCAGGCCGTCCGCATCGTCAACAACTAGTTCGTAAGGGGCGGGGTGCGGTGCGTGCCGTGGACCGCACCCCGTACCACATCCCTAAGCGCCTCGATGTTCGCGAAGTAGCACTCGAGTCGATCGGACTCCTCACGGGTCACGGGTAGAAAGTTCTCACAGCTGTGCTGACGTCAGATGACCTGAGACGACGAGACCCGCTCTCACAAGCGGGCCTAGATCTTCCGGACGTCATTTCACAGAAGCGCTGGCTGTAGTCGTCCTCGCCTTCCGAGGCCTTGGCCGCATGGGCGACGACCTTCGATGCCGTCAAAGCCGGCTTCGCATCGTTCGCCAGTTCAGCCTTGCAGACCCTCGCCTGAACGAGCACGCGGTAGCCACCTGTGAGCCGGAGATGACCTTCTCGCCCTGGCGACGAACCTTCGTGTTCGCGTCGACGGCGATCGAGGTCGACGCCGAGCCTTCGACGTACGCACGACCCCATCGATTCCCGCCGGTCACGTCCACGCTCAGGGGCGCTTCGGTGAGCGTTCCCTTCAGCACGACCGCCACCTTCGGCTTGCATCCGGCGCCCGTCGCCAGCGGCTTTCCCTTGCCTGCCGGCGGCGCGGCGACCGCAGACGAGGCGATGAGCACGACGGCGGCCAGACCAACGAGCAGCAGCTTGGTTCTCATTTCACGTCCCCCGAATCCCTGACAGATGAGCCCTCGCATCGTGGTAGCGCACCAAGGCGAGCGCAATAGACGGTCGATGATGCGTAGCACCGCCATGATCGAGCCAGATCGTGCGGCACACCTTTAGTAGGCTCCGTGGCCACGACGTCAGAGAGGAGAACAATGAGATGCGTTCCCGTACTCATCTGTGCCCTGCTCGTCGGCGCCGTCGTCGCGGCGGGTTCAGCCGTCGCCGCCACGTTCACGGATCCGACCGGCGACACCTTCGTCATCCCGCAGGGCGCCGACGTGACCGAGCGTGACCCCGGTCGACCTCACGCTCGTCGACGTCACCAACACGCCCGACGGTCTCGATTACCTTCCGCTTCACGGTCACCAACCAGACGCTCCCGCCCAACACGATCCTCGGCGTGGCGGTCCTGGACCACGGATCGCAACCCGTCGACCGGCGACGAGGGGCATCGAGCTCGATGCTCGACTTCATCGTCGCGCCGGACGGCACCAACGAGCTCGTCCTCGCCCGCTGGAACGGCACCGAGCTTCATCGAGGTGCCCACGACCGCCACCTCGAGCTTCGCCGCAGGAGTCCTCACGCTCACGGTTCCGCGCAGTGACCTCGTGAACACCCGCAGGCCTTCAACTTCGAGGCCGTCGCCCTCGTCTTCCGGGCCGATCTCCATGGCCGGCGATCGCCGACGTCGCTCCGGAAACGGCGACCCCGTTCACCTACGAGCTCGTCGGGATCGCGCCGCCCGCGCCGACACGGCTTCAGCGGCGAGCAGGCCGACCGGCGCTCCGGCTCAGACCGAGGGCGGGCAGGAGGTTCAGCGGTCAGCACCGGCGGTCACGCGGCAGGACACGGGCGCTGCGGTCACGGTCGGGCAACGTCGCGTGCAACGTGCGGTCGGCGCACGCTCGCGTCCGCGCGGCCGGGCGCTTCTCCGGCGGACGCGCGCGCTGCACCATGACCGTGCCGCGGACGGCCAAGGGGAAGGCGCTTCGCGGCACAATGACGATCCGCTCCGCGGGCGCCACCGTGACGCGGGCGGCGAGCTTCCGCGTGCGGCCTACTACAAGCCAGAAGCGGCTTTGGGCCGGGTCCCCCGCCACATCGGGGCCCGGCCCAGTCGCCCGTCCCCGCCCTAGAGGAGGATTCGCAAAGCCGTGTCGGGAGGACAGCCGCGGCGGCAGAGCGCCGAGGCGGAGTGGAGGTCGACCTCCACGTGAGACGCGAGAACGAGGGCCGAGCCGATGTCGTATCCCGCGCGGACGAGCTCCTCGAAGCGCCAGCGGAGAATCGCTTCGGCTTCGGACTCGTCAATTAGCTCGAACTGGGCCGCAGTCATCCCGCGCCCTCCCTCTTGTGCTCGGATGTATGGCTCACAGTTGACCGTGATCGGCTTTCTGCCGCGCCCACTTGAGGTCCTGAATTTCCGAGCCGATGGTCCGGTTCCCCGGTCCTGGCCGTCCCTCGTCCGAGGGACTCACCTGTTAGCCAACAATGTGGTAGAACGAGACCATGGCGAAGCCGCTCTGGGCGCCTGGCGGCTCGAGTACATCCAGCAGGCGGACGAGCTCCCCGGCTGCGTCTTCTGCGCCGAGGCCGCGGGAGAGCTACCCGAGGACGAGTCGCTCGTCGTGCACCGCGGCGAGGCCGCGCTCGCGATCATGAACAAGTACCCGTACTCCTCGGGGCACCTGCTGGCGGCGCCGTCCGGCACGTCGGCACGCTCGGCGAGCTGACGGACGAGGAGGCGCTCGAGCTCCACCGGCCTCTCGCCGCCGGCGTCGACGCGCTCACCCGTGTCTACGGCCCGACGGCTTCAACCTCGGCTGGAACCTCGGTCGCGTCGCCGGCGCGGGCATCGCCGACCACGTGCACGTCCACGTCGTGCCGCGCTGGTCGGGCGACACGAACTTCATGCCCGTGCTCGCGGACGTGAAGGTGCTCCCCGAGCACCTGCTCGAGACGCGCGATCGGCTGCGCGAGGCCTGGTCGACTAGCGGTTGAGCGGCGTCAGAACGCGCCAGGCGGAGGCGGGCGTCGTCTCCCAGTCGTAGAGGCTGACGCCGATCGTGTTGCCGTCGTCCGCGACCGCCGCGGCGAACCCTGCGAGCTCCTCCGGCGCCGAGCCGGTCGGCGACGCCGCCGGCGACGTGGATCGCGACGTCCGGGTTCTGCGTGTGCGTGCGGAGCAGGCGGATCGCGCGCGTGACGTAGCCGTACGTCGCGTCGAAGCCCGTGTAGGCGCCGCCCGTGTAGATCATCGGCGCGAACGCGTCCGCGTTGGCGGCGAGCTCGGCCCACGGGAAGCGGGGCCACGTCGTCGGGCGGGCTCGAGCCCGCGCGGGTTGAAGGGGACGATCGCGAGCGGCGTGTCGCCCGCTTCGCGCCGGATGCGGCGCGTCAGGTCGACGGCGCGCTGGGAGCGGAGGGCGACGTTGCGGAGCTTCGTCCCCTCGATGTTGAGCGCGATCCCGTCGAACGACTGGCCGGTCGCCGTGCGGAAGCTGAGCATCGCGCGCGCCCGGCGGATGTCGCGGCCATGGTTGACGTGGCCCGGCAGGTACCACGCGACCACCCGGACGCCGCGCGCGTGCAGCGCCTCGACGAAGCGGCCGAGCCGCGCGCGCCTGGACGACGTCCGCGCTCGCGCGGTAGTTGGCGGTCTCGGCCCAGACGGTCTTGACGCCGCGGGCGGCGATCCGCGCGGCGGTCGCCTCGGGCTGGGCGTAGACGCGGCCGTCGTAGATGTCGGTCCACGTCCCGAGCCCGCCGAAGACGGACGCGTCCGCCTCCTTCGCGGCGGGCGCCGCGCAGGCGCCGGTGGCGGCGACGAGCAGCGCGCGGCGAGGGCGGCGAGCAGCGCGCGCACGCCCGAGAGGGTACGGGACGACGTGTGAAGGCCTGTCAAGCCGGGTAGAATCGACCTCTCGGCGGACGTAGCTCAGTTGGTAGAGCACTGGGTTCCCAAGCCACTCCGCGCGGGCCCGACGCGTCGAAACCGCAAACCCCGATGAACGCTGCGGTTGTGCCGGTCCCCGACGAACGGCGGCGTTACGGCTCAGCGGCTCGGACTCCTCGGCGGAGTTGGCGTCGAAGTGGCGTCGGGGGAGCAGCTTCCGCGCCGAGTCTTTGGCCACGGCATTGAGCTCGTCTCTCCCCGCAGGCTCTAAATCCTCACTCCACGAGTGGAAGATCAAGCGACAGAGAGAGGGCTCACAGAGCGCTCGTAGGAGGCTCTGAACCCGGGGGCGGCAGCTTCGTAGAGCACGTTGGTGGACCATCTGGCAACTGCTCGACAGGGCGGCAGAGCGCTCACGCGAATGACGGAGGCGGCGACAAGCTCGACAACGCGTCGAGGACAACCCGGAGGCGATGGATCAAGATCCGGTTGCAGACCTTTCAGATTGAGCAGGCACGGCGGTTCGACGGGCGAGATACGAGACCTGGCGAGCACGATCTTCTGGCGCGGGTACCGCTGCGTGCTGTCCGCGAGCACGCGCTGCCTCTCGAGACGCCCGTAGATGCAGGTGGGAGAATACCCAACCCATCAGCGATAAGCGGGGTCGTGGCCGCGCATGTGGCCAACCTGATACGGGGCTGGGTCAAGACGACCCGCGGCTCGACTGGAGGGGCAGTCGACGCGAGCGAGGAGTAACAAAGATGCTCAAAACCGTCATCCGCAGCTTTGGCGGCAGCCGAGTTCCGGGGGAAGAGGCTAAGCGCCTGAAAAGGACGCCATCGCGTCGGAGCTCGGCGACGGCATGGGTTCGTGAAGGCTGGGCTGTTTTATCCGCAGAGACCGGCCTCTCCAGTACCGACCGCGATCTCGTGCGAGACTCGCGCGCAGATAGCCCGCTCTCCTTCGAGCCACCAGCGCCGGTAGCGCTCGAGGCTCGCGGGCGTCATCGGCTTCTCAGGTCACAGGCGTCGGGACGTTCGAGCTCGCGCGGGTCATGGGAACCTCGCTCGAGATGATCGAGCGCACCTACGGGCATCTGGTACGCGGTGCTGACGATGCCTTCCGCTTGGCAGGACTGGACGCGTTCGCGGCAACTCTCGATGCGAGGAGAGGCATTAGCGCGATGAACGATCAGACTGATTACTCTAGAAGTGCAGTCGCCGCGGCTTGGCAGACGATCACTGACGTCGGCTAGTTCTCGCGCAGCTAGGTCAATGCGCTCTTGCTGCATTTGCGCCCGCTCTTGCTGGAAGTCAACGATGTCTTGCTGGTGGTCAGCGCGCGTTTGTTGGCGGTCAGCGCGCTGGGTCATCGCCTTGAGATCTTTCGCCATCGCCTCGACCGTACGGTGAGCTCGGCCAACTCGCTCGGCGACGCTGGGGATGTCATCAGGGTGGTCACTTCTGCCCGGATTCTACGCCGGGGATGCTATGCGACTACTAGCGCCGCGAGTTGGCGTTGAAGTGGCGTCGGCCCCGGAGGGCGACAGTGGCAAGGCCGCTAGAATCCTGGCAGCGCGGACGTAGCTCAGTTGGTAGAGCACTGGCTTCCCAAGCCAGGTGTCGTGGGTTCGAGACCCATCGTCCGCTCCACGAGAAAGCCCCGCGTTTGCGGGGCTTTCGTCTCTCTCGGGGGATGCTTGCCTCACCCCTGGTCTCGGCTGCGGCCACCCTCGGCCAGACAGTTCCGCGAACGCGTCGAGCCGCTGCCTCGCGGCGTCCGCGCTCGTCTCCGACAGGTGCGCGTAGACCCACTCGAGCGGAGCGGGCTCAGCCGGCGGGGGGACTGCTGGAGATCGCGGTCGGGCTCGGCTAGATGTCAGTCGGTGAAGGTGCGGGCCGCCTCGACAACCGACGCCCGGCAACGGGTCGCCAGTCGCGGGGATGAGGAAGGGTCATCAGAGGCGGCCCGCAGGTTCGGGAGGTCTACGCCGTGGCCAACTCGTGGCCAAACGCCGCGAACCGGGGGCGCCTACGCGGCCGCACCAGTGACGAGGGGAAGGAGATCCCGTCAGCCCCCGAGCGCGCCACAAGCGCAACCGCGAGTCACTGTCCCCTTCCCCCTGTCACCGGTCCCTCGCCCCGTGGCGTGACGCTTACCCGGCGCAACCCGGAGCGAAAACGACTCAGAGCACTGCCGCTGGTCCCGGCGAGCGCCAACGGCCGGCGATGGCTCGGCGGGATGCCCGGCGCCACTCTTCGGCTACCTCGCTCCGGATATGTCGAGCAAGATGAGCGCCGAGACGAAGGCGGCCAAGAGCGCGAGCGCGGCTCCCGAGATTCCCAGCCAGATTCCCCGAACCACGCGCCCTCGCATGGACGAGTAGACAGCCATACCCAATCGCTGCTGGCACTACGCGACCTGCACGTAACGTTCTCCACACGACGCGGCCTGGTCGAGGCAGTGCGTGGCGTGACGCTGTCGCTCGACGAGGGCGAGATGCTCGGCCTCGTTGGTGAGAGCGGCTCGGGCAAATCCGTCACCGGCTTCGCGATAACGCGGCTGCTCGATGCGGCTGGACGCATCACGGCGGGCAACATTCTGTTTCGCGGGCAGGACATCACGAAGATATCGGGTGGCGATTTCCGTCATCTGCACGGCGCTGCGATGGCGATGATTTTCCAGAATCCGCGTGCGGCGCTCAATCCGATCCGTGCCGTCGGCGAGCAGATCGCCGATGCTATCCTGGCCCACAAGCGACTGTCGCGAGATGAAGCGCGCTCCGAGGCGCTGGGGCTGCTGCGCGCCGTGCAAATTCGCGATCCCGAAAAGCGCATGGCCGCCTATCCGCATGAACTCTCCGGCGGCATGTGCCAGCGCGTGATGATCGCCATGGCGATTTCCTGCAGGCCAGTCCTGCTGATCGCCGACGAGCCGACGACCGGTCTTGATGTCACGACGCAAAAGGTCGTGATGGATCTCCTAACCGGGATTGCAGCCGAGCGCGGCATGGCAACGATATTGATCACTCATGACCTTGGTCTTGCGGCCCGCTACTGTCGCCGGGTCGTGGTGATGGAGCAGGGCCGTCTGGTCGAGCAGGCCGAAGCGAAGATTCTGTTCCGCGCTCCGCGGCACCCCTACACCAGGCGTCTCGTTGCGGCTTCGCCCACGGCAAGTTCACGTATCGCCGACCTCGTGACGCAAGAGGAGAGGGGGCGGTACGCACCGATCCAGGTCGCGCCCAAACCGCAGGCTGCGCCGGGTACGCCGCCCCTGCTTGAGGTGCTGAAGCTCGCGAAGCGCTTCGATCAAGGCTCCGCGGCCGTAGCGGACTTTTCGATGATCATAAAGGCTGGCGAGAGCGTCGGTCTGGTCGGCGAATCCGGTTCCGGCAAGAGCACAACGTCGCGCATGATCTGCCGATTGATCGACCCGAGCGAGGGAGAGATCACATTCGAGGGACAATCGATCGGGCATATCCCTGCACGCGACTTTCACCGGTCGCCATTTCGCAAGGACATCCAGATTGTCTTTCAGGATCCGAACGACAGTCTCAACCCGCGCTTTACCGCCTTTGACTGCATCGCGCATCCGCTGATGCGGCTTGGTGGCATGCGCGCAGGCGCGGCTCTGCGGCAACGTGTGGAGGAGTGCGCGCGGCGGGTTGGATTAGGGCTCGAATTGCTGACGCGCTTCCCGCATCAACTCTCGGGCGGTCAGAAGGCCCGCGTCGGCATCGCCCGTGCGATCGCATGCCGACCGCGCCTGTTGGTGCTGGACGAACCAACCGCGGCGCTCGACGTGTCGGTGCAGGCGGTCGTGCTGCAACTGCTCGATCGGTTGAGGCGCGAGGATGACCTTGCTTTCCTCTTTGTCAGCCATGACCTTAATGTCGTTCGCATGATGTGCGATCGGACCATCGTGCTGCGAGATGGCAGTATTGTCGAGCAGGGCGAAAGCCGCGCAATGTTCGCCGATCCACAAACCGCATACACACGCGAACTGGTCGAAGCCGTCCCGCACATCGAGACCGGGTTGGCTGCGACAGCGCTCCCGATAGCGGGTAGCGCGCTGTAGCGGACCAGCGACTTGAACCTGGACCGGTGCCACAGTGACGCTAGTCCCTCGGCCCGTATCGCAGCAGCGCCTCAAGCGTGAGGCCCTTGCCGACCGCGCCGAAGGTGTCACCTTCGACGATGCGGGCCGACGGCACCGCCTTTGTGATTGCCTTGCGGACATGGGCCAGTCTCACCGACCCGCCGGTCAGGAACACGGCGTCGATGTCGCTCGCTGACAACTGCGCCTGCGCGAGGCAGATCTTGATGCGGGCCGCCGATGCGCTCGGCCAGTCGTCTGGTATGGCGCACAAGATCGGGCCGGCCGATCGCGGCGCTGAGGCCTGGCGCGACCCATTCCAGCGGGATGTCTGCCTGGCGCTTGTCGGACAGAGCGATCTTGGCGTCCTCAACCTCCATCGCCAGCGTATGGCCGCGCTGTTCGTCGACCACCTTCACCAGCCGATCGAGCAGGGCCGGTCTCGATGGCATCGCGGCGAACCTGACGGATGTCCGCGATCACGCGCGGCTCGTACATGCGGTTGATGCTCGACCAGGTCGCCAGATCGTGGAAATAGCTCGAAGGCACATCGAGGCCCGGCCGCTTCATGGCGCTGCCAAAGCCGAACAGCGGCATGACGACGCCGAGACTGAGCTGGCGATCGAAATCAGTGCCGCCGATACGCACGCCATCATTGGCAAGAATATCTGCGGCGCGGTCGACCTTGCCGTGGCGCTGCGGCCCCAGGCGCACGATCGAGAAATCCGAGGTGCCGCCGCCGATATCGGCGATCAATGCGATCTCTTCGGTCGTGATCTGTCGCTCGTAGTCCAGCGCGGCTGCGATCGGCTCGAACTGGAACGTGACCTCATCGAAGCCGACCTCGCGGGCAATCTCGCGCAGCGTCTGTTCCGCCTTGCGGTCGGCATCCGCCGCGTTGTCGACGAAGTGCACCGGCCTGCCATGCACGACGTCGCGCAACTCGCGACCGGTGGCCTGCTCGGCGCGCCGTTTCACCGCGCCGAGATAGTAGGCGATCACGTCGCGAAAGCTGGTCCGCCCGCGCCCGAGCCGCGTGGTCTCGTCGATCAGCGACGTGCCGAGCACCGATTTGAGGCTTCGCATCAGCCGGCCGGGCGCGCCCTCGACATAGGCCTCGATCGCCTTGCGGCCGATCAGCACGCCGCCGTCGGCTGCATAGAAAATTGCGCTGGGAATCGTGGTCTGGCCGGCTTCCAGCGCCGTCAGAACCGGCTCCCGGCCGGCAATTGTGCCCAGC
The DNA here is from genome assembly GCA_963757845.1 of uncultured Alphaproteobacteria bacterium. Lineage (GTDB taxonomy): Bacteria > Pseudomonadota > Alphaproteobacteria > Rhizobiales > Xanthobacteraceae > P52-10. Next base: position 14,416 of record CAVWTB010000056.1, read on the forward strand.
GTCGTATTCGACGTCCCGAAATCAAGCCCGCAGATCGACATGAGCGCCCCAGGAAAAGGAGCGTTCGTCTACACATTTGAGCGCCATCGATCCACCTTTATCTCGTCGCAGGATGCGTGCGGGTTGTTTCGTCAAAACTCCATCGCCTCGCATACGAACCGCGCCCATCCACAGATCAATTTGTTTCGTGCTGCGGGCTTGATGAATCAATCGGCTATGGTCCATAAGCTGCCTCCCGCGGGCGGGCGCTTCATCCGCCGCGACAGCTTCAGGTAGAGATCGCGCGTGGCAAACATCAATCGACAGATCGCGGAAGAACTCGGCGTTCGCGAACAGCAGGTCGAGGCGACGGTAGCGCTGCTCGACGGCGGCGCCACCGTTCCGTTCGTTGCGCGATACCGCAAGGAAGCAACCGGCGGGCTCGACGATGCGCAATTGCGCACCCTGGAGGAGCGTCTGACTTACCTGCGCGAGCTGGAAGAACGCCGCACCGCTATTCTCAATTCCGTCCGCGAGCAGGGCAAGCTCGATGCCGCACTCGAAGCGGCAATTCTCGCAGCCGACAGCAAGGGGCGTCTGGAAGACATCTATCTCCCGTTCAAGCCGAAGCGCCGCACCAAGGCCGAGATCGCCAAGGAGGCAGGGCTGGAGCCGCTGGCCGACTTGCTGCTGACGCAGCCGCAGAACGATCCGCAAGCCGTGGCCGCACCGTTCATCAACGCCGACAAGCAGGTGGCGGATGCCGCCGCCGCGCTCGAAGGCGCGCGAGCCATTCTGGTCGAACGCTTCGCCGAAGACGCCGACCTGATCGGCGCGTTGCGCGAACAGATGTGGTCGAACGGCGCTGATGGCGTCTGCGGTTCGCACCGGCAAGAAAACCGAGGGCGAGAAGTTCAAGGACTATTTCGATTTCAGCGAGCCGTTCACCAAGCTGCCCTCGCACCGCATCCTCGCAATGTTCCGCGGCGAGAAGGAAGAGATCCTCGACCTGAAGATGCTGCCCGAGAAGCCGCAGCCCGGGCAGATTGCCGCCAGCCCGACCGCGACCAGTTCCTATGAACTGAAGATCATGCACCGCTTCGCCATTTCCGATCAGGGCCGCCCCGGCGACAAATGGCTGACGGAAACCGTGCGCTGGGCCTGGCGCACCAAGATCCAGGTCCATCTCAACATGGATTTGCGGATGCGGCTGTGGACCGCGGCCGAGCAGGAAGGGGTGCGCGTGTTCGCGTCGAACCTGCGCGACCTCCTGCTGGCGGCGCCGGCGGGCGCGCGCGTCACCATGGGGCTCGATCCCGGTTACCGCTCCGGCGTCAAGGTCGCCGTCGTCGATGCGACCGGCAAGGTGGTTGCGACCACGACGATCTATCCGCACGAGCCGGCGCGACGTTGGGACGAGGCGCTGGCGACGCTGGGCAAGCTCGCCGTGCAGCATCGCGTCGATTTGATTGCGATCGGCAACGGCACTGCGTCGCGCGAAACCGACAAGCTCGCCACGGATCTGGTGAAGCTGCTGCCGGACCTGAAGATGTCGAAGATCGTGGTGTCGGAAGCCGGCGCCTCGGTCTATTCGGCGTCGGCCTTTGCGTCGGAGGAATTGCCCGAACTCGACGTCACATTGCGCGGTGCCGTGTCGATCGCCAGGCGGCTGCAGGACCCGCTGGCCGAACTGGTCAAGATCGATCCGAAGGCCATCGGCGTCGGCCAGTATCAGCATGATCTTGGCGAGAGCAAGCTGGCGCGCTCGCTCGACGCGGTGGTGGAGGATTGCGTCAACGCGGTCGGAGTCGATGCCAACATCGCCTCGGCGCCGCTGCTGGCGCGGGTGTCGGGGATCGGCGCGGGGCTCGCGCAAGCCATCGTCCAGTACCGCGACGCCAACGGTCCGTTCAAGTCGCGCAAGGCACTGAAGGAGGTCCCGCGGCTTGGGCCGAAGGTGTTCGAGCAATGCGCCGGCTTCCTGCGCATCACCGGCGGCGACGATCCGCTCGATGCCTCCGGCGTCCATCCGGAGGCCTATCCGATCGTGCGCAAGATTCTTGCCGCGACCAGGAGCGACATCAAGGCGCTGATCGGCAATGCCGAGATTCTGCGTCAGGTCAGGCCGCAGAGCTTCGTCGACGACACCTTTGGTTTGCCGACTGTCACCGACATTCTGCGCGAGCTGGAAAAGCCTGGCCGCGATCCGCGCCCGGCCTTCAAGGCCGCCGTGTTCAAGGAGGGTGTCGAGACGCTGAAGGATCTGAAGCGTGGCATGATTCTCGAAGGCACGGTCACCAACGTTGCGGCGTTCGGCGCCTTCGTCGATATCGGCGTGCATCAGGATGGGCTTGTGCACATCTCGGCGATGTCGAAGACCTTCATCAAGGATCCGCGCGAGGTGGTGAAGTCGGGCGACATCGTCAAGGTGAAGGTGCTGGAGGTCGAGGTCGCCCGCAAGCGCATCGCGCTGACGCTGCGTCTCGATGACGAAATCGGCGCCAAGGGCGAGCGTCCGGCGCAGGGCAAGCCGCGTGAGAATTCCCGCGCGTCGGCCAAATCGTCGGCGCCACGCATGCCGCAACAGCCGTCCGCCGGCGGAGCGCTCGCCGAAGCCTTGCGCCGCGCCAGCGAGAAAAGCGGGGGCGGCAAGTCCAAGACTTAAAACGGCCAAGACCTAAGCGGCCAAGACTTGATTGGGCCGCCTTCCATCAAGTCACGAGGATGATCGGCGTGGTGGGACCGGTGGAACGACCTTGAGATTTGGAAGATCTTCCGGTCGCAGCCGAAAGGCGGCGGGGTATTTGTCCGGATTCACGTTTTCCTCCGGCTCGGTTGACCTCCAGGCATAGAAGCATGTCGAACAGCCAAAGATGGTCCAAACTCCGACAACCGGAGATTTGCCGAGCAACCGGATTGTAGCTGACCGACATCGCGGGCATGCGGTCGGATCGATGTTGGCACCTGGCGACGTCATTTCCGCATCTCCTTGACCAGCGCCATTAGCTTCTTCTGCCACTGGTCGGTGCCCTGCGGCTTGTCCAGCTCCTCGCCATAGTCGCCGCGGGCATCAGGTGCCACCGGAGTGGTGGCATCGATGATCATCTTGGTCACGACACCTCCCGGGCTGCAGGCCGGATCCAGCAGATTTTCCGCGAGATTCGGGATGGTCACGATATCGCCCGCCGGGTTTACCTTCACGGACACAGCCCACATCACCTGCTTCAGATCGAACGGGTCGACGTCCTCATCCACGACGATCACGATCTTCGCATATCCGAGACCGTGGGTCGTGGTCAGCACGCGCAGGCCCACATACTTGGCGAAGCCGCCATAACGGATCTTTGTCGAGACCACGACCACCAGACCATGGGTGTAGAGTGCATTGACTGCAACGACTTCGGGAAACGTCGCCTTGAGTTGAATGAAGATCGGCGCGCTCGTCGTCATGGCCTGCAGGAAGTCGATCTCGGTCCAGGGCCGTCCCACATAGACCGCGTCGTAGATCGGGTCCTTCCGGTGCGACACGCGATCGATCTCGATCACCGGATACTTGTGACATCCCGAGTAATAGCCGGGAAACTCGCCGAACGGACCCTCGGTCTCGCGCTGCCCGGCCAGCAAGCGCCCCTCCAGCACGTATTCGGATCCCCAGGGAACATCGAGCCCCTTGGCCGTCTTGACCACCCGGTATGGCGCGCCCTGCATCACGGCTGCCATTTTGTATTCAAGCTGGTCGTAGAGCAGGGGTGTCGCGCCCATCAGGGTAATGATGGGCTCATTTCCCAGCGCGATCGCGACCGGCAAGTCTTCTCCACGCTCTTCCGCGTGAGCCATGTGGATTGCGATATCATGCTGAGGCACGGTCTGGATGCCCAGACGGTTTGGTCCCTTCACCTGCAGACGATAGAACTCCGACGTTTTCAACATTGTCGTTGTCCCAGTCGTCCAGATCGCGGCTGACGACGCAGGGCTTGTCGATAAAGTAGCCGCCATCGCCGCGGTTGAGGCGAAACAGCGGCAGCAGTTCATAGAGGTTCACATCCTTGTCGATGACCACCTCCTGCCAGGGCGCAGTCTCAACACGCTCCAACTCCCCGGGAAATTGCTGGAAACGTCGGACGAACTCAAAAAACTGATCGCGCATGCTGCTGTCCTTGTCCATGCCAAGCGCGAGAGCATGGTTGCACCATGATCCATGGACGTTCATGGCTACACGAGCGCTGCTGCAGCCGGCGATGTTGTCGAAGCATATTGCGGGGCTTGCCTCGCCGATCTGCGTGAGGGCGCAGGCTGCAGCTGCCATATCCGGCTCGGGGAGAACCTGATCACGGATACGCAGCAGTTGCCGCTCCTGCTCGAGCACGGACAAGAATTCACGAAGGTCCTTGTAAGCGCGCATCTTTGCCCCACTTGCTGAGATCGATTTCAGGCCGCGCGCAACGCGGCGATCTGCCTTTGCCAGCGAGGGAGCACAGCTTGAGGATCGTGCAGTGAAAAGGTGACTCCCCCCGTCACGGTCGCGTATGGCGCAATATGCTGGCGCACCGTCTCGACTTCCGCCTCGAAGAACGCCAGCGGCACATCGGCAGAGGAGTGGGCAAGCCGACGAGAGCGGAGCTTCAGCTCGCAAATGCCGCCATCGAGTGAAAGTGCAAGGGTCAGCCGTCCCTCGCGTTCAAGATTGGACGTCATGCTCGATTGCGGGAAAAGGGCAATACGGATGCGGCCGGAAGGCATGATCACCATGTCGCCGGCACTGAGCAGGGCAGCGTGAGGCCATCCGTCGGCATCGACGGTCGCAAGACGCAGCGCCTGCGTTTTTGTCAGCAACTCAGTGCCGTCAAGATAGCGCGTTAGCCCATCGGGAATGCTATTGCTCGTTGCCGGGGCTTTGTAGGTGTGTTCGGCTTCCCTCATGTCTCGCCTCCCTCAGAAATGATCCGCGCTCCTGCCGAGAGCGAAGGCAGTTCGTCGGCCGGGCGCAAACCATTCCACCGCTTGAGCCTCGGCAATTGCAGCGCGAACAGATCCAGTATGCGGCCGACTGTGTGATCGACGAGATCGTCGATGGTTTTCGGATTGCTGTAGAACGCCGGCATCGGCGGCGCGATGATCGCCCCCATTCGGCTCAGCGCCAGCATGTTTTCGAGATGTATGTCATTGAGCGGCGTCTCCCGAGCCAGCAAAACAAGGCGACGCCGCTCCTTCAGCGTGACGTCGGCCGCCCGAACAATCAGTTCGTGAGCATACCCATAGCGGATAGCCGCCAGCGTCTTCATGCTGCACGGGACGATCATCATCCCGTCGTGACGGAATGAGCCGCTTGCGATCGATGCGCCCTGGTTATCGCGCGAGTGTACGACTGAAGCTGTGGATGCGAGTTCGCGAGCGGAAAGCCCGGTTTCCTTGAGGAGCGTGACTTCGGCCCACCGGCTCAGAACCAGGTGGGTCTCTACTTCCAGTTCACGAAGCGCAGCAAGCAGGCGTACGCCATACACCGCACCGGTCGCTCCCGTCATCGCAACGATGATGCGCATCGCTTACGGTCTCCAGGAGGAGCCCTGCGACCGGCTCCAGAGAACGAACAAGCATACAAGTCCAGATTGTGCTTCGCAACCGAGGCTCGATCAAATGCATTTGGACCGCCCCCCGGATCATGCTGTCTGCGAGGGCCCGGGCGGCAAGTTCAGCACGCTTGCCGTGAAGGCGTTGCGCAGCACGCCGTTCGGATCATGCGCCATGCAGATCGAGCGAAACTCCTCGAACCGCGGATAGCTTGCAGCACTCTCCGGGTAACGGAGCGGGAAATGCTTGCCCCAGTGCAGTCTGACCTCGAAGAGTTGCCGGAGCGTCTGTGCGATGAACAGGCAAAGGGCGTAATAGGGCTCTCGCTTGTGCGGCGGGTCGTACGTGAAGAACGATATCGAGAACCACGGCTCATCCGCTGAGGTCGCCATCGACATCAACGTGTCCTCGGGAAGGACGCGTCTGCAGTACACCGGATAGTGCAGAACGTAGCTGCGCTTCTTATCCGCAAGCGTCGCCGCCAGGCCGGACGTCTCGATGGCATCCTTGAACTCGTCGGGAAATCCGGTGCTGTCTCCGGCAAAGAACCTGACCGCGGCCTGCGCAAAGCGGAGAGCACGCGCAAGATCGCGCTCGCGCACGAAGATCTCCATTTCCTCGTGCCGGAACAAGTCGTGCCGCATCGTCAGCACATGCTCGGCGTCGTCGATGCGCACACCCTTCTTGGCCAACACCAGCGCGCGAGGCCCGATTGCTTGCACCAGTTTGATGGCTGCAGGTCCGATCATCCGGCTGCCGAGCACAAGCAGTGAGAAGCCGATGTCGACAAAGACAAGGCCGGATAGCCTGTACCATCGTGTCTTGAGCCACGAGAGGATGCCCGTCGGCGGGCGATCGACGATGCGGCGCTCGAGGACCGATAGATATCCCTCATGGGCCCAGAGCCCGAAGCTCGTCAGCGGGTGTTCGGCAAACGCTGCGAGGATCTCTTCAACCGATTGATACCGGCGGACCGTCTCCGCCACGTGATATTTCGCCACCGTCTCGAAGTCGACCGACAGAAGCACGCCAACGCAGCCGAGTCCGCAGCGCGCCGCAAGCAGCGCAGGTCCATCAGTGAGCTCGCGGATTTCCGGCTTGCCCCCGGCGCCGAACACCGCGATGCGAACGGCGGCAACGAAATGCGACAGGCTCTGCAGGCCCGAACCATGTGTCCCGGTCGAGATCGCTCCTGCGACCGTCTGCTTCGTGATGACCCCGAGTGTCGGCAGGGTTCGGTCCGACATCGCATGCAGACGATCGAGGAGGCTCTGCAGGGTGCAACCCGCGCCTGCGCGCACCAGATCGCGGCCGTTCGATTTGACCAACGTCACCGCATCGAGCGCGCCGAGATCGAGAGCGATGTCGGAGTTTGCCGCGATCGGGCTCCAGGAATGGCCGGAGCTGATGACGCGGATCGTCTGGTTCGCAGCGGCTGCAAGCAATTCAAGCACGGCCGCTTCGGAGGCGGGGCGGACGACGCGGCTGGACCACCGCAGGTTCCGGCCGAAATTGCTGATGTCCTGCACACCATCCGTCGCGGATTGGCCGCGGCTCGCGGCGGCGTCAGCGGTTGTCAGCATGGGACCGTCTCTCATGCGCGGAGCAACCCTACCGTGCAGAGATTGGAGATGAACGTCAATTCCGGATCCGTTCAAAACCACCGCCAAGAGCGAGACGGATAGCCATTCTTTCGCTTGCTTCGTGGGTGACGGCGCGGCAGGCCGGCGCGGGTTCTTGTGATCGCAAGCCGGAAAGATATGATCAGGCGGACGTGAACTTGCCTTTCATTGGATCTTTCCTCAAGCGACGCGTGCGGCACGAGTCTCGGAGCAAGCTGATGGAGCAGACCGATAACGGCAGTGCGCCGCGCCATCTGGTCTGGAATACACAAGTCGCAAAGCCGGCCGAGCAGTTTGCCTACTATCGCGAGGCGATTTGTCAGGCATTCATGAATCTCACGCCGGAGGCCGCCACGACCTCGCAGTTTCCGGCCCAGGTCGAAACCATCAAGCTGGGCAACGGCGCCATCAATCGGGTCATGTTTCCCGAGCACACCGTTCACCGCACCACCGCCGACATCTCGGCGTCGACGAAGAGCTGCTTTTATCTCAACTTCAAGCTCGGCGGTCGATGCCGCATGCTTCAGGGGGATCGTAGCGTCAGCCTGGCGCGAGGGCAGGTTGGCATCGTCGACAGCGAGCGGCAGGTCACCCTTCTGCATGATCGGGGCCCGTCACTGAAAGTGGTTACGTTCTGGGTGCCTGCCCAGGAGCTGCGCGATCGGCTGCCGCCGTCTTTCGATTTCGAGGCTGAACGGGTCTCCGACGATCCGTTCGTCGGGCATCTTATCGTCGAGATGGCGCGCACGTTGAACTCGGCAATCCTGCGGATGCCGGAGGAGGACGCCAGCCGGATGTTTGGCGTATTGCTGGACCTCGTCGGCTTGAGCCTGTCTCGTCGCAGCCGAGCGCAGACGGCGGAAGCGGCAAGCTTCGCGGATGCGACCGGACTAGCCTTGCGTCGGGCCATCCATGATCACCTTCGAAAGCCGAAGCTGACGGTCGCCACGGTGGCCGCCACCGTCGGCATCAGCGAGCGCTACGTTCACAAGTTGCTGGCGCGGTCAGGCACGACGTTTTCCGACTACGTGATGGACCGTCGTCTCGACGGCGCGGCGGATGATCTGAAAGATCCCGCCATGGCGGGCCGGGAGATCGGCACAATCGCACTTGATTGGGGATTTTCCGATCTCTCGCACTTCACCAAACGCTTCAAGCAAAAGTTCGGATGCCGGCCGAGAGATTGGCGTAACCGGTCCGCCTGAGATCCGGCCTCATTGGCTGCGAGGGGCTCGGATTCGAGCCGCAGCCTGAACAACCCTGGTTCGTGTTCATCCCGGGCAAGCGGCTACCTTTCGCATCCCGGACCAGATGCATCAGTTCATTCCAGAACCAATGCGGTTCACCGCCAGCCAAGCGCGCCGCGCCTGATCCACTCATCATGTGACAACTGCAACGCCGCTGTCCGCTCACGACGATGCGGCGATGAAAGCCAAAATTTGCGTCCGTCTCATCTTGAGCGGCTGAGGAGCCGTCGACGTGCGCGTCGACGGAGCCTGGCAGGCCGCAGAAGCAGGACGGTGAAGTCCATTGTAGCCAGGTCGAAAGGGGTGACCTCATGACGAGGCCAAGGCAGTTTGGTACCGGCGTTCGTGGCCAGACAAATGACGATGATCTCCGTTTGGATGACGGCGATTTCCGATGGAGTGACAGTTTCCAATGGAGCGATGGCGGACCTCGAGGGGGCGATGGTCACCACCGAGGGGGCGATCACCATCCCCATCATCATGGTGACGACCGAGGGGGGCGCGGTGGTCATGAACATCACTGCGCCATTCACGACGAGCTGGTTATTCCGGTTGCTCCCACAGCAACGTCCGGCGACTTCAACCTGCACGCAGTCCTGGATTCGCCGGGACCGACCCAGGGACGGCCGCTGATGATCCTGGTGTCCGGCTTTACCTACGACCACGAGTATTGGGATCCCTCCGTCGGCGGCGGCAGATATTCATTCGTTGATGCGGCCAACCGTGCCGGATACGCGACGTTAAATCTCGATCGGCTGGGCGTGGGGGAGAGTGACAGGCCGCCGGCTGATCTGACATCGATACAAGCGCAGGCGGACGAACTGCATCAAATCATCGAGTCCGTCAGGAGCGGCGACTTAAGCAGCTATGGCTTCTCCGAGATTGTTCTCGTCGGGCATTCCCTGGGTTCGGCGATCGCGCAAACCGAGGCTAACACCTACGGCGATGTCAGCGCAGTTGTGCTCACGGGCTTCCGGCACGCGGTCAATCCGTCCGGCGCCGGCGAGTTCATCACCAGCATTCACCCCGCCGCTGGTCAGCCCCCTGGATATTTGACCTTCGACAGCCGGGATATCCTGTTTGATATCGACAACACCTCGCCCCGTATCCTTGCCTGGGATGCTTCGCACATTGGTACGGGCACCATTGCCGAACTGGACTTTGGGTTCGCTCTCGATCCTGCGCAATCGGCTGGAATTTCGGTCCCGGTGCTTGAAGTCGTCGGCGATCACGACCTCCTGTTTCTGACCGATCCATCGACTTTCGCAGCTGAAAGCGCGTTCTATCCCAATTCACCCGACTTCGAGCAGCTCATTGTCAGCAATGCCGGCCACAACGTCACGCTTGAAAGGAACGCGCAGCAAACGTTCGACCAAATTCTCGATTTTGTCGACGACGTGGTGCCGGTGCACCAACAGCCAGTCCACCATCACTATGATCTGACGGTGTGATCGATATCGGGCGCGTGCCGCGGACGCCAGGCCGTCGGAGCGGCAGCGCCGGCCGACCGCCGTCGAATTCATGCAGCGCGTCGCTCGAAAAGGAGAAGCAGGCTTCAAGAGCAGAAGAGCCGGACCTGCGCAGATCGGCAGAGCATTGTTGAATTCGCCTGTCCACGCGACGTGAAATGCCGCTTACTCTCGACGAGGCGGAAGGCTTCTGCGCCATCGCAGGAACTCTTCATACAGCCGTTTGAGAGTTCTCAGGCGGTGAGCTCTCCTGGCGTTGCGCCTTGGGGGCTGCCGGCAAGCGAAGATCTGCACCGGAGGCGATCGCAGGAAAAAGCACCGTACAAGACAGAGCCAATGCGAGCGCGGCCGCCCGGTGAAGCGTCATTCTCATTGGCTTGCAAAACACGACGTCCCTCAAGGTCAGTGCCGAGCGACCAGCCTTGCGCTACCGCTCGCGATGCAAGCTGCTTTGTTATGGTTAATTTAATCTGAAAGACGCGCTTCCATTGCCGCTTGAAAAGCAGCGGACGCTGTTGTGCGGTTCGCGAATACCAGCCTTCGCTCGCTTTGCGAGCTACGGCTCGGCAAGCCGCCCCGTAGCGAAGGCTGCCGCGTCGAAGCCCGCAGGGCGAAGGCGGGCTTCTGAGTCGCTAGCCAGCACCTCTGATTCGCTACGCCTGCAGTTCCGGGATCACCCAGTTCGGCGCCTGGCCGCGATGCACGCGCAGGACGTTGTCGAAGGCGTTGCGGAAGCGTTTTGCGCGGTTCTCCCAGGTGGGGCCTGCGAGATGCGCAGTCAGCACCACGTTCTCCAGGGCGAACAGCGGATTGTCGGGCGGCGGCGGCTCGGTGTCGAACACGTCCAGCCCGGCGCCGGCGATGGTGCCGTCCGACAGTGCGGTGGTGAGGGCCGGTTCGTCGATCACCGGGCCGCGGCAGGTGTTGATGAGGTAGGCGTGTCGCTGCATCAGTCCGAGCTCGCGGGTCGAGATCATGTGGTGCGTCGAGGACAGCAGCGGCACGTGCAGGCTGACGATGTCGGATTGCGTCAGAACCTCGTCGAACAGGCGGAAGCGGGCGCCGACTGCGTCCTCCTGCGCTTCGTTCAGGCGCAGCACGTCGAAATAGATCACCTTCATGTCGAAGGCGCGGGCAAGGCGAGCGACCTTCTTGCCGATGGTGCCGAGGCCGATGATGCCGAGCGTCTTGCCTTCCAGCTCGTAGAGGTGCTTCTCCTGCCAGTTGTTGCCGCGCCAGCGCCCGCCGGCGACGTTCTGGTGCTGCCAGATCAGCCGGCGGCAGACCGCTAGCATCAGCATCAGCGTGTGCTCGGCCACCGCGACCGAGTTCGGCGCCGCCATTGTTGCAGATCGGCACGCCGGCTTTTCGGGCGGCCTCGATGTCGCATTTGTCGTAGCCGGCGCTGAGCAGCTGCACCAGCCTGAGCTTCTTTGCCCGCCCATAGAAGGCGTCGTCCATCGACTTGTCGCCGAGGCCAATGAGGTAGTCCGCCTCCGGCATCGCCGCGTGCAGCTCCGGGCTGCCGGCTTTCACCTCCACCAACTCGAATCCGTTGGGTGCGAGGCCCGTGGCGAACTTGCGGTCGTCCTCCCCGAACGGGACGTAAACGATGCGCGGCATAAGAGTTTTCCCCCTTGTTGTTACCGGCATCTTATGGGTGACCGCCATGGGTGTCTATCGAGCTCGACAATGAGATTCGAAATCGGTCGTAAGGCTGCTATTCTTTGAAGTCGCGAGGGCCGTCGAATGAACCATGCCTGGACTTGTCGCTGTTGCGGGACGCAGTTCAATACGCTGCCGCTGGATTTCGCCTCCAAGGCGCCGGATCACTGGTTTGATATCCCCGAACTGGAGCGTCACGACCGCACAAAGCTCGATAGCGATGTCTGTCTGATCGACCGCAAGGATATCTTCGTTCGTGGTTGCCTCGAAATTCCGATCGTCGGCCATGACGACCACTTCACATGGGGTGTGTGGGTGTCGGTGTCCAAGGAGAGTTTCGCGCGCATTCTCGATTTGTGGGATGCGCCGGTCATCGAGAATGAGCCGCCGAAGTTCGGATGGCTTTGCAATGCCATCTCTGTTTATCCGACGACACTGAACCTCAAAACTCACCTGCACCTCCGCGCCGGTGGCTGTCGGCCGACGATTGAGCTGGAGCCGACGGATCACCCGCTCGCCGTCGAGCAACGGCAGGGCATTTCCATCAAACGGGTCGAGGAAATCGCTGCGGCGCTCTCACTTCGACACTGACGGCTTCCTACACCTTGGCCTCGAAACGGGGGAAGGCGAGCAAATGAACTCGTCGGATTCGAAAACGCGCTTTCGTATTGCGATTGCCGGTTTCCTGCAGGAGTTGGTCACCTTCATCGATGAGGCGACGACACTGGAACAATTTCAATTGGTCGAAGCCACAGGTTCGGCGCTGATCGGCAGGTATCGCGGAACGAATACGGGCATCGGTGGGATCATCGACCGCTGCGAGCGCGAGAACGCCGATATCGTGCCGATCTTTTACACGTTCGGTGGGGCTGCCGGGCCAACCAGCGACGAGGCCTATGATCACTACGTTGCGCGCCTTCTGGAGGGTTTGAAGGCCGCCGGCAGCCTTGATGGCGTGCTGCTCGATCTTCATGGCGCCATGGCGACGCCCAGGCGTCTCGATGCAGATCGCGAAACATTGGAACGTGTTCGCGCCCTCGTCGGAGCGGACGTGCCTGTGGTGGTCGCGCTCGACTATCACGCGAACCTCGATCAGGCCTCGATTGCGGCTGCCGACGCCGTGTTCGGCTATCACTATTCACCGCACACCGACATGGGGCCGACCGGTGAGCGCGCCGCCGATTGTCTCTTCCGCAAGCTGCGCGGCGAGATCGATCCGGTGTGCGTGCTGCTCAAGCCCGGCGTCATGGTGCCGAGCATTTTCAGTGCGACGGCATTGGAGCCGCTGAAATCCATCGTCGCGCGATCGATTGCCGAGAGCCGGCAAGCGGCAGGCTATCTCGATATCTCGATCTTTGCCGGCTTTTCCTACGCCGACGTGCCCAATTGCGGCTTCTCGGTCGTCGTCGTCGCGGACGGCGATCGGACGCTTGCCCGTGAGATCGCGAAGCGGTTTTCGGACGATATCTCTGCGATGCGCCAAGCGTTGAACCACAGGGAGCTGGTCTATTCGGTCGACGAAGGCATCGCGCATGCGAAACGCCTGGTCGCGGCAGGTCGGCGCCCCGTCGTTCTCCTCGAACACGCGGATCGCATGAACGACTCGACCTACGTGCTGCGGGAGGTCCTGAGACAGCAGTTGCCGCGAACGGTCGTTCCTTACATCTGGGATCCCAGGGCTGCGGCTGCGGCGGTCGCGGCAGGCAAAGGGGCCACGATCAAGCTGTCGGTCGGCGGTCACAGCTCTGATCGGGCGGGCGGTCCCGTGCTGCTGGAGGGCAAGGTGACCCACGCGCGGCGCGTCACCTATCGGGCGACGGGTCCGTATTTCACCGGACGCACCGTCGAACTCGGTGAAACAGCGGTCATCGATACAGGCGCCGTCGTCGTTTCGCTGACCTCCATCCCCAGCAGTGCGGTCGACGACGACTGCCTGACGCAGTTCGGTCAGACGCTGGACCAATACGACTATGTTGTCCTGCGCTCCAAGACGCACTTTCGCGCCTTCTTCGAACCGGTCGCGGCTGACATTTTCATCGTCGACACCCCGGATTGGGGGCCGGCAGATCTGACGTCCTTGCCTTACAGGCACGTCCCCGTCGATCGGGTGTATCCGTTTGCCGAACCAAAGGATGACTGATCCGGCTACCCGAGCTCAAAGGTGGTGACGCCGAATATCCGCTCCAGCCGCAACGGCGTGATCGCGCCGGTATACATCCGCGCCGTCTCGAACACCGGCGCGAGTCCGAGGCCTTCCGCGAGCGCGATGGCGTCGCGATTGATGCTCGGAACATCGAGGAATATCTCGCCGCCGCCAGAGCTTGCGAGCAAGGCCGAAAGGATCGCTTCAGCAGCAGCGCGATCGTCGGCCACCAGCGGGCCGATCTTGCGGCCCTGCAGGCATGGACGGATGACGCCCCAGCCCGCGAGCGAGCCGTCGCGCATGAGCGCGCAACCGACATGCCCGGGTGAGCCGATCCAGGCGCGCAGGAACGCGGTGCGCGGAGCCGGAAACACCGTCGCGTCATCTGCCGCCACGGTCGCCAACGGGATTTTGGTGAGCGGAATGATCCCGGCCGGCGCATCCCCCGCCGCGACGATACCGCCGTAACGGATGTTCGGATAAGCGAGCTCGAACCCGGACTTCCTGTAGTTTGGCTGCTGCGCCACCACGCCATCGAGCCCGATCACGCGCGGGCCGGCGTGTGCAATCGCCTGCGTTCCATATGCGCAATCCGAAGCCACGGCCGCGCAAATCCTTCCGCACGATGTAGAAGCCGAGGAAGGCGAAGCTTGCGTCGTAATTGACGCAGGAGATCGTCGCGGCCGGCTCGCCATCGAACTCGCCGATCAGGAATCCTTCGCGATCGACTTCAGCAAAGCAGGCGGCGTCGGCCAGGCCCGGGTTCCAGCCTTCGTCCGCCGCCCAATTCACGGCCAATGAAATTTCGTCCGGCCGCATCGTCCGGATGCTGAAGCCGTTTTCGGCGGGCGATCGTTGAGTTGGGCTCACGAACCGAAATCACCACAAGTTGGTCGTTGCCGCAAAATAGCGCACGCCGAGGGCAACGTTGCCCAAAATCTATCGTTCAGGGTCGAATAGCTCAAGCGGACGATCGATGCATCGAGCCGGGCGTTGGCGACGCTTGCGCTGGGACGATGTTATCCGCTTCAATCCAGAACTGACGCCGGCGCAATCGCGCGGCAAGGAGCCTAAGGTTTCAGTCATGCCCCGCATCAATCCCGAACGCGTCCTGTCCGATCTTCGTACGCTGGCGACCTTCGGCGCCTACAAGACCGGCGTGCATCGGCCGACGCTGTCGGATCAGGACATCGCGGCGCGGGAATGGTTTGCGAACCGCATGCGCGAGGCCGGGCTTGAAGCGGAAATCGACGGCGTCGCCAACATTCTCGGCCGCAGCCGGGCGAACGGCAAAAAGGCTTTGTCCGGCTCGCATCTCGAAAGCCAGAATTATGCGGGATGGCTCGACGGCCCGCTCGGCTGCGTCTATGCGCTGGAAGCGGCACGCGCGATCGCCGAGGATCCCGCGACCGCCGACCTCGGCGTCGACGTCGTCGTGTTCTGCGACGAGGAGGGCCATTTCGGCAGTTTTCTCGGCAGCCGCTCGTTCGTCGGGCTGCTGGAGGAGAGCGAGATCGACGCGGCGCGCACGAGCACGCATGACCATGCGCGAGGGGCTGACGAAAGCCGGCTGGAACGGCAGGCCGCGTCACCTGATCGACCCGTCGCGTTACGACGCGTTCTTCGAGGCGCATATCGAGCAGGGCGACACGCTGGAAAGTTCAGGATTGAAGATCGGCGTCGTCACGGCGATCGTCGCGATCTGGCAATATCGCATCACCGTGCTCGGCGAGCAGAACCATGCCGGCACCACGTCGATGCAGCGCCGCCGCGACGCGGGACGCGAGATGATCCGCCTGCTCGGTGCGATCGATGCGCGGTTCCGGAAGGTCGCCGGCGAACGCTCGGTGTGGACCACGGGCCGCATCGATCTCGATCCCGGCGAGAAGAGCATCATTCCGGGCAAGGCCGAGGCGCTGTTCCAGCTGCGCGATGCGGACCCTGCCGTGCTTGCGCGCATGGAGGAGGCGCTGCGCGAGGAAGTCGCGAAAGCCGATGCCGCCGGGCGTTGCGACATCTCGATCGAACGGCTCAGCGCGTCGACGCCGGCGCTGATGGACGCGCGCCTGCAGGATGCGCTGGATGTTGCCGCCGAGGCCAGCGCGCCGGGCCTGCACCTGCGCATGCCATCCGGCGCCGGCCATGACGCGCAATGGCTCGCGCGAAAACTGCCCGCCGCGATGATGTTCGTGCCCTCGATCGGCGGCATCAGCCATCACTGGACCGAGAACACCTCGGATGAGGACATCGTGCTCGGCGCCCAGGTTTTTGCCGATGCGATCGTCGAGGCGTTGCGGCGAAGGTAGTAAGGCGGGTGGCAGCTCCGCGCGAAGCGCGGCCACGGCGTCATTGCGAGCGAAGCGAAGCAATCCAGCCGCGCGCCGGCAGGCGCGCAAATAAACGCTGAGCTTGCCGCTGACGCTGCGCTTTTTGGTTGGCGCGCTTCGCGCGCGCTGGATTGCTTCGTCGCTGCGCTCCTCGCAATGACGCCGAGGCGCTTCGCGAGCGCTTTGTTCAGTATTCAATTGTCAAACAGCCTGCGCTTCTTCGTAGCCCGGATGGCGCGCGAATGGGGACCCGATCGCGACCGGATTGCGCTGCGCCATCCGGGCTACGAACATGCAACAGCGCCCCTCGCTCTTGTCCGGCTCGGGGTTCGCCGGTCTTCACGCGCGCTTGGCGTTTACGCCATTCGACGATCTGAAGTCCGTGAGCGCGCTCTCGATGGAGGAGTTGAATGGCGCGCGTGGCGCGCATCCTCGCCGAACCGGATGGCGGATCCGCTCTGCGCAGGCACGACCGGCAGCGGCGGTCGGCCCGCGGAACCTGACCGGCGCACAGGGGCAACCGGATAATCGTGTTCAGCTGATCGGGGAGGTGATAGCTTTCGAAAAGGCCACGAGCGTTGCGCAAAACGACGCGTACGCCGGCAAAAGCCTGCTGCTCGACCGCCGATCAGGCGCGGTCCGCGACGCACGGCAGACGAGCAGCGCGCCTTTACGACCCAGCCTTGCGATGAAGGAGGCTCTCACATGTACGCCGCGATACGTCAGGCCAAAGCAAAGACCGGCGCCGCCGAAGAGCTGGCCACTCGGATCAAGGAGGGCGCGATCCCGATCATCAGCGACGTCGAAGGCTTCATGGCCTACTACGTGGTCTATGCGCCCGATGATACCGTGACGGCGATCAGCATCTTCAACAACCATGCGAGCGCCGAAGAGTCGAACCGCCGCGTCGTCGCCTGGATCGAGAAGGATCTCGCCCCGCTGCTGGCAGGTCCTGCCACCGCGATGGCGGGGCCGGTGATCGTGCATACGCTGGCGTAGTGCATTCAGCCGGCGCGCTCGCGCGCTGAAACGTCACCGGCCTTTGCCGCGTCGCTTGGCCGAGCCGGTTGAACGCGGCGTTTGCCCGGCGACCGAGGGCTGATCCCGATCGAGCAGGCAGTCGATGAATGCGCGAAGCGCCGGCTGCGAATAGCGTCGGTTCGAGTAGTAGAGAAAGAGGCCGGGCACCGTCGGCGACCAGTCGGCCAGCACACGCTTGAGCTTTCCTCGCGCGATCGCCTCATGAATGCGGTCGTCGTCATAGGCGTAGAAGATGCCGAGCCCCTGCCGTGCGCCTTCGACGACGATATCGGCATGGTTTGAAATCAACGGACCTTCCACGCCGAGCTCGATCCGCTGACCGCGCTTCTCCATTTGCCAGCGATGGATGTTGCCGCTGCCGGGAAAGCGCCAATTGATGCAGCGATGATGTTGCAGGTCTGCCGGCGTCTTCGGCTCGCCGTGACGGGCGAGATAGTCGGGCGAGGCGACAGCCTGCATCTGCCGGTCGGCGGTGAGGCGCACGGCGACCATGTCCTTTTCGAGCCGCTGGCCGACGCGAATGCCGGCGTCGAAACGGCCGGCGACGATGTCGCTCAGGCTGTCGTCGATGACGATGTCGAGCACCACGTGCGGATGCTGTGCATGAAAGCGGCCGAGCCGCGGCACGATCAGCTTGATGGCGAGACTGGCGGCGTTGATACGCAGCGTCCCTGCCGCTCGTCCGGTCGCGGCCATCGCCTCGGCAACGGCGGCGTCCAGCTCCTGCATCGTCGGCAGCAGGCGTTCATACAGTCGCGCGCCCGCAGCCGTCGGCGCGACGCTTCGCGTCGTCCGGTTGAGCAGGCGCGTTTGAAGCCGCGTTTCCAGCTGCCGGATCGTCTGGCTTAGCGCTGAGGCCGAGAGCCCCAAATGATCCGCGGCGCGGGCAAAGCTGCCGCGCTCGACAATGGCCGCAAAGGCCCGCAATTCGGCGAAGTCCGATCCGCGCATTATATCCTCAAAGCTTAACAGCCCATCCGCATTATACAGCATTAACTTAGGGATGGCCGCATCCCATCCTTCAGGTCTCTTCAAACCCAGGCAAATGGAGACCGCCATGAACCAGCAACTCGATCTTCCCGAAGCCGTCGCAGCCTATTTCGCGGCCGACCGGCTCGACAGCGAGGCCGTCGCACAATGTTTTACGCGCGAAGCCGTCGTGACCGATGAAAATCAAACTCATGCCGGGATCGATGCGATCAAGCGCTGGCGCGCGGAGGTCGGCTCGAAGTATGTCTACACCAGCCAGCCGCTCAGCCAGTCGCGCGACGGCGGCATGATCGTCGTCACCAGTCGTCTTACCGGCAATTTTCCCGGCAGCCCGGTCGACCTGCGCTACGCCTTCCGGCTGGAGCGCGGCAAGATCGCCTCGCTGGAGATCATGAAGTGAGCCTCGATCTTCAGCTCACGGGCCGCCGTGTCCTTGTGACCGGTGGCACGCGGGGCATCGGCGCCGCTGTCGTCGAGCGGCTGCACGAGCACGGCGCGAAGATCGTCGCCACCGCTCGCGCGCGGCCGGACCGGCCGCGCGAAGGCGTTACTTATGTTGCCGCCGATCTTGCCACGGCTGAAGGTTGCGCCGACGCCGGCAAGGCCGTGCTGGAGATGCTCGGCGGCATCGACATTCTCGTCCATGTCGTGGGCGGATCGCGCGCGCCGGCAGGCGGCTTCGCCGTGCTCGACGATGCGCAATGGTTTGCTGCGCTCGATCAGAATTTGCTGCCGGCGGTCCGGCTTGATCGCGCGCTGCTGCCGCCGATGATCGCGCAGCGGTTTGGCGTCATCATCCACGTGACGTCGATCCAGCGTGAGCTTCCGCTTCCTGAAAGCACGACTGCCTATGCAGCCGCAAAGGCCGCACTGTCGGCCTACAGCAAGAGCCTTTCAAAGGAGGTCACGCCCAAAGGCATCCGCGTCGTGCGCGTCTCGCCGGGTTGGGTCGAAACTGAGGCGGCGGTCGCGCTAGCCGAGCGTCTCGCAGCGCAAGCCGGCACTGATTACGAGGGCGGCAAGCAGATCATCATGGACGGCCTGGGCGGCATTCCGCTCGGCCGGCCCGCAAAGCCTGACGAGGTCGCCGACCTTATCGCATTCCTGGTCTCGCCACGCGCTGCAGCGATCACGGGGACCGAATATGTGATCGACGGCGGTACCGTGCCAACGGTGTGAATGCCAGCTCCGCGATGCGGCGCGGATCGTCGCCGTGGGCCGTTACACGTCTCTGGCAGGCTTGCAGTCGCGGCAAACCGTTTTCGGACAATGAATGGCCTTCTCGACGTGGGCAGCCGGCACGACGGATTCCGACTGCGTGTCCTCTACACCCATCGCGGCGAGGGTTTCGGCGACTGTCTCGACCTCGACCGTCTCGAGAGCGGCAAGCGACAGGAAGACCACCGCGGGAAGCGCGAGCGAAAACCTGCGGCGGAGATGATTACGTTGCATTTTGAGCGAGGCCATTCTTCAATGCATCCTCTTGCTGAGATTGTCGATCGCGAGACCACCGTGTGCCGGCGACAAAAGTTTGGCGGCGAGACTCAACGTACCGTGAGCTATCTCGCCGGTTTCGTAACGGCTCAGTCGCGCAGAATTTATGAGAGGTGTGGGGAATAGGGATTAGGCGGGAAAGCCGGGATATGGTTATTAGGCGCATTCATGAATTGGGCGACGATGCGCCCGGCGAACCATCTCGGTTGCTCAGCAAGCGCAGGCTCATTGCGAGCTGGCCAGCTTCGGATCTGTCGGTGCGGTACGGCACGACGGGTCGCCGCCGAGTGAAAAGACCTCGACCGTACGATCGCGTCCGCGCACCTGGAGTGCGCCGATCGCGACCGCATCGCCGCAGCTTCGATTGCGCTGCCTTGAACGTCGTTCCGCAGATCAGGCAATCCGTCTCGAGCTCCTTGTTCATCTGTTCGAGGCGCTGCGCCAGGTTCACGGTGTCGCCATAGAGCGTGTAGGTCTGGCGTTCTGCGGCGCCGACGGCGCCGGCTGCGACCGAGCCTGTTGCGATACCGATGCGCAGGCGGAGGCGATGACCCTCGAAATCGCGCGCCGAGACGAGCATCAACAGGGCACGGGCAGCGTTCACGGCGCGAGCCTGATAGTCGTCGACGGGGAGGGGCGCATTGAACGCGGCGATCAGGGCGTCGCCGACATGGTTGACGACGACGCCACCATGCCGATCGACGACCTCCGTCGCCGCGCTGAAGAAGCTGTTCAGCATCCCGATGACCTGCGCAGGCGCCAGGGATTCGGAGAGGCGCGTGAATCCTTCGATATCGGCAAAGATCAGACTTGCTTCGCGGGTCTGCGGTGAAAGCTGCCCCGAACCGATCAGCTGCTCGGCCACCTGCGCGGGGACGTAGCGGCCAAAGAGCTGCTGGATGCGGCTTCGTTCCGTCTCGACGATGGCATGCGACCGCACGACAGCGCGCGCCCGGTAGACCGCCAGCGCGGCGATGGCCGTCACCAGGGCGATCTTCACGCCTTCGCTGAAGCGCGTCGAAACGGCGAGGAAGGCAGGATCGGTGGCGACGGAAAGAAAGGCTTCGCGCGACGGCGAGGGCGGCAGATCGGCAAAGCTCACCATGCGGTCCATCCCGGCCATGATCCAGGCCGTTGCGCCTGCAAGACCGAGCACGGCGCAAAGACCGGTCCAGAGAACGAGAGCGGGCGACAGCGTGAGGACGGAGATCGCCACGACGACGAAGAAGTATTCGCCGCGGCTGGACAGAAACACCAGGTTCTGAGGAACGTCGCCGCCGGTGCTGAGCGGCGCAAGAGCAAGTATGGCGCTGAGAATTGCCACGTCGAAGGCGAAGAACGCGTAGCGGCCTGCGCGCTCAAGGCGGCTGCCGACCAGGGCGAGCGGTGCAAGTCCGACCATGGCGGCCGCCAGGATCAGCCCGGCGAGATAGATGTTGTTCGGATAGCGGGAGATCACAAAATAGAAGAGAGCGATCGGAACCAGGGCGCAGGTGCGGCCGATCACGGCCAGCCGAAACCCCTTGCGCTCGGCGTCAGCGAGGGAGGCCTCTACCGCAGCTGATTGGGGCTGATCCGCGCGCATGCATGGTACCTTCGCGAGCCTGCAGGCCACTGGCAGGTGTCACGCCCGGTATTGTTCGTCGCTGACCTTTTCCATCCAGTCAACGGTCTTGCCGTCGAGGGCTTCCGAAATCGCGATGTGGGTCATTGCGGTGGTGGCCGTGGCGCCGTGCCAATGCTTCTCGCCGGCAGGAATCCAGACCACGTCGCCGGGGCGGACCTCTTCTTTCGGGTCACCCTCGCGCTGCAC
Organism: uncultured Alphaproteobacteria bacterium; assembly: GCA_963757845.1. GTDB lineage: Bacteria > Pseudomonadota > Alphaproteobacteria > Rhizobiales > Xanthobacteraceae > P52-10. The sequence goes on from CAVWTB010000056.1 coordinate 35,774, forward strand.
CCAGCCGCAGCCCGACACGACGATCAGCGTCTGGCCGAGCGGATGGGTGTGCCAGGCGGTGCGAGCGCCAGGCTCGAAGGTGACGAACGCGCCGCCGACACGCGCGGGATTCGTGCCCCGAAACGGCGAGTCGACCCGCACCGCGCCGGTGAAATTTTCCGGCGGGCCAATTCTGGAAGGCTGTGAGCCGCTTCGCGTAATTTGCATTGCTTCTCCACCTCGCTTGCCGGCCACGCCCGGTGTCGCCGCCGCGATTGCATGTCCGCCCGCAGTCAACGTGGCGAGACCGCCAGTTGCCGCGAGCATGTACCTGCGCGTGATCATGGCCGCCTCTCCACCATCATCCCACGTTCGGCAGGTGCTCGAGCAGCTTGTCGAGCGTGATCGGATAGTCGCGCGCACGGATGCCGGTGGCGTTGTAGATCGCATTGGCGATTGGTCGCATCAGTTCTTCTTCTCGAAGACGTCCCTGGCAACGGAGATCGCGGTCACCGCATTGGGCCAGCCGGAATAGAACGCCAGGTGCGTGATGGTCTCAACCAGCTCTTCCTGCGTCAGACCATTCTCGCGCGCCCGGACGAGATGCGATCGCAGCTGGTCGGGTCGGTTCATTGCGACGAGCGCGCTGACGGTGGCAAGGCTGCGATCGCGTTTGGAAAGCTGCGGCCGCTCCCAGACGTCGCCAAAGAGCACGTTGTCGGTCAGCTCGGCGAGCTTGGGCGCGATGCCGCCCATCAATTGCTGTGCGCGCGTCGGCTGCGCGCTTGAACCTTGTGCCGGAGAGGGGGGCTGCGAGGTCGTGGCTTGCGCACAAGCGAGCCCGGAGATGCCGTCCGCCGTCGTGATGGCTGCGAGCGTAAGGAAGGCTGCGATCGACGTCTTCACGATTGTTCTCCTGTTTGAGCCGAGTGGTTTTCGATTCCGCGCGCTCCGAGAGCGCTCGGCCGCGGCGGCGCGCTTTCAGCTGTTCCCGGAAGCGTCCGGCGTCGCGAGACTGCAGAGCGGGTTCAATCCAGGCCTTTCTTCTGCAGAAAGGCGGACATCAGGTCTGCGATTTCGAGATTGTTGAGGTCCGAGAAAGGAAAATGCGTGTTGCCGCGGATGCCTGTCTCCGGCAAGTGCACGAGAGTGACATCCCCGCCGTGGCGGTTCACCGCATCCCTCCATAGCCTCGCCATGGCAAGACGTACGCGCCAATTGTCTTCGCCCGGGCTCGCGGTCGGTTGCTCGGGGATGTTGTCGCCGAAGTAGACGACGATCGGGATCTTCGTAAGCCGCATGAACTCCGACAGCGGCACGCCAACGCCCTCGAGCGTGCCTGCGGCGCTCGGCATCGGAGCAGGCACTTCGCCTTCCGGGAACATGAAGTTGCTACCCGGCTCATAGGCAACGACGGCGCGGACGTTCTGGTTCTTGATGGCCGTGAGCCAGCCAGGGCCGCCGCTCTGGGAGTGAGTGACGAGGATTGCCGGTCCGATCCTGTCGAAGAGCGCCGACACGGCGTTCGAGACCACCTGCATATCGAAGGGCCCGGTATTGGGCGTCATCGAGCGGAAATACTGGTTCAGAGCTTCCGGGTCGCGGGAGAACTGCACGCCGGGAAAGTAGTTCGGCCAGACACCGATGCGGAACAAACCAAACCAGAACTGTTCGTCGGGCGTGGGAGCAATCGTCGCCTGGACGGTGCTGCGGCCGGCATTGCCGCGTCGCGGCTGATCGATGGTGTACACGGCGAAGCCGCGGCGCAGGAAGATCGTCTGATAGCCTTCACGCCCGTCCGGCGTGGTCTCCCACGTCTTCGAGAACTGTCCTGCGCCATGCCAGAGCACGAGCGGCAGTCTGCGCGCGTTTGCCGGGATCTGATAGAACGCATAGGCGTGATCGCCGTGAAACGTTTGTCCTGCAGGATTGGGCTTCGACGGATCGAAGGTGCCGGGATTGCTGATCACTGTGCCGCCGACGGCGAAGCTTCCCTGCTGCTGGATCACCAGCGGGGCCGGCTTTCCCGCTTCCTGAGCCGTTGCGCCAACCGGCGCAACAATCACCGCCAAGATCAGCAGAAGTCCGGATGCCGCCCACCCGAATTTGCGCTTCTGCATCGATCGAACTCCTTAAGCTCAGGGTGAAGGTCGCAAACAGCGCCGGTCGTCGCGCTGGCGTTGCATCGCCCCGGCGGAGTTTCCGTCAACGCCGGTCGCACCAGTCATTTAGCGCGCGCAATTGATGCGACTAGCTGGTAAAATGTACAAAGACTTATGGCTCTGGCTCATAAATGGACCGCGGATATCTGAGTGACCTTCTGGCCTTCGTGGCCGTGGCGCGAGAGCGCAGCTTCACAAAGGCGGCTGCGCAGCTCGGCATTTCACAGTCCGGCCTCAGCCACATCGTCCGCGGCCTCGAGGAACGGCTCGGGCTTCGGCTGCTGACCCGCACCACGCGCAGCGTCGCGCCGACCGAAGCGGGCGAGCGCCTGCTGCGCACTGTCGGGCCGCGACTGGAGGAGATCGATGCGGAGCTCGCGGGCTTAAGCGAATTGCGCGAGAAGCCCGCCGGCACGATCCGCATCACGAGCGGCGAGCATGCGGCGGTCGCGATCCTCTGGCCTGCGCTGGCGAAGTTTCTGCCGAAATATCCCGACATCAAGGTCGAGATCAATGTCGACTACGGCCTGACCGACATCGTCGCCGAGCGCTATGACGCCGGCGTTCGTCTCGGCGAACAGGTCGCCAAGGACATGATCGCGGTGCGCATCGGGCCGGACGCGCGCATGGCGGTCGTCGGCGCGCCGTCCTACTTCGAGCGGCGGCCGCGGCCGAAGAAGCCGCAGGATCTGGCGGAGCACGACTGCATCAACATCCGCCTTCCGACCTACGGGGGCGTCTACGCCTGGGAGTTCGAGAGAGACGGGCGCGAAGTGAAAGTGCGCGTGGAAGGCTCGCTGGTTTTCAACACCATGGCGCTCAGACTGAGCGCGGCGCTGGCCGGCCTCGGCCTCGCCTACCTGCCGCAGGACCAGGTGCAGCCGCAATTGAAGAACGGCCAGCTCATCCGCGTGCTCGCCGACTGGTGCCCGCCGTTTTCGGGCTACCACCTTTATTATCCCAGCCGGCGACAGCACGCGCCGGCCTTTGCGTTGCTGGTCGAGGCGTTGCGGTATCGCGGTTAGCGATTACCGTGCGATCACCAGCCGGCCCTGCACCTTGCCGGCGCGCAGGCGATCGAGCGCTTCGTTGACGCCGTTGAACGACACCGTCTCTACCGGCATCGGCTTCACTTTGCCCGAGCGCACGAGGGCGATGAGGTCCTTCAGCTCCTTCAGGTTGCCGACGTAGGAGCCGCGGATCGTGATCGCGCGCAGGACGATCGGCGGAATCGAAAGCGTGATGTCGCCGCCGAACAGGCCGACGACGACATAGGCGCCGCCCTTTCTCAGCGCAGCGATCGCGAACTCCGCCGTCGCCTTCGCGCCGACGAAATCGACGGCGCCCGCGACGCCGCCGGCTGCGGCCAGCTTTGCCGCGGCATCCGCGTCGCGCGGATCGAACGCGTCGGTCGCGCCATTGGCGAGCGCAAGCTCGCGCTTGCCGGGGTCGATGTCGGCCACCGCGATGTTGCGGAAGCCGAGGGCGTGCGCGACCTGCAGTCCGCTCAGGCCCACGCCGCCGAGCCCCATGATCAGGAGGGTTTCCTTGTCCTTGTCGATCTCGATCTTCTTGAGCGCGCTGTAGGCGGTGATGCCGGAGCATGCGTAGGTCGCGGCAAGCGTCGGGTCGATGCCGGTGACATCGACGAGATGTTTCGGATGCGGCACGACGCATTTTTCGGCGTAGCCGCCGGGACGGAAGACACCGAGCGAGGCCGGCTTCGGGCAATAGTTCTCCTCGTCGCGCAGGCAGATGTCGCACGTGCCGCAGCCGAGCCACGGATAGACCAGAAACGTCTTGCCGATCTCGCTGTCGGCGATCGGTGCATCGGGGCCCTTCGCGACAAGCCGGCCGAGAACCTCGTGTCCCATGACCACCGGCGTCGAAACGCCGCGATCGGCCAAGACTCAGGCGCTTGCCGCCGCCGAGATCGTAGTAGCCGTCCTGAATATGCAGATCGCTGTGGCAGACGCCGCAGCGCGTGACATCGATGACCACTTCCGTGCCGGTAGGCTGCGGATCGGGTTGTTCGATCGGCGCGACCGGCTCGCAGAACATTTTCACGGCATAAGCGCGCATTTTTCGGTTCCTCCCGCGGGTGGTCTCACTGTCCACCATCCTGCCACAGAGGCCGACGGTATTGCTCGAATTAGACGACTTCACGCCGGCGGCCAGTTCCTCAAGGTCAGCTCCGCGACGCGGCGCAAATCATCGCGGCCGGCGCCGCCGATCGCCTGAATGGCCATGCCCTGGAGAATGGCGCAAACGTAGCGCGCGAGATCGACCGCGCTCGGTGTCCTTCGGCAGATCGCCTTCATCCACCGCCTTTTGAAAGCGCCGGCGCAAATCGTCTTCACCCTTGGCGCGCCGCGCCATCAACTCCTGCTTGATGGTCTCGGCGGTGTCGCCGCAGCAGAGCGCGCCTTGCACCGCGAGACATCCCGGCGGGTTGTCCGGATTGGTGACCGCGTCTGCGGCCTCATGGAGAAGATGCTCGACGACCTCGCGCGCGGTCGGCTTGGCCAGCGCGACCTGCACGTAACCGGCCGGTCCGTCGACGTAGCGGTCGAAGGCTTTGCGAAACAGCTCTTCCTTGTTGCCGAACGCTGCGTAGAGGCTCGGCTTGGTGATGCCGATGGCTTCGGTCAGGTCGGTGATCGACGTGCCCTCATAGCCCTTGCGCCAGAAAAGATGCAGCGCCTGCTCCAGAGCCTGGTCGATATCGAATTCACGCGGGCGGCCCATCACTGACATTTTTGGGTCCTCCAAGGTTCTATACCTTTCGTTAGATAAGTCCCTTGACAGCGCCTGTCGATCCCCCATCTATACCGAACGTTACGAATGTGTGCACTGCAGTGGCCGCACTGCAGGGTGAAATACGATAGGGCCGATTATGAGATTCATCCTAGGTATCAACAAGTTAATCACCGCCGGCATGGCTGCCGCGCTGATCGCATTGGCCGCAAGCCTGGCGCTGATGAACGCCCCGGCCAGCCGCGCCAGGGCCGACAACCCGGAACCCGCGCCTGCGGTGTCAGCGTCGGTTGCGGTTGTGACGGCGCGCGAAACCGCGCCGACGAATGAGTTTTCCGGCCGGCTCGAGGCGGTCGAGCGCGTGGAAATTCGCTCGCGCGTCTCGGGTGCAATTCAAGAAGTGCATTTTCGCGAGGGCGCGCTGGTGAAGCAGGGCGACCTCTTGATCCGCATCGATCCTGCGCTTTACGCGGCCGAAGTCGCGCGCGCGGAAGGGCAGGTCGCTGCCGCACGCGCGCGCGTCGTCATGACGAAGAGCGACCTCGAACGCGGCCAGCAACTGTCGGACACACGCACGATCACGCTGCGCGATCTCGACACGCGCACCAACGCTTTTCGCGAGGCGGAAGCCAATCTGAAGGCGGCGGAAGCTGCGCTGCAGACGGCGCGTCTCAATCTCGACTACACCGACGTGCGCGCGCCCGTGTCAGGGCGCGTCGGCAAGATCGAGTACACGGTCGGCAATCTCATCGTCGCGGGTCCCACCGCGCCGGTGCTGACGACGCTGGTCTCGGTCAATCCGATCTATGCGAGCTTCAATGCCGACGAGGAAGTGGTGACGCGGGCGCTGACCGCGCTCGCCGATGAAGCCGGCGCAGGCGACATCGGCAGCATTCCCGTCGAGATGACCACCAACGCCAATGCGATCCAGCACAAGGGCCGCGTGCAGTTCATCGACAACCAGGTCGAGGCGCGCAGCGGCACGGTGCGGGTGCGCGCGGTGTTCGACAACGCCGACGGCCGGCTGATGCCGGGACAGTTCGCGCGGCTCGCGATGGGGCAGCCGAAGACGGAGAAGATGCTGCTCGATCAGCGAACGTGCGATCGGCACCGACCAGAACAAGAAGTTCGTGATGGTGGTCGATGGCGCGGACAAGGTCGAGTATCGCGAGGTCAGCCTCGGCGCATCGGTCGACGGTCTGCGCGTCGTCACCCAGGGCCTCAAGGACGGCGAGCGGATCGTCGTCAACGGCCTGCAGCGCGTCAGGCCCGGCGCGGTCATCAAGCCTGAGCTGGTGAAGATGACGTTCGCGAAGCAACAGACCGCGAGCACACAACAGCAATAATCTGACGAGCCTGCCCGCCGCCCGCGGGCAGGCTTTCCAACAAGACATGCCAGCGAAGCCACCGTCGGCGGCGTCAGGGTTGTTTTGTCTCTTTCTCTCGTGACTGCAAAGCGACTGCCATGAACTTCTCAAAATTCTTCATCGACCGGCCGATTTTCGCAGGCGTGCTTTCGGCGCTGATCTTCGTGGCGGGACTGCTCTCGCTGCCGTCGCTGCCGATCTCCGAATATCCGGAAGTCACCCCGCCGGTCGTGGTGGTGCGCGCGCAATATCCCGGCGCCAATCCGAAGGTGATCGCCGAATCGGTCGCAACGCCGATCGAGGAGCAGATCAACGGCGTCGAGAACATGCTCTACATGAGCAGCCAGGCCACCGCCGACGGCCTGATGACGCTGAGCGTCACGTTCCGTCTCGGCACCGATCCGGACAAGGCGCAGCAGCTGGTGCAGAACCGCGTGGCGCAGGCCGAGCCGCGCCTGCCCGAGGTGACGCGCCAGCTCGGCATCACCACGGTGAAGAGCTCGCCCGACATGACGCTGGTCGTGCATCTGTTGTCGCCCAACGACCGCTACGACATGACTTACCTGCGCAATTACGGCGTGCTCAACGTCAAGGACCGGCTCGCGCGGATTCCGGGCGTCGGACAGGTCGTGATCTGGGGCGCGGGCGACTATTCCATGCGCATCTGGCTCGACCCGCAAAAGGTCGCCGAGCGCGGCCTGTCGCCGGCCGACATCGTGCGCGAGATCCGCGCGCAGAACGTCGAGGCCGCCGCCGGCACCATCGGCGCTTCGCCGAACGTGCCCGAGATCGACCTGCAGCTGCCGATCAACGCGCAAGGGCGGCTCTCCAGCGAGGAAGAGTTCAACGACATCGTCGTCAAGATCGGCCAGAACGGCGAGGTGACGCGGCTGCGCGACGTCGCGCGCGTGGAGCTCGGCGCATCCGAATACGCGTTGCGCTCGCTGCTCGACAACAAGCCGGCCATCGGCATGGGCGTGTTCCAGGCGCCGGGCTCGAACGCGCTCGAGATCGCCAACAACGTCCGCGCGGTGATGGCGGAGATCAAGCAGAACATGCCGGAAGGCGTCGACTTCCGCATCGTCTACGACCCGACGCAGTTCGTGCGCGCCTCGATCGAGGCCGTCGTGCATACGCTTCTGGAAGCCGTGGCGCTGGTGGTGCTGGTCGTCATCCTGTTCCTGCAGACCTGGCGCGCGTCGATCATTCCGCTGATCGCCGTGCCGGTCTCGATCATCGGCACGTTCGCGGTGATGTATGTGTTCGGCTTCTCGATCAACGCGCTCAGCCTGTTCGGGCTGGTGCTGGCGATCGGCATCGTGGTCGACGACGCCATCGTCGTGGTCGAGAACGTCGAGCGCAATATCGAGGACGGACTGTCGCCGCGCGACGCCGCCTATCGCGCGATGAGCGAGGTCTCCGGACCGATCGTCGCGATCGCGCTGGTGCTGATCGCGGTGTTCGTGCCGCTCGCCTTCATCAGCGGTCTCACCGGGCAGTTCTACCGGCAATTCGCGCTGACGATCGCGATCTCCACCGTGATCTCGGCGATCAACTCGCTGACCTTGTCGCCGGCGCTTGCGGCGCTGCTGCTGAAGGGCCACGACGCGCCGAAGGATGTCCTCAGCCGCATCATGGACAGGAGCTTTGGCTGGTTCTTCCGCCGCTTCAATGCTGCGTTCCGAAGCGGCTCGCAGGCCTATAGCGGCGGCGTGAAGCGGGTGCTTTCGCGGAAAGCGCTGGTCATGGGCGTCTACATTGCCCTGATCGCCGTCACCTTCGGCCTGTTCAAGGCGGTGCCCGGCGGCTTCGTGCCCGGGCAGGACAAGCAGTATCTGATCGGCTTTGCGCAACTGCCGGACGGCGCGACGCTGGACCGCACCGAGGACGTGATCCGCCGCATGACCGACATCGCCATGAAGGAGCCCGGCGTCGAGAGCGCGGTGGCGTTTCCGGGTCTGTCGATCAACGGTTTCACCAATTCAGCGAACGCCGGCATCGTCTTTTCGGTGCTGAAACCGTTCGAGGAGCGAAAGGGCCTGAACGCGGTTGCGATCGCGCAGAACCTGAACAAGAAGTATGCGTCCATCCAGGATGCGTTCATCGCCATGCTGCCGCCGCCGCCGGTCAACGGCCTCGGCACCACCGGCGGCTTCAAGCTGCAGATCGAGGACCGGGCAGGGCTCGGCTACGAGGCGCTGGACGCCGCCAACAAGGCGTTCATGGCCAAGGCGATGCAGGCGCCCGAGCTGGCCGGACTGTTCTCGAGCTACCAGGTGAACGTGCCGCAGCTCTATGCGGACATCGACCGCACGCGCGCGCGCCAGCTCGGCGTGCCGGTGACGAGCGTGCTCGATACCATGCAGATCTATCTCGGCTCGCTCTACGTCAACGACTTCAACAAGTTCGGCCGTACCTATTCGGTGCGCGTGCAGGCCGACGCCAAATTCCGCGCGCGCGTCGACGACATCGGCACGCTGAAGGTGAGGTCGGAGTCCGGCGAGATGGTGCCGCTGTCGGCGCTGCTGCGGGTGAAGGAAAGTTCAGGTCCCGAACGCGCGATGCGCTACAACGGCTTCCTCACCGCCGACGTCAACGGCGCAGCCGCGCCGGGCTACTCGTCGGGACAGGCGCAGGATGCGGTGAAGCGCATCGCTGCGGAAGTTCTGCCAAAGGGCATTTCGTTCGAATGGACCGACTTGACCTATCAGGAGATCATCGCCGGCAACTCGTCGCTGATCGTGTTTCCGGTGGCGATCTTCCTGGTGTTTCTCGTGCTCGCCGCGCTCTATGAAAGCCTGACGCTGCCGCTCTCGATCATCATGATCGTGCCGATGGGACTTCTGGCCGCGATGTTCGGCGTCTGGGTGACGGCCGGCGACAACAACGTCTTCACGCAGATCGGCCTGATCGTGCTGGTCGGGCTGTCGGCGAAGAACGCGATCCTGATCGTGGAGTTCGCGCGCGAGCTCGAATTCGCCGGCCGCACGCCGGTTCAGGCCGCGATCGAAGCGAGCCGGTTGCGGCTGCGGCCTATTCTCATGACCTCGATGGCCTTCGTCATGGGCGTGGTGCCGCTGGTCGTCTCCACCGGCGCCGGCTCCGAGATGCGCCACGCCATGGGCGTCGCCGTGTTCGCCGGCATGATCGGCGTCACCGCGTTCGGCATCTTCCTGACGCCGGCGTTCTACGTGCTGCTGCGCGCGATGACCGGCAACCGGCCGCTGGTGCAGCATGGGACGATGAAGGAGGCGAGTGCGCCGGCGGAGTGATTGGTTCGGCGATGGGAGAGTGTTGGTCGCCGCGATGGCGGATGACGCAAGGTATCAGCTCATGCGCTTCATTCTCTCACAGTTCTCTTGACGACTTTCGACCTCCGTTCTGTGGCTGATTTCGTGCGAATTCGCATGGTGCCTCCCTCCGGGTGCTCGATCTCAAATGCATCAGTCTTTCGCACCAGATCGCTCAGTTTGCGAAAGCCAAAGTTTCGCGGATCGAAATCAGAGGCCAGGTTGGCAAGCTGTCTTCCAACATCTCCCAACGGGACCCAGCCATCGTCGCTTTCCATCTGGGTAATGATTCTGTTGATGGTCGGAACGGCTGCGCTGGGTGGCTGAAGCGGCTTCGAAGCACCATTCCCGCTATTTGTCGCGCCTGAAAGCAGGTTCTCCGTATACACAAAGCGACGACACGCCTGGCGGAAACTCTCTGGCGTCTTCTGCTCCCCAAAGCCAAACACGTCGACGCCCTGCTCGCGGATGCGTGCCGCCAGTCTGGTGAAATCACTGTCTGACGATACCAGACAAAAGCCGTCGAACCGACCGCTGTGAAGCAGGTCCATTGCATCGATGACGAGCGTAATGTCGGACGCATTCTTGCCGGTCGTGTAGGCGAATTGCTGTTGGGGTACAATTGCGTGCCTGGACAGGGTGTCAGCCCACGCCTTGGAGCGCGAATGGGAGAAATCCCCGTAGATACGACGTACGCTCGCTTCCCCGATCTTCGCTATCTCCTCAAACAACCCATCGACGATCTTGGCAGACGCGTTGTCGGCATCGATAAGCACGGCAAGGCGGGGCGAACGATTTTCAGCGGGCACGATTGACTTCTCCACAGCGGGCGGAATGAAGCGTCCTGGATGGGGAAGTGTAGCGTCCGTCAGCTCGTCCTGGCGACATTGCTGCAGCGCAAGCTGGCACCCGTCCACATATTAGGATAGTTCATGCCCTCAGCACGTTCCAGCAGCAAACTGGTCGGCCGATTGAGACGCCCGACTTTTCGAGTGGCGAATTCTGCGGCTGAAAAGCGCCTCACGCCGCATGCGTCGGATTGCGGATCGGTTCGACCAGCTCGAACATCCGCGGAAACTCGTCCATCAGCGACATGAGCTCGGCAAGTTTCAGCGCATTTCCTGTCATCTGGATGCTGCCGGCTGCGATGGCATCGGCGAATGTCGTCTGTTTGGCGATGACTGCGTCGAGGACGTCGCGCGTCAGCACGAATGAGGCGTCCGCATCTGCGGATGTCGCGCCTGAGAGATAGGTCAGGGCGCAGTTCTCCAGGGTGAGAACATAGCTCTGGTTCGTGTCGGTGAACTGCCAGTTCAGGACGATGGTCTTGCCTTCCGCCTTCGGGCCGTTCAGACGAATGCCGAGGACATCCCAGATCTGCTCGGTCTGCAAGGCGGCGAGCGTTTCACGCGGCATGCGATCTCGCGCCGGTATGTTCGGCATGCCGTGGCGAAGCTCCTGGGCTCCCACGAGGTAGGCGTTGCGCCAGGTGGCGCTCTCGGCGAGATAGCCGAGCTGTTCGAACGTTTCCGCGAGCAGGCTGCGCGCCGCCTCGTTGTCCGGTTCCGCGAAGACAAGATGGCTCAGGACTTGCGCCACGAAGCGGAATTCGCCGTTGTCGAAATCCCGCCTGGCGCGCGTCAGCACCGCATCGGCGCCGCCCATGTACTCCACGAATTTGCGCCCGGATTCCACGCGCGGCAGCGGATCGAGATTGGCCGGGTTGGCGTCGTACCAGCCCAGATACTTCTGATAGATCGCCTTCACGTTGTGGCGGATATGGCCGTAGTAGCCGCGCCCGTGCCACGCGCCCTCCAGACTGGCCGGCAGCCGAATGGTCTCTGCGATCTCGCTCGCGCTCAGCCCGTGATTTATCAACCGAATGGTCTGGTCATGCGCGAACTTGTAGAGATCGCGCTGCTGGCGGATCATCGTCTTGATCCGCTCGGTCCCCCAAACCGGCCAATGATGCTGGCCGCACATGGCGTCCGCCTTGTCGCCCCACATCTGCAGCGCTTCGCCGAGATATTTCGACCAGGCGAGCGGGTCGCGAACCTCGGCGCCGCGGAACGGCAGCAGGTTGTGAAAATTGTGCGTGCAGTTTTCCGCCAGGTTCAAGAGCTTGTAGCGCGGCACGAAGAAATGCATTTCCGCCGGCGCCTCGCTGTTCGGCGCCATCTGGAATTCGAACGCGACCCCGTCGATGGTGCGCGTATCGCCGGTCGACTTGATCAGGTCGTTCGGCCGCACCAGCGATATCGCGCCCGCCGCCATGGTCTTTCCGAGGCCGCAGTCGACATGTCCCCGCGTGCCCTTGGCGAGGAGATGCCCGAACTGATACTGCGCGCGCCGCTGCATCGCAGGGCCGGCGATGATGTTCTCCGAGACGGCGAACTCCATGAACAGGTCGGGCGCGATGACGGGGATCTTGTCCGCTGGCCATCGCCGCATCGCTCAGAACGCCGCGCACGCCGCCCCAGTGGTCGGCGTGGGTATGCGTCAGGATCACGCCGGTGACGGGGCGGGCGCCGCGATGCTCGAAGTAGAGCTCGATCGCGGCCCGCGCGCCCTCGATCGAGGAGAGGCAGTCGATGACGATCACGCCGCGTGTCGCCCTCGATCAGCGTCATGTTCGCAATATCGAAACCGCGCACCTGGTAGACACCCGGCAAAACCTCGAACAGTCCGTGGTGCATGTTGAGCTGTGACTGCCGCCACAGGCTCGGGTTGACCGTGAGCGGCGCCTGGGTCGTCGGCGAGGAAGCCGTAGGGCTGCAGGCTCCAGACGACGCGCCCCCTGTCATTGACGACATGCGCGTTCTCGCGCGTTCCGAGAAATCCACGCGCGGCATCCTCGAAATCAGTTGTGTCCGAGAACGGCAGCTCCGCCTTGACCGCAGCGTGCCGGGCACGGACTGCGGCGGCGGCATCCTTCGGCTGTTTGGTGCTGGCTTGCTCAGTCATGCGGAATCCTCCCGAGGCAGGACGTGGTTTTGTCTGCGCTTTCGATAAAAGGACGAGACACGCCGATCTTGTCAACTATACGCTACATATGTCTACTATGCGTCCATTATGTTGACAGAAGCGGTATTGAAACACCCGAAAGGTGCGGGCATGCAGGCCAAAAGCAAACGAAGCGCCCGGGGTCCGAAAGCGCGGACGAGCGGAGCGTCGCAATCTCGCGCGCGTCCCGCAGAAGCATCGCGGCGGGGGGATGCGGCGTTCGCGACGACGCTGGCGAAAGGGCTGGCTGTGCTCGAGGCCTTCGCGCCCGACAGCGCGCCTATCGGCAACACGGAGATCGCGCGGCGCACCGGCCTGTCGCGTCCGACCGTGGCGCGACTGACGCACACGCTCGCCGAACTCGGCTATCTCGCCTATGAGCCGTCGCGTGCAAAATTTCGCCTCTGGGCGCGCGCGCTCACGCTGGCGCATCCGCTGCTGGCCAGCATGAAGCTGCGCCAGAGCGCCCGTCCGCTGATGCAGGACCTCGCCAACAGCGTGCGCGGCACGGTCTCGATCGGCCTGTTGGACGGGACCAACCTCGTCTACGTGGAGAGCGCGCGGGCTGCCGAGATGGCCGCGCACATTCCGGACATCGGTTCGACGATCCCGTTGCCGCGCGCGGCGATGGGGCGGGCTCTGCTGTCGATGCTCGACGATGCCGAGCTTGCGGCCATCGAAGCGCGGTTTGCCGCGGAGCTTGCGGAGACGTGGGGCGCCTATCGCGAGAAGGTGCGCGACGGCATGCGCCAGTGTGTGAAGCGGGAGTTTTGCGTGTCCTATGGCGATTGGGCCAGCGAAACCCACGCTGCCGCAGTGCCGCTGTTTCGCGATCCGGATTTCGGCCGGGCCTGCTTTGCCCTCAACTGCGGAATTCCGGCCTTTCGCTTGCGCCCGGGCGAGCTGGAAGCGGACATCGCTCCGCGTCTGGTCCAGCTCGCAAAGGCCATTCGCGTTCTGTCCGGCCGCGTCGATGCCGCCGCGAATCCCGCGACCGAAGTTCGCCAATCACGACGCTTGATCAATAACGATCAATGATCCCTACGTGGTGAGGCTTGCGGTTGCATTGCAAGCCATCAAGGCAGTCAGCACTC
>CAVWTB010000057.1:0-31978 GCA_963757845.1 uncultured Alphaproteobacteria bacterium
CTGGGATGACCCCCTGGAAACGTTTTTCGGGCAGGTCTTTGACACCACCGCTGGCGAAGACGAGGAGGAATGTGTGTACTGGGAGGGGGCGGGGTATCGCGCCTGCCAGACGGTCGACACGCTGCAAGCGAGCCTCTCCCCGTTCGCCACCATTCCTGACCCGGTTGTGGCACAGCTTCGCGCCGACCAGCAGCACGCCGTGCCACGCAGCCCTTTGCAGGAGCAGCTGCTCCGACTGTTCACCCCCTACGAAGAGGAGAGAAGGTATGGCAAGCCTCAACAAAGTCCTTTTGCTCGGCCATCTGACCCGCGATCCTGAGTTGCGCTATACCGCCAATGGCACGCCCGTGGCCACCGTTGGCCCGGCGGTCAACCGACGCTACCGCCAGGGTGACGAGACGAAAGAGGACGTCTGCTTCATTGATGTGGCGACCTTCGGCCGGCAGGCGGAGACCGTGTGTGAATACCTCCAGAAGGGCAGTCCGGCCCTGGTGGAGGGCCGCCTGCAGTGGCGCAGCTGGGAGACCGAGGACGGCCAGCGCCGCAGCAAGCATGAGGTGGTGGCCGAGCGTGTCCAGTTCTTGCCGAGCCCCGCGGCCGTGCGGGAGGGCGGACGCGACACCGCCGAGGCCTCTGACGAGCCGCCATTCGATACGGACGATGTGCCGTTTTGACGGGTAACCGCCTGTCGTCGTGCTCCAGGGTGCCTCCGGGGCACCCTGGAGCACGAGGCGCTGCCTCATCATCGGCGATGGTAGGGCTGGGGGGTCCCTTCCAGGCCTGCCATCGCCACCCTCTGGAGGAAGATCGATGCCATTGTCCACGCATGACCCTCAGCGGATCCGGCGCACCTGACGGCACCGACCATTGCAGTGCGGAGCGCCTTCGGGCGTCTGCTCTTTACGGAGGGCGGCCGTCCCGACGGCCGCCTTCCCATCTTTACCCTACCGGGGGCCTCTCGGTCCCCTGTAGGGTATCCCCGGGGGCACGCCCCCACCATCCCGCGCCCGCGGGGCTGGGGCGCCGTGCCTTCCGCTCCGCCGGCGCACCCGAGAAGGAGCCATCCATGGCGACAGTCCCACTGACACCGACAGAGCTGGAGGACGTGCTCGCCACCCTGCATGCCCGCGGTCCCGATGCCCCGCAGTGGAGCGTGAGCCGCCTGAAGCCTGGGCGAGCGAAGCGTGATCCTGTGCGGGCCCGCTGGCTGCGCGTGCTGATCGAAACCGCCTGGAGCCCGCCGGAGCGCCTGCGGATTTCTGGGCTCTTGCCCGCGTCGCTGGCGGGAGACTTCTCTCCACCACGCGCCCCGATCACGCCCGCCATCACCGTGGCCCGTACGCGGGGCCCCCGCGCGCTCGCCACCGCGATCCTGCGCCGGCTCCTGCCGACGTATCAGCCGCGCCTCCAGGCGGCCCAAGTGCGCGAGCGTTCCCACCGCGACGCTGTGGCACAGCAGGAGGCGGTCACGACCCTGCTGGCCCAGGTGCCCGGCTGTACTGCACGGCAGACGCCAGGTAAGGTGGGCATCGCTGGCACCAGCCCAGAGGCATCCACCGTCTGGGGGCAGGCCACGGTGACACTGGAGGGAGACGTCACCCTGACCGTCCATGGCCTCCCGCAGGCGGCCTGTAGACTCCTGCGCACCCTCCACCTTGCCCCACGTCACGACGCAACAGAAGGAGCACCCCATGCAGCCTACCGATGACCTTCTCCGCGAGGTGCCCAGGCACCTCCTCACTCTGGCGAAGGAACACATGGCCGGTCTCCAGGCCTTCAACGCCGGTATCGCCCGTATGCGGGCCCTCGAACAGCGGGTCGGGTCGCCAGGCCGCTACGAGTTTGAATACCGGCTCCAGCGGGAGCCCGAGGCCCAGCAGCGTGTCGCGTGGCTCGACCGCTTTGCCACGCAGGCACGGGAGCACGGCATCGACCCGGAGGCGGTCTTTACGGCCCTGGGGGGACGTCCCACGCCGGAGCCGTGGTCGCCCGCGGCCCAGGCCTGGCAACGAGAGGACCCACACGCCGAGGAGCCCCCCGATGCGTAACGCGATTCGTTGCAACACGTGTGGCCAGGTCTGGGCCGCACAGGACCTTGCGCCCATCCCTGACGAGAGGGGGCGCGTCGTGCCTGGTGGTGTTGTACCGCTTGGCGTATGCCCGAACCCCGACTGCCAGGCGCTGTGTTATGCTCCATACAGCTATGTCTATGACCTGGAGCAGCGGTGTACCGCCCTACACGACATCGTCTCGCGGCTGCTCGACTGGGAGGCGATGATGGGGGGCTGGGATGCTCCAGTCTGGGAACAGGCCCGCCACGTGCTGGCCCGTTCAGGCGCCCAGGGGCCCGTCGCTGTCGGTGAGGTCGAGGCACTGCCAGACGAGAATGATGTCGTCCCATGACGTGGCGGTGTATCCACATTCGGCCAGGAGGGCAGCGGCCTCCTGGCCCTTTTTTCTGTCCAGGGGTGGTGTGCCAGTCACCCGTGGAAGAGCAAGGGGGAAGGGAAAGGAAAACGACGAAAGGGAACGGGCAAGGGGAAGGGGCCTGCCTCCCAACGGGAGCCGCGTCCCGCCATGGCAGTATGAGCCATTTCACTCCACGAAAGCCGCCTTTCGGGTAGCGATTTGACGTGTCCCTCTGGAAAAAATGGGGTGGTAGCAGGAGAGAGACCGGCCCAAAATACCGGACGAAAGAATCCCAGTGGTGAGCCAAGAGGCCGAGCATCCCATGTCTGCTGGTCCCGCATGCGGGTTCAGTGCAGGGCGTTCTCGACCCGATCCGGCGTCCAGCATGCGATACCGCTGGTGTCTCCGCAATGGGAAGACACGTGCGCGTGCGCTGCGTGTGGTGTCAAGCAGGGTATCGCACCGCGTCGTGTGTCGCGCCTGCACCGGAAGATCCCCCGGGATAGATGCAGAGCGTCTGCGCTTGGGGGGCGCATTCCTGTCGTGTCGGTCGCGTGCTCGGGACGTGCGAAAGGCGCGCACACTGCATACCGGGGCTATGCACCTTCCGTAAACGGATTGAGGCGGACCAAGCCGTCAATCGCCTGAAAATCCTGCGTGTTGCGGGTGACCAAGGGCTCGCCGAATTCCAGTGCTGTGGCGGCAATCAGCGCATCGGGTAGGCGGATGCGGTGCTGTTGGCGGAGCGTAATGGTGCGCTGCACAATCGCTTCGGACAGCGGCACTCGGTCAAATAGCGGAGAAAGTCGGTCGCCTGCTGCAATTGGGCGGCGGTCTGCGGGTAGCCCAGCACCTCGATCCGGGTCATCACGGAGATGGTCGCTCCCGCAGCGATCCAGGCGGCTATCCGGGGGAGCGCTGCGGGTGGCAGGGCGTCGTTGAGATGATAAATGACGATATTACTATCGAACACGGGCATCGGGCTTATGCCTTCCGCGCCACTCGGTCCCACTCGGCACGCATGCGGTCGATCTCCGCATCAATGTCGTCGAGCGTTTTCTCATGCCCCCAGGCCCCGCGCGTTGCCTCCAGCATGCGGTGCACCTCTTGGAGCGTCTGGCGCGGCGGGCTCGTACTGACAACCGTCACCAGGAGCCGGTGTCGGCCGGCGCCAGGCGGATCGCCAAGCCATTCGAGATGGCCATTTTCGTACAACGGCTTCATAGGTTTTTTCCATCGGCATTCCTCCCCGGGTATGGCCGAGGCACTCTCGCGGCCCATGGCGCGAGTCAGATGCGCCCATGGGCCGCAAGGTGCTGTGTTATCCCCGATGCACGACCGTTCGTGAGCGGCAGCCCTCCTACAGCAGGCGCCGCCTCGCCCCGGGTGCGGGGCGTGCGCGTCGGTTTTCGCGGTGGCCGCAGGGAGACCGGCGGCACACACGTCACGAGCGGCGCACCCATCATGCGCGAGAGAGGAGACCCTGCGGCAGCCCTGGCGGATTAACGTGCTCGCCACGCTGTGCGACCTGACGATCGCCGCCGACACCGCGCAGTTCGGCCAGGTGGGCCCAAAGGTCGGCTCGTTCGATGCCGGCTGGGGAACGGCGTTCCTCGCCCGCCACGTCGGCGACAAGCGGGCGCGCGAGATCTGGTTCCTGAACGAGCGCTACACGCGCCAAGGAAGCGCTCGAGATGGGGCTCGTCAACAAGGTCGTGCCGATGGCCGAGCTCGATGCGGCGGTCAACGACTGGACCGACAAGCTCGGCCAGCGCTCGCCGACCGCGCTTGCCTTCCTGAAGCGCTCGTTCAATGCCGACTTCGGATGCCATCCGCGGCATCAGCAACATGGCGCTGCATGCGGTGAAGCTCTACTACGCGACGCCGGAGTCGAAGGAAGGCGTCAACGCATTCAACGAGAAGCGCGCGCCCGACTTCCACAAGTTCGTGGAATAGCCGTCACGCGCGCGCCGAACGCCAAAGGAGCTCATGCATGATCGAGCGCACCCTGTTCCGCGAGGAGCACAACATCTTCCGCGAAGTCGTGCGCCGCTTCGTGGAGCGCGAGATCGTCCCCTATCCATGCGCAGTGGGAGAAGGACGGCATCGTCCCGCGCGAGCTGTGGCTCAAGGCCGGCGCCGAGGGGCTGCTGTGCTGCACGGTACCGGAAGAGTACGGCGGGCTCGGGCCTCGACTACCTGTTCGATGTCATCGTGTTCGAGGAGCTGTGGCGGGTCGGCGCGAGCGGCCCGGGCTTCCTGATCCACACCGATCTCGTCGCCACCTACATCCTTTCCTTCGGCACCGAAGAGCAGAAGCGCAATGGCTGCCGAAGATGGTGCGCGGCGAGGCGATCGGCTCGCTCGGCATGACCGAGCCGCATGCCGGCAGCGACCTGAAGGCGATCCGCACCCGCGCCGTGCGCGACGGCGACGACTATCGTCATCAACGGCCAGAAGGTCTTCATCTCCAACGGTCAGCTCTGCGACATCCTCGTGCTGGCCACCAAGACCGACAGCCGGCCGGCGCCAAGGGCATCACGCTGTTCCTGGTCGAGGGCGACCGCGCGGGCTTCCGCCGCGGCCAGAACCTCGAAAAGCTCGGCATGCACGCGCAGGACACGTCCGAGCTGTTCTTCGAGAACGTCCGCGTTCCCGCGACGCAACATGCTGGGCGGCGAAGGGCGACGGCTTTGCGCCACATGATGACGAAGCTCGCGCAGGAGCGGCTGGCGCAGGCCATCCGCTCCGCGCTCGTCACCGAGACCATCATCGACTGGACGGTCGACTACACCTCCCAGCGCAACGCCTTCGGCAAGACGCATCGCCGATTTCCAGAACACCCAGTTCAAGCTCGCCGAGCTGCAGACCGAGGCGACCGATCGCCCGCGTCTTCACCGACAAATGCATCGAGCTGTTCATGAAGGGCAAGCTCGATCCGGTCGAGGCGGCGATGGCCAAGATGTACACCGCCAACCTGCACTGCAAGGCGGCCGACGAGTGCCTGCAGCTGTTCGGCGGCTGGGGCTACATGTGGGAGTATCCGATCGCCCGCGCCTACGCGGACGCCCGCATCATCAAGATCGCCGGCGGATCGATCGAGATCATGAAGACGATCATCGCCAGGCGCATGTTCGGGGATCGGCGGCCGCAGCCGATCGGCCGCCGCCGAATAGCGCGCGGGCCTAACGGTTCAGGCGCCCCTGCCCTTGCGCTCTTCGCCGGTCGAGGCCCGCAGGGTCTCGCGGATCTCGCGCCAATCGCCGTCCGACAGTTTCGAAAGATCGGCGAAGGTGCTGGGCGCCGCAAGATGATGGCCGCCGTCGATGGCGATGGTCGCGCCGTTGATGTAGTTGCAGGCGTCCGACATCAGCAGGATCATCAGGTTCTTGAGCTCGTCGATCTCGCCATACCGGCGCAGCGGCACCTGGTCGGGTTGCGTGGCGCCGACGGCCGCGCCCGGGATTGGATTGAGCTTCGCCCACGCGCTCTCGGTCGGAAACGGCCCTGGCGCGACGGCATTGAGGCGGATGTTCTTCGGCCCCCACTCCACGGCGAGCGACATCGTCATCGCGTGGACGGCCGTCTTCGCCATCGCCGACGGCACCACATAGGCCGATCCGGTCCAGACCCACGTCACCAGGTTGCTGACGACGGCGCCGGGCAATCCGCCGGCGATCCAGCGTTTGCCGCAGGCGAGCGTCGCGAAGAACGAACCGTCCATGACGGTCGACCGGACGGCTTCGTAGGCCCGTGGCGAAAGGCTCTCCGTCGGCGCGATGAAGTTCGCGGCGGCATTGTTGATGAGGCCGGTCAAGGGACCGGACTGCCAGATGTCCGCGACCATCGCGTCGACGCTCTGCGCGTCCCTGACGTTCGCCAGCCGATAGTCGATCGATGCCTCGTGTGTCGCTTCGGATCTCCTCGCAGGCCTCCTTGAGCACCTGCTCGCGCCGTCCGCAGATGAAGACGTGAGCGCCGTGCTGCGCGAGCCCGCGCGAAATCTCCTTGCCGAGGCCGGTGCCGCCCCCGGTGACCAGGATGCGCTTGCCGGCGAGAAGATCGGAGCGAAACGGCGTCATGGAAATCCCTCCGCGCTGTGTCGACGGCCCGTCTGCAGCTCCGGGCTTGCAAGGCCGTCTCCTTGTCCCCACGTCATCAGCCGCTTTCCGCGACTTGTTTTATAAGCGTATTATACGCTACGATACATTTTCGACAAGAACGAGGCACTGGTCCGAATCGCCGATGAGGCCATCGGCGCGAAATGGAGGGGATTTCGACGGCATCGGACGGGCGCTCGCATGAGCCTGGTCGCCGCGGGCCCGCCAGTTCTGTGGAATGGGCGCGGAATCCGGCCAAAACCGGCCCAAAAGCTTCTTCCGTACGTATTCATACAGTACGCTTCCATATAGTATTGGTACGATGGCTGCCCTGAAGCGGCTCGCGGCTATTTTCGGGATTGAAATGATGATGAACCAACAAACCGACTGGGACCTGAGGCTCGGCTACCTCATCCACGACGTGTCCCGGCTTCGCCGCATGATGTTCGACCGGGCACTGGCGCCGCTCGGCATCACCCGGTCGCAGTGGTGGGTGCTGGCGTTCATTTCGCGCAAGGACGGACTGAAGCAGACGGAGCTCGCCAATGAGCTCGACGTCGGCAAGGTCGCGCTCGGCGCACTGATCGATCGTCTGGAGACCGCGGGTTTCGTCGTCCGCAAGCCCGAGCCGGACGACCGGCGGGTGAAGCGGGTGTTCCTGACCAAGAAGGTCGACACGTTCATGAAGCGCCTGCGCAAGGAAACCGACGACTTCAACGCCAGGATCATCGAAGGCATTCCTCGCGCCGACCTCGAACGGACCTCCAATGCGCTGCTCGCGATGAAGGGCAATCTGCTGGCGATGGCCGGCAATGGCGAGCGCCGAAAGCAATGAGCGCGAGTGGGAGGAGCAACAGCCGGCGCAGCGCAAGCGCAAGAAGGTGGTCCGGTCAGCGCGCAGCGCCTGACGCCTTGATCCGTTCCATCTCCTGCCGGCCGAACCCCCAACGCTCCAGAACAGCGAACGTATCCGCTCCCGCCGCCGTGGCCGGATGCGCGATGCCGCCCGGCGTTCGGCTGAAACGCGGCGCCGGAGCCGGATTGATCACGCCGTCGACGCTTTGATGAATGTTGCGCGCCGCAATGTGCGGGTGCGACTGGCATTCGACCAGGTCGAGAACGGGCGCAAAGCACGCATCGGTCCCTTCGAGCAGCTCACACCATTCATCGCGCGTCCGGGACTTGAAGGTCTCGGCGAAGCGCGCGCGCAGCTCCGGCCAGCGTTTGCGATCGTGCTGTCTGGGTAGCGAGTCTCGTGCGAGACCCATCCGCTCGACCAGTTCACCGTAGAATTTTGCTTCGACCGCCGCGACCGAGACATACTTGCCGTCGCTCGTCTCATAGACATCGTAAAACGGTGCGCCGCCGTCGATGATATTGACGCCACGCTCGGTGGCCCAGGCTCCCATCTGCAGGAACGAATGAAACATCGTCATCAGGCTCGCCGTTCCATCGACGATCGCAGCGTCGACGACCTGGCCCCTGCCCGACCGGCCCGCTTCGATCGACGCGGCAAGCACGCCCATGGCGAGATAAAGCGCGCCGCCGCCGAAATCGCCGATCAGGTTCAATGGAACGGCCGGCGCCTGCCCGTTGCGGCCGATTGCGGCTAGCGCTCCCGTCAACGCGATGTAGTTCAGGTCATGTCCGGCGGCCTGCGCCAGCGGCCCGTCCTGGCCCCAGCCGGTCATGCGTCCGAACACCAGGCGAGGATTTGCGGCAAGGCAGGCGTCGGGGCCCAGGCCGAGCTTCTCCATCACGCCCGGTCGAAATCCTTCGATCAGGATGTCGGCCTTTTCGATCAGGCGAAGTGCGGTCGCAACGCCGTCGGCTGACTTCAGATCGATCGCGACCGATTGCTTGTTGCGATTGAAGAGATCGTATTTGACCGGGGTTTCAATCCCGAGATCCGAAGGCGTCAGCCGATCGACGCGAACGACTTCCGCGCCCATGTCCGCGAGCAGCATGCCGCAAAACGGCGCGGGACCGATCCCGGCCATCTCGATCACGCGAACACCTGCAAGCGGTCCCATGACGGCTTCGAAACGCGCTCAGCGAAGGTCGGGGACAGCGAGCGCGGCGGCGATCTTCGACGCGCAGGCCGGGGCGCAAGCCTGCATCGCTTTTGCCTCCTGCTCGAGATCGGCTTCCACCCTGCGGTCGGCCTGCGCGCGGCTGACGCCCTCGTTGCGGTAGTCATCGAGCGCGAACAGCGCCGCGCCAAGCGCGCCGATGACCTGCGGGTCCGACGGGATGATCAATTTGAGGTTCAGCGCTTCCTCGATATGCCGAACGGCGGCGATGTTCTTTGCGACGCCGCCGGTCATCACCGCCGGTTCGCGCTTTCCGACGCGCGCAACAAGCCCGATCGTGCGCTTCGCGATCGCGGCGTGCACGCCGCCGAGCACCTCGGGCTTTGCCACGCCTTCGGCCAGCAGCGAAATCACCTCGGTCTCGGCGAAGGTCGCGCACATGCTCGTGATCTGGATCCGCTCCTTTGCGGACAGAGCGGCTTCGCCCATTCTGGTCGAGATCGACATTGACCGCGCGCGCCAGCACTTCGAGGAATTTTCCGGTTCCGGCCGCGCAGCGATCGTTCATGGCAAACTGCGCGACGAGGCCGTTGGGATCGATCGCAATCACCTTGCTGTCCTGCCCGCCGATATCGATCACCATGCGGGCTTCCGGCACCATCGCGACCGCGCCGCGGGCGTGACAGGTGATCTCCGTGATCGAGCGGTCCGCGATGTCGAGCATGCGCCGGCCGTAGCCGGTCGAGACGCAGCGGACGATGTCGCTCACCGCAATTCCAGCCTCGGTGAGCGCGGCCTGCAGCGACGCCTTTACGCCCTCGTCGCTGACGGCGCCCTTCGACGAGACGCAGGCCGCCTTGATCCGCCCCTCGTCATCGAGAATGACGGACTTGCCGGTGGTCGAGCCGAAGTCGATTCCAAGGACATAGGCGGCCATGTCGCCATCCTCACCTCAATGCGCGCGCGACGCGCCTCGATCGCCTCGAGCATCGCCTCGACCCGGCTGTTGACGAGTTCGTCCTTGTAGAAGGACTCGTCGACCATATCGCCCTCGAACATCGCAACCGGCATTCCGAGCTTCTTGCCGACAGCCTCGGCGATGAGGAATTGCGGGTACGAGAAGGCGCGGCAGGTTCGCGCGCCGTGCAGGATCAGTCCGTCGAGCTCGTAGTACTCGCAGTGCTCGATGATCTTCTCGACGATCTGCGGCGCCGAAATCGAGATCGGGCAGGTCAGGTAGTTCTGCGCCATGCCGTCCAGCGGATCGCTCAGATCGATCACCTCGGTCTCGTGCCAGAAGCCCATATGGGTGTAACGGCCGGCGACGATACAGGCGTCGTAGCCGGCGAACTTGTCCGCCAGCCAGCCGATCTTGTTCCAGTTCATGATGCCGTCCCAGAACAGACGGTACTTTTCAGTCGGCGCCGAGCCGATGCCGTTGTCGATCCGCTCCTGGATCTCGGCCTTCTTGATCTCGAAGTAGTTCACGATCTCGGGCCCGCCGGGCAGAAAGTTCACCGGCGCGATCGAATTGGTCCACTCGAAGAAGCTCGCCGGCGACGGGCGCGCCTTGCACAGCCGCATCGCCTCGACCTTGATCTCGGCGGCGCGCTTGATGTAGCCCATGATCTCGCGCAGCCGATCGTAGTCGAAGGTCTTGCCGGTCACGCCCTCGATGAAGGTGATGCACTCGCGCAGTTGCTTGACCAGAAAATCGACCGCTTCGCGATACTCCGGCCCGCTCATGTATTTGGCGGACGGCTTGTTGCCCCAGATCCAGGGCAGCGAGATGTTGAAGATCGGCACGCGCTTGCCGAACTGACGGTAGAGCATGTCGTCCCATTGCTGGCCGGTCGAGCAGAAGGGATAGGCGCTGATGATCATGTCCGGCGCAGGCACGCGGGAGGCCAGGCCCTTGCGCACCTCGGAGTCCTGCGGAAGATCGTTGACGGCCTCCGGCGTCGATCGCTGCGTGAGCACGCCGCAGCCGATGTGCGTCCGCGCATAGGAGCAGAGCTCGCGGTCATAGCCCCACTCTTCGGCCGCCTGTTGCGCCGGCCCTTCTTCGTTGCGCGCCGCGAGCAGCGCCGACATCGCCTCGCCGTGACACCAGGCGACGCCCGCCGCCTGCAGGATCGGGTTGATCGCGACGCCTTCGTACCAGCAGACGAAGCGGCCTTCGTCCTTGGCCCGGAACAGGTCCTCCCAGTAATCGGTCACCATGCGGTTGTTGAGCTTGGTGGCCTTGAGACGGTTGGCCCGCTTGATCTGCTGCTCGCTGACGGCGATGTTCATGGTCAAGTCTCCCGGGCTAGGCCGTTGCATACGAGGCGGGACGCTGCGCGGCGCTTCGGCGCCGCGCGACTTCGACAAACGTCTCGACTTTGGTCCGCATGTTCTCGAGACCGAGCATCTCGTGCTCGGTCTCGATCAACAGGTGGGGAACGTCGTTCTGTTCGAACGTCTTGCGGATGCGCGGATAGTAGAAGTAGTGCGGCTCGCAGAACTTCGCCATCAGCACGATCATGCCCTGCGCGCCGCTGGCCTTCACCGCGTTCAGAAGCCAGCCGTCCCAGTCGATGCCCGGATCGAGCCGCGTCGGACAGGGCGCCGCAAAATTTCGGTTGAGATACCAGCTGGCGATCGCCTTGACCGGGTCTCCGTGCTCATCCATGTCCATCGAGATGTAGCGATAGCCGTGGTAGAGATCGTCATCGACGACGATCGCGCCGCAGCTCTCGATCATGTCCAGAACTTCCGGCTTGGCCGCCTGGCACAGATGGCCGGAGAGATAGACCGGCAGCCCGTGCCTGGACGTCCGCGTCGGCCTCGATCGTCTCGGTGATCTGCCGCAGCAAGGCGTTGTGCTCGGCCTTGTCCATGACCATCGATGACTTGATGATCGCCTGCATCTGTGACGCACGAAGTGCGCACCTTCCCTGTGCGCCGCAGGTCGTAGAGCTTGCGGATCAGCTGCCGATTTTCGTTGAAGGCGCGGATGCTTGCGCGCAGGTCGATCCTCGGTGACCGTGACGCCGAGCGTCTCTTCAAGCCCGCCGATCAGGCGGCGAAGCGCCTGCATCGAATTCTCCAGCGACCAGCGGTCGCGCAACGACGGGATCAACTGGTAGAAGCCGACCTGCTTGTCCGGCATGCGGTGCCGGATGACGTCGGCGGCGCTGAGGATCTGCACGCAGTGATCGCCGAACATGATGGCGTCGAGGTAGTCGAAGTCCCCCTTGGCGGCCTGATCGACGACGCTGCGGGTGTAGCCGCAGAAGAACGGGTACATCCCCGCATGGCCGACGGTGATCGGCTCGGCGTCCTCCTGCAGGACGACCGGCATCGCGCCCGCGGCGTGGATGACCTCCGCCGGGAAATGCATCGGGAACGAGCCGACGACCTTGCGGCCCGTGCGCTGCTTCCACTGCCTCGCATGCGCATTCGGCTGTCGTGCCGCGGCCAGCATTTGCTGAAGGGCGTCATGCATCGTCGCGATCCTCCCTCCCCGGAGTTCGCCGGGCCGTTTCACTGCCTGCCTTCGAACCATAGTGAGTATCACTCACTTCGTCAAGAGTGTCACTCACTTCGAGACCTGCGAATTCCGTGGGAACCGGACGGCAGGTCAGCCGGCCGCTTCGGACCGATGCCGGGCAATGATCATCTTCATGATCTGCTCGGTCCCGTCGCCGATCTCCATGCCCATCACGTCGCGCAAGCGCTGCTGATGCGGCAGATCGAGCGACCAGCCGTAGTGGCCGTGGGTGATCAGACAGCGGTGAATGACATCCACCGCAATCGACGGGGCCAGCCATTTGCACATCGCAGCTTCCGCCGAATGCGGCTGGTTCGAATCGCGAAGCCTCGAGCGCGTGCAGGCAGAGCTGACGCACCGCTTCGAGCATCGTTTCGGCCTCGGCGAGCGGAAAGGAAACGCCCTGGTTTTCGCCGATCGGCCTGCCGAAAGCCTCGCGCTGTCGGACGTAACGCCACGTCTCCTGCAGCGAGGCCTGGGCGGCGCCGACACACTGCAGCCCGAGCAGCGCGCGCGTGAAATCGAAGCCGCGCATGACCTGACTAAAGCCGCCGCCCTCCTCTCCCAGCAGGTGGTCCTCCGGAACGACCACATCATCGAGGAACAAGCGAGCCGCGCCCGAGCACTTTCCCGCCGAGGTCGCGGAAGCACGTGAACGAGACTCCTGCGGTTCGCGACGGCACCAGGAATGCGCTGACGCCCTTCGCGGCGTCCTCGCGCGCTGCCTGTCCGCGCGAACACGACGAAGGCTTCGGCCTGGGCCACCGCCGTGATGGACGTCTTCTCGCCGTTCAGGCGATAGCCGCTTGCCGACCTTCTCGGCCTTGACCACAAGATTGGCTGCGTCCGAGCCGCCGCGCGGTTCGGTGAGCGCCACGCCGACGATAGCCTCGCCGCCGACGATGCGCGGCACCCATTGGTCGGCGATGTGTGGACGCGCGTGCAAGGACAGCAGCTGCGCCGTCAGGGAGCCGATCAAGCGGAAGGTAGGCGACATTGAAGTCGCCCGCGGCCAAGAGCCTCGATGACGAGACCGGTCGTTGCGCAATCGAGCCCGGCGCCTCCCCATTCGGCGCGCACGGACGGCGCCATGAAACCAAGCGAACCCATCTCGCGCAGCAGCGCCGGATCGATCCGCCCCTCACCCGCATCGCGCGCCTGGTAACCGGGCGCAAGCTTTTCTGCCGAAAAGCGGCGCGCGGACGCGACGATCGGCCTCCCGCTCGTCATCCGTCGATTGACGACATGGCATCGCCTTCCGACTGCCTCGCCAATACCCTGTGAGAAGCGCCCTTTCGCCTTGACGAAGCAGCCACCCAACGCCCAAACAGGGTGCTGGACTTGCCGGAACACAGCCGATGGCCGCCAAAGCGACGAAAGCGAACGACCTATCGACTGCCGCGCGACGAGCGGATGTCCGAGATCATGTCGGTGACGCGGCAGATGCTCGCCGAAATGGGCTACAAGAACATCACGACCCTGGAGATCGCGCAGCGCTGCCACATCTCCGAGGGCGCCATTTTCCGCCACTTTCCGACCAAGCGCGACCTGCTGATCAAGGTCGCGGAGGCCTGGTTCGAGGAGCTGCTCTCGGTCGACGAAGCCGATGAGGCCGGCATTTCGCCGCGAGATCGGCTTCGCCGCGAAATCGGCTACGCGCTCTCGATCATCCGCAAGGAGCCGACGCTGACGCGCTATCGTGCTGATGGAGCTGCGGCCCGATCCCGAGTACCGGTCCATGCATCTCTACCAGCTGAACCGGCAGTTCACGAACCGCATCAGAAACGCGCTGACCGCGGCGATTGCCAGCGGCGACCTGCGCTCTGATGTTCCCGTCGATCTTCTGCGCGACATGATCTTCGGCAGCATCGAGCATCAGACCTGGGCGTTCCTGCGCGATGAGGGCGATTTCGACGTGGAAGCGGCGGCCGACGGGATCATGACGGTGATCTGGCGCGGCATGCAGACAGGCCGCTGCCGTCGCGGCCGAGACGACGAGCGCCAAGCTCCAGCGCCGGGTCGCCGTCCCCCGCGCAAACCGCGATACGAGCCGCGCCAGTCCGGCAGCCGGCGCGGCTCCCGCAAGGCCTAGGGCCGAGCAAGGCAAGACCTTCATTCCGCCGGAACGAACTTGCCGGCAGCGTAGTCGATGCGAAGCGTGGAGCCCTGGATCTTGGTGAGGCGCACGCCCTTGCCGAAGCTGATCGGCGGCATGAACTTGCTGTCGAAATTCTGCGTCTTCTCGATGTTGTCGACGACACAGGCGCGCGTCGGCTTCTCGCCACAGGCCTCGATCGCCGCCGCTTGCAGCTTCAGCGCCGCGTAGGAGATGACGGTATAGCGATTGACCTTCCCCTGGTCCTCGGGCGGAAGATGCTTCTTCACGAGCTCGTTGAAGGCCGCCATCTTCGGATCGGTCATCGACGGAACGAAGTCAAACACGTACAGCCCGTCGCCTTCGGCGCCGTAGAGTTTGATCGCCGGCGGGATGTGGTCGATCCAGGTGGTGCCGAACACGGGCGCGAAGCTGATCTTTCTTCGCCTCCTTGAGGATGGCGGCGTGAGCGGCGGGCAGACCTCCGAGCAGCACCGCCGTGACGCCTGCCTCCTTCGCTTTCAGGATTTCTGAGGAGAAGTCGGTCTGGTCGCGCTTGTAGCGCTGCATCAGAACCGGCTTGCGGCCGGACTCCGCGAGAAGCGCCTTCAGGCCCTCTTCGCGCGCGGCGCCGGACTCGTCGTCCTGCACCACCGACAGCCACTTCTGCGGACCGTGCTTCTTTTCGATGAAGCGGACGATCTCCTTTGCCCCGTCCTGGTAGCTCAGGCCGATGCCGAACACGGTCTTTCGCGGCGGCTCGAAATGGGCAAGCGTCGTGACCAGCGGATTGATCGTCGGGATGGCGTTCTCATCCAGCAACGGCATGATCGCGAGGCCGTGCGAGCCGCCTGAAATCGCGTTCATCGAGAACACGTGGCTGGCGTCGATCAGCTTCTGCATCGCCTGCACCGTCTTGGCCGGCACATACTCGTCGTCCTCGACGACGACCTTGATCTTGCGGCCGTTGATGCCGCCCTTGTCGTTGATCTCAGCCGCGGCAAGGCGTGTCCCGAGCGTTCCCGCATATCCGAGCAAGCCGGCCGGGCCGGTATAGGGAAGGATGCCGCCGACGACGATCTCCTTGTCGGTCACGCCTTCTTCCGCGCCGGCGACGCCTGCCGCCAGCGCGATCGAGATCGCACTGACCAGTCCGATCAGAACACGCATGGATACCTCCCGTCTTAACCTTGGTGAGACTGGATCAGTGCCGTTGACGTTTTCATCTTCGGCTGTACGGCCAGTCGGACCAGAAACGTTTCGTGCGGCTCCCATTGATGGGCCAGCCCATCGGGCTCGAGCCGCAGGAACAGCATGATCACCAGCGCATAGATGATCCCCTTGATCTCCGGCGTATTGCCGGTGGCGACTGAGCCGAGCACGCCGCCGAACTGCGCAAGAACGAACCGGCTGAGATCGGGAAGGACGGAAATGAGGATGGCGCCGAGGATCGCTCCGCGCACGCTGCCGAGGCCGCCGACGATGATCATCGCGATCGCCTCGATGCTGACGATCAGGCCAAAGCTGTCGGTGTTGAGATAGCGGATGTTGAGCGCCATCAACGCGCCGGCGATCCCCGTGATGAAGGAGCTCACCGCGAAGGCCAGCAGCTTGTAGCGGACGAGGTTGATCCCCATCAGGCTCGCCGCCGTGTCGTAGTCGCGCAGCGCCGCCCACGCCCGCCCGACCCGACTGCGAAGCAGGTTCAGCGTGCCGAACACCGTCAGCGCAATGACGATCAGCGCGAGGAAATACATCGCAACCGGTCCGCGCATCGGAATGCCGAGGATCGGCGGCCGCCCAACCGGAAGCCCTGCCGACCCGCCGGTGACGGTCTCCCACTGGTTGATCAGCTGAATGACGATGATCGAGAAGGCGAGCGTCGTGATCGCGAGATAGAGTCCCTTCAACCGGAGCGACGGAATGCCGACAAGAAGGCTCGCGGCAGCGGACACGAGGCCGGCTGCGACCAGCGCGGCAGGATGCCCCAGCCGTAGGTCGTGATCAGGATGCCCGCCGTGTAGGCGCCGATGGCGAGAAAGCCCGCCTGGCCGAGCGAGATCAGTCCGGCCGTTCCTGTGACGATGTTGAGGCCGATCGCGCCGATCGACGCGATCAGGATCAGCGTCGCATAGGTCATGAGGTAGGTCGGCACCAGCCACGGCAGCAGAACGAGCGTGGCTGCGAGCAACCCATACCAGGTCCAGGCGCTCGGATATGGTGCGAGTCCCGTCAGTTCGCCGTAGCTTTCGCGAAATGTCCTCGTCCGCATCAGACCCTCTCGATGTCTCTCTGACCGAACAGCCCGTAGGGACGGATCATCAGAATGATGAGAATGACGACGAAGCCTGCGATCTCCTTGTAGGCCGAGCTCAGATAGCCGCCGGCGAGATTCTCCGACGACGCCGATGATGAGACCGCCGAAGGCCGAGCCCAGCGCGGAATCCAGCCCGCCGAGGATCGTCGCCGGGAAAGGCCCTGACGCCGACATGCGCGAGATCAGGACCGATGTGATAGAGGCCGGCAAACAGCAGTCCTGCAGTGCCGGCGATGATCGCAGAGACGATCCACGCGGTGCGGTAGAGCCTGCTGACGGAAATGCCCATCAGCATCGCAACCGACGAATCATTTGCGGCGGCCCGCATGGCGATGCCGACGATGCTGAAGCGCAGGAACGCCCAGACGCCAGCGCAGATGGCCGACATAGACGGCGAGCAGCACCAGCTGCAGCGGCTGAATGTAGATCCCGCGCAAGCTCGATGGGCGATGAGGTTTCGGTGCC
Organism: uncultured Alphaproteobacteria bacterium; assembly: GCA_963757845.1. Lineage (GTDB taxonomy): Bacteria > Pseudomonadota > Alphaproteobacteria > Rhizobiales > Xanthobacteraceae > P52-10. Next base: position 16,955 of record CAVWTB010000057.1, read on the forward strand.
GGGAAAGCGATGCGGATAGTTGCCCCAGATCAGCGCAACCACGGACTTGATGAAGACCGCCAGCGCGATCGTCATCATCACCAGCGAAAACACCGGCTGGCCGAGCATCGGCCGCACGACGAAGCGCTCGATGGCGAGCCCCACCAGGATCGCGCCGGCGATGACCGCCAACATGATCAGCGGGGTGTTGACGTCGGTATGCAGCGCCACCGAATAGGCGACGTAGCCGATCAGCATCATGATTTCGCCCTGGGCGAAGTTCACGACGCGGCTCACCTTGTAGATGATCGCGTAGCCCATCGCGAGCAGGCCGTAGATCGCGCCGACGGCAAGTCCCGAGAAGACGAGATTCAGGAAGTAGCTCATGCGGGCTCCATCCCGTAGATCTGCGCGATCTCGCTCGCATACTTCTTCTCGATGAAGGCGCGCTTCACCTTCTGCGTCGCGGTCAGCTCGCCGTCGTCGTGGTCGAGCTCCTTCGCCAGGATCACGAACTTGCGCACGCCTTCGACGCGCGCAAATCGCCTGTTCACGCGCTCGACTTCCTTGTTGATCAGCTCATAGACCTCCGGAAGCTGCGACAGCGAGCGGTAGTTCGTATAGCCGAGCCCCTTGTCCTGCGCCCACTTGCCGACCGAATCCATGTTGATCTGGATCAGGGCCGAGACGAAGTGCCGCTGCTCGCCCAGGATGATCGCTTCGCGAATGAAGAGCGACTCCTTCAGCGCATTCTCGATTTCCGACGGCGCGATGTTCTTGCCGCCGCTGGTGATGATGATCGCCTTCTTGCGATCGACGATGCGGAGTTCGTCGATCACCGGCGCGCTCGCCGATGTCGCCGGTCGACAGCCAGCCGTCCGCGGTGAGCACGCGCCGCGTCGCCTCGTCGTCGAACAGATATCCGCAGAAGACCGTCGGGCTCTTGATCAGGATCTCGCCGTCGTCGGCCAGGCGGTAGTCGACACCGCCGATCGGCGCGCCGGCGCGCGCCCGGCAGCCACGCATCCTCATGCTGCAGGAAGGTGATGCCGCCGCTCTCGGTCAGCCCGTAGACCTGGTAGACCGGCAGCCCAGCACGGCGAAGAACAGTAGCGTCTCCGGCGAGACCGGCGCGCCGCCGCAGATGCGCACGATCGAATGATCGAGCCCCATGTGCTTCTTGACCGAACGAAACACGAGCCAGTGCGCCACGAGCGCTCAGGGCCTTTTCGTAGAGCCCTGGTGAGACGGGGCGGCCGGCCCGCTTTCAGCCGGATATCCAGCCGGGCGCGAATGCGCTCGAACAGCACTTCGAACAGCCATTTCTGGTAGGGGCGCGCCTCGTTGAGGCGGATCAGCGCATTCAGCCGATGCTTCTCCCAGACCCGCGGCATGCCGAGGAAGAACGTCGGACCGATCTCGCGGATGTTGGTGTCGATCGTGTCGATCGACTCGGCAAAGTTGACGGTGCCGCCGGTGCAGAGATGAACCGTCATCGAGCAGATGCGCTCGCCCACATGGCAAAGCGGCAGGTAACACAGCACTGAATAGTCGTCGGCCGTCAGGCCGTAGGTGCGGACCATCGCTTCGGCCGAGTGCAGCAGGTTCCGGTGACGAAGCTGCGCGCCTTTCGGCGGGCCGGTCGTGCCGGAGGTGTAGACGATGATGCAGATGTCGTCCGGCGTGATCTTGCGCCAGCGAGTCCGGCCATTCCCGATCGACGTCGGCCTCGGCCGCGTCCCGCGCCGGTTGAACGGCGTCCTCCCACGCGATCAGGCGCGGGTCGGTGTAGTGGCGCATGCCCTTCATGTCGACGCAGATGATCCGCTCGACGCAGCGGCAGGCCACCGTCCTGCGTGCTCGCATCGAGAACCTTGTCGACCTGCTCCTGGTCGCCGCAAACGACGAAGCGGCACTGCGAATGACGCACGATATACTGCAGCTCGGGCCACGGGTTCGTCGGATAGATGCCGACCGACACGCCGCCGAGCGACTGGACCGCAAGGTCGGCGATCAGCCATTCCGGCGTATCCTCGCTGGCAATGGCCAGGCGGTCGCCGCGGCGGAAGCCCAGACGCGTCAGTGCAAAGGCGAATTCCTTCACGCGCTGTTCGTAGTCCGCCCAGCTGCTGCGGCACCAAATGCCTCTGATCTTCTCCCGCATCGCCACCCGGTCCGGGCTCGTGCGCGCGCGGCGAGCCAGCAGATGCGGCAGCGTCGTATTGACGAGTTCGCGATCCTGCGAGGTCATCGTTGCGCCGCTCCGAGATAAGCCTCGATCACGGCCGGATTGGCGGCGACGTCGCGGGGCGGTCCGGATGCGATCGGCACGCCGAAGTTCAGCACGTGAACGGTGTCGGAGATATCGAGCACGACATTCATGTCGTGCTCGATCATGACGATGGTCATGTTCAGTTCGTCACGCAGGTCGAGCACGAAGCGCGCGATGTCCTCGGTCTCCTCCTGGTTCATTCCGGAGACCATTTCGTCGAGCAGCAGGAGTTTCGGACGCGTCGCAAGCGCACGGCCGAGCTCGACACGCTTTTGCAAGCCGTACGGCAGCGTCGCGACCTGATGATTGCGGATCTGCTCGATTTCGAGGAATTCGACGATACGCTCGACTTCGGCGCGCGCATCGGTCTCCTCGCGCGCGGTGCGCCCGAACCAGAACGCGCCGTCGAAAACGCCCGATCTGCAGATGCGCATGCATGCCCGACAAGGAGATTGTCGACGACCGTGCCGTGACGAAACAGCGCAAGGTTCTGGAACGTGCGGCCGATGCCGAGACCCGCCAGATGATGCGGCCGGTATCGCAGCAGGTCGATGCCGTTGAAGCTGATCTCGCCGGCGGTCGGGTCATAGACCCGACAGATCATGTTGAAGATCGTCGTCTTGCCGGCGCCGTTCGGGCCGATGAAGCTGACGATTTCGTTCTGCCGAACGTCGAGGGTCACTCCGGCAAGGGCCTGAACGCCGCCAAAACTCTTCGAGAGGTTGCGCAGCGAAAGCAAGGCAGTCGGGCGCTTTCATGCGAGCCACCTCTTGCGTCGCCGGTAATGCTTCACGTCGCGGAACGATTTTCGTTCAGTCGACTGGCTCAGGCCGAGATAGAACTCCTGGATCTCCGAGCTGCCGAGCAGCGCCGGCGCGGATCCGTCGAAAACCACCCTTCCCCGCTCCAGAACGTAGCCGTAGTCGGAAATCCGCAACGCAAGCTGCGCGTTCTGCTCGACAAGCAGAACTCCCGATCTTCTGGCTGCGGCGGAGCTCGGCGATCGCCGCAAAGATCTGCTCGACGATCTTTGGCGCGAGGCCCAGCGACGGCTCGTCCAGCATGAGAAGCGACGGCTTCGCCATCAAGCGCGCGCCCGATCGCCACCATTTGCTGCTGGCCGCCGGAGAGATATCCCGCGATGCGATGGCGGTGCTCTGTCAGAGCCGGAAACAACTGCATAGACCAGTTCCAGCCGCTCGCTGCGCTCGCCGGGCGAGCGCGTGAAGCCGCCGATCGTCAGATTTTCCTCGACCGTCAGGGTCCCGAACAGACGCCGGCCCTCCGGCACCTGGACGATGCCGCTCTGCACGATCTCTTCCGAGGACAGATCGGCGAGGTTGCGGCCGTCAAACGTGATCGTTCCCTTGGTCAGCGCGCCCTTCTCCGGCCCCATGATGGCCGAGATCGCCTTCAGCAGCGTGCTCTTGCCCGAGCCGTTGGCGCCCAGCAGACAGACGATCTGGCCCATGGCGACGTCGAACGAAACGTCGCGGACCGCTTCGACCGCGCGGTCATAGAAAATCTGCGCGTTGACGACGCTGAGCCTAGTCATGGCGCAAGCGCGCGATCCGACCCGCGACGCGGCTTGAAGAACAAGGATCAATCGGGCTGCGGCGCAGCATGATCTCGTCTCACCCTTGTCGTTTCCTTGGGGCCGGGCTGTTCGCTCGCACCGATCCCTCCAGATCGTACGCTAGCTCATCTTTTACTAACGCACAAGAAGAAAGTAAGTGACACTCACCTCGAAACCGCGTGAGACGGGATTGCATGAAAATCAGTGCCACCATGCGGCCTGGCAGCGGACGCGGGCACGCACTATTATTACCGCCTGACGTCACTACGGCCGCACTTGTTCCGGCCGGCACGACGCAGCAGAGCGGGACGAGGAACACGCAGCATCCATGCATCGCGATGTTTCACCTGCGGAGAGCTGTCGACGCGGCAACCGGATTCACGTTGCGCTTGCATTCCATCCCTTCTCTCCGCTGTTATAGATCACAACCAGAGTCGCACTCACCAACACGAGGCACGAATTCCATGCTCAATGAGACGTTGAACTCGGGTCTGCATGTGGAAGAGGACGAGCGCGGGATCGGCTGGATCACCCTCGACCGCCCGAAATACTTCGAACGCCATCAATCCGGCGCTCGCGACCGACCTGTCGAAGTTCATCGAGGTGCTTGCCGCGCGCCCAAGCGTCCGCGTCATCGTCCTGCAGGGCCGCGGCAAGAACTTCTGCGCCGGCTTCGACCTCAATCACATCGGCGACGTCACCGGAGGTTTCGATCAGGCGCTGAGCATCCAGCGGCTGATGTCGGGGATCATCGCGCAGATGCGCAGGATTCCCCAGCCGATCATCGCGGCGGTGCAGGGCGCCGCGAGCGGCGCCGGCTTCGCGCTGGCGCTGGCCGCGGACGTTCGCATTGCGGCGCCCGACACCCGCATGAATGTCGCGATGGCGCGCATCGGATTGACCGGCTGCGACATGGGCACCAGCTATTTCCTGCCGCGGCTGGTCGGCCGCTCGGTCGCCGCCGAACTGATGATGACGGGCCGCTTCATCGATGCGGCGCGCGCGGTTCAATTGGGGCTGGTTTCAGAGGTCGTTCCCGCGGCGGAACTGCAGGCGCACGTGCTGGCGCTCGCCGAGGACATGCTGCGGATGTCGCCTGCCGGCCTGCAATTGACCAAGGAAGGCCTGGAAGCCGCGCAAGACGCCGGCAAGCCTGGAACAGGTGCTGGCGCTCGAGGATCGCGGGCAGTTGATCTGCATCAAGCAGTATATGGCGGAAGGCGTGGCGGCGTTTCGCGAGAAGCGGCCGCCGAACTACAAGCGATAGCGTCTGCGCGTCGCTCCGATCCGCCCAACTCCTCTTCGGTCCGCGGTCAGACGGAGTCCAGACTGTCGAGGTCGTCGATCGCGACCGCCATGCGTTCGATCATGGCGAGCGTCATGGGCTTCGGACTGCATGCTCGGCAGCAGCGGCGAATGGCGCAGCGTGATCGTCCACATGGCCAGCGCATGCAGCAACTGCTGGCGGTACCAGGTAAAGCTTTGCTCGAAATCAAAGCGCTGCCCGGTAATGCCCGGCGAGACGTTCGAGGTAGCGGGCGAGCAGATCGCGCTCCCAGCTCCGCCGGTTCTCGACCGTCAGTGCGGCGCTGATCGCGTAGGCGAAGTCGCGCGACCAATGTCCGCGCGAGGGGCACTGCCAGTCGCACAGGCCCATCCGCCCCTCGCCGGTCTGGTACCAGTTGCCGATGTGCACGTCCGAATGCAGGAACACGTTCGGCTCGCTCTGGTGCACGGCAAGCCCGCGCATCGTCGCCGGCCAGATCTCGTTCCGTCGCGCCATCAGTCTTGAGGGAATGATCGATGCCGCAGCATCGAGCGCCTTTTGCGTATAGTGCTCGGTCCGCATCTTTTCGGCGCCGATGCTGAACCAGCGCGGATAGTCGGCGAGCCAGCGAAACTCCTTCAGCGCCGGAGCATCGTAGAATCGGCCGTGCAGACCGGCGAGCAGGTCGACCATGTCTTCGGCCATCACCCGCGTGACGTTGGTCTTGTGCCCGCAGAACGTCGCCGACTTGGTGGCGACGAGATCTTCGAGCAGATGGATCGCCGCAAAGGTCTGCCGGTCATAGGTCGAGTGGTAGCAGACCGGCGCCTCGATGGTCAGCAGCGGCCGCACCTCCGAATAGAACCGGCCTTCCACGCGCGCGTGTCCGTTGAAACCTGCGATCATCCGCGTGACGATGCTCGGCAGCGATTTGGTGAAGATCGACGCCGGCAAACCGGCTTGCCGGCCCGCCTCGTTGTAGCTCACGCGCAAGCGGTGGCGCTCGTGCGTGCCTGCGCTCGCCACCTCGACCTTGACGTCCGTGACCGCCGCACCCGGCGTGCCTGCGCACAGCACCGCCGTGAGCCACTCCGGCGTGATCGCGTCCGGAGAGCGCGGCACGTCGCCCGCCTCACGCGCCATCGGCCGCGCCAGCTTCTCGTACAGCACCCGGCTGCTGACTTTCAGCGCGGTCATTGCAACATTGCGCGATCTGGCTCTTGGACATGACGGTTGCTGGTGCCTCTGGCGCTTGACGTTGGTTGTCGAGCCGGCGCTCAGGCATAGATTTGTTCGATCAGATCCGCGTATTTCTCGCTGATGCTCTTGCGGCGCACCTTCATCGTCGCCGTCACCTCGCCGTCGTCGTGATCGAGCTCTTTGGTCAGCAGGCTGAATTTGCGCACCTGCTGCACCTGAGGCATCGTCGCGTTCACCGCATCGACCTCACGCTGGATCAGCGCCCTGACGTCGGCGATGTTCGGCAAGGCTCTTGAAATTGGTGAAGGAGAGGCGCGCCTCCTCGGCCCATTTCGCGACGCCTTCAAAATCGATCTGGATCAGAGCCGACACGAAGCGCCGGCGATCGGCAATGATGATGGCTTCCTTGACGTAGGGCGAGAAGCGCAGCGCGTTCTCGATCTCCGACGGCGTGATGTTCTTGCCGCCGGCGGTGATCATGATGTCCTTCTTGCGATCGATGATCCGCAATTCGCGCGTCGAGCCGCTCTCGTCCCAGCGCGCCACGTCGCCGGTGTGCAGCCATCCGTCGGCATCGATAGCCTCGCGCGTGGCATCCTCGTTCTTGTAGTAGCCGCGGAACACGACCTGCCCGCGGATCAGGATCTCGCCGTCCTCGGCAAGCGTGAGCTCGACGCCCGGATAGGGCACGCCGACGGCGCCGATAGACGCCTGCGTCGCTCGCCTGCATGGTCGTCGCGCCCGACGCCTCGGTCAGGCCATACGCCTCGCGGATCGGCAGGCCGATGGCGCGGAAGAAGCGCAGCATGTCCGGCGCGATCGGCGCACCGGACGAGCAGGCGATGCGGCACCTTCGCAAGCCGACGAAGTTGAGCAGCGAGCGCAGCATGATGAAATACCAGAACCACCAGCGCATTCGCTGCCGCGAGGCTCCAGCCGGAGCGCGGCACGTCGGTCAGCGGCGTCACCGCAGCCATCGCCCGCTTGTACAGCCACAGCCGCAGGCCGCCGGCTTCGCGCAGCTTGATCTGAATGCTGGAGTAGAATTTCTCCCAGATGCGGGGCACGCCGAAGAAGACGCTCGGCGCGAGCTCGCGCAGGTCTTCCTGCACCGTGCGCAGGCTCTCGGCGAAATTGACGACGGCCCCGGTGGCAAGCGGAACGTGGATGGAAAACATCTGCTCGGCCACGTGACAGAGCGGCAGGTACGACACCAGCAAGTCGTGCGGACCACAGCGCAGGATGCTGTTGAGGCCGCGTGCCGCGGCGCCCAACCCGCGCCACGTCATCATGGCGGCCTTCGGCCGTCCGGTTGACCCCGACGTGAAGACGATCAGCCCGACGTCGTCCATCCGCTGCTGCGCCAGGCTTTCAGCCAGCAGCTGCGGCTTCTCCTGCTGCAGCCGCTTGCCGATGCTCGGTCACCTCCTCGAAGGTGAGGAAGCTCGTGCGATCGTAGTGACGCAGTCCGCGCGGATCGATGACGATGATGTTCCGCAGTTTCGGCAGGCGCTCGCGGATGCTCAAGACCTTGTCGAACTGCTCCTGGTCCTCGCAGATGATGAACGGCGCATCCGACAGCGTCAGCAGATATTCGATCTCCGCCGCAGGCGATGTCGGATAGACGCCGGACGTAATGCCGCGGAAGAGCGCCGCGCCAAATTGGGCGAACACCCATTCCTTTCGGTTCTCGCTCAGAACCGCGACCTTGTCGCCGGCCTCGAGGCCGAGGCTGACGAGGCCGTAGCCGAAGCTTCGGGACGCCGCAGCGTATTGCGCCCAGGTGATCGGCTGCCAGATGCCGAAATCCTTCTGGCGCAGCGCCACCACATCGGGACAACGCTCCGCCCAGTAGAGAAGCTGGCGCGGCAGCGGCAGCTCGCTGAGCGTTTCGTCCGCGGCCTGCGATATGCGCTGCTGGATCACGACAGCCACCGTTTGCGCCGCTTGTAGTGCTTGATGTTGCGAAAACTGGTTTGCTCGGCTCCCTCCTCGCTGTAACCCAGATAGAAGCGCTGCACGTCCGGGTCGGCAAGCAGCGTGCTGCTCGGCCCGTTGATGACGACGCGGCCGTTCTCCATGATGTAGCCGGTCGAAGCTGCCGCGAGCGCGATGCGCGCGTTCTGCTCGACCAGCAGCATGGCCGTCCCCTGCTCCCGATTGATGCGTTTGATGATCGAGAAGATCTGCTGGATGACGAGCGGCGCAAGCCCGAGCGAAGGCTCGTCAAGCAATATCAGCCGTGGCTGTCCGACGAGCGCCCGGCCGATCGCCAGCATCTGCTGTTCGCCGCCCGAGAGGTAGCCCGCCAACGAGCGCCGGCGCTGCTTGAGCGCGGGGAAATAGTCGAACACCAGTTCGGTGTCGCTGCCGCTCTGCCTTCCTGCCCGTGAGTGCGCTGCGTGCCGCGACGAGGTTCTCGTCGACCGTCAGATCCTCGAAGACGTGCCGGCCTTCGCGCACATGCGCCATGCCGCGGCGGGCCAGCACATGCGGCGACCAGCTCACCACATCGTCGCCGTGGAAGCGAATGCTGCCGCTCGCGACGCGTCCGTTCTCGAGCGGAAGTATTCCGGATGCCGCCTTCAAGGTCGTCGTCTTGCCCGCCCCATTGGAGCCGAGCAAGGCGACGATCTCTCCGGCGGGCACCTCGATCGAAAGACCTCGAAGCGCCTGAATGCTGTGGTGGTAGACCACTTCGAGGTTGTTGATTGCGAGGGCAGCATCCGACATCGCTAGTCGCTCACACCTTGATCCAGTCGCCCTGCGGCTCCATCTGCTTCGTCGACGTCGAGTACTGGTAGATCCGGCCCGAGGCGATCTGGTGGGCGCCGAGATCGATCGGCAAGCCGGTCAACCCGCCCGCGTCCCAGCCCTTGATCGACTCCAGCGCAGCCTTCATGTTCGGCAGCGTCAGCGGCTTGTTGTCCTTGATGCAGCGTTCGGCGATCTCCGCGAAGATCATGCCGGACAGCCAGGCGTGAAGATAGAAGATCGAGATGTTGCTCATCTTCGGCCGCGCCTTGGCGGCGAACTCGGCGATCGTCTTGCTCATCTTCGAGTCTTTGTCGTAGGGGTAACGGTACGGCATCACGCCGGTCCAGCTCTCGCCGATCGCGGCCAGCGCGTCATAGGTCGGCTTGTCCATGCTCCAGATCGTGCCCATGGCCTTGCTGGTCATGCCGGCCTCGCGCATCTGCTTGATGAAATCCGGGATCGGCGACAGCACATAGCCCTGGAAGATCACCACATCCGGCTTCGACCTGCGCAGCCGCGCGACCTCCGGCGTCACGTCGATGCCCGCCTGCTTGGTCACGATCTCATCCACGATATTCAGACCGAGCTTCGCGGCGCGAGCCTTGGATGCGGGAATGCCGTCGCGTCCGAACTCGGTGTCGCTGTAGACCAGCGCAACCGTCGGCTTGCCCGAGGCGCCCTTCACGTCGCGCGCGATATGCTCCATGAGAATCTCATGCATCGATCCGTAGGTCGGACTGGCAAGGAAATGGTGCGGCATTCCCACCGGATCCTGCAGCACGGCCGCGCACGAGGTGCTCGTCGTCATGACCGTGCCGGCCGCGAGCACGTCCTGGGCGATCGCCTTGCAGGTCGGCGTGCCGTCGGCGTAGTAGAAGTTCGGCTTCTCCGAGGCCATGATCTTCTTGAAGACGGCAACGGACTGATCCAGCTTGAAGCCTGTGTCCTCGGCCACGTAGCGCAGCTTGCGGCCCTGCACCCCACCGTTCTCGTTTCGCCACGCACAGTAGTCGGCAAGGCCCGCGTCCATCGCAACGCCGGCGAACGAAAAGATGCCGGTGAGCGGCTGTCCGGCGCCGATCACGATGTCTCCAGCCTGCGCAAGCGCGGTCCGGCTGACGAACGGCGCGGCAAGAACCGATGCTCCGATCGATCCCGACAACCTGACGTCTCGTTAGCTTGGTCATCTCAGTCCCTCCTCTTCTCCCTGAAGCAGTTTCTTTCGTCTGTTCACGTCTTCGCCGGCCACAGCGCGAACGTCTTGCGGACACGCGCCCAGATCTCGGCGAGCCCGCGCGGCTCGAAGATCAGGAAAGCAATGATGAGAATGCCGAACACGATCTGCCCCATCGGCAGCAGCAGACTGGCGATGCCGGGTAGCCAGGGGGCAAGGAAGTTCGTGCCGAGCCGCAGGATCTCGGGCACCAGCGCCATGAACACCGCGCCCAGGATGCTGCCGAGCACGCTGCCAAGGCCGCCGACGATGACGGCCGCCGAGATAGAAGATCGACAGGCCGAAATCGAAGTATGTCGGCGTGACGGCTCCGTAGAAGTATCCCAGGAGCCCGCCGGCGACGCCCGCGTAGAACGAGCCGATCGCGAACGCCAGCAGCTTGGTGCGAAGCAGGTTCACGCCGAGGATTTCCGCGGAGATGTCGCGGTCGCGGACGGCAACGAAGGCGCGCCCCACATAAGTCCGTGAGAGATTGGAAGCGACAAGCCCCATCACGAAGACGCAGACGAAGATGAGGTAGAACTGCCGCCTGTCGCCTGCGATCTCGAAGCCGAACAGATTCGGACGCGCGATGCGGATTCCGCCGACGCCGCCGGTCACCGATTCCCATTCCCGGAAGAGGAACGTCAGGATGAACTGCGCAGCAAGAGTGGCGATTGCGAGATAGAGCCCCTTCACGCGCAGGCTCGGCAGCCCGACGAGCACGCCGACGCACGCCGTGAGCAATCCGGCCGGCGGGAAGCGCCAGATAGAACGGGACATTCCATTTCGCGCACCAGGCGACGAAATAGCAGCCGACGCCCATGAAGGCGGCATGGCTGAGCGAGATGAGACCGGCATTGCCGGTGATGACGTTCAGCCCGAGCGTCGCGACCAGATGAATGCCGATGACGCAGACGATCGCCAGCACATAGTCGCTGCCGTAGAGCGGAAGCGCAAGGAACAGCAGCGCGAATGCGACGAACGCCAGCCGCTGGGTTTGCGAATCGAACAGCCGCTCTTCGGACGCATAGGTTTCGTGAAAGACTCCGATGCGCATGGCTAGAGCCTTTCGATCTGGCGGGTGCCGAACAGGCCGTAGGGCCGGATCATGAGGATCACGAGCACGGCGAGATACGGCACGATGTCGCGCGCCTTGCCGCCGACATAGCCGACGACCATGCTTTCGATCCATCCGATCATGAGGCTCGCGACGATCGCGCCGAGAATACTGTCCAGGCCGCCGAGAATGATCACGGCGAACACGCTGAGCGCGCCGGCGGCAAGCAGCGGCGACAGCCCCGAGGCGCGTCGAGATCAGGATGCCGACAATCGTGCCGACGACACCGGCGAGCACCCAGGCCAGCCGCTGCGCATAGCGGATGTTGATGCCGAGCGTTGCCGCCGTGACCGGATCGCTGGCCGTAGCACGCAGCACGATCCCCGTCCTGCGAATACTGGAAGAACAGCAGGAACAGTCCGATCAGCGACACCGCCGCGATGAAGTTGGTCACGACCGAGCCCGGGACCAGAACGTCGCCGAAGACGAGCGTCAGCGACGGAACCGGGCGCGGCACGTTCATCGTGTCGCCTCCCCACAGCGCTTCGACGACGCCATGAATCACGCTCGCGAGACCGATCGTCGCCATCAGCACCGACACGACCGGCTGTCCCGCGAGCGGCCGAAGCACCACGTGCTCGAAGGTGAGCGAGAGCAGGCAGACCGCCGCAAGAGTAACGACGATGGCAAGCGCCGGCGGCAAGCCCAGCATCACGTTGCTGGTGTAATAGAGATAGGCGCCCAGCATCATGATTTCGCCGACGGCGAAATTGATGACGTGCGTGCACTTGTAGATCAGCACAAAGCTCAGCGCGATCAGCGCGTAAAGCCCGCCGGAAAAAATCCCGAGCAGCGAGAACTCGATGAACGTGCTCATCAGCTGCCCTCCTCGCCGAGATAGGCGCGGATGACTTCCGGATTGCGTCGAACTTCCGCAGGCGTTCCCGCGGCAATGACCTCACCGAAGTTGAGCACGACGACCTGGTTCGAGATATCCATCACCATGCCCATGTCGTGCTCGATCAGCAGGATGGTGATCTGCCATTCCTCCTGCAGGTCGAGAATGAACCGCGCCATGTCCTCGGTTTCTTCGCGGTTCATGCCCGCCGCAGGCTCGTCCAGCAGCAGCACGCGCGGACGCATGGCGAGTGCGCGCGCCAGCTCCACGCGCTTTTGCAGGCCGTAGGACAGCGACTCGATCGAGCGGTGGCGGATGTGGTCGATCTCAAGGAAGTCGATCACGCGCCTTTCGACTTCCTCGCGCAGCTCGATCTCTTCCCGTCGCGCCCAGGGCGCGGACAGCAGGGCCGACAGCGGGTTTGCGCGCATCAGGTGGTGGCCGCCGAGCTTGATGTTGTCGAGCACGGTCAGGCCGTGGAACAGCGCGATGTTCTGGAACGTCCGCGCAACGCCGTTGGCCGCGCGCTGCGGCACCGGCAGACGCGTGATGTCCCTGTCATCAAGGCGAATAGCTGCCGTTGTCCGGCCGATAGAAGCCGGAGATGACGTTGAACAGGCTGGTCTTCCCGGCGCCGTTGGGGCCGATGATCGCCGTGATGTCGCGCGGCGCCGAGAACGATACGTCGCGGAGAACCTTCAGGCCACCGAATGTCAGGCTGATGTTGTCCGCCGCAATGGCAGAGCCCTGTGCCCGCGCTTCGGAGCGGGCCTCAGTATCCAAACGAAGGGCAGGCGCCGCGCGCATCGTTCAGCGCAACTCGCACGACGGGCGCTTTGCGGCAATGCGCCGGCGCGCCAATCGAATCCGCAATCGATTTGGGCTGGCAATCACGAGCCGTTTCCTCCTCACCCATGCGATTTTTCCGGCGGCTTTTGCCTGCTCGATTATTAGTACGCTAGCATACAGCATGCCAGCGTGCAAGTTTGGTCTGACCATTTTCGGATGGCCGCCGGTCGCGCATGCCGCACTGCGGCGCGCTTCAGCCTCCGCCGCCGAGCATGGCGATATTTCTTCTCCACCGAACGGTGGCGGATCGGCATGCGCACTGCGCAAGAGCTCGACGCCCGTTATTACGCCGCCGAGATTCCACCATTCACGCTGATGGCCTGGCCGGTGATCTTGGCGCCGCCGGGCCCGGCGAGAAAAACCGCAATTGCAGCCAGATCCTCCGGCCGGGCAACTCCGAGATGGGCGAGCTTTGCCGCCTTCTGGAACAGTTTTTGGCTGAAGCCTTCGGCAAGGACGCGCTCGGCGGTCGCGGTGCCTTCCACAAGCGACGGCGTGAGTGCGTTGACGCGGACGCCGTCGCGTTTTGCTTCCATCGCCAGCGTACGGCTGAACATCACGATCGCGGCCATCACCGCGCCGATCACGGATTCGCCGGGCGTCGCAACCTTGGCCGCGTCGGAGGCGATGTTGATGATCAGGCCGGACTTCTGCGCGCGCATCGACGGGAGCACCGCACTGCACATCAGAGCGGCGCCATCAGCTGCTGCGTCACGATGTCCGGGATATCGTTGAGTGGAATGTTGTGGAACAGGTCTGGTTTGAACGAGCCGGCCGTCGAGTTGACCAGCACATCGATGCCGCCGAGGTGGGCAATCGCTTCCTCGCCGGCCCGACGCGCCTGATCGGCATAGTTGGCGTCGGCCTGGATGAACTTGACCGCTGCGCCGCTTGCGGCGACTTGCCGGGCGGCTTCGGTTCCCCGCTCGGCGTTCCGGCCGATCAGCGCAATGCGCCGCGCGCCGGCTTCCGCGAACGCAACGGCGGTCGCCAGCCCGATGCCGGACGTCCCTCCGGTAATGAGCACCCGCGTGTTCTCGAACATTCGCCTGCCCTCCCACTGACCAAATCTTGTTTTATAGTATAAAGTATACTAGCGTACGTTATTGGGCACAACACCCGAAAGCAGGAAAAGCCTGCCGCTTCGTGGGAGGAACGCCATGGCAACGCAAAAGTCCTTTACGAAAAGCGCGGTCCGGTTGCGTACGTCACGTTGAACCGACCCGAGGTGAAGAACGCGATCGACGTCGAGACGCATGAACGTCTCTGCGAAATATGGACCGATTTTCGTGACGATCCGGCGATGCGCGTGGCGATCTTGACCGGCAGCGGCGATGCTTTCACTGCAGGCGCCGACCTCAGACACATGCGCCCGAATGGCAAACGGTTGGTCCCATGGTCGGGCGCGACAGGATCGACGACGGGCTCTGCGGCATCACGCGCGGTCCGCTCGCCCGTTTCTACAAGCCGATCGTCGCCGCGATCAACGGATGGTGTGTGGGCCATGGTGTTGAGCTCGCGATGGCCTGCGATATCCGCATCGCGTCCGAGCGCGCCCAGTTCGGCACATTCGAAATTCGCCGCGGGATGCATCCCGCGGACGGCGGCATCGTTCGCCTCGTGAACACCTGCGGCGTCGGCTTCGCGCTGGAGATGCTGCTGACGGGAGAGCCGTTGAGCGCCGAGCGGGCCTACACGGCCAATATGGTTTCGCGTGTCGTGCCGCACGAAAAACTGATGGAGGAGACCGAGGCTGTGGTGGCACGCATCCTGCGCAACGACCAGATGGCCATCGAGTCCGCCAAGGAAACCGTTCTGGAAATCGTCGGGCGTCCGTTCTACGACCAATTGCGGGTCGAGGCGATGTGGGGATACGCGCTGTGCGGCGGCAACCCCAGCGTCATGGATCGATCGCAGCAGTTCTTTGACAAAGCGGACAAGGGACGCGCCGGA
>CAVWTB010000058.1:0-69202 GCA_963757845.1 uncultured Alphaproteobacteria bacterium
CGTCGAAAACGTGAAGCCTGGAAGGGCGCATGGCAAGGCGCAGCTTGTCGCGCACCTTCACCCGCACCGTCGGCTCGACGCTCGCCACCATGACATCCTCGCCGACCTTCATATCGAGCAGGATTTCCGACCCGAGTTGCTCGACCACCTCGATCACAGCGTCGAAGCAGGGGTGATCGAGATCGGCGGTGCCTGCCACGGTGAGGTCCTCCGGACGCACGCCGAGCGTGACCTCGTGGCCGATATGGCCGCGCAGGCGGCGCGCGGTCTCGTCCGGCAGCTTGATGCGCAAGCCGGAGTTCTCGGCGATCAGCGATCCGTTCGCCTCGGTCACCGTAACGGAGGCAAAATTCATGGCCGGGGAGCCGATGAAGCCGGCGACGAACTTGTTGGCGGGCTGATTGTACAGCTCGAGCGGCTCCCCCACCTGCTGCACCACGCCGTCCTTCATGACGACGACCCGGTCGCCCAGCGTCATGGCCTCGACCTGATCGTGGGTCACGTAAATGGCGGTGGTGCCGAGACGCAGATGCAGTTTCTTGAGCTCAACGCGCATCTGCACCCGCAGCTTGGCATCGAGGTTCGACAGCGGCTCGTCGAACAGGAACACGCGGGGGTGGCGCACGATGGCACGGCCCAACGCCACGCGCTGGCGCTGGCCGCCGGAAAGCTGGCGCGGCTTGCGCTTCAGCAATTCGCCGATGCCGAGGATGTCGGCCGCGTCCCGCACGCGCTGGTCGATCTCGGACTTCTTGAATTTGCGCATTTTCAGGCCGAACGCCATGTTGTCGTACACGCTCATGTGCGGGTAGAGCGCGTAGTTCTGGAACACCATGGCGATGTCGCGGTCCATGGGCGCCAGGTCGTTGACCACGTTTCCGTCGATGGAGATGTCGCCGGAGCTGATTGCTTCGAGCCCGGCGATCATCCGCAGCGTCGTCGTCTTGCCGCAGCCCGACGGTCCGACGAACACCACGAACTCCTTGTCGCGGATTTGCAGATTGACGTCTTTGACAGCA
Organism: uncultured Alphaproteobacteria bacterium; assembly: GCA_963757845.1. GTDB lineage: Bacteria > Pseudomonadota > Alphaproteobacteria > Rhizobiales > Xanthobacteraceae > P52-10. The sequence goes on from CAVWTB010000058.1 coordinate 1,020, forward strand.
TGCACGCTGTCGTAGAACTTGTTGATGCCCTTGAGGACGACCTGTCCCATTCGCTCCCACCTGCCTCCCAACGGTCTCTGCGCATGTCTGCATGCGCGCTGTCCAATCCCGGCGATCCGGGCTGTCAGCCCTTTACCGATCCGGTCAATCCCGCGACGTAGTGCTCGACGAAAAACGAATAGGCGATAGCGACCGGTATCGATCCCAGCAGGGCGCCCGCCATCAGCGGTCCCCAGAAGAACACGTCGCCGCGGATCAGCTCCGACGTGACGCCGACCGGCACCGTCTTCTGCTCAGGCGAGGACAGGAAGACGAGCGCATAGATGAACTCGTTCCACGACAGCGTGAAAGCGAAGATGCCGGCCGAGAGAATGCCCGGGATCGCCACCGGGATGACAATGTAGAGCATCGCCTGCCAGCGCGAGGCACCGTCGATGCGCGCGCATTCCTCCAGCTCCTTGGGCACCGCCTTGAAGTAGCCCATCATCAGCCAGGTACAGAACGGAATGAGGAATGTCGGATAGGTCAGGATCAGCGACCACGGCGTGTCACCCAGCCGATAGTTGCGGATGATCTCGGCCAGCGGAATGAACAGCAGCGTCTGCGGCACCAGATAGGTGATGAAGATGCCGGTGCCGAGGCTGCCGGCGAATGGAAAGTTCAGCCGCGACAGCGCATAGCCGGCAAACACACCGCACACGAGCGAGATGGCGGTGGACGCGAGCGCGATGAACATCGTGTTCCAGAGCCACGCTGCGAACAGCGTCTCCTCGAACAGGTACCTGACGTGATCCAGGGTCGGTTTCCAGGTCCAGAACGGATTGTAGTTGACCGAATTCCAGGGCCGGTACAGCTCGCCATCCGGCCGCACCGAGGTGATCACCATCCAGTAGAACGGGAACAGCAGGAAAAGCAGGAACAGGGCCATGGGGATGTAGAAGAACACCCACTTTCTCCATATCGCGCCTTCGATCATGGCTCAGCGGACCTCTACGCGACGGATATAAAGAAGCTGGACAATGACGACCAGGAACAGGATCGGAAACATGGCGAGCGAGATCGCGGCGCCCTCGCTCAGAAGGCCGGTGCCGACACCGATCTGGTAGGCGTAGGTGGCGAACAGGTGCGTCGCGTTGGCCGGGCCGCCGCCGGTCATCACATAGACGATCTGAAAGTCGGCGAACGTCTGAATGATCGAGAACAGCACCACGACCATCGTCACCGGCAGCAGCAGCGGCCAGGTGATGTGCACAGAACCGCTGCCAGGGCTTGGCGCCGTCGATGGCGGCGGCCTCGTTGAGCTCGGGACTGATGGTCTGCAGCCCCGCGAGCAGGCTGATGGCGAAGAACGGCACGCCGCGCCAGATGTTGACCACGATGATCGAAATCATGGCGAGATCCGGATCGCCCAGCCAGTTGATGCGGCCGCTGATCAGGTTGAGATGGTAGAGGAGCCAGTTGAGAACGCTGAACGTCGGGTCGAACATCCACTTCCAGGCGAAGGTCGACAGTACGGTCGGAATGATGAAGGGCAGCAGGATGAAAGCGCGGGTGAAGGCCTTGCCGCGGAAATTGCGGTTGAGCAGCATGGCCAGCCACAGCCCGAGCGCCAGCTTGAAGACGGTGGTCACGCCCGTATAGAGGAAGGTGTTGTAGACGGAGGTGTGGAATATCCCGTCATTCCAGATCTTGTAGTAGTTGGCGAGACCGACGAAGTCGCCAGGCACGCCCACGCGCGAATTGGTCACTGAAAGCAGGATGCCGCGCACAAAAGGATAGGCGATGAACATGCCGAGCAGCACCATGGTCGGCACCAACAGCAAGAACGCGAGCCAGCGCTCGTCCTCAAGCAACCGGTGCTTGGGTCGCGGCGCCTGCGGCATGTAGACTTGGGTTTCAGCGATCGCCATGTCTTGAAGCTTCACCTCGATCCGCGCGCCGACCGGCGCGATATGCGAAATCCTGGATTCGTCCCGGCACTCGAAAGCAGCACGCTCAGCCCCGGATCGCGCCGCCTCCCGGCGGAGACGGCGCGACCAATCAACCCCGCGCCCGGCACACGCGGCCGCCACCGTGCAGCCGCCTGCACCGCTGCGCGCGTGCGTTCAAACGTAGATCTTCTTCAGTTCGCTTTCAGCCCACTTGACGGCGTCTTCCGGCGGCATGCCTTGCACAGCCTTCGCGTACATATCGGTCACGATGTACTTGGAGAGCACCTCGGCCGCCTTCGCGTTCGCCGGGCCGGCGAAGCCTGGTGTGCGTGCGAGCTTTCCCGCGATCTTGTAGGGCTCCATGACCGGATCCTCGGTCCACACCTTGTGCGTTTCCCACTCGGGGGTGCACGGCGTGGCGAAGCCCTTCTGCGACACGAACCACTTCTCGTACACGGGCTTGGAGTGCGCCCAGCGCAGGAAGTCCTTGGCGGCCTTCTCGTTCTTCGAGTAGGTCGGCAGCACATGCGAGTGGTAGGTGTGCATGGAGAACTGGCCGGCCGGCCCCTTGGGCAACGGCGCGTGCAAGATGTCGGTTTTCAGCTGCGCGCCCTTCTCGCTGATGTACTTGTCGGGATTGCGCAGCGACTCGATGTAGATCGAGGCGCCGTTGAGCGTCGCCGAAACGGTCTGCGAGAGGAACGCGCGGTTGTTGTTGGTGTCGTCCCAGGCAAGGCCGCCCTCGTCATGCGCGTCCTTCCAGAAGCCGATCATGAACTTGACCGAGTCGAGCGTCTCCTTGCTGTTGATGACCACCTTGCCGCTTTCATCGACTTCCTTGCCGCCCCAAGACCACAAGAAGGGGTAGCTGAACGTCGGGGCATCGCCGAAGGTGTGACCGAGCGTCTGACCGATCGGGCGGCCCTTGGCTTTGAGCGCCTTGCCGACCTCGCGGTACTTCTCCCAGGTGTCCGGGAAGGAGGAGGCGCCCGCCTCTGCGAACCACGATTTGCGATAGGCGATCATGCCGCCGATGACGGCCCACGGCATCGATAGCCACTTCTTGCCGTCGTTCGAGTTGGCCTTGACGAGCGCGTAGTGGGCCCCCTCGGCCTTGGCGAGCGGCTCCACCACGTCCGTCATGTCCACGCAACTCGCCGCGTAGAGTTGCGGATGATTGTTGTTGAGCATGATCAGGTCCGGACCGGAGCCCGACTGGATGGCGGAGGTGATACGCGGCTGCAGATCGTTGGCGTTCACTGTCTCGAAGTTGATCTTGAAGCCCAGCGCCTTCTCGGCTTCGGGCAGCATTTCGCGCCGCAGCAGCTGTATCCGAGGCCGGAACAAAGTCGTTCCAGCGCAGCCAGTGCACGGTCGCACCCTGCGCAAAAGCGGGCGCCCGGCCAGTGGCCAGGATGCCGGCCATGCCGCCCACGAGCGCGGTACCGCCCTTGAGGACGTTACGTCGGGTTACCTTCGTCATGCATTCCTCCCTTGGTGATGCGCCTTCGGCCGGTCTGACGCCGGCTTGAACGCCCTTTTCAGTCTATCGCGCCTCCGTGGTTCAACGCATGCGCACGCTCTCGCGTGCGCAACACGTTGTTTCGACGATCATTTGTCGGTGTTCCCAGTCTTCCAGCGTCGGTGGCGATTTCGGCGGAAAACAGGGTGAATTCTTCGCAGGGCAGGCACCGCAGCCAGCGCATGAACCATACCGCCATATCGGCACCCTCCCGCGCAGCAATGGTGTTGCCGTCGCCGAGCGGGTTTTCCCCGTCTTATGGAGAGCTTGGTACCGGAATGCTGGCGCGACGTCATTGTCGTCGGTCGCAACAGGAAATCAAGTGCTAGCTTTGGCGCGCCGGCCATTGTCTCACTGCGTGAAATGGCTGCCGTCCACCATAAGTCCGAACCGGTTGCGCAAGACGCTTCATCTGAGGCGAGCCACAGGATCGGATAGGCGACTTCCCGCGCATCCGCCCATGGACCGAGGAGGCACATTTCGCGCCCCTTCGGTCGAGATCTTCGTGAGTCTGCCTTGAAGATTTTTCGCTGTCGAAGGTGGAACGGCGTCGGCGTACCGCCAGGGCAAACGGCGTTCGCGCGGACGCCGCGCTTCGCAGCAGTTTGAAGCACGCTGTTGTTTTCACATCCCGGCACTAGTGCCGCCGATTTGAAATCCCTGCACCACCTGCTGCAAACTCGTGTCAGGGATTTCAAATCGATAAGCGGCACTAGAATCATATAGTTGCTAGTGCCCTTTTACTTTTCGAAGTTCGTCTCAGAGGTTGCCGCAGCGTATCGCGAACTTCGAAAAGCGGGCACTAGAAGGAACGCATGTCTGAGTTGGGTCACAGAAGCTGACGACGGTCAGCCGCTGCCTCAACTTTTAACTTTGGCCATTTCCGGACTCATGCGCTGCAGCAAGGCTCCGTTACCCGATCACATCGTCGGCGCGAGCCAGCAATTGCTCAGGAAACATCCACGCCCAGAGTCGGGTCCGCCGCGAAAGCTGCGCGGCAGTCGGCGATAAACTGCCCATGCCCACCCTTTATAGAGACCAATGGCTGTCAACCGGGTCGCCCGACTGCGGACCGTGTGCGCGAGCTGCCTTCGCTCACACTTACTCTGTGGTTGTTTCTCGCCTGTTCGATCTGTAGTCACGCGACCATTCCGGGTGCGCTAGTGCGAGCTCCAGGCCGTGCTGGCGTCCCTCCGCTATGCCCTGGGCAATCGCCTTCGCAACAACCTCGGCGTCTGCATGCGCAAGATGATCCGAAAGCTTCCATGAACACGCGATTTGACGACCGCGATGTAGGTCTCCGCTTAAGAGATGAAGCGGCGCTTTGATCGGCATTCGCAACTCCACAACCGCGATTTGAAACCAATGTATATCACCGACAACAACTCTCCAGTTATGCGTTTCGACCCGTGAATTCGGCATTTTGAACTACGCAACCGCATGGTGGCGACGATCAGCTTAATCGGCCCTGTTTCGGCTAAGGGTCAACCGGACCTGACTTGGTCTAGAGAGCTTGAGACTACTAACGGGCAAGCTGCTCCGAGCGAGCAATCTTGGTGAGTTCGCTGAGCAGCCAGACGTGGCCTGGATCATGCTGATTTCGCGGGTGCCAGGCGGCTGAAAGGCTGTAGCCACGAACTTTGAACGGCAGCTTGAATAAATCGAACTCGGCTGCGAAGCGAGCGATGAAACGCGCCGGCAGCGTAGCAACGTAGTCCGTGGATCGCAGGAATATGGGGGCCACGCTGCGCGGAAATTTTATGCTACATTTTTGATAGCGAATGTTATGCTGCAAAGTATCACAATGGATCGGCAGCAGGCACCGCGCGGCAGCTGAGAGTGGGACTTGGAATAAGAAATCCGTTCGGTCGCGCAGTCGAAATTTCATCGGAGCTCACAGATGCCTTATGTGCCCCCGAAATACTGCTCCCGCTGCGGGAGCCTGCTTGAGGCGGCCATCATCGGTAAACCCGGCCAACGTTCCTGTCGCGCAGAGCGGTGCCGCATGATGACCTATCTTTCACCAGTGCCGGTAGTCGCTGCAATCGTCGAGCATGACGAGTGCCGTTATCCTCGTGCGAGGTCACGGTTGGCCTGAAAGCCGGTACGGGCTCGTCACCGGCTTTCTCGAATTCGAGGAGCATCCGGAAGCAGCAGTGCGACGTGAGGTCGGCGAGGAGCTTGGTCTCCTCGTCGGGACCAGCAGGCTTGTCGGCGTCTACCCGTTTGCGCAGATGAATCAGGTCATCATCGCATACCACCTCAACGCTTCAGGCGAGATCGCGATCGACGACGCCGAACTCGCTGACTTCAAGCGCGTGCCCCTCGATGACCTGACCCCTTGGGATTTTGGTACCGGCCCCGCGGTCAGAGATTTCCTCGCGCTGCGCCGGATCACACCGCCAACGTCCGCTTCTGGTGTGCCCGGCCCTTGATCGCAGAAGCTTCGCTATGCCCCGCGATCACGCGCACGCCCTCGTCGATCCGGGCGATCACGTTGTCCGGCGTGCAGCCCTGCAGGAACGCAACGCCGTTCTTGCGGCAAGCCGCCAGGATGCGGTCGCGCGCCGCCTGCATTTCCGGCGGGTAAGGCTCGCGCGGAATCGTGGGGTAGCCCAGCGAAAGGCTCAAGTCGCCCGGGCCGATCTCGGCAAATCCCAGCCCCGGCACGGCCAGGATCTGCTCGCAATTGGCGACGCCTTCGGGGCTTTCGAGCTTGACGCCCAGTAACAGTTCGCCTTTCGGATTGAGCGGCCAGGGATCGCAGCGCGCCATGTAATCCTCGGTCGACAGGCCCCAGATCGGCGCCGCCGTGGTTTCCGATCCGCGCCCCCGCGTGCCGACGCCCAGCAGCTTGCGACCGCCGGCGTCGGTCCCGCCGTCCTTGGCGCGTATCGCTCCCTCCATCCGCGCCATCGGCGACGGGATCGCGGGATCGACGCCAATCGTGTTGTGCGGATAGCGGCAGGATTCGACGAATGCCCGCACCGCGTCGGCGGTTTCCGCCTGGCACAGCAGGATGCCGTGCACGCCGCGGCCGAGGATCTGGCGGAACTGCCAGGCGTTGTAACGCACATGCGCGGCGTCGATCCCATTCACCGGCGCCTCGACGATCACCGTCGGGGTGCGGTGCCCGGACCGGGTCAGTCCGGCATCGACCATGCCGCGCATGTATTCGGCGAGGCCGGCCATGTCGAAGCAGCCGTGCTCCATGCCCACATTCATGTAGTCGGCCCAGGTCCCGGCATCGATGCGACCCTGCGCATGGGTCAGCACGTGGCCGCTATGCGGGCCGTCGTAATAGATCGCCTGATCCTGCTCCAACAGTTCGACGCAGCGACTGATCCGCTTGCCCATGAAGGTTACTCCGGCCCGTCAACCCATCGCGCGGCGCGCGCCGCTCACCTCAGGCCGTGCCGCTGCCGGTGAAGTCGGCGATGACGTGCAGCATCGCGCGCAGGCCATAGATGAGGCCTGCCTCATCCACGTAGAACCGCGGCGAGTGATTGGACGGTGCGCTCCTGTCATCGGGCCGGGCGATGCCGACGTTGAAAAACATGCCCGGCACGACCTGACCGTAGTAGGAGAAGTCCTCACTGGCGCTGCCCGGCACATCCGACAGGAACGTCCTTGCGCCGGTGCGTGCGAGCGACGGCGCCATCCTGCCGACGAGCGCCACATCGTTGACCACCGACGGGTAGGACATGCCGCCCCAGAGCACCTCTGCCGAGCCGTTCATGCCGCGCGCGATGTTCTCGGCGATCTCGCCGATGCGTTGCTTGACCCGCGCGCGATGCCGTTCGCTGAAGGTGCGCAGCGTGCCCTGCAATTCCGCCTGATCGGGAATGATGTTGTTGCGAACACCGCCGCGGAACGCGCCGATCGTCACCACGGCGGGATCGCGCATCACGTCAGTCTCGCGGCTGATGATCGTCTGCAGTGTCGTGACGATCGTCGAGCCGATCACCACCGGATCGACGCCGGTCCACGGCCGTGCCCCGTGCGTCTGCTTGCCGCGCACGATAATGCGAAACATATCGGCAGCGGAGGTCGCAACGCCCGGCCGGTACGCCAGCATGCCGACCGGCATCGCCGAAGTCACGTGCAGGCCGAACACGGCGTCGGGCTTCGGATTGTCCATCACGCCCTGTTCGACCATCACCTGCGCACCGCCGCGCTCACCGGGGGGCAGCCCCTCCTCGGCCGGCTGGAAGATCAGCTTGATGGTGCCGCGCAGATCCTTGCGGTTGGTCGCCACCACTTCCGCGACCGCCATCAGGATCGCGACATGGCAATCGTGGCCGCACGCGTGCATCACGCCGACCATTTCGCCGCCCCATTGCGTCTTGATCTTCGAGGCGAATGGCAGGTCGACCTCTTCGGCGACCGGCAGCGCGTCCATGTCGGCGCGCAACGCGATCACCGGACCCGGGCCGCCTTCGCCCTTCAGCAGACCGACCACGCCGGTGACGGCGATGCCTTCGCGCACCTCGTAGCCGAGCGATTTCAGATGCTGCGCAACCAGTCCGGCGGTCCGGTTTTCCTGATTGCCGAGTTCGGGATTGGCATGGATGTCACGCCGCCACGCGATCATCCTGGCTTCGACAGCTTTTGCGGCCTCGTCGAGCATGCCGTGGATCGCGCGCGTTGGTCCGGCGGCTGCGCCGGGCGCTGATTGCGCAAGCGCCGCGACGGGACGCAGCAATCCGAGGGCGCCGCATGCACAGGCTGCGTGCAGCAGCGCGCGGCGGCTTGGTCGAGGATCGATCGCCTCGGCGACAAATTTTTCCGCAACCGGTGAGCGCCCGAATAGCCGCATGACCCAACCTCCTTTTTGAAAACGTCTTCTGCGTGACCCGCGGATTGCGTTTGGATTGGAGCGTAGAATGGTCTGCAGCGCAAGGAGCGGCAGTCGCGCGAGAGACGCCGGCCGGCACCGCGTCGCCGATGTCTTGACTACGGCTCGGGATAGGGTGTGCCGTCCTTGTGTACGAACCGGCCGTCGGCGTTGGAGCTCATCATGTCGATATCGGAGCACATGGTCAGGTCGGCGGGCGAGCGTGAGCCGACTTCGAGATAGATCGCCATCGCGCCCGATTTGTTGATCAGGTGATGGCCGTTGCCGGAGTCCTTCGGAAAGGCCGCGCAATCGCCGGCGCGCAACACCGTTTCGCCGCCATCCTCGATCAGCGTCAGTTCGCCTTCGAGCACATAGACAAATTCGTCTTCGGCCGAATGCCAGTGGCGCTGGCTCGACCAATTGCCCGGCGGCAAGCGCATGAGATTGATCCCGAAGTCAGTGAGCCCGCCGGCGTCGCCCAGCCGCCGCCGCACCCGTTCAGCGCAGGGGGCGTCGAATGGCGGCGGATAGCCCGAGCCTTTGCGTTCCGGCACGGCGGCGATGTCTATCTTGGGCATGGCGGTCTTCCCTTGCGATGTGCCGCAAGACAATACGCTGCTACTTGAATCGAAACGACTCTTGAAGCCTCTTGCTCTATGTTACAGAGCACGTGTTCTCATCGTTGAAGATGATGAGGAGAACGATCTGGCTATCGCGATTTTCGGAATTCGGCGATCGTCGGTGCGATTGCGCCTTCGTTTCGGGGCCCCATGACGTGGACGCCGGCGACGCCTTTCAACTCGCTGAGCCGCTGCATCAGTTCGACGCAAATGCGCTGGCCCTCCGCTTTCGGCTCGGCCGCCTGCTCCAGGCGTGCAACGATGCTCTCCGGGATGATCACGCCGGGAAGATGCTCGCGCATCCAGTGGGCCGATCGCGCCGACGCAAGGGGCGCGACGCCGACGAGAATGAACAGGCGCTCGCCAAGACCTTCATCGGCAAGGCGGCGCAGGTAGCGCGTCAGGATATCGACATCCATGCAGAACTGCGTTTGCACGAACTGCACGCCGGCATCGATCTTGGCCCTGAGCCTGTCCGGCGTCCAGTCGGGCGGCGGATCGAGCGGAGAATCGGTGGCGCCGATGAAGAACGCGGGCCGCCCCTGCAGCGCACGACCGGACGGCAGCTCGCCGCGGTCGCGCATCATCGCGGCGGTCGCGACCAGAGCCTGGGTGTCCAGATCGAACACCGGCTTGGCATCCGCCTGATCGCCTGCGGTGGGATCATCGCCACGCAGCATCAGCAGATTGCGGATGCCCAGCGCGGACGCGCCGAGCAGATCGCTCTGCAACGCGATGCGGTTGCGGTCGCGGCAGCTCATCTGCAGGATCGGCTCGATGTCATGCTGAACGAGGATGGCCGCGGCCGCGAGCGCGCTCATGCTCGCCCGCGCCTGCGCGCCGTCCGTCACATTGACCGCGTCGGCCAGACCGCGCAGCGGCAATGCGCGCTCCAGCAGCGCCTGCGGATCGGTTGATGCCGGCGGAGCAATCTCGGCCGTGACCGCAAAGCGGCCGGCGTGCAGGAGCTCGGAGAAGCGGGCGACGGCTGGATTCACATTCGCGCTCTTGGCTGGCGAGGCATCCGACGACGATCCCGGGTCTGAGTGACTATTACGCATCGCTGCGCCGAGACACGCAGTAACTCTCGTCCCAGAACCACAAGCCGCCGTGCTGCTGCAGCACGTCGCGCGTCGTTTCGAGGTACCGCTCGTTGCCCATCACCTCGTGCAGCTTGTGATCCTCGATCTGGTTGACGTAGATGACTGCGTTCCAGGCCGCCAGCAGCGTCGACGTCCCGATCGAGGCGCTGATTTCATTCGGCAGGGTATGAAGATCATACCGAAACAGCGACCGGTCATCCGAGTAGGCGTTGAAGTTGAGCCCCTTGGCGTCGCGCCCGAGCTCCGTCTTGACGGCGCGCAGCAATTCGTGGCGGTCCATTTGAAACGGATTTTCGCCGGGCCAGATACGCTGCACGATCTCGGCGGCGGGATCGTGCCCGTAGCTGTGAACGCCGATCAGACGTCCGCCGCGCCCGAGCGCGCGCGACAGCGGCGCGATCACCCGGCGCGCCTTGAACTCGGTCGATGCGCGCGCCCGATAGGGTTGCGAGGCGATGACCAGGTCATAGTCCCCATGCGTGCTGCCCCGTCGCGGCCGAATGTGATCGAGCAGGAATTTGCAATCCTCGCGGTAAATGACCAGGACCACCGGCTTGTCGTAGACCGGATTTCCGGTCTTCGGGCTGACCCTTGCGGTCCAATGCTCGCTCAGGAACGGCTGCAGTTCGGTGATCTGTCGCTCGAAATCCCGCGCCGTGTCGCCGGCAAGGCTGAACTCCTTCCAGACCATGCAGCTCGCCGCCTCCACCGAGTTCGGCGTAAGCAGCGGCGCCTCGGCGTAGTACATGTTGGTCATGATCAGCATGGTCGCGGGGTGCTCGCTGAACCGGTCCGGCACCTTCTCGAGCGCCAGGCGGACATCCTCGAGGCTGATCTCCTTGCCGACGACATAGAACGGAAACTCGGGGAAGCGACGGTGCATCGCCCGCATCACCCGCGTGAGCACCGTTCCGTCGCCGACGCCGGCATCGAAAATGCGAACAGCCGGCGGGCTGGGATGGATGTTTTCCAGCTCCATGATCACCCGCTCGGCGACCACCCATTTCTCGCTGCAGGTGGTGACGAAGAGCAGATATTTCTGGCGGTTGTCGAAGAAGCGGAAATTGCGGCCGGTGTCGGTCGGTGCGGCCGGACGGTAGGCATGTTCGGCCGGGACCGGCAAGGAATGGACCGCCGGCGCCTTCGTCGAACCATGACCGGCCATGAAGGAGCGAACGCGCATCACCGTGTCGGAGGTGACGCGACTGCCGTTGCGCAGGCGGCTGACAAACTTGCCGTCGTTCACCGCAAGACGGCCGAACGTCGTCTCGGCTACCTTGGTTTCCCGGCAGTAGGAGCTGATCTCGGCGAGCAGCGCGTCGGTTTCCAGGGCTCGTCGGTCCATCGCTCAGCTCGTGGCGCGGCTTGAGCTAGGAGGCTAGCGCGCTCCCACGATGGATCAACCACAAAGTGTCCCACGTCCATTGTGGGCAGCGCCCACTTTCCCGTAGAGCGGATCGGGCGCGCCTGAGGTGCGCGACGCAGGTGCCGGCAGCCCACACGAGCCGACGGTTTCTCTATTGTTTCCAGAGAAATAATTCCCGGCCGCGTCGATGGCGTGCTGCCTGCGCGTTCCGGCCCCACTCTGGCATTCGCGACCGGTGCGGTTTAATAGACTGGCGGTGCTACGGTAGTCAGTGGAGAATGCGGACCATGGCCAGCTCGTTTCCGGTGGCGTGCCGTGCGCGCGTCGCCGTCGCACTTCTCGCGTTCGCGCTCGCGGCTGACGCGCTCGCGCAGGACACAACGCAGCGGCCGCAGCAGCAACCTTCGGCCGCGACGCCTGCGGGACAGCGGCCCGCCAGCGCAGCGCGCGGCGACACCGCAAATCCATCGACGCGGCCGAGCAACATCAGGCTGCCGCCGGATTCCACGACAAGGCAAACGGTCGCGTTACCTGGCCGCACGCTTGCCTTCACGGCCACGGCCGGCTCAATCCGCTTGTTCGACGACAAGGGCGAGCCGCAAGCCGACATCGCCTACACCGCCTATCAGCTCGATGGCGCCGACGCGCCGGCACGGCCCGGTGACCTTTTTCTTCAACGGCGGGCCAGGCGCCGCGTCCGCCTGGCTGCAGCTTGGCACCGCCGGACCGTGGCGCCTTGCGATCGGCGCGGACGCGGCATTCCCGTCGGCTTCGCCCGAACTGCAACCCAACGCCGAGACGTGGCTTGATTTTACCGATCTCGTTTTCATCGATCCGGTCGGCACCGGCTACAGTCGCTTCGTCGCCACTGGCGACGACGTGCGCAAGCGATTTTACTCCGTCGATGGAGACGTCGCTTCGATCGCGGTGACGATCCGCCGCTGGCTGGAGAAGTCGAACCGCCTGACGTCGCCGAAATTCGTCGTGGGGGAGAGCTATGGCGGAATTCGCGGACCGAAGATCGTGCAGAACCTGCAGACGCAGCAGGGCGTCGGTGTGAAGGGCCTTATCCTTGTCTCCCCGCTGCTGGACTACCGCCAATACTCCGGCACGAGCGTGCTGCAATACATGGCTAGTCTGCCGACCATGGCGGCGGTCGCACGCGAAAAGAAGGGCCCGGTCACGCACGCCGACATGGCCGACGTGGAGCGTTATGCAAGGGGCGATTTCCTGACCGACCTCATGAAGGGGCTGGCCGACGCCGACGCCACGAACCGACTTGCGGACAAGGTGGCGGCATTGACGGGCATCGACCAAGCCGTCAGCCGAAGGCTCGCCGGGCGCTTCGAGGTCGGCGAGTTTCGCCGCGAATTCGACCGCCGCAACGGCAAGGTCACCGGCCGCTTCGACGCATCGATCTCGGGTTATGACCCCTATCCGGACTCGAGCTACTTTCTGTTCGGCGACCCGTCGGGCGACACGCTGGGCGGGCCGCTGACCAGCGCAGCCGTCGATCTCACCACGCGAACGCTCAACTGGCGGCCCGACGGCTCATACGAGTTGTTGAACGGGGCGGTCGAGCGAGCATGGGATTACGGCAACGGCAGAAACCCACCCGAGTCGATCTCCCAGCTGCGGCAGATCCTCGCACGCGACCCGAAGCTGAAGCTCCTCGTGACGCACGGACTTTTCGACCTGGCGACACCCTACTTCGCTTCCAGGATGGCTCTCGACGAGCTTCCGGATTATGCCAGGTCCGACCGTGTGAAGTTCGTCGTCTATCCGGGCGGACACATGTTCTATTCGCGCGACCCTGCGCGCCAGGCGCTGCGCTCCGACGCCCAGGCGATGATGAAGTGAGAAGCGCGGTCCTCGGTCGGTTGGCTCAATACGTCGCCCGAATTCCGGCCTGTGCAGGCGGCGCCTGGCGGACGACGCCGATCGCGGCGCGCAGGTCGTCGAGATATTCGTCCAGCACCGGCTCGTGAAACATCGACATCATGCGATGGATGCCCTTCGGCTTCTGCGTGAGGCCTGCAAGCCAGCCCTTCTCGCTCATCAGCTCGGCCACGCGGAAGATGTCGAGCTCGTCGGAGCCGAACGAGACGATGGACAGATCTGGCTCGCCGAGGATCTTCAATCCCGCGGTTGAGCGGATGGCCGTCTGGTAGGCGTCGACGAAGTCCATCAGCTTCGCGGCGACGCGCGTGTAGCCGTCCAGTCCCGAGAAACTGCAGCGTCGCCCACGCGCCGGCCACGCCGCCCGCCGGACGGGTGCCGACGATTGTCGACGTGAGGAAGCGGCCGTTCGGCCAGACGTCCGCATCGAACGCGTGGTGCTTCGCCTTGTCGGCGTCGCGGTAGAACACAGTTGACGCCGGCTTCGGGCAAAAACCGAACTTGTGCAGGTCGGCCGAGAGCGAGGAGACCGCGGGCACGACAAAATCGAAGTCGGGCACCTTGCGGCCGGCCTTCTTGACGAACGGGGCCAGATAACCGCCGACGCAGGCGTCCACATGCAGCCAGACGCCGCGGCGTTCGGCGATGTTGCCGAGCTCGCGGATGGGATCGATCATGCCGAACGGAAAGTTCGGCGCTGAGCCTACGATCATGATCGTGTCGTCGTCGATCAGGGCCTCGACGGCGGCGAGATCCATGCGCAGATCGCCCGTGACCGGCGCGCGACGCACCTCGAGGTCCATCAGCTTCCCGCCCTTGTTGAAGGCCGGATGCAGCGTCTCGGCGCCGACGACATTGCCCCGATGCTTTGCATCGCCGCGCTTCGCACGCGACCAGTCGCGGCAGGTCTGCATGGCGAGGATGATGCTTTCGGTGCCGCCGGTGGTCATGAACCCCTGCGCGCCGTCGGGTGCGTGAAACAGATCGAGCGCGATGTCGACGATCTCGTCCTCCATCCGCTTGACGGACGGAAAGGCGCGCCGCGCGCCGAGCGCGTTCTCGGAGAAATACTCCATGAAGGCGGCGCGGCCGACCTCATAAGCCTCGTCGGTCGCCTTGAACACATAGAGCGGCGCGCGGCCGTTCTTCCAGTCGACGTCCGCGCCCTTCATGTCGCGCAGCTCGGCAAGGATGTCGGTGTGCGAACGACCGGTCGCCGGCAGCGTCGTGCGTTTCGCCATCGTGTGCCCCTTGCCTGTCGGCTTGTTTTATTCAGAAAAGCTCCGCCGGGCGCCGGCGGAGCTGCATTTGCGTCATGCTACTGTGCACATTCGAAACTGGCGGCGTCTTCCGGATTGCCCTGGCCCTTGTAGCGCGCGAGTTGCGGCCAGGCGCAGAGCGGACGGCTGCGGCCGGGAAAAGCCGGGACCGGTGGCGACCACCGAATCCGGCGCCTTGCCCTTCTCCACCCAGTCGACGACGGCACTGAGAAGATCGAACCGCTCCAGCGTCGCACCGCTGGAGCAGTGGCCCATTCCCGGCACGGCAAACAGGCGGCTCGACTTCTCGCGGACCGCCTCCATGCCGCCGGACGCCGCCGCCATTCGCTCGTAGTAGTCGACCGTATCGAGCGCCGAGAACCAGGGATCGCCCCAGCCGTGATAGAACAGGAGCTTACCGCCGCGGCCGAAGAACGTCGTGAGGTTCGTCCAGTTGGCCGTATCGCTCAACTGCCGCATCCCATCGGCCGCAATCGCATCCTCCATCTCGTCGACATTGATGCTCTCGCGGGTCGCTGGTGCGACGGGGCTTTTCGCGCCGGTGGCGACGATGCCGGGAATGGCGACGCCTTCGGCGGCAATCCCGCTGTCCCATGGGAACGGCGGATAGACCTGGATGCCGCGCGAGTTCTTCGGTCCGGCAAAAGCCTTCTTGAGCACGCCAGCCTGTTGCGAGGACAGGCAGGCATCGGTCTTCGCGCCGCTGCAGGTGAGCGCCGCAGGATCGAACTGGCACGCTTTGAGATCGAAGATGATGCCATCCTTGAGGCCGTCCTTTGCGTCGCAGGCGTCGAGGATGGCGCTCGTGATCAGTTTCTTGTCACTCGCGGAGAAGACCTTGGTGGGGTCCGGCTTTCCCGCATCATCCTTCGGCGCGATCTCGTTGAAGGCGACGTTGGCCCAGGCGAGCCCGAGATTGGAATGACGGGTGCGCATCGCGGGAGCGCCGGCGACGACACCATCGAATTCGCCCGCGTGGCGCGCCGAGGCCAGCATGCCCTCGCGGCCACCGGTCGAGCAGCCCGCGAAATAAGAACGCTTCACTCCCTGGCCATAGTAGCCGGCGATGATCGCTTTCGCCGCGATCGTCACCTTGCCGACGGAGGCGCTGGCGAAATTGATCGCCGCTTCCTGATCCTTCATGAAGGAGTTATCGAACACCGCGCCCTGATGGCCGCTGTCGGTCGAAACCACGGCAAAACCCCGCGCCAGGCCGGGCGCCTCGCCGGCAGCCTGCGCCCCGATGGGCGGCCGGATCGTGCCGTTCAGGCCGCCACCGCCCTGAAACAGAAACCGCCCGTTCCAGCGATCGGGCAAGCTAAGCGCAAACCCGATCGCATAAGGCTTGTCGTCGACGCCGACGCGCTGATCGATCACGCCCTCCGCGCGGCAGTACGAAGGGACCGCCACCGCGACCGTATCAGGCAACGGCGGCCGGACCTGCACGGTGCCCGGCGCTGCGTCCGGGATCGCTTGCGCCTTGGTGATGACGATGGTGGAGTTGGGAATCTTCAGCTCGGTCAGGCGCTCGCATTTGAGCGCCGACTCGATGACGGCGTCATTGGCGGTTTGCGCGCTTGCCGGCAAAACGGCCGCTGCGGCAAACGCTGCCACTGTCCAGGCGCGAATAGCCCCCGCTTGCATCATTGCATCCTCCCGATGTTTCACCCCATTGCGCCCGGGCCTGTTGGACGGCCCTTGGCGAGAAATCGATCTTATCGTCCGAGGCGCGCGATCGACCGCGCGCCTCGGCGTGCACGGCCTGCGAGCCTACTCCGCTGCAACCGCCACCGGCATCGCCGGCGTGCCGAGCACCTTGTGCTCCAGCACCGGGATCAGCTTGCGGCACTTCTCGATATAGGCCGTATCGATCCGGCCCGCGGTGAAGCCGACGCCGTCGGAGGCCTTGCAGATGACGTGGCCCCAGGGATCGGCGATCAGCGAGTGGCCGTAGGTCAGACGGGTTGAGCCGTCCTCGACCTTGTACGCGCCGGTCTGCGCTGCGGCGACCATGTAGGTCTCGGTCTCGATCGCACGGGCGCGGATCAGGACCTCCCAGTGGTCCTTGCCCGTTTGCTGCGTGAACGCGGCCGGCAGCATGATGACCTGCGCGCCGCGCAGCGCCAGTGCCTGGAACAGTTCCGGGAAGCGCACGTCGTAGCAGATGGCGCAGCCGATCGTGATGCCCTCGCAGTCGTAGGTGACGATCTCGCGGCCCGGCAGCACCGCGGCGCTTTCCTCGTAGCGCGCGCCGTCCGGAGCGGTGATGTCGAACATGTGGATCTTGCAGTAGCGCGCGACTTCCTTGCCGTCGCGGTCGAACACATAGGTGACGTTCGAGACCTTGCCGCCGCGACGCCTTCTCGGTGAGCGAGCCGGCATGCACCCACACCTTGTGCTTCTTCGCCAGCGCCTGCGCCGCCGAGTAAGACCTGCCGCCGCGCTTGTCGTCGGCGTTGGCGAATTTCTCGGCCTTGCTGCCGCCGTACCAGTTCCAGACCTCCGGCGTCACCAGCATGTCGGGCCTTTCCGACGCGACGGCCTTCTCGGCGACGTCGTTCATCTGCTTGATGTTGGCGTCCACGTCGGCGACGGAATTCATCTGCAGAAGCGCGATTTTCATTGGTCTGTTCTCCTTGCATTGCTGATCTTGGTCGCTTCGTCAATCAGGTTCTTTGCCGCAGCCAGCGCGTCCAGCACCATCTTGGTCGCGCCGGAAATATCTCCAAGCTTTTCGCCCGCGCGCACGCGGCCTTCGTTCTGTTTGCCGCGCTCCTGGCGGGCGATGGCGGCCACCGCAACCGCTTCCGCCTCGTCCGCGCCGAGCACCAGCACGCCGGACTCGTCGGCGATGATGGCGTCGCCAGGACTTCACCGTCGACACCTCCGCAGGAGACCGGCACGTTCAACGTCCCGCCGAGATTATACAGCCGCGTCGTGATCGGCGACATGCCCCGGCACCAGACCGGAAAATCGCTGTCCTCGATCTCGGTCAGGTCGGTGCAGGGCCCGTCGACCACGCCGCCGAGCGCGCCGGCAGCCTTTGCCGCCACCGTGACGCCGCCGCCCCAGCAGGCATGCTTGTCGTCGCCGAGCCGGTCGACGATCAGGATGTCGCCGGGGCGCAACAGGCCGAGCGTGTGGTGCAGCAGCGTCGAATCCTGTCCCGGGATCGCCAGCGTCACCGCCGTGCCGGCGATGCGGCGGCGTTTCAACAGCGGCTGGATGCCGCGATCCATGAAACCCCAGTGACGGCTGTGGCCGACGGTTGCGGTTTCCACCTGCATCAGCTTCTGCGCAAAGCGCTGCCGTGATCTGCGTCGGCATGGGTTTGATGGTGTAATCAGGCATCGGATGTCTCCGTTTCTTATGGTTGGCCGACGGCGCGGGAGACGCCGACGAGACGTTCGACGATGACGACGATGGCCAGCGTGCCGGCAATCAGCAACACCGACAATGCGGCGATCATCGGGTCGGTGCGGCCCTCCACATAGCGTACCATCTCCACCGGCAGCGTGGACGCGCGCGGGCCGGAGACGAACAGCGAGATCACGGTCTCGTCGAAGGAGAGCAGGAACGACAGCGCCGAGCAGGCGATCACGCCGGGAGCCGCCAGCGGCAGCGTGATCCGCCACACCACGCGCCAGGGCGACGCGCCGAGCGTCGCGGCCGCCGCTTCGACATTGTCCGGCAGCGTGGAAAACGCGGTCGACATCATGCGGATGACGAACGGCACGGTGACGGTCATGTGGCCGAGCGCAATGCCGGTCAGCGTCGCGGTCAGCTTCAGCGGCGTGAAGAACAGCAAAAGCGCCAGGCCGATGATCAGCGTCGGCAGCAGCAGCGGCGCGAGGAAGAAGCCGCGCAGGGCGTCGCGCCCCCTGAACTCGCCCTTCTCCAGCGCCAGCGCCGCCGGCACGCCGACGACCAGCGACAGCCAGCGTCACAACAAGCGCGATCTGCACGCTCAGGCCCAGCGCCTTCATCAGCGGCGCGTTCGACACCAGCGTCTTGAACCAGCGCAGCGAGAAGCCGGACGGCGGAAACAGGATGAAGGAATCCGCCGAAAAGGCCATGACGACGACCACCACGATCGGCGCCATGATCAGCGCGTAGCTCAGCGCTGCGACAAGCGACAGCACGCGTCCTGCGCCGGTCATTGCGCGAGCCTCCGCGACAGGACGTTGGCCAGCGCAAGGAAAGCCGAGCATCAGCGCCAGCGTGTAGAGCGCCATGGCGGAGGCCATCGGCCAGTTGGCGTTGGTGGTGGCGTGCTCGAAGATCTCGGTCGCGAGCACGAACACGCGGCCGCCGCCGAGCAGCTTTGGCGTGATGTAGGCCGACATCGACAGCACGAAGCCGAGGCCTGCCGCCAGCACGATCGCCGGCAGGCTCAGCGGCAGCGTCACGCGCAGGAACGTGCGCCAGGGCGGCGCGCCGAGCGAGCGCGACGCCTCCTCCAGCGCGCGGTCGAGCCGGCCGAAGCCGGCCAGCAGCGCGAGGATCATGTAGGGCAGGATGCTCTCGGCGAGGCCGATGGTGACGCCGGTCCAGTTGAACAACAGATGCATCGGCGTCGAGATCAGGCCGAGCCAGCGCGCGGCGGAATTGACCATGCCCTGATCGCCGAGGATCGTCAGCCAGCCGAAGATGCGCACCACGCCGGAAACCAGCATCGGCATGATCGCCATCACCGCGAGCAGGCCGCGAAAGCGCGACTCGGTGCGAAACAGAAACAGCGAGATCGGATAGGCGATGCAAAGCGCGATGGACGTCGCGGTCACCGACAGCCAGAGCGAATTGAGCGTCAGCTCATAGGTGAAGGAGTCGGCCATCATCTCGCGCCAGACCTTCAGCGACAACGCTTCGATCATCGCGCCGGTCGCGCTGGTCTCGTTGAAGGCGGTGCGGAACAGGCCGAGGCTCGGCCAGAGATAGATGAAGGCCAGCAACAGCGCGGCCGGGACGGCAAGCAGCGGCCAGCGCGCGGACGAGCGTCATGACGCCTCCCGCGGGAACGACCAGCGTGTCTTCGACCCGCCAGACGACCTTCACCTCCGTTCCCGCGCAGGGCATCGCCGCGCCGGAGAGGCTTTGCACCGTCACCTGGCCGCCCGCGACCTGACACGATGGTTTCGACCTGGTCGCCGATGAAGATGTTCTGCTCGACCCTGCCCTTCAGCTGCGGCGTGTCGGAGCCGACCGGCTCGGACGCAGCGACAAGACGCATGCGCTGCGGCCGGACGAAGACATCCGTCTCGCCTGCCAGCGGGACTTTACGCCCGGGATCGGCGTGCCCCAGACGGCGAGGCTGCCGTTCGTATCGCGGTCTGCCGGCAGCACATTGACGCTGCCGACGAAGCTCGCGACGAACCGCGTCGCCGGCCGCTCATAGACCTCGGACGGCGTGCCGACCTGTTCGATGCGGCCGCGGTTCATCACGGCGATGCGGTCGCACATGGCGAGCGCCTCGACCTGGTCGTGGGTGACGAACAGGGTGGTGATGGCAAGCGAGCGCTGCAGGTCGCGGATCTCGCGGCGCATGGTCTGCCGCAGTTTGGCGTCGAGGTTCGACAGGGATTCATCGAGCAGCAGCACCGACGGGCGGATCACCAGCGCGCGGGCGAGCGCGACGCGCTGCTGCTGGCCGCCGGAGAGCTCGCGCGGGCGGCGATGCGCCAGCTCGTTCAGCCGGACCTTGCCGAGTGCCGTGGCGACGCGCTCCTTGCGCTCGGTCGCCGCAACGCCGCGCTCCTCGAGACCGAAGGCGACGTTCTTCGCCACGTTCATATGCGGAAACAGCGCGTAGGACTGAAAGACGTAGCCCATGTTGCGCTTGTGCGCCGGCACGCCGGTGATGTCGGCGCCGTCGACGCTGATGCGTCCGCGCTCGGGCACGATGAGTCCCGCCAGCATGCGCAGGGTGGTCGTCTTGCCGCAGCCGCTGGGACCCAGCAGCGCGACCGATTCCCCTTTCTCGACCGCAAGCGTCACATCGGCCACCGCAACGGCGTCGCGGTAGCGCTTTTCGAGGCCCGCCAGCTCCAGATAAGCCATGCCTTATTTCGCCGCGATGATCTCGCGCCGCCAGCGGTTGTTCCACTGGTCACGGACTTTCACGATCTCGATCCAGTCGACCGGGATCATGCGGGCACGGTACTCCGGCGCAGCCGCGGTGCGCCCCAGCGCCGCGGCGTCGATCTGCGCCTTTGCGTTGGTCGGCGCATAGAACAGCCGCTCGGAAAACGCCTTCTGCGCGGTTTGCGACAGCGCGTAGTTGACGAAGGCCGCGGCAGCCGCGCGGTTCTTCGAGCCGGCCGTCATGTTGATGGTGTTGATCTGGAAAACGCTGCCCTCCGGCGGCTGCAGCACGCCGACGCGACCCTTCGATTCATCGCGATAGAGCTGCGAACGGGCATTCCAGCCGGTTGCGACCTTGACGACGCCATTGAGCAGCAGCGTCGCGCCGTCCGGATTCGGCTCGAAGGTCTTCACGCCAGGCGACAGCTCCTTCAGCTTCTTCACCGCCTTGTCGATCGAGGTGCGGTGGTCGCCGCCTTCCATCTTCTCGACCATGCAGGTCAGCGCCAGGCCCTGGATGTTCGGCGGCGCCGAGATCGACAGGAAGCCCTTGAGATCGTCGCGCCAGAGATCGCCGAGCTTTGCCAGCGGCGGCTGCACTGCCTGCGTATCGTAGATCAGAACAAGATGGTCGTAGGTGACCGCCGGGCCGAACTCGCCGCCGACCGCGCGCGCCTCAGGATAGAGCTCGTTGAGCGACGGGGCCTCGGCGGGCGTGATCTTGTCGAACAGGCTTTCGGCATTGCCGATCGACGAGGTCGTCACGTCCATGATCACCACGTCGACCTGCGGATCGGCCTTTTGCGCGCGGATGTTGCCGAGCATCGCCGCCGACGTGCCGCCCGGCACGTAGTTCACCTTCACGTCCGGAAAAGCCTTCTGAAACGGCTCGACCACCGTCGCCGTGTAGTTGTCCTGGAAGATGCCCGTATAGGCCATCAGCGTGATCTGGCCCTTCGCACCTTGCGCGCGCGCGACGTGTGGCATCGCCAGCGCCGCCGCGCCAAGTTGCAGAAATCGCCTTCTTTTGATCATCGTGGTCCCCGCTTCTTTCTCGGTATGGCTCGTCGTTTTCATCGCGGTTCGCCCAGCGAACCGTCGTTTGTCCGCACTCAGCAAAGCATCCGCCGCCTTTTCGGGTCAACGGCAAACAACAGGCTTCGGCTGCCCCGTGATGCGGCGAAGCACCGCTCGCGAACGTCCAACTCAAGCGGCCGAGGCGTGCAATGCCCGCAAAACCTGATCCAGATTTTCGACGAACAGGTGCTTCACCTGTTGCATTCCGAAGCACCCTCGCGAACCTGCCGATTGTTGGTTTGTCAGGCGAACCAAGGCTTTAATGTTCAGCCGCTTTTTGGGATGCTGAGCACGAAATTTGCAAGGCTGCAGGACGAAACGGATTGCTCATGAACCTGATCAGTCTCGATATCCGCATGCTGCGTTCGCTCATTTCGGTAGTCGATACGGGCAGCATCACCGAGACGGCGCGGCGGCTGGGACGGACCCAACCCGCCATTACGCTGCAGTTGCAGCGGCTTGAGGAGCTGACCGGCAAGCAGCTGTTTCTGCACGAGGGCCGGCGGCTCACCCTGACCGCGGACGGCGGGACCGTGCTGACCTATGCCAAATCCATCCTGCGCCTGCACGACGAACTCATCTCGCAACTGGCGTCGCAGGAAATCGAGGGCCAGGTCGTGCTCGGCACGCCGGACCTCTACGCCGCCTTCATGCTGCCCTCGATCCTGAGCGTATTCCGCAAATCCTTTCCGCGTATCCAGGTCGAGTTGAACTGCGCGCTTTCAACGCCGCTGGTGGGCCTCGTCAAGCGCGGCGACGTCGACATCGCGCTGGTCACGCGCATGAATGATTTCACCGGCGGACAGGTGGTGCGGCGCGAACAGCTTGTCTGGATGACCGGCGAACAATCGTGCGCGCACGAGGAAACCCCAATCCCGCTCGCGCTTTTGCCCCCGGGCAATATCTACCGCGACTATGCGATCGAGAGTTCTGGAAATCGCGCGACTGCGTTGGCGCATCGCTTGCGTCAGCGAGAGTGTCGGCGGACTGCAGGCGGCGGCATTCGCCGGCATGGCGGTGACGGTACTGGGTCGCAGTGCGCTCGTCCCGAGCATGCGCGAGATTGGCGCCAAGGAAGGCTTGCCGGCGCTCCCGAAGGTCGAACTGCTGCTCTACAAATCGAGCGGCGCGACGTCAAAGGCCGCGACAGCCTTGCACGACTATCTGGCGCACTACCTGCGTCTCGATGAAGAGCTTAGCCAAAAGGGTATCCCGATCGAACTGCCTTGAGGCTGAGAGATCACGCCTTGGCCTGATCGTGAACCTTATGGAGGCCCGCAATCGGTACGCCGCCGTCGCGGCCCTGCGGGCTCGCCGCACGGGACACCAACTGCGGCCAATAATCAGCCCATGGCTGGGCTTGCTCGAAGGCCGCCGCGATGCGGAAGATCGTCGGTTCGTCGAAGCCAGGGCGCAACGATCTGCAGGCCGATCGGCAGTCCATCGCCATCGAACCCGCACGGCACGGTGGCAGCCGGCAGCCCTGCAAGGTTGATCGGCCACGAGAACGGTGACCAGCCGAGGTGCGGGTCGACCGCGACGCCGTCAACGCTCCGACGCCGAGCCGGCCGGCTTCGAACGCGGTCACCGCGACCGTCGGTGTCACCAGCGCATCGACACGCTCGAACAACTTCGAGAAACGCGTTGCGCGCTTGCGCGCGCCGATAGCCGGCCTCGACATAGTCGATTCCGCTGTAGCCCCGTCCGGCGGCGACGACATCGAGATAGTCACGCTCGGAGGCTGCGAGATCATCGATTGTCCTGCCGGCGACCGCGGCCGCCTGCTCGGTGAAGGCGATCGGCTTCAGACGTGTGTTCGAGGATCTCGGGATCGAGCACCGGGACCGTCCGCGCTCAGCTGCGCACCGCAGGTCGCGAGAACATCCACCGCCTTGCTGAACGCTGCGCGGACCGCGGGGCTGACAGCGGCATAGCCGAAGTCGACGCTGGCGCCGATCCTTAAGCCGCTCAAGGCCTGCGGTTTCGCATCGAAGTTGCGCGGCAGGATCGGCAGGCTGGCCGGGTCGCGCAGGTCATAGCTGGCGATGATTTCCAGCACGAGCGCGGCGTCCGCCACCGTGCGCGCGATCGGTCCGGTATGGGCGAGCGACGCCCAGGACGGCGGCGCAGAATCCGGGTGAGCGCGGCACCAAACCGAATGTCGGCTTGAAACCGAACACGCCGCAAAACGACGACGGCACCCGGATCGAGCCGACGCCATCGGTGCCGATCGCGATCGGTCCGCAGCCCGGCCGCAACCGCTGCCGCAGCTCCGCCGCTCGAGCCGCCGCTGGTCCGCTGCAAATTCCACGGATTGCGCGTCAGGCCGGACACCGGACTGTCGGCGGTCAGCTTGTAACCGGACTCGCAGGTGGTGGTTTTGCACATGATGATCGCGCCGGCGGCCTTGAGCGCCGCCACCACCGCGGCATCGACGTGCGGGCACAAAGCTCCGTTGAGACGGCGCGCCGCCATAGGCCGGCACGCCGGCGACAAACACCAGGTCCTTCACCGTAACCGGGACGCCGGCAAGCGCGCCCTCCGCCTCGCCCGCCAGCTCGGCAGCGCGTGCCTGTCGGCTTCGCGCCGCGCCTGGTCGTACATCGGCGTGACCACGACGTTGCGATGCGGCATCGGTCCGCCTTCAGCGCGGCGATCGCATCATCAACGACGTCGCGCGGCGTAAAAGCGCTTGCGCCGGTAGCCGTCGATGATGTCACGTTGCGGACTGAGGGCGCGCGAGGCCGGCATCGATGGCAGCGACGCGGACCGTTCGATCAGAACCTGGCTTCATCATGCCTTCCGGTGAAGCGTATTGACGCCGCGTGCGACCGCGCGTTTTGCCATGACGGTGACCAGATGCGCGCGGTAGTCCGCCTCGGCATGAATGTCGGAGATCAAGGCCGTCGGTGTCGATCCGGAGATCGCGGCGATGGCCGACGGCTCGAAATTGGCGGCCAGAGCGCCTGCCTCCATCGCGGGCACGCCGAAACACGCCTGATCCGGCGCCGGTCACTGCGACGCGGATACCGGAGGCGGCTTTCGCGACGAACACGCCGACCAGCGCATAGCGCGACGCCGGCGCTTGGGAATTTGGCGTAACCAGCCGCGCGGCACCGGAAACCGGATCGCCGTGATGATCTCTTCGGCTGCAGGGCCGTTTCGAACAGGCCTTTGAAGAAGTTGTCGGCGGCGATCTCGCGCGGGCTGGTGATGATCGTCGCGTCAAGCGCGAGCACGGCGGCCGGATAGTCGGCGGCCGGATCGTTGTTGGCGACCGAGCCGCCGATGGTGCCGCGGTTGCGCACCTGCGGATCGCCGATGCTCGCCGGCAAGCGCGGCCAGCGCCGGGATCGCTGCCGCGACGAGCGGAAGACGCGGCGACATCGGCATGGCGACGTCATGCGCGCCGATCGTCGATCGCAGTCGTCCTTGTCGCGCTAAAGCCCTTGAGGGCCGGCAGCTTCGCCAGGTCGATCCAGCGCCGGCGGGCTCGGCGAGCCGCTGCTTGATGCGTCGGCAGCAGCGTCATGCCGCCGCGACCGCGAGCTTGCTTCGTCGGCGCTGCGCCAAGAGCGAGGCGCCACGGCATAGCGATCGTGTCGGCTGGTGATAGGCGAACGGCTTCATGCGTGTTCCCCTCCCCTACTCGGCTGCGCGAGCCGTGACGCCGCGCTTGCTGATCGCGCCAGATCCGATTTGGTGTGGCCGGCATGTCGACGTGGGTGACACCGAGATGCGGCGAGTGCATCGACCACGGCGTTGATGACGGCAGCCGGCGAGCCGATCGTGCCGACCTCGCCGCAGCCCTTCACGCCCATCGGGGTGTGGGTGCACGACGGTGCTGTGCGTGCTCGACCTTCATCAGCGGCAGGTTGATCGGCGCGCGGCATGCAGTAGTCCATCAGCGAGCCCGACAGGAGCTGCCCGGATCCCTCGTCGTAGACGCAGTTCTCGTAGAGCGCCTGGCCGACGCCCTGCACGATGCCGCCGTGCAGTTGCCCTTCGACGATCATCGGGTTGATGACGGTGCCGACGTCGTCGACCGCGGTGTAGCTCGACCAGCTTCGACCGTCCCGGTCTCGCGGATCGATCTCGACCTCGGCGATGTGGGAGCCGCCGGGATAGGTGAAGTTGACCGGATCGTAGTAGGCCTGCTCCTCCAGCCCGGGCTCGAGCATCTCGAGCGGATAGTCGTGCGGGCACGTAGGCCGCCACCGCGATCTCCGCGAAGCTCTTGGAGCGATCGGTGCCGGCGACGCGAGAAGCTGCCGGCCTCGAACTGGATGTCCTGCTCGCTGGCCTCGAGCAGATGGGCGGCGATCTTCCTGCCCTTCGCGATCACCTTGTCCGCGGCCTTGACAGCGCCGCCCCGCCGACGACGAGCGAGCGCGAGCCGTAGGTGCCCATGCCGAACTGCACATGGTCGGTATCGCCGAACACGATGTCGACGTTGTCGAACGGGACGCCGAGCTTCTCGGAGACGATCTGCGCGAAGGTGGTCTCGTGGCCCTGGCCGTGATTGTGGGTGCCGATCAGCACCGTCACCTGGCCCGTGGGATGCACGCGCACGGTGGCGCTTTCGTAAAGTCCGCCGCGCGCGCCGAGCCGGCCGGCGAAGCGCGACGGCGCCAGGCCGCAGGCCTCGACATAAGTCGAGAGGCCGAGCCCGCGGAACTTGCCGTCGCGCGCCGATGCCGATTTCCGCGCCGCGAAGCCCTTCAAGTCGGCGCGCGACCAGCGCCTCATCGAGGCAGCCCGCGGGATCGCCGGTGTCGTACTCCACCATGCACCGGGGTCTGGTAGGGATAGGCTTCCTTGCGGGATCATGTTGCGGCGGCGCATCTCGACGCGGTCGATGCCCATCTCCGTCGCCGCGACGTCGACGAGGCGCTCGACCACGAAGGTTGCTTCCGGCCGGCCCGCGCCACGATAGGCGTCGACCGGCACGGTGTTGGTGAACACCACCTTCACGTCGCAGTAGATCGCCGGCGTCGTGTAGACGCCGGTGAGCAGCGGCCCGTAGAGATTGGTCGGGATGTTCGGCCCGAAGGTCGAGAGATAGCCGCCCATGTTCGCCAGCGTCTTGACGCGCAGCGCGAGGAATTTTCCGTTCTCGTCGAGCGCGAGCTCCGCTTCGGTGACGTGGTCGCGGCCGTGGCGCGTCGGAGATGAAGCCCTCGGAGCGGCTCGCACACCCATTTGATCGGGCGCGCCGACGTTTCGCGCCGCCCAGGTGATGACCGCCTCCTCGCCATAGTGGAACTGCTTGACGCCGAAGCCGCCGCCGACATCGGGCGCCACCACGCGCAGCTTGTGCTCCGGGATCTTGCAGGACCAGCGTCGCTCATCAGGAGCCGAACGACGTGCGGAAACTGGCTGGTCGTCCAGAGCGTGTACTGGCCGGTGCGCGCGATTGTACTCGGCGATCGCCGCCCGCGGCTCCATCGGGTTGCCGATCAGGCGGTTGTTGACGAGGCTGAGGCGAGCGACATGCGCCGCCTTGGCGAAACGCCGTATCGACCGCGGCTTGATCGCCGAGCTCCCAATCACAGCAGAGGTTGTTCGGGACATCGTCAAAGAGCTGCGGCGCGCCGGGTCGTGATCGCGTCGAGAACACCGACAACGGACGGCAGCGCGCTCGTAGTCGATGCTCCAGCAGTTCCGCAGCGGAGCTGGCCTGCTCCGGCGTCTCGGCAACCACGAAGGCCACCATATCGCCGACGAAGCGGACCTTGCCCTGGGCCAACATCGGAAATGGCGGTTCCTTCATCGGCTTGCCGTCGCGTTCCCGCTGATACCCCAGCCGCACGGCAGGGAGCCGAGGCCGTCCGCGGCGACGTCCTCGCCGGTCAGGACCGCGATCACGCCCGGCGCGGCCAGCGCCGCGGCGTTATCGATCGACTCGAACCACCGCATGAGCGTGCGGCGAGCGAACGAACGCGCCCGCGGCCATGTCGGGCCGCTTGATATCGGCGACATAGTTGCCACGTCCGGTGAGAAACCGCTGGTCTTCCTTGCGGCGCGGCGACGCGCCGATTCCCGATGATGTTCGACACGATCAGTCTCCTCCCGGGGCGGCGCTGCATCGCGGCGGCGCCCGCGATCACGCGACGCGACGATGTTCTGGTAGCCGGTGCAGCGGCAGATATTGCCCTCCAGCCAGTGGCGGACCTCGTCTTCGGTCGGGGTCGGATTGCTGGCTGGCGAAGGCGACCGCGCTCATCACCATGCCGGGCGTGCAGAAGCCGCACTGCAGGCCGTGATTCTCGTGAAAGGCCTCCTGCATGGGATGCAGCGATCGGTCCGCCGGCTCGGCCAGCCCTTCGATGGTGGGGACGCTCGGCGCCGTCGAGCGCCGAGCGCGAGCAGCGTGCAGCTCTTCACCGAATCGCCGTCGAGATGCACGACGCAGGCGCCGCACTGGCTGGTGTCGCAGCCGACATGGGTGCCGGTCAGGTCGAGAGTGCTCGCGCAAGAAGTTCGGTCAGCAGCAGTCGACGGCTCGACGTCGAGCGTCGGTCGGCTTGCCATTGAGCGTAAAGTGATATCTGCACGATCTGAACTCCGTTGCCGAGATTGGGATCAAGCCAGAGCAGGCGGCATGCGACTTCGACCGCCCAGGTGGCAAGCACCGGGTCGCCGACGTTCAGCGGATCCTGGAAGAACGTCCGCTCCGGCACATAGGCGACGAATTCGCTCCTCGCGGCACCGCGTCGAGCATGACCTTCACGAAAGTCGCCCTGATATTCGATGGCGAGGACCCGGCTCGCGATGGCCGACGGAGCGCCCGGCCTGGAAGCGCTCTGGCCGGCGCGGATCAGTTCGACATCGTCACGACGAACCGCGACGTCGACGCGATCGCCGACGCTGACGGACGGCCGTGCCTGCAACGGCACTTCGATGCTGCCTTGCGCGCACCTGCGCCGAGCTGGAAGGTTGCGCCGTTGACCTGTCTCGACCTTGCCCGACAGCACGTTCTGCCCGCCGAGGAATTCGGCGACATAGCGATCATGCGGCTTGGCATAGACCTCGCGCGCAGACGCCGCCTGCTGGATCTGGCCCTGCTCCATCACCACGACCAGGTCGGCGAGCGCGATCGCCTCGAGCTGGGTATGGGTGACATGAATGAAGGTGATGCCGAGCTCGCGCTGCATCCGGCGCAACTCCTGGCGCATCTGGACCCGCAGCTGCTCGTCAAGCGCCGACAGCGGCTCATCGAGCAGCAGCACCCGCGGCTGGGTGATGGCGGCGCGCGCCAGGGCGACGCGCTGCTGCTGCCGCCGGACAGGTGCGCCGGCAGCCGGTCGGCGAACTCGGTCAAGCTGGACCTTTTCGATCATCGCATCGGCGGCGCGCACGCGATCTGTCCTCGACATGCCGCGCACGCGCAGTGCGAAAGGCGATGTTGTCGCGCACCGTCAGGTGCGGAAACAGCGCATAGGACTGGAACATCATGGCGGTGCGCCGCGCGACCGGTGCGAGACCGACGACATTCTCGCCGCCGATGAGGATTTCGCCCGCGGTCGGATCTTCATGGCCGGCGATCATGCGCAGGATCGTGGTCTTGCCGCAGCCGGACGGACCGAGAAAGCAGCAGTATGCGCCATCGGCAATCTTCAGGTTGACGCCATCGACGACGTTGGTGACGCCGTCATAGCTCTTGCACACGCCCGCGAACTCGATATCGCCGCGATCCAATCCGTCATTCCGGGCTTCCCTAGTGCGAAACGACGCGGCCGCCGCGCCGCTTCTGGAGGAACACGATCGTACCGAGGCTCGCGCCGATGATCGATGAAGGAGACGACTGTCGTCACCGTGCCGAGGGCATAGAGCGAGGGCGAGGTGACATTGAGCGTCATGCTCCAGATCTCGAGCGGCAGGGTGTTGAGCGAGCCTGCCGTCTGCAGGCGTGCGGGCGAATTCGTCGTAGGACAGCGTGAAGCCGAACAAGGCCACCGCCACCAAGCCGGGCGCCAGGATCGGCGACACGACCAGCCGGATGATCTGCCAGCGGTTGGCGCCGAGATCGCGCGCCGCCTCTTCCCAGGCGTCGTCGAAGCGCGACATCACCGCGAACATCACCAGCACGCCGAACGGCAGCGTCCAGGACAGCTGCGCGCCCAGTGCGGAGGTGTACCAGCTTGCGTTCAGGCCGAGCCACTGGAACAGCAGACCGGTGCCGATGTCCGAGCACGAGCCCCGGCGCCACAAGGCTGCCGATCATCAGCGTAGAACACGACGGTGTCGCCGGCGAAGCGGCGGCGAAACGCCAGGCCCGCCAGGAACGAGACCACGCACCGTGATGACGGTCACCAGCACGGCGAGCATGATCGAGCGATCGAACGAGCCCTTGACGTCGCCGGTGCGGACCTGGGTGAACAGGTCATCGAACCAGTGCAGCGAGAAGCCCTTCATCGGGAACACCAGGCCGCCGCGGACATCCTGAAACGACAGGATGTAGATGCAGATCATCGGGCCATAGAGCGCGAGCACGTAGAAGGCGAACAGCGCACCGAGCGCGTAGAACGTCCACGGTCGTCCGCCGGACTTGGCCGGATGCCGCCGCGCAGGGCGGGGTTGATGCGGACGACGTCCCCGGAGCCGCGCTCATTGGCTGAGCTCCCGGCGGACGTCGACGGTGCGCAGGATCAGCGAAATGATGCCGACCAGCACCAGCGGTCAGCAGCACCGCGCTGGCCGCCGCGGTCGGATATTGCAGCACGCCGATATCTTCATAGAACGCGCCGACGACCGATGCGGAGCCGCCGCCCGACATCACCTTCGACGACAAAGAAATCGCCCATGACGATCGACACGACGAAGATGGAGTCCCAAGCGCAATGCCGCTCTTCGACATCGGCACGCACGATGTAGCGCATGATGTCCAGTCGGCTGGCGCCGGCGTCGACGGCCGCTTCGATGACCTTCTTGTCGATGCGCGCCATGGCGTTGAAGATCGGCACGATCATGAAGATCGTGAGCTGGTGGACGTAGGCGATCACGACCGCCACGTCGGAGAACAGCAGCACCTCCAGCGGCTGGTCGAATGACGCCGACGGCAAGCAGCGCCTTGTTGATCAGGCCTTCCTTGCCGAGCAGGGGGATCCACGAAATCATCCGGATGATGTTCGACGTCCAGAACGGCACCGTGCAGACCAGGAACAGGCCGATGCGCGAGCAACGGATTGCGAACGTGAAACACGAGGAAATAGGCGACGAAGAAGCCGAGGATCAGCGTGCCGATCCAGGTCAGCAGCGGTGAACTTGATCGTCAACAGATAGAGTTTGAGCGTCAGCGCCGAAGACAGCACATCGACGTAGTTCGAAAGCGTAAACCCCGGCGTCAGATGCCACCGAAGCCGTCGGTGCCGAAGAAGCTGGCCGCCGCCACCACGAGAATTGGCGCCACGAAGAACGGCACCAGCACGCAGCACAAGCGGCGTGACGTAGAGCCAGCCGGCAAGATCGTTCCGCGATGCGGTGGCGCTGGGCGTCATCGATAGCAGCAACCGCGTTCGTCAAGCGAAGGAGCCAGGGCCGGCAGGTGGTCCTGCCGGCGATCTGTCGAAACGAAACTCAGGACAGGAACGGCAGAAATCACGCCACCTTGAAGTCGTTCCAGCGCTTGTTCATGTACGCGGCCTCGTCCATCAGCGTGTTCCAGCACGAGATGTTCTTGACGCGCTCGAGGAACGAGCCGCCGTCGCGCTTGGTGCCGGCCTTTTCCATCGACACGCCGTAGGGATCGTTGATCACTTGCGGAGCTGGCTTGCCCTCGTACCAGAAGCTCCCACTCGGCGGGCGTGAGGAATTTCTTGGCCGTGGACGGCACCGGGCTGTAGTAGCCGTAGCGTGCGACGAAACCTCCCTGCCATCCCGACAGGTACCAGTTGAGATACTCGTAGGCGGCGTCCAGCTTCTTGCCGGAGAGGTGCTTCATCAGCCCCATGCCGTTGCACCAGCCGCGATAGCCTTCCTTGCCGTTCTTGACGTTGACCGGCGCATAGACGCAGGGAATTTCCTTGACCCGCACGGCAGCGACGGCCGGTGACCACATCGACTGGATGATGACTTCGCCCGCGGCCATCAGCTGCACCGACTGATCGAAGGTGGTCCAGGTGGCGCGGAACTGGCCTGCCTTCTTCAGCTCGATCAACTTGTTGCAGGTGAAATCGATCTCCTCCTTCGTCATGTTGCCTTTGTTCTTGTAGGTGATGAGGCCGGCGCTTTCGAAGCACAACGCCGCATCCATGATGCCGATCGCCGGCACGTCGAGGATCGCCGCCTTGCCCTTGAACTTCGGATCGATCAGATCCTTCCACTCGGTGACGTTGTGTCCGACCAGATCGGGGCGGTAGCCGATGGAATCGGCGTTGTAGACCTGCGGCAGGAACGTCGCCCATTCGGTGACGCCCTCATGCAGATCGGTGGCGTCGGGCTTTTGATGTACATCGCCTCGTAAGGCGAGATGCCTTGCCGCGGAATTTGCTGTCCCTCGATCTCGCCCTTGGTGAAGATCGGCAGGATGTTGTCGAATTCCTTGATCTTCTTGACCTCGATGCCCTGGATGCACGCCGCGCTTGGCGGCGAGCTTGGCCTGCCAGCCTTCGAGATCGGCGATATCGACCGTGTTGGGCTGGGTGATGAAGCGGTTGATGGCGGCCGACGTATCAAGGTTCTGCATGGTCACCTTGAAGCCGAGATCTTTCGCGGCCTGGTCGCCGATCGCCTTGACGACGGAATAGGAGACGCCGACGTGGCGCAACTCGATGTCCTTGATCTCCTGCGCCCAGATGGTGGGGAATCCGCGCAGCACATCCGACCCGGCTGCAGCGCCCGCAAGGGCTGCGCCCGCCTTCAGCACTGAGCGGCGGCTCGGCCTGCTGGTCGACGGCTTCGCTTTCGTGGCGGCATGATTGGCGTTCGACTTCCTTCCGTGCTCGTCAAACATCGCGATCCCCATCCGTTACAGTGAACGTCCGCAATGACCGGTTTGATCAATGCTCGTCTGATCGACTTCGCGGAGAGGCTATCGACGGGATTTTTCGAAGTAAAATTGGAAGAAAAAATTCGCGACATAAGCCGCGCTAATGATCGCGATCCCTGCATCCGGTTTTGGCAGCCGGCACAAATACACGGCAGCGGCGCGGGATCATTGCCGATCAAACTTGCAGAGGGCTGCGGCGGATATTCCTACCTGCTCAATCAGGTGAAAGTCATCGGACGGCAGGCGATCGCTGTCTTAAGCGCGTTCGCTCACACACGTAACTCCTGCAACACCGGCCCCAGTTCACGCACGAGCAGGTCGGCATGCTCGGTGTTGAACACCAGCGGCGGCCGGATTTTCAGAACATTGCCATGCGGCCCGGCGGCGCTGATCAGCACGCGCCGCTCGCGCAGCATGTTGACGATCCGCGCAGTTTCTTTCGTGGCAGGCGCCCCGTCCGCTGCCGCAGCTCGACGCCGATGAACAGTCCCGCGCCGCGGACTTCGGCGATCAGCGCGTGCTGCGCCTGCAGCTGCCGAAGCTGCTCCGCAAGATAGGCTCCGGTGCGGCGCGCGTTCTCGATCAAGCCCTCGCGCTCGATCACCTCGAGAACCGCAATGCCCGCTGCCGCGGACACCGGATTGCCGCCGAAGGTGTTGAAGTAGCGCGATCTCGCGCCGAACTCCTTGAGGAGCTCCGGCCGCGCCGCGATGCCCGCGACCGGATGACCGTTGCCCATCGGCTTGCCCATGCTGACCAGGTCAGGCACGAGATCATGGCGCGCAAAACCCCACATGTGCGTCGCCGCAGCGACCGAAGCCGGGCTGCACTTCGTCGGCGATGAACAGGCCCCGGCCGCGCGCACGGCTTCGACCGCCGGGCGCAGGAAGCCCGGCGGATCGGCGAACACGCCATCGCTCGAGAAGATCGTGTCGACCAGCAGTGCCTGCGGGGCGAATGCCGTTGCGCTTCATGTCGTCCAGCGCCTGGCGAACGTGACGCGCAAAGATTTCGCCGGTGTCGTCGCCGGCTGAACGCGGCGCCGGCACGAGCCGCACGTGGCTATCCTTCGGCAGCGGCAGTCCGAGCGAAGGCGACATTTCGGCCAGCGCGACTGTCACACCGTGATAGGCCGTTTCCGTCGACGATAAATCCGGTGCCGCCGGTGCAGGTTCGCGCGATGCGCAAGGCGAGATCATTGGCCTCGCTGCCGGTGCAGGTGAACATGATGTGGCCGATCTCGGCCGGGAACGTCGCCAGCAGCTTCTCGGCGTAGTCGAGCACGGTCTCGTGCAGATAGCGCGTATGCGTGTTGAGCACCGCGGCCTGCCGCGCGATCGCCTGCGACCACGTGCGGATGGCAGTGCCCGACCGAGGCCACGTTGTTATAGGCGTCGAGATAGCGATGCCCGGCCGGATCGTACAGCCACACGCCCTCGCCCCGGACGAACTGCACGGGCTGCTCGTAGAACAACCGGTAAGCCGGGCCGAGCAGACGATTGCGGCGCGCGATCAGGTCGCGAGACGACGTGGCCTCATCGTCCGCTGACATGGTCATCACTCCAAATTGCAGGCGCGTCGAATCTGCTGCGCGGCCCGTTCCGCGGGAAAGTCCTGCGATCCGGCTCAGTCGCGCCGAGGCAGGCTTGTTGTTGCGCAGAATATACTCCCGGTTCTCAGGATAGCGAACGGCTCGCCAGCTGCTGATCACGACCGTCATGACGATGCGCGTGGCAATGAGATCGAACAGAACATCGAGCTCGAGCAGGTCCAGCGGGGTGACCGCATGATAGGCCGCGATCACGTCGCACGCCGGCGCAAGCGGATCGTCGCTGTCGGCAACCTGGTACGCGGCCGCGATGGCCAGATCGTTGACCCGCGCGGTGAAGGTGAGATCGCCGAAATCGATGATGCCGGCGATGCGCGCGTTGATCGGGATCGACGACGACGTTGTGCGGATTGAGATCGTTGTGCACATGCTGCGTGCTCAATGCCGGCAGCACGGGACGCGCGTGCGTCTCGAAGCGATCGAGAACCTGCTCGACCAGACCGCGCTGGCTGACGGGCACGGCATCGACAAGCGGGCGCAATTCGGCCGCGTGCTGAAGATCCCAGAGCAGCTTGTGCCTGGCGGGATGCTCGAAATCGCGCAAGCCCCCGCGCCAGTCTTGCCGCGCATCGGCCGAGATCGCGCCGCAGCGCGGTTGATCCCTCGACCGCGTGCAATCGGCGTTCCTTCGAGGAACGACAGCAAGCGGACTATTCTGGTCGAGCCGTCATCGAACCTGACATCGAGCTCCATCGCGCCGTTCAATGCCGGGAAAACCCGCGGAACCGGCAGGCTCGGAATCCACCACGGCCAGGTGGCGCAGGGCTTCCGTCTGCAGGTTCGTGACCGCGCGGTCTTCCGCCGGATTGGCGATCTTCAGCACATAGTCGCGGCCGTCGGGCGTTCGCAGCCGAAAATTCTGATCGCGTTCGCTGCCGAGCCGGTGCGCTGTGGCCGGCAGGCCGTAATGCTCGGCCGCCAGCGCTTCGGCGAGCGATTCCGCGACCGTCGGCGCGGCGCGCAGGTCGTCGATCGGATGCGCGGCATCGAGGGCGCGAGAGGAGTGGAGCACCAGGCAATCCTTGCGTAAAACTATTCAATAGCCGCGCCCGCGGTCGATCGCATGCGGCGGCCGCTCGCCTTTCCGTATCGCGTCGGCCGTGGCGACGAGCGTATCGGCAACAGCGCTGACGCTGGCATCGCAGGCGTCATGCGGCGTGACGACGATTTTCGGATGACGCCCAGAACGGATGCGTCGGTGACAGCGGCTCGGCTGCGAACACATCGAGCGCGGCGCCCGCGAGTTGACCGCTTTCCAGCGCCGCGAGCAGATCCTCCTCGACCAGATGTTCGCCGCGGCCGACCTGGATCAGATAGCCGCCGCGGCGCATGCGACGCGAACAGGTCGCCGTTGAGGATGCCCTGCGTCTCGTCGCGTCAGCGGCAGCAGGTTCACCAGCACTTCGGTTTCGCCAAGCATGGCGGCAAGCCCCTCGCGACCATGGAAGCTCCGGACCGGGGACGACGTCAGCTTTGCCGTCCGGCTCCACACCATGACCGGAAAGCCGAGCAGCGCGAGATGCGCCGCAACGCGCTGGCCGATCTCGCCGAAGCCGAGAATGCCGACCGGCACGCTCTGCGCGCTGCGCTGCCCGAGGACCCGCCAAATTCCGTCGCGCTGTTGCTCGCGGTAGGTCGGCGAAGCTCCGCTGATGCCCGATCACGTGCCAGGTGACGAAGCCCGCCATCAGTCTGCGCCTGCTCAGGATCGACGACGCGAACCACCTCGATGTCCGGGCCGCAGGCTCGGACACGTCAGAATGTTGTCGACGCCGGCGCCGATCGAGCAGACGGCCTGCAGGTCCGGATAGCGCTCGAAGGCATCGTGCCGGCGGATGCCAGGCGACCGCGAGACGGATATCTGCGCTCGCTCCAGCCGGCGGCATGGTCGACGACCTCGATGCGGTCGGCGATGCGCGCGAGTTCCGCGACCGAGAAGCTCGCGAAGATCGAGGCTGCTGCTGACAAGGACGCAACGCATCGCCTCACGCCGCCTCGGGCGATGAGATCTGGCCGGGCACGGCGGCAAGCAGCTCGCGCGTATAGGGATGCTCGGCGGCCGAGAACAGCGCAGCGGCCGGCTTCAGTTCGACGATGACTGCCGCGCTGCATCACCGCGATGCGATCGCAGATCTGCGCCGCCACGCGCAAATCATGGGTAATGAACAGCATCGACAGGCCGAGCCGCGCTTTGAGGTCTTCAAGCAGGTTCAGAACCTGCGCCTGCACCGACACATCGAGCGCCGAGACGGCTTCGTCGGCG
The DNA here is from genome assembly GCA_963757845.1 of uncultured Alphaproteobacteria bacterium. GTDB lineage: Bacteria > Pseudomonadota > Alphaproteobacteria > Rhizobiales > Xanthobacteraceae > P52-10. The sequence continues at coordinate 37,601 of CAVWTB010000058.1, forward strand.
ACCAGGATTTCCGGCTCGAGCGCCAGCGCGCGGGCGATGCCGATGCGCTGCCGCTGGCCGCCGGAGAATTCGTGCGGATAGCGCTCCATGGCGCTGGCGTTCAGACCGACCAGGCCCAGAAGCTCGCCGGCACGCCGGCGCGCGACATCGCGGATCCGTGCCGTGCGCGATCGGGCCGTCGGCGATGATGTTGCCGACCTTGCGGCGCGGATTGAGCGAGGCGAACGGGTCCTGAAAGATCATCTGGATGCGGCTGCGCTCCTTGCGCAGCGCCTGGCCGCTGATCGCCGTGAAATCGGTATCGCCCAGGCGGACCGTGCCGCGGTCCGGCGCGATCAGCCGCATGACGAGCCGCGCGACCGAGGATTTGCCGGAACCGGATTCGCCGACGAGACCGAGCGTCTCGCCCTGAAGAATATTGAAGTTGACCTCCTTCGCCGCCTGCACGATGCGCGGCCTGACCGAAACCAGCCGCCGCCGCTGACATAGGTCTTGTCGAGACCGACCACCTCGACCGCCTTGCGCCGATCGAGCGAGCGGCGCGCGCTTCGGCGGCTGCATCGTCGGCACGGCGGCGAGCAGCGCGCGCGTATAGGGATGCTGCGGCCGCTGCAGGACATCGGCCGCCGCGCCCTGCTCGACCACCTTGCCATGCTGAAGCACGACCACGCGGTCGGCGATATCGGCGACGACGCCGAAATCATGGGTGATGAACATCACCGCCATGTTGCGGCGACGCTGCAGGTCGCGGATCAGTTTCAGGATTTGCGCCTGCGTCGTGACGTCGAGCGCCGTGGTCGGCTCGTCGGCGACCAGCACGGCCGGTTCGAGCGCCAGCGCCATGGCGATCATCGCGCGCTGACGCTGGCCGCCGGACAGTTGATGCGGATAGGCGCGCATCGACGCTTCCGGATCCGGCAGGCCGACCTCGCGCAGCAGGTCGAGGGCTTTCTGCTTTGCGCTCCCTGCGGCGTCAGGAGATCATGCGCCTCGAACATCTCGGCGATCTGGTCGCCGATCCGCATCAAGGGGTTCAGCGCCGTCATCGGCTCCTGAAACACCATGGCGATGTGGCGGCCGCGCAGCGCCAGCCACGCTGTCCTCGTCCGAGGGTCAGGAGATTCTGGCCCTTGAAGGCGATCTCGCCGGCTTCGGCGATCACGGTGTCCGGCAGCAGCCCCATCAGCGCGTGGGCGCACATCGACTTGCCGGAGCCGGATTCGCCGACGACGCAAAGGATTTTGCCGGCGGTGAGGTCGAACGAGACGTCGTCCACGGCGTAGGCGCGATCGCTGCCGGGCGGCAGCGCCAGCTTCAGGTCTCTTGATGGTGACGGATGTCTCAGCCGACATGCTCAGCGCCCGTCCTTGCTGAGGCGCGGGTTGAGCGCGTCGTTGAGGCCTTCGCCGATCAGGTTCAGCGCCAGCACCGAGATCAGGATGGCGATGCCGGGAAACAGCGTGATCCACCAGGCCTGGCGGATGACGGTGCGGCCGGCGCCGACCATGTAGCCCCACGACATCAGGTTGGGATCGCCGAGGCCGAGAAAGGACAGCGACGATTCCAGCAGGATCGCGGTCGCGACCATCAGCGATGCCAGCACGATGACCGGCGACAGCGCATTGGGCAGGATCTCGCGCCAGATGATCCAGCTGTTGCTCTGCCCGGTGACGATCGCCGCCTGCACGTATTCGCGGGTGCGCAGCGACAGCACCTCGCCGCGCACGAGCCGCGCCACCGGCGGCCAGCTGACGATGGCGATCGCGAGCACGATCGAGACGATCGACGGCTGCAGGATCGCCACCAGCACGATCGCCAGCGCGAAGCTCGGCACGGTCTGGAAGAACTCCGTGAAGCGCATCAGCGCGTCGCCGATGCGGCCGCCGAAATATCCGGCCACCGCGCCGACCGGAATGCCGACCGCAAGCGCCGCCAGCGTGGAGACGAGGCCGACCAGCAGCGACACGCGGGCGCCATGGACGATGCCCGCCAGCACGTCGCGGCCGAGCGCGTCGGTGCCGAGCGGCAGGCCGGCCATCGTGAACGGCGGCAGGAACGGCCGCTGCACCATGCGCCAGGGCGAGGTCGGAAACAGCAGCGGACCGAACACCGCGACCGCAACCGCGACGACGAGAATCACGAAGCCGATCAGCCCGCCGGGATTGCGCAGCAGCAGTCGCCAGAAGCGCATCATGCGGCGAACCTCGATGCGCGGATCGACCGCGCGGTAGATCAGATCGGTGACGAGGTTGAAGGCCAGCACCATCGCCGAGCTCACGACGAACACGCCGAGCAGCAGGTTATAGTCGCGCTGCAGCAGCGCCTCGTACATCAGGCGGCCGATGCCCGGCCATGCGAACACGGTTTCGGTCAGCACGGCGCCGCCGACCAGCGTGCCCGCCTGCAGGCCCGCCAGCGTCACCACCGGCAGCAGCGCGTTGCGCAGCACATGGCGGCGCTGGATCACCGCATCGCGCAGACCCTTGGCGCGCGCCGTCTTGACGAAGTCGAGCCGCTTCACCTCGAGCATCGACGCGCGGGTCATGCGCGCATAGGTGGCCATGAAGAACAGGCCGAGCGTCGTCGCCGGCAGCACCAGGTGGGCCGCCGACATCCAGCACATGCGCAAGACCGGTGTAGTTGGCGCCGACCGTCTGGTAGCCAAAGCTCGGCAGGAGGTCCATCGTGACCGAGAACAACAGGATCGCCATCAGCGCGACCCAGAACAGCGGCGTGGCGTAGAAGATCAGCGCCAGCACGGTGATGGCCGTGTCGGCCCAGGTGCCGCGCCAGCGCGCCGCCAGCGATCCGAACAGCACGCCGAAGCGCGAGCGAAATCACGAACGCGGTCCCGGTCAGCAGCAGCGTGGCCGGAAGCCGATCGAGGATCAGTTTCGACGACCGGCATCTGCTGGCGAAACGAAAAGCCGAGATCGAACGCTGAGGATCCCCTTGAGATACAAGATAGAGCTGCACCGGCAGCGGTTGATCCAGGCCGAACTTTTCGCGCAGCTGGGCGAGGAAAATCTGGTCGCCTGCGCCGGCCTCGCCGGCCATCACCAGCGCCGGATCGCCCGGCGCCATGCGGATCAGGCAGAAGTTCAAGACGACGATCGCGAGCAGAACGACAACGGCCTTCACGACTCTCTGGGCAATGAATGCGAGCATCGACAGACTTCCATTGCGTTCGAGACGAGGTGGACTTCGGCCCGCGGCCGCTTTCGCGCCGCCGCGGGTGGACGCTCAGCGACTTACTTGTCGATCCAGGCGTCGCGGAAACCGTCGTTGACGCCGATCGCCGTCGTCACGAGGTTCTTGACGTTGCAGCGGGTGATGGTGGGGAACTGCAGTTCGAGCAGCCACGCGACCGGCACGTCCTCGACCAGGATCTTTTGCGCCTTGGCATAGATTTCCGCGCGCTTCGAATCCGGGAAGGCCACCGCGCCCTCGGCGAACAGCTGATCGATCTCGGGATTTGAATAGCCCTCGACATTGTTGAACGGCGAGCCCTTGGAGATCTGGCTTGAGACATAGTTGCGGCCGACGCCGAGCGCGGGATCGCCATACTGATAGAGGTAGGTGAAGGCGATATCGTAGTCCCATTCGGCGGTTTTCTGATTCCAGCCCGGCACGTCGGTCGCGACCATCTCGACGTTGATGCCGACGTCCTGGAGATTTTGCTTCACCGCCTCGGCCCAGCGCTGCCAGGTCTCGCCGTAGGGCAGCGGCAGCAGGCGAACCTTCTCGCCGTTGTAGCCGGCCTCCTTCAGCAGAGCCTTCGCCTTCGCCGGGTCGTAGTCGTATTTCGGCACGCGTCGCGTGTAGTACTTGATCGAGGAGCCGGACGGACCGGTCGCGACCTTGCCGAGGCCGTTCCAGATCACGTCCTTCGCGAAATTGCGGTCGATGGCGAACATCACGCGCCTGACGGAATTTCTTGTTGGCGGTCGGTCCGGACCGGTTGTTGAGCCACAGCCACGAATGCGGGCTGAAGAATTCCCAGCCGTCGCCGGTGACGCACACGTTCTTGAGCTTGCTCAGGCGCGGAACGTCGAAATTCTCGACCGAGCCGCCCGGCAGCACGTCGACCTTGCCGGTTTCGAACGCGACCGAGCGCGCCGCGGCGTCGGGAATGACGTGCCAGTAGATCTCGTCGAGATGCGGCTTGCCCTTGATGTGGTAGTTCGGATTCTTCACGAGCTTGATGAACGAGCCCTTCTGCCATTCCTTGAACATGAAGGGGCCGGTGCCGATCGGCGTGTTGTTGGCCGGATTGGTCTTGTAGTCCGTTCCTTCATAGATGTGCTTCGGAATCATCGGCATCGAGCCGACCTCGAAGATGCCGATGAACGGACCGAACGGCTGCTTCAGCGTGAACACGACCGTGGACGTCGTCCGGGGTCTCGATCTTGTCGACCTGCGCCAGGTTGCTCCGCCCGCGCGGGTGGGTCTGCTTCAGGAATTCGATCGAGAACACCACGTCCGCGGAGGTGAACGGCTTGCCGTCGTGCCAGGTGACGCCCTTCTTGAGCTTGAAGGAGTAGACCTTGCCGTCCTCGCTGACCGTCCAGCTCTCGGCGAGACCCGGCTGCGGCTCGAGCTTCGCGCTGTAGCGCAGCAGGCCTTCATAGATGTTGCCGGCGACCATCTGGGTCGGGCCGTTCTGCACCAGGCCCATCATCAGGCCCGGCGGCTCGGGCTGGATCACGGCATTGACGACGCCGCCCGCCTTCGGCTGCTGCGCCAACGCCGCGAGCGCTCGTGGCACTCATCACTGCAAGACCAAGCAACACTCGCTTCAACATCTCAATCTCTCTCTTTGATCAATCGCCGCATTCGCGCGTCGACTAGGGGCGGCTAGTTCACGAAATCAGGATCGGTTCGCTCGAGCATGCGCTTGAAGGCAGCCCATTCGCTGTCCGGCTGCCCCTTCAGCTCGATGCCGTCGTAGAAGCTGGCGTACTGCTCCGCCGTCTGGCGGGCGACGCTTTGCCGACAGCGGGCTGACCTCGGCGTTCGACGCCTGGATCGCGAGCTGCGCGCGGCAGGAGCGTTCCAGGTTGTGCATCAGCTTGAACGCTTCGGCGACGGAGCGTCCGCAGGTGAGCATGCCGTGATTGCGCAGGACCATGACGAACTTGTCGCCGAGATCGGCGACCAGCCGCGTGCGCTCATCGAGATCGAGCGCGATGCCTTCGTAGTCGTGATAAGCGAGGCGATCGGTGAACTGCAGCGACCATTGATTGAGCGGCAGCAGCCCCTGCTTCTGCGACGACACCGCGACGCCGGCGACGGTGTGCGTGTGCAGGACGCAGATGGCGTCGTGCCGCGCCGCATGCACGGCGCTGTGGATGGTGAAGCCCGCCGGATTGATGCCGAGCCCCAGCGGGTCCTCGACGATGTTTCCGTCGAGGTCGACCGTCACCAGGTTGGAGGCGGTCACCTCTTCGAAGCGCAGGCCGTAGGGGTTGATCAGGAACCGGTCATGCCGGCCCGGGCAGGCGCACCGAGATGTGGGTGTAAATGCTGTCGTCGAGACCGAGCCGATGGATCAGCCGGTAGGCGGCTGCGAGATCGATCCGGATCTGGCGGGGGTCGTCGTTCACGGCCGCGGGCCGCACGTGCGGTGTCATTACTATGGTCATCCAGCTTTCAAACTCGCCTCACCTTGCGGCCCGGCCAATGCCACAGCAAGTCTAAACTGTCGACAATCGACGCTTAAATATTGTACAGGGTCGAAAAACAGGACGACTTTTGATGCGCACCATGTCCCCACCGGTCGGGTTGCCGGCCCTCGCCGAGACCGATCTGGTCGGCCAGATCGCCCGGCTTTTGACCCAAGCCGTTGTTCAGGGCCGGCTTCCGCCGGGGTCCAAGGTGGTGGAAGCAGGCCTGGCCCGCGAGCTCGGGGTCAGCCGGGCCCCGGTCCGCGAGGCCGCGCGGCTGCTGGAGCGGCAGGGCTTGCTGGTGGCGAGCCCGCGGCGCGGCTTCTTCGTGCGGCAATTCGCGATCGACGACATCGACGAGATCTACGACCTGCGCCTGTGCGTGGAGCGGCATGCGGGCGTGCTCGCCGCGCGCAATCTCACGCCCGAGACGCGCGACATGCTGCGGCGGCAGATCGACGTGCTGTACCAGACCGCGGATGTCGACGATCCCGCGCGGCAGGTCGAAGAGGATTATCGGTTTCACCGCCTGATCTGCGAAATCGCCGCGAACAGGCGCCTGCTGCGACTGTTCGACGATCTCGCCTCAGAACTGCGCATGGTGATCGGCCTGATCGGCCGCCTGTACGACGATCCGCACGAGATCGCCCGCACCCACGAGCCGATCCTCGCCGCGATCGAAGCGGGCCATCCCGAGCGCATCGTCGCGCATATCGATCATCACATCGGCCATGCCTGGCGCGAGGTCGGCAAGCTCGTGCGGGACATTCCGGCCGGACTGCCGCGTGAAATGATTTTTTGTGTTGAGCGAGAAGGAGTGTTCGCGTGAAGGCCGTCTACACTGAACTGCACCGCAGCCACGATCCGCAATTCTTCCTGGTGCGCGGCGTGGTCAAGCGCACCACCGAGCAGCCCGAACGCGCGGACCGGTTGCTCGCGGGCCTGAAGGCCGGCAAGCACGAACTTTGGTCGCGCCGACCGTCTTCGGCCAGGGACCGCGCGCACGCGTGCACAGTCCGGAGTATTTGAGCTTCCTGTCCGAGGCCTGGGATGCCTGGTCAGCGCTCGGCGATGCAGGGCCCGAGATGATCGCCAACATGCATCCGGTCCGCAATGCCGGGACTTATCCGACCCACATCGTCGGCCGCCTCGGCTGGCACACGATCGACACCTCCTGCCCGATCGGCCCCGGCACCTGGGCCGCTGCCTGCGCGGCCACCGATGTCGCGACGACGGCGGCGCAGCTCGTCATGGACGGCGAGCGCGCGGCCTACGCGCTTTGCCGTCCGCCCGGCCATCACGCCTATCGCGATCTCGCCAGCGGCTTCTGCTTTCTCAACAACAGCGCGATCGCAGCCGCGCACCTGCGCTTGAAGCACGAGCGTGTCGCGATCCTCGACGTCGACGTCCATCACGGCAACGGCACGCAAGGCATCTTCTACGAACGGGCCGACGTGCTCACCGTCTCGATCCATGCCGATCCGACCCACTTCAACCCGTTCGTCTGGGGTTATGCGCACGAGCGCGGCGCGGGCAACGGGCTCGGCGCCAACCTCAACATTCCGCTGCCGATCGGCACGGGCGACGACGGCTACGTGCAGGCGCTCGCGCGTGGCGGAAAAGACGATCCGCGCTTTCGCGCCGACCGCGCTGGTGGTCGCGCTCGGTCTCGATGCGTCGGAACACGATCCCCTCGCCGGCCTCGCCGTGACCACGCAAGGTTTTCGCCGCATCGGCGCGGCGATCGCGCGGCTCGGGCTGCCGACCGTGCTCGTGCAGGAAGGCGGCTACCTGTCGGACATTCTCGGCGCCAACCTGACGGCGGCGCTCGGCGGATTTGAAGAGGCTGCCTGAAAGGCTGAAACGGCTGAGAATCCGTCAGCTTGACAAAACAAGCCTCGCGCTCGTTAAGTAACTAACTGTTGAGTTAATAAATATGACGCGCCACCTGCGATGGCAAGGCGCGCAAAAAATCCAGGGAGGATGGCTCGTGGCAGCGAAAACACTGCGTGTCGTCATGAACGGCGTGACCGGCCGCATGGGGACGAACCAGCATCTCGTCCGCTCGGTGGTCGCCATCCGCGCCCAGGGCGGCGTGCCGATGTCCGACGGCTCGCGCGTGCAGCTCGATCCGATCCTGATCGGCCGCAACGCCGAGAAGGTCGCGCAGCTCGCGAAGACATACGGCATCGAGCGCTGGAGCACCGATCTCGATGCTGCGATCGCCGATCCGGACAACGAGATCTTCTTCGACGCAGCCACGACGCAGATGCGGCCTTCGCTGCTGGAGAAAGCCGTCGCCGCCGGCAAGCACATCTATTGCGAGAAGCCGATCTCCACCAATCTCGACGAGGCGCTGAAGATCTGCCGCTTCGCCAAGCAGAAGGGCGTGAAGACCGGCACCGTGCAGGACAAGCTGTTCCTGCCCGGCCTGTTGAAGCTGCGCGCGTTGCGCAACTCCGGCTTCTTCGGCCGGATGCTCTCGGTGCGCGGCGAGTTCGGCTACTGGGTGTTCGAGGGCGACTGGCAGGCGGCGCAGCGCCCGTCCTGGAATTATCGCGCCGAGGACGGCGGCGGCATCATCCTCGATATGGTCTGCCACTGGCGCTACGTGCTCGACAACCTGTTCGGCGAGGTCAAGGCCGTGAGCTGCCTCGGCACCACCGACATTCCCGAGCGCGTCGACGAGGCCGGCAAGCGCTACAAGGCGACCACCGACGACGCGGCCTACGCGACCTTCCAGCTGGAAGGCGGCGTGATCGCGCAGATGAACATGAGCTGGGTGACGCGCGTCTATCGCGACGATCTCGTCACCTTCCAGGTCGACGGCACGCTGGGCTCGGCGGTGGCCGGCCTGCATGACTGCATGATCCAGCCCCGCAACGCGACGCCGCGCCCGGTCTGGAATCCCGATCAGCGGCAGACCATCGATTTCCGCAAGACCTGGATGCCGATGCCGGACAACACGGTCTACGACAACGGCTTCAAGACCCAGTGGGAGATGTTCATCCGCCACGTGGTCGAGGATACGCCGTATTCGCACACGCTGATCGAGGGCGCCAAGGGCGTGCAGCTCGTCGAATGCGCGCTGCAGAGCTGGAAGGAGCGTCGCTGGGTCGACGTGCCGAAACTCTCGCTCTGACGCGACAGAGACAAGTCAGAATCGGAGCAGCCATGCAGGACAGGTCCACCGTCGCAGCCACGGTCACCCTTCCGAAGGCCGATCGCACCACCGAGCGTTACGCGCTCGGCACACCCGTGCCGCAGCGTCCGCGTTCGGGCAAACCCTTCAACCGAGTTGCGCTCGCGGCCGCGCATGTGGTCGCCGATCCGTTCGCCGACAACGACCCCTGGCTGAACGGCCGCGCCGGACTGGGACCGCACGCTGGCCTATCGCGCATATCTCTGGGATCTCGGGCTCGGCGTCGCCGAGGCGATGGACACCGCGCAGCGCGGCATGGGCCTCGACTGGCCGCTGGCGCTCGAGCTGATCAAGCGCTCGACCGCACTTGCGCGCACGAAACCCGGCGCCGTGATCTTCTCCGGCGCCGGCACCGACCATCTCGACCCGGCCGAGGCCCGCTCGATCGACGATGTGATCAAGGCCTACGAGACGCAGTTCGAGGCCATCGAAGCCGTCGGCGGGCGCATCATCCTGATGGCTTCGCGCGCGCTTTCCCGTATCGCCAAAGGTCCGGACGACTATGTGAAGGTCTACGACCGCATCCTGACGCAGGCGCGCGAGCCCGTGATCATCCACTGGCTCGGCGACATGTTCGATCCGGCGCTTGGCCGGCTACTGGGGCACGCGCGATCTCGATGCCGCAATGGACGTTGCCGTCAGGCGTCATCAACGCCAACGCGGCCAAAGTCGACGGCGTGAAAGTCTCGCTGCTCGACAAGGACAAAGAGATCGCGATGCGGCGCCGGCTCGACACGTCGGTGCTGATGTATACCGGCGACGATTTCAACTATGCGGAGCTGATCGCCGGCGACGACAAGGGCTATTCGCACGCGTTGCTCGGCATCTTCGACGCGATCGCGCCTGCGGCTGCGACCGCGCTCGCGGCGCTGACCGACGGCGATCTTCGCGGGCTTCCACGACGCCTTCGGACCGACCGTGCCGCTGTCGCGGCATATCTTCCAGGCGCCGACGCGGTTCTACAAGACCGGCATCGTCTTCATCGCCTATCTGAACGGGCACCAGGATCATTTCACCATGGTCGGCGGCCAGGAGAGCGCGCGCTCGATGCTGCATCTCGCCGAGCTGTTCCGTCTCGCCGACCGCGCGGGCCTGTTCCACGACCCGCATGCTGCCGCGGCGCGGATGGCGCGCGTCATGGCGACTTACGGCATCGAGGCCTGATCGATGCGGGATTTTTCGACCGACCACGCATGGCTCTCGCTCAACACCGCGACTGTCCGCGAGCAGCGCGACCTGCTCCACATCATCGAGGCCTGCGCGCGGCATGAGATCCGCGCCATCTCGCCCTGGCGCGACCAGGTTGCCCTGGTCGGACTCGAAGCGACCAAAGCAGCGGTCCGACGGCACGGCTTGAAGCTCTCGGGTTATTGCCGTGGCGGCTTGTTTCCCGCCGACGCAGAGCGGCGGGAGGAGGCGCGCGACGACAACCGCCGCGCGGTGGATGAGGCCGCGACACTTGGCGCGGCCTGTCTCGTCCTCGTCGTCGGCGGCCTGCCGCAGTATTCGCGGCCGCCTTCGGCGGCCTCGCGCGACATCGCGCTGGCGCGGGGTCAGGTCGAGGACGGCATCGGCGAGCTGCTGGACTATGCGAAATCAGCCGGCATGCCGCTCGCGATCGAGCCGCTGCATCCGATGTATGCGGCCGACCGCTCCTGCGTGAACACGCTCGCCCAGGCGCTCGACATCTGCGACCGGCTCGATCCAAACAGGACCGGCGCGCTCGGTGTCGCGCTCGACGTCTATCATGTCTGGTGGGATCCGGATCTCTATGCCGGCATCAAGCGCGCCGGTCGCGCCCGCCTGCTCGCCTTCCATGTCTGCGACTGGCTGGTGCCGACGCGCGACCTGTTGCTCGATCGCGGCATGATGGGCGACGGCGTCATCGAGATCCGCAAAATTCGCGCGGCGGTCGAGGCCGAAGGTTTCGCCGGCTTCTCCGAGGTCGAAATTTTTTCCGAGCTCGACTGGTGGACGCGGCCGATCGACGAGGTGCTGTGCGACCTGCATCGAACGGCACAAGATCGGCGGTTTGAAGCGCGGCGCGCGACTTCCTGCTCGCTCAGCCTTGTGCGCCGCACGGCGTTCATCACGAAATCGACCACATGGGCGCGGCGCATCGCGACGACATCGGGCTTGTCGAACTGTGTCTCGAGGATCACCGACAGCGTGTAGATGTTCGAGAAGAAGAAGTAGCAGATCCCGATCAGCGTGATCCACAGATGCAGCGGATCGAGGCCCGGCCGGATGACGCCTTGCGCCTCGCCGCGCTTGAGGATGCGCCCGATCGCCTGGATGATCGGCGAGTTGAAGCTTGAGACCGATTTCGACTTCTTCAGGACTTTTGCCTTCTGCAGGTTTTCCGTCGCCAGCAGGTTGATGAAGGTCCGGTCCTGCACGAAGGAATTGAAGGTGAATTCGACGAACGTCCGCAGCGCCTTCAGCGGCTCCATATGATCGAGCTCGAGCTTCTCCTCTGCGGCGCGCGCTTTCAGATAGGCGCTTTCGAGCACCGCGAGATAGAGCTGCTCCTTCGACGAGAAGTAATGGTAGATCATGCGCTTGTTGATCGACGCACGATCCGCGATCTCGTCGGTGCCCGCGCCCTCGTAGCCCTTGTTGGCGAATTCACGGGTCGCGACCGCCATGATGCGGGCCCGCGTCGCCGCGCTGTTGCGGCGACGGATCGGCTTCTCGGAGGCCGCATCTGCCGCGGTCACGCTATGGCTTTCCTTCTTGCGCACGTCGCCACATGATCCAGGTTCGTTCTATTCGCTGAAGCCATGTGACAAGAAAGGCGGATTCGGACAAGCCGTCATTCCAGTTTGACATTGGCCGCGCGGATCACCTCGCCCCATTTCGCCACGTCGGCCGCATGCAGCTTGCGCAAGCGCCTCCGGCGAGCGCTGGCTCTCCGGCGGCGGCTCGGCGCCCAGCTGCAGGAAACGTTCGCGCGAGGCCGGATCGGTGCTCGCCTTCTGCAGGGCGGCGTTGAGCTTCTCGATGATCTCGGGCGGCGTTCCCTTCGGGGCAAACAAGGCGTTCCAGACCACCATGTCGATGCCGCTCATGCCGGCTTCGCTTGCCGTCGGCACGTCCGGCAAAACCGGCGAACGGGTCGGAGCCAGCACCGCCAGCGGCCTGACGGCGTTGGCCTTCACCTGCGACATCAGGCTCGTCACCTGGTCGCAGAGATAGCCGACCTGCCCGCCGACGACGTCTTGCAGCGCGGGTCCGGTGCCGCGGTAGGGCACCATGGTGATCGAGGCGCCGACGCGATTGTTCAACAGCAGGCAGGCGAGATGCGAGGTCGAGCCGACGCCGGCGTTGCCATTGGTCAGCTTGGCGGCGTTCGCCTTCATGTAGTCGGTGAATTCGCTCAACTTGGTCGCCGGGATCGTGTTGTTGACGACGAGCATGATCGGCGCCGATGCGGCTACGCCAATCGGCTCGAAATCGGTGAGCGGATTGAAGGCAAGCTTCGGATAGAGCGCCGGCGTGAAGCTCATCGTGCTCATCGGCCCGACCATGATGGTGTAACCATCCGCCTCCGCCTTGGCGACACGCGTAGCGCCGGTCGTACCTGCTGCGCCCGCGGCGTTCTCGACCACGACCTGCTGGCCGAGCGTGCGCGACATGTGCTCGGCGACGATGCGGCCGACGATGTCCGTCGGCCCGCCGGCGGCGAACGGCACGACCATCGTGATGTGGCGGTTCGGATAGCTCTGTTGCGCGAGCGCCTGCACGCTGCCGAGCGCCAGCAACGCTGCGGCCGCGGACGCGATTTTCCACTTCGACATGGGCACCTCCCCTGACTGGTTCTTTTCCAGGGAGGCTAGCGCTGGGCCGGTATCCCGTCAATTAAGTATCTAACTGGTGAGATACAAATTAAGCTGGAGGCGAGCTTGCTCAGGTTGCGGCCTGAGAGCCCGAGACCCACGGAATTGCCCCGCTCGGCGACATCGTCGTGCGCTTTCCGCGGTTTGGCTATCACCCGCGGCGGATCTGAAACCACGTCATTGCGGACTGGAGGCTAGGAGCCATCGTGGTCCAGCAGTGGACTCGCTTGCCGCACTTCGTTCAGGAATGCCTTGGCCAGACGCGATAAAGGCTCTGCTTCGGACCACAGCATATAGGCCACGGCCGGTGTTTTGGGCGTGAAGGGCCGGACGACAAGGTCGTGGCTGCCGCCCTGTCGCGGCGAAAACGGATCGACGACCGCAGCGCCCACGCCGGCGGCCGCAAGCACGCAGGCCGTATTGCAGTATCGCACCTCGACGGTTGGCTGGAACGGCGCGCCGGCTTGCGCGAAGCTCGCGCGAACGGCTTCACCCAATCGCGTTCCGCGCTCCAGTCCGATGAAGGGCAAGCCGACGAGGTCGGAGGCGGAAATCACCGGCCGTTCGACCAGCGGATGCTTCGGCGGCAAGACGCACACCATTTCGCCGGTGTGAACCACTTCGTGCGCAATGCCCGGATGATGCGACAGGCCGAGCGCGAAGCCGAGTTCTGCGACCCTGCTCAGGACACCGTCGATGATCCCCTCGTAGCGCCGCACATCGAAGAACACACGCGTCTGCTGACGGTGGCGCAGGAAGCCCGACAGGGCGGGCGGAATGATGCTGTAGGCGAGCGGCGGCGTCGCCACGATCGACAGGTGTCCGGAACGAGACTCCCTGAGATCGCGCACGCGGTTTTCGAGCTTGGCGTGCAGCGCGAAGATACCGTCACTCTCCTTGTACAGCTCCATCGCTTCGATGGTCGGGAACAGCCGGTTGTTGACGCGCTCGAACAGGGCAAAGCCCGCCTGCGCCTCCATCGCTTTCAACGCGTTGCTGATCGCCGGCTGCGACAGCGCCAATTCATCCGCCGCCGCGACCGTGGTCCGATGGCGAATGACAGCCCGCAGGATCTCGAGTTGGCGCAGGTTCATATAAGTCGCAGTTATTGTCCCAGCGAAAATATCATAGCACGAGTGATTGCAATTGGCTTCGGGCTTTCGCGTAATTGCTCGCATGTCGGCGCGCAGGTGCGGCGGATTTATCCGCTTATTAAATCGGCAGTCCGCACAGGTTGGAGGCAATGTTGACTCGCGTTCTTCGCGCTGCTGCCGCTCAGATGGGTCCAACGCAGAAAGCGGACTCGCGCGAGCACACCCTCGGACGGATGCTGAAGCTTCTGGAAGTGGCTGCCGCGCGCGGCGCAAGCCTGGTCGTATTTCCCGAACTGGCGTTCACGACCTTCTTCCCGCGATGGCTCATCGAGGGCGAGGCGCTCGATCGCTATTACGAGCGCAGCATGCCGAATCCGGCCGTGCAGCCTTTGTTCGATCGCGCCCGCGCGCTCCGCGTCGGCTTCCACGTCGGCTACGCCGAAAGGACATCGGACGGCCGGCGCTACAACTGTTCGATCCTTGTCGACACCAATGGCGAAATTCTCGGTCGCTATCGCAAGGTGCACTTGCCGGGCTCGGTCGCGCCGCGTGCTGGCGCGCGTTACCAGCAGCTTGAAAAGCGTTACTTCGATTATGGCGATTTGGGATTTCCCGCGTTTCGAGCGGGCCCGGCCTGGCGCGATGCGATCATGGGCATGATGATCTGCAACGATCGCCGCTGGCCCGAGTCCTGGCGCGTTCTTGGCCTGCAGGGTGTTGAGCTGGTCTGCGTCGGCTACAATTCCGCGGCCTACGATCCAAACGGCGGCGCCACGGAAGACGCGGCGCTGCGTACCTTCCATTCGAAGCTTGTGACGCAGGCCAACGCCTACATGAACGCCACCTGGGCGATCGCGGTCGCAAAAGCCGGCGAAGAAGATGGTTCCGGACTGATCGGCGGCTCCTGCATCGTGGACCCGAATGGCCGGATCGTCGCCGAAGCGCAGACGCTCGCGGACGAGGTCGTCGTCGCCGACGTCGACCTCGATCTCTGCCGCCAGGGCAAGGACAAGATGTTCAATTTCGCCGCCCATCGTCGGCCGGAGCAATACACGGCGATCACCGAGCGCGCGGGCGTCGTCGAACCGCCGCACTCAACGCGAACTGATTTGGAGCTGACATGACACGCCTCTCGCTTTCCGCCGGTTTCGCCGCGCTTGTCACTCTTGCGACTGCACAGGCCGCCGAACTGCCGGAATCGATCAAGCAGGCAGGCGTATTGCGGCTGACGGTCAACTCCACCTACGCTCCCATGGAATATCGCGATCCGGCAACGAACCAACTCGTCGGACTCGACATCGATCTGGCAAACGAGCTCGCGAAGCGGCTGGGCGTGAAGATCGTCTGGAGCGAAACGCCTTTCGCCGAACTCATCCCGTCGTTGCAGACCAAGCGCGCCGATTTCATCATCAGCGGCATTTCGGACCGCATCTCACGGCGCGAGGTGGCCGACTTCGTCGACTATCTGACGACGGGTCCGCAATTCTTCGTTCTGACCGGGCACGCGGCGAAGACCGTCATGGATCTCTGCGGCATGAAAGTTGGAACGACGCGCAGCACCAGCTTCCCGGTGGAGATCGAGAAATGGAGCCGGCAGAACTGCGAGGCTAACGGCAAACCCGCTGTGCAATATGTTCCGGGCGAGAACAGCATCGACGTCCGCAATCAGCTCAAGCAGGGCCGCATCGACGCCGCGGTGCAAGGCACCGAGACGCTGCCCTACGCCCAGCAACAGGAGGTCGGGAAATACCGCGTCGTCGGAGAGCCGTTCTCCACCGGCTATCAAGGCATCATGTTCCGGAAAGACGACGCGGCGCTGCGCGAGGTGGTGACCCAACATCTCGCCGCGATGATCGCGGACGGCTCCTACAAAGCCATTCTCGACAAGTACGGCCTGGGCGCGAACGCGGTGCCCCAGCCGATGCTGAATGCGGCCACGCAATGAGAGCGGCGGCGCCCACGCTTGCGGGAGGCTTTCCCGATATTTCAAAGATGACGGTCGCGCGTCAGGCCCACTGGCGGCGCTGGCTCGCCACGGCCGCGATCCTCGTCATGCTGGCCGCGATCGGACGCGCCTTCGCCAACGGTCAGATCGAATGGACCTATGTCGAGCGCTTCCTGACCGCGAAGGCGATCCTCGAAGGCATCGTCAACACCATGACGATGGCGGTGCTCGCCATGGCTCTCGGCATCTTTTTGGGCGTTATCGTCGCGATCATGCGGCTGTCGCCCAATCCTGTGCTGAAGTCGGTCGCCGCCGGCTATACCTGGCTATTCCGCGGCACGCCGCTGATCCTGCAACTGCTGTTGTGGTTCAACATCGCGCTGGTGTTTCCAACCATCGGCATTCCCGGCCTGTGGTCGGCGCGAGCGGTCGACGTCATGACGCCGTTTCTCTCCGCGCTGCTCGGCCTCGGCATCAACCAGGGCGCCTACACGTCCGAAGTGATGCGGGCGGGCATGCTGTCAGTGGACGCCGGACAATACGAGGCCGCGCAGGCGATCGGCATGGGACGGCTGCGCGCGCTGCGCCGGATCATCCTGCCGCAGGCGATGCGGGTCGTGACCCCTCCGCTCGGCAACGAGTTCATCGGCATGGTGAAGGCGACCTCGCTCGCCAGCGTCATCCAGTATCCGGAGGTGCTGCACGCCGCCGAGAATATCTATTACGCGAACTCGCGCGTGATCGAACTGCTGATCGTCGCCGGTTGCTGGTATCTGCTCGTGGTCTCGATCTTGACGCCTTTGCAGATGCTGCTCGAACGACGCTTCGCGCGCGGCTCATCGCAGATATCCCGATGACCCGCCCCCTCGTCGCGATCCGATCCGTCAGCAAGGCCTTTGGGGAGTTTCAGGCTCTCAGCCAGGTCTCGCTGGACGTTTGGGCGGGCGAGGTGCTTTGCCTGATCGGGGCATCGGGATCCGGCAAGACGACGCTTCTGCGTTGCATCAATCAGCTTACGCCTGTCGATAGTGGCGGCATCTGGCTGGACGGCGAATTACTGGGCGTGCGCGAGGACGGCGGGCGATTGCATCGCCTGAGCCCGCAGCAGATCGCGCGGCAGCGCCTGAAGACCGGCATGGTCTTTCAGCGCTTCAACCTCTTTCCGCACAAGACGGCGCTGGAAAATATCACCGAAGGCCCGGTGCAGGTGCAGGGTCGCAAGCAAGAGGAAGCGCGATCCGAGGCGATGGAGCTTTTGCGGCGGGTCGGGCTGACGGAGAAAGCCGATGCCTATCCCGCGCAGCTCTCGGGCGGACAACAGCAGCGGGTGGCGATTGCTCGCGCGCTGGCGATGAAGCCGATGCTGATGCTGTTCGACGAGCCGACGAGCGCGCTCGATCCCGAACTGGTCGGCGAGGTGCTCGCGGTCATGAAGGAGCTTGCCCGCAGCGGCATGACGATGATGGTCGTCACGCACGAACTCGGCTTCGCGCGCGAAGTGGCGGATACGGTCGTCTACATGGACCATGGTGCAATCGTGGAATCCGGACCGGCAACGGACGTTCTCGGCAAGCCACGTGAAGCGCGCACTCAATCCTTTCTCTCGGCGGTGATCTGATGGAGCAATGTACATGATGAAGCAATTTCTTGCGACCACGCTCGTTTGCTGCGCCACCGCGGCTTCGGCCATGGCGGTCGAACTGCCTCCCGAAATCGCCAAGCGAGGCAGCATCAAGGTTGCCATCGTGCCGAACTATCCGCCGATGGAATTCAAGGATCCGGCCACGAACACGCTGACCGGCTTCGATGTCGAGCTTGGCGAGGCGCTCGGCCGCAAGCTTGGCGTCAAGTTCGAGTGGCAGGAGACCAGCTTCGATCAGATGATGCCCGCGATTGCGACCGGGAGAGTGGATGCGATCCTGTCCGGCATGACGGACCTGGCAAGCCGGCAGGACACCGCGACGTTCGTTGACTACCTTCGCAGCGGGCCTCGTTTCTTCATCCAGCAGTCTCGCGCAGCGGAGTTCAAGGAGCCGACGGCGCTTTGCGGGAAGAAGGTCGGCGCCAGCCGGCGGACGTCCTTTCCGAAGAACGTCGCCGCCTGGAGCGATGCGCATTGTGCCGCCAATCCGATTCAATTCGTCGGCACGGAAGGATCGGCCGATGCCCGGACCCAGCTCAAGCAGGGACGCATCGATGCTGCCGTGCAGGGCGGCGAGACGCTTCCCTACGTGATGGACCTTGAACCCGGCGCCTATGTCCCGATCGGCGACGTTTTCGCCCTGCAGTACACCGGGCTTGCGTTGAACATCAAGGAGAAGGCGCTGCAGCAAGCGGTCGCGGAGGCGCTGGATGCGTTGATCGCGGACGGCTCCTATCGCGCTTTGCTTGTGAAGTGGAAATTGACCGACTACGGCGTAGAGAAGGCGACGATCAATGCTGGACAGTAAAGCGCTCGCGAGCATTCCGCTCGTTCCGTCGAACACCGCACCGCCGGCCCCGGACTATCCGTGGCCCACCCCCTATACGTCCGCGATGTTCCTCTCGTTCGACGTGGACGCGGAGAGTGCCTGGACCAGCAAGGACGCACTGCATGCCCAGCGTCTGATTACGATGAGCTATGGCGGCTATGAAGCGCGCGTCGGTACGCCGAAGCTCCTGCAGCTGCTCGATCAACTTGATCTCAAGGCGACGTTCTTCGTCACCGGCTGGTCGGTCGACGCGCATCCGGCGATGGCCGAGGCCATTCTCAAGGCCGGCCATGAGATCGGCCACCACGGCTATCACCACCTGCTGCCGGACCCGGGCGACCCCTGGATCGAGGAGGAGCTCGAGCGGGGTTTTGAGGCGCTGAAGCGTCGGCTGGGCGTCAAGCCGATCGGCTACCGGGCGCCATACGGCGAATTCACCGAGGAGCTGCGGGCGGCACTGGTGCGGCACGGGATCGTCTACACCTCGTCATTTCGCGACGATGTGCGGCCTTACCGGCATCGTCTCGCGGATGGCAGGCCGGGCACGATCGAGCTTCCGGTGACCGCAAGCTACGACGACTGGATGCATGGACTGTCCGCCCGCTTCAGCCCACGGCCGATCTTCCCCAAGGAGCATGTGCTCTCGATCTGGAAGGATGAACTGGACGAGGTTCGCGACTGGGGTGCGATGGTCACCACCGTCCTGCATCCGCAATGCAGCGGCCGCCCCATGCGGCTACGTCTGCTGCGCGAATTTCTCACCTACGCCAAATCCTGTTCCGATCTATGGATCGCAACCGGAGAGGCAATCGCCGCGAATTTCCAGTTTCACGAAACAGGCGGTGCTCGGCCATCCCGATGAGCGCTTCCATGAGGTCGCCAGCAATGCTCGTTTCACGTCGTTCACTCTTGCGGGCCGCCGCTGCAGCGCCGGCGTTGTCGCTGCCGGGAATCCTGCGTGCTCAGTCGCAGACCGCGAGCGTTTCCGGTATCCTCGACGGTACGGCCGTCTTCTGGAATGTGCAGCCGGCATGAGCACGATCGCGGTCTTCGGCAGCTACGTGTTGTCGCGCAGGGATGGCGCGCAGGAGGTGCTGCGCGATCACTGGGTGTTGCTCGAGGGCAAGCGGATCGCCGCCGTGACGCGCGACCGGCCGTCCGCCACCGAGACCTTCGACAGGCCGGGCCGCTTTGTGCTGCCCGGGCTTCTGAACCTGCACAATCACTGCTTCAGCGAAGCCGTCGCCCGGACGCACACGGAGGACGGGAACGGTCGCCGCAACAACCAGAGCATCGTGTATACGGTGCTGCTGCCGCTGACCAAGCGTGGCGCCGACCTGCTGTCGCCGTCCGAGCGGCTTGCGATCGCGCGGCTCGGCATTCTGCAGCTGCTGAAGGGCGGCGCAACGACGGTGATGGAGCCGTTTCGCAACACCATCCCCGAGATGTTCGACGCAGCCGAAGAAATGGGTATCCGCTTCTATGGCGCGCCCTATCTGTTCTCCACGTCGGACGCCAAGGCCGGTCCGGATGGCGTGGTGCGCTATGCCGGCGATGATGGCCAGGCCGACATGGACACCTGGAACGCGCTCTACCATCGCTGGAACGGGCGCGGCGACGGCCGGATTGGCCTCGCGATGAGCCCGCACGCGACCGACACATGCGGCCCGGATCTGCTGCGGGCCTGCGCCGCGCGGGCGCGTGAACTCGACGTTCCGATCACGACCCATCTCGCGCAGAGCCAGGCCGAGGTCGCGACGATAGGCGGACGCCATGGCGGTCGCACGCCCGCCGAATATCTCGACTGGCTGGGCTTGCTCGCGCCGGATCTGCTGGCCGCGCATTGCATCGCAAGCTCCGACGGCGATTTGAAGCTGATGGCGGAGAGAGGCGCAACGGTGCTGAACTGCCCGCGCGTGTTCGCGCGTTCGGGTGTGGCCGCGGCGTTCAGCCGGTTTGCCGCGCATGGCGTCAGGACGGTCGTCGGAACCGACGGCTACAACATGGATCTGCTCGGCGAACTGGGCGCGGCTTCGATGATCTCGAAGATCGCGTCGGGTCGTGCGGATGTGGCGAACGCGCCGGACCTGATCGAGTCGGTCACCGCGACCGCGGCCGCGGCCATCAAGCGGCCGGACCTTGGGGTGATCGCGCCGGGCGCAACCGCCGACCTCACCGTCGTCGACCTGACCCATCCGCACCTGCAGCCACTGTTCGATCCGCGACGCGGGCTGATCGCGCTCGCAAACCGCGCCAATATCGATCAGGTCATCGTTGATGGACGCGTGCTGATCGATGGCGGCCAATACCTTCACGGCGACGAGGCCGCGATGACGTCGGCCGGAACGGCGGCGATCGGCAAGATCTGGGACCTGCCGGAAGCCCAGGCTGCCTTCAATGGCTGATGGGTTGTCGATGCATCCGCTCCCACGCAGCACCAGGTAAAGCACTCAGGGAAGCAAATTCATGCGCGTCATCACTGTTGCCGCCGCCCAGATGGGCCCGATCCAGAAAGCCGACAGCCGCGAAGCCGTCATCAAGCGCATGATCGCGCTGATGGATGAAGCGAAGGCCAGGGGCGCCGATCTGATCGTCTATCCGGAGCTGGCGCTCACCACGTTCTTTCCGCGCTGGTACATGGAGGATCAAGTCGAGGTCGATGCCTGGTTTGAGCGCGAGATGCCGAATGCGGCGACGAAGGCGCTGTTCGAGCGAGCAACTCAGCACCAGATGGCAATGAGCTTTGGCTACGCCGAACTGACATCGGATGGGCACCATTTCAACACCAGCATCCTCACCGACAAGTCCGCCAGGATTGTCGGCAAGTACCGCAAGGTTCATCTGCCGGGTCATTCGGAGTTTGATGCAGAGCGCGCCTTCCAGCATCTCGAGAAGCGCTACTTCGAACCTGGCGATCTCGGTTTCAACGTCTGGCGCGCCCTCGGCGGTATCCTCGGCATGGCCGTCTGCAACGACCGGCGCTGGCCGGAAACCTATCGCGTGATGGGACTGCAAGGCGTCGAGATGGTGCTGATCGGTTACAACACGCCCTCATTCAACGCCCAGAAGAGCGAGGAAGGGCCCGAGAAACGGTTGTTCCACAACCGGCTCTCCGTGCAGGCAGGTGCCTACCAGAACTCGACCTGGGTCGTCTCCGTTGCGAAGGCCGGCGTCGAGGATGGCTTCCCGTTGATCGGTGGCAGCATGATCGTCAATCCCGACGGCGAGATCGTCGTCGAAGCCAAAACCGAAGCGGACGAACTTCTGGTTCACCGTTGCGATCTCGATGCCACCGTCTTCGGCAAGAAAACCATCTTCGACTTCGCCCGTCATCGCCGCATTGAGCATTACGGCCTGATCACCAGCCGCACCGGCGCGGTGCCGCCTCCGGAAACATAGATGTCTGGTATCGCCTTCCGCGAGATTGATCCGCACGATCGGTACAAGTTGCTGTGTGGCGTCGTCGTGCCGCGGCCGATCGCCCTGGTCACGACGCTGGACGAGAACGGTGCCGTCAACGCGGCGCCTTTCAGCTTCTTCAACGTCTTCTCCGAAGATCCGCCACTCATCGTGCTCGGCCTGCAACACAAGGCCGATCTCAGTCCCAAGGACACGACCCGCAACATCCGGCGCAGCGGGCAGTTCGTCGTGCATATGGTGGACGAAGCGCTCGCCGCCGCCATGAACGACTGCGCGGTCGACTTTCCCTCCGGCGACAGCGAAGTTGCGGCGACGGGGCTGGACACATTGCCGTCGATCGATGTCGCAGTGCCGCGTTTGGCCGCGGCCCCATTTGCGCTCGAGTGCCGGCAACATGTCACGCTGGCCTTCGGACCCGGACGCGAACTCCTGGTCGGTGAGGTGCTGCGTCTGCACGCTCGTGAAGGTCTGATCGACAGAGCCAGGATGCATGTCGATCTGGATGTCTACCGTCCGATCGGGCGCCTGTTCGGCAACCTCTACGCGGCCCAGCGCGATACCTTCGCGCTGACGCGCGAAAGTCACGCGCAGTGGCTCGCGCGCATCAAGGGCGGCAACGGTTCGGACGAACCGTCCGACGAAAGTCAGTGATGCGCGAACTGCACCGTGCCCAGCGCCATCGCCACGGCCGCCTGTGTCGGGTCGATCACGGGAATCCCGAGCGCCTGTTCCAGCGATCTGCGGTGACGCGCCATGCCGGCACAGCCCATCACAATGGCGCCGGCTCCGTCTTCGTCTTTAAGCGTGCGACCGACCTCGATCATCTTCGCAAGCGTTCCTTCGCCGGACGCTGTTTCCGCCACGCTCATGTTGAGCGGCCGCTCCCCGGCCAGACGCTCGATCAAGCCCATCTGCCTGAGATATCGGATATGGCGGCGGATCGAGCGCTGGGCGATCGCGATGACGCCAAACGATTCAGCGCGCGCAAGCGCCGTCAGCACGCCGCATTCGGCGATACCGAACACGGGCCGATCCGTTGCTTCGCGACAGACATGCAGACCCGGATCACTGTAGCAGGCGATGACGAAGGCGGCCGAGTTGTTGTCGCCTTCCACGAGGCGACGCAGCGGCATCGCCACACTATCGACATCAGCCTGGCTCTCGATCCCGTACGGGCCTTCGGCCAGCGTCGTGCAGATGATCTCCGGTCCATGCTCAAAGCCAAGCGGCTTCAAGGCATCCTCCAGCCCTTGGGTCACGAGGTGGTTCGAATTGGGATTGATGACAAGGATGCTTGGCCGGGACATCGTGTTTCCTGCGGAATGACGCATCGGCAAATGCCGCGAGACAAGGTGTAACGAGACAACGATTATAAGCAATCAACATGCCATCGAGCTATGCTGGTCCACTGATTGTTCCGAAAGCGCAAGGGCGCCTGACGGCACGATCTGTGCTTGCATCGGGTGAGCGCAAGACCTGCGAGTCAAGAGTTGGGGAGTTGCCATGACCGAACCCGCCTACGATCTCCTGATACGCGGCGGACGCGTCGCGTCCGTGAGCGACGTGTTCGAGGCCGACGTCGCGATCTCCGGTGAGACGATCGTCGCCGTCGGCCGCGGGCTGCCGGGCGGCCGGCGCGAGATTGATGCGCGCGGCAAGCTGGTTCTGCCGGGCGGCGTCGACAGCCATGCTCATATCGAGCAATTGTCGGCCGCAGGCATCGTGAATGCCGATACGTTCGAGAGCGCCACCGTGGCGGCAGCGTTCGGCGGCACCACCACCGTGATCCCGTTCGCGGCTCAACACGTCGGCATGAAGCTGCCGCAGGTGCTCGAGGATTACCATGCGCTCGCCCGAAAGGGCGCCGTCATCGACTATGCCTTTCACATGATCATCGCCGATCCGACCAGGGAAACGCTGGAAGCGGATCTGCCGGCGCTGATCAAGCAAGGCCATGCCTCGATCAAGATCTTCATGACCTATGATCGCCTGAAG
This sequence comes from uncultured Alphaproteobacteria bacterium, assembly GCA_963757845.1. GTDB lineage: Bacteria > Pseudomonadota > Alphaproteobacteria > Rhizobiales > Xanthobacteraceae > P52-10. The sequence continues at coordinate 61,233 of CAVWTB010000058.1, forward strand.
ATCGAGGACGAGCCGCTTCTCGACATTCTCCTTGCGGCACGCGACGGTGGCGCGCTGCTCTGTGCCCATGCCGAGAACCACGGCATCATCTCCTGGATGGTGAAAAGGCTGCTCGCGCGCGGCTATACGGATCCGAAGTATCACGCCATCAGCCATGCCCGGGTTTCGGAGGCGGAGGCCTTCAACCGTCTTATCGGCATGGCCGCTCTCATCGATCAACCGATCATGATCTTTCACGTGTCGACGGCGGAAGGCGCCAAGGTGATCCGCGATGCGCGCGGTCAGGGGCTGAAGGTCTTCGCGGAGACCTGCCCGCAGTATCTTTTTCTCACCGCCGACGATCTCGACAAGCCGGGCGTGGAAGGCGCCAAATGGATGTGCAGCCCGCCGCCGCGCCGCGCGTCGGACCAGGAGGCGCTGTGGCAGGCGCTCGCGCTCGGCGATCTGCAGACCGTTTCGTCCGACCACGCGCCCTATCGGTTCGACGAAACCGGTAAATTGCGCGCCGGGCCCAATCCCACCTTCAAGGAGGTCGCGAACGGCCTGCCGGGTCTGGAAGTCCGGTTGCCGCTGTTGTTCGATGCGATGATTTCCAAGGGGCGTTTGGGGCTTGAAAAATTCGTTGAACTGACCGCGACCGCTCCGGCAAAGATCTACAACCTGCATCCGCGCAAGGGCTCCATTGCCGTCGGCGCCGATGCGGACATCGCAATCTGGGATCCGCAGCGCGAGGTCACGCTGAGCGACGCGATGATGCACGATCTCGCCGGCTACACGCCTTTCGCCGGCCGCAAACTGCGCGGGTGGCCGGTCACCGTGCTATCACGCGGACGCGTCATCGTGGCGGATGGCAAGCGTTCGGTCGAAGCAGGCTCCGGCCGCTTCCTTGCGCGCACAGGCGGCGAGGCGGCGAAACCAACCGGGCGCCTGATGCCGGACATGGATCCCGAGCGGAATTTCGGTGCGACCTTGCTTTAACGTGCTGCGCAGGCGCGGCGACGCACGATCCCTTGGCGCGCGACGCGCTTCCTCGCTTCCTTCCCTGTCATATTCGGAGATCGCAATGCCTTTCGATTTGATCCTGCGCGGCGGCCGTGTGATCGACCCCTCGCAGAAGCTCGACGCCGTGACGGATGTCGCTTTCGCCGGCGGCAAGGTGGCGATGATCGGAAACGAGCTCAAGGCCGATCCGACGACCGACGTGCGCGACGTGTCGGGCACTATCGTCACGCCGGGCCTGATCGATCTGCACACGCACGTCTATTGGGGCGGCACCTCGCTCGGCATCGACGCGGAAGAATTCTGCCGCACCTCCGGCGTCACCACGGCGGTCGACACCGGCAGCGCAGGCCCGGGTAATTTCGCGGGCTTCCGCAAGCACGTGATCGAGCCGAGCCAGGTTCGCATTCTCGCCTACCTGCATGTCTCGCACGCCGGCATCTACGGCTTCTCGCATCGGGTCATGGTCGGCGAGAGCGAGGAGATCCGGCTGATGAATCCGATCGACGCCGTCGCCGTCGCCGAGCAGAACCGCGACATCATCGTCGGCATCAAGGTGCGGGTCGGCCGAGGCTCTTCAGGCACCTCCGGAATCGTGCCGCTCGACATCGCGCTTGAAGTCGCCAACGAGGTCGGCATGCCGCTGATGGCGCACATCGACCATCCGCCGCCGAGCTACGAGGAGGTCGTCGGCCGCTTGCGTCCAGGCGACGTTCTCACCCATGCATTCCGGCCGTTTCCCAATACGCCCGCGACCGCTCAGGGCACGGTGAAGAAGGTGGTGCTGGAGGCGCGCGAACGCGGCGTGCTGTTCGATATCGGCCATGGCAAGGGCTCATTCGCCTTCAAGACCGCGCGGGCGATGCTCGCCAACGGCTTCTATCCCGACACCATCTCCTCGGACGTCCACACCCTGTGCATCGACGGCCCCGCCTTCGATCAGGTGACGACCCTGTCGAAGTTCCTCTGCATGGGCATGCCGTTGCCCGACGTGATCGCGGCTTCGACCGTCAATGCGGCGATGGCGCTGCGGCGGCCCGAACTCGGCAGCCTCAAGGTGGGGAGCGTCGGAGACGCCACGCTCATCTCGATCAAGCAAGGCGAGTTCGACTACGTCGACGTCACAGACGAGCATCTGATCGGCGACCGCAAGATCGTGTCCGAAGGCGTCGTCATTGGCGGTCGCTGGTGGCATCCGACACAATCGTCGAAAGTCAAGCAACTCGCAGGCTGAGCGGCCGCATGCACGTCACTCGAAAATGTGAGCGCGCAATGATACTCTCTCCCCACGGCCGACGCGAAGCGAGCGGCCATGCTGGCATACCGTTTGCAGGCAAAAGAAACTGGTCGTCCGACTCGTCCGTTTCATTTAGCGCCGAAACTTTCAGCCAATGAAATGGGCGGAACTGCTGTAGCAACGCGAGATCCGGAGAGTTTCATGCATCGCAGGACATTGTTGAAGGGGTTGGCCGGAGTTGGTGGTCTGGCGGCGACGGGCGGCCTTTCGATGCCGGCCCTTTCCCAAGGCGCTGCGGCCCGCACCTTGCGCTTCGTGCCACAAGCCAACCTCGCAAACTTCGATCCGATCTGGGGGACCCAGTATGTCGTGCGCAACGCCGCGGCGCTGGTGTGGGACACGCTCTACGGCATCGACGGCACGCTTACGCCGCAGCGCCAGATGGTTGAAGGCGAGGAAGTGTCCGACGATGGACTGATCTGGACGTTCCGCCTGCGGAGTGGGTTGAAATTCCACGACGGCACGCCGGTGCTGGCTAAGGATGTGGTGGCGAGCCTGGTGCGTTGGACGGCCCGCGATCCCATGGGGCTGATGATCAAGGATATCCAGAACGAGCTCACCGCGGTCGACGACAAGACCTTCAAATGGTCGCTGAAGCAGCCTTACCCGAAGATGCTTTTTGCGCTGGGCAAGAACAGCACGCCCTGCGCCTTCATCATGCCCGAGCGCCTCGCCAAGACCGATCCGTTCAAGCAGATCGCCGAATACATCGGCTCGGGCCCGATGAAGTTCGCGAAGGACGAGTGGGTGCCCGGCGCCAAGGCGGTGTTCGAGAAGTTCACCGACTACACGCCACGACAGGAGAAAGCCTCGTGGCTCGCCGGCGGCAAGCAGATGCTGGTCGATCGTGTGGAATGGGTGGTGATGCCGGATCCCGCGACCGCCGCGGCCGCGTTGCAGAACGGCGAAATCGATTGGTGGGAGAATCCAATCCCCGATCTCGTGCCGGTGCTCAAGAAGAACCGCAACATCAACGTCGATATCGCCGACCCGCTCGGCAACATCGGTTCGTTCCGAATGAACCACCTGCATCCGCCCTTCAACGATGTGAGGGCGCGACGTGCCGTGCTCACGGCGCTGAGCCAGGAAGACTACATGCGCGCGCTGGTCGGCGACGATAACGCGCTCTGGAAGCCGCTGCCGGGTTTCTTCACGCCGGATACGCCGCTCTATTCCGAAGAGGGAGGCGCGATCCTGAAGGGCAAGCGCGATTTCGCAGCCGCCAAGAAGCTCCTTGCCGAGAGCGGCTATTCGGGCCAGCCCGTCACCTGCGTGGTGGCGCAGGATCAGTCGATCACCAAAGCGTTTGGCGACGTCACGGCCGATCTGTTGAAGCAGATGGGCATGAATGTCGACTTCGTCGCGACCGATTGGGGCACCGTCGGTTCCCGTCGCGCCCAGAAAACGCCTCCGGGCCAGGGCGGCTGGCAGGTGTTTCACACCTGGCACTCCGGCGCGGACTGCATCAATCCCGCCGCCTACAACGCCATTCGCGGCACCGGCGACAAGGCATGGTTCGGCTGGCCCACGAGCGCAGCCGTGGAAAAGGAAGTCGCGGCGTGGTTCGAAGCCAAGACTTCTCGATGAGGAGAAGGCCACGGTCAATCGCCTCAACAAGGCGGCGCTCGAGGACGTCATCTATGTGCCGACCGGCTTCTTCCTGAGCTACACGGCATGGCGCAAGAACATCTCCGGCGTGGCGAAGGGACCCCTGCCCTTCTTCTGGGGCGTGTCGAAGACCGCTTGACGGTGCGTTGAACCGTCATGGTCTCGTATATCCTCAGGCGTATCCTCGCGACCCTGCCTGTGATGGGGATCGTCGCGCTGTTCGTGTTCAGTCTGCTCTACATCGCGCCGGGCGATCCGGCGGCGGTGATCGCCGGCGACAATGCCAGTCCCGCCGACGTGGAGCGTATTCGCCAGAGCCTCGGCCTCGACCGGCCGTTCCTGATCCAGTTCGGGACCTGGCTCTGGCGCATCCTGCACTTCGATCTCGGCACCTCGATCTTCACCAACCTGCCGGTCAGCGCGATGATCGCGCAGCGCCTCGAGCCGACGCTCTCGCTGATGGCGCTCACCCTCGTCCTGACCATTCTGGTCGCAGTGCCGCTCGGCGTCGTGGCGGCGTGGAAAGCGGGAAGCTGGATAGACCGCACCGTCATGACATTCGCCGTGTTCGGCTTCTCGCTTCCGGTCTTTGTTATCGGCTACGTCCTCGCCTACGTGTTCGCACTCGAGCTCGAGTGGCTTCCCGTGCAGGGCTACACGCCGCTGGCCAGAGGCGTCTGGCCATGGCTGGAGAACCTGATCCTCCCGTCCATTGCGCTCGGCTGCGTCTATATCGCGCTGATCGCGCGCATCACGCGCGCCTCCATGCTCGAGGTGCTGCAGCAGGACTACGTCCGCACGGCCCGCGCCAAAGGCCTCGGGCAGCGCAACATCCTGTTCCTGCACGCGCTGAAAAACGCTGCCGTTCCGATCGTGACCGTCATCGGCATCGGCGTTGCCCTGCTGATCGGCGGCGCGGTGGTGACCGAAAGTGTGTTCGCCATCCCGGGCCTTGGCCGGCTGACGATCGACGCAATCCTGCGCCGCGACTATCCGGTCATCCAGGGCATCGTCCTCTTGTTCAGCTTCATCTACGTGCTGGTCAATCTGATGGTTGACCTCATCTACACCCTGGTCGATCCGAGGATCCGCTATTGACCGTCTCTGCCACCAGCACGGTGCAGGTGCCGCCCGGCCTTGTCATCGCGCCGCAACTTCCGGACCTGATGGCGCCGGTGCAAGTCCGGCGCGGTGTCACGGGCTTCCTGCGCAACCATCCGACCGTCGCGATCGGCGGAGCCTTGCTGCTTTGCCTCGTCCTGGTCGGGATCTTCGCGCCATATCTCGGGACCGTCGATCCAACCGCACTCGCACCCGCCAGACGCACGCGCGCGCCGTCTGCGGATTTCTGGTTCGGCACCGACCTCCTGGGCCGCGACATCTATTCCCGCGTGCTGTACGGCGCCCGCGTCTCGCTCAGCGTCGGCCTTTCGGTGGCTGTCTTTGCCTCGCTTGCCGGTCTCGCCATCGGTCTCGTTTCGGGTTTCATCCGCTGGGCGGACAGCATCCTGATGCGGGTCATGGACGGGCTGATGTCGATCCCGCCGATCCTGCTGGCCGTTGCACTCATGGCGTTGACGCGCGGCAGCGTCGGCAACGTCATCCTGGCGATCACCGTCGCCGAAATCCCGCGCGTGTCGCGCCTGGTGCGCGGCGTCGTGCTGTCGCTGCGCGAACAGCCCTACGTGGACGCCGCCATCGCGTCGGGCACGCGCACGCCGATGATCATCCTGCGCCACATCCTGCCCAACACGCTGGCGCCGATGCTGGTGCAGGCGACCTATATCTGCGCCAGCGCCATGATCGTCGAGTCCATTCTCTCCTTCATCGGCGCCGGCACGCCGCCCACCATTCCGTCCTGGGGCAACATCATGGCTGAAGGCAGAGCGCTGTGGCAGGTCAAACCCTACATCGTGTTCTTTCCCGCCGCGTTCCTGTCCGTCACCGTGCTCGCCGTCAACCTGCTCGGCGACGGCCTGCGCGACGCGCTCGATCCGCGCATGGCAGTGCATGATCCCGAAAAGTGGGAACCGGTTTTCGGAGTAGATTCAAATAACTGCAACAAAACAATCGACTCGCCGATCGGCTGTATGGACGGCGATGGCATTCTCGAAGTCCAGAACCTGCAAACCCATTTCCGTACGCGTGAGGGCATCATCGCGCCGTCGACGGCGTCTCTTTCCATGTCGAGGAAGGCGAGACGCTGGCCATCGTCGGTGAATCCGGCTGCGGCAAGTCGGTCACCGCCATGTCGCTCATGCGGCTGATCCCGGAGCCCCCGGGCAAGATCGTAGGTTCTGTCCGCTTCCAGGGAAAGGATCTGCTGCAGCTTTCCGACCGCGAGATGCGTACGATCCGCGGCAACGACATTTCGATGATCTTCCAGGAGCCGATGACTAGCCTCAATCCGGTGCTGAGCGTCGGCCGGCAGATCGGCGAGACGCTGCGCTTGCATCAGGGGCTCGACCGGCAGGCCGCGGAGGCACGCGCCATCGAGATGTGACGTTGGTCGGCATCCCGGAGCCGGCGCGACGCGTGCGCGAATATCCACATCAGCTTTCCGGCGGCATGCGCCAGCGCGTGATGATCGCCATGGCGCTCGCCTGCAACCCGAAACTCCTGATCGCCGACGAGCCGACCACGGCGCTCGACGTGACGATCCAGGCGCAGATCCTCCAGTTGATGCTGGACCTCAAGCGCCGCGTCGGCGCCGCGATCGTCCTGATCACCCATGATCTCGGTGTCGTCGCCGAAATCGCCGAGCGCGTCATGGTCATGTACGCCGGGCGCAAGGTCGAGGAAGCGCCGGTGGCCGAACTGTTCCGTTCGCCCCGTCATCCCTATACGCAGGGCCTGCTCGGCGCGGTGCCCAAGCTCGGCTCCTCCTTCACGGGAGCTTCGAAGCGCCTCACCGAGAATCCCGGACAAGTGCCCAGCCTCAAGCAGCGGATCGAGGGCTGCGTCTTTGCCGGGCGATGTTCGCTCGCGACCGACCTCTGTCGCCAGCTCGCGCCGGGTCTCGAAGAGAAGGGTCCCCGCCACATCGCCGCCTGCCACTACGCCCGCAAGGAGGCGGCCGCGGCATGAGCATCCCGCTGCTCCAGGTCAACGACCTCAAGAAGCATTTTCCGGTCCGCAGCGGCCTGTTCAAACGCAAGCCGAGTTTCGTCTACGCTGTGGACGGCGTGTCTTTCGAGGTCGAGCGTGGCGAGACCCTGTCGCTCGTCGGCGAATCCGGCTGCGGCAAGTCGACGGTCGGCCGCGCGATCCTGCGGCTGTTCGACATCACCGCCGGCCAGGTGGTGCTGGATGGCAAGCGGATCGACCGTCTTTCGCCTGACGCGCTGCACAGCATGCGTCGCCGCGTGCAGGTGGTGTTCCAGGATCCTTATTCCAGTCTCAATCCGCGCATGCGCGTGCGCGATATCCTGGCCGAACCGATCCGCAATTTCGGCCTCGCAAAGTCTTCCGCCGAATCGAGGCGCGGCTTGCGGCGCTGGTGGACACCGTCCGCCTGCCCCACGACGCGCTGAACCGCCGGCCGCACGAATTTTCCGGCGGTCAGCGCCAGCGTATCGGCATCGCCCGGGCACTCGCGGCGGAGCCCGAGCTGATCGTTTGTGACGAGGCGGTCTCGGCGCTGGACGTTCGGTCAAGGCGCAGATCGTCAACCTGCTGCAGGATCTGCAGCAGGAGTCGGGCTGGCCCTGCTTTTCATCAGCCACGATCTGGCGATCGTCGAGCACATGACGCACCGGGTTGCGGTGATGTATCTCGGCAAGATCGTCGAAATGGCGCCCCGGCGGCAAATCTTCACCGCGCCGAAGCATCCCTACACGAAGGCCCTGCTCTCGGCCGTGCCGGTGCCGCAGCCAGGCGCCGTCCGCAACCCGATCATCCTGAAAGGCGACGTGCCGAGCCCGATCAATCCACCCAGCGGATGCCGCTTTCACACCCGCTGTCCGTTCATGTTCGATCGCTGCCGGACCGAGGAGCCGGAGCTTCGGACGGCAGGAGACGGCGAGTGGGTGGCGTGTCATCTCGACGAACTGCCGGAGTAGCGCGA
>CAVWTB010000059.1:0-27668 GCA_963757845.1 uncultured Alphaproteobacteria bacterium
GGCCGTCATCTCGCCGCGCAACAGCACCTCGTTGCCGACGACGATCGCGGTGATGACGCCCGGGTATTCCTTCGCGAGCGCCACGGTGGCGTCGATCTGCTGGCGGTTCTTCAGCCGGTCGTTGCTGAGCCAGATGCCGTGAATGACCTTCAAGCCCGCCTTCGCCGCCAGGGCCGGCACCTGATCGACGCCGTTGTCGACCGAATAGGTGCGGACGCAGTCGGTGATGCGCGACAGCTGCGCGAGATCCTCGGCGATCTGCTGTGCGGGAACGCGCAGCGCCGGATTGAGCGGGTTCTGCTGGCCGCGGAACGGCGCATAGGAGACGCAGTCGAGCCGGGTCGAGGCGTCGATCGGCGGGCGCGACAGGTTGATCGGCTGGGCGATCCACCACCACACGCCGGCAATGAAGCTCAAGGAAACCGCTAGAAGCGCAAGGGGCGTGCGAAGCGAGGACAGGTGGGTTCTCTCCGGAACCGCGTCGATAACCTTTAACCGGCAGACTGCCAAGCCTGAACGCTGCGGTCTGCGCGGGTTAACCGTGGAGGGTTGCCATTCCGTCGCAGTCGCATGTGATTGCTGGACAAGTTCCTGAAACTCCGTCATTTGAATCGGATTGCGGCGTTGCGCCAGTCGCCGCATTCGGGACCTATTTGCGCGGCATCAACCGGCAGCGTCCGCGCTTCAGGCTTGGCGGTTAAGAAATTCGGGAACTTCATGCGTCGTGTAGCTTTCACTTCCTTCGGTCGCCGTACGGCTTGGGCCGCGATTACGCTCGCCGCCATGGTCCTTGGGAGCGGATCCGCGCTCGCCCAGAGCGGCGATTTGCGCACCCAGGAGCAGTCAAAACAGGGCGCCGCCGCGCCCAGGACCCCGCCAGGGACAACCAGCGCAAGGTCGATGAATTCGCCGAGGCCGCGCAGGCCATCAACGGCCCGGCCGGCAATCCGGAATGCGTCTGGCTCGGCCGCCGCGTGGTCGGCCTGATGTGGCGCGACGACCTCGATACCGCGTTCCGCCATCTCGACCTGTACGACCGCTTCGGCTGCCCGGGCGGCCACGTCCAGGCGGCGTTCCGCTGCCTCACCCGCTTCGGCGCCTTCGATCCAAAGGCGCCCGACAGCCTGACCGGACGGGTGCACGCCTGCTGGATCAATCCGGCGGTGCAGCCGCAGGCGACGACCGCGAGCGCTCCCGCCAGCCCCGCGCCGGCGCAAGGCGCCACTCCGCCGGCCGCAGCAGCGCCTCCCGCGCCAGCAAGTGCAGCCAGCAAGTAGAAGGCGAGTTCAGCCGCGTTCGGCTGAACAGGCGTTCAGGATTCTTCGCCGTTTTGCTGACGAAAAGTCTTTGAAACGACACAGCGTCATACGAGTTGTTAAATCGCGCGGCATAGATAAACTCCTTGAAGCCGCAGCCTTCAGCGAACCGCGGGGACTGGTTCGCTAGCAGCCATTTTCCCCCTTAGGGTTAGCGATGCGCGCCGTCGTTGTTGTACTTGCTTGTGTCACCGCACTCCATGCGGGGATCTGGGCCCTTCTGCGCGATCAGCAACCGGCACCCGACTTTCGCGGCACGCTGCCGAGCGTCTCCTACGCGCCGTTTGAAGGCACCGGGCATCCCGACGTGGACAATCTCCCGACGCAGGAGAAAATCCGCGCCGACCTGCGCAAGCTTGCGCCGCTGACGCGTGCAATTCGTCTCTATTCGTCGACCGGTGGTGTAGAGCTTGTTCCGCCGATCGCCGCCGAGTTCGGCCTGAAGGTCATGGTCGGCGCGTGGATCGACAAGAACGTCGAACGCAACGAGCGCGAAATTCAGGCCGCGATCTCCCTCGCCAAGCGCAATTCAAACGTGATCGGCATCGTTGTCGGCAACGAAACGATCTACCGCGGCGAGCAGAAGGTCAGCGACCTTGTCGAGCTGATCAAGCGCGTGAAGCGCCAGGCCAATGTTCCGGTGACGACCGGCGAAATCTGGAACATCTGGACGGAGTCGGATCCGGACGAGAAGGACCCGAGCAAGAAGAAGCCCGACGACTTCAAGCTGGCGTCTTCAGTCGATTTCATCGCCGCACACATTCTTCCCTACTGGGAAGGCTTCTCGGAGAAGCAGGCCGTCGATCAGGCCATGATCATCCACGAGAAGCTGCGCACCGCCTTCCCCGGCAAGCGGATCGTCATCGCCGAGTTCGGCTGGCCGAGCGCCGGCTACAACCAGAAAGCCGCCAATCCCGGCCAGTTCGAGCAGGCGGTGGTGTTGCGCAATTTCGTCTCGCGCGCCGAAAAGATCGGCATGGAATACAACATCGTCGAGGCGATCGATCAGCCGTGGAAGTTCTTTGAAGGCGGCGTCGGCCCTTACTGGGGCATTCTGAACGCCGCGCGCGAGCCGAAGTTTTCGTGGACCGGGCCCGTGGTCAACGAGTTCCTACTGGAAGATCGCGACCATCGCGCTCCTGGTCGGCTTGCTGATGTCGCTGCCGATCTTCCGCCTCAGGCGACCGACCGCCCTGCAAGCCTTCGTGCTGTCGGCGGCGGCCTGCGGGGTCGGGGCATGGGTCGCCACCATCTTCGCCTATTGGACCGAGCACTACTTCCTGTTCGGCTCGGGCTTCGCGCTGACGCTGGGCTGTCTGCTGCTGGTCCCGTTGATCTTCATCGCCATGGCGCGGATCGAGGAGATCGCCACCATCGCCTTCGGCCGCGGCCCGCAGCGATTGATCAGCAAGGCGCTGCCGCAGCCGGCCGAATGGGCCGAGAAGGCGCCGAAGGTCTCGATCCACATCCCGGCCTATTTCGAGCCGGTCGAGATGCTGAAGCAGACGCTCGATGCGGTGTCGCGGCTGAACTATCCGAATTTCGAGTGCGTGGTGATCATCAACAACACGCCCGACCCCGCCTTCTGGCAGCCGATCCAGGATCACTGCCGCGCGCTCGGCGAGCGCTTCATCTTCATCAATGCCGAGAAGGTCGAAGGCTTCAAGGCCGGCGCGCTGCGGCTTGCGATGGCGCGCACCGCAGCCGACGCCGAAGTCATCGGCATCATCGATGCCGACTATACGGTGCATCCCGACTGGCTGAAGGACCTCATGCCGGCGTTCGCCGATCCGCGCGTCGGCATCGTGCAGGCGCCGCAGGATCATCGCGACGGCGACCGCTCGCTGATGCACTACATCATGAACGGCGAATATGCCGGCTTCTTCGACATCGGCATGGTGGAGCGCAACGAGCACAACGCGATCATCGTCCACGGCACCATGTGCCTGATGCGCCGCGCGGCGATGGAGGCGGTCGGCAACTGGTCGAGCGACACGATCTGCGAGGACACCGACCTTGGCCTCAGCATGATCGAGCAAGGCTGGACCACGCACTACACCAACACGCGCTACGGCCACGGCCTGCTGCCCGACACCTACGAGGCGTTCAAGAAGCAGCGGCATCGCTGGGCCTATGGCGGCTTCCAGATCGTCAAGAAGCACTGGCGGCGTTTCCTGCCCGGCGCGAGCCGCCTCTCGCCCGATCAGAAGCGCGAGTTCTCGCTCGGCTGGCTGAACTGGCTCGGCGCGGAAAGCCTCGGCGTGCTGGTGGCGCTTCTGAACATCGTCTGGGTGCCGATCGTCGCCTTCGCCGACATCGCCATCCCGGACAAGATCCTCACGCTGCCGATCATCGCCGCATTCGTGGTGTCGCTCGCGCACTTCCTCGCGCTGTACCGCCTGCGCGTGCCGGTGAAGGTCGGGCAGATGCTCGGCGCCATGTTCGCCGCCATGTCGGTGCAGTGGACCGTGTCGCGCGCCGTCGCCAACGGCCTGATCACCGAGCACCTCCCCTTCAACCGCACCTCAAAGGGCGGCCTGTCGCGGATGTCGGTCGAATTCCAGGCGTTCTGGGAAGCGGTGATCGGCGTGCTGTTGTGGGTCGGCGCCGCGGTGCTGGTGATGACCAACACCAAGGAAGTCCGCGAGATCAACATCTTTGCCGGCGTGCTGATCCTGCAGAGCCTGCCGTTCCTCTCGGCGGTCGCCATCGCGCTTCTGGAGAACTCGCGGATCAACGCCTTCGAATTCTGGCGCAACGCCCGCATCCGCACCGCCGAGCTGATCGGCATCCGCCCGGTCGGCATCCACCGCCAGATCGCCGGCCCGGCCCTGCAAAGCGAGCACCGGCAGGACGTGGCGTCGTAAGGCTGCGCGATACGACCCGATCAGCGCCGATTTCCGTAAGAGTCATCTTAGCCAGCTCAGCGTCCTGGCCGCGGGCCTCGCCGGAGCGAGGCCCGCTTCTTTTCTCAACCCGGCCACTTGACACGGCGATCGTCTGCTGGATAGCTATAATTATGCAATTATGGCAACAAAGCGCGCATGATTTGGTGCGTCGCCCTGCGGGCCCGACACGTGAGCGCGCGAGAGGCGGCCGCTGCTGCCATCGCGCGGATCGAGCAGACGCAGAAGACCGTCAACGCCATTGCGACCAACCGCTTCGAGCAAGCCCTCGACGAGGCAAGCGCATTCGATCAAGGGAGCAGGACGACCGCTCCAACGTCCGCGCAGCTCGCGGGCCTTCCGATCATCATCAAGGACATGACCGAGGTCGTCGGGTTGCCAACCACCCTCGGCGATCCTCGACGTGCGAACACTCCGGCTCCGCGCAGCGACCTTTGCGTCGAGCGTCTCGAACGCAACGGCGGCATCGTCCTGGCCAAGTCCAATGTGCCCTACATGGGCCTGGGCTACGACACGACCAACCCGCTTTTCGGGACCACCCTCAATCCGTGGAATACCGGCCACAGCACCGGTGGGTCGTCAGGTGGAGCTGCGGCAGCGCTCGCCTGCGGTGCGGCGTGGCTTGCGCACGGCACCGATCTCGGCGGCAGCATCCGCGGACCAGCGGGCAATTGCGGCGTCGTGGGTCTGAGGCCAACGCCTGGCCTGGTGGCACACGGCGGCATCGATACACGGCGCTACCCGGTCGAAGACCAGAGCCTCGACGGTCCGATGGCGCGCAACGTCGCCGATTGTGCGCTTTTTCTCGACGCGATGGCGGGCGCCAGTCCGGAGGATCCACTGTCGATGCCTGCCGATAGCGCGGGCTATCTGTCAGGCGCGCTTGCTCCGATGCTGCCGACGCGCGCGGCAATCTCGGCCGACCTCGGCGTGGCGGTTGTCGACGCGGCGGTGAGATCGATCCTGGCCGATATTGCGCGGCGCCTCGAAGAAGAAGGCGTCGAAGTGATCGAGGACGGGCCCCCGTGCGACGGGATTGCGGACGCCGCCTACGACCTGCGCCTTGCCTGGACCCGCCGCCGTACCACTGCCGCCGAGTTCGAACTGCAGCGGCCGCATATGGCCGACCTTGCCGCAAAGACATGGCTGGACGCGCAATCGCTGACGATCGAGCGAATGCTCGCGGCGCAGACGCGGCAACAGCGGCTGATCGACGACATGCGCCGGCTGTTTCGCCGTGCCGACTGCCTGATCATCCCGGCGAACCCGCTTCCCCCTGCCCCGATCGGATCCGCCGGACGCGGCAGGCGTTCGACCACCGAAGGTGTGCACTGGGTGCACGACTCGGTGCTCGCCTACACGATCACCTTGTCGTGGTGCCCCTCGCTCTCCATCCCGGCCGGACTCACGAATGATGGCCTTCCGGTCGGGATCCAGATCGTCGGTCCGCCGCGCAGCGAGCGGCGCCTGTTCCAATTTGGCGCTGCCATCGAGCGGATCGTCGGCATCGCGCAACGCCTTCCCCTCGAACCGGTTGTCGCGGCGGCTGGCAAGGAAACCCTCAAAGCCTGAAGCCAGAGATCAACCATGCCGACGTTTCGTCATCTTGCGCTGATCTGCCTCGGGCTGGCGTTGCTGTCGCCCGCTCCGTTGTCGGCCCGGCCGCTGACGATCGGGTTCAAAGGCGAGCCGTTCGCCATCGATCCGCATTTCCAGAACGGCCCCAACGCGCATGCCACCAATCGGCACATCTTCGATCGGCTCGTGGACTACGCGCCGAACGGAGGCCTGCAGCCGGCGCTGGCGCTCAGCTGGGACCGGGAGGGCGAGACGTCATGGGTCTTCAAGCTGCGGTCCGGCGTGAAATTTCACGACGGCACGCCGTTTACCGCAGACGATGTGGCGGCATCGATCCGGCGCATTCCCACGGCCAACAACAACACCGGCCCGTTCAACCCCTACATCCGCAATATCGACCGCGTCGAAATCCGCGATCCGCTGACCATCGTGTTTCACACGAAGGAGCCGCTGCCGACATTCGCCACCTCGCTCGCCGTGGTGTCGATCATCGCGGCAAAATTCGAGAAGGCCAGCACTGCAGACTTCAACAGCGGCGCGGCCGCGATCGGCACCGGCCCGTTCAAATTCGGCTCCTACACGCGTACGCAGTCGCTCAATCTGGTGCGCAACGACGAGTATTGGGGCGGCGCGCCGGACTGGACGAACGCGACCATCCGCTTCATCCCGAACGATGCGACGCGCATAGCCGCGCTGATCGCCGGCGAGATCGACATCGCAACCAATGTGCTCGCGCAGGATCGCGACGCGATCACCCGGCATCCGAATCTCCAGATCTGGACCGGGCCGTCCTTCCGCGTCGTCTTCATGAATTTCGATCTCGCCAACAAGACAACCCCGCATGCGACGAGTGTCGATGGCAAGCCGCTGCCGTCCAACCCGTTGCTCGATATCCGCGTCCGCAAGGCGATCGCGGCGGCGATTCAGCCCGAGGTGCTGACCGAGCGCATCATGCTGCGCGCCGCCATTCCCGTCGGGCAACTGGCCAGCAAGGAAACGTTTGGCCATCTGCCCGGACTTGCGGTGCGGCCCAATCCTGCGCCTGACCCGCGCGCGTTGCTGCGCGAGGCAGGATATCCGGATGGATTCAAGCTGGTCGTCCACGCAGCGCCGGAGGCCGCGCAGAACGCGCCGAGCCTTGCGCAAGGCATCGCCACCATGCTCGGGCGCGCCGGCATCGCCACCACCGTCGAGACGCTTCCCTGGCAAGTCTATATCGGCGAAATCATGAAGCCGGACGGTCCCGCCTACGCCGCCTTCATGATGAGTTGGGGCAACGCCTCGGGCAATTCGATGGATGTGCTGCAGGGGCAGCTCCACACCGTCGACCGCAGCCGCAACCTCGGCGCGCAGAACCAGAACCGCTACTCGAACCCGGCCGCCGATGCGCTCATCCGCAAGGCGCAGGGCACGTTCGACACGGCGGAGCGGGAGAAACTGCAGCAGGAGGCGATGCGCATGATCATGGCGGACGTTCCGCTGATCCCCCTGCACGTACAGGTCGGCATGCTCGGCGCGCGAAAGGGCCTCGCCTACGACACCAATCCGCGCGAGCACCTGCACGCGCACGAAGTGCACATCGCACGCTAAAGGGATTTTCATCAGCATGAACCGAATTGATCGAAGGCCGCTGCACGAAGTGGTTGCGGACCGGCTTCGCGACATGATCGCGGAGGGCGAGCTGTCTTCCGGCATCGTCCTGCCGGAGATGGAGCTTTGCGCATCGCTCGGCGTATCGCGCACACCGATCCGCGAGGCGCTGAAGCTGCTGGTCCTCGATGGACTCGTCGAGCATCTGCCGCACCGCGGTTTTGCAGTGCGCACGCTCGCCGCCGAGGAGGCGCGACAGATGCTGGAGCTGCTGGCGGAGCTCGAGGGCTTCGCCAGCGCGCTCGCCTGCCGGCACGGTTCGGCGGACGGCATCCGCGAGATCGCTCAGCTGCATGAGGCGATGCTGATCGCCCACCGCGCCGGCGACATGTCTCGCTACTTCAAGCTCAATCAACAGATCCATGACGGGATCGTCGCCCTGTCCGGCAATCTCGCGCTGGTCGAAAGCCATCGGCGTTTAAGTCAGACGCTGCGCCGCATCCGCTTCCTCAGCAACCGGACCGAGCGCGATTGGCAATCCTCCATCACCGACCACGAGGCGATCCTGACATATCTCCTGGCGCGCGACGCTGCGGCCCTCAGGCCGCTCATGACCCGCCACGTGCTGGACATCTGGAAAGTCGTCGAGCCGTCCCTTGCACAGGGCGCGTCGGCCAGCATGCGCGAGGCAGGATGACGACGGGCATTCGTGTCGAGCGATCCACTCTGCATGCCACGCTCTGGCTGGATCGCCCGGACAAGCACAATCCGCTATCGGCGGCGATGTGGGACGACCTCGCCGGCACCATTCGCACGTTGTCGGCAGACGACCGGCTGCGTTGCGTTATCATCCGCGGCGCGGGCGGCCGCGCATTCTCGGCCGGCGCCGACATCGCCGAGTTCGAGGCCACGCGTGGTTCGGTGGGGGCAGCGCGCACCTATGGAGCCAGGATCAACGCCTGCATGGCCGCGATCACGGACTGCCGCCACCCGGTCGTCGCTGCGATCGAAGGCATTTGCGTCGGTGGCGGCGTCGAGATCGCTACCCATTGCGATCTGCGCTACGCGAACGCGTCCGCGCGCTTCGGAATCCCGGTCAAACGGCTCGGCCTTTCTGTCGACGCACCGGAGATGGCCGCCCTGATCCGGCTTGTCGGTCCGTCGACCGCGCTGGAACTGTTGCTGGAAGGCCGCATCCTTGATGCGGAGGAAGCCCGCGGCAAGGGGCTGGTCAACCGCATTTTCCCGGACATGATGTTTCAGGCCGAGCTTGATGCGGCGATCGCCCGCATCTGCGAAGGCGCCCCGCTCGTCGCCCGAATGCACAAGCGGATGGCGCGTCGCCTCGCGCTTGAAGCAGCGTTTACGGATCTCGAGAGGGACGAGCCCCTCGCGCTGTTCGGCACGAACGACTATCGCATCGGCTACACGGCGTTCCTCGCAAAGACCAACCCCGTTTTCACAGGCAGTTGATGAACCCGGTTTCTGAAGGTCCGCTGACGGGCCTGCGCGTGATCGATCTCACCCACGTCATGGCGGGGCCGGTCTGCGCAATGATGCTGGCTGATCTCGGCGCAGATGTGATCAAGATCGAGAAGGGCCCGCACGGCGACGATAGCCGCAAGATGGCCCCGCCCTGGATTGGCGCCGAGTCCGCCGCGTTCCTGATGGTGAACCGCAACAAGCGCGGGATCGTGCTGGATCTCAAGAGCGACGCGGGCCGCGCCGATTTCCTGGCGCTGGTCGATGGCGCCGACATCCTGATCGAGAACTTCCGAGCCGGCGCGCTCGACAAGCTTGGGCTTGGCTATGACGCTCTGCGCGTTCGCAATCCACGGCTGATTTACTGCGCCGTATCAGGCTTCGGCCGGACCGGGCCCTTGTCCGACAAGGGCGGCTACGACCTGATGGCTCAGGCCATGAGCGGGCTCATGAGCTTTACCGGCGAAGGCGCGGGCCGCCCGCCGGTGAAGACCGGTTCGCCGGTGGCCGATATCACCGCCGGCCTTCTCGCGACGGTCGGCATATTGGCCGCGGTCAGCATGCGCACGCGAACCGGCAGAGGACAGATGGTCGATACCTCGCTGATGGAGGCGGCGAGTATCCTGACATTCTGGCAGTCGGCCATGTTTTTCGCCGACGGCCGGATCGCCGGGCCGATGGGTTCGGCCCACCCTCTCGATGCGCCCTACCAGGCGTTCGAGACGGCCGATGGCTGGATCACGGTGGGCGCGGCCAACCAGGCCAACTGGTTGCGGCTGGTGCAGGCGCTCGAAACCCCCGAACTGGCGGACGATCCGCGCTTCGCCGACAACCCGGCGCGGATGCGCCATCTCGATGATCTCGTGGCGGCGGTGAGCCCGTTGTTCCGGACGCGCACGCGCGCAGACTGGATATCGCGGCTGGAGGCGCACCAGGTGCCCACCGCGCCGGTGCTGAACATCGCCGAGGCGCTGCGCCATCCGCAGATGACCGCACGGCGGATGGTCGTGCCGGTGGAGCACAGCGCGCTCGGCACCGTGGAGACGCTCGGATGCCCGATCAAGTTTTCCGACGCGGCCACCGGACCGTACCGCGGCGCGCCGATGCTTGGCGAGCACACGGCGGAGGTGCTCGCCGAGTTGGGCGCGCGACAAAGTGCGAGGACGAGCGAATGAAGCCACGTCGCGCCGCAGATATCGGATGTTTGCGATGACGCGGCGCATCGGCCTCCTCTCGTTCTCCATCGAGTGCAACCGCTTTGGCGAGCCTGCGACGGAGACTGATTTTGCGGCCGAGTTTCTGTTTCGTGGCGACGATCTCGTCGCCGCGATGCGGGCGGACCCGCCGCAGGTCGCAGGCGAAATCACCGGCTTCTGCGAACGGATGGATACGCTCGCGGCCTGGACGCCGGTCCCTCTTGTCTATGCGGCTTCACACCCGAAAGGGCCGGTGGACGACGGCTTCTTCAGCGAGTTGCGCGCCGACATCCTGCGGCGCCTTGCCTGCGCCGGTCCGCTCGACGGTGTTTACGGCATCATGCACGGCGCAGCGCTGACTGAAAGCGACGACGACCCGGATGGCGCGCTGCTGGCCGCGGTGCGCGCGGCCATCGGACCTGGTGTGCCGCTCGTCGCAACGTTCGATCTGCACGCCAACGTCTCGCCGCGCATGGTGGACAACGTGGATGCCTTCATCGGTTATCGCACAAACCCGCACGTCGACCTTGCCGCACGCGGCGCGGATGCCGCCGAACGCATGGCGGCATGGTGGCGGGGTGAGCGGCTCGCCAACGCGCTCGTGCGCATTCCGATCGTGCCGCCGACACTGACGATGCTGACCGCACCCGATAGCGGCGCTTTCGCCGATCTGATGGCCGCGGCGCTCGGCCGCCTGGGCGGCTCGGTGAAGACGATATCGGTGATGGGAAGTTTTCCGCACTCCGATACCGCCGACAACGGCATCGCCATCATCGTCGGCGCCGACCATGACCCGGCCCTGGCGCGCAGCATTGCTCTCGACCTCGCGGAAAAAGCCTGGGCCGAACGGCATCGCTACCAAATCCGGCTGACGCCGGTTGCGGCCGCAGCCGAAGCCGCGCGTGCCAGCGGCGCCGATTCAAGCCTCCCGGCGCCGCTGCTTGCCGATCTCGGCGACAATCCGGGCGGAGGCGCGCCGGGGACGTCCACGGGCTTGCTGCACGCACTGCTCGAGGCGGGAGCGACAGGCTTCGTCTTCGGTCTTCTGCATGATCCGGCCCTGGTCGATCGCGCACGAACGGCGGGACCGGGCGGACGCGTCACGATGGAGACGGCACCCTTCGGCGACAAAGCACTCTGCCCGCGCGACGCGCGGGTTGTAGCACTCAGCAACGGCGACACCGTCGGCCGGCGCGGCATGCTCGCGGGCTCGCCGATCCATCTCGGTTCATCGGCATTGCTGGCGGTCGGCGGCGGACTTGTCGCGGTGACCTCCAACCGCTTCTCGCCGAATGATCCGATGTGCTTTGAAATCTTCGGCGTCGATCTGGCGGCCGCGCGATCCATCGTGGTGAAATCGCGCGGACACTTCCGCGCCGGCTTCGACGAGTTCGCAAGCGGCGAACAGGTGCTGGAGGTGGATACGCCCGGCATCACTTCACCCAATCTTGCGCAGTTCGCCTGGACGCGGTTGACGCGTCCGAGCTACCCGCTCGACCTCGACACCGTCTTCCAGCCGGTCGTGCAGGTGAGTGGCAGGAGCGCAGCATGACGCCGCGCGCGCAGCCTCGGCTCGCCATTGCTTCAGAAGCAAGGACGCATGCTCTTCCCGACACGATCTGGCACGACCGGACGCCCTGGCTCCTTCCGACAGATGTCGCAAACACCATCTGCCACGCAACGATCGCGTTGACCGATCGCGCCGGGCGCCGATGGCAGACGGAACGGCGCGCCGTAACCGATGCTCAGGCCCGCCTGCACCTTATTCCTGCAGACGTTCTGCCGTTCCTGAGGCCCGCGGACACAAGGGCCTACTGGCGTGATGTACGCACCGACCCGACCACGGGATCGCGGCCGTACCTGCCCGACATGAAACCTGTCGACCTCGCGATCCGCGTCCGCGCGGCCCAGACGTCCGCCTGGACCTTCGTCCAGCGGCGCCACCAGCACGCGCCGGGAACGCAGCCTGAAACGCTGGCGACGCCGGACGGCGCGCGCGGACTGTTTTTCCCGGCCTCGGCGCCTTCGCACCGTATCGGCGTGGTGACGATGCCGGGCTCAAGTGGCGGCCTCGACGCCAAGGCAGCCGCGCTGCTCGCCAAGGACGGCTTCGACGTGCTGGCGCTGGGGCTGTTTGGCCATGCGGACCTCACCCCGCATATGGCGATGCTGCCGCTGGAGCATGTGGCAAGCGGCATCCGCTGGCTGCGCAAGCGGCTGGGACACGAGCGGATCGCCTTGCGCGGGATCTCGAAGGGGTCGGAAGCAGCGGCTCTGACGGCGATTCATTTCCCCGACCTGGTCGGTGCGCTCGTGCTGTGGGTGCCGAGCCCGATGGCGACGAGCGGTCGTTCCGCCGATGGCGCCGCTGCACTTTACACGCTGCGGGGCGAGCCCCTGCCCTGGGGCTCCGCGCCCTTCCCCGAGGACGCATCGCCAGCGCAGACCACGCGCGCAAAACCGTTCGCCATGGAAGTGTATTTCGAGCAGATGTGGCGCGATCCTGCGAACGAACAACTCGCCTTTGCGCTGGAGCGCGCAACCTGCCCGATCCTGATCGTCTCCGGCACCGATGATGGCTTGTGGCCTTCCACGCTCGCAGGCCGGATGATCGCCGATCGCCTGGCGCGCCACCATGCGCCGCAGCTGGTCAGGCACGTCGTCAACCAGGGCGCCGGTCATCTGTTCAACCTGCCGCTGCAGGTGGAAAGCTGCGCGCGGGTCATCTGCCATCCCGTTCAGCGCTGGTGGTTGCGCGCAGGCGGCACGCCCCGGGCGAACGCCGACGCTGCCCTGCGCTCATGGGACGCGATGCGGGATTTCCTGCGGACATCGTTTGACGGACCGGCGCACGGCCAGAGGACGCAGCGATGATGAGATTTCTGACCGCGCGGTTGCTGCAAGCGCTCCTCGTCCTGTTCGTCATGTCGCTGCTCGTCTTTGTATCCGTGTACGCCATCGGCAATCCGGTCGATATGCTGATCGCAGCGGAGGCGACGCAGGACGAACGCGAGGCGATGATTGCGCGGCTCGGCCTCGACCAGCCGCTCGCCCTGCAATACCTCACCTTTCTCAAGGGCCTGTTGAGCGGCGATGTCGGGCGTTCGTTCGCGCACGATGTGCCGGCCGTGTCGCTGATCACTGCGCGCTTTCCGGCAACATTCGAACTGGCGCTCGTCGCGCTGTTTGCGTCGGGCCTCATTGGCTTGCCGCTCGGGCTCGTCGCTGCGGTTCGGCCGCGCAGCCTGGCGGCGCGCCTGGCGCTGGGCTTCAGCGCCATCGGTTTCAGCGTGCCCACTTTCGGCAAGGCTATCCTGCTGATCCTTATCTTCGCCGTCGGCCTCGGCTGGCTGCCCTCGTCGGGCCGCGGGCCGGTCACGACAGTGCTCGGCTTTCCCACCAGCCTCGCAACGGTCGCGGGCTGGAAGTACGTCGTGCTGCCGGCGACCACGCTCGCCATCTTTCAAACCGCGCTGCTGATCCGCATCGTCCATGCCAGCACGCGTGAAGTCATCGCGATGGATTTCGTGCGCTTCGCCCGCGCGAAGGGCTTGGGCGAGCGGCGGGTGACGACGCACCACGTCCTGCGCAACAGTCTCATTCCGGTCGTCACGGTGTTTGCGCTCGAGTTCGGCGGCCTGCTCGCGTTTGCGGTGGTCACCGAGACGATCTTCGCTTGGCCCGGCGTCGGTCGCCTGCTGCTGGAAAGCATCACCATGCTCGATCGGCCGGTGATCGTGGCCTATCTGATGGCCACGGTCCTGCTGTATGTCGTGATGAACTTCATCGTCGATGTGCTCTACGCCCTGCTCGATCCGCGCGTGCGCCTTGCCGGGAGCGAGCGATGACGGCGGTGCATCCCGACGCCCCGGCGGCTGCCGCGGCCCAGACCTCGATCGTCGCGCAGATTGCGCGGCCATGGGTGGTCCGCGCAGCGATCGCAACGCTGACCACCATCCTCATCGGTGCGGCTCTGGCGCCGCTGATCGCGCCGCAGAACCCGTTCGACCCCGCCTCGTTCGACCTGTTCGACAACTTGCTGCCGCCGGGCGGCAAGGCGATGTCCGGCAGGCATTACCTGTTCGGGACCGACGACCAGGGGCGCGATATCTTCTCGGCGATCCTTTACGGCCTGCGCATCAGCCTGCTCGTGGCGGTGACGAGCGCGGCCGTGGCCATCACCTTCGGGGTCATCATCGGGCTGGTCTCGGCCTATTGCGGTGGACGTATCGACGCACTGCTGATGCGCATTGTGGACATCCAGCTGAGTTTTCCGGCGGTCCTGATCGCCCTGGTGCTCGTGGCGATGCTCGGACGCGGGCTCGACAAGACGATCTTCGCGCTCATCGTCACGCAGTGGTCCTATTATGCGCGCACCGTGCGCGGCGTCGCGCTCGCCGAGATGGGCAAGAGCTACATCGAAGCGGCGCATGTCGGCGGCTACGGCTTCCGGCGCATCCTCTTCGTGCATCTGCTGCCAAATTGCCTTGCGCCGGTTCTGGCCGTCGTCGCGCTGCAGGTCGGCGGCGCGATAGCGCTGGAGTCGACGCTGTCGTTCCTGGGGCTTGGCGTGCCGATCACGCAGCCGTCGCTGGGCCTGCTGATCGCCAACGGCTTTCCCTTCATCATGTCGGGCCGCTACTGGATCACGGTCTTTCCGGGCATCGCGCTGCTGCTGCTGGTCGTCAGCATCACGATCGTGTCCGATCGCGTGCGCGAGGTGCTGCGTCCGTCCGAGCGAGGCCTCGGATGACCGAACCCGTGCTCAAGGTCGATCAGCTGTCGGTGTCGTTCCGCACGCGCGCCGGCCCGGTGCGGGCGGTCGATCGCATCTCGTTCCAGATCCAGCCGGGCGAAACGCTCGGCCTGATCGGCGAGTCCGGGTCCGGCAAGAGCGCGACCGGGCTTGCCATCCTCGATTTGCTGGATCCGTCCGCCACGCGCAGCGCTCGCGGCATCACGCTTGCGGGCCGGCGGGTCGACACCCTTGACGTCGAGGCGATGGCGCGGCTTCGCGGGGCCGAGATCGCGATGATCTTCCAGGACCCGACGACCTCGCTGAACCCGGTGATGCGCATCGGCGATCAGATGGTGGAGATGCTCTGCGCCCATCGCCCGATCGGCGCCCGGGAGGCGATGCGGCGCGCCGAGGACGCGCTGGCGCAGGTTGCGATTCCCGATCCTGCTTCGGGCCTGCGTGCCTACCCACATCAGTTCTCCGGCGGCATGCGCCAGCGCGTCTGCATCGCGATCGCGTTGCTTTGCCAGCCAAAACTGATCATCGCCGACGAGCCCACGACGGCGCTCGACTCGCTGGTGCAGCTCGACGTGCTGAACCTGCTGACGCGGCTGACGCGCGAGCAAGGTGCGGCGCTGCTGCTCATTTCGCACAACCTTCCGCTGGTCGCCCATTTCGCCCAGCGCGGAATCGTCATGCATCAGGGCCGAATTGTCGATGAGGGTCCGATCGCCGATATCATGGCCAACCCGCGTGACGGCTACACCCGCGCACTGGTCGATGCCGTTCCGAAGCGCAGCACCAGCGCGAGCGCCGCGCGCGAGCAAAGCGTCGCCGAGGCACGTCAGGTCAGCATCAGCTTCCGTTCGGGCCGCAGCCTGTTTCGCCGGGCACGCATTACCAAAGCCGTGGACGGTGTGTCGCTGGCGATCCATGCGGGCGAAACGCTCGCGCTGGTGGGGGCCAGCGGCTCGGGCAAGTCGACACTCGGACGCCTGTTGCTCAGGCTCTACGACCCCGATGGCGGCGCCCTCCTGTTCGAGGGCGTCGATGCGACCAGGCGGCGCGGCGCGGGCATCGCCGCCTTGCGCGATCGGGCGCAAATGATCTTTCAGGATCCGTACGCCTCGCTCAATCCGCGCCAGCGGATCCTCGACATCGTCGCCGAACCCCTGCATGCCCACGGCGAAGGGGCGCGCCGGCAGCGCGACGTTCGCGCCCGCGCCATGCTCGCCGAGGTGGGCCTCGCCGACTATGCGGAACGCCTGCCGGGCCAGCTGTCCGGCGGCCAGCGCCAGCGGGTCGCTATCGCACGAGCGCTGGTGCGCAATCCCTCCTTCGTGGTCGCCGACGAGCCGATCAGCGCGCTCGACATGACGATCCAGAAGCAGGTGCTGGAGCTGTTCCGGCGCTTGCAGGCCGAGCGGCGCTTTGCATGCCTGTTCATATCGCATGATCTCGCCGCCGTCGGCGCATTGGCGGATCGCATCGCGGTGATGCAAGCCGGCCGCATCGTCGAGGAAGGCCCGCGCGACGCCGTGCTCGACCGGCCGCAGCACGAGTATACGCGAAGGCTTTGGGCGGCGTCATTCGGGGCAATCGCATCGAACGGGCAACAACCATGACAGCAATCACCCCCGGATCGGCACCGATCGATTTCCTTGCTCTCGACAAGCTCGTGCGCGGTTCACCGTTCCACGCCTGGCTCGGTGTCCGCCTCGAGACGCTTGATGAAGACGGCATCACCATGCGCCTGCCATGGCGCGAGGAGTTCGTTTCCGATCCGGTCGTCCGCTACACCCATGGCGGTATCCTTGCGACCTTGATCGATCTGGCTGCCGACTATGCCATCGCGGCAAGGATCGGCCGGGGCGTGCCGACGGTCGATATGCGCGTCGACTTCCACAAGGCGGCGATGCCGGGACCGCTCACCGCGCGTGCCCGCGTGATCAAGCTCGGCGGCACACTGGCGACCGCCGAGGCGCATGTGTTCGATGAGGCCGGCGCGCTGATCGCCAGCGGCCGGGGCGTCTATCTCACCAGGAAATGACAGCCATGCCGACGTCAGCGATCCAATCATGGACCAGGCCCACCGAGACCGACCTCGCTTCGTCCGATCCCCGGCTGGGCAACCTCGGCTACTGGTGCATGGACGCGGCACGGCGCACGCCGGACAAGATCGCGCTGATCGATCTTTCGGGTGAAGGCGAACGGACGCTGACCTACGGTGCGCTGAACGAGCGCCTCGACCGCGTCGCGGCGACGTTGACCGCATCCGGCATGCGGCCCGGCGACAGGCTCGCCATTTCCGTCACCAACCGTCTCGAATATATCGAGGCGATGTTCGGCGCGATGCGCGCGGGCGTCGTGCCGGTGCCGCTGAACACGAAGCTTGGCGCGGATGCCCTCGACTATGTGGTTCGCGATGCGGGATGCAGCGGCGCGATCATCGAAGAAGCCGCGACGCCCCATGCAAGACCGATCATCGATGCGCTCGGCTGTTCCGTTCGGGTGATGCTGCACGGCGTATCGGACGGTTGGCGTGACTACGAGAGCGCGTTGGCTGCGAGCGGCCACTTCGAGCCGCCCCTGCTCGCGCCGGACCACACGTGCTTCCTGCCCTACACCTCGGGCTCGACGGGGCGGCCGAAGGGCGTCGTCCTGACCCACGCCGGGCAGTGCTGGTGGCTGCGCTGCATCTTCAAATATTGGCCGTCATCTCCGGACGCACGCACGCTTGTCGCGGTCCCACTCTACCACAAGAATGCGATGGCCGGCGCGATCAAGCCGACGCTGGCGATCGGTGGCTCCACGGTGATCCTTCCCAACTTCGAGCCACGGCGTTTCCTGCACGCGCTCTCGGCATATAAATGCACCAAGGCCGGTGCCGTGCCGGCGGTCTATACGCTGTTGCTGCAGGAGCGCGACCTGATCGCGAACCTCGACTTCTCAAGCCTCGAGGCGCTGACGGTCGGCTCCGCGCCAACGCCGAAGGAGTTGCAGGACGCGATCGAGGACGCGTTCAAGGTGCCGGTCGTCGAGACATATGGCCTGACCGAGGGCGGGCCCGTAATGGTCGGATCGCCGCTTGACGGGCGGCGCATTCCGCATGGGTCCGCCGGCATGGCCTGGCCCGAAGGCGAAGTGAAGCTGGTCGGCGCGGCGGGCCAGGAAGACCAAAGCAACGGCGAGCTTTGGGTCCGCAATCCCGGCGTGACGCCGGGCTACCACAATCTGCCAAAGGTCAACGCGGAGCGTCTGAGCGACGGCTGGCTGCGCACCGGCGATTTGTTTCACCGCGATGCGGACGGCTTCCTCTATTTCCGCGGCCGCGTCGACGACATGTTCAACTGCGGCGGCGAGAACGTTTATCCGATCGAGGTGGAAGACCTGCTGATGCGGCACCCGGCCGTCGCGGAGGTTTCCGTCGTCGCGTTGCCGCACGCCGTCAAGGGCGAAGCCCCCGTGGCGATGGTCGTTCGCAAGCGCGATCATGAGGTGACCGAGAACGAGCTGAAGGATTTCTGCATCGCCAACGGCCCGGCCTATGCCCACCCGCGCCGGGTCCACTTCGTGGCGGCGATGCCGCTGAATGGGCCCGGCAAGATCGACCGGCAACTCGTGCAGACCGCATTGCGCGACATTTTCGGGACCTTGTCATGACGCGAACAACGGGAGCGCACCCATGAAGGCGATGGTCCTCACCGCCCACGGCGGCAACGACCGGTTCGTTCTGGAAGCACACTATCCGGATCCTCGCCCCCGTCCGGCAGACGCGGTGCTCCGCGTACGCGCCTGCACGCTGAACTATCACGACATCTTCACGCGCAACGGCATGCCGGGCATCAAGGTGCCGCTGCCATTGGTGATCGGCATCGATCTTGCCGGCGAAGTGGTCGAGGTCGGCGCCGAGGTGAAGGATTTTGCGACCGGGTGACCGCGTGATGGTGGACCCGATCGACCGCGTCGACGGCGGCCTGATGGGCGAGGCGTTCGACGGCGGCTTCGCAGAATATGTGCGCGTGCCGGCGCATATGCTGGTCAAGATCGACGATGCACTTTCATTTGCCGATGCCGCTGCAATCCCCTGTGCGTATGGCACGGCGCATCGCATGATGATCACACGTGGACGCGTGCAGCCGGGCGAAAAGGTGCTGATTCTGGGCGCGTCCGGTGGGGTCGGCTCCTGCTGCGTGCAATTGGCGAAAGCCTGCGGCGCGACCGTGATCGCGGCCGCCTCCAGCACCGCGAAGCTGAACCGGCTGAAGGAGCTCGGCGCCGATGCCGGCATCAACTACACGGAGGGCGATTGGGTGAAGGAATGCCAGGCCTTGTTCGGCCGCGCCCGCGTCGGCCCGCGTGACCAGGGCGGCATCGACGTCGTGGTGAATTTTACGGGCGGCGAGACATGGACGCGATCGCTGCGCGTGTTGCGCACCGACGGCCGCCTGCTCACCTGCGGTGCGACGGCCGGCTATGATCCCAAGGAAGACATCCGCTTCATCTGGACTTTCGAGCTCAACGTCATCGGCTCCAACGGATGGAAACGTGAGGACCTGCATGCCCTGCTCGCGCTGATCCGCGCCGGTAGGCTCAAGCCCGAACTGCATGCTGAGCGATTTCCCCTCGCCCGGGCCGCCGACGCGATGGCCGCGCTCGAGAGCCGCGCCTTTTTTGGGAAGATCGTGATTGAGCCGTGACGAGACGTTGAGGCGGCGCGGGGAGAAGACCCTGCAACCCCTCAACAACCCGTTCGCAGCTATCTCTGAAGTCGGCAAAGCGGTGAGCGGCATCGCCGACTTGCTTCGATGTGTCGGTGTAGATCCAGTTCAGCTCCAATTTCGTTGTATCGTCGACGAGTCCGTTCGCGATGGCCGCCGGGTGCGTCGCCCCGCCCTCGCACTGGTTGCCCGCTTTCTGTCGACCGCGGTCCTTTCAAAACGCGCAGCCGTTGCGTCGTAGAACGCGGCGATCGACAGAAGGCTGTCTCGATAGCTTTTGGTTCTGATGTGCTGAGCGAGTTGTCTGCACTGGCTTGCACGTTTTCTAAGCGATGGTGAATCCCAAGTTTCGATACTCATTTGCGGCACCCCAATTTACCGCCGCAGTGGAGGCCACGGATCTTTCAGGACAGTGTTCTGGCACCGAAAATCGTGTTTCAGGAAGGTTTCTTTCGCACCTGCAACATGAAACATGCGGGCTCGGCGACCCGAAATTCGCGCTAGCTGCGGCGATTTGCTGGTCTGTACCAGCGAACAATTTCGCATTGCGGTGGGCGGTATTTGCGCTGCGGCAGTTTCCACCACCAAGTGAACGACACAAAGCGCAGATTTTGCCACCTTCTTCTGCAGAATCGGTTTCACTAGCGATGGGGAAAACGATCATGCGGGACAGCGATGACATCGGGACTTTATCGTCGGACGATCTCTGGGCGCTTCATGAGACGGTCGTTGAGTTGCTGGTCGGTCGAATAACGGAGCGCTCGCAGGAGCTGGACGCCCTGCTTTCGCAACTCGGAGATCGAACACAACCGCACCAGCAAGAGGCTCCTTAGAGCCGCCTCAGATCCGCGTCCTCTTCGCTCGCTTGGTCCGGCCGCGTTTTTGGCCAGCACCTTCGGCATCGGCCCAACGCCTCGGCCAAGCGCAAGCGCAGCAACCTAAGGCGAAGGGGAGCAACCCCGAAGCTTGCATCACGAGTTGTCAAAAGACCTGCGAGGACCGCCTGGCCAAGCGGATTTGCGAATAACTTCCAAACCTGCAAGATCGGCTGCGAGAGACAACGATGCAGCACCCGCGGCTGATCGATAACTCGGCCAAGGCTTGATGCGCCAACGCCGCACCCCAAGACGGAGCGACAAGGCCCGGCGTGCCTAGGAGACCGGGGTCCTTGCCCACCGCCACTGCTTCCCCCAGGTCCGCTTCGGGTGTGCGGGCCTTTCCTGGCAGTCGCGTGGACGCAGTTGACCGTCATCACGCAACACAGCGGTCGACCGCGCGACCGGCCTTTTCGAGCGCGATCGCACTTGTGTCGAGTTAAATGATGGCAATGGACGCGTGGTGTCCCGCCCTTGATTGCTTGCCTATGCGCTCAAGCTGCATCGGCGCGGCGGATCGAGGACGGGCCGTTCTAATCATGTCAGCGGACCATGATGTCGTAGCTCGTCTGCCGTAGGAGCCCGGTCGGATAGATGATTTCGAGCGAAACTGAATCTGGCCCGGAATACCCCCGCTGGGCGGTATAGGTGGCGATGGTGCCTGGAACCCGACGCCGATTGCAGTCGCTGCGCACATTGGACGGCGGGAAGTTTGGAAACACACGCCCTCGGGCGATAGAAACGCGTCCGCTGCTCGGCGGCGAAACGACGCGGATGACGACATCGCCCACTGAACTGCAATCGGGGTTGGTGGCATAAGCCTCATGAAGCTTGAACGGCTTGCCCGCGACGACGGTCCTGGTCTGCGCTATCGCGGCATCGCTCGAAAACAAAATCATCAAAAAAATCGAAAGAATTCGCATCCAACACCCTGCACAGATAAAAATCCACGCTACCCGAATAAAAGTAAGCACGCGACCGAAGTATCTGCAACCTGGTCAATGTCGCTTCAGTGTCGAATTCTAATCGAGCTTGGCTTGCTCAACTGCGCGCAACAGAAAACCAAACGCGGGCGCGGACATCTTCAAGGCCGCGTGCAAGCTGGGGCACGAGGGGATCGTGGCGAAGCGGAAAGACCTCCCCTACAAATCCGGCCGGTCCAAACGCTGGCTGAAGATCAAGAACCCGGCGGGTTTCCCAAAAAGTCCCTGGCGTTAGCCAGAGCTTTCTTCCTTCGGGAAATGGCTACTTTCTTCTTTCGGGCAATGGCCACGCCGCGATCACAAGAGCTGCGCAGATTGCTGCCCCCGAAGGATGCTCTCTCGGTCTCGAATGTGGAGACGTTAAGTCTTTCTCAGTGTCACGAGGACCATTTTTGCGATCTCGGTGCTGCGGCCAGCGCTGTCGAGCTTGGCGATGAGCTGCTCTTGCCGCGTTATGGACCGCTCGCCTTCGCTAATGCGCCGCTCAGCGGCTTCGAGGAGTTGCTGAAACGTCGTCCGGGCCATGCTTTGTGAGCGTCGCAAACGGAAACGACGGTCATGTGACACTGGCGGAAGGCGCGAGCCGCCGAATCTCAATAATTGACGCTGACGCGCACAACGTCGCGCATGCCGATGGCATTGGCGCCGGCGCGACCGAGGTCGACGCAACGGCGACTACCGAATGGACCACGGTCGTTGACTTTCGCAACAATCGATTGGCCGTTCTCAAGGTTGGTGATCGTCACCATGCTGCCGAAGGGCAGCGTCCGGTGAGCAACAGTGTAGGGATCGGTCGCGTAGGTGTTGAACCGCTCGCCTGAGGCGGTGCGGCGCCCGTGATAGCCGTCCCCAACTCCATAGTGTGAGGCGAAACAGACTTCGGCACGCGCAATCGATGTCGGCGCAAGAAGAAGCGCCAACGCTACAAGGCAACGGAGCATGGAGATGCGTTCTGTTGGCCGGAGGCGGCAAGCAGCCTGTTGATTTTCATGAGTGTGCTTCTCCGCTGAACGTGTGCCGCGCAGGGCGGCAACTTCACGTCGCTAACGGCGGCGGAAAAACGGATGTTCCTTGAGCCGCAGGAACTAACGCGATTTTTGTGGGACCGGCATCGAGCGGCTGAAGGCGGATGGCATGATCGACATGTACCCCAGCGGTTCACTGACAAGGCGCGCAGCGGTTTGCCTGACGCGTCCAGATTATTTTTGAGCGCCCCTTAATTGCAGGCGTCCGGGTCGGCAAGACGTCTATACTGGCCAGTATAACGACCCGATGCGAGTGATTGCATTCAACACGCGCGAAGGTTGGTCGCGTCACGTTTCTTATGGTTGCTACGGTGCACAATTGAACAGACGCGACGTGTTGGCTCGAGTAAGAATCCGATCAACACACACGCGGTCGACACCCATGACCGCCACTCATCCCCGCCGCGAATGGCGGGGTTTTTGTTGGTTCCGCCTCCTGGCTGCCGCGCTAACCTAGGTTAGGGAGCAAGTCGCAGACTCTCCTTTATTTTGGCCCGCTATGGCACTGCGACCCAACAGAGGCGTCTGGAGCGCCGAGGATATCGAGCGGCTGCGGCAGCAAACTAGCCGCGGTGGCTCGGCGGCACGAGCAGCGGCGATGTTCAAGCGAACCGAGGCGGCTGTGAAGGCGAAGGCGCGAGAGCTTGGTCTGAGATTTCTGACAATCAACGAGCTGCGGCGCCGCGCGCGTGGCGATGACCCGCATTCGCCACCTGCAGCGTGAAGAACGCCATCCTTCCCGCGAGGGGCCCGCTCGGTTGCTCGCTCCAAAAAGTTTGCCGCCCTCGGAAATCGCGCAACACGTTGCGGAACTACGAACGCGAGCGCTGCGTTCAGTCTGCATGCCGTTGACCGTGACCATATGGCTGATTTTCGTCTGGTTTTGCGTCGGCTTTTTCGCTGGCTTGGGCTGGCATCTTGCCGCATGGATTGTCGGACGGATTAAACTTTGAGCCCGCTCTGGCTTGGTTCTTCGCTAGTTGCGCGATGGTCCTCGTGATCGCGGCGTTGCTATCGGTGTCACGAAACTCACTACGTGTTCGATGCGTATTTCGACGACGCGAAGCCGGATAGCTACACGAAGGAAGTGCGCGCCAAGTTCGATGCGCTCGACCGGCAAATGTTCGATCCGAAGCACTACGCTACCTACTGGCGGACCAACAAAAAGCTGTGGGGAATGCCGGATCTTGACGACGTGATCGACGGCCGGGTGAAGAATGTCAGCCTCGGTGGAATGATTCAGCTCCTCTGGCAAACAGTTGAGCTGCAGGCAATCCACACTGCAGAACTGGCGCGCCGCCGGCCCGCCTGAAGGAGGCGGCGATGTACATCGATCCGAACAACGTGCAGGTGATCTGGGCGAACGGTGACGTCGCGCTTGAGCCGTCTGAGGACGGCGCCGTCCTGACGTTCACGACCCTTCGCGGTCCGGAGGATATGGACCCGCGCACTGTTCCTGTCGATCAGCTCGAGCGCGTTGTTGTCGCTCGCATCGAACTTGCACCGGCAACGATCGCTGCGCTGATGGACGTCATCCACCGCGGCATCGAGCCGGTGACGATCGCGGCCGGGTCGGCGAGCGCGCATTGAAGCGGGCCGCTGGGGTTCGATACCGCTCGAACGATCATCAGCCCCGCGGGTCCTTGTGATCGCGGCGTTGGTACGTTCAAAGAAAGCCCCGGTCCCAAGAGAACCGGGGCTTCAGTCACAATCAGTGCTCAGGGGCGCACGGACGTGCGCAACGTCGAGAAGTCGCCCGGCTCAACCTGCGTTCCCCAATTCCAGCGCCTACCAGCCATGCCGTTACGTTCCGGGTTTCTCGATACCTTCAGACATCTACTCGTCACATGAATGTCGTTGCCGCCTGCAAGGCTTAAGAAAAGCGGTCTCCTCCAAGTTTCCGCTTCTCGTCGTAGGACTACTCGGCCCTTGCCCCGCCCCTGACTCAGGCGGGGCATTTTTATTTGGGACTGGCCTCCGGATCATGCGGGGTTCCCCGATGACGCGATACTCAAAGGCGACGCCTTCCGGGTCATGGTCATCAAACCAAGCGTTAGCGTGGTCCTCACTGGCAAAGACCTTGAGGTGAGCCGGGTCGCCCACCTGCTTTGATGTGTCGACGTAGATCCAGACTGTCAACCTCGCTTTCTCCGTGCTCGTTTGGCCTTCCAGGCAGCGTTCTTGTCAGGCTGCTTCGGTATCGGACCAACGCCTGAAACGCCGTGCAGTGCCCTTGAAAAGGCCACCCGCGCGATGAACGGGAACGGGCCGCCATGCTCAGCGGCCAGGCGACAGCGGAGGAGAGATCAGGGCCTCTAGGCTCTTTCAGCGCTCGCTCAGCGGGGAATTGAGTTGGATCAAGGCCCCGCGCTCGCAAGGCGCTCACCAAGCGCTCACAGCAGTGTTCTCCGCAGTGCATCTTGTACATTGCGACATGTCGAACAACCTCCCGGCATGTACCGCGGCGCTGCACATGCGGCGTTGCGCGGGGTACCTCGGGGCACATCAGGAGAGAACAAAATGATCAGCAACACATGGAAACTTGCCGCGGTCCTCGGCATCGCGGGCGCGATCGCGCTGTCGGTGGCGTCGGCGGAAGCGCGCAACGTACGCAATCCTGTTCGCGGGGCCGTTGCCAGCGATCACTACGTCCCTCGCGGATCGTACAACTATGAAGCCGGTTCGAGGAGTGGGGGCGTTTACTTCGGCGCGCGAAATGGGTCCTCCAATTACAATCCTAATGCAAACTAATCATGTCAGTTGGTGAGTAAGAGGAGGCCGCTTCGCTGCCCCCTTATCTTGTGTCCGAAGCAATAGCCGCAGACACGTCAGTCTGCGCGCGCGGCGCCGATCAGCGGGTAAGCGAAGGCGACGCCCGCGGGGTCGTGGTCTTTGAACCAGGCGTTGGCAGACTCCTCGCCGTCGAAGACCTGCAGGTATCGGGGTCGCCAACTTGCTTCGACGTGTCGGTGTAAATCCAGACGGTTCTCATTTCGTCAGCGGCGCCAGAATCGACCGGGCCCGATCTGAATTCGTCCGATGACCCACGCGGCGAGATGCCAGCCTAGGCCGGCGAAGAACCCAACGCAGAACCAGACTAATATCAGCCAGATCGTGACGGTGACGGGCATGCAGGCTGAACGCCCAGACAGCGCTGGATGTTCCGTGCGGCCCGTTGTCGTCGTCCCGTTTCATCGCTTCTTCCGTCGCTCGCGCCAACGGTCCTGTTTTTTCACTTTTGCCGGCGGAGCGGGTTCAACGCCCGACATGCCGTGCAGAGTCCGAGAGAACGCCACCCGTGCGATGAAGCAATACGGCCCGCCCGTGTTCAGCGGTCTTCAGCAAAGCCGCCACAGCGTCGTTCCAGCGGAGCCGTTCTCGCTTTGGCAGCGCCAGGATGTAGCCGCGCAAATCGGCCAGTGTCTCGAGCTTGCGGCCGTCCGGCAGTTCGATCGGCGGGAGGCCGGCGAAGTCGGCATCCCAGTTCACCTGCGCCCGCTCAATCGAGATTTACGCTCGACCTTGATCATCTCGCTGAAATCGCGCCACGAGCCCCAGCCGTGGAGGGATTCGTGGGCCCATAGGCCGAGGCGTTCTGCTTGCGAAAGCGAAGCCACGAAGGCGGCACGCTCGTAGCGGTTGACGACCCAGACAAGCAGGCCCACTGCGGCAATAAAGAGCGCGAAAGCGACGATGAACATCGCAGCAACAAAGAAGTCGTCAGAATATCCGAAACTGGCCAGTACGAAGAACGCCGAGAAAAGGGCAGCAACGCGGGCATAGTTTACAATACTCATGGCCGCACCAAAAAAAATGGGCTTACAGATCGGCAATTGTGATCGTGATAGGGCTGGCAGGCTGCAGACGTGTATCCCGGCGGTAGCGCTTGGACAATCGATTGAAACTTGCAGGAGCGGTCTGACGCACCTGTCATACTGGCGTTTGAGCCCGGGCGGTGACCACCCGGACGAGACCGGACTTGCTATTTCCAGCGCTCAGCGCCTGCCCGCTTGTGCTCCAGGTTCTCCGTCCAAACGTCATCCTCAGAGACTAAAGCGGAGAACTATCGTTCGATCGAGATCCGCTACGTTTTGCCGTCCCCCGAGACCCCCGCAAGAGCTGACCAGATAATCAATGCGTTCGTCGCAAGGCGACGCAAGGCTGAACGAAAGCCGAGGGGGTGCCGCGCGGCGGGGCGGGCCCGCGGCCGCGCCGCCTCGCGGGCTACGGACATCTACGGGCAGTAGCGCAAACACGTGCGACATGCAGAGCGGATCTCATAACCAAGGCAAAGGCGGCCCAGGTGATGGGTTACGACTTCTCAGGGGCCATTCTAGAATTGATCGCCGACGACCTGCTCGCCATGGCGGAGACATGACCTGACACGTTGAGTGCGTAGTGGCCGGAAAGTGCTTCCTTTTCGCCACGTGCGTGCCTTTTTTGTTGTTCTTAACTCACTTGCGCCATGATCTTTGCGGGCGGAGTGTTGCGTAGGTACCGCCCCTTCCAGCGTAACAAGGGCACCACGTCAGCGATGGCGTGGTGCTTTTTGTTGGAATAGCGCGCTGGCCGCCGCTTCGTCGGGCCGGGCGGAGGGACGAATTCCGCACCGGCCCTAACCCCGAGCGCGGAGGAGCCTCCGGCCCAAAGCTGCCTCCGATCATAACCGAGTCGCCTGAAGCCCGGGCGGTGACCACCCGGACGTACGCCCCGGAGGCCGCGGTCCTTGTGATCGCGGCTTTGGTTATACAGCTCCGGGTCTGACGACGTCTTATCGGCCCCAGAACGGCAGCAGGCCGCTTTTTCCGGAGCAATTATGAGGAACATTCTGGGCTTGGCCACGTTTTGGCTGAGCTGAAGCTCGGCGCAATAATCGTCAACCAGGCCACTCTTGATGATTCCGACCCGAGGGGAACATGCGTTACCGGGCAAGCGACGAATGGACCGCTAAGTCGCACGTTAGGCATAAGTCGCACGTTGCGCATCGTGACGTTACGCGTCGTGTAAGGATCAGGTTGGCCGCGGCGGTCTTCGTGCTAGCGGGATTGGGATTGCTGTTCGTCGTCTTGGAGCACTGAAATCAGCTATTGATCGTTTCCTCGCCGCCCGTTTCGCCTTCCAGGCTGCGTTCTTGTCCGGCGCCTTCGGGATTGGACCAGCGCCTGAAACGCCATGCAGTGCCCGTGAGAAGGCCACCCGTGCGATGAACGGGAACGGCCCGGCGTGTTCAGCGGCCTTCAGCAGTTCGGCTACTACGC